>NZ_JAAXQT010000001.1:0-1390874 GCF_019778565.1 Rhizobium laguerreae | reverse complement strand
ATCCGCTGCAGATCACGCTCGCTCATCGCTATCAGTCCCATCGGCAATCTCCCCGGCGCCAATCAAACGCGGGGAGTGTGACATTCCAACTTTGCAGAAACAGGACACTTTAACTTTGCGGCTACAAACACAATGTGGCATAAGATAGATTATGGAACCATTGGATGCCTTTTGATTACAATGGCATACCGTCGTCATCCATCTTGTAGCCCACTCTTTTAAATCGCCCCGATCGAATTTGCGCCTGGACGATCCAGCACATCGACGAGTTCATCTGCGGACGTGCCCTCATAGAACAGCTGATCCCAGCCAACGGACTCTTTCGAAACCCGTGTCTCGGACGACGCGTGCTTGGCGGCAACGTCCGGGTCAGACTGTTAAGCATTGACGGAAAGCTCGCCGTTGCTATTCCTCAAGTGGCGGGATGACTTTCGATGGTCTTTGCAGCTCCGAGGCGGCAGCGGTTGCCGCGGCATCAGCGGGACCGCCGGAAACATGGACGGTCGGCGTTGCAAATTGGATGCCTTTTTCCGCGAATGTCTTCTTGAGCATGGCGAGCGCCTTTCGGCGGACGCCGAACTGCTCGCCGGGTTTCGTCATGAACTTCAGCCGAATCTGCACGCCGTAATCCGCCATCTGCTCAATCCCTTGCATTTTCAAGGGCTCGATGATGTTGGGCCCGAGTTCGGTATCCTCCAGAAGCTCAGCGCCGATGCGCTTGATGGTCTTGCGGACCTCCTCGAGGTCACTGTCATAATTCAGGGTGAGTGTGATGATGTCGATGACCCAGTCACGGCTGAGGTTTTGCACCGCGCCGAGTTCGCCGAAGGGAACGATGGTGACCGGACCGCGGTGATGGCGCAAGCGGATCGATCGCAGCGAGAAACCTTCGACCGTACCCTTATATTTCGCCGCCTGGATGTATTCGCCGATGCGAAAGGCATCGTCGAACAGATAAAAGACGCCAGAGATGATGTCCTTGACGAGTGTTTGCGCACCGAAGCCGACCGCTATGCCGACGACGCCAGCGCCCGCCAGCAGTGGTCCGATCTGGATGCCAACGGCATCCAGGATCATCAGGAAGCCGACAGCGCCGATCGCCAGGAAGAGTACATTGCGAAGAATGGGAAGGAGAGTATTCAACCGCTGACGCCGACGCGCTTCGGGGCCATCCTGATGTCCCCCCTGCTCGCTTCGCGACGCCACCGCCATCTGGCTGTCGATCAGCGTGCTTGCGAGCTTCCAGATTACGTCGGTCACCAGCAGCACGATCACGATGCGGATTCCGGCGCGGATCAAGCGTGTGGTCACCGTTTCGGCAGCGGCGAGATCACTGAGATTGACATTCCATGCGCGGGCAATGAGCAGCGCAGCGACCACGATGAGACCGTTGCGCAGCGTTTGCATGATGACAACGGACCATCCGACGATGGCCGGATCCTCGACCGCCTCCCCCTCCCCGGATTGTACAATTCGACGAATGATATCATGAGCCACCGAAACGGTAAGCGGCAGCAGCGTGATGACGACCACTGTCCAGAATGCACCGCGGAGCCCGGATACCCATAACAGCCACGATAGCAGGATGCTCGCGCTGAAGCCGACACAGTTCAGCCGGCTCACGGGCGGTCCGTCAGAACGAAAGTGCCGCAGCCAGATCATAACGACCAAAGCGATTGAAACGACACCAAGCCATGCTGCGGTAAAGAGGTCGACCAAGATAGGTGAAGCCCCGATCGTCCCGATCACTTCAATGGTGGCCCAGCCAGCCGCCAGCGCTGCGACGATTCCGAGGAGCCAGTAGTACCAGAACCAGGCAAGCGAGGTGACAAGCGTCAGAAGCCGCATATGCGGCAGGCGGGCGCCTGGCGCGATGACAATGCGGCCCACAAGCACGCCAAGGCGCACCATGAGCGCGGCTGATAGGAGGATCAGCGCGATATCGCGAAACACGGCAGGCCATGGAAACAGGATAAACGCGCCGAGGCTTCCGATCAGGTAACCGACCAAGGCGAGAAGACCCATTGAAAGCCGGGCGGCGTGGAGCTTGATCCGCTGCCGGACCGTGTCGGCGGGCGCGTTCAGCACAAAATGGAGCAGCCCTCGCCCTGACCACCAGGCGAGGCGCTGCGCAACGAACCCGCCTGCGACGAAGAGTATGACCGCCAAGATCAGGCCGACAGGTTCGATACGATCATCCGTTTGGAAGACCCGGATCGCCGACTGGATCTGCCCGGGAAGGGTCGGAACGGCATCGACGAGTGTGAGCAACCTCTGGCGCAAATCCTGTAGCGACGTGGCAATCGACGTCGGTGCCGCCTCTTGCGTGACTGCTACCGGCTGCGCCGGTTCCTGATTGCTAGGGACGATCCGATTGACCAGCGCTCGTCCGGAATCATCATTCGGCAATTCGATAATAACCCGGATCGGCGCCGAGGAATTGGTCGGCTCAGCCGCCGAGGCGGGGTTTGCACTCGTCAGCAGAAGCGTTGAAAATATCAGCGTCAGGAATACGCACAGTCTGCGGCGGCGGGGATGACTGTCGTCGATGATGCGCATGTGGCCGTGGTCCCTGCGATGGTGTCGTCGCTTTTGCTGAGTTGGTCGAAACTTCGGACTTTGTGAAGCGTTGCACGACCAACGTCAATCGACGAACCGGTCTCTGGGATTCAGGCTGCGAACCAAAGGCCAGGCGACTTCAAGACCGCAAGTTTTTGAAGGCCTCCCTGATCTCCTGACTAAAGAGTTCCGGCTCCTCCCAGGCGGCGAAGTGACCGCCCTTGGAGGCGCGGTTGTAGTAGATAAGTTTCGGATAGGCCTTCGACAGCCAGTGCTTTGGCGGCTTGTAGACCTCGCCGGGAAACACCGTGACGGCGACCGGGACTTGGACGGGCGTGAGCTTGGCGCCCGACATGACGTTTTCCCAATAGATGCGACCGCTGGAAGGGCCGGTGTTCGTCAGCCAGTACAGCGTGATGTTGTCGAGGATGGCATCCTTGCCAAGGGCCTGTTCCGGATCGCCGCGTGTATATACCCAGTCGGCGATCTTGTCGTAAAGCCAGGCGGCGAGACCGACCGGAGAATCCGCAATGCCGTAACCGATCGTCTCCGGCCGCGTGCTCATGATCGCTGCGTAGCCGAAGCCGTTGTTGAGGAAGTTCCGGGCTTCGTCGAAGACGACCTTCTCATCCTGAGACAAGCTGTCGGGAGCCGGCCCTCCATTTTTGAGAGCCTGGGCTGCGTCCGCTGGAAACGTCGTGGCCCGCTCGATCCTGTTGACGTGGATCGCGAGCAGCCCATCGGGTGCCTGGCGGCCCAAGGCGTCGCTGATGATCGCGCCCCAGTCACCGCCTTGCGAGACATAGCGGTCATAATGCAGTCGCTTCATCAGCACGTCCCAGGCAGCGGCTATCCGCTGGGGGTTCCAACCCGCCGATGGAGGTTTGCCGGAGAAGCCGAACCCTGGAATCGAAGGGATCACCAGATGGAAGGCATCATCAGCCGTGCCGCCATGCGCCGTCGGATCCGTCAGCGGCCCGATGACATCAAGCAGCTCGAAGACCGAACCGGGCCAGCCGTGGGTCATGATCAGCGGCAGCGCGTTTTCATGACGGGAGCGGACATGGATGAAATGGATGTCCAGTCCATCGACAGTGGTGAGAAACTGCGGAAAACTGTTCAGCCTGCTCTCCGCCTTCCGCCAGTCGTAGGGCGACTGCCAGTAGCGCACCAGTTCCTTCAGCCTGTCGGGCTGGACGCCCTGCGAACGGTCCATGACGGTTTCGCCATCGGGCCACCGAGTCTCGGCGAGACGCCGCCTGAGATCTGCGAGCGCCGCCTCGGAGACCTCAACCTTGAACGGTCGAACCTCCTCGGACGCGACGCCGACAACATCAGCGGCGTTGGACGTGCGAGGAACGAAAACGGCGGTTATGCCGGCCGCGGCAAAGCCTGACAGCAGTGAGCGGCGCGATACGTCGCGGTGTTTCAAAACGTTCAGCATTGACATGATGCCGTGTCCTTTCGTGATATCGAGGAGAGGAAAAGATGCCCTGCCCGCTTCAATGCCGAAAATGTCAGGCCTGGTCCGCTCCGGAACGAAAGATCAGAAGCTTGTTGCCTTCTGGATCGCGAAAATATGCGCAGTAAGGACCCGTGCCGTTCTCGCCACGCGGACCAGGAGCCCCTTCGTCCGAGCCACCCGCCGCCAATGCAGTTGCATGGGCTTCGTCGACCTTTGAACGGGACGGAGCTTCGAAAGCAATCATTCCACCGTTGCCGACGGTGGCAGGGCGGCCATCGAACGGCTTGATGATGCCGAATTCGAGCGTGCGATGTCCGTAGTAGATGGCTCGGTTGGGCTGGACGAGGATTCGTCCGATCCCGAACACGGCCAGAAGCTTGTCGTAGAATACCGAGGCGGCATCCAGATCGTTCGTGCCGACAGTGACGTGGCCCGGGAGGCCGCGGACCTCGTCGGGGGTGGCCGCAACCTGTCTGCTTTGGGTAATGTCAGTCATATCAGTTCTTCCTTATATTGTCGCGGCCGACGCTTTGCCGTCCGCAAGCTAACGCCAACGAGCTGTCTCAAATCGGCGGTTGGTGGATATTGGGCGGGTCGACGGCCGGCCGGCACCTCGGGAAAGTGAGAGGCACCCTCTCACTCAGATGTCAGCCTTGGGCAGCCGAGTCGCAGCGCTGCCGCCGTCGAGAGGGTTCCTCTCACTTTCTCCGGCTACCGCGGGCTGACGCCATGCTCAATTATTTGTGGAGACAGCCGGCTTTTGGGCTTTGGCTGACCGCCGTTCAGAAAGGACATCCTATGTCTAAGGACAAAACCGCACATGCTGCATCAGTCGCAGCAACTCCGTCTTCCCACACGGCTGAAGCCTTCGCTTCTACGCAAGCCGCGCAAGACACCATCGACTCTATCGAGATCGACGAAGTCCTGACGCTGAGGAGGATGATTGTCCGCGCCCCCACGTCAAAAGGCCCCGTGCTTTTCCTGCATGGGTTTCCGGAAACACTGACGGTGTGGAAGGAGATCGCGACAACGCTTGCTCACGACTAAGACGTCCATGCTTTCGATTGGCCAGGCTACGGACAGTCGTCGCGCCCGGCTTCGGAACGGTTTTCCTATGCGCCGAGGGCGTACGCCCGAGTGTTGAAGGCCTATATCGAGCGGGCAGGCATCGACCGGTCGAAGCTCGTGATTTACGCGACTGACATCGGTGCCCTCCCCGTCCTGCTGCTTGCTCTCGACGAGCCGACGATCGCCAGGCAGATCATCGTCGGAGACTTCGCGCCGTTCGACCGGCCGCACCACATGTGGGAGAACCTACAGAATCTCAAAGCCGAGCCAACCGCCTCGCCGACCCGTGCCTACATGAACAAGACAAGCGACGAGATCCTTCAGAACGTGCACAGGCGCGGCCTCTCACCCGCTGAACAATTCGATCTGCGGATCGACGTCCAGCAAGACATGATCCGGTCATGGAGCCGTGATGGCGTCACGTCGGCGGATGCATTCGCGCACTACTACGCAAGTTTCACCCGCGACCAGCAGTATCTCGAGGCCAACCTCGACCGGCTGAAGACGCCTATGAAGGTGATCTGGGGCGAGAAAGACATTTATATCGCAAAGGAAATGGGCATCGAGTTCGCCGGCAAGATCGGTGCGAAACTCGACCTCCTGCCAGGCATTGGCCACTTTCCACACCTTCAGAATCCGAAACAAACGGCTGAAGAGATAATCGCATCATTCAGATAATATTGGATTATCTTCGCATACGGAACGCGCGCAGCCGCGGCAGTGCCCAGTCTACAAAAGCCCGTACCTTCAACGCGAGAAGCCCTTGTCGCGCGTAGACGATATGGATGGGCTGGGGTGGGCCGTCGAAATCGCGAAGGATCGGAACGAGCGCGCCGGACGCCAGCTCGTCTGGAACCTGATAGTCGAACAGCCGCGCGATCCCCGCCCCGCCGACGGTCGCCGCAACACAGTTCGCCGCCGTATTCACCTCAAGCCGGTTGCGAGGCGCCGCCTCTATCGGCGTGCCGTCGACGTCAAAAGTCCAGAAAAATGTTCGCTTGTTGAAGATGATCCCGTCGCGATCGATGAGATCGCCGGGACGCTCGGGCATGCCATGCCGCTTGAGATAGGCAGGACTCGCGCAGGTCAGCAGGCGGAATTCCCCGACCTTGACGGCATGGAGGGCGCTGTCGGCGAGGTCGCCGAGACGGATCGCGATATCCACCTGCTCGGACACGAGATCAACCGTGCGGTCGAGCGACAGAAGGTTCAGCGATACCTCCGGGTATTTGTCCATGAAACTCAGCGCAATGGGCAGCACGTATCGGCTCCCGTATTCGATCGGCATCGTGATCGTCAGCACGCCTCTGGGCGTCTGGTATTCCCCCGACGCTCGTCGTTCGGCCTCATCGAGATCCGCCATGATCTTTCGAGCGGCGTCAACATAGTCGCGCCCGGCATCGGTGAGCTGCAGATTGCGGCTGGTGCGGACGATGAGGTTTGCCCCAAGCTGTCGCTCAAGTTCGGCCACCTTGCGGCTGACGCTGGGCAATGGCGCGTTGAGCTTCCTGCTGCCGGCCGAGATGCTCCCGGCGTCGACGACCGCCAGCAATATGCGCATCGCTTCGAGACGATCCATCTGATACCGCCATTAAGATGCCGCTTCTGTTCAAGCCCAGCCTAAGACTTGGCTTTAGTCAAGCAGCTTGCGTATGGCCATGATCCCCCTTGCAGCATCCGACCAGGATTGACGCCAGATCAAAATGCCGACGCTGAGGATGGTCGCAACAACGAAGGGGATTGGCCCGAGAAACCAGAAGGCGGCTGCGAAGGTGAAGTAATAAGACCGGACGCCGACACTGAACGATCGAAGCGCCGGGTTCAAAACCAGGGTCAGGGCGTTCGTCCAGCCGCCGATGTCCCTCTCCTCATCGCGGGATGGGCTCGCCCCGATTGCGGCCAGGCAGTAGTTGATCTGCCGGACCGCCCAGATGAAATCGGATAGGCCCCGCAGCAGCGTCGCCATGATCAGGAGGACCTTGCATTGGAAAAACCACGCCGGATCCTGGGCCGCAAACATCGCGATCAGGCCACCACCCGATCCATAATTCGGCTCCATGAACAGCGCGCCGCTGAGCCCGACGATGACGATAAGATTGGCGGAGCCGAAGAAGGACGCCGAATTGATCGTGTGCCCGAGGATCGCGGCATCGCCGATGAAGTTGTTGTCTCGCGTCAGCACCTCCCGCATCCAGGCCGCGCGAATGCGCACCATGTCAACGGAAAGGCTGTCGTTCTTCCTCGGCCACCCTGCTGCCATCAAAGGCTCGACGGCCACCCAGACGAGAAGGAAGAAAACGATCGCCGCGATGTTCAGAAAATCCATGGTGCCCCCGAACCGAATGTGGATTTTTTCTGAACAGTACTTCGAGCTAAGCGCAGCTCCAAGCGCCTATCGCCGCCCTACCCTTCAGATCGACATGCCCATGTTCGCGCGTCATGGTCCGTCGCGGACTGCCGCGAGGTAACGGGACATCGTCGAAGCCCGAAGCCGAATGTGTTCGATCGCCTGCTGCGGTGTCACGGCCAGGAAGCCGATATGGTCGCGTGGGCGCAACTGGACGAAGGCGTCCAGATCCGAATCCACCACCGTGGCGATCTTGGGATATCCTCCGGTCGTCTGGTGGTCGGCCAGCAGAATGGTGGGAACACCGTCTCCGGCGACCTGCACCGAGCCCCGCACGATCGCTTCCGACGGCATGTCCAGCGCGACGCTTGGCGCAAGCGACGGACCTTGGAGGCGTACGCCCATGCGGTCATAGGCGTCGCTCAGGCGGAAAGGCGATGAAAGGAAATTCGACAAGGTTTCTTTCGAGAAGAACCGATCCTGTGGACCGACCACCACACGCAGCTCGGATCGCGGTCTTGCGATGACCGGACATGTGATTGGACCATGTCGATCATCCCGCACGTCCGGATCGGCTATAGTGAGCGTCTGTCCGGCTGCAAGGCGCCCGCCGCCGAGGCCGGAGAGACTGTGCGTCGACATGCTGCCCAGCCAGGTCTTCGCCTCGATATGACCGGCGAAGGCCAGATACGTCCAGCTTCCCCAGTGTCCCGGACGGATTGCCAGCCGCTCCCCGGCCTTCAAGGTGGCGACCATCCATGCGCCGCGCTTGTCGCCGGCATGCTCTACGATGAAGCCTCCTCCCGCGACGCCGAACGTAACCTCCCCCGAGATGCAGTCGAGAACCAGGCCGCCCATGGAGACTTCGATTGTCGGCTGACCAGCAGGGTTGCCGATGGCGGCGTTGGCGGCTGCAAACGAGGTCCTGTCCATCGGACCGGAGGCCGGAACGCCGTAACGCATCAATCCGTGACGTCCTCCGTCCTGGACCGCGACGTGGGGACCCGCGAAGTTGATTGCAAGAACGGCTTCGCTCATGCGAGGCACCTCGCGTCGAATTCGGCCCTCGATATGCGGCGGAAACGCACCGCGTCGCCGACGTCGAAAAGAAACGGACGGTCGTTGGACGCGGCGTCGAGGATCTTTGTCGGCGAGCGGCCGATGATCCACCAGCCGGTCGGCATGGTGAGCGTGCTCACCAGGCATTGCGGACCGGCGATCAGCACGCTTCCGGCGGCGATGCCACGAATAGGCGCCGGCTTCCTCGGCTGCTGAATGGCTTTGGGCACGCCTGCGAGGTAAGCGTATCCTGGAGCGAAGCCGTACATGAAGACGCTGTAGTCGCCGGAAAGATGGGTGGATATGACGTCTTCCGGCGATAATCCACTCGCCTCGGCGACGGCGGCAAGATCGGGCGCAAGATCAGGATCGTAGCAGACGTCGACTTCGCGCATCGCTCCGATCGTCTGTGGAACCTCGGCCGTCAGACGCTCGGCAATGGCCGCCTCCGTCGTCCGATGATCGGCCACGAGCGGGTCGAAGCATATGAGAATGCTGGCATAGGCCGGAACGGCTTCGACGAATCCTTCAAAGGGTGCCGCCTTCAAGGCGGCATCCAGCTTGACGACCTGATCGTGGATCCGTTTATCGATGGTCGCGCCGAATTCGACGAGCACCGCGTGCCCGCCCACCGGGCGGTAGGTCGGAACGCTGCCGGACGATGCGGACGGGTCCTCTGACACGTCAGTCGGCGCCTTCGATCAGAATGAAGTCCGCATCCGCAGCCCGCGCGCAGGTCCCGTAGGCTTCCGGATCGGTGACGGCAGCCTGGGCGATAAGATAGCCTTTGGCCATCACCTGTTTTCCTTTGTCTGTTGAAGGAATGGACCCACCTCGATGCCTGCCTTCTGCAGTTCCCGGCGCACGTGGACGGCCATGGCAAGCGCTCCCGGGCTGTCCCCATGAACGCAGATCGAGTGCGCATCGAGAGGGATCGGAACGCCGTCGACCGTCGGCATGAGGCCGCTGGATAGGTACCCGATCAATCTAGATGCCGCCTCCGCGGGGTCATGGATCATCGCTCCCGGCAAGGTACGCGGAACGAGCCGACCCGTGGAGAGATAGCCGCGATCGGCAAAAATTTCGCTGAAGACGGTCATCCCGGCAACGCGGGCCGCATGTTCCAGCTCTGTCCCGGAGATCGCCAGTATGGCAAGTTCCGGCGAGACCGCTCGGGTTGCGCGGATGATGGCGTCGGCGACCGGCCGTTCGTCGGCCGCCCAATTGGCGAGTGCGCCGTGTGGTTTGATGTAACGGACGCGGGCGCCCGCCAGAGCCGCAGCTCCCATCAGCGCGCCGGTCTGCGTCGCGACAAGCTGCTCAACCTCCCGGATGCTCAAGGGGATCAGGCGTCGTCCGAAACCCTCGCGATCTGCAAAGCCCGGATGGGCTCCAGCGACGACGCCCCGTTCGCTGGCCAAGGCAAGCGTCTCCACCATGGTCGCCGGATCTCCGGCATGGCCGCCACATGCGATGTTCGCACTGGTGACAACGTCAAGGATCGCCTTGTCGTCGCCCATGCGCCAAGGTCCAAACGCCTCCCCCAAATCAGAATTGAGATCGATTTTCGTCATGATTTCCGTCAACCCTTCGCGCCGGTCTTGTCAGCTTCGTCGCATGCTGGAACGTCGAAGCCGAGGTGGAGCACATCTTCGCCGTGCGCGTCAAGAAAACGACGCTGCCGGCTGCGCGCAGCGAGCTTGTGTGCGTTGTCGACCTAAACTGTCCTTGCCGTTGCGTCTGATCGAAAGGCGGCTAAGATTGGGGGCGAAACGGTCGACCGCCCTGTCATTTGATCGAGCGCATCGTATTCTTTCGAGAGCCAGGTGACGTAGCCACCCGGCACCATTGGAGTGCAGGCCGGGGATGCGGAAATGAATCATGTCAACAGAGCTTTGGGAACGTCCGAATTTTCCTTTATCGACGAGCCTGGCATTTTCACCTGGGAGTTGGCGAGCGACAAGGTTTATGCGGATTCGGCGCTGGCAAATCTGTTTGGGCTCGATCCGGAAGAGACCCTCACGGGGTTGCCGGTCATCAGATACCTCGACCGGATTCATCCGGACGACAAGCCATCTGTGGCCAAGGCGATTTCAGAATCGGTGATCACAGGAAATCCGTATCGCTGTGACTATCGGGTATTTGATCGAAGCGGGCAAATAGTCGCCGTGGCGGCCTTGGGCCGTTGCTTCAGGGATGAAGCCGGAAACCCGTCGCAATATGCGGGTATCGTCTTCCCGACGAATGATCACGGGGAGCAAGACGAATTGTCCGCTCACTGCAATGCGGCACTGAAAATTGCGCGGTCAACCGGCCTGCGGACGACGGCCGATGCGCTTGAAGCTATCGTCAGGGAGCTTGCCAAGCCGATGCCTTCAGACGTCGCGAAGGTTCATTGATTGGTTCCAAAGCTTTGGTTGTGGCATCAGACTTTCGATGACGATATTGCTGCTATCGGCGACGCGCCGCGCGCACTCTGAATTAGTGACAAAGGAGAGTGGGCATTTCGAGGTGGGTCAACAGCGACCGTGTCACCCCTCCCAAGAGGAATTCGCGTAGTCTCGAATGGCCGAATGCGCCGGCGACGAGCAAATCTGCCTTGCGTTCCAGGGCGGCAGCTTGAATGACGCTGGCCGGTGAGTTTCCCTTCGTTTGCACGGCTGCGATATCGACGGCAAGACCAGCCTTTCGAAGCGCGGTCGCAAAGCGGTCTCGGGCGCGCTCGTCAATCTGCTTATCATCGGTGACGGAAATCAGGACGACACGCGAGACCTGTTCCAGCAACAATCTGGCGCCTGTCAGTGCCCGCGCGACGGTGGCTCCTCCATCCCAGGCGACGGCGACAGCATCGATCCGGCCGGAGAAATTATCCGGGGGAAAAAGCAGGAGCGGTCTCCCGCTTTCAAACAGCACGCTCTCGATCAGCGGCCTCATCAGCACAGATGCTTCCAAAATGGAAAGATCATATGCGCGCGACAGTTCGGCAAGAGTTTGTGCGACAAATGGCTCCCTCGCATCGAATGGCTGGAAATCGACCTCGACCTCGGCTTTTTTCGCATAATCACGGAGCGTCTGCCCGAGAACGGTTCCATTGTCCTTACTCAAGCGCTCCGCCTCCGCACGCATTCTGTCGACGTCAATGAGTGATGGAAATCGCGGCTGAAAGGGTTCGACCCTGACCAGCGGTATGCTTGCCGTCAAACCGGCCTTCTGGTGAAGGGAAACAGCGACAGCGTTCTGAAGGAGCGAGAAGGAGCTTGCGTCTGGATAGGTGGCCAGCGGTAAATGGAATTGCGCTTTCACGGCTGATGTCCTCCGAATGGTTGGAGGTTATCATAGCGCAGAGGTGTCTCCCGCGCTTTGACGAAGATCAAGGTCGTTCCACCCGAAAGTGCGAACGTGATATTGACGGTCCTCATCAGGAAGCAAGCGGAATTCGTTGGGCGAAGCGGCAAAGATCGATGCAGGCGGCACAAGAAGAGGATTGCAGCGCCACCGGCACCATTGCGGCATTGGCGGTCTTTGCGCTGGGCTTCGCCAATCTTCTTGCGAAAGCCGTCCTTGCAGCAAGTATGGCGAGTATCGCTTATGCGGTTCGTTTCGCGATCCTGGCGGTGTCGGACGTTTGCCGGAATTGCTGGCCTGCTTCTAGCATGAGCGCTTATTCGCGTATCAAACTCGCCCCCCGCACCAGACAGCCATCATCAAAGACGATCCGTCACTGCCGTCTCACCTCCTGGATATGACCAACAAATCCCGCAAGCAGTACGCCGAGCGCAAGACGCCGAACCAGTCTGGCTGCAATGAAGGTTGTGCCGATCGCCGCGGCAAGTTTCAGCCAGGGATAATCGCCAAGCTGGACATGAGCGCTTGCATCGACCGATACCGCCTTGGCTTTCAGCGCCGCTTCGGCATCCTCGCGCAGCACGCCTATACGGGCATTCAGCAGCCTGACCTCATGCTGCAGGGCATGCAGGCTCTCGTCGGCCTTTTCACGCGCGGTCTGCTCAGCCGCATCGGCAAAGGGCGGATCGCCTTCCGCGATCAGTTCGTCGGGGTCAGGCGGAAGGCCGTGGCGGTTGATGGATGATTGCATCGACATCTCCTCGAATAGGGTAAGCGAGAAAAATGAAGCCCGGCATTGGGGCCGGGCCTCATAATATCAATGGTCGCGCCGGAAACCCTGGCTCTGGTGAGACCCGCCCTGGGATTGCGACTGGCTTTGCGATTGCCGATCGGCATCGTCCGATGGCTCGTTACTGCCGGGCAAAGTATAGGCGCGCACTTTGGCGCTTCCATGCGTGGTGTCGCGCATTGCCACTGGGCGGGCGTCGTCGAATGCGCTCTCGGACACGGCGAGATCGTCCGACGATTTGCCGCCGGAGGCTTGGCCGGCAAAACCGGTATTGGACGCGCCTTGTTGCCTGTCCTCCAACGACCAGAGATCTGCACGCTCATCCATGTCGATGCTGCCTTCGTCGTCCAGAATATCGTGGACGGTCTCGTAGAGCGCGTCATCGACATCATTGACCTGGACGAGGAAACCGCCTCGCCGCAGCCCTTCTGCGTAGACCGCGCGATCCTCGTCGGGGAAGAAGAAGTCTGCTAGCGCGTCGAAGAAGCCGCTGCGGTCGTCGCTCATCGCGCCGGTATTTTTTGCGCCCGCCTCATATCCGGGCATCAGCCTTATTCTCGCAACCGGCACGCCCGCGTCCTCAAGACGGGAGACGGCGGATTCGGCGTCCGATCGGCTGTCGAAGAATGCAGCAAGGCTGCTGCCGCCTGTCGGGCCTGAAAAGGCCGGGTTGGTATCATTGTAAATGCTGCCCATGGGACTCTCCTCTCGGTATCTGGATCCAGCCGCCAAGCCGAAGTTTGGCCGAAGTCTGGTTTCCTGACTTGAAGAACCGGCGGCTGTGTTGAATGTTCCAAGGGAATGGCGATGCTCCGCTGTATCGCCTGCTGTTTCATTGCCGCCAGCCATTTCGACGCGCAGACGCGCAAATTACGCCGCCTGCGAAATCGCTCAGCGGTTGACGTCAAACCTTCGAGACGCTAGCACGGCTTTGACGTATTGGGGATATTCATATGGACATGTTTACGGCAGCCGGTATGACGGCTTTGCTGCAGGTCATTGCTATCGACCTCGTTCTCGCCGGCGACAACGCCGTGGTTATCGGTCTTGCTGCTGCCGGCCTCGAGGCGACACAGCGCCGCAAGGCGATTATCGTCGGCATCGTGGCCGCGACCGTTCTGCGCATTCTCTTTGCCAGCGTCGCAGTCTACCTGCTGGCGATCGTCGGCCTGCTGCTGGCCGGCGGTCTGCTGCTGCTCTGGGTCTGCTGGAAGATGTGGCGCGAGCTTCGCGCCGGCCATGGCGAGCATCACGGAGCGGTGGGTGCCGAAGGTGCGCCGAAAAAGACCTTCTTCCAGGCGGCGACCCAGATCGTCATTGCCGACGTCTCGATGTCGCTCGACAACGTGCTGGCCGTTGCCGGTGCTGCGCGCGAACATCCGAGCGTGCTGGTCATCGGTCTTGCCCTGTCGATCGCGCTGATGGGTATTGCCGCAAACTTTATCGCCCGGTTGCTCACCAACCATCGCTGGATCGCCTATGTCGGCCTGCTGATCATCCTCTATGTCTCGCTTGACATGATCCACCGCGGCGGCGTCGAACTGCTGCCCTACGTGCAAGCGAGCGGGTTCAAGCTTTAGAGCCTGACCTCGGTCTCAAAACTCATCTGGTCATACGCCGGCACCACATGGTCCGGCGTCTCAGCCATCACCACGTCGTAGTCGAGCGGCGTGTGCATATGGGTGAGGATCGCCCGTTTGGGCTTCAACCGGCCGATCCAGTCGAGCGACTGTTCCAGCGACAGATGGCTCGGATGGTAGGTATATTGCAGCGCGTCGATGATCAGCATGTCGAGGTTCTGAAGCTTCTCGACGGTCTGCGGTGGGAAATCGCTGATATCACTGCAATAAGCCACATCGCCGATGCGGAAGCCGAGCGAGTGGATATCCCCATGCTGCTGGATATGCGGATGGAAGGCGATCGTCCCGCCTGGACCATGAATTTCGACGGGCGCGTCGAGGTTTTCGATGACGATCGGCAGCACGATCGGCGGGTAATTGCTGCCCGGCGGCGTTTCCAGGCAATAGCCGAAGGCTTCCCGCAACCTGTCCATCGTAAATTGGTCGGCAAAGATCGGCACCCGGCGGCGGGTGTTGTGAAAATAGCCGCGCAGATCGTCGATGCCGTGAATATGATCCGCATGCGGATGGCTGTAGAGCACGGCATCGACATGGTCGGCCCCTGCCCTGATCATCTGCTCGCGAAAATCCGGCCCGGTGTCGATGACGACTGTGGTGACGCCGCCATCGGGTGCGAATTGTTGCACCATGAAGGCAGCGCGTGTGCGCCGGTTCTTCGGATTGTCGGGATTGCAGGCGCCCCAGTCGCCGGTGATGCGCGGCACGCCCGGTGACGACGAACAGCCGAGAATGGTGAAACGCCGCCGGTAGAGCACGCCGCTAGATCCTCGGCATCTTCGAGAACAGGCGGAAAGCGTTCTCCGTCGTGATCCGCGCGACCTCTTCGGTGGGAAGCCCGATTGTATCGGCGAGCACCTCGGCCGTGTTGACGACGTAGGACGGTTCGTTGCGCTTGCCGCGCCAGCGCTTCGGCGCCAGATAGGGCGCGTCTGTTTCCACAAGCAGCCGATCAAGCGGGATCGTCTTGGCAATCTCGCGCAGCTCGTCCGACTTCGGGAAGGTCAGGATGCCTGAGAAGGAGATATAGCCGCCGAGTGCGACGCCGGTCTTGGCAAGTTCCGGGCCTGCGGAGAAGCAGTGGAGAATGAAGGGAAATGCCCCCTTCCCGCTTTCCTCCGTCAGTATGTCGGCCATGTCCTCGTCGGCGCTGCGGCTGTGGATGACGAGCGGCAGCCGGGTCTCGCGCGCCGCCGCGATATGGCGGCGGAAGCCTGTCTGCTGGTCCTCGGGCTTTTGCGTGTCGTAGAAATAGTCGAGACCGGCCTCGCCGATCGCCACCACCTTCTCATGGGCATTGGCGAGACGCACCAGCTCTTCTGTCTGGATATCCAGCTCTTCGTCGGCATTGTTCGGATGCGTGCCGACCGAGCAGAACACCGAAGGATATTTCTCGGTGATGGCAAGCAGCGTCTCGAGCTTGCGCACCCGCGTCGAGATCGTCACCATCTGCGCCACACCGGCCTGATGCGCGCGCGCGACGATCTCGCCCCGCTCCGCCTCGAAGTCGGCGAAATCAAGATGGCAATGCGTATCGATCAGCACGGCCTCAAGCCTCCGGAGCCACGTAGCGCGGGAAGACCGGCGTCGGCGCTTCGAGCGCCGTTCCGGCAACGAGACGGCCGGCTTGCCCAAGAGCGGCGAAGTCGCGCTTGTCTGCAGGTGCTGCGACCAGATCGAGCAGCTTGGCCGATGATTCCGGCATGAAAGGCTGCAGCAGAATGGCGATCTGGCGCACCACTTCGGCGGTGACATAGAGCACCGTGCCCATGCGCTCCGGATCGGTCTTCTTCAGCGCCCACGGCGCCTGGCCGGCGAAATAACGGTCGGTCTCGGAAACGACCGAAATGATCGAGGCGAGCGCCCGGTGGATCTGCTGCTTGCCCATATCCTCGCGGGTCGAGGCATGCAGCGCGTCGACCTCAGCCAGCATCGCCTTGTCCTCGTCGCTGAGCGCCCCGCATTCCGGGATCTTGCCGTCGCAATTCTTGACGATCATCGATAGCGAGCGGCTGGTGAGATTGCCGATGCCGTTGGCGAGGTCGGAGTTGATGCGGGTGCCGATCGCTTCTTCGCTATAGCTGCCGTCCTGGCCGAAGGAGACTTCGCGCAGGAAGAAATAGCGCACCTGATCGAGGCCGAAATGGTTCACCAGATTGACCGGATCGACGACGTTGCCGAGCGACTTCGACATCTTCTCGCCCTTGTTGAGCAAGAAGCCATGGGCAAAGACCCGCTTCGGCAGCGGCAGCTTCGCCGACATCAGGAAGGCTGGCCAGTAGACGGCGTGGAAGCGGATGATGTCCTTGCCGATGATGTGCACGTCGGCTGGCCAGTATTTCGCCCGCGGGCCGTTCCTGTCCTCGATATAGCCCGTTGCGGTGATGTAGTTGGTCAGCGCGTCGACCCAGACATACATGACGTGGGCGGGATCGTCCGGCACCTTGATGCCCCAGTCGAAGGTCGTGCGCGAGACCGAGAGGTCTTTGAGGCCCGACTTGACGAAGGAGATCACCTCGTTGCGGCGCTCGGCCGGGCCGATGAAATCCGGGTTCGCCTCGTAATGGGCGAGAAGCTTGTCCTGGTATTCGGAGAGCTTGAAGAAATAGCTTGCCTCTTCCACCCATTCGACCGGCGTGCCCTGCGGCCCGTAGCGCACGCCGTCGGCGCGCGGTTCGGTCTCGTTTTCCTGGTAATAGGCCTCGTCGCGCACCGAATACCAGCCGGCATAGCTATCCTTGTAGATGTCGCCATTGTCGGCCATCAGCTTCCAGATGTTCCGCGACGTCTCGTGATGACGCTCCTGCGTGGTGCGGATGAAGTCATCGTTCGAGGCGTTGAGCAGCGTCGCCATGGCCTGGAATTCGCCGGAGTTGCGGTCGGCAAGCGCTTGCGCAGTGATCCCCTCGGCGCGCGCCGTCTGCTGCATCTTCTGGCCGTGCTCGTCGGTGCCCGTCAGGAAGAACACGTCCTTGCCGTCGAGGCGCTGGTAGCGCGCCATCGCATCCGTCGCGATCAGCTCATAGGCATGGCCGATATGCGGCTTGCCGTTAGGGTAGGAAATCGCGGTAGTGATGTAGAAGGGTGTCTTGTCTGTCATGGCGGCCAATGTCCGGCTAACTCTATAAAAATGGTCAGCCGCTCTTAGCGCATGTCATCGTCAAGCGAAACCTCAACTTTCCAGTCGTCGATGATTTCCGGGACGATGAGGGCGTGAACTTGACTCGGCTTCTCGCCCAATCTACCCGTCTTGGGATAGAGGGCGGGACAAGAACGAAGTGCGAGTTTTCATCTACCGGAATGGTCGTGGCCGCGCGCCGTCGGGGGCGCCTGCTTGACATTCGAGCCGCTCTATTCGCTTTCCGGCCTGTTCGTCGGCGCCCTTGTCGGCATCACCGGCGTTGGCGGCGGTTCGCTGATGACGCCGCTGCTGGTACTGCTCTTCGGCGTCCATCCCGCCACCGCGGTCGGCACCGATCTTCTCTATGCGGCAATCACCAAGACGGCGGGCACTGCCGTCCACGGCATGCATGGGCGCGTCAACTGGAAGATCGTCGGCAGCCTCGCAGCCGGCAGCCTGCCGGCCGCCTTGCTGATGCTGTGGCTGCTGGCAGGCGTCGATCGCAAAAGCATCGGCGTGACCAATACGATTACCACGGCACTCGGCTGGCTTCTCGTCATGACCGCGATCATGCTGGTCTTCCGAGGCCCGATCCTCGAACTGGCGCGCCGCGCAATCGGCGATCGAACGCCGCCGAAGCCGACGACCATCCTCGCCCTCACCGTCATTCTCGGGTTCGTTCTCGGCATCCTCGTCACCTTGACCTCGGTCGGCGCCGGCGCACTGGGGGTGACGATCCTGCTGGTCCTCTATCCCCGGCTCGATGTGCGCGAGATCGTCGGTTCCGATATCGTCCATGCGGTACCGCTGACCTTGATCGGAGGCACGGGCTATTGGCTGATCGGCGAGATCGACTGGCCGATGCTGGTTGCCTTGTTGATCGGCTCTATCCCCGGCATCATCATCGGCAGCCTTCTGGCGCCGAAGCTGCACGAACGCACCATCCGCATCGTCCTTGCCGCCACGCTTGCCGTTGTCGCAGGTAAGCTGCTGACCGGCTGACCAGAGCACGGTGCCGGAAAGTGTCAGCGGTGACGCGCTTTAAAAGCCCGGCTGCTTGATATCTGCGAGAATGCTGATGATCGTCTGCTTGCGGTCGAGGTTGTAGCCATCGGAAACGGTGAGCCGCTCGGTGATCTCGGAATAGAGCCGTGCCAGCCGCTCTGCCGCGGCGATCCGCCCCTCGCCGGCCGCCGCGCGCGCACGGTTCATGATGTCGTCGCCGACATGGCTGACGAAGAAATCGAAGATCGTGTCGCTTTCCCGGCCCGAAAGCGCGTCGGCCAGCCGATGCATCGCCTTGCGGGCTGTCGGCCCCTCGGCGGAAAGCATCTCGTCGTAGGCGGCAATGATCTCGCCGCCGCCGTAGTTCAACAGTTTCAACGCCTCGCCGACGCTGCCCTTGGCGGCCGAAAGCACCGCCCCGCCCTCACCTGATATGCCGAGATGGGCAAGGGCAGCGACGAGTTCATCGTCAGCAAGCGGCGCCAGTTTCAGCGGCAGGCAACGCGAGCGGATCGTCGGCAGCAGCCGTCCCGGCGCATGCGACAGCACCAGGAACAGCGCCCGCTTCGGCGGCTCTTCCAGGATCTTCAGGATGGCGTTGGCCGCATTACGGTTCATATCGTCAGCCGGGTCGATGATGACGATCCGCCAGTTGCCGGTGCCAGACGTCTGCGAGAAGAACTTGCCGGCGCGGCGCACCTCGTCGACCGTGATCGCCGATTTCACCTTGCCGGTCTTCTCGTCCACCGGCCGGGCAAGGTGCAGGAGATTGTGCGAGGCACCGGAGGCGATCTGCCGGCTGACGGGAGAGGCTGGATCCGGATCGCCGATTGCCTCCGGCGCTGTCTCTGGATCGGGATGCGAGAGCACGTGATTGGCAAAGCGGAAGGCGAGCGTCGCCTTGCCGATGCCTTCCGGCCCCTCGATCAGGATGGCGTGGTGGCCCTTGCCGGACCGGTAGGACTGCGCAAGGAAGGCTTCCGCCTCCGCATGGCCGAACAGCCTGGTATTTTCCCCCGGCCAGATGGCGCCGTCGAGCAGTCCGGGCCTCTCTTCACTCATAATGGGCCTCACTCATGGTGAGCGGCTTCCGGCATTCGCGTACGACCTGCGGGCGACAGCAGCTGATGGACGATCGCCAGGATCTCGGCGGCGATCGCCTCCTCCGTCTGCATGGCGTTGACCACGTGGCAGCGCTCCGGCTCGCGGGCGGCGATATCGAGAAAGGCCTCGCGCCGTTTCTCGTGCGTTTCCAGCCGCTCCTTCTCGAAGCGATCGGGAGCATCGTCCGCGGCGCGCTTCTGCGCCCGCTCCAGCCCGACCTTGGCGGGGATATCGAGGATCACGGTGCAATCCGGCATGACGCCGTTGATGGCGATGCGCTGCAGCGTCTCGATGAAATCGGGCTCGAGATTGCCGGTGATGCCCTGATAGACGCGGGAGGAATCCATGAAGCGGTCGCAGAGCACGACCTTGCCTGCGGCCAGGGCCGGCCGGATCACCTCTTCGACATGGTCGTTGCGGGCCGCGGCAAAGAGGATTGCCTCCACCCGCGTGCCGAAGGCTTCGGCAGCCCCCGACAGCAGCACGTGGCGCACGGCTTCGGCGCCCGGGGATCCGCCTGGTTCGCGCGTCATCAGCACGTCGTGACCTTCGCCCTTCAGCGCCTCGGCGAGGCGGCGGATCTGCGTGGATTTCCCAGCGCCTTCCCCGCCTTCAAACGTAACGAACAATCCCGTACCCGATGACAATGACAACTTCCCGCATTCCAGGCGCCGCACGCGCCCCGCTCCTTCTATCTATCCGAAGATATCAGGGAGGAAAACCTTTCGCCGCGGCGACATATTCACCTTTCCCGGCAAATTGTACCAGAAATCGGGCGTCAGACAGGCGCGGGCTTGTCCCAGAGCCAGGAGAAGAACAGCGATTCGCCGAGTTCCAGCATGGCGTCGACCGCCCGGCTGCTGAGCGAGCCCTCGCCCACCGCCTGCACGGTGTAAAGCGGCACTTCCCTGAGCAGCCGGCTGCCGGCGAAAATCCTCAGCGTGCCTGCCTGGGTATCCGGCTTGACCGGCGCCGTCAGCGGCCAGCGATAGATGATGCGCGCCGATAGCCGGTCGGGATTGCTGATCGGAATATAGACGCTGACCGGCGCCTTGGCGACGAGATCGACGGTGCGCGCCGTGCCGCCATAGACGCTGGCGGCACCGATCACTTCCTTCTCGCCGAAGATCTGCCGGTTCTCAAAGGCCGTCAGCCCCCATTCGAGTACGCGCTTGGCTTCCTCCGTCCGCTCCTTGTCGGAGGCAATGCCGGCAAGCGCCACAAACAGCCGCCTGCCGTCGCGCTCAACCGAAGCGACGATCGAATAGCCCTCGCCCTCGGTAAAGCCCGTCGCCAGCCCGTCGGCGCCGAGATCGAGCCCGAGCAGCGGGTTGCGGTTGCGCTGGAGGATCTTGTTCCATTCGAAATCCGGCTGCGCGAAATAGGGATACAGGTTCGGATAGGTCTGCTGAAGGGCGGCGGCGAGCGTCACCATCTCGCGTGCCGTAACCTTGCTCTTGCCATCGGGAAGGCCGGTGGAATTGCCGAACTCGGCCTTCTCCATGCCGAGTTCGCGGGCGCGTCGCGTCATCGACACGGCAAATTGCTGCTCGCTTCCGGCCATGCCCTCCGCGAGAATGATGCAGCTGTCATTGGCGCCCTGGATGGCGACACCCTTGATCAGGTCCTCGACGCGCACGCGCGATTTGAGGCTGGCAAACATCGTTGCGGTCCGCGACGGTGCGCCGCCTGTCCGCCAGGCATATTCGGAAACGGGATATTCGGTGTCGAGCGTGATCTGGCCCTTGGTCACCGCGTCGAAAACGAGATCCATCGTCATCAGCTTGGCGAGCGAAGCCGGCGAAAAGCTCTGGTCCTCGTTCTTGGCGAGAAGCACCGTACCGGTGGCTGCCTCGATCATATAGGCCTGCGCCGCCTTGGTGGCGAAACCGGCTGCACCGCCATCGGCTGCAAATGCGCCGGTGGTGAGCGACGTGAGGCATGCAAGCAGGCGAAGCGCGGGCTTCAGCATCGCAATTTCCATTGATCGAGCGGCGTATTTCAGGAGGTTAGAACGCGAGGAAATCCGATGCAATTGCCAGTTCAGCGCGCGGCGAACTTTGCCTGCTGGCGCTTGGCCGCGGCAAGGATCGAATCCTGCGTCAGCCCGTCATTGCGCACCATCACCGCATCGAAGGCGAGATCGACGGTCACCGTCCTGACCTCTCCGTTCTGATAGCCGAGCGCGAGTGAATTCTGGGGCCGCTCGTAGGGCATCGGACCGATCTCTGGCAGCACGACCATCTGGTCCATCGCCTGAGCGCCATTGTTGAAGGACGGCGCTGATGGTGCCACCAGAACATGGGCAGCCGGTGCAGACGCCGGTGCTGCATTGTAGCGCGCGCTCGGCGTCGAGCCGGCATAGGAGGTGGCCGACCTCGGCACCGGCACGTTGGCCGGCGTCTCGTAGTCTTCCGAACGCTGCAGCTGGTCGCGGGTGATCTTGCGGCTGTTGGAGGCGACCATCACGCCGGTTGCGATCTGGCCTTCCGGATTGACGCCGGGAATGCGGCTGCCCTTCGGCGCGTAGGAGGCCATCAGATAGGGCATGTCGTGCCCGTCCATGCGGGCGCGACCGACATATTGCACGCGCACCTTGCCGGTGCCGCTGTGCTGCAGGTCCAGCATGTCGGCCGTCTTGTTGGAAAGATCGATGATGCGGCCTTCGTGATAGGGACCGCGATCATTGACGCGCACGATGACGGAAGAACCACTTTCGAGATTGGTGACGCGCGCATAGCTCGGCAGCGGGAAGGTCGGATGCGCGGCGGAAAGATGCATCTGGTCGTAGACTTCGCCGTTCGCCGTCAGGCGCCCGTGAAAGGCCGAACCATACCAGGAGGCGACGCCGACCTTGTTATAGGCGAAGTCTTCCTTCGGGTAATACCACTTGCCCTTCACCTCGTAAGCGTTGCCGACGATGTAGCGGCCGCCGCCCTTCGGGATATTGTTGCCGGTGGCTACCCGCGGGCTCGCCTTCACGCCATATTCGGATTCGGAGAAATATTCTTTGCCGTGGGCTTTTTTCTTCGGCACCGCCTGCGTCGTGCCGCAAGCTGCAACCGTCGCACACATCGCCGAGATCGCCAGCCATCGTGCTGTCGTTGCGAAAGACGCCGCCCCGTAATCCAGTTTCATATGCCCCACGCCGCTCAAAGATCGTTATGGTTAAGGAACCCTGCCCCATCTTGGGGCAATAGCGCCTTATTCCCGCCCGCCTAACGAGGCTTTAATCTTGCTAAGTTCGTGGCAAATTTACGAACGATTTCGCAGCGATAGCGACAATTCTAATGATTATGGTTTATAAATCACTAACGGATGCCTTCTCCACCCGCCCTTCGCCGCCGCAATAAGGCCCGAAATCATCGTGCCGATGCGGGGCATATGGTGAACATCCGGGTGCTTCCGGACGCCCTAAAAGCTCCATATTGAAACACGGTCTGCGCGTATTTGACGAGCGGCAGTGGGCGGCACTTCCTTCTGTATGGGAACGAATTGTCCGCCGCGGGCTTTGAAGGTTTAGACCTTTGGAGGATCACCATGAACGATGAAACCCTGACGCGGCTCGACACGGTCAGCCAGCAGTTGCGCGCCCGATCTCGCCAGCTTTCCCAGCCGGAGAAAGACAACGACATCGCAATCCTGATGTCGGCCCTCGCCGTGACGATGGAGGCGGTTCGATCTCTCGGCGAGGATATGAACCAGCTCAACGGTCCGAAGGGCCTTGGATCTGACGGAAGCTAAGTCTGTTGAATCTCCCGTTGTAGGCCACCTTCTCATTGCAGGGCCGGCTGAGCTTCTATCATTGAGAGGTCAGCGATCTTGCTTATGGCGGCGACCTCGGTCGAAATGCGCATAGTCTGCGCGAGAGATGCGCGTGGCATTTCGATAGCGGCCGAGTGGTGCAGATCTTCGTCGGACCAATTCCCCGTCAACCTCCGTTCTGCACCAGGAACTCAGTTTCATCGTGCTCATAACGCAGGCGCAGCAAGCTCAGCCTCCAGCGTCTGATTATCCTCGAACGATATCCATGGCCAAGGCAACTGCCCCTAAGTGCAATAGCGCGGATATTCGAATGCGTTAGGTTGCTTTCTGACGCCAAATCTCTGTGACAGTTAGGGAGGCATGAGATGAGCGATAAAACGGGAAAGACGGAACTCAATAGTACCCGGCGCCAAATCTTGCTGGGCGGCGGCTCGGCAATCGCATTAGCGGCATTCTGTCCGGTCGCCAGCATTCCGGCGCTTGCCCAGGCAGGAGCAAAGAAGCCGAATATACTTGTGATCTTCGGCGATGACATCGGCTGGTGGAACACCAGCGCTTACAATCGCGGGCAGATGGGATACCAGACGCCAAATATCGACCGTATCGCCGACGAAGGTGCGATCTTCACCGATCTCTACGCGCAGCAATCCTGCACGGCGGGGCGAGCGGCCTTTATTACCGGCCAGAGCTGTTTTCGCACGGGGCTGCTCAAAGTCGGGCTTCCCGGAGCCAAGGAAGGCCTGTCTGAGAAGGATCCGACGATCGCCGAACTGCTCAAGCCGCAAGGGTACGTTACCGGCCAGTTCGGCAAGAACCATCTCGGCGATCGAAACGAATTTTTGCCAACCGTCCACGGCTTCGATGAGTTCTTCGGCAACCTCTATCACCTCAATGCCGAAGAAGAACCGGAGAACCCCGATTACCCGAAGGATCCACAGTTTCGCGCGAAATTCGGACCGCGTGGCGTGCTGAAATGCAAAGCGAGCGAGACAGACGATCCGACCGAGGATCCGCGTTTCGGAAGAGTGGGCAAGCAGACGATTGAGGATACGGGACCGCTCACCAGAAAACGCATGGAAACCGTTGACGAGGAATTCCTAGGTGCTGCCAAGGACTTCATCGACCGCAGCGCCAAAGCCGAAAAGCCGTTCTTTTGCTGGTTCAACGCGACCCGGATGCATATCTATACGCATCTCAAGGCGGAGTCGAAAGGCAAGACGGGCTTGGGGATCGTTGCCGACGGCATGGCTGAATTCGACGGTATGGTTGGCCAACTGCTCGACCAGCTCGATGAACTTGGCATCGCCGAAAACACCATCGTTGTCTGGACGACCGATAACGGTGCAGAGGTGTTTTCCTGGCCTGATGGCGGCACAACGCCTTTCCATGGCGAAAAGAATACCAATTGGGAAGGTGGCTACCGCGTGCCTGGGATGGTCCGCTGGCCGGGCATCGTCAAGCCGGGAACCGAGATCAATGAGATTGTTTCCCACGAAGATTGGCTGCCGACCTTGGTTGCAGCAGCCGGTGAGCCTGACATCGCAGCCAAGCTTCTGGCCGGCTATGAAGCGGCGGGCAAGACATTCAACGTGCATCTTGACGGCTACAATCAACGCAACCTGTTTGACGGCACAGGGCCTGGGGCGCGCAAGGAGTATTTTTACTGGACTGATGAGGGGAACCTGGCAGGATTGCGCTACGACCGGTGGAAGCTGGTGTTCATGGAACAACGAGCAGAAGGGTTGGACGTGTGGCAGGATCCTCTGATCACACTGAGATTTCCAAAACTAATCGACCTTCGCGCCGATCCGTTCGAGATTGCCCAGCATGCAGCTGGGGATTATGCAAGATGGCGCGTGGAACATGCCTTTGCGCTGGTTCCGGCCCAGGCATTTGTGGCCAAACACCTTCAAACCTACGTAAAATATCCGCCTCGCCAGGCGCCGGGAAGCTTCTCGCTGGACCATGTGCTCGAGAAACTCCAGCAGGGTGGCGGACAGTGATCAGACGTTGACGAAGGCCAGGATGGCGCCGTTAATGTTCGGCGCCATCCGCCTGTGATCGGAAAAGATCGATGAATGCGAATGAGAACGGACAGGCGACGACTATCCTCCAGCGAGCGAAGCACGAGATAAAGGAGTACGCCTTCCTCTGCGCCTATCTCTATGTCTGTTTCGCGGTAATCCTCCTCTACAAAATGGCCGTCCTCGGTAGTCAGGGTGTGGAATTTCTTGTGTTCGGCATACCCGCAATCAAGGCTCTCATTCTCGGAAAGTTCATCCTGCTCGGTCATACGATCGGCCTCGGAGAGCGGTCCGGCAGTTCGAGACTCGTCGGCGTCGTGGCCTACAAGGCGGCACTCTATCTGTCCCTGATCCTCGTCATGTCGCTTGCTGAAGAGTGCGTCGTTGGGTTCCTTCATGGCAGGGCACTCTCGTTTGTCATCGCTGATATAGCCAGTCGGCTGCCCGAGCTCCTGGCCATGAGCGCAATCATGCTGTTGATCTTGATCCCTTATCTGGCATCGAGGGAATTGGGAGTGGCACTCGGCAAAGGAAGGCTTTGGAGTTTGTTCTTCGAACATCGCGGCAGTAAATGCGGATGAAGGCCGGCGAAGACGAGTTCTCTTCCAGAGGTTGATGACGGCAACCAGCCGGGGTCATTTGAGTGAAGGTCTTTGCGAATATGATGAGTAAGGGTTGAACGCAAGGCGAAGCCATGTTGGAACCACCGATTTTGAAAGCGCGTGCGAGCGGTCGTATGTTATGGATCCCCGGCAGCGATTTCCTGATGGGCTCGGATCGCCACTATCGGGAGGAAGCCCCGGCGCACAGGGTTCGTGTCGATGGGTTCTGGGTGGACACATGCCCAGTGACGAACCGGGATTTTTCCGCCTTTGTCGAGGCGACCGGCTATGTCACCACGGCGGAGCGGCCGGCCAACCCGGCTGACTATCCGGGTGCCATTATGGAGATGCTGGCACCATCGTCAGTCGTTTTCATCAAGCCAAAGTCGCCTGTTGATCTGACGAACCACTACAACTGGTGGAAATATGTGCGCGGAGCAAACTGGCGGCATCCGCGAGGGCCGGCAAGCACGATCAAGGGCTTATTGGAGCATCCGGTCGTCCATGTCACATTCGACGACGCACAAGCCTATGCGGCCTGGGCCGGCAAGGAACTGCCAACCGAAGCAGAATGGGAGTTTGCCGCACGCGGGGGGCTTGAGGCGGCGGACTACGTATGGGGAGAGGAAATGTTGCCCGGCGGTCGGCATATGGCCAACACCTGGCAGGGCGAGTTTCCCGTCCAAAACAGTCGGGAGGACGGTTTCGAGGGCACATCTCCCGTGGGGAGCTTTCCCGCCAACGGCTACGGTTTGTTCGATATGGCCGGCAATGTCTGGGAATGGACGACCGACTGGTATCAAGAGCATGGCATGATCGACAGCCCGTGCTGCACGATCTCGAATCCTGTCGGCGCTGAACTCTCCAACAGCTATGATCCGCGCCAACCGCAGATCAGCATTCCACGCAAAGTCATGAAGGGCGGCTCACATCTTTGCGCGCCCAATTATTGCCGCCGTTACCGGCCGGCCGCACGCATGGCGCAACCCGTCGATACAGCAACTTGCCATCTAGGCTTCCGATGTATTGTCCGTTCATAATGCAACAGCGACCCGCTGATTTCACTGGCTGAGGGATTCAGATCGGAGATAGACAGCTTCGTCGGCTACAAACGGCTGCGCCAGCGCAATAGGGACACCTGGTTGCCTCCGCGGCAATTTATACAAAGCGCCGGAAAGATGCGCGCGAATCGCTCATCTTCGACATAATCGGAAGTGGTGTGCCGCACCTACCCTGCCGGTGGACGATACCGAACCGACTTCGCCTTCTTCAAGGCTTCGATCGTATCCTCGACGCTGAGGAGGACGGTTGTCTCCATGGAGCTGAGCGCGCCTCCCGCGCCGATCGCAAGTGCGACGGCCGCCATCGATACGTTATCAGGCGCCTCCCATAGATTCCAACCATCATGCTCGCCGAAGGCGTACCAGAACCCATGCAGCTTTCCGCCCAGGGATTCTATGTAACTGCGTGCCGCCTCTCGGCGATCCTCGGGGCTTTCGATCATCCGCGCCCAGGTCTCGGGCGTGTAGCTGAAGCGTGTGAGATACATGGCCATGGTTTGTTTCCTCCGCCAGAACAACACAGTAAACGCTCAAGCCGGGCAGAACGCCAGTCATTTCCAATGAGCGGAACGGGCCTCGCTCGGCTCACGCTCGAATTTGTTCGCACGTCACCCCAGGGATGTCGGCAAATGCTGCAGAGCACGTTGACGCTGCTATCAAAGCTGCTAAAACGCCAGCCATCGACTGATTGGGTCGCAAATCGGTAGCAACAACCGGTTCGCAGAAATCGACAAAATGTGGATTTCTCGACCTTTTCAATCAGATGGAAGAGTGTCCGAGTGGTTTAAGGAACCGGTCTTGAAAACCGGCGTGCGGGAAACCGTACCGTGGGTTCGAATCCCACCTCTTCCGCCATATGCCGTTTTTTTCGAAAATTCGCACGAGATCCATCCGTCATCGCAATCGTCGAGAAGGTTGGCCTTCCCTGAGGCAATAGATGAGTTTCACGCCTCCTCCTTTGCGTTGACGATGAGATGATATACAGGCAGCAACGGGACGCGACCGCCATTAACTTAAGAATGGGGTCGGGCGGCAGATTGACGTCACGTCGCTGCCACGAGATCACGTGGCCGTCCTCTGGTCGGCGTGCGCGCAGCTTGACCTGCACAAGAGCAGCAGTCGCCTATCTCGACTGATTTGATATTATTGGGGCTGCAACGGCAAGGGAAATGACTTTGTCGGCAGTGCCCCTAAGTCTTCAGGTTTCCAATTTGGTATGCCCGGCGTCTTAAGCGGCCCAACAAGCGCGAGGCTCGTTTTATGATCGTTCAAGCTTGCATCAACGGCGCGCGGTCGAGCGATTTCCATCCCCTCCTTCCCCTGACGATCGATGCCATGGTGCGTGATGCCGCGGCTTCGGTCGCTGCCGGCGCTGCGGAGCTCCACGTTCATCCGCGCGGAGCCGACGGCAGGGAGAGCCTTGCCGCCGTCGACGACACTGTCGGCGCGATCCGCCGCGTCTGCCCGGGAACGCTGGTCGGCGTGTCCACGGGCGCCTGGATCGAAGGCGATCGGCAGAAAACGCGGGAAGCCATCCGCCGCTGGCATGTCCTGCCGGATTATGCCTCGGTGAACCTGTCGGAAGACGATGCGCCCGGTGTCATGCAGCTGCTGCGGCAGAAGGGTGTCGGCATTGAAGTCGGACTGGCATCGTTCGCCGATGCGGAGCGCTACATCGGTCTCGATGATCATGAGTGGGTCTCTCGCGTGCTCATCGAGCTCGATGACGAGCAGGATTTGCAGCGCGCATGCGATATCGCGGACGGCATCATCAAGGTGCTCACGGATAGCCGGGTCAATCGGCCCATTCTTCTGCACGGTTTCGACGACACCGTCTGGCCCTTTGTCAGGTTGGCGCGCGAGCGGCGCTACTCCACCCGTATCGGCCTGGAAGATGGCAAGCACCTCCCGGATGGGACGATTGCCAACGACAATGCCGCGCTGGTCACTGCGGCCGTCGCGATCTTCCGTGGCCACACGATCTGATCCCGATATGTCGGCGGCCAGGCGGCAGTTCGGAATCTCTTCGGCGCCATCGGCCGGCATCGTCAAGGCGCAGAATGTTTCGAAATAGGGGCTCGGCGAAGTCGAGGATTCACCGAGCAGCCCTCACGAGAAGTATGAGTATATCAGGACGCCAATAGAACCCCAGAAGATAACCGGCGTCAGTATCATCCCCGCAACGATGATCTTAGTCACAGTAAAACTCCGAATATCTCCACACATGCCGCGAGAACCTATCGCATTGACCGAGAGTTGCTATGGGCACGAAGTCCGAGATGGAATCGGACCTTGGTCTGAGCTTCGCTCGCGCGGCGACCAGTGCCGGACTCAACTCTCCCCGAGCGCTCGGCGGCGGCAGCAAGTCCCGACCGCAATAGCGAGCGCGACGATAATCAGTGCTGCCGCAACGTCGAAGGTGATCCGCATGCCTGAGGCAATGGCTTCGGCATGCGCCGCTGTGATATCGGGTGTTCCCGAAGAGAACGCGAAGACGGCGCCCATCACGGATGCGCCGGTAATCAGCCCGAGATTGCGCGACAAGTTGAGCATGCCCGAGATGACGCCCCGCTGGTCCGGTCGGACATCCGCCATGACGGCAGTGTTGTTGGCCGCCTGAAACAGCTGATAGCCGGGTGTCAGCATGGCAATGGCGGCGATGTAGCCTGATATCCCGGGAAGCACGGCCATGGCGACGGAGGCTGCCGCCATGGCGAGGAGCCCTGCGACGACGCCGAATGGTGCGTCCAGACGGTCGACCAGGCGACCGGCGGGGACCCCGCTCACGATGGAGATGACGGGGCCGATCGACATCACGACGCCGACGAGAGCTTGATTGAGTCCGAGCGCATGGGAGAGGTAGAACGGCGCGACCACCAGCGTCGCCATCATCACAGTCGACACCAGCGCGTTCATCGCCAGGCTGGCGGTGAGCACGCGATTGCGGAATACCGTCAACTGGATCAGCGGTGATGCCGCTCTCGCCTCGGCGAAGACGAAAAAACCGATGCCGAAGACGGCGGCCGAGAGCAGAGCGATGTTCAATAGGCCAAAACGGCCGTGCCCGATCGTCATCGCCAGCGCATAGGCCGAAAGCGTCAGCGCAAGCAGCAGTGTGCCCGCGATGTCGAAGCCCTTCCGATCCGTCTTCCCCTTGCTAATATCGGCGGGCAGATGGCGATAGGCGAGAACGAAGGTCAGAACGCCGAGCGGCACGTTGACGAGGAAGATTGCCGGCCAGCCGAGCCCGGCAATCAGGAGGCCGCCGAGCGAGGGGCCAAGAGCGGTCCCGATCGCAGACATCGTTCCGAGCAGCCCCATGGCGCTCCCGGTTCTTTCCTTCGTCACGGTTTCGCCGACAAAGGCCATGGTCAGAGCCATCATGATGGCTGCACCCAGGCCCTGTACAGCGCGCGCGGCAATCAACAGCCACAGCGTCGGCGCGACGCCGCAGAGGATCGAGGCCAGCGTGAAGAGCAGGATGCCGATGAGCAGCAGCCGGCGTCGGCCGGTGATGTCGCCGAGCCGTCCGACGCTGACGATCAGGGTGGTGATGGCAAGGAGATAGGCGAGAACGATGCATTGCACATCCTGGAAGGCGGCATCGAACGCCTGCGCCAGGCTCGGCAGGCCGACATTGGCGATGCTGGTGCCGAGTGACGGCAGCAACATCGAGAGGGAAAGACTGGCAAGCGCCCATCGTACGGAGGGTGCCTGTTCGGCGATGGCCTCGCTTCGCTCTGCAATGATCGATTTCACCCCGTGAACTCCGTTTTCTCTTAGTTCCCCGAATGGAACTGGTGAAACCTAGTCCTCTGCTTGATATGGCGAAAGGCGCATGGTTTGCACTTCATTCATGCGTCTGACGCCACATCACGATGAAAGCGTGTTATACTTGATGCATGTCGACACCCGATCTCAACCTCCTTGTCACCCTCGATGTGCTGCTTGCCGAAGGCAGCGTTGCGCGTGCGGCGCAAAGGCTGCGGCTCAGCCCGTCGGCGATGAGCCGGGCCTTAGCGCGATTGCGCGAGACGACGGGCGATCCGCTGTTGGTGCGGGCCGGCCGCGGCCTCGTCCCCACGCCGCGCGCGCTCGAACTGCGCGAGCGGGTCGGCCGGATTGTCGAGGACGCGCAGGCGGTCCTGCGTCCTGCCGAGGCGCTCGATCTTGGACAACTGGTCCGGACGTTCACGCTGCGCACCAGCGAAGGCTTTGCCGAGAGCTTCGGACCTGATCTCATCGCCCGCCTCGGCCGGCAAGCGCCCGGCGTGCGGCTGCGCTTCGTGCAGAAGCCGGACAAGGACAGCGCCCCGCTTCGCGACGGGACCGTCGATCTGGAAGCCGGCGTCGTCGGCGGGACGACCGGGCCGGAGGTGCGGGCGCAGGCCTTGTTCCGCGATCGTTTCATCGGCGTCGTGCGCTTGGGGCATCCGCTTTGCGAGCGCGAGATGACGCCCTCCCTTTATGCCGGCGGCCAGCACATCTACGTCTCGCGGCGCGGCCTCGACAAGGGACCGATCGATGACGCCTTGAATGCGCTCGGGCTGGAACGGCAGATCGCCACCATCGTCAGCGGTTTTTCCACGGCGCTGCAGCTCGCCCGGAACTCCGATCTGATCGCCAGCGTACCCGAACGGCACACCGGAGCCTTGCGCGCGGGAATGCATAGTTTTCCCCTCCCCGTCCCGACGCCTGAGATCACGGTGTCATTGCTCTGGCACCCCAGGATGGATGCCGATCCGGCCCATCGCTGGCTGCGCGGCTGCGTTCGGGACACCTGCGCGCGAGCTGATTGAAGGGCTGCGTCGGATTTGATGTCAGGCCGATTGATCCGTTCGTGTGGTTGACTATCCCGCGTCGCCATGATTTCCCGTCCGGGATCACCAAGCGGGGACATTATGACCGACATCATTGTAAAGGACAGCAACGGAAGCCAGCTTCACGACGGCGATTCCGTGACGCTGATCAAGGACCTCAAGGTCAAGGGAACCTCGGAGACGCTGAAGCGTGGAACGCTAGTCAAGGGCATTCGCCTGACCGACAATCCGGGCGAGATCGAGTGCAGCACCAAGCAGGTCAAAGGCCTCGTGCTGAAAACCGAGTTTTTGAAGAAGGCATAAAGTTTCCCTCGGTCACGACCCGCCGATCAATCAGCTTTCACCGCCTCCTGCGGCACTTCCTCGGTGATTACCTCGAAGCGGGAGAGCGTTGCCGGACCGAAGGCCGTCGACATGGCGACGTCGGTGGCGTCGCGGCCGGTTCCCATCAGGATCCGGCCGATGCGCGGCGTGTTGTGGCGGGCGTCGACCGTATGCCAGTGGCCGCCGAGAAAGACCTCGAACCAGGCACTGAAATCCATCGGATTGGGATCGATCGGAACGCCGATATCGCCGAGATAGCCGGTGCAATATCGGGCCGGGATATTCATGCATCGGCAAAGCGCGATGGCCAGATGAGCAAAGTCGCGGCAAACGCCCGCCTTGTCGGTGAAGCCGCCATGCGCGGTCCTTAGGACGTCGGCCTTCAGGTAATCGAAGGTGATGTGGTCATGGACGAAATCGCAGATCGCCTGGACACGCGCCCAGCCGAGCGGCGTCGACGAGAACCTGGCCCAGGCAAAATCCGCAAGCCTGTCGGTGTCGCAATAGCGGCTGCCGAGCAGGAAAACCAGCACATCGTCCGGCAGGTCATTGATCGCGTGCTGAACGGCATCGTCGGGAACGATGTCGGGTTGGCCGCTGTCGTAGATCTCGAACTCCGTCGAGATCGTCGTTAGCCCCGGCGGAGCGACGATCCGGCTGCAGGCATTGCCGAACACATCGGTATAGCCCCAGGCCTCGATCGGCCGGTCGAATGTCAGGGTCTGATCGCTGAGAAGATCGGCGCGGCGGGAGGGATGGATATTGAGGACGAGCAGCATCGGCGTCTGCTGCGTGCATTCATAGCCCAGATGAAACCCGGCGCGTATCTTCATGGTGGCTTCCTTATCGCGTCTCCGCAGAGGTGGAGTGAGTATGGAACGTTGATCGCGCTACCCGGTTCCCGCAGACACGATCGTCTCCGCGCTGCTGCCTCGGGGGTAATCAAGGCACCTCGGAATAATCACGATTATCTCATTGTAATCAAAGGAAATTTCGGAGGCAATCGAGATTACCTCGTAGTGACGTTGACCTGCACCGTCATGCTGTCGAAATCCTTCCCGTCCCCATCATAGCTGCCACTCAACGGGACTGCCTGCCGCGGATCGCGGGCAACCGCGACACGAATGAGATCGCGGTTGCCGACGATGCCGTTGGTCGGATCGAACTCCGTCCAACCGGCGCCTGGAAGATAGATCTGGCACCACGCATGCGTGGAACCGCCGCCGAGCACGGTGGAACCGTCCCGGTCGGGAACATAGACATAGCCCGTGACGAACCGCGCCGCGAGGCCGAGGATGCGCGCCGCCTCCATCATCAGAAGCGCAAAATCCCGGCAGGTGCCGGAGCGAAGCCGCAAGGTCTGCACCGGCGTCTGCGTTCCATGTTCATGGCGCCGCGCATAGACGAAGCTTTCCCGTATGGCGTAACAGAGCGTCATCAGCAGATGCCCGGTCTCCGTCGGTCGCCCCTGGCGGACGAACTGGCGGGCCCAACGTCCGACCTCGTCGTTCGGGTCGGGATAATGGCGCTGCATCGCCGGCGTCAGATCGGCGATCTCATCCTTGTCGTAGGAGAATGGATAGGTCAGGGCCGCCTCGTCGACCTTCAGATCCAGGGCGACCTGCGGCGTATGATCGAGCGTGATCCAGGTTTCGAAACGAAGTTCCGACGCCGGCCTCGAAAAGTCGACGAGCGCCACGCAATTGCCGAAAACATCGTGGATCCAGCGCACATGACTTTCCTCAGGATAGATCGTCAACGACGCTTCGATCAGTCGCTGGTCGAAACTGTCGCGCGGCCGGAACATCAAGCGATGCTCGCCGAAATCGACGTCCCTGACGTACCGATAGGACGTGATGTGGCGGACGGAGAAAATCGTCATAAGCCACCGTCTAATCTGTTCACTGTGCTGCTCCAAGGCGGCAACGCCGCCTCTCTTCTGCGGAAGCGCTGCCGGCTTTCCCGCTCATCCCGATTTCTTGTCATATAAGCACGTGCGAAAGATTGCTATTGTATCTTCACCGATCGACGGCAGAGCCGTCCAACCTTAAGAGGGCACCATGCATATCTTCTGGGACGTTCTGACACTTCTGCTGACGATCGGCTCGCTCTATGGCGGTCGCGAATACCGGATTATTCGCGCTCGTGCCCGCGCTCAGAACTGGGGCAACTTCTGATTCGATCCGGATATGTCTGATTCGATTGCGAATCATGGCCGCATTGGTCGTTGCCCGTCGCCGTTACGTCGAATGACGTAAAGTCATGCGCCTAAGAAAATGCTTTATTAGTTGAGGCGGAGCCTATCCGTCCATTCTCCCTGTTAATCCTAAGCCCGCCTCACCCCAGGCGGGCTTTTTTATTCCATCGCCTGCATCACTACTTGGCGCCGGCCGAAAGCACCCGATGTGTCGCATTGTCCATGGCGTGGCTTGCTTCCTGTCCGTCCTTCTTTAGCCCGTATGCGGTATTGCCGCAGCCTGAAAGGGTCAGCAGGCAGATACCGGCGATGGCGATTGCAGCTTTTGGCATCAAGTGTTTCCCCGAATGAAAAGTGATTCGAGCATGATGCCGAAAAGTGTGAGCGGTTTTCGGACGACATCATGCTCTAACTCTTAAATTTAGAAGATGACGCATTCTTCGCCAAAATCAATCCGCAGGCGATGCGCGAACTCGCGACATGGAACTCGGTGACGACACAGGCGTTTACGGGAGCCATCCAATGGGGTTTACGACATGGACTACCAGATTGCCTTCGCCGCGACGGTCGCAACGGCGTCCTTCCTCGTCTTCATGCTGATCGTCCACCGGACCTGATTGCGCCGCGGCAAATGGATTGGCCCTAAGGCGTGACACTGGACCGGTGCCGACCGCGTTCCGCGCCTTATTGTTTGCGATCCGGAGAGATAGCAGCACCATTTTCCGCTTCGACGACAAGGGGAGATCGGAAGGTCTGGCGCGCATAGATCACAGATGATCCGCCAACAACACGGGAAAGATGCAAAACAAAACTTTCAACATCCGCAAGTATTTTTTGCGCTCTTGGATGTATTTCATTTTAATTAATTGCCAAGCTTAACTATCCGTTAACAATATTGTTGCGCTCCGTCCGCTTCCGCTTATGCTTTACGCAAAAGGGGAGAGGGAAGATGTTTAGGAAGAGCCTGATTATGCCGTTCGGCTTTGCCATGCTCGCCATTGCCGGCCTGCTGTTCCAGATTGTCTCCCACACGCTGCACTCCCCGGTCACCCTGCTGCAGCCGTGAGTCACATAAGTTGCTGAACGCGCACGCAATCTCGGTAACTGGGAGTGGAAATTCCTTTCGTTTCGTGCATTCTGTGACTCGTTTTGCCAGGAGGGAGATAACCATGGAAAACGCAGGCGTGGGTTGGATTGCAGCCATCATCATCGGCGGCATCGCCGGATGGCTGGCGGAAAAAGTCATGAGCAGCAGCATGGGCTTGCTCATGAACATATTGCTCGGCATCGTCGGCGCCATCGTCGCCAACTGGATCCTGGGTCTGTTGAACATCCAGCCGCTCGCCGGTTGGCTGGGCTATCTGATCACCGGCTTCATCGGTGCCTGCATCCTGATTGCGATCGGGCGCGTCATCCGCCGCTAACTCGGTGATAGCTGGCCTCCGGCGCTTTTGCCGGTCGTCGGAAATATTAAAAGCCGGGCGTTCATGACGTCCGGCTTTTCCTTACCCTGAATTTCCCGTTCAGCGACGGCTGAGCAGGCCGAACACGTAGGCAATGCCTGCCGTCACGGCGAGTGCCACGAGCGGTTCTTCGCGCACCTTGTCGCGCAGCCGTTCCGTCATCAGCGAAGCCTCGTCGGTCACTGCCGACTTCGCCCCCTGCCCCAGCGCGACCACGCTTTCCGTCAGCCGGGAGAGATCGTTGCGAAGGGCTGCGACCTGCGCCGACAGATCGTCTGCTGCAATATCAGCCTTGACGCGCGCAGCGGTGGATTCGGCGGAAGCGGTTTTCAATTCTGCCATGGTCTGCTCCTGTTTCATGGGATGCCGCTTCAACGAAATGGCGGGCCGAAAGGTTCCGCCGCGACCGATCTTTTGTTCGCCGCAAAGCCGCCGCGGTTAAGCCGCCGCCTTGTGCAGCTTTTCGCGCGACAAACCCTTCATTTCCTGTCGGGTTTGTTTTAAGGAACGTCGAATGTCCGCCCGCGCGCGGGTCAATGATACTGCGAGGTTTGCGTTTCTATGTTCCATATCCTGAGAAGAGCTGCTCAGACCTGGGTTGCCAAGCTCCTCCTGCTCCTGCTCGTCGCGTCCTTCGGCGTCTGGGGCGTGTCGCATGAGCTGCTGTCAGGCGGCAACAGCACCGCGGTCGTGACCGTCGGCGATCAGCATGTGGACGTCAACGAATTCCACCTCGCCTATCAGCGCCAGGTGGCAAGCCTCAGCCAGCAGTTCGGCACGCGGCTAACCCCCGAGCAGGCCCGCGCCTTCGGCGTCGAGCAGCAGGTGCTCGCCCAGCTCGTCGCCGGCGCCTCGCTCGACCAGCTCGCCGAGGACATGAACCTCGGCCTTTCCGAAGACCGCCTCGCCCAGCTGATCGCTGACGATCCGGCTTTCAAGGCCGTCAACGGCCGGTTCGACCGCGAACTCTTCATCTCGCGCCTGCAAAATGCCGGCATCCGTCAAGACGATTACATCAAGGAGCGCAGCAAGGTCGCTGTGCGCAGCCAGGTGGTCGATGCCATCTCCAACGGCTTCACCGCACCGAAGACGCTGGTCGACGCCCTGAAGCTCTATGGTGACGAAAGCCGCAGCATCGAATACCTGCTGCTCACAAATGCCAATATCGAGCCGATCAAGGCACCGGCCGACGACGTGTTGGCGACGTGGTTCGAAGGCGTCAAGCAGCGCTACCGGGCGCCCGAATACCGCAAGCTCGTCTATCTAAAGCTGCAGCCTGCCGATATCGCCGATGCCGCGACCGTCACCGACGACCAGATCCACGAAGCCTTCGACAAGAGCAAGGATATCTATCGCACGCCGGAAAGCCGCACCATCGAGCAGCTGACCTTCGCCAGCAAGGATCTCGCCGCCGCTGCCGAAACGGCGCTGAAGAGCGGCACCAGCTTCGACCAGCTGGTCTCCGACCAGGGCAAGACGGCAAGCGACGTGCTGCTCGGCGAGTTCACCAAGGACAAGGTTCCCGACCAGGCCGTTGCCGATGCGGCCTTTACGGTTTCGCGCGATGGCGGCACGACGCCTGTCGTCGACGGCTCCTTCGGCCCCGTCATCCTGCGCGTCACCAACATCAAGCCGGAAACGACGAAGAATTTCGACGAGGTGAAGGAGGATATCCGCAAGCAGCTGGCGCTCTCCAACGCCTCTCAGGAAGTGATCAACGTTCATGATCGCATCGAGGATCTGCGCGCGGGCGGTTCGACGCTCGAGGATATTGCCGGCCAGCTGAAGCTCACCGCCGTGACTGTCGATGACGTCGATATGACCGGCGCCGACAAGGATGGCCAAGAGGTCAAGGATATCCCAGCCAGGCAGCAGCTGCTCGGCGAAGCCTTCAAGACCGAGGTCGGCGTCGATGCGCCGCCGCTGCCGATCGGTAACGACGGCTATGTCTGGTTCAACGTCCGCGAAATCACGCCGGACCGCGACCGCCCGGTGGCCGAAGTGCGCGAGAAGGCCGTCGAGGACTGGACGGCGGAGCAGCAGAAGGCCGAGCTCTCTAAGAAGGCCGAGGCATTGAAGGCCGAGGCGAAGAAAGGCACTGCTCTTGCCGATATCGCAACGCCGCTCGGCATTGCCGTCGAAAGCAAGAGCGGTGTCACCCGCTCCACCGATGATGCAGTCCTCGGCCGCGCCGGCGTCACAGCCGCCTTCTCGGGTCCGGTCGACACGGTCGCGAGTGCTGTCGGCGCCGATCCCTCGACGCAGATCCTGCTGAAGGTCACCGAGGTCAACACCCAGCCGACCGGCGAAGTGCTGAACAATCGCGATGCCCAGATCACCGCCATGGCCAATGCCGCCGGCGACGATATTCTCGATCAGATGGTCAACCTGCTGCAGACGCAGTACGGCGCTCAGATCAACCAGACGCTCGCTGAACAGGCGACGGTCCGCTAGGAGGCTTTATGACCGATCTGAAGCCGTTCCTGGCCAAGGCCGCAAGCCGCGAGCCGCTGACGCGTGACGAGGCCCGAGCCGCCTTCGACATCCTGATGTCGGGCCAGGCGACGCCCTCGCAGATCGGCGGCCTCCTGATGGCGCTGCGGGTGCGCGGCGAAACCGTCGATGAGATCGTCGGCGCGGTCACCGCGATGCGCTCGAAGATGCTGACCGTCGAGGCGCCGGCCGATGCGATCGACATCGTCGGCACCGGCGGCGATGCCAGCGGCACCTACAATATCTCGACGCTGGCGGCGCTGATCGTCGCCGGCGCCGGTGTGCCCGTCGCCAAGCATGGCAACCGGGCACTGAGTTCGAAATCGGGCGCAGCCGACAATCTGGCCGCACTCGGGGTCAAGCTCGACGTCGGTCCCGAGATCATCTCCCGCTGCATCGCCGAAGCCGGCGTCGGCTTCATGTTCGCGCAACTGCATCATTCCGCCATGCGCCATGTCGGCCCCTCAAGGGTTGAGCTCGGCACGCGGACGATCTTCAACCTGCTCGGGCCGCTCTCCAATCCGGCGGGCGTCCGCCGCCAGCTGCTCGGCGTCTTCTCGCCGCAATGGCTGGTACCGCTTGCCGAAGTCATGCGCGATCTCGGCTCCGAATGCGTCTGGGTCGTCCATGGCGACGGCCTCGACGAGATCACCACCACCGGCATCACACAAATCGCAGCCCTCGAAGACGGCAAGATCCGCACCTTCGAGCTCTCGCCCGCCGATTTCGGCGTCAGCCCTTGCGTGCTCGCCGACATCAAGGGCGGTGATGGCGTCGCCAATGCCGCAGCGCTTCGCGAGGTGCTCGGCGGCGCCAAGAATGCGTATCGCGATGTCTCGCTCGCCAATGCCGCCGCCTCGCTCGTCATCGCCGGCAAGGTCGAAACGATCCGCGACGGCATGACGCTGGCCACGCAGTCGCTGGATAGCGGTGCGACCGCGCTCGCCCTCGACAAACTCATCGCCGTTTCCAACGATATCGACTAGGATTGTTCGATGACCGATATCCTGAAGAAGATCGAACTCTACAAGCGCGAGGAGATCGCCGCTGCCAAGGCGACGGTGTCGCTTGCCGATCTGAAGGCGATGCAGGCCGGCCAGTCCGCCCCGCGCGGCTTCCACAAGGCGCTCATTGCCAAGCATGATGCCGGCCGCTTCGGCCTCATCGCTGAGATCAAGAAGGCGAGCCCCTCGAAGGGTCTCATTCGCCCGGATTTCGATCCGCCGTCGCTGGCGAGCGCCTATGAGGCCGGCGGTGCCGCCTGCCTTTCGGTGCTGACCGACAGGCCGAGCTTCCAGGGCGCGCCGGAATTTCTGACCGCCGCCCGCGCTGCCTGCACGCTGCCGGCGCTGCGCAAGGATTTCATGTTCGAGACGTATCAGGTGCACGAGGCCCGCGCCTGGGGCGCCGATTGCATCCTGCTGATCATGGCCTCACTATCGGACGGTGAAGCCGAACGCCTGCAGGACGAGGCCTTCGCCCTCGGCATGGACGTGCTGGTCGAGGTCCACGACGACGAGGAGATGGAGCGGGCGCTGAAACTCTCCTCGTCGCTCATCGGCATCAACAACCGCAATCTGCGTACCTTCGAGGTTAGCCTCACCGTCAGCGAGGCGCTTGCCCCCATGGTGCCCGATGATCGGCTCCTGGTCGGCGAAAGCGGCATCTTCACCCATGCCGATTGCAAGCGCCTGCAGGCCGTTGACATCAATACCTTCCTTGTCGGCGAAAGCCTGATGCGCAAGGAGGACGTCGCCACCGCCACCCGCGCTCTGCTCTTTGGCGAAGCCGCCATCGCGGCCGAATGATATGAGCGGCCAAAAGCCAGGCCTCACGCATATCGGTGCCTCCGGCGAGGCGCATATGGTCGATGTCTCCGACAAGGCCGAGACGGTGCGCATCGCCACCGCCGAGGGCCATGTGAAGATGGCGGCGGAAACGCTTGCTCTCATCCGCCAAGGCAATGCCAAGAAGGGCGATGTGATCGGCACGGCGCGCCTTGCCGGCATCATGGCGGCAAAACGCACCGCCGATCTCATCCCGCTCTGCCATCCGCTGATGCTGACGAAGGTCACGGTCGAGATCGCGGAAGATGCCGCCCTGCCCGGTCTGCGCGTTACGTCGACCGTCAAGCTCACCGGCAAGACCGGTGTGGAGATGGAGGCGCTGACCGCCGTCTCGGTCGCTTGTCTGACGATCTACGACATGGCCAAGGCGGCCGATAAGGCAATGGAGATCGGTGGCATCAGACTTCTTGAAAAGTCCGGCGGAAAATCCGGCGATTTCCGTCATCCGGAGGCAAGATGAACCTTCTTCCGGTCGCCGAAGCCCTGAACCGCTTGCTCTCCAGCGCAAAGCCCATTGCTAAGTCCGAGACGCTGCCGCTTGCCGAGGCTGAGGGCCGCGTCCTGGCCGTTGATCTGACGGCCGGCCTGACCCAGCCGCCTTTCAATGCTTCCGCCATGGATGGCTATGCGCTACGCCGCGAAGACGCGCCGGAGCCAGGCGCCGTGCTGAAGGTCATCGGCATGTCTTCCGCCGGCCACGGCTTCGAGGGAAGCGTCGGCCAGGGAGAGGCCGTCCGCATCTTCACCGGTGCGCCTGTTCCGCCAGGTGCGGACAGCGTCCTGCTGCAGGAGGATGCCGAGAAGATCGAGGGCGGAATCAGAACCAATTTCCCCGTGCGGCAGGGCCAGCATGTGCGTCCCCGCGGCCAGGATTTCGCCGAAGGCGAAGCCGTGCTGTCGGCCGGCACCGTGCTCGATTTCTCGCGGCTGACGGTTGCTGCCGGTATGAACCGGCCTGATGTCGAGGTGCTGCGGCGCCCGCTGATCGCCATCCTCGCAACCGGCGACGAACTGCTGCCGCCCGGAAGCACGCCCGGCCCTTCGCAGATCATCGCATCCAATACGTTTGGCATTGCAGCCCTTGCCCGCAAAGCCGGCGCCGATGTGCTCGATCTCGGCATCGTGCCTGACGACAAGGCCAGGATCACCGCGGCGATCGACACGGCGCGGGACGCCAAGGTCGATGTGATCGTCACGCTCGGCGGCGCTTCGGTCGGCGACCATGATCTGGTGCAGGCCACGCTGATCGAGGCCGGCATGCAGCTCGATTTCTGGCGCATCGCCATGCGCCCCGGCAAACCGCTGATGGTCGGCAGCTTCGGCGAGACACATGTCCTTGGCCTGCCCGGCAATCCGGTCTCCAGCCTCGTCTGTTCGCTGCTCTTCCTGGAGCCGCTGATCCGCCGGCTCGCCTCCCTGCCGCCGACCCGGCGCGAGATGACCGCCGAGACAGCCGTGCCGCTGCGGGCCAATGACCATCGTCAGGATTATATCCGCGCCAGGCTGGCAAAATCGACCACCGGCGGCTGGCTCGCGGAACCGTTCGGCAAGCAGGATTCCTCGATGATGAAGGTCTTCGCCGCAGCCGACTGCCTCGTCATCCGCCCGCCGAATGCGCCGGAATTGCCGGCCGGTGCGCCCTGCCCGGTCATGCTGTTGCGGCCGGATCTCCTGGCATAATCCGACATTCAGTCGTTGCCGACCAGCGCAAAGACGCCTGCCGGCACTGCCCCGCCGCCTGTGCCCCCGCCAAAATCCGCAACTGAGTGGGTGGCAATGCGGCTGAGTTCGCCCTGAGGCAGGTAGGCCCGCTCGGGATCGCCGATCAACACTTCGATACCGGCGGCCTGGCAACGCCGCAGGAAGGCCATCACCCGCAGAGCAAGTGAGGGGTCGTAGAACAGATCGCCGACAACGAGAAGGTTGGTCTCCGGCGGCGGATCCTCGATGATATCGGCGGCCCAGGCTACGATATCCACGCCGTTGATCGCTGCATTGAGGTCGATCGCAACAATGGCATTGGCATCGATATCGATCGCCGTCACCATGGCTGCTCCGGCCTTTGCCGCCGCGATGGCGACGAGCCCGGAGCCGGCGCCGAGATCGAGGACACGGCGGCCCGCGACCGTTTTCGGTCGATCGAGCAGATGGCGGGCAAGCACGGCGCCGCCCGCCCAGGGATAGGCCCAGTAAGGCGGCGGATCGGCCTCTCCACGACCGGCAAGCCGCCAGAGCCCGCTCGCAGGTCCCGCCGTATGAAGCCGGATCTCGGGGATGGAGGGAACCGATGATATCGGCAGGTTAGCCTTGATGAAGGCGGCCGGATCGGGATTCGGCATACCGGGGCGTTTCATCGTCGTCTGCTCCTGCCGGCGCTGTAACGGCGTATCGTTTTTAATAGCAAGAGCAGGCCGCCGTTGTGGAATTCACCGCCATTTATGCACGCCACGATTTAGGTGAAATAATGAAGACGAGCCAAGCTTTTCGCAAGGAACTGAACCGCTATTCGTGATGAGGCGTGCCATATGCCATTCAAGAACGCAACACAGGCCGTTGAAGCGAGACCATCTTAGCGGCAGGCATCGAGAGGGTTGCGTCCTGCTGGTGCAAAGCAAGGCAGACAACCTCCGTCGACGATCGTTGGCTGTCGGGCATTTATGAACCTCATTTCTAACATCATGCAGATAGTACCGCCTAATGCTCCATGCTGAGGCGAGGTAACGTCCCCAACCAACCGCCGTCTCCAGTGCGATGCCATGTCCGGCGACGATGAGGCGTGTCTAGGGTCCAAGGTCTTTAGCGCGGCCTGCCAGCAACGGTACTGGCGCGCGCTACTCCACCGTCCTTTCAGGGCTTCGACAGCCTGTATTCGGGAAGAACACGCATGACAAAAATTTTGGCCTCCGTTGTGATCTCCACCTTGATCCTTGTGTCGGCGACGGCTCCTGCGGCAGCGGAGGGAGATGTCGCCTTGGGACAAAAAGCGTTTCAGCGCTGTTCCGCCTGTCATTCGACCACGGATCAGAAAAAGGCTGGGCCGGGGCTCGGTGGCGTTGTCGGGCGCGCGGCCGGCTCTGTAGAAGGCGTCCGCTATTCGGCGGCCATGAAGGCGTCGGGATTAGTATGGGACGAGGCGACGTTGGACCGATTTCTAGCAGCGCCTCGCGAGGTTGTACCGACCACCACAATGACCGTGGGCGTACCCAAGCCTGAGGATCGGCTAAACATCATCGCTTACCTGAAGTCCCTGTCGGAGTAGCGGCGAACCTCTTGGCTGAGCAAGCCGGCGATCGATGGGCACCCAACGCGGCTGATCATCGCTGACCGGTCTTGGGTTGACGTGTCTGCTCGTGCTTTTGCCTCGCATTCAGAAGCCGCCTTTCTAACGTCGTGCAGGTTTTGCCAACTAATTGGGCGCCGCCGGACGAGCTAACGTTGCCGCGGAAAGCAGGCTCTTGGTCGACGGCGTCTCATCATCCTGGAGGTTGCTGGCGGCACTCCCGTCGCCGTCGCTCTCCTCGGAGATCGACGGTTCTGACCGTTAGCTGAACGACTTCAGTCAACGAGCACATCCACTATGAACATCGGAGAACCGACCAGTCATGATCACACTGAATATCAACGGTAATCAGCACGAGGTCGATGCCGACCCGGAGACACCCATCCTTTGGGTCCTGCGCGACACGCTCGGCATGACCGGGACCAAGTTCGGCTGCGGCGCCGCGCTTTGCGGCGCGTGCACGATACATCTGGATGGTGAGGCTGTCCGTTCCTGCAGCACCCCTCTTTCCGCTGCCGAGGGCCTGAATATCACCACCATAGAAAAAGCGACCGACGGCAGCGACCGCGTCGGCGCCGCTGTAAGCGCAGCTTGGGTCAAGCACGATGTAGCGCAGTGCGGTTATTGTCAGAGCGGTCAGATCATGAGCGCCACGGCGTTCCTGGCATCCCTGCCCTCCGGTTCGCAGCCGACCGCCTCGGAGATCGATACGGCAATGGAAGGTAATATTTGTCGTTGCGGAACCTATGTCCGTATCCGCGCCGCCGTAGCCGATGCTGCCAGCAATCTAGTCTGAGGGAGACGCCATATGTTGCCGAACATGGATTATAGCGAATTACCGCGTGCGCTGCAGCACATGCTGGAACGAGGCCGTTCAACACCGGTCCAGGCGTTGCCACGCCGCAGCTTTCTAAAGCTGACGGGGACCCTCGGTTTGGCTGTCGGCATTTTCCCCCATCTGGCCGCCGCCCAGCCCATCGACGCGGGTGAGGCGCCGATCGCTCTGAAGCCGACCGAGCAGCCTTCCGCATTTGTTCAAATCGCACCAAATGGCGAGGTTATGGTCACAATCAATCGGCTGGAGTTCGGTCAAGGCGTCCAAACGGCATTGCCGATGATCCTTGCCGAAGAACTCGACGCGGACTGGAATTTAGTACGCAGCCAGCTCGGCACCAATGACATGGCCTATGTTGATCCGCTCTTCGGCATGCACCTTACCGGCGGTTCGAACACCATCAAGAACAGCTTTACGCAGTATCGCGAGCTGGGTGCCCGCGTCCGCGCCATGCTACTCGCAGCCGCGGCAGACCGCTGGAACGTGGATGTTTCCGCGCTGCGAACCGAGGCCGGTGTGGTTCTGGCTCCCGATGGCCGCAAACTCGGTTATGGAGAACTTTCCGAAGCGGCCATGGCCCTGCCGGTGCCTCAGAAAATAGCGTTGAAGGACCCGAAGGATTTCCGCATCATCGGCCAGCCCACCCAGCGTCTGGACGCACAAGCCAAGAGCAGCGGCCAACAGAGTTTTGGCATCGACTTCAAGCTGCCGGGACAATTGACGGCCGTGGTGGCTCGCCCTCCGGTCTTCGGAGCCAAGATAGCCTCTCTGGACGACAGCGCAGCACGTTCAGTAAAGGGCGTGAAAGCTGTTTTGCGTGTACCGCTGGATCGCGGTGCAGAGGGCGTGGCCGTGGTGGCCGACGGATATTGGCAGGCATCTCAGGGTCGCAACGCCCTTAAGGTGGAATGGGACACATCGGATGTCGAAAAGGTCGATAGTGAAAAGCAACTTGCCCAGTTTCGCGAGATCGCCAATCGCCCCGGCCCGCGCCAGTTCGATGCCGACATGGCGCCATTGGAAACCGCTCCCTTGAGTCTGGAAGCCGAGTTCGTGTTTCCGTATCTCGCCCACGCGGCGATGGAACCGCTGAACTGCACGGTTCGGCTTTCCGACGATCGTGCCGAAATCTGGATGGGGAGCCAAAGTGCAGGGCTCGATGCCGGCGTTGCCGCAAACGTGCTCGGCCTCAAGCCGGAACAGGTCGTGGTGAACGTGCAGACATCGGGTGGTGGCTTCGGCCGGCGCTTTTCCAGCAGCAGCGACACGGCAATGGAGGCCTGCCAGATAGCCAAGGCCGCCAGGTCGGCGGGGCTGAACGCACCGGTGCGAACGCTCTGGAGCCGCGAGGACGATATGAGGGGCGGCTACTACCGTCCAACGCATCTTCACCGCGCTCGCATCGGCTTCGACAAAGAGGGCAATGTGCTGGCCTGGGACCACACCATCGTCGGCCAGTCCATACTGACGGGAACCGTGTTCGAGAAGTTCCAGGTGAAGGACGGCATCGATGCCGCCACGACCGAGGGGATGCGGAGCCCCTATCCGCTTCCCATGCGCCTGACAGTACATCATCCTGTTGCCAACGTGCCGGTTCTGTGGTGGCGCAGCGTTGGCTCCACTCATACGGCTTTCGTGATGGAGACCTTGCTTGACGATATAGCGAGAGCCACCGACCAGGATCCGGTCGCATATCGCATGAAGATGTTTGGCAATGAGCATCCTCGTCATCGCGATGCACTGCAGCTCGCCGTAGACAAGAGCGGTTACGGCAGTAGGACATTGGCAGAAGGCAGGGCTTGGGGTGTGGCCGTGCACGAATCCTTTTCATCCGTGGTGGCCTACGTGGTGGAAGCCTCCGTCGTCGACGGGCAGCCCAAGCTGCATCGGGTTACGGCGGGGGTGCACTGCAATCTGGCCGTCAACCCTCGGACCGTGGAAGCGCAGGTCCAGGGCGCGGCGATCATGGGCTTGTCGACATGCCTTGCCGGCGCGGAAATCACGCTCAAGGACGGTATTGTGGAGCAAGGCAACTTCAGCGAATTCACGGTGGCAAGGATCACGGATGTGCCGGAGTTCGACGTCAACATCGTTCCAAGCGCGGATGCACCGACAGGCATGGGCGAACCCGGCCTGCCGCCTTTGGCGCCGGCATTTGCCAATGCCATCTCGCGTCTGACAGGCAAGCCGGTCAGGCAGATGCCTTTCAACCTCGCTTAGAACCTGGCTCGGACGAGAGCCTGCCCCGGTCCTGTGCGCCGCTGAATGCAGCGAGCCGCACAGGGCCGCGATGTTCCTGTCGCGTGACGTCTTGACAATAACGGCGCTAAGACTTCGCAGTCAGCGATGACCGCGCGCTTCATCAGCAATCAGGACAGACAGGACCTTACATCTATCGGCAATCGCGCAAGTGAGATCAGTCCCCCAACCCATCGCGACCATCTTGCGTACAGCCCTGGCAGGAGCGTCAGCCTTTGAAACGAAGCGCCTCGACGAGGAGCGCAAACGCGGCCGTATGCTGACGTCTGCTTGGGTAATACAGGTGATAGCCAGGGAACGGCTGGCACCAATCCTCGAGTACTCGGATCAGTCGCCCGTCTGCAACGTATTGTGAAACCTGACTTTCGAAAGTGTAGGCAAGCCCGAGCCCATCCAAAGCAGCGGCTTCCAGCATCAAACTATCGTTGATGATGAGCGGCCCATTCATTCTGACCACAAGCTCCTCGCTGTCGCGCTCGAACTCCCAGGCATACAATCCACCTCCTGTGGTTTGCCGGTAGCTAATACCCCGGTGGTCGCCGAGATCGCGGGGCGTCATCGGGATTGTGCGGTTCTGGAAGTAGGACGGCGATCCCACCACCGCCATGCGAAGGTCAGGGCCGATCCTGACGGCAACCATGTCCTTTTGAACCTGTTCTCCAATGCGAATACCGGCGTCGAACCGGCCGGCCACGATATCCGTCAGGCCCTCGTCAAGAATGACCTCCATTTCAATATCCGGGTATTCCGCCAAGAATGTTGTCATGACAGGCCAAAGCACGCTCATTGCGGCATATCGAAACGTCGTGATGCGGATAGTGCCCGCCGGCTTGTCACGAAGTGAGGTGACGGCTGCGATCTCGCTTTCGATGTGTTCGAAGGCAGGGCGGAGGTTCCGAAGCATACGCTCTCCGGCATCGGTCAGCGACAAGCTTCGTGTAGTGCGTGAGATTAGCCGCACCCCCAGCCTCTGCTCCAGCATCCTGACTGAGTAGCTGACGGCAGATTGGGACAGTCCCAGCTTGGCGGAGGCGCGCGTGAAACTTCCGGCCTCGGCGACGGCGATGAAGGCTGCAAGCTCGCTGAAATCACCGTGCCTCATTTATCTCGCTCATTTCTAACTTCATGCAGATTATACTAACTAATCAAAGTTTGTCTTCATTGCTACCTGTCATTTCACAACCCGCTTAAACGGCATGCAAGAGAGACGAATGATGATGGAAGCCACCCCCGCACTATTTGAACCATGAAGGAAAATTCGATGAGTAAGGTTTGGATGATCACAGGAGCCGGGCGCGGCATGGGCCTGGATTTCGCAAAGGCGGTTCTGGCTGCTGGCGACAAACTCGTTGCAACCGGCCGCAATCCGGAGCGCGTTGCCAAGGCGATCGGCCAGTCGGAAAAACTGCTCGTCGTCACGCTGGATGTAACCAAGCCGACCGACGCGGACTCTGCCGTCAAGGCCGCACTCGAACGCTTTGGTCGCATCGATATATTGGTCAACAATGCCGCAAACTTCTACTCAGGCTATTTTGAGGAGCTGACGCCGCCTCAGATCAATCTCCAACTGGCCAGCAGTCTCCTCGGCCCCATGAGTGTCACCCGCGCCGTCCTGCCGGTGATGCGCCGGCAGGAATCCGGCAAGATCACCTCGATCTCATCGACGGCCAGCCTGCTGGGCTTTGAGTTTTGCAGCGCTTACTCTGCCGCGAAGTTTGCCCTCGATGGTTGGATGGAATCGCTGCAGCCCGAAGTGGCGCCGTTCGGTATCGAAACGATGATCGTCAATCCGGGCTTCTTCCGCACGGAATTGCTGACTGACGAATCAACCCAATATGCTCCGTCATCTGTCAGCGACTACGACGAAAGGCGCGCCCAACACCCGGCATTCTGGAAGTCCGCCAACGGCCAGCAGAGCGGCGATCCCGCAAAACTCGCCCAAGCGCTGATCACCCTGGTCAACCAACCGGAGCTACCCCGCCGGTTCATCGCCGGAGCTGATGCTGTTGGCATGGTGGAACAGAAAATCGCGCTGTTGCAGCAACAGATCGATGCCTACCGGGACCTTTCAAGTTCGCTTGCCTTTGACGTGAAATCCTAAGCCTGAACGACGCTTTGCTGATGCTCAGTAATTCTTCATCGCAAGATGCGGCATGCCACCGTCAAGAAATTCCGCGCCATAGGCAACGAAGCCGAAACGCTCGTAAAGCGGCAGCTTGTCCGCCTGCGCGGTGAGATAGAAGCGGTTGTCACGGGCGCCGCGATGCAGTTCCATCGCTCGCCCGATCATTGCGGCTGCAATGCCTTGGCCGCGCCATCGGCCGGCAACTGCAACCCGGCCGATCTTCACATGTTCCTCTGCGTAAATGACCCGCAGCGTGCCGGAGACTTCGCCCGCCGTGACGGAGACGAGATGATGGGCGCTGAGATCGTCGGCATCGAATTCTTCGGCTTCGGGAACCTTCTGCTCATACACGAAAATAGCGCGCCGCAGCCGGAAGGCCTCATTGCAGAGCGTACTGAAAACCGGGACGCTGAGGATCGCCGTTTCCATCACCATCCTTGCCTCCCTCAGGGATACGGCCCAAAGCCCTCCGCCGGACCAGCGAAGGGCTGCCGGCAAGATCAGCCGGGCTTCTTCTTTGAAAACTTATTCTGTGCGCCGCCGCCCTTACCCTCATATTTGGGGGCCTCAGATCTTGGGCCTTCGTATTTCGGCTTGTCGGACTTCGGGCCATCGAAAGCGGGCTTGCCCGGCTTCTTGCTCCAGGGCTTGCTATCCCGTTTGTCCCCGCCGCTATTATCGGCCGCGGCATATCCGCCGCCCGGACCCTTGCCGAACTTGTTCTTCGGCCGCTCGCCGCGGAATGTGTCGTCCGGCCGCTCGTCGCGAGATGGCTTGCCGGCATAAGGCTTCGGCGCAGGCGCCCGGCTGAAATCCGGCGTGCCGGAAAGCCTGGTCACGCGGATGCCGCGTTCGAGCGCTTTGTTCGGACCGATCGCCGCCAGGAAGCTTTCGGCGCTCGCCGCGGCGATCTCCACGAAAGTTTCCTCGGGCTGCATCTTGATCGCGCCGATCTCGCGCTTCGTCACATTGCCGTTGCGGCAGAGCATCGGGATCAGCCAGCGCGGCTCGGCATTCTGCTTGCGCCCGACCGAGACGGAGAACCAGACGCTGGCGCCGAAATCTTCGCGCGGTCCCTTCTGCGCCGGCTCGTACGGCTCGGCATTGTCGCGGCGCTTGCGGCTGCGATCGTCCTGCACGGTGACCTCGAGCAGATCCTCCGGCGCCGAGTGATTGGTGCGGTAAAGACGTAAGAAAGCGGCGGCGAGCTTTTCGGCGCCATGGCTGGCGAGAAGCTGCTGTACCAGCCCCTGCTCTTCCTCCTGCGGCGTTTCGTTGAAGATCGGATCGGCGAGCAGCCGCTCGTCGTCACGCTCGCTCACTTCCTCGGCCGAGGGCGGCCGCGCCCAGGCAGCCGAAATACCGGCATTCTCGAGCAGGCGCTCTGCCTTGCGCCGTGCATTCAGCGGCACGATCATGGCGCTGATGCCCTTGCGTCCGGCCCGGCCGGTGCGGCCGCTGCGGTGCAGCAGCGTGTCCGGATTGGTCGGCAGGTCGGCATGGATGACGAGATCGAGCCCCGGCAGGTCGATGCCGCGGGCGGCAACGTCGGTCGCGATGCAGACGCGGGCGCGCCCGTCGCGCATCGCCTGCAGCGCGTGGGTGCGCTCGTTCTGCGTCAGCTCGCCGGAAAGCGCCACGACGGCGAAATTGCGGTTGTTGAAGCGTGCGGTCAGATGGTTGACGGCGGCGCGCGTCGAGCAGAACACGATGGCATTGGTCGCCTCGTAATAGCGCAGCACGTTGATGATCGCGTTCTCGCGGTCGCTCGGGGCAACCATCAGCGCGCGATATTCGATGTCGATATGCTGCTTTTCCTCGGCCGCGGTGCTGATGCGCACGGCATCGCGCTGGTAGCTCTTGGCAAGCTTGGCGATCGCAGCCGGCACCGTTGCCGAAAACATCAGCGTCCGGCGTTCGTCCGGCGCCGCATCGAGAATGAATTCCAGGTCTTCGCGGAAGCCGAGATCGAGCATCTCGTCGGCCTCGTCGAGCACGGCAGCCTTCAGTTCCGACATGTCGAGCGCCCTGCGGCGGATATGGTCGCAAAGCCGGCCGGGCGTGCCGACGACGATATGGGCGCCGCGTTCGAGCGTGCGGCGCTCGCTGCGGATGTCCATGCCGCCGACGCAGCTGGCGATCACCGCGCCGGTCATCTCAAAGAGCCATTCGAGTTCGCGCTTCACCTGCAGGGCAAGCTCGCGCGTCGGGGCGATGACGAGGGCGAGCGGCGCGCCGGCATTGCCGAAGCGCTCCCTGCCCTCAAGCAGCGTCGGCGCCAGCGCCAGGCCGAAGGCGACGGTCTTGCCGGAGCCGGTCTGGGCCGAGACCAGCGCGTCGGAAGCGGCGAGCGCTGGATCGAGCATCGCCTTCTGCACCGGGGTGAGTTCGGCGTAACCGCGCTTCTGCAACGCCTTGGCGATCGCCGGAACGACGCCGTTAAATTCTGTCATGAGTTCGATCTTTCGGAGCTGTCAGGCGCGTTGCTGCGCCATGGCCGGAGCCAGCCGGCGGGGTATTTGCGCCGTTCCTAGCCGCTCCCGCTGCGATTGTCAAAGCGTGCGGCTGCGCCACAGCCAGGCGTCGATGCGGCTTGCCCGGCCGCGCAGCGCCGTTTCCAACGGTCCCTCCATCCGGCCGGACTGCGTGAGCACGCTATCGGGACCGGCGGCGCGGACGATTTCGGCGCTCAGCGCCAGTTCGACGCCATGGCGGGCGGCGACCTCCATCAGCCGGCTGCCGACATTGATGGTGTCGCCCGCCGCCGTGATCTGCTGCCGGTCGCCGGTGCCCAATCGCGAGGCGACGATCGGGCCGCAATGGGCGCCGACCTTGAAGCCGATCTTCTTCTGGGCGAAGCCCGCATGCGCTTGAAGCCAGGCCCTTGTGCGCTCGCACAGGCTGACAGCACAGGCAGCGGCGCGTGCGGCGTCGTCATCGGCGGGCTCCGGCAGGCCGAACAGGATCATCGCCCCGTCGCCCATGAAGCTGGTGATGGCGCCGCCATGGGCGCGCGCCTCCTCGTCGACCAATTCGAAGAAGCCGCTCAGCATTTCGCTCACCGCCACCGGCCCGACATTTTCGCTGAGGCCGGTGAAGCCCGAGAGATCGATGAAGATGACGGCGGCATTCTGGCGCACTGGCGCGGCGAGGAAATTCGGATCGCGCGCCAGCCACTCGCCGAGCCCGGGCGCCTCGATGCGCTGCAGGCGCGCGCTTTGCTCGGCATAATGGCGGGCGCGGCCGCGGTCGAGCCAGAGTTCGGCCGCGCCATAAACCAACGCCGGCGGCAGCGCCGCGGCGATCGGCAGCGCCGCACTCAGCCAGTAGCCATTTGCGAAGGCCGACAGATTGAGCATCGCCCAGACGATCAGCGTCAGCACGATGATGACATAGCCTGCCGCACTCCTTCGCCAGGCGACCAGCGACACGAGCACGATCGGCAGTCCGATGGCGGTGGCAGCATCGATCAGCCGCATCCTGCGGTCGCGCACCATGCCGTCGCCGGTAACAAGATGGGTGATCGCCGTCGACATCACCTCGACGCCGGGCATGACGGGATCGAACGGCGTCGGGAAGACATCGCCGCCGCCGGTGACAGTCGAACCGATGACGACGATGCGGCCCGCCACCGCATCCGCCGAAAGCTTGCCATCCAGCGCATCGGCGGCGCTGAAGGTGGCGATGCTGCCGTGCCGGCCATAGAAGGTCACCGGCAGACGCTGGCCGATATCTGTGGGAATACGCAACTTTCCGAGCATGATGGCGTCGCGTTCGATCGTAGGATCGACGCCGAGCGCCACCGACGCGGCACGCAACGGAAAAGCCGGATCCAGCCGGTCTGCGGCACGTGAGATCAGCGGAATGAAGCGCGGCGTGCCGGTCTGGTCGGTTGCAACATTGACGATGCCGACTGCGGCGGCCTCGGCAAAGCGGGGGAGTGGCAACAGCAGCTGGTTTGCCTCCGGGATGGCGGCAAACGGATCCTCGGCCGCATCGGTGACCCGCTGGCTGCTTTGCGCAAAGGTGGCCGCGGCCGCTATCACGCTTGGCCCCTGGCGAAGGGCTGATGTCAGCGCCGCATCACCCGCCTCCGGCCCTGGATCGACCAGCAGAATGTCGATCGCCAGGGCCTTCGGCTTCAACGCGGTGATCGCGTTGGCGAGGCGCGCAAGTGTCGCCCGATCGAGCGGATAGCCGTGTGCCCTAGCGGTACGGTCGTCGATCGCGACGATCGAGACGACGGGAGGCGGTGTCTTCGCCCCGACGATGGCGCTTCGGATATCGGCAAGCGAGGCCTCCATCCGGTCGAGAAGGCCGCTTCCGGCATGGAGATTGGTATAGCCGAGCGCAACTCCCCAAAGACCGGCGAGCAGCAGCGCGATCACAGTCAGCAGGCGATGGTTCATGGGACTTATTGGCCGAGACGGGCAAGAAGGGCAGCGGCGCGCGGCGCCGGCCAGCGACGCACGACGAGGGGTTCTGTTCCGGCGGTAACGTCGACGCCCTCGCCCGGCGACAACACCACCGGCTCGCCGGCCGGCCGGCGAACCGCGACGCTGCCTCTGACGACCAGCACCGAGGTCTGGCCGCCTGCGACATCGACAGCCCATTGGGTGCCGCGCACGGCCGCGATCGCCTGCGGCGTCACGACCTGGAAACCACCAGCGTGCTGGGTGTTATCGACATCGACAAGAATGGCCTTGCGGCGCAGCGATGCCGAATCGGGACTGCCGTCACGGTTGCGGTCGACAAGGCTGTATGCCGCGCCGGCTTCCGCTGTCACCGTGACGCCGCCGGGACAACTGAGCACCTGGCGGGCGTCGGCATCACGCGATACCGTGCAGCCGGCAGACTGCGCAAAGGCCGCCCCATGCGGAATAAGGCCGGCAGCGAGTGCGGCGGCAAAAAGGTTGCGAAGCATCGTATTCATGGAAAGTCCCCTTGACCGTGCAGACAGGTCTCTTCGAAAGCGCCCGCCAACCGTCTTCTTCCCAACTGTCTTCTTTGATTTAAGGCATGATAGCCGAATTCAAATATTTCCCTAGGCAAAAAAAAGCAGATCGGCGCAATCGTCGGGGGAATTCTTACGCTCTACTATCCGTTTCAGGCGTCGGTCCGGTATAACGCGCCCGCGGCCGGATCAATTCGCCGCTGTCGATCTGTTCCATCGCATGCGCAAGCCAACCGACTGAACGGGCGAGCGAGAACAGGATGATCGGCGCCTCCCTCGGGAGGTCGAAAGCGGCGGCCATTGCCGCAAGCACGAAATCGACGTTGACCTTCTCGCCGACCATCTCCTCGCCCACTCGCCGAACCTCGTCAAACTGCGGCGGAAGGGGGAAGTGCGAAAGCAGCGCTATGGCCCTGATATCGCCATCGGGATAGAGCGGATGACCGAAGGCTGACAGGCGATTGCCCTGGGCAAGCGTGCGGCGAATCGCCTGTGCCGCCCCAAGAGTGGAGGCGTTCTCGATCAAAGCGTCGACGCCCTGCCAGGCGCCGCCGTGCAGCGGCCCTGTCAGCGTCGCCAGACCAGACAGCACGGTGGCTGAAAGTGCTGCACCCGCCGATGCCGTGACCCGCGCCGCGAAGGCGGATGCGTTGAGTTCGTGATCGGCAAGCAACACCAGCGCGCGGCGCAGGCAATCGGCAGCCTCCGGCCGCTGCCAGCTTGCCGCAAGCCTGAGATGCAGCGGCCGGTCGGAAGGCCCAGGCGCCAGCGCATCGGCGACCGTGTAGAGAACCCGGCTTGCTTCACGCCGAAGTGCTGCCTGCGAGCGGCCGAGCGACGGCAGATCCGATGGCACTCGCCCTGCCAGCGCCAGGAACGCCGCCTGAAGCGACGGAGAGGCATGCCTGGTCTCGCTGCCGGGGGAGAGTGGCTCCGCACCGTTCCAGAGCAGCGCCGCCGTCTGCTCCAGCGTCCCGACTTCAGCGAAACCGGCCGTATCTTTTCCGCGATAGAAAAGCCGTCCGCCGATGATGGTGGAAATTGCCGAGGACAGAACAGGATCGCCCCAGCGGATCGCCTCGGCGGCGACAGCTTCGGTCTTGCGGCGGCCGGCATGGCGTTCGGCAAGCCGCTGTACGTCGGCGGCCTGGTAGAGGCTGCGGCGCGGGTCGGCGGGATCCGCCTTGGCGCGGATGCGCCCGCGGCTGACATTGGCGTAAAGCGTCTGCGGCTTGGTCTTCAGTGCCTGCAGCGCCTCCTCGGCAGTCAGCCACGACATCGGAACCTCATGTTGATCAATTGCATCAAGATTGACGTCAATGAGACTAGGTCGGATCATCCGGGCCGTAAAGGAGAAACAACATGAAAAACGGCTTGGAAGATGTCATTGCTGCCGAAACACAGCTTTCGGATGTCGATGGCGAAGCGGGGCGACTGATCATCCGCGGCGTATCGCTGGATCACCTGGTTGCAAACGGCACCTATGAAGGCGTCGCCGCCCTATTGCTCGATGGGCTGATGGAAAAAAGCTTCGACGAAGCGGAATTGCGCGACTGGTTGGCGCAGGCGCGAACGAGGATTTTCGGCCATATCAAGGCCGCCGATGCCGCCCTGCTCGCTTTGCCTCCTGTTGATGCGATGCGGGCGTTGATCGCCCGCCTGCCCGACGGCGAGGATTTCGATACCGCTCTCAGCCTTCTGGCGGCGCCCGCCGTCTTCCTGCCGGCGATCCTTCGCAAGCAACGCGGCAAAAGGCCGATCGCGCCGGACGCCTCGCTGCCGCAGGCGGCCGATATCCTGCGCATGCTGACCGGAAAATTGCCGACCTGGGAGCAGACAGCGGCACTCGACACCTATCTCGTGACGATATCAGACCATGGCCTCAATGCCTCGACCTTCGCATCGCGCGTCATCGCCTCGACGCAGGCCGGCCTCACCTCCTCCGTACTCGCGGCGGTGAGCGCGCTGAAAGGGCCGCTGCATGGCGGCGCGCCCGGTCCCGTGCTCGACATGCTGGATGCGATCGGAACGGCGGAGAATGCTTACTCGTGGCTCGGCGAAGCGCTCGACCGCGGCGAAAGGCTGATGGGCTTCGGCCACCGCATCTATCGCGTCCGCGATCCGCGCGCCGATGCGCTGAAGGGAGCGCTGAAGCCGCTGATATCAATCGGCCAGGTGAACGGCGCCCGCGGCGCTCTGGCGGAAGCCGTGGAGGTCGCTGCATTGGCGATCCTGAAGGCACGCAAGCCGAACCGGCCGCTCGACGTCAATGTCGAATTTTATACCGCGCTGTTGCTCGAAGCGCTCGGCTTTCCCCGCGAGGCCTTTACCGGCGTCTTCGCGATCGGCCGCACCGTCGGATGGCTGGCCCATGCGCGCGAACAGGCGCTCGACGGCCGGCTGATCCGGCCACGCTCGGTCTATATCGGGCCGTTGCCGGCGGCCGCGTGAAGGTTGAATTCGGCGGCAGCATGTCCTGCCGCCGATCCTCAACCGCCGACGAAAGCGGCCAGCTTGCCGAGCGTCGAGCGGCATCCTTCCTCATTGTCTTCGAGGCGGATCCCGGGCGGAATATTGTCACAGACCATCGTCACATCGGTGCCTCCATCCGCAGGCGACAACATCGTGCTGACGGTCATCTCGCCGGAAAAGCCCTCGTCCTCGGAATCGAAGACCGTTGCCCAGACGATTCGTTCATCCGGCACGAGCTTGGCAAAGCGGCCTTCAAACCTGTCTGTCTTGTCGGAGGTCTTGCCCGGCTGCGATGTCTCGTCGTCGGGATAGACGAGCGACATGCTGAAGGCACCGCCTTCCCTGCCCTCGAAGGCATGGACAATACCCTTCATCGTATCAGGCGGAAGCCAGGTGGCGACCGCGTCTGCATCGAGGAAGGCGCGGTAGATGCGCTCGCGCGGTGCGGCGATGAAGCGTGAGACGGTGGTGCTGCGTGAAGGGGTCATGCCGGCAAGTTAGCGCAGGCACGGATGTTATCCAGATCGCGCCTGAAACAACGCGATCTGGGGCTGTCAGTCGTCAGACGAGACGGCTCTGTTCCGTCGCCGCTTCGATGAAGCTGGCAAACAGCGGATGCGGGTCGAGCGGCCGGCTTTTCAGTTCCGGGTGGTACTGCACTCCGATGAACCAGGGATGATCGGGATATTCGATCGTCTCCGGCAGCACACCATCAGGCGACATGCCGGAGAAGACGAGGCCGCAGTTCTCGAGCCGGTCCTTGTAGTCGATATTGACCTCGTAGCGGTGGCGGTGACGCTCGGAAATATCGGTGGAACCGTAGATATCCGAGATCTTCGTGCCCTTCTTCAGCGCCGCCTTGTAGGCGCCGAGGCGCATCGTGCCCCCGAGATCTCCGGCTGCCGTGCGCTTCTGCAACTCGTTGCCCTTGACCCATTCGGTCATCAGGCCGACCACCGGCTCTTTCGTCGGACCGAATTCGGTCGAGGAGGCACCGGACACGTCGGCGAGATTGCGCGCCGCCTCGATGACCGCCATCTGCATGCCGAAGCAGATGCCGAAATACGGCACCTTGCGCTCGCGGGCAAAGCGGGCAGCGTGGATCTTGCCTTCCGAACCGCGTTCACCGAAGCCGCCGGGCACGAGGATGCCGTGCACCTTTTCGAGATAGGGCGCCGGATCTTCCTTTTCGAAGACCTCGGACTCGATCCATTCAAGATTGACCTTGACGCGATTGGCGATGCCGCCGTGATGCAGCGCCTCGATCAGCGACTTATAGGCATCCTTGAGGCCGGTATATTTGCCGACGATCGCGATTGTCACCTCGCCCTCCGGCGTGCGGATACGGTTGCAGACCTCTTCCCACGGATCGAGCCGCGGCTTCGGCGCCGGCTCGATACCAAAGGCCGCGAGCACCTCGTCGTCGAGGCCTTCCTTGTGGTAGGCTATCGGTACATCGTAGATGTTGGCGACGTCGAGCGCCTGGATGACGGCGGACGGGCGAACGTTGCAGAACAACGAGAGCTTGCGGCGTTCGGCCTCCGGAATTTCGCGGTCGGCCCGCACCAGCAGGATATCGGGATGAATGCCGAGTGCCTGCAGTTCCTTCACCGAATGTTGCGTCGGCTTGGTCTTAAGCTCGCCGGCCGCCGGGATATAGGGCATCAGCGTCAGGTGCACATAGACGGCGGTGCCGCGCGGCAGGTCGTTGCCGAGCTGGCGGATCGCCTCCATGAACGGCATCGCTTCGATGTCGCCGACCGTGCCGCCGATCTCGCAGATGACGAAGTCGTAGTCGTCATTGCCCTCGATGACGAAATCCTTGATCTCGTTGGTGACGTGCGGGATGACCTGCACCGTCGCGCCGAGATAGTCGCCGCGCCGTTCCTTGTCGATGATGTTCTTGTAGATGCGGCCGGTGGTGATGTTGTCGGTCTTGGTCGCCGAACGCCCCGTGAAGCGCTCGTAGTGACCGAGATCGAGATCGGTTTCCGCGCCGTCGTCGGTGACGAAGACCTCGCCGTGCTGGGTCGGGCTCATCGTGCCCGGATCCACGTTCAGATAGGGGTCGAGCTTGCGAAGCCGAACCCGATATCCACGGGCCTGCAGCAACGCTCCGAGAGCCGCGGCCGCAATTCCTTTTCCGAGAGAGGAAACCACGCCGCCAGTGATGAATACGTATCGCGCCATGGGATTCACCGGATACCTTTTCAAAAACGATTCCACCAGCCCAAAAATTCTTTTCCAGAACTTTCGATGCGTGGCGCAGGAATCTGAACAAAAGAAAACCGGCAGACCCGAGGGCCTGCCGGCGGTTTATGTCGAAGACCGGCTTACTGTCCCGTCGGGACGCCGGAGGGCTGAGCCGGTGCCGGCGCGGCCGGAGCTGCGGGCGTTGCCGGGGCAGTCGTTGCCGGAGCGGTGGCCGCCGGAGCCTGAGTGCCAGTTGCCGGCGCCCCAGTTGCTGGCGCCTGCGGTGCGGGTGCTGCCGCGCCGCTGCTCGGAACGCCGTTGCCGGCCGGCGGGGTTGCCGGAGCCTGCGCGCCGCCGAGCGAATCGAGAATACCGTTGCCCTGGCCGCCGGTTGCCGGAATGCGGTCGAGGATGTCGCTCGGACGGCCCTCGTAACGCGTCAGGATGCCGAGGCCGAGCGAGGTCAGGAAAAACAGGGTCGCAAGGATCGCGGTCGTGCGCGTTAGCGCATTGGCCGTGCCGCGGGCCGACATGAAGCCGGAACCGCCGCCGATGCCGAGGCCGCCGCCTTCCGAGCGCTGGATGAGCACGACGCCGACAAGGGCGAGCACGATCATGAGATGGATGACAATCAATACGGTCTGCATGGGTCCAGTCCTGCCCGCCTGGAGACGGACAAAGTTAAGAATTCTGGCGGCTCTTTACATGAGGCTTTCATCTATTCCAAGCCCTTCAGCCAGGAATAAACTCGGGAATAAACCCAGGAATAAAAAATGCCTCAGGCGAGCAGCGCCTCATAGGCCCGGTAGATGGCGAGGAAGTCGGCCGCTTTCAAGCTCGCTCCGCCGATCAGCGCGCCGTCGACATTGGCAATGCCCATCAGCTCATGGGCATTGCCCGGCTTGACCGAGCCGCCATAGAGAAGACGCATCTTGCGGCCTTCGTCGCCGAAGCGGGCCACAAGCTCTGCCCGCATGAAGGCATGCGCCTTTTCGACATCACCTGATGTCGGCGTCACGCCGGTGCCGATCGCCCAGATCGGCTCGTAGGCGATGACGGTGCTCTCGGCGGTGGCGCCGTCCGGAACCGAGGCGGAAAGCTGGCGCTTGATGACGTCGAGCGCCTGGCCTGTCCGGCGCTCATCCGCGGTCTCGCCGATGCAGATGATCGCCGTCAGCCCTGCGGCGAAGGCGGCCTCCGCCTTGACGCGCACCAAATGATCCGTTTCGGCATGGTCGGTGCGCCGCTCGGAATGGCCGACGATGACATAGGTGCCGAAACAATCGGCAATCATCTCGGCCGAGATGTCGCCGGTATGCGCACCGGATGGGTTCTGATGGCAGTCCTGAGCGCCGATCGCCAGCGGGCTGTCGGTGCACAGCGCCGTCGCCACATAGAGCAGCGTCGCCGGCGGGCAGATCAGCGCTTCGACCTTGTCGGCCAGCGGCGGGCGAACACCCTCGGCGATCGTCTTGATCTGATCCAGCGAGGCACGCATGCCATTCATTTTCCAGTTTCCCGCCACAAGCGGGCGTACATCAGGTGTCATGCTGGCCTTCCACAATCTGCTTATGCCTTGGGCAATATCAAAAGCTTGCAGCAAAGAAAAGCATCATGCCCTTGACGTAAGGGGAATCTCTGCGATCTCGCGCATATTTCTGCCGAAAATCGTCCGCTAAGCAGCCAGAATCCAGTTCAACACCTTACGCCAGTCGATCATCCGGATCGGCGTCCCGTGATTGCCGGTCTGAAACAGCGTGAAACGCGCCGGATACTTTGCATTGTGCAGGCTTTCGAACAGCGCCTGCTGGTTAGCGGCGGCATAGACCGGGTCGCGGCTGCCATGGGCGAACCACAGCGGCAGCTTCGCCTTGTAGAAGGCGCTTCTGGTGAAATCGGGATCGCTGACCCCGCTCATAACAAGCATGCCCTTCAGACGCTTGACGCTGTCGCTGTCGCGCGCAACGCCCCAGCAAACTTGGCTGCCCATCGAGGCGCAGGAAAGGATGACCGGCCGGCCGGGCGATTGCGCGCTGGCATAGCGGATGAGGCCGCTGATCGCCGCAACGCCGCTGCTGTCGAAGTTCCTGACCGTCGGCGAATAATAAACGCCGCCATTGCCGGCGACGAGGTTCTTGAGGCGATTGAAATTGCCGCCGAAGCTGTAGTCGTTGGCCCCGAGCCGCCGGTCGCCATCGCGCCCATGGATGAAAATCACCGTGAAAGCGGCATTTCCGGCCGGTCCCACCCTGGTGACATCGAGCTTGATGCCGTCGAGAGACAGCGTCTCGTCCGCTTGCGCCTTGCGGATGCCGAGTGCCACATATTTCTGCTGCACCCGCTTTTGCGGGATCTGGTCGCGGCCGTTGATGTCACGCATCTCGTCATAGTCGATGACCTCGAAGGCGCCGCCGTCGCCTGTCTGCAGCACGCTCTGCTTGGAAAACAGATCGTCCTTGAAAGGCGGCAAAGCGTTGGCCGCCTCTGCCGGACCAACAGCGGACAGGATGGCCGCGGACAAGAAAAACGCCGCAATTGCGGTGATGATGGTGCAATGACTTGTGGACATTCGCATTCGGATGGTTCCTGAAGCCGGCCGCCGCTTGCCATTCTGCGCCCGGCAACGCAGGAAAAGGCCGCCAAGTCCGGCGGTGTCGCGTATAGGTGTGCTTTCTGGCAAAATCTGCCTGATTCGCAAACGTGGCATGAAATGCGGTGATTTTGGGTCGGCGGCGGATGCCCGCCCAAGCCAGACCTAAGACAGGATGAAGATCTGAACGGCTCCATGGACGATAGCAACGACCTTTTTTCCGGAATGCCCCTCTCTGAAAAACGCGAGGAGGCGAAGAAGCCTGCGGCGCCCGCCGAACGGCCGCCGGTGACGGCTGCGCCCGCCGCAGCGGCAGCACCCTCTGCTGCCGGAGCCTCCGCACGCCCGGCGCCCGCCGCCTCGAACTCCGATGATTACGGCGCCTCGTCGATCCGCGTCCTCGAAGGCCTTGAGCCGGTGCGCATGCGCCCGGGCATGTATATCGGCGGCACCGATGAAAAGGCGCTGCACCACCTGTTTGCCGAAGTCATCGACAATGCGATGGACGAGGCGGTCGCCGGGCACGCCAATTTCATCGAGGTCTATCTCGACCTCGAGGGTTATCTCACCGTCTCCGACAACGGCCGCGGCATCCCGGTCGAGAACCATCCGCAAGTGCCGGGCAAGTCGACGCTCGAAGTCATCATGACCAAGCTGCATGCCGGCGGCAAATTCGACGGCAAGGCTTACGAGACCTCGGGCGGCCTGCACGGCGTCGGCGTTTCGGTCGTCAACGCGCTCTCCGACGACCTCGAGGTCGAGGTGGCGCGAAACCGCAAACTCTACCGCCAGCGCTTCTCCCGCGGCCTGCCGCAGGGCGGTCTCGAAGAGCTTGGCGACGTCCACAATCGCCGCGGCACCCGCGTGCGCTTCCATCCGGACCCCCAGATCTTTGGGGATCACATGAAGTTCGATGCCGCCCGCGTCTTTCGCATGGCGCGCTCCAAGGCCTATCTGTTCGGCGGCGTCGAAATCCGCTGGAGCTGCGAGGCGGGCGTGCTGCCAGAAGGTTCCGAGGTCCCTGACAAGGCCGTCTTCCACTTCCCCGGCGGCCTCAAGGACTATCTCCAGGCGACGATGGGCAAGGAGTTCACCGTCACCCGCGAGATCTTTGCCGGCAAGACCGAGAAGACCAGCGGCCACGGCTCGATGGAATGGGCGATCACCTGGTATGGCGGCGATCCGCAGGTGCATTCCTATTGCAATACCATCCCCACGCCCGAAGGCGGTACGCATGAGGCCGGCCTTCGCATCGCGCTGACCAAGGGCCTGAAGGCCTATGCCGAGCTGACGCAGAACAAGCGCGCCGCGCAGATCACCACCGACGACGTGATGATCTCGGCCGTCGGCATGCTGTCGGTCTTCATCCGCGAGCCGGAATTCGTCGGCCAGACCAAGGACAGGCTTGCGACCGTCGAGGCGCAGCGCATCGTCGAGAACGCGCTGCGCGATCCCTTCGACCATTACCTTGCCGACAACCCGAACGAGTCGGCCAAGCTGCTCGACTGGGTGATCGAGCGCGCCGAGGAGCGTCTGCGCCGCCGCAAGGAAAAGGAAGTCAACCGCAAGAGCGCGGTGCGCAAATTGCGCCTGCCCGGCAAGCTCGCCGATTGCTCGCAGAACACCGCTGAAGGCGCCGAACTCTTCATCGTCGAGGGCGATTCGGCAGGCGGTTCGGCCAAGCAGGCGCGCAACCGCGCCAACCAGGCAATTCTGCCGCTGCGCGGCAAGATCCTGAACGTTGCCAGCGCCGGCCGCGAGAAACTCGGCGCCAACCAGCAGCTCGCCGATCTCGTCCAGGCTCTCGGCTGCGGCACCCGCTCGAAATACCGCGACGAAGACCTGCGCTACGAACGCATCATCGTCATGACCGATGCCGACGTCGACGGCGCCCACATCGCCTCGCTGCTCATCACCTTCTTCTATCAGGAAATGCCGGAGCTGGTGCGCGGCGGCCACCTCTTCCTCGCCGTGCCGCCGCTTTACAAAATCACCCAAGGGGCGAAATCCGCCTATGCCCGCGACGACAATCATCGCGCCGAGCTGATGCAGACGGAGTTCAAGGGTAAGGCCAAGGTCGAGATCAGCCGCTTCAAAGGTCTCGGCGAAATGATGCCCGCCCAGCTCAAGGAAACCACGATGGATCCGTCCAAGCGCACCCTGCTCAAGGTGCTGATCGACGAGGTGGATTTCGAAGGCACCCGCGCCGCCGTCGACGACCTGATGGGCACCAAACCGGAAGCCCGCTTCCGCTTCATCCAGGATCGCGCAGCCTTCGCCGAAAACCTCGATATCTAGAATATACCATCGAGCGCGCCGATCGGTCGGATAGACACGGGTTCGGCGCGCCGCATTTTAGCATTCACGATCGATTTCACGGAACTGACGAAGAACCGTAACAACTCCGTCAAACAACCGGCGCATGAAGCGGTCGGCGTGCCTCCCAAGGGAGCAGCATTTGCGCCGGTCGAACCGTTTTCAACCCTTGCCGGATATTTGTCATGACCAAGCGTTTTCTCGCGGCTGCCGCTTTCGTTCTCCTGTCCAGCACAGTCACCGCCAGCACCACAGATATTGGAGCCACCGATATCGGCGCCATCTTCGAGACCGCCTGCCCCTTCGGCGATTGCGCCGCCGGCATCTCGCTCTCTTATCTCGGTGAATTCGTCATCCCCACCGGCCACATGGAAAACGGCATCGAATTCGGCGGTATTTCCGGCCTCGATTTCGATGCCGCCACCGGCCACTATCTCGCCATCAGCGACGACCGCTCGGAAAGAGGCCCTGCCCGTTTCTATGAACTCGACGTCGATCTCGACGCGTCGGGCCTCAAGGGCGTTTCGATCGTCAAGCAGGTGACCCTGAAGGACAAGAACGGCGAGCCCTTTGCTGCCCGGACCGTCGATCCGGAATCGATCCGCCTCGGCAAGGACGGCATCTATTGGGGCAGCGAAGGCGACGGCAAGGCGCTGCTGGCACCCTTCGTCCGCGTCGCGTCGCCGGACGGTTCCTTCGTCCGCGAATTCAAGCTGCCGGAGGGTTTCGCGCCGACCGCGGACAAGTCGACTGGCATCCGCGACAACCTCGCCTTCGAGGATCTCGCGGTCGCACCCTCCGGCGATGTTTTCGTCGGTGTCGAAGCCGCCCTCTACCAGGATGGTCCGAAATCCTCGCTGACGTCAGGCAGCCTGTCGCGCATCGTCCGCTACGACGGCGCCACCGGAAAGCCGAAGGCTGAGTACGTCTATCCCGTCTCGCCGATTCCGCAGGCCGCCACCAAGCCCGACGGCGGCAATGACAACGGCATGTCCGAGATTCTTGCCCTCGACGATCACCGCCTGCTCGCCGTCGAACGCAGCTATGCCCAGGGCTTCGGCAACAACATCAAGATCATGATGATGGATTTGACTGAGGCCACCGATGTATCCACCATCGCGTCCCTCGCCCAAAACGACCAGCGCGTCGTCCCCGTCCGCAAAAGCCAGGTGCTCGATTTGAGAGCGATCGGCCTCGTTCCCGACAATATCGAGGCCATGTCGCTCGGCAGGGCCAAGGATGGCGCCGAGGTCCTCATTCTCGGCTCCGACAATAATTTCTCGACCAGCCAGAAGACACAATTCTATGCCTTCAAGATCCTCAGCCGCCCACAGCAGTAAGACGTCCGGATCTGAGGGTCGAATAGGCACGCTTTGTATACGCTTTCACGGTGCCGACCTTGAAACCGTCGGGATCATGGCCCATAACCAGAGTACAAGAAAAAGAAGAGGCGCGCGTGGGTGTGTTCGACCGTCAGAAAAGCAATCATGAACCGCGATGGCTCGGATCGTCGGCACAGACGCGTACGCCGCTGATTCCCTCCATTTCGGCGGCGCGCTGGCTGCTGGTCCTGGTCGTCGCTGCCGGCGTCTATTTCTTCTACGGCTTCCTCGTGCCGGTGCTCGCAGCCCTCGTCATCGGCTTTGCCAGCTGGCCGCTCTACCGCAAGCTTCTTGCCCGCGTCGGCGGCAATACGACGATCGCCGCGACCATCGCCATCATCCTGATCATCACCTTCCTGGTCATCCCGATCGGGCTTGCGGTCACCTATACGACGGGCGAAGTGCGCACCTGGGTCGCTTGGGCAATCCACGCCAACCGCGCCGGCGCCCCGACACCCGACTGGATCGTCGCGCTGCCTTGGGCCGGCGCCTATCTCGATGAAGTCTGGACAAAATATATCGGCAGTCCCGGCGCACTCGGCGACGTTATCCAGGCGGTCAGCGGCGCCAATATCGGCAACATATACCGCGCCGTGCTGGCGGCAGGCGGCGGCGCCTTCCACCTGCTGCTGACGCTGCTCTTCATGCTGATCGCGCTGTTCTTCGTCTATCGCGACGGTTTCTCCTTCTCCAAGCAGATCGACATGCTGGGCGAGCGCATCCTGCCCAACCGCTGGGAGCGCATTTCCCGCGTCGTGCCGGCGACGATCAGCTCCACCGTCATGGGCATGACGCTGATCGCGATCGGCGAAGGCATCGTGCTCGGCCTTGCCTACTGGATTGCCGGCGTGCCGTCGCCGGTGACGCTCGGTGTGCTGACCGGCGTGATGGCGCTGATACCTGGCGGTGCGCCGCTCTCCTTCACGCTGGTCTCCGTCTATCTGCTGGCGAGCGGCTCGCATGTCGCCGGCATCAGTCTCTTCGTCTGGGGGACTGTCGAACTCTTCATCGTCGACAAGACGCTGCGGCCGAAACTCGTTGGCGGTCCGATCAAGCTGCCCTTCCTGCCGACCTTCTTCGGCCTCGTCGGCGGCGTCAAGACGATGGGTTTCCTCGGCCTCTTCATCGGCCCGGTGCTGATGGCGCTGATCGTTGCCATTTGGCGCGAATGGATCCACGAGGCCCGCAACGCCGACAAGAGCGAAACCGGACCGCAGATCATCATCGACGAACAGGCCCCGCCGCCGGTCCCCGGCTCGCCGAAAACCATGCCGCGCGTCGCCGAAGGCTGAACATGCCCTGAAGAGACCGGCTACCCCAGCCGCTTTTCCATGAACAGGCTGAGCGGGTCCGCCAGATAGCTGCCGAAAGGCTCGACGTCCCGATATCCATATTTGCGGTAGAGAGCGATCGCCTCGGGCTGGTAGATGCCGGTTTCGAGCCGGATCGCCGTCAGACCCTTTTCTCCGGCGATCGCTTCGAGCGCATTCATCAGACTGCTGGCGATCCTCAGGCCCCTCGCCTCGGGATCGACGAACATGCGCTTGATCTCCGCCGTGCCGTCCCCGGCCTCTACCAGCGCGCAGCAGCCCACGATCGCATCGCCATTGCGCGCGACCAGGAAGCTCACCGAAGGTTTCTCCAGCATGGAAAGGTCGACCAGATGGTTACTCTCCGCAGGATAGAGCGATTGCGCATAGGCATCGGAAAGATCGAGAAGCCGGATGACGCCCTCCTGACGCGGCGGCTCCAGGGCAATGGTGATGGACATGCTGCTCCCTCTGCTGGCGCGGGGCACAATTTTCCCCGATATGACGAAGACTTAATGCCCTTGCCTTCATTCGGTTGGAATTGCGCCCTCTAAGACGATGAAGTGCTCAATAATCAAGGAAGCAGAATATGCAAGCGGTGCTGATCGCGATGACCATTCTCGGCTGCGACGATTCCATCAGCCAGTGCAATTATGTCGCGACCGTCGATAAACGCTGGGGAACTGTTGCCGCCTGCGATGCCGAAGCCGAACGAAGGCTGAAGACTTATGTGAACGTCAACTATCCCTCGGTGATCGCGGTGTGCGAGGCGCCGAAAACGATCGCAGCCGCCGAGCCACCGAAAGCGGCGCCAGTGCCTGCCGCTGCGCCCGAGGTCGTTGTGGCCGCGCCCGACGAACCCACAGGAAGGATCGCCGGTTTTGCTGAAGGCATCGCCGGGCAGGTCCGCGCCCACCTGCCCTCGGGCAGAAGCGTTAAGGACACACTGACCAAGCCCGTGCACTTCGTCTCCGCCAGCTATTCATGGGTGGTGACTCGGCTGGCCGATTAGGGCGCCGTGCGTGCTTTCGGACGCACAAAGGACGCTCTAACACTTTCAATCCTCGCATCGTGCTTTCCGAAAATCGATTCCGATTTTCGGGCCGATGCGCTAGGCCGCCGCAAGTGCCGCATAGACGCGGGCCGATTGTCGCTGCTCGTTAACGTGCAGCTTTTCCACCATGTCGAGCAACTCGCCGATCGCACCATGCGCGTCGTGATGGCGGAATTTTTCGAGAAGACGGCCGCAGACATTGCCGAGCACGCTGCCCGGCGCTTTTCTGGCGGCATCGCGCCACAGCATCGTCGCCTCGACGAAGATCACGCTGATATCCCTCGGCAGGCCGGCGGACTCATAGAGCGCGCGCACGGCATGCATGCGCCCGGTTGCCAGGATCGAACGCACGCGGCGCTCGCTGCACGCGGTCAGATCGACGATCGCGCCGGCGAAGAAGTCCACCTTGCCGGCACAAAGCGCATGCATCAGGAAGGACGGCGTCAGCCGGCCGTTGAGGCGCAGATGCTGAACGAGATCGGGTATTTCGCGCGGGGCGATGTCGCCGGCGATCGAAACGATGGCAGCCTCGGTCGCCTCGCGGCTGATGCGCTGAAGCCGCTGCAGACCGATCGCCGCCTGCGCCAGCGGCAGGCCGACCAGCGCATTGCTGACATGCTGGGTCAGCAATTGGCGGGCATCGGCGGGAAGATCGCTGCGGTCGAGAAGCAGGTTGCGAATATCGCAGCAGTCGCCGAGCCGTTCGGCGATGCGTTTCAACGATAGGCTGGAAATCACCGCGCCGTCATTCTCCAGCAGGCAGAGCAGTTCTTCCTCGTCGCCGACCTCCGCAAGGGCGGCGGAGACCGGGCGTGTCACATGCGCTCTGGCGGCGATCAGCATGCGGGTGGCGCCGTTGCCGCGCGCGGCAAGGTCGACGAGATCGGCATCGCTCAAAAGTGGCGAGCAGGTCACCGCGTGGCAGGCGACCTCGGGCTGGTCTTCGGCAAGCGAAAGGACAAGGTTGCGCGGCGCATCGGGCGACCAGGCGATCGCCTCGGCAAGCGCAAGCCGCACGCGCGGCGACGGATCGTCGAGTAGAAAGGTCATCGCCATTTCGGCCGCCGCCCGCTCATCCGTGGACATTTCGGACTGCAGATAGGCGCGCCCGAGGGCGTTTGCTGCCCGCGCCCGGTCACCGGTCTTGGCCGTTTCGATCCAACGAAGGAAAGCTTCTACGATCACGCGACGCCCCAGCATTTGAACGCGATTCCCTCGCGCTCCATTCAATGCTGCGACCGTAGCGGCAAAAGGTTTAAGATTGGTTCACCATGTTTCTTAAGCCTTTGGATGCCTTGCCGGTTCGGCTCAGCCTTGCTGCGTCTGCGGCCGGATCATCTCGAAAACATCGCTGCCTTCGCTGTAATCCATGTAGCCCATGCGGGCCAAAGGTCGGGCGATCGACATGTCGAGGCGGCCGTCCCTGACGATCGCCTCATCGATGCGGATGCCGACCACTTCGCCGAAGACGAGGACGTTTTCGGATGGTTCGCCCGACAGCGTCTTCGGTTCGATGATCTCGGTCACCCTGCATTCGAGCACCGCGAAGGCCTCGCCGACATAGGGCGCGTCGATCAGTTCGGCCGGCTTCGCCGTCAGGCCGGCGAAGTCGAATTCGCTGTCGCCATAAGGCAGCGCCGCCGAGGAGAGGTTCATCTTCTCGGCGAGATCGCGGCTGACGAAATTGCAGGTGAAGACGCCGGTCTCGGCCGCGTTGCGCTGGCTGTGCTTGCGCCCGGCCGAAGAAAACATCACCAGCTTCGGCCGGTCGGCAACGGCATTGAAGAAGGAATAGGGCGCCAGATTGATCGAACCATCCCTGCCCTTGCTGCCGATCCAGCCGATCGGGCGCGGCGACACGATCGCCTTGAACGGGTCATGCGCGAGCCCGTGCCGGTTGCTGTCGGTGGTGTAGAACATCAGTCGTCTCCGCCGACCCAGGTCACGGTATCGGCAAGCTCCGGCCGCGGCCGCTCGATCGCCGGAAATGTCGTCGAGCCGATATGGATGAAGCCCGCTACTTTTTCATCAGGCCCGACGCCGAGCAGCGGATAGGCGCGCTCGTCATAGGCGAACCACTCCGTCAGCCAGTTGGCGACATAACCGTTGGCATTGGCGGCGAGGATGACGTTGAAGCAAAGCGCGCCTGCCGACATCATCTGCTCCCATTCCGGGATCTTGATATGCGGCCCCGCCTTGCTGACGACGGCGACGACCACGGGCGCACGGGTGAAACGGCTGCGCTCGACCTGGATCATCTCATCGGAGAGATCGGGCTTTGTCTGAAGTGCCAGCGTCAGAAGTTCCTCGCCGAGACGCACGCGCTGCTCTCCGCGATAGACGATGAAGCGCCAGGGCGCGATCTTGCCGTGATCGGGAACACGCGAGGCAAGACGCAGGATCTCCTCGATCTCGGCCTTCTCGGGGCCTGGTTCGCACATCTGAAAAGCGGGGATGGAACGGCGCACGGCGAGGTAGTCGATCAGCTTGATATCGGATTTCATACGGGAGAAGCTCTCATTTTTATGCTGCTGCAAAGGGTGGGTCTTGAATTTGCCATCGCGTTGGTCTTGAAGTGACCTTTGCGATTTCAGAAGTCAATCGGTTCACGAAACAGATGTTTGGCATTTTGCCTTTTGCACGCATCGGCCTTGCCATTGCCCTGATGGTATTGATGCCCCTCGGCGCCGGCGCTCAGGATGCTTTCAAGGAATTCAAACAGCTTGAATCGACGCCGAAGATGCCGAAGCTCGATGCCTTCATCGCGCCCGGCACGGTGCCCGAAGGGGTCAAGCTGCGTGACGTCCCTATGGAAGCCAAGCTGACGGCGGACGGCACGCCGATTGAGGAAGGCCTCTCCTGGTATGTCTTCAGCCCAATCGCCGGATCCGACGGCAAGCTGCCGCTGATCGCCAGCGCCAAGGGCGGCCCCGCCGCCTTCCAGCTCGCTGCCGGCGATTATTTCGTCAACGTCTCTTTCGGCCGCGCCGGCGTCACCAAGAAACTGACCGTGCCCGCCGAAGGCGAGGTCGAAAAACAGGTGATGGTGCTCGATGCGGGCGGCCTGCTGCTCAATGCCATCTCCGGCACCGACGCCCGCATCCGCCCCGACCAGTTGAGCTTTTCGATATATTCCTCGGACGTGCGCGACGACGGCGAGCGCGGCCTTGTCATGGCCGATGTCTCGCCGAATACCGTCATCCGTCTCAATGCTGGCACCTATCACATCGTTTCCGAATATGGCAACGTCAACGCCGTGATCCGCGCCGACATCCAGGTCGAGGCCGGCAAGCTGACCGAGGCGACGATCCAGCATCGTGCCGCGCAGATAACTTTCAAGCTGGTCTCCGATGCCGGCGGCGAGGCGATTGCCGATACCGCATGGTCGATCCTGACGGCAGCCGGCGACAGTGTCGGCGAAAGTGTCAGCGCCTTCCCGACCATGGTTCTCGCCGAAGGCGGATATTCCGCCGTCGCCCGCAACAAGGACAAGATCTACCAGCGCGATTTCACCGTCGTCGCCGGCAGGAACACCGATGTCGAGGTTCTGATGAAGGACCAGCAGCCGCAGCCGCCGGTCAGCGCGGCCCGCACGGTGCAGCAGGTACCGGTCGGCACGCCACCGCCGCCAGGCGTCCAGCCGGCTCCGGTGGAGCCGCTGCCCTCCTACGAACAGCTCGTGCCGCAGGGCGGCGACGACACCAGCCTCGATTGATTTTTCCGTGAGCGGTTTCGGCTCGAGCCGACGTCGGCGCCACTGAGAAGACGGATCGCGGCCAGAAGCCCCGACCGTGCAGCTCTGCGGTGCTCAGGCGCGGATTCCATCATTGCCATAGAGTATTTTTCTGAATCGTACCCCGGTCTCGGGATGACTCGTTCCGATAATATTATGGTGATAGATCAGCTTCCGACAGCGCCGAAGCCCAGCGCTGTCGGTTCCCGGCCGCTTTCAGGCCGCCTTGGCTTTTTTTGCTTCGGCCTTGCGACGAATGTCAGGCGGTGTCGCTTCGAGGGCAAGGCTCTCGACGGCGGCGTCGAGCCCCATCGAAACCTGGTCCTGGCTGCCGAGGCGGCGGATATTGACCGTGCGCTCCTCCGCCTCCTTCCTGCCGCAGACGATGATGACAGGAACCTTGGTGACCGAATGCTCGCGGATCTTGTAGTTGATCTTCTCGTTGCGGAAGTCGGTCTCGACGTTGAGACCGGCCTCGCGCAGCGCCTCGGCCACTTCAAGCCCGTAGCCGTCGGCTTCCGAGGTGATCGTTGCGACCACCACCTGCAGCGGCGATACCCAGAGCGGCATGTGGCCGGCGAAGTTCTCGATCAGGATGCCGAGGAAACGCTCCATCGAGCCGCAGATGGCGCGATGGATCATCACCGGCTGCGTCTTTTCCGAGTTGCTGTCGATGTAGAAGGCGCCGAACCGCTCCGGCAGGTTGAAGTCGACCTGCGTCGTCCCGCACTGCCATTCGCGGCCGATCGCATCCTTGAGCGTATATTCGAACTTCGGACCGTAGAAGGCGCCCTCGCCCGGCACGATGCCGGTCTTGATATTGTTGGACTGCTGCTGGATCGTCTCCAGCACGCCCATCATCACGCTTTCGGCGCGGTCCCAGAGCTCGTCCGAACCGACGCGCTTTTCCGGCCGGGTGGAGAGCTTGATCGTCACTTCATCGAAGCCGAAATCCTGATAGACCGAAAGGATCAGGTCGTTGATCTTCAGGCACTCGGCGGCCATCTGCTCGTCGGTGCAGAAGATGTGCGCATCGTCCTGCGTGAAGCCGCGCACGCGCATCAGCCCATGCAGCGCGCCTGACGGCTCGTAGCGGTGGACATTGCCGAATTCGGCGAGCCGAATCGGCAGCTCGCGATAGGATTTCAGCCCGTGCTTGAAGATCTGGATATGGCCCGGGCAGTTCATCGGCTTCAGCGCGAAGACGCGGTCGTCATCGGTGTCGTCGCCGGCAACGGTTACCTTGAACATGTTGTCGCGGTACCAGCCCCAGTGACCGGAGGTTTCCCACAGCGACTTGTCGAGCACCTGCGGCGCATTGACCTCCTGATAGTCGCCAGCAAGCCGGCGGCGCATATAGGCGACCAGCGTCTGGAATACGCGCCAGCCCTTGCCGTGCCAGAAGACGACGCCGGGACCCTCTTCCTGGAAATGGAAGAGATCCATCTCGCGGCCGAGGCGGCGGTGATCGCGCTTTTCGGCTTCGGCAAGCATATGCAGGTAGTTGTCGAGTTCCGACTGCTCGGCGAAGGCCGTGCCGTAGATACGGCTCAGCATCGGGTTGTTGCTGTCGCCGCGCCAATAGGCGCCGGCCACCTTCAAGAGCTTGAAGGCGCTGCCGATCTGACCGGTCGAGGCCATGTGCGGGCCACGGCAGAGATCGAACCAGTCGCCCTGGTAATAGATCTTGAGATCCTGCCCTTCCGGAATCGCGTCGACGAGTTCGACCTTGTACTGCTCGCCCTTGTCGGCGAAGACCTGTTTCGCCTTCTCGCGCGACCAGACCTGCTTGGTGAAGGCGGCGTTGCGGGCGATGATCTCCTTCATCTTTTTTTCGATCTTCGGCAGATCGTCGAGTGTAAAGGGCTCGTTCTTGGCGAAGTCGTAATAGAAGCCGTTTTCGATGACCGGGCCGATCGTCACCTGGGTGCCGGGCCAGAGCTCCTGCACTGCTTCAGCCATGACATGCGCCGCGTCGTGGCGGATGAGTTCCAGCGCGCGGTCGTCATTGCGGGTGATGATCTCGATCCTGCCGGTCGTCACGGGATCGGAAAGGTCGCGCACGGCGCCGTCGATTGCAACGGCGACCGCCTTCTTGGCGAGTGACTTGGAAATGGATTCGGCGACATCCCGGCCGGTTGCGCCGGCATCATAGCCGCGCACGGAACCATCGGGAAATGTCAGGGAAATAGCTTGGGACATCGAAATTCTCCTTGTCCAGTCCCGCCAACGAATGCGGGTGGTTGACATGAAAGCGCCTCCGCGGAGCTGAATGCGCTGCCGCCTGATAGCCAGATTTCCTGTCTGAGTAAAGAAAAAGCGGGGGCTATATAATCATTTCAGTCAGCCCGCGCACGGTGTTCCAGTTGCGCATCGTACCGACGCCGAGCCGCTTGGTCGTCAGCGCCGAAAGCAGCTTGGATTGGCTCGGCTTGCCGGCGAAATCGATCCAGAGATCGCCGCCGACGACGGCGATGCGCTGTCCCTCCGTCATCAGCGGTTTCAGCGCCTCCACCTTCTGCGGGTCGACCGGCAGACGCATCACCCGGACGATGACCTGGTCGCCATTGCCATCCTTGAAGGGATTGGTGCTGCAAAGCGCCATCCAGGTGCAGTCGCTGCGCACGATGATATCGACATGTTTGCCGAACTTTTCTTCAAAGGCCTCTTCCAGCTGGGTCTCGAGTTCGTGCGGTCGCATCTCGTCGGCCTCGAAGACAAGATTGCCTGTAGAAACCAGCGTGCGCGCCTCGCGATAGCCGAGCTCTTCGGCAAGGGCGCGCAAATCCTGCATGACGACGCGGCGGTCGGGCGTCAGGACAATGCTGTGCAGAAGGGCGATGAAGGTGCTCATGGCTGCCAGAACTCCTCTGCGCCGTCGGGCAAGGTCTTCAGCACTCTGTCAAATGCGGCGGCGTCGACATGTTTTCGAACGGCCATCGCCACGTCTCGGATGGCGGTGTCGGGCGCAAAATTATGGTCACCGCGCAGTGACTGCACCTCCCGCGTCATCGCCGAACGATCCTCGAAGGACCGTTTGGCCTCGTCGGGATTCCAGTCGGAGACGAAGATCGCGCGCAGCACCGGCGGCAGTACATCGGCAAACCGGAGTGCATCTGCGAAATCGAGGCGGCGGCGGAACGTCTGAAAGACCCCTTGGGTCATAGTGTAGACCACATTGCGGCTGTCGATCAGCGTATCGGCTCTCACATCATCGAGATAATGGTCGAAGTCTTCCGATGCACGCCTGTATTCGCCGGGCATCGTCATGACGCTCACCCTTTCTTCCGTCCGAGGGCAAAGTAGCGCCACGGCGTCCACCAGGGAAAGCCGTCGCCCAGCATCTCCGGCACCTGGTCGAGGCCGCTGGTGCCGCCCGGGCCGCAGCGTCCGACGCGAAACAGCGTCATCCAGCCGCCGGCCCACAAGCCATGGCGGGCGATCGACTCGTAGCCATATTCTGAGCAGGTCGGGATATGGCGGCAGGAATTGCCGACAAAGCCGGAAAGCGTCAGCTGATAGAGGCGAACCAGCCCCATGCCGAGCAGGCGGTCGGGTGTCTTGCGGAACGGGCCGGCATAGTTGCGGGAGGTGCGTGCGGCCTTTTCGCGCGGCTTTGCTGATCCGGTGGCACCACCGTCGTCCTCATCATCGGCCTGCCGAACGCAGAACTCGCACATGTCAGTTACGCCTCGACAACTTCCGCCCGTTTTGCCTCGATCTGCCCGATCGCATCGACGACGGCATCGAAGGTCAGCATCGTCGAGGCATGGCGGGCCTTGTAGTCCCGCACCGGCAGCAGATAGCGCATGTCTTCGAATCGTCCACGGGGCCCCGCCCCGTCCGCCTTCAACATGGCGAGCATGTCCTGGCGGGCCTGGCGCAGTTCGTCCGACGTGGCGCCGACCACATGGCGGGCCATGATAGAGGACGAGGCCTGGCCGAGCGCGCAGGCCTTCACGTCATGGGCAAATCCGGTCACGGTGTCGCCATCCATCTTCAGCCAGATCCGTACCTTCGAGCCGCAGAGCTTCGAATGGGCCTGGGCGCTCGCATCGGCATCATCAAGCGTGCCGGTCAGCGGAATATTGCCGGCGAATTCGAGGATTTTGCTATTGTAGATATCGTCCATGCTGGATTTCCGCTCCAAAATCGCTGCGGATCGGCCTCTCTGAGGGCGTTATTGTCGTCAAAACAAAAAACACACCGTGTCGTGTGAGGATACTTACATACGATGGCCGTCTTCCTATATGTATGTCGTTCGAAGGCCATGAAAATGCAATGGCCTGGTGTAAGTTTGATTGGGAAACCGTGCCGGACGGGCGTTGAAATTGCCCTGAAAGCCCCGGAGCCTGCCAAAGGTGCATGAATTCCCGCATGGGATTGACCAGTGGCGATTCCGACAGATGGGTCCGCGGTGCGGACCAGGAGACCATTGTTCATGGACGCCATCGTAAAGAATTTTCCGCAGACGAACCGCGACTCGGATCGCCCCTCCCAGCAGGAGGCGGAGGAAGCCGTTCGCGTTCTGCTGCGCTGGGCCGGTGACGACCCGACACGTGAAGGCCTGCTCGAAACGCCGGCCCGCGTCGTCAAATCGTACCGCGAGCTTTTTTCCGGTTACGACATGGCGGCGGAAGACGTGCTCGGCCGCACCTTCGAGGAGGTCGCCGGTTACGACGACATGGTCCTCGTCAAGGATATTCCGTTCTACTCGCATTGCGAACACCACATGGTGCCGATCATCGGCAAGGCCCACGTTGCCTATATGCCGGACGGGCGTGTGCTCGGCCTGTCGAAGATTGCGCGTGTCGTCGAGATCTATGGCCGCCGCCTGCAGACGCAGGAAACGATGACTGCGCAGATCGCCCGGGCCATCGACGATACGCTGAATCCGCGCGGCGTCGCCGTGTTGATCGAGGCCGAACATATGTGCATGGCGATGCGCGGCGTTCAGAAGCAGGGCTCGACCACGTTGACGACGACATTCACGGGAACGTTCAAGACTGAGCCGGCCGATCAGGCCCGCTTCATGACCATGGTGCGGAGCCGCTGATACCGGCTCCCTCAGGAGGGCCGCGATGAGTCAACTGATCTTCAATCAACCATCCGAGGACAAGTCGGCGTTGGAAGACGCCGGCGATTTCACGCCGCGTTTCGACGACCGCGGCCTGATCACCGCGATCGTCACCGACGCCGGCGACGGCGAGTTGCTGATGGTGGCGCACATGAATGCCCAGGCATTGGCGCTGACCATCCAGACCGGCACCGCGCACTATTTCAGCCGTTCGCGCGGCAAGCTCTGGAAGAAGGGCGAGACCTCGGGTAATCTCCAGACGGTGAAGGAAATCCGCACCGATTGCGATCAGGACGCCATCTGGCTGAAGGTCGAGGTCGCCGGCCACGACGCCACCTGTCACACCGGCCGCCGCTCCTGCTTCTACCGGACGATCACGCTTCGAGACGGAAAGCCGATGCTTGATATCTTTGACGACGAGCTTCATTTCGATCCGCAGGATGTCTACGGAAAATAGCCTGAAATTCCCCGGCATTTGCTCCTTATTGCGCCAGAAACCGCATCTATATACCATTTGGAAACTGATCGGGCACACTATCGAAAATCAAGTGTTCTGCTGGGAGGGGAGAGCGCCATGCTGAGCTGGAGTCTGCATCGTCAAAGCTCTGAAGGCGAGGGTTCCGGTTCCGGCATATCGACCACGCTCGAGATGCTCCCGCCTCCTGCGCCTCAAAAGAAAATCAAGATTGCGCTCGCACTCGGCGGCGGCGCTGCCCGCGGCTGGGCCCATATCGGCGTGCTGCGCGCACTCGACGAAGCAAAGGTCGAGATCGGCATGATTGCCGGCACCTCGATCGGCGCGCTGGTCGGCGGCTGCTATCTCGCCGGCAAGCTCGATGAACTCGAAAGTTTCGCGCGCTCGCTGACGATGCGCCGCATCGCAAGTCTCCTCGACCTCACCATCGGCGGCAGCGGCCTGTTCGGCGGCATGCGGCTGACCAAGCGCATGCAGGAACATCTCGAAGGCCTGAACGTCGAGGATCTCGACCGGCCGTTCGTCGCGGTCGCGGCCGAGGTCAATACCGGCCATGAGGTCTGGATTGCCAATGGTTCGCTGATTACGGCGCTGCGCGCCTCTTATGCCCTGCCCGGCATTTTCGAGCCGGTGCGCAGCAATCACCGCACGCTGGTCGATGGGGCGCTGGTCAATCCCGTCCCCGTCTCCGTTTGCCGAGCCTACGAGCAGCCGCTCGTCGTCGCCGTCAATCTCAATTACGATCTCTACGGCCGCTCGGCCGTCGTTCGGCACAATGCCAGCCTGTCGGCCCAGGAAGTGCAGAAACAGGAAGAGGCGCCCTATGCGCGCCTCGGCATGACCGGCGTCATGGTGCAGGCCTTCAACATCATCCAGGACAGGATCGCCCGCGCCCGCCTTGCCGGCGATCCGCCGGATATTTCGCTGCAGCCGCGCCTCAGCTATATCGGCCTTTCCGAATTCCACCGGGCCGGCGAGGCGATCGAACGCGGCTACGAGGAAGCCAGAGCCCGGCTCCCCGAGATCCAGCGCATGCAGGAAGTCTACGCAAGCAACCCCTGATGCACGTCGTGCGAAAGCGTGTGACGGTTTGGGACGACGACACCAAGCGAGGCAGCCGAAAACCTCAGCCGGCGATATAGGCCTTGATTTCCTCGGCCTCACGCTCGACTTCGGCGATACGCGATTTCACCACGTCGCCGATCGAGATGATGCCGGCAAGCTTGCCGTTGCTTTCCACCGGCACGTGACGGAAACGTCGGCTGGTCATCAGCTCCATCAGCTCGTTGACGGTCGTCTCCTCATGGCAGCGATAGACCTTCGCGGTCATGACCTGGGCCAGCGGCTGGTCGAGGCCTTCCTTGCCGTGTTTGGCGATCGCATGCACGAGATCGCGCTCGGTGAACATGCCCGAAATCCGGTTCTCCATGCCGACGACGACGATGGCGCCGATCTTCTTCCTGCTGAGGATGACGGCCGCCTCGGCGACGGTGGCGTTCGGCCCGACGGTGACGACGTCCCTGCCCTTCAGGTCGAGGATTGCTTTGACTGAACTGGTCATTCGAACCTCCTATGTCCGTGAAACACTTGTCACAGGCATCCGCGGCGGTTTCTCCCCCCGGCACGGATATAGGTCGATCGTGCACTGCCCGGCTCAGGATTGCAACACATCCTTCTCGGTTCCGTCAGGTTCCATCACCGGCGGGCGCGGCGCCCGGTCGAACAGAGAAAACAACAGGAAGCCGAAGACGAAGCCGCCGATATGCGCGTCCCAGGCAATCGCTTGGTCGCTGTCGCCGACGAGCGGGATGCCGACGGCGATCAACGCATTGCCGACCAGCCAGAGCAGCATGAAGATGATGACGGTACGGCTCTTCAGCGCCTCGAAGATGGAAAGCCGAGGGTTGAGATGCGCAGGCAGCATCGGCCGCCGTTCGGCTGGAAAGGCGAATCGGCAGGCGGCGCCCATCAGCCCGGAGATGACACCCGATGCGCCGATCAGCAGCGACACGTCTCCCCAGTTCAGGACCGCGTGCAGTATGGCGGACGCGACAGCGGAAAAAAACCAGAAGAGCACGAAACGCAGCGTCCCGATGCGGCGCACGACCGGCGCGCCGAAGGCCATCAGCCAGAACGCGTTGAAGACGATATGCTGGAAACTGCCGTGCAGCAGCGAATAGGTAACGGGCGTCCAGAACAGCTCCAGCCCCTGCTGCGACAGCGGAATCACATAACGGGCGGGAACGAAGCCGAAGGTGAAGAATAGCCAGTTCTGCGCATCGTCGGACAGCAAGAGCTCCTGCACCGCATAGATGATGGCCATCAGGCAAAGGCTGAAGAACAACGCCGGCGGAAGGTTGAAGACCGGTTCACGCGGTCGTGCCGGCGGCTGGACCTCGGGAGGTTCGGGCGCCTTGTGCGGCTCGGCCGTCTGCTCATTCATCTGTGTTTTGCCTCGTTGAGGCCACAGCCATACAGTAGCGACTGTCAAAAAAAAAGCCGTCCGAAGTGCCGGACGGCGTACCGGGAGCTCCAGGAAAAGACCTCGGCCCGGGCAGGTTGTGCTGAACTTCGAAAGTCGAAGCGATGGCAGGACAGTGTCACGACGGGCATTGCATCTCAACCGGAACCATCTCTTAACCTTAACCGCCGCGATCTGGCATGAAATCCGCAAGGTAGAGCCTGTACGGGCAATGACTGCCCGAAAATGCTCCGGAATGGGACAGGTTGGTGTGAAATGCGTGTGCAAACGACCATCGAAATTTTTGACTACTGGAACCGTATCCGCGGCGCTGCCGATGCGCCGCTGAAATCACAGGTCGAACCCTCCGCCGTCCCCCATCTTCTCCAGAGTCTGTTCATTCTGGAGAGGCGCGAGGGCGGAGACATCGGTTTCCGGCTCGCCGGCACCCGCATCTGTGATCTCTTTGGGCGTGACCTGCGCGGCGAACGTTTTTCCTCTCTCTGGGCAAATGGTCAGCTCGCGGACATCGAACGCACGGCGATGGGCGTCATGGACCATGCCATGCCGGCCCTGTTCAACGCCACCGGCTACAGCACCGTCGGTCATCAGGCCTCCTTCGAGATTATCATGATGCCGCTGCGTTCCCCGGACGGCGCCTGCGACCGGCTGCTTGGCGCGATCGCGCCGGCAGCGGCCGCGAGCTGGCTGGAGATCGTACCGCTCGAATTCCTGGCGCTCGACCGCAGCCGCCTGCTGCCCGGAAAATTCGACAAGGCAGCACCGGCCGAACCGCGCCCGATCAACAGGATCGTCGCTGGCAAAAGCATCCATTTCGGGCAGGTCATGCGCCGCATGGTGTCGCAGCTGCTGAGCGTGGAGGCGCGCTGACGATCCCATTTCGGCACATCCGGCATACTCGTTTTCCGCTACATGGGGACAGGGCAAAACAACCTTCTGTTAATGGATTGTGGGTAAAGATCGGTCTCTGTGATTTTCATGAAGAAGCCCTTTGATGCACTCGTTCCAGCCAGCTCAGACGCAACGACCTGCGCCGCGCCCTGAACAGGGCGTTTTTCAGCGCGTGCCCATCAATATGCAGGGCCGGCTGATGCTTGCGAACTACGAGGAATTCGAATGCATGGTGATCGACATGTCGCCTGGCGATATGTACGTGACCTGCCTCGGCCGGCCGCGCGCCAACGAACGCGTCGTCGCCTATATCGACCATCTCGGCCGCGTCGAAGGTTATGTCCAGACGATCGATGGCCGCGGCTTCACCATGTCGATCAACGCCACCGACCGGAAGCGCGAGAAGCTGGCGGCCCAGCTCACCTGGCTTGCCAACAAGCACGAACTCGGCCTGCCCGAGGATCGCCGCCATGACCGTTTGACGCCACGCGACACAAAGACCGAGCTGACGCTCGAGGACGGTACGCGTTATTTCTGCCGCATCATGGATCTTTCGCTATCGGGCGCTGCCGTCGACGTCGAGATGCGCCCTTCGATCGGAACGGCGGTGCGCCTCGGCAACATGCGCGGTCGCGTCGTGCGCCATTTCGTCGAAGGTGTGGCAATCGAATTCCTGTCGATTCAGTCCCGCGAAACGCTGCGGGAATTCCTTTAACAGCTGCTGAAAATTGTACCGCTTTCCAGGGTTCCCTGGGTGCAATTCTCGAGCGACTTCCATAGATCGCGATTGCCAGGTCCGGCGCGCGCCCGGTCAGGTCGTGTTGAAAAGCCTGCACGTCTTGGCACGAACTTCGCAAGCGGCAACGAATCTGGCTTTGGAAAGCAAGCGCGAAATCCTGTCGCAAGTCGTTCCACCCAGTCGGCGGATAATATTATGAGTGGAACAAGCTGCGACACTGATCGGCACCCGTCTTCCCTTCGTCAGCGATATGATGGATAAGGTCCGCTTCGTCCGCAGGTGCGCCGATGTCAGCTCTTTATCCCGAAATCGAACCTTATGATCACGGCCTGCTCGATACGGGCGACGGCAATCTTATCTATTGGGAGGCCTGCGGCAATCCCGCAGGCCGGCCGGCACTGGTGCTGCATGGCGGGCCTGGCTCCGGCTGTTCGACCGCGGCGCGGCACTATTTCGATCCCGACGCCTACCGAATCATTCTGTTCGATCAGCGCAATTGCGGCCGCAGCCTGCCGAGTGCCGCCGATCCCGAAACCGATCTCTCCCTCAACACCACCTGGCATCTCGTTGCCGATATCGAGCGGCTGCGGGCCTGTCTCGGCATCGATACCTGGCTCCTTTTCGGCAATTCCTGGGGGTCGACACTGGCGCTCGCCTATGGCGAAACCCATCCGGATCACGTCGCGGCGATCGTCCTGTCAGGCGTGACCACCACCCGCCGCTCGGAAATCGACTGGCTCTATCGCGGCATGGCACCGCTCTTCCCGGAAGAATGGCACTGTTTCCGCCAGGCGGTCCCTCCGGGCAGCCAGGGACGAGACGAGGACATGGTCGCCGCCTATCATCGTCTCCTCAACGATCCGGACCCGGAAACGCGCCTCAAGGCGGCGCGCGACTGGCATGACTGGGAGGCGGCCTCGATCCTGCTCGCCGATCCTCAAGGCCGGCCGCGCCGTTGGGCCGATCCGGCCTATTTGCTGACGCGCGCCCGCATCATCACCCACTACTTCACCCACAGTGCCTGGCTGGAGGACGGCCAGCTTCTGAAGAACACCGCGCGCCTCACCGGCATTCCCGGTATCCTGCTGCAGGGAAGGTTCGACATCGAGGCGCCGCTCGTCACGGCCTGGGAACTCGCCCGCGCCTGGCCGCAAAGCGAACTCAGCATCATCCCGCATGCGGCACATTCCACCGCAAATCCGGATATGAGCGCGGCGATTGTAACTGCCACCGATCGATTTCGCGATTTTCCTCAAAAATAATTTTCCCGCCCACACCGGCGATCTGAGCGATATTCTGCTTTTGAACCGGCCGAATCGATCAATTCCGGCGGCATCGTCGGCCGGCGGCACGCCGCCGCAGACCGCTTATCGGCCGACGGAATTTATCTGGCTCAACGAAAATCCTTAACAGCAGGACGGCAGCGCAACCTTTTGGCAGGCGAAAGCCTTGTTGCGTGCATTAAAATTTTAAACGAATTCGCGACAAATCCGAATCGAATTTTATGCGCATTCGAATCTCTTTTTAGCCAAGCTTTATCGGTATTTGAATCAACTAAGCCTTTAATTCTATTGCGTAATTTTGCGTGAGATAAAAACGTCTGTGCCATTGTCACCTCAACTTACGGGGAGACGGCAATGACAACTGCAAATATCCTGAAAGGCGGCTTTCTGGCCGGTGCCATCATGATGGCAATGGCGGGTTCGGGACAGGCGATGCCCGCCAGCATGGCCCTGGCAGGCAATGCCAGCCCGCCGATCGGACACTACGAATTCTGCAAGGCCAACCCGACCGAATGTGTCGAGGTCGGCGGCGATGCCGGACCGACCATCCTCACCGAGGATCGCTGGAAGGAAATTCTCAAGGTCAATTACGCCGTCAATTCGTCGATCCAGCCGATGACGGATGAGCAGATCTACGGTGTCGAGGAGCGCTGGGCCTATCCGCGCACCGTCGGCGACTGCGAGGATTACGCCCTGCTGAAGCGCAAGATGCTGATCGATGACGGCTTCTCTCCCTCCGACACGCTGATCACCGTCGTGCTGCAGCCGAATGGCGAAGGCCATGCCGTGCTGACTGTTCGCACTGATCATGGCGACTTCATCCTCGACAACATGCGCAACAAGGTGCTGCTGTGGTCGGACACCGAATACACCTATCTGAAGCGCCAGTCCGCCGACGATCCGGCCCGCTGGTCGAAGCTTCAGGATGGCCGCGCCGTCGCGGTCGGTAGCGTCAAGTAAACAGCCTGCCGGTCATTGCCGGTTGCTGCCTGCGGCCCGGTCAGTCCCCGCATCCCGTCCCCGACCGGTGCCCAAGAGCCGTTCCCGCTGTCCCGGGAACGGCTCGCCCCTTTGAAGATTCCACACCAGTGCGTTAGTGAATTGTTAACCTAGCCGGTCCGATCATGACGATAAGAATCATCATCGGCACCGGCGGCTCATGTTCTTCCTGCGGCGGACCGAAACGCGAAGAACCGCCATGAGCCACGCCGCGCGCAGCGCACCCGACGAGCAGCCGCTTCTTTCCATGGGGTTTCTCCTCCGCACGATGGCGGTGATTGCTGTCCTGGCGGTCCTGACCATAGCCATCAGCATCGGCGGCCGCTGGTTCGGCCGGCATATCTCGCTTGCCGGCAACACCGACAGCACGGTTGAAATCCAGTTGGCCATCGGCCGCGACACCGTAAAATTCCCCGAGAATATCATCCGTTTCCCGAGTCAAAGGCATGAAGGCGCCGCCGAGCTCATCGATCTTTACCTCGCCTGGCCGGAAATGCAGGGTTACGGCAAGGAAAACCACCTTCGATTCGACGATATCGCCCAATTCTCCGGGTTGATCTTTCTGCAGATCACCCAGAGCACCATGTCGCGCGACATGTCCGGGCGGCTGGAGCCGATCTATTCGCATCTGCTCGAAGGACCGGCCGAGCCCTTCCGCGACGGGCTGACGCTGCACCGTCTTCGCGCCGATGCGGGTTACGGCGACGAGGTGCTGCTGACGGCGCCCGTCAAGGGCGGGCCGGATTACGTCGTGCGCTGCATCTTGCCGTCAGCCCCGGATAAGGCAGCGGGCGGAGATTGTCAGCGCGATATCAAAGTCGGTCGGGATCTCAGCGTTCTCTACCGCTTCTCAAGCAGCCATCTCGACGACTGGGAACATATTGATGCCGCTATCCGCACCTTTGTAGACGCGCGTCTTGTGAACCGTTCTGCGACAAGTCCCTAGAATGCTCTCCGGACAGCGAAATAAACGATTCATCATAAACGGATTGGTAACGCCCAACCGGTAATTTTAGAAGACGAGCTGTGCGGCGGGAGGTGTGCGGTTCCTGCCGAAATCTGAAGTGCCAAATATCTGAAATGCAAGCGAAGAGTGGAATAGTGTCAAGGTCAGTCTCCTCCGTATCATCGTCCCGATTCGGCAGTTTTTTCGCAAGGCTGCTGGCGATCCTTTCGGTGGCCGTCACGATCGTCATGGTCGATTCGGTGAATGCCGAAGCGGAAGCGGCAAATCCGAAATATGCAGGCATCGTCGTCGACGCCAAGACCGGCAACGTTCTCTACAGTGAGAACGCCGACCGGCTGCAATACCCCGCCTCCCTGACCAAGATGATGACCCTCTACATGACCTTCGAGGCATTGGAGCAGGGTCGCATCCGCCTCGATACGCCGGTTCCCTTCTCCGCCTATGCGTCAGCCCAGGCGCCGACCAAGCTCGGCGTGCGCGCCGGCGGCACGATCACCGTCGAGCAGGGCATTCTCGGTCTCGTTACCCTGTCGGCCAATGATGCCGCAACCGCGCTCGGCGAAATGCTGGGCGGCGGCAGCGAGGATCGCTTCGCCCAGTTGATGACCGCCAAGGCGCATGCGCTCGGCATGACGCGCACCACCTATCGCAACGCCAACGGCCTGCCGAATACGGCGCAGATGACGACGGCGCGCGACCAGGCCCGCCTCGGTATCGCCCTTCGCCAGCATTTCCCGCAATATTACGGCTATTTCTCCACGCGCGCCTTCAAGTTCGGCAGCCGCACGATCCGCAGCCACAACCGCCTCGTCGGTTCAGTGCGCGGCGTCGACGGCATCAAGACCGGTTACACCCGCGCTGCCGGTTTCAACCTGGTAAGCTCGGTGCAGGTCGATGGCAAATCGATTGTCGGCGTCGTGATGGGTGGCGCCTCGACGCCCGCCCGCGATGCCCAGATGCGCAATCTGATCGCCACCTATCTGCCGAAGGCATCGAACCGTGGCGGATCGTCGGCGCTGATCGCCCAGGCGGCCCCTGCCCCGACGATGATCGAGACACCCGCTCCGGTCCAGCCCAAGAAGGCTCAGCAAATGGCGAAGACCATCACCGCAGCGCAGCCGGTTTCGGCAGCCGCTGCCGATCTCAGCCTGCCGCACAAAGGCCCGCTGCCGGATGCGCGCTATCAGGTCGCCGAGACCGAGGTCGCCTATGCCGAGACCGCTGCGCCGAAATCCGACAATCCACTGGTAGCACAGCCGATGCCGGCGCCGACCAAGGTCAAGACCATGACCTTCAAGCAGCAGGCAGCGGTCGCCGCACCAAAGCCGACGCCCGCGTCTATGCCGTCGGAACAGGGCGATACGTCGGTCGATAACGTCACCACTGCGTCGACCACTCCCTCCCCGACTCGTGCTGCTTCAACCAGCAATGGACCGACCGGCTGGGTCGTGCAGGTCGGCGTCTCGCCGAGCCGGCAGATGGCCATGGACCTTCTGGAAAGCGCCAGGAGCAAGGGCGGCAAGGCGCTGGCCTCGGCAAAGCCCTTCGCGGTCGCCTATGCCGCTGGTGGTGACCAGCTCTACCGCGCTCGCTTCGGCGGCTTTGACGATCAGCGCCACGCCGTCAACGCCTGCAAGGCCTTGAAGAAGGCCGGCATCAAGTGCTGGGCGGCTGCCCAATGAACTATTCGATGCTGCCTGCAAGATGGCCGGCGGCATCGGTGACGGCCGGAATCGGTGTTAGCGTTTCCGGCCACCGTTCTTGAACTCGATCAGTATTGCGTACGAGGAAAACAATGGCGATCAACGAGAATGTTCCGGGAATGTCTTCAGACCGCCGCATGGCGGCCAAGGGGCGCTCATCTCTGCATCCGCTACACGAGGCGGCTTTGCGCCTCGCCGAGATCGGCCTGCAGCGTCCGAAGGCGAAGTCTCCGAAGACCCGGGATCTCATCAATCTGCTGCTGTGCCACGGTGCACGCGCCTGGCGCTATTCTCAGCCCGAAGCCCGTATCCATCTCCATGTGACCTCGCCGGATGGCAGAGCGCCGGTGCAGTTGCGCCTGCGCTGAACCCTAAGGGCTAGAGCAGACCAAGGTCCGTAAGCTCGCGGCGAAGATCCGCGGGCATTTCGACAATGCCGGCGCCGAGGCTTGTCAGGTCGCGCGGCACGTCGTCCTCAGTGTAATAACGCCAGCCCTGGAAGGGACGCTTCGGCTGCACGGCCGTCTCGATGACCTCAGGGCCGAGCATCAGGCGGCAGCGTGAAATCCCCTCGCCGTCGGTGAAGGTCTCGATGTCGAGCAGCTTCTGCCTCGCCTGCACCTGCCCCTTGATCACCCAGTAGAGCGAGCCGCCGTCAAGCAGCTCCTCCATACGCTTCGGCGCCATGCGCGTCGTATGCACCGAATGCGGCTCGAGCCCGGCGGCGATGGCACGTAGCGAGCGTTCCGCCACCCATTCGCGCAGATCGTCTATCGAGTCGGCGCCGACGCAGAGTTTGATGAGATGCAATGCCATGCTGCCGTTGAAATCCTTTTGGCAGCGAGCGTCAAGCGTCAAGCACCTGATGTCCACAAACTCAGCATTCGACGACGTTGACGGCAAGACCGCCGGTCGAGGTTTCCTTGTATTTCTCGCTCATGTCGTGGCCGGTCTGGCGCATCGTCTCGATACAGGCATCGAGCGGCACGAAATGCTGACCGTCGCCCTTGATGGCGAGCGAGGCCGCCGTGACGGCCTTGACCGCGCCGAGCGCGTTGCGCTCGATGCAGGGAACCTGCACGAGGCCGGCGATCGGATCGCAGGTCATGCCGAGATGATGTTCGAGCGCGATCTCGGCGGCGTTTTCGATCTGCGCCGGCGTGCCGCCCATGACGGCCGCAAGCCCCGCGGCAGCCATCGCCGCCGCCGAGCCGACTTCGCCCTGACAGCCGACCTCGGCGCCCGAGATCGAGGCATTGTGCTTGATGATGCCGCCGATGGCGGCGGCCGTCAGCAGGTAATCGCGGATGCCGTTCTGGTCCCAATCCTCGTGGAAATGCTCGTAATAGCGGATCGTCGCCGGAATGACACCGGCCGCCCCGTTGGTCGGCGCCGTCACGACGCGCCCGCCGGCTGCATTCTCCTCGTTGACGGCCATCGCATAGACGCTCAGCCAGTCATTGGCGAGCAGCGGGTTGACGCGGTTGCTGCGCCACTCCTCCTCCAGCTTGTCGTGAATCCTGCGGGCGCGACGTTTGACGTTGAGACCGCCGGGCATGATGCCCTCGACCTTGAGGCCGCGCTCGATGCAGGAGCGCATCGCCTCCCAGATACGGTCAAGCCCCTGGTCGAGTTCCTCTTGGCTGCGCTGACTCTCCTCGTTCGCCCGCTTCATCTGGGCGATCGACAGCCCTGAGCGTTCGGCCATCTCAAGCATCTGCTTGGCGGTGGAGAAGGGATAGGGCACACGCGTGCCGCCGGGCGCGTTCTTCTTCGCCCGCATCTGCTCGAGCTCAGTGTCGGTGACGACGAAGCCGCCGCCGACCGAATAATAGATGCGCTTGACCAGAAGCCGGCCGTCTTTGTCATAGGCGGAAAAGACCATGCCGTTGGCATGGCCGGGCAGCGGCTGTTTTTTGTCGAAGATCAGGTCGGTCTTCGGCTGGAACTGATAGGCGGGATGGCCCTCCGGCGTGATGCGGCCGGTGCGCTCCACGGCGTCGACGATGCCGTCCATCCGGTCGGGATCGACGCTGTCGGGCGCCTCGCCCATAAGCCCGAGAATGACAGCCCTGCCCGTGCCGTGGCCGATCCCGGTATGGGCGAGCGAGCCATGCAGGCTGACCTTGATGGCTGTGACCTGCGCGCCCGATGACGGGCGTGGCCATTCGTTCGAGAGGATCAGCTCGAGAAATCGGTTGGCGGCCGACATCGGACCCATCGTGTGTGAGCTCGACGGCCCGACACCGATCTTGAAGACATCGAATACCGAGAGAAACATGGGTGCGCCTTCTGAATACGAGGATGCAAGCTTAAGCGAGGTCGGTTTCGAATCCGTGCAGCACACCGACATCGCATGGAGCCGGTGCGACATTCCGGCTGCACACTGGAGCACCGCGTGTCCAATAGGACGCGCAGGCACTTTGAGTGTGCGCATAATCCTTCCCGAAAATCGAATCCGATTTTCGGGGTCATGCGCTAAACCAAGTAGTCCGCCAATGAAGCCTATGCGGAGGAAGAACTGGTAGCGCTATCTTGACAGTCTGCACCGACTCCCAATGTCCTGCTGACGTCGATGCTAGACGACACCTTTGTAGCTTGGGAGATGGGACACATGGCGCTCAAACGGATGGACAACATAGGAATCGTCGTTGAAGACCTCGGAGAGGCAATTGATTTCTTTGGCGAACTCGGCCTCGAGCTCGAAGGGCGGGCTGCGATCGAAGGAGAATGGGCTGGACGTGTCACTGGACTGGGCGATCAGCACGTCGAGATTGCCATGATGCGCACGCCTGATGGCCACAGCCGGCTCGAGCTCTCCCGCTTCCTCAGGCCGCCTGCTGTCGCGGATCACCGCAATGCCCCGGTGAACGCTCTAGGCTACCTCCGCGTCATGTTCGCCCTTGATGACATCGACGAGACGCTTGAGAGGCTCCGCAAGCGCGGCGCGCAGCTCGTCGGCGAAGTCGTGGACTATCAAGACACCTATCGGCTCTGCTACATCCGCGGGCCTGGAGGGCTTCTCATCGGACTCGCCCAAGAGCTTAGCTGAGCTATGCGCGAAGCTTCCCGTTGCGATCATCTTGAATGACCGTGCTGTCGGCTCCATCCCGGGGCTCGGCCGTCGTCGAGATTTGTCGTTGATCGGCCATGGCTGACGTTGCGCCGTTCCCCAGGCGCTTTTCGATCTCCTGCAGGCCGAGAATTGCGCGGTCCATTTGGTCGGCCGGAGTTTCGCGCGAAACCAGACGCCAGCGATTGTCCTGCCATATCAGGACCAGCAGCCGCCGGCCTGGAACCTCTATCGTCTCGTGGATGAACCATGCCCCGGCTACCGCAATGCAAAGCGTCACCACAATGAGCGCCGGTTCGGGCATCAAGGCATCAAAGGTCAGACGCGCCAGGAACATGATGGGGACATGGAAAAGGTAAAGTGAAAAACTGATCTTTCCGAAAAACCGTACTGGTGCAGCTGCCAGGACACGGGCTGCGATGGGAGGCTGTCGAGCGACGAGCCCGACAACGACGGCCGCGGCCACCGCACTTTGAAGGCTCCAAAATTCGGGGGAAAAACCGGGCAAGATATGCCGGTAAGTGAAAAACACCGCCAGAAGGAAAAGCGTTGAAATACCTGTGAGGACAGATGGAATCCAGTTGTTCCAGCAGGAATGCATGATCCCGGCAAGTGCGCCAAAAAGAAAGTAAGGAAGCTTGGAGACGAGCACTATTCCCGGGCCCGGCAATTCAACCAGGCCATCCACGACGACGACCACGGCGAGGCCCACAATCAAGCCGCTATGCCGGTGCGGCTGGGCCAGGCAGAGCCACAGGACGGGAAAGAGCAGATAGAACTGGATCTCGGGCGGTATCGACCAGAAAACACCACTCGAGCCAAGCAGAAAGACATGGCGCACAAAATCCGTGCCGCTAACGATCGGCTGAACAAAATCCGGATTTTGCATGCTCGACAGCATCGCTACGAGAACGACGGCCACCAGGTAAACCGGATAGATGCGGGCAAAGCGGCTCACAAGAAAATCCAGCACGTTTTCTCGCGTGACCGGCCGTGAGCCGTAAAGATGAGCCATCAGGAAGCCGCTGAGAGCAAAAAACAAACCGACAGCTTCGTCGCCCATCGTCACGAGATTCGGAGCTGTGATCGGAAAGATAAGGCCAATATGGGCTCCAACGACCAGAAGCGCAGCGAGACCGCGCAGGCCGTCGAGACTGGGGATGTAATCCGGCCTGCTCATGAGTCACTTTTGAACTAGGTTGGTCAACTTCAGTCCTGACAATTGGCCATCACGACTTTACAAGCGGTTAACGCGGCGTACTCATCTGGCGGTTGCAGGCGCGATCGATGGCACTGACTTCGCTCCAGCGTGAGAGCGCTAGGTCCCAGCCCTCAATCTGCGAGCTAACGGACGCCGCATTGCCATTTTTAGTCCAGAAGTGCCGGTCGACGATCCACCAAACCTTGTCGTTTCCCGACGGCTCGATTATGCCGAACTGCCGCATGGCCGAAAGCCCGCGTAAAGCCGCCGAACTCGGCCATGCGGCATAATCCGACTTGCGGCATAGTGGCCGCGTTCATGCGGAGACCGAATCACTGATGACGACGGCGGATTATATCGCTCTGGCCTTCTTTGCCTTTGTCTGGATGGGCTATTCCTGGCTGCTGCATGGCCGCACCTTCTTCGGACGCACCAGCCTGACCCATGCGATGACCGAACGGCGCCGGGAATGGATCTACAATTCGCTGCGCCGCGACCTGAAGATGATCGACACCCAGATCATGGCCGGCCTGCAGAACGGCACCGCTTTCTTCGCCTCGACCTCGATCTTCGCGATAGGCAGCTGCTTTGCTTTGCTCGGCGCGACTGAGAAGGTCGACGCCGTCTTCGCCGACCTGCCCTTCGTCTTCCATGGCGGCCATGCCGTGTTCGAGATGAAGGTCGGCGGGCTGGCAGCGCTTTTCGGCTACGCCTTCTTCAAATTCGGCTGGTCCTACCGGCTGTTCAACTACTGCACCATCCTCTTCGGTTCGATCCCGATGATGCGCGACACCGAGCGCGACGTCATCGCCGCCGAGCGGGCCGCTGAACGCGTCATCCGCATGAACGTCATCGCCGGCAGCAATTTCAACGAGGGCCTCAGGGCGATCTTCCTGTCGATCGGCTATCTCGGCTGGTTCATCAACCCCTATGTTTTCATGATGACGACGGCGATCGTCATCGTCGTGCTGACACGCCGGCAATTTTTCTCGCAAGCGCGACTGGCGATCATGGACAGCGGCCCGCCTTTAAATCTCCACCTTTCTGCTATTCGCCGCGATATGCCGTCGAGCGGCGGAAATGATTTATCCGAGGGACTCTGATGACATTGCCGGCAAGTAAAGCCGATGCGGCCGCAAGACTGCCGCGCATCGGTCTATTGGATACGGCACGCGGCGTCGCGCTGATCGCCATGGCGAGCTACCATTTCAGCTGGGACATGGAGTTCATGGGTTATCTCGCGCCGGGCACGGCCGAGACCGGCTGGCTGAAGATCTATGCCCGGGCGATCGCCACGACCTTTCTCTTCATCGTCGGCATCAGCCTGGTGCTCTCAAGCACGCCTGAGATTCGCTGGCCGTCCTTCTGGAAGCGTTTCGGCATGATCGCCGCGGCAGCCGCGGTGATCTCGATTGCCACACGCATCGCGATGCCGAACGAGTGGATCTATTTCGGCATCCTGCACTGCATCGCGGTGCTCACGCTCGTCGGCGTCGTTTTTTTGAGACTGCCGCTCGCCGTCACGCTCATCGCTACGCTCGTGCTCTTTGCCGCCTGGATCACCGATAATTTCGGGCCACCCGGCCTGCTTCGCTCATCCTTCTTCGATCCGCGATATCTCGCCTGGATCGGCCTTGCGGTGACGCCGGAACGGTCCAACGACTACGTGCCGCTGTTTCCCTGGGCAACGCCCTTCTTCACTGGGTTGAGTATCGCCTCGATCGCCATCAGAACCAAGCTGCCGCACGGGCTTGCCGCCGTCGGCACCGGCTCCTGGTGGCCGGCAAGGCTCGGCCGCCACAGCCTTGCCTTCTATCTCATCCATCAGCCGGTGTTGATCGGCATCGCCTATGGGATTTCCCTGGTCGTCCCGCCGCAGGCGCCGGATCCGGTAGCAACTTACCTAAGGCAATGCAACGCCTCTTGCCTGATGCAGCAAGGCGAAGCGCTCTGCCACAGCTTCTGCCAGTGCACGCTGGGGAAATTGCAGGCGCAAGCCCTGTTCACGCCATTGCAGGAGGGGGCGATCGACATAGAGAACGACGAGCGGGTCCAGGCGATCGCCTCCGAATGCAGCGGCGAGAGTGAGCCTGCGCCCGCGCCACTGCCCCAGCAATGATCAGGTGGTGACGCCGATTTCGGCGAGCCGGCCGAGGCAGGTCTCTTCGATAGCGTCGAGTTCCGCCAGCGTGTCGTCGATATCCTTGCGCTTCTGGCGCAGGTCGTCGCGCTTCTCGTCGACGCGCTTCATCAGGAGTTTCAACTGGCCGAGTTCGCCCGGCGGCTCCTTGTAGACCTGGATGATCTCGCGGATCTCCGCGATGGTGAAGCCGATGCGCCGGCCGCGCAGGATTTCCCCGATGAGCCGCCGGTCGGCTTGCCGGAACAGACGCGTACGCCCGCGCCGCTCCGGATGGATCAGTCCCTCATCTTCGTAGAAGCGGAGCGTGCGCGTCGAGACCCCGAATTCGCGCGTCAGTTCCGTTATGCTATAATATTTGTTCACCGGCATGTGTTCCCCGTCGTCGGACAGACGATAATATTGACTTTTACGTAATAGTCAATTTTTGGGCGGTTCAGATGCCGAACCACCAGGTGGCGATACCAAGAAAGGCGAAGAAGCCGGTACAGTCCGTCACCGTGGTGACGAAGACGGAAGAGGCGATCGCCGGGTCGGCGCCCATCTTGTCGAGCAGCAGCGGCAGCAGGATGCCGGCAAGGGCTGCCGCCATCAGGTTGATGACCATCGCCGCCGCAATCACGCCGCCGAGCTGGTAGTCGTGGAACCAAGTCCCGGCGATCGCGCCCATGATCGACGCGAAGACGATGCCGTTGAGGATGCCGACGCCCGCCTCCCTGCGGATGATGCGGCCGGCATTGTAGATGTCGAGATCGCGGGTCGCGAGCGCGCGCACCGTCACCGTCATCGTCTGCGTGCCGGCATTGCCGCCCATCGAGGCGACGATCGGCATCAGCACGGCAAGCGCGATCATCTTCTCGATCGAGGCGTCGAACAGGCCGATGACGCTTGCCGACAGCATCGCCGTGCCGAGGTTGATCAAAAGCCACAGGAAGCGCGAACGCACCGTCGAGAACACATTGTCCGACAGCTCTTCATCGCCGACGCCGCCGAGACGCTTAATGTCCTCGTCCGCCTCCTCGTGGATGACGTCGACGACGTCGTCGATGGTCAGCACGCCGACCAGCCGGCCGTTTTCGTCGACGACGGCGGCCGAGAGAAGGTCGTACTGCTCGAAGAGCTGGGCCGCCTCCTCCTGGTCCATCTCGGCCGGAACCGGATGGTTGGTCTCGCGCATGATCTGCTCGATCTTGGTCTGCCGCTTGGTGCGCAGGATCTGGTCCAGATCGACGGCGCCGAGCAGCTTGAAGGTCGGATCGATGACGAATATCTGCGAGAAGGAATAGGGCAGATCCTCTTCGTCGCGCATGTAGTCGATCGTCTGGCCGACCGTCCAGAATGGCGGCACGGCGACGAATTCCGTCTGCATGCGGCGCCCGGCCGAGCTTTCGGGATAGTCGAGTGCCCGCCGCAGCCGCACCCGCTCGGTGAACGGCAGCTGGGCGAGAATCTCTTCCCGGTCCTCCTTGTCGAGGTCTTCGAGAATGTAGACGGCATCGTCCGAATCGAGCTCGCCGATGGCTGCGGCGATCTGCGCGTTCGGCATCTGGTCGACGATTTCGCGGCGGATCGCCTCGTCGACCTCGGTCAGCGCCGTCATGTCGAAATCGTCGCCGAGCAGGCGCACCAGCGCCAGGCGCTGATCCGGCTGGATCGATTCCAGCAGGTCGCCTATTTCGGATTCATGCAGGCGGGCAACGTTCTGGCGCAGGAACAGCGTGTCGCGGTCGGCGATCGCAGCACCGACGAGCGCCAGGAAATCGCCGCGGACATTGCCGTCCTCGTCGTAGATATCGGCTTCCTCGTCATCGGGACGCCTGCGAATGCGGTCTTCGCCATCGGTCGTCGTCATCTGCCGCCCTCGCATCTGGTTCGAATTTCAACGACTGCCGCGCCGCATTCGCAAATGTCGGCCGAAAACACATTGTCAACAAGCGGATAAGCAAATCCCGCGCGAGGCTCCCGCAACCGGAATTCTTGGCCCCTGCTAGCCCAAAGCATCCGTGTCGTAAAGCGGCAAACCGTGGTTCGTGATGACAATGCACGCGGCCGGCGATAGTTTCCTCACCCGTCCAAGCAGAGGAAGCCTGCCCCATGCCCATCCGTCCCATTCTGCGTTATCCGCATCCGGGCCTCAAGACTGTCTGCGCGCCGGTGACGGTCTTCGATTCCTCGCTCACAGCGTTTGCCGAGGACCTGCTGGCGACGATGCGCGCAGCCCCCGGCGTCGGCATCACCGCCGCCCATATCGGCGTCTTCAGCCGTGTCACGGTGCTGGAGCTCGACAAGGCCGACGGCGTGCGCCTTTACGTCAATCCTCATATCACCTGGTTTTCGAAGGAGACGATGAACCATACCGAAGGCAGCGTCTCGATGCCCGGCGCGACAGACGAGGTCACGCGCCCGCGGGCGATCCGCTTCCGCTATCAGGACGCCGAGGGCGCCGTGCACGAGGACGGTGCCGAAGATTTCCTCGCTATCTGCATCCAGCACGAAGTCGACCAGCTCGACGGCATTTTCTGGCTGCAGCGCCTCTCACGGCTGAAGCGCGACCGTCTCGTGAAGAAATGGGAGAAGGCCCAGGGCTGACAATCACGGCTGACAAATCGCCGTCCACGCCGAACCATTCGCCGTCGCCGGCGTTTCCAGCAAAGAAACAAGGAGCGAGTGCAATGGCAAGGATCGGTGACAAGACCCAGTTTTCCCGGGAGAAGCCTGAGCTTTCCCGGGAGGAAGATTATCGCGACCTCGAAGAGCGCAATCTCGACGACGGCTGGCCCTATGCCGATGGCAGCGGCGCCGGCACCGGCGGCCCGGATAATCGTCCTTACGGCGAGACCGCGGCCAATTTCGACAGCGATCCCAACAAGGGCTTCCGGATCGATGGCACGGATGAAGACGGCAACGAGAACCGCCTGAAAGATTCGCTGCGCGCCGATACGATCGACCGCGATGAAAGCGACGATCTCGAAGCGCGGGTGAACGACAATCTAGAAAACATTCCCGAGGTCGATATCGAAAGCGTCGAGGTTCATGCAGACGGTCATGTCGTTACCCTGGAAGGATCGGTGGAGACGATCGGCATCGCCCGCAAGGTCGAACTCGGCGCGCTTTCGGTCGACGGCGTCCATCATGTCCGCAACAAGTTGCAGCTGACCGGTGTCGACGCGCATATCCCCAACGAGGACTAACGCATTACGCACAGCGCAGATCATCAACGGCAGGGCTGCCGCCTCCGTTGATGATCGTTCCCAACATTACCAAAAATTAACAATTTACGATTGTAGCGGCAACTGTCTTATTGACGTGACCAATTGCCAATTTCTGTTAGGCGGCTTCTGTCACGAGAACGTCAATCCCGTTGACAACACCGTGATTTCATTCGGACAAAAGGTCGCGGCCTACGCCGTCATATTATCACAAAATTGCCTGAATTGGAGCGCGATCTCCTGTGTGCCGAGGGTTAGTTTGTGTTGTGGAATTCAACAGCAGATTGAGGAGATAGACCCATGCGCATCAAATTTGCCCTTGCCGCGTCCCTGTTCGCCGTCAGCCTTGCAGGCGCTGCCTTCGCCCAGCCGACCTATTCGAGCGACTACACCAATGACAGCGATGGTTTCGCGCCGAGCCCGATGTCAAAGCCGGCCCCGGTCCACTACAGCAGCCACAAGGCCCCGGCCTATTCCAGCGACTATACCAACGACAGCGACGGCTTTGCCCCAAGCGCCATGGCGACTCCTGTCGTCGACAAGACCGCAACGGCCGGTATCAACCCCCTGCCCCCATGCCACAGCATGATTGGCCCGAAGGGATCCCACACCAAGGGTGCAGACAGCGGCGCCTCCCGTACGGAAGCATGCCGCGCGACACATTGATCCGATAAAGGCTGGGATCCGACAAAAGAAAGGGCCGGAAATCGGCCCTCTCTTTTTCAATCCATCTCTACGCCGGCGATTGTTCCCTAAAGCGTCAGATTTCCGCCCGTCGTTTCGCCGAAAACCGCTTCGAAGGCGGTGCGCAGCCGCATATCGACATCAGCCATCATCACGGGCAAGCCAAGATCGACGAGGCTGGTCACGCCGTAGGCCGAAATCCCGCAGGGCACGATGCCGCCGAAATGATCGAGATCCGGATCGACGTTGAGCGACAGTCCGTGGAAGGTGACCCATTTCCGCAGTCTTATACCGAGGGCGGCGATCTTGTCCTCGGCCATCGTCCCATCGGCCAGCAATGGCTTTCCCGGCCGACGCACCCAGACGCCGACGCGATCTTCACGTCGCTCGCCGCGCACATTCATCATGTCCAGTGTACGAATGACGACATCTTCGAGGGCGGCGACGAAGGCGCGCACGTCCTGACGCCGCCTCTTCAGATCGAGCATGACATAAGCGACGCGCTGGCCGGGTCCATGATAGGTGTATTCACCGCCACGTCCGGTCGCGAAGACCGGAAACCGGTTCGGCTGGACGAGGTCCCTCGCATTGGCGCTGGTGCCGGCGGTATAGAGCGGCGGATGTTCGACGAGCCAGACGAGCTCATCACCGCCATCGGCGATTACCGCCACCTCGCGCTCCATCGTCTCCACCGCCTCCTCATAGGGAACGAGGCCGTCCGCAAAGCGCCAGCGGACCGGTCGGGTGCCGAGTTGGGGAAGCATGGAAAATTCGAGATCGGTGCGAAGCATGGCCATTCCTTGCCGCTCTCCCCGAAATGCCTGTGAAATAGGGGCGGCAGGACAGTTATATGGACCCGTTTCGGGGCCAATTCAAATGCTGTGAGCGGTTTTCAAAAAAACTGTCATATCGCCCTTGTGCACCCCAGAAGCTTTTGCTACATGCTGCCCCGCCGACGCAAATCGGCACCTACCACGATGCGGTCGTGGCGGAATTGGTAGACGCGCAGCGTTGAGGTCGCTGTGGGGCAACCCGTGGAAGTTCGAGTCTTCTCGACCGCACCATTTCCCTTCAGGGAAACGCTCTCTAAGCGACGATTTCGTTTTCACCTCGAAGCCATTTGCGATTGCTCGGCTTGAACGCCCGGCCTTCTCATGGTTGATGGCGTCATCCTCGCAAGAATCAGCAGCCATGTCAGAGTTCCGTCAAAATTCCCTGCAGGGCATGGCCATCATGTCCGGCGCCATGCTCATCCTGCCGACCATGGATGCGATCGCCAAATATATGGCGACCTTCGAGGCGATGTCGCCGGGTCAGGTCACCTTCTACCGATTCTTCTTCCAGATCGCCTGCACCCTGCCGATTCTTTTCGCCCTTTTCGGGCTGAAGGCGCTCTCGGCCAAGCGGCCATGGATGAACCTGCTGCGCGGTGTGCTGCACGGTGCCGCCAGCCTGCTTTTCTTCGTCGCCGTCAAATACATGCCGCTTGCCGATGTCTTCGCTATCTATTTCGTCGAGCCCTTCATGCTGGCCGCTCTGTCGGCGCTGTTTCTCGGAGAGAAGGTCGGCCGGCGGCGCTGGGTGGCAATCGTCGTCGGGTTCGGCGGCGCGATGATCGTCATTCAGCCGAGCTACGAAATCTTCGGCCTGAAGGCGCTGCTGCCGGTCGCCTGCGCCTTTCTGTTCTCGCTCTATCTCTTCCTCAACCGCGCCATCGGCGAGGCCGATTCGCCGCTGACCATGCAGACGATGGCCGGCATCGGCGGAACGGTCTTCATGGCGGCCGCCCTTTTCCTCGGCAACAGTTCCGGCAATGCCGATTTTGCCGTCTCTCTGCCCTCCTCCAGCCTCGGCCTTGTTCTGCTTCTCGCCCTTGGCTCGATCTCGGGATATGCGCATATGCTCGTCGTCCGGGCTTTCCGCCTCGCGCCGCTGTCGCTGCTTGCGCCGTTCCAGTACTTCGAGATCATCTCGGCGACCGTTCTCGGCTATGCGCTTTTCAACGATTTCCCGAGCTTTTCCAAATGGATCGGCATCTTCATCATCGTTGCGTCAGGCCTCTTCATCATCTGGCGTGAGCGGCTGCAGGCGCAATCGTTAAAATCCTCCTGACCCAGGGAATATCGGGTTAACTCCTCTTCTTGAGGGATCGTCAATTCGCAGGCGGTAAAATCGTCTCCGGCTTCATGATGAAGCCTGGAGTTAAAACATGAGCGAATTTCGTCTCGCTTTTCCGGCCTGTGTCGTGGCCGGCAAGCATCGGCTGACGGCCGAAGATATAGTACTGCTGCGCAAACATAGTTTTCCGGAGGGTATCCGGACATCCGACGATGTCGTGGCGATGTTGGCGCTTAACAATTCCTGCCCTGAAAAATGTGCCGACTGGAACGCTTTCTTCGTGGAGCAGCTCGCCGGTTTCATCGTCCATTACACCTATCCGCAGGGTTCGCTGGATGAAATCAACGTCGCCTGGATCATGCGCATGTTCACGACCGATGGGGTCGTCAACTCGGCGCTCGAGCTCGAACTCATTCTCCACGTCATGGAGATTTCGGCCGATGTCCCGGTCGAGTTGAGAGCGCTCGCCCTCGATCAGCTCCGCCTGGCAATCACCGACAATATCGGTGGCTACAAGCTGTCGCGCGCCATCGATCGCCGGGGCATCACCCGCCAGGACATCGACTATGCGATGCGCATCTTCAGAAGCGTCGCCGAAGGCGGCACCATCCCGGTCTCGTCGGTCGAATACGGCGTTCTCCAGCAGATCGAGCAGGCAACGCTGCGCGGCGCCAATCATCCTCACTGGGCGGCGATTATGGCTGCCGTCGAGCTGCGCGACTATGCCGAGCCGCGGCGCAGCCGCTGGCTGCGCATCGTCGACGAGGAAACCGTTTCGGAAGCTGCCGTCGCCTGACGCTCCGCAGGCCTGATTGTGCGTTCCGGTGTTTTGTGCGTAAAACTCCGGAATGCATTTCTGGGTGGAGTCTCGATGTTCAAGAAAATCCTGATCGCGAATCGCGGCGAAATCGCCTGCCGCGTGATCAAGACTGCGCGCCGCATGGGCATTTTGACCGTCGCGGTCTATTCGGATGCGGATCGGGACGCGCTGCATGTCGAGATGGCCGACGAGGCCGTGCATATCGGCCCGGCCGCGGCGTCCGAGAGTTATCTCGTCGCCGAAAAGATCATTGCCGCCTGCAAGGCAACCGGCGCCGAGGCGGTGCATCCCGGTTACGGCTTCCTGTCCGAGCGCGCCTCTTTCTGCGCGGAGCTGGAAAAGCAGGGCATCGTCTTCATCGGCCCGAAGCCGAAGGCCATCATGGCGATGGGCGACAAGATCGAATCGAAGAAGTTCGCCAATGCCGCCGGTGTCTCCACCGTGCCCGGCCACCTCGGCATCATCGAGGATGCCGCCCATGCGGAAGTGATATCGGGCGGGATCGGTTATCCCGTCATGATCAAGGCCTCGGCCGGCGGCGGCGGCAAGGGCATGCGCATTGCCTGGAACGAGGCGGAAGTGCGCGACGGCTTCGAGCGCGCCCGCTCGGAGGCGAAAAGCTCGTTCGGCGACGACCGCGTCTTCATCGAAAAGTTCGTCGTCGAGCCGCGCCATATCGAAATCCAGGTCCTGGCAGATGCGCATGGCAACGTCGTCTATCTCGGCGAGCGCGAATGCTCGATCCAGCGGCGGAACCAGAAGGTGGCGGAAGAGGCGCCCTCGCCCTTCCTCGATGAAGCGACCCGCAAGGCGATGGGCGAACAATCGGTGGCGCTGGCGAGAGCCGTCGATTACCAGAGCGCCGGCACCGTCGAATTCATCGTCGACCGGGACCGCAAATTCTATTTCCTCGAAATGAACACCCGCCTGCAGGTCGAGCATCCCGTGACCGAACTCATCACCGGTATCGACCTCGTCGAGCAGATGATCCGTGTCGCAGCCGGAGAGCCACTTCCCTTTGCCCAAGAGGATATCAGGCTTGACGGCTGGGCGGTCGAGAGCCGGCTCTATGCCGAGGATCCCTATCGCAACTTCCTGCCCTCGATCGGCCGCCTGACGCGCTACCGGCCGCCGGCGGAAGGCAGGACCGGCAATGTCGTCGTCCGCAACGACACCGGCGTCTTCGAAGGCGCGGAGATCTCGATGTATTACGATCCGATGATCGCCAAGCTCTGCACCTGGGCGCCGACGCGGCTGGAAGCGATCGAGGCCATGGGGCAAGCGCTCGACGGCTTCGTCGTCGACGGTATCGAGCACAATGTTCCTTTCCTGTCGGCGCTGATGAAACATCCGCGCTGGCGCGAGGGCCGGCTTTCCACAGGCTTCATCGCCGAGGAATATCCCGATGGCTTTGCGCCGATGAAACCGGACCCGGCGCAAGAAGCCGTGCTTGCCGGCATCGCGCTTTCCGCCTCGCTGATCGAGACGAACCGCCGCGAACGTTTCGCCGATCGTCTGCGCGCCGCAGCGGGCGCGCTGCGCGAGGATTGGGTGGTCAAGATCGGCGACAATCACGTCGCGGCAAGATTGCTCGACGGCCTCGTCACCATCCCCTTCGATATGGATATCGCGATCGATGGGGCGACAGAGGGCGAGAGCCGGAATGTTGTCACCGGTTGGAGACCGGGCGACCATGTCTGGAACGGCAAGGTCGGCGGTCGCGACGTCACCGCGCAGATCCGCCCCGTTCTGAACGGCTTGCGTATCGACTGGCAGGGACTTTCAGTGACGGCCAAGGTCTTTTCGCCGCGTCATGCCGAGCTCGACAGGCTGATGCCGGTGAAGCTGCCGCCCGATACGTCCAAGCTCCTGCTCTGCCCGATGCCCGGCCTCGTCGTCGCCATCGCGGTGGCCGAGGGCCAGGAGGTCAAGGCCGGTGAGACGCTTGCGATCGTTGAAGCGATGAAGATGGAAAACGTGCTGCGCGCCGACCGCGATCTCGTCGTCTCGAAGATTAATGCCGCAGCCGGCGAAAGCCTGGCCGTCGATGCCGTGATCATGGAATTCGCCTGAGGCTGATGGCGGACTTCGAGCTGATGCAAATTCGGACCTCTGCTCGCAGCGTAAAACTCGTTTTGAATGCATATGGATTTGCTAAAGAACTGGAAATTGAAACTGCGATACGGGAAGCTGAAAACGGCTTTCCGCCATTTCACCGTAATCGCAGACGGAGAGGTCATGATCTCCAACCCGGATTTCGACACCACGGCGGGCTCGGCAGCCTTCTTTTCGATACAGGCTTGGGTGAGCGACAATGACGAGGCTATCGACATGGTCGTGACGATTGGTCGGAATGTGGGATTTAATGCGTCCGGGCGAATCTATGTTTACTCGACCGAGCCGCAGCAGCCTCCGCCAGACGCTCCTCATGCGTACGGTTTGAACTTTCACCAGTACGTTCGCGAAGGTTAGGCGGATTCCCGAAATGGGAGCAGCTATTTCCTCGCTTGAAGTCATCGGTCCCGTCGTACATATACGGAAAACCTAGACCTCAGCATTCCGGCGAGGCATCTAAGCGTGGTTTCTATTCATGGCTTCGACGACTTACACGACCGATCTCAAGGGTTTCGATGAGTTTTCCGCGCGGGAACTCTATGATGTCCTGAGAATGCGCGTCGACGTTTTCATCGTCGAGCAGAACTGCCCGTATCCCGAACTCGACGGCAAGGATATCGATGCGCTGCATCTGCGGCTGCTGGAGGGTAGCGAACTGCTGGCCTCGGCGCGGATTCTAAAACCGCATGAACCGCGGGATGCGTCGAAGATCGGCCGCGTGGTCGTCTCCCCTGCCCATCGCGGCAAGCGTCTGGGCGACGCGCTGATGAGCGAAGCGATCGCCGCTTGCGAGCGGCTTTATCCGGAAAACCCGATCGCCTTGTCGGCGCAGGCTCATCTGCGCCGCTTCTATGAATCCTTCGGCTTTATCGGGACATCGCAGGAATATCTGGAAGACGGCATCCCTCATATCGATATGGTCCGCCAGCCGGCCACTCAGCCGGCATGAGGATATTGCCATGATCTATGTCGACGCCGATGCCTGCCCGGTAAAGCCGGAAGTCCTGAAGGTGGCCGAACGTCACGGCCTCGAAGTCACCTTCGTTGCCAATTCCGGCCTGCGCCCCTCGCGCGATCCGATGATCCACAATGTCATCGTCTCCAACGCCTTCGACGCTGCCGACAACTGGATCGCCGAACGCGCCGGCGCGGGCGATGTCGTCGTCACCGCCGATGTGCCACTTGCCGTGCGCTGTGTCGCGACCGGCGCCTTCGTCAGCGGCCCCACGGGGCGCGTCTTCGACGAGACCAATATCGGCATGGCGAGCGCCATGCGCGATCTCGGCGCGCACCTGCGCGAAACCGGCGAGAGCAAGGGCTACAACGCCGCCTTCAGCCCGAAGGACCGCTCACGCTTCCTCGAAACCTTCGATCGCCTCTGCCGTCGCGCCAAGGGCCTTGCCGCGGAGGCTGGCGGGCAAAATTGATGTGGCTCGCACAGGCTCGCAAGTAACGGGTGGCATGGCAGGCATGCCGATTCCAACCTTGAAGTCGGCCGTTTCCTCACGCATATAGGCACTATCGCAGACGACTGCGGCATCCTCCGGGATGCAACTGTCGCGGGGACGGCCTCGCTCTTGAACAAGGAGAGTCGCATGGCCTGGTTTCTGCTTTTTCTCGCCGGTCTTTTTGAATGTGGCTGGGCGATCGGCCTTAAATATACCGAAGGCTTCACACGGCCGATACCGACGGCGCTGACTGTCATATCGATGGTGATCAGCATCGTGCTGCTCGGCCTGGCGGTGAAGCATCTGCCTATCGGCACCGCCTATGCGGTCTGGACCGGCATCGGCACGGTCGGCACCGTCTTTCTCGGCATCTGGCTGCTTGGCGATGAGGCAAGTGTCTCCCGCCTTGCCTGCATCACGCTGATCGTCGCCGGCATCGCCGGCCTCAAGCTTACCGCCTGACATGAGATCGAGGGGCGCCGCTGACGCCCCTCGGCTTATAGTTCAAACCGTCTTGCGGGTATCGACGGCAAAAGCGCCGGGACCGGAAAAGACCAGATACAGGAAGACGAAGCAGAACAGGATCGCGGCATCGCCCTGGTTGACGGCCGGGAAGAAGCTGCTCGGGGCATGCGCCATGAAATAGGCGACGGCCATTTCACCGGCCAGCAGGAAGGCGACAGGGCGCGTCAGCAGGCCGACGAGAATGAGGATGCCGCCGATCAGCTCAAGAAGGGCGGCGAACAGCATCAGCGGCGACAGCGCGCCGGACATCTGCGAAGCCGGGAAACCGAAAAGCTTCATCGTCCCGTGTTCGATGAACAGCAGTGCGGTGATGATCCTGAGAGCAGCCAGCCCATAGGGCTGATAGACGGAAAGACGGTCGAAAATCGACATTAAAACCCCTCGTTAACAAGAAACAACCGAGCGTTAGCCTGTCCTCGGCAAGGATTGAACACACGGATCGCTGACATTCGGTCACTTTTTCGATAGCAGGTAAACGTTTGACCGGACAGTTTTATTCACCAGCCAGCCGTCAAAGCGGAATGTTGTCGTGTTTCTTCCACGGATTGGCGAGATCCTTGTTGCGCAGCATCTTCAAACCGCGCGCCAGCCGCCGCCGGGTCGAATGCGGCATGATCACTTCGTCGACATAACCGCGCTCGGCGGCGACGAAGGGCGAGAGGAACCGGTCCTCGTACATCTTGGTATGGGCGGCGATCTTTTCCGGATCGGCGATATCCTTGCGGAAGATGATCTCGACGGCGCCCTTGGCGCCCATCACGGCGATCTGCGCCGTCGGCCAGGCATAGTTGAGGTCGCCGCGCAGATGCTTCGACGCCATCACGTCATAGGCGCCGCCGAAGGCCTTGCGGGTGATGACGGTGAGCTTCGGCACCGTCGCCTCGGCATAGGCAAAGAGCAGCTTGGCGCCGTGTTTGATGAGGCCGCCATATTCCTGCGCCGTACCCGGCAGGAAACCCGGCACGTCGACGAAGGTGACGATCGGAATGTTGAAGCAGTCGCAGAAGCGCACGAAGCGGGCCGCCTTGCGCGAGGCGTCGCTGTCGAGCACGCCGGCCAGCACCATCGGCTGGTTGGCGACAAAACCGACGGTCGAGCCTTCGACGCGGCCGAAGCCGCAGACGATGTTTTTGGCAAAGCTCGCCTGGATCTCGAAGAAATCCCCCTCGTCCGCCACCTTCCGGATCAGTTCCTTGATGTCGTAAGGCTTGTTGGAACTCGCCGGCACCAGCGTGTCGAGCGACGCGTCTATCTCTGTCACCGACTGGTAACATTCGATCTCCGGAAGCGGCGCCGTGTTCGAAAGCGGCAGGAAATCGATCAGCCGGCGCACCTGCAGCAGCGTTTCGACATCATTCTCATAGGCGCCGTCGGCAATCGACGAGCGCACCGTATGCACCACGGCGCCGCCGAGTTCTTCTGCCGTCACCGTCTCGTTGGTGACGGTTTTCACCACGTCCGGCCCAGTGACGAACATGTAGGAAGTATCACGAACCATGAAGATGAAATCGGTCATAGCAGGCGAATAGACGTCGCCGCCGGCGCAGGGACCCATGATCACCGAGATCTGCGGAATGACGCCGGAAGCGAGCACGTTGCGCTGGAACACCTCGGCATAACCGCCGAGAGCCGCCACGCCCTCCTGGATACGGGCGCCGCCCGCATCATAGATGCCGACGATCGGCGCGCGGTTCTTCAGCGCCATGTCCTGCACCTTCATGATCTTCTCGGCATGCGCTTCCGATAGCGAGCCGCCGAAGACGGTGAAGTCCTTGGCGAAGACGAACACCGTGCGGCCATTGACCGTGCCCCAGCCGGTGACGACGCCGTCGCCGGCAATTCGGCTCTTGTCCATACCGAAATCGGTGGAGCGGTGTTCGACGAACATGTCGAATTCCTCGAAGGAGCCTTCGTCGAGGAAGAGATCGATGCGCTCGCGCGCCGTCAGCTTGCCGCGCTTGTGCTGAGCGTCGATGCGCGCTTCGCCGCCGCCCAGGCGGGCGACGTCGCGGCGCCGTTCCAGTTCTTCGAGAATTTCCTTCATGCGATCTCCCCTCGCCGCTGCGGGCGGCAATCCGGCGGTTAGAGCGTCGTGCTAATGAGCGCGCCCGCTGAGTGAGAAAACCGAGCGTATCCTTGCGGCGGCGTCTTCGGCCAGGATCTCGTCGGCAAGCTTGGGATCGGCAGCGATGCTGGTCACGTCGAAGGCGCTGACGGCGATGACCGAGCCGTCCTCGACCGAGGCCGCGTCGATGCTGACCTTGGCGACGTTGCGGTCCTTCTGGAAGCCGAGGCCCTTCTGGACGGAAACCACGCGGATCGTCAGCACCACCCGCGGCAGCACGGTGTCGCGCACGGTGGCGTTGATTGCCGCGTTCACGCGGTCGTTGATGCCGGAAAGCAACTCGGCCGGCATGTTCGGTCCGGAGAGAACGACGGCGCTGCGCACATCATAGACCGGCGCCGCCGGCTTGGTGGCCGAGAGGCTGCCGCAGGCCGTGAGCGCGACACAGACGAGTGTCGCCCGGCAAAAACACGACCTCAGCCAATTCATTGCAAAATCCCGCACCACCCGGTTGGAGTCGCAGACTTCGTCATAATGCATTGGAAGGCAATATGTTTCAGGCGCTTAAGGCGAAAAAAACATCCGCTGCGGCTTTGAACTCGGCAAAGCGCTTGGCCCGCCGCTCCTCGGCCTCCTCGTCGCTGCCCCAATGCTCGATCGTCCAATCCTCGTCGAGATGGGCAAGCGACCAGGCCTCCTCCACCGTCACCCGGCCCTCGGCGAAGGCAAGCGCCAGGATCGCCGAGCCGGTCAGCGTGGTGACCGTGTGGAGGGCGGCAAGCGCCATCGGGCTATCATATCTCGCGAGCGTAACGGCGAAGGCGGCAATCGCCTCGCGCGGCTGCTCATGCGGCATCACCCCTTCGACGAGGATGAAGCGGGCGCCGAGATCGGTCGCCGCCCAGTCGATCACCGGATCCCAGCGCTCGACCTGGCGCTCGACCAGCAGTTCCGGCTCCTCGGCGCGGTAGCAGATGAGGTCGCTGGATGAAAAGCGCAATATATCCTCGAAGATCGCCTGCGCGTTGGCGGCAACGCCGTCGAGTGCGGTGTTGACGAGCCGTGTCACCGGCATGCTCAGGGGATTGATCTCTTCGCCCTGTGCCTGCCATTCGGCGGCGACAAGCCGCGCCAGCGCTTCGGTCGGCACGGCGAGAACCTGCCGCGCCGGCGTGCGCACCATCTTGCCGTCGAGCGTGATCGCAAAACTACCCTCGTGCTCGGCAACGGAGACGTCGGTATAGAAGCGCTTCGGCAGCGGCTTCTTCATCTGGATCTGCGCGCGGCGGATAGGATCGGGATGGCTCAGGCCTTCGGAAAGGTCGTTCAGCAGATCGCGCATGGGATCACCTCAGGAAAAATTACGCAATATCTCGTTCGGATGGTAAGCGATCACATCGGCGCCGTTGGCGATCAACTCATCCACGCTGGCATAACCCCAGGCAACGCCGATCGCCTTGGCGCCGGCAGCTTTTGCCATCTGCATATCGTAAACCGCATCGCCGATGACAATGGTGTCGACAGCATTCATGCCGGTTTCATCGCAGCATTCGGTCACCATGGCCGGATGCGGCTTGGAGGGGCAATCGTCGGCGGTGCGCGCGACGATGAAATGCTTGTCGAAACCATGCGTCTCCATCACCACCTTGAGCCCGCGCCTGGATTTGCCCGTCACCGCGCCGATCAGCAAGTCATCGCGTCCGCTGATCGCGTCGATCATCTCGCGAATGCCGGGAAACAGCGGCTCCTTATAGTCAAGATCCTGACGCACGATCGAGAACAGCGATTTGTAATGCGCCGTCATGTCAATATCTTCCTGCTCCACATGCGGCCTGCCCTGCATGCGGGCGATCGCAATATCCAGCGACAGGCCGATGATGGCCTTGGTGTCTTCGAGTCGCGGTTCCAACTTGCCGAACTTGTCGAAGGTCCTGCGCATGGTTTCGTGGATCAGCGCAGCACTGTCCACCAGCGTGCCGTCGCAATCGAAAAGGGCAAGTTTCATTCGCTGTCCCTTTCAGCGCCGGCAAGGTCGAGACCGAGAAGGTTCCAGGTCTGCACCATATGCGCCGGCAGCGGCGCGCTGACGCGCAGTCGGCCGCCGGAGGGGTGCGGGATGTCGATGTGACGGGCGTGCAGATGCAGCTTCTTCTGAACGCCGCCTGGAAAATCCCAATTCGGATCGTCGTCGAAATATTTTGGATCGCCGATGATCGGATGGCCGATATGCAGGGCGTGGACGCGCAACTGGTGGGTACGGCCGGTATAGGGCTCCATCTCCAGCCATGCGAGGTTCTGTGCCGCCGTCTCCAGCACCCGGTAGAAGGAAATCGCATGGTCGGCGCCGTCCTCGCCGTGCTTGGCGATGCGCATGCGGTCGCCGTCGACGGTCGGCTCCTTGACGAGCCAGGTCGAAATCTTGTCCTCGTGCTTGCGCGGCACGCCCTTGACCAGCGCCCAGTAGGTCTTTTTGGTGTCGCGCTCGCGGAAGGCGGCCGTCAGCTTCTGCGCCGCGCCGCGCGTGCGGGCGATAACGAGAACACCCGATGTGTCGCGGTCGAGACGGTGAACAAGCCGCGGCTTCTCGCCCTTCGGGCTGGTCCAGGCTTCGAGCATCTGGTCGATATGCCTGGCCACACCCGAGCCGCCCTGCACCGCAAGACCAGGGGGCTTGTTGAGTACGATTACCTTTTCGTCCTCGTGCAGCACCATGCGCGACAAGAGTTGGAAATCCGTCGAATGTTTGAGATCCTTGCCGGCGATCGGTCCGGATTTCAGCTTCGCATCGACATCCATCGGCGGCACGCGCACCGTCTGGCCGGGCTGCACGCGCGCATCCGATTTGACACGCCCACCGTCAACGCGCACCTGGCCGGAGCGTAAGAGCTTCTGCAGCGGACCGAAGCCGAGCCCGGGAAAGTGCACCTTGAACCAGCGATCGAGCCGCATGCCGGCTTCGTCGGGTTCAACCTTGATATGTTCTATGCCAGCCATAAAAAAACTTTCGGAAATTGCAGCGCAGGCCAAGCCGGCGTTCTTGCCGCAGCCTTTAGAGCATTTTCATGCAAAACGGAAACCGGAAAAGAAATCAGGCCAAAGCGCGCATGACGGCGAGCCCGGCGATGACGGCCGCCATCGAAAGCCCGACGCTCGCAGCGATGTAAATACCGCCGGCGACGGCCTCGCCGCGCTCGAACAGCGAGATTGCATCCAGCGAGAAGGCCGAGAAGGTTGTGAAGCCGCCGAGGAAGCCGGTGATCAGCAGGAGGCGCAGCTCCACCGAAGCATTGAACTTCCGCGCAATCAGCTCGGCGAAGACGCCGATGACAAAACAGCCGACGACATTGACGGCGAGCGTGCCCCAGGGAAATGCCGGACCCATGAGTCTCAGCGCCCATTGGCCGACATAATATCTGAGAAGAGAACCGATGGCGCCGCCGACGGCGACGAGAAGAGCCTGGATCATCAGCCAGATTTATCGCAACTCTGCAGCGATTCCAATCGGGAAGGAATGAATTCTTACCATCCGGTAAAATGCCGATGATTTTTTTATAATGGCGCCAAGGTCGTACCGATACGCTGACGACATGACCCAGCTCCTGTCCATATCGGCGAGCACCGCCGCCATTGCCTTCGACTCGCTCCGAATCCCGCAGCGTGTCGCGACGAGCACCGCCGCCCGCGATGCGCGCCGCGTTGCCGACCGGCAGTTGAAGGCCGAAGGCACTCAGGAAATAGACGAGCCCTCCAGCATCATCCAGTCGACCGAAGTGGCCCTCGACCTGATGGCCAAAGGCAACCGCCAGCCGCAGGCCGGCCTGAAGCAGGCGCTGCGATCCTACGAAGACTTCTGAGGCCCATCACCTTCCAAACGAAAGCCTGCGACTGCGGTTACAGTCGCAGGCTTTTCTGTTTAATCAGTCTACTTCATTTGCCTTGGGCGGACAGCACCCGCAGGACCAGATCGACCTTGCCGGCCTTTTCGAAGGTCAGCGTCACCGGCACCGTATCGCCCTGCTTGAACAGCGTCTTCACTTTCTGGAACATCAGGTGCAGGTTGCCGGGCTGGAGCTTGACCGTCTCGCCGGCACCGATGGCGATACCGTCCTTCAGCTGGCGCATCCGCATAACATTGTCCTTCGTCACCATCTCGTGGATCTGAACCTCACCAGCTGCGGGCGAGCTGACGGACACCAGGCGATCGTCCGTCTGGCCGTTATTCTTCACCGTGAAAAAGCCGCCGCCGACCGGCTGGCCGGGCAGCATTGCCTTGGCGAACCCGCCGGAGATTTCGAGATCGCCGGCCTTGACCGTGTCGCCAGCCGGTGCGGCAGCGCCCGCCATAGCGGACATGTCCATGCCGGCCATATCGGCATGATCGTGACCATGATCCTCACCGGCAACGACCTTCAACAGCGGCGCCGGGCTTTTCATCCCATGCGCGTCACCGCCTTCCTTGGCCACCTGATCCCAGGCCTCGACCGTGTCGCCGCACATCTGCGTCACCGGAAAAGCGAGCGAGGTGCCGGCTTCGACGCCCGATACCTTACCCTGGATGACGAAGGTGTCGTAGAAATCGTCGGAGAGATTGCCGTTCTTCCAGCGCACTTCGATCGCACCCGTCTTCACCTTGTCGCCGTGATTGTCATAGGTCTTCTGGTAGTCGCCCTTGATCACCTCGAGTTCCCAGCCGGCCTTCGGCTGCGGTTTGGCGAAGACGAAGCCTTCCGGCAGCTTGACCCGCACTTCCGTGGTCGCCTTGCTGTCGCAGCCATGCGGCACCTGCAGCGTAGCGAGAATGGTGCTCTCCTGCTTCGCCTCTCTGTCGAGGAAGGTCACATGCGCCTCGGCGCCGGCAAAGGCGGTCACGGAAAGAAGGGCGGCAAGCCCGAATGTCTCGCCAAGTGTCTTGATAGTTTTCATCGGATGTCTCCTCGCCGGCCGCGGACTTCTCTCGGGCGGACCGGCATTCTGCATCATGGATTGCGAAGGCAAATCAGGCGAGGACGGGAGGCGCGCGGGAATTCGGCCGGCTGACAGCGCTTGCACCGGCAACGGCTGAAGTTTCGATCGGCGCGTTGATCAGCGAGGCGAACTTGCGCTCGAGCCAGGAGCCCGCATCCGGCGTCGGCAGGATGACGGATGCCGACAGCCGGCAGGCTTCGCAATTCGACTTGAAGGCGAAGGTCTTGCCGTCGGCTTCTTTCACGGTGATGCAGAGCGAGGCGAAAGTGCCGTCGGGCAGCACATAGGCCGCGGCATCGTAACCTTCGGAGGCGACAGCCTGCGGCGCCTGATGGGCGAGGCCGAGCAAAGCCAAGCTCAATGCGCAAAGCATGCGCAGGAAGAGCGTCGCTTTCAGTCCGGTCTGTCGCATGAAATCCCCTTCAACAGCATGTCGCGATAGCCGTTTTCCCCGCGAAATGCAAAAGCAGATTTGCTGCAGATCAGGGCTCAGCCGGCATATGGCGACAAAATTTGTCCGGTCACGACATTTGGCCTTGCCAAGTGCTGCACCCGCCGGATAATTGCGCCAACCTTGTTGGGAGAAGCCGGTGCTTTCGCCACCGGTGCCGAAGGAGCAACCGCCCCGGAAACTCTCAGGCAAAAGGACCAGCAAGGGGCAGACGGAACTCTGGAGAGAAGCGTTCTCGAAACGCTCGCCGAAGGGATAACAATCTCAGGCAAAGGGACAGAGGGGGCTCAGGAGAGAAGTGCGCAGCCGCGCCTTCAGATTTGAGCCCGCGCCTTCGCGAGAAGGCGCAAACCCCGGAGGCGTCTTTTGGACGATACTGCTGCCCTGAAGAAAACCCCGCTGCATGCCCTGCATCTTTCGCTCGGCGCCCGCATGGTGCCGTTCGCCGGTTACGACATGCCGGTGCAATATCCCGCAGGCGTGATGAAGGAGCATCTTCATACCCGCGCCGAAGCCGGCCTCTTCGATGTCTCCCACATGGGCCAGGTCATCGTGAAGGCGAAGTCGGGCAGCTACGAGGATGCGGCGCTGGCGCTCGAAAGCCTGGTGCCGGTCGACATCCTAGGCCTTGCCGAAGGCCGCCAGCGCTACGGCTTTTTCACCGACGACACCGGCTGCATTCTCGACGACCTGATGATCGCCCATCTCGACGACCACCTCTTCGTCGTCGTCAACGCCGCCTGCAAGGAGGCCGATCTCGCCCATCTGCAGGCCCATATCGGCGACCAGTGCGACATCACCCTTCTCAACCGCGCTTTGATCGCGCTGCAGGGGCCGCGCGCAGTCGCCGTTCTCGCCGAACTCTGGGCCGACGTCGCTGCAATGAAATTCATGGATGTGCGCCACTGCCGCCTGCACGACGTTTCCTGTCTTGTTTCCCGCTCCGGCTATAGCGGCGAGGACGGCTTCGAGATCTCGATTCCATCAGACAAGGCCGTGGATGTCACCATGAGGTTGCTCGAACATCCGGACGTACAGGCGATCGGCCTCGGCGCCCGCGATTCGCTGCGCCTCGAAGCCGGTCTCTGCCTCTACGGCAACGATATCGATACGACCACCTCGCCAGTGGAGGCAGCGCTCGAATGGGCCATGCAGAAGGCAAGGCGCGGCAACGGTGCGCGTGCCGGCGGCTTCCCGGGCTCCGGCCGCATCCTATCCGAACTCGAAAACGGCGCCGCGCGCCGTCGTGTCGGCCTGAAGCCGGAAGGCAAGGCGCCAGTGCGCGGCCATGCCAAGCTTTATGCCGATGCCGAGGGCAAGATCGAAATCGGCGGGGTCACCTCGGGCGGCTTCGGCCCCAGCGTCGAAGGTCCCGTCGCCATGGGCTACGTACCGGTCTCCCATGCTGCGGCAGGCACGCTCGTCTATGCAGAGGTGCGCGGCAAATATCTGCCGACCACCGTCAGCGCCCTTCCCTTCGTCACACCGACCTACAAACGCTAAACCTTTTCCAGAGAGGACGAACAATGCTGAAATTTACCGAAGAACACGAATGGCTGAAGATCGAAGGCGGCGTTGCGACGGTCGGCATCACCACCTATGCCGTCGAACAGCTCGGCGACCTGGTTTTCGTCGAGCTGCCGGAAGTCGGCGCGACCTTCTCCAAGAACGGCAATGCCGCGACCGTTGAATCCGTCAAGGCTGCTTCAGACGTCTATTGTCCGCTGGATGGCGAGATCATCGAGGTCAATCCGGCCATCGTTGCAGATCCGTCGCTGGTCAATTCCGATCCTCAGGGCGCCGGCTGGTTCTTCAAGCTGAAGCTGGCAAACGCTGCGGACGCCGATGGCCTGCTCGACGAGGCGGCCTACAAGGAGCTCACTGCGTAATGACGACGCCGACAGAATTCCAGTTCACCGACTATCAGCCCTACGATTTCGCCAATCGCCGCCATATCGGCCCCTCGCCGGCCGAGATGACCGACATGCTGAAGGTGATCGGCTATAACAGCCTCGATGGTCTGATCGACGCGACGCTGCCGCCCTCGATCCGCCAGAAGGCGCCGCTCGTCTGGGGCGCGCCGATGACCGAGCGCGAGGCACTCGACAAGCTGCGCGAGACCGCCAACAAGAACAAGGTGCTGGTCTCGCTGATCGGCCAGGGTTACTACGGCACGATCACGCCGCCGGTCATCCAGCGCAACATCCTCGAAAACCCCGCCTGGTACACAGCCTATACGCCCTACCAGCCGGAGATCAGCCAGGGTCGCCTGGAAGCACTGCTGAACTACCAGACGATGATCTGCGACCTCACCGGCCTCGACGTTGCCAACGCCTCGCTGCTCGACGAGGCGACCGCCGCCGCCGAAGGCATGGCGATCGCCGAGCGCGTCGCCAAATCGAAGGCAAAGTCTTTCTTCGTCGATGCCGACTGCCATCCGCAGACCATCGCCCTGATCCGCACCCGCGCCGAGCCGCTCGGCTGGAGCGTCATCGTCGGCAATCCCTTCACCGATCTCGATCCTGTCGACGTCTTTGGCGCAATCTTCCAGTATCCTGGCACGCACGGTCACGTGCATGATTTTACCGGCCTGATCTCGCGCCTGCATCAGACCGGCGCCATAGCGATCGTCGCCGCCGATATCCTGGCGCTGACGCTGCTGAAATCGCCTGGCGAAATGGGTGCCGATATCGCCGTCGGCTCCTCGCAGCGCTTCGGTGTCCCGGTCGGCTACGGCGGCCCGCATGCGGCCTATATGTCGGTCAAGGATGCCATCAAGCGCTCCATGCCCGGCCGCCTCGTCGGCGTTTCCGTCGATGCCCGCGGCAACCGCGCCTATCGCCTGTCGCTGCAGACCCGCGAACAGCATATCCGCCGCGAAAAGGCAACGTCGAACATCTGCACCGCCCAGGTGCTGCTGGCCGTCATGGCCTCCATGTACGCCGTCTTCCACGGCCCGAAGGGTATCAAGGCGATCGCCCAGCAGGTGCACCAGAAAGCCGTGCTGATGGCCAAGGGCCTGGAAAAGCTTGGCTATAAGGTTGAACCGGACACCTTCTTCGACACGATCACCGTCGATGTCGGCCATATGCAGGGTCTCATCCTGCGTGCAGCCGTCGCCGAAGGCGTCAATCTGCGCAAGGTCGGCGAAACCAAAATCGGCATGAGCCTCGACGAACGCACCCGGCCGGCGACGCTCGAAGCCGTCTGGCGCGCCTTCGGCGGCAATTTCACCATCGCCGATTTCGAGCCTTCCTACCGCCTGCCGAAGGGCCTGCTCCGCACCAGCGATTACCTCACCCATCCGATCTTCCACATGAACCGCGCCGAAAGCGAGATGACGCGTTACATCCGCCGGCTTTCCGACCGGGATCTGGCGCTCGACCGCTCGATGATCCCGCTCGGCTCCTGCACGATGAAACTCAACGCGACGGCGGAAATGCTGCCGATCACCTGGCCGGAATTTTCCGACATCCATCCCTTCGTGCCGGCCGACCAGGCGCTCGGCTACCGCGAGATGATCGACGACCTGATCGAAAAGCTCTGCGCCGTCACCGGCTACGACGCCTTCTCCATGCAGCCGAATTCCGGTGCCCAGGGCGAATATGCCGGCCTGCTGACGATCCGCAACTTTCATATCGCCAATGGCGACGGCCATCGCGACGTCTGCCTGATCCCGACTTCGGCGCACGGCACCAATCCGGCTTCAGCCCAGATGGTCGGCATGAAGGTCGTCGTCGTCAAGGTGCGTGAAAACGGCGATATCGATCTCGACGATTTCCGCGCCAAGGCGGAGCAGCATGCTGCAAATCTCTCCTGCTGCATGATCACCTACCCTTCGACGCACGGCGTCTTCGAGGAGACCGTCAAGGAAATCTGCGATCTCGTGCATGAGCATGGCGGCCAGGTCTATCTCGACGGCGCCAACATGAATGCCATGGTCGGCCTGTCTCGCCCCGGTGACATCGGCTCCGACGTTTCGCACTTGAACCTGCACAAGACCTTCTGCATTCCGCATGGCGGCGGCGGACCCGGCATGGGCCCGATCGGCGTCAAGGCGCATCTGGCACCCTATCTGCCCGGCCATCCCGAAACCGACGGCCGTTCGGGTGCGGTCTCGGCCGCCGCTTTCGGCTCGGCCTCGATCCTGCCGATCTCCTGGAGCTATTGTCTGATGATGGGCGGCGAAGGCCTGACGCAGGCGACCAAGGTGGCGATCCTCAACGCCAACTATATCGCCGCCCGGCTGAAGGGCGCCTATGACGTGCTCTACAAGTCGGAGGCCGGCCGTGTCGCGCATGAATGCATCATCGACACCCGCCCGCTGGTCGACAGCTCCGGTGTCACGGTCGATGACGTCGCCAAGCGCCTGATCGACTGCGGCTTCCATGCCCCGACCATGAGCTGGCCGGTCGCCGGCACGCTAATGATCGAGCCAACGGAAAGCGAGACCAAAGCCGAACTCGACCGTTTCTGCGAGGCGATGCTGGCGATCCGCGAGGAAGCCCGCGCCATCGAGGATGGCCGAATGGATAAGGTGAACAACCCGCTGAAGAACGCCCCACACACGGTGGAAGATCTCGTCGGCGATTGGGACCGCCCCTACAGCAGAGAACAAGCCTGCTTCCCGCCCGGCGCCTTCCGTGTCGACAAATACTGGTCGCCAGTCAACCGCGTCGACAATGTCTATGGCGACCGCAACTTGATCTGCACCTGCCCGCCGGTGGAAAGCTACGCGGAGGCGGCTGAGTAGCGGTCAAGCCTGACGCAGCGAAGGGCTGAGCAATCCAAGCCCCTTCCATCATGGGAGGGGCTTTCCTAATTCTGATAGAAATGTGCGGCTAACCTGTCTGGTTAGCAGCCGATGCAGGCTCAATTCCTCGGCAGGGGCACCAGTTTCCCAGTTCCCCTGCTCTCTTTTCGGCGTCGATGCCGTGCCGGTTTGCGGGCTAGAACAGGATGATTTTAGGCCCGGTGGCCTAAAATCTGAATCCTGTTCTACATTATATAGTTAGAGCATGATGTCGTCCGAAAACCGCTTACACTTTGCGGCATCATGCTCTAGAAGCGCTCGCCGACCATATCCTCGCTTTTGGCCCACAATGCCCTGGCCGTCTCGGGATCGAGCGCGTAGGTGCGCACGCCTTCGGAAATCGGGCTGATCTCCGCATCCGTCACTTCGGAGACGTGGCAATTCTCGCAATATTTGCCGCCGACCACGTCTGCCGGCGCGACGAAACCCGCCCAGACGGAGGTAGCCGCACCCTGAGGAATCGTCTTCCACTGGAAGGGCGGCTTGCCCTCGGCGGCGAGTGCTGCGTTGATCTGCGTCATCATGCCTTCAATCATGCCAGGGTCGAGATGACGGTCGAGCTCGGTCTGGATGCCGCCGGGATGTAGTGCCGTTGCACGGATGCCGTGCTCCTTGAGGCGCCGGTCGAGTTCCACCGCGAACAGGATATTTGCGGTTTTCGACTGGGCATAGGCCGCCCAGGGCTCATAGGTCTTGCTCGCGAAATTGAGGTCATCGAGGCTGAAAGGTGCCATGCGATGGCCCGAGGATGCGACGATCACCACTCGGCCGCCCGATTTGACGAGCGGTGCGATGCGGTTGACCAGCACGAAATGGCCGAGATGGTTGGTGCCGAACTGCGTTTCGAAGCCATCGGCGGTGCGGCCGAAGGGAGCGGCCATCACGCCGGCATTGGCAATGACGACATCGAAGGGGCGGCCATCCGAAATGAGCGCATCGGCGCAGGCGCGCACGCTTGCCAGAGAGGCAAGATCAAGCTCGACGATATCAACGCTGCCGCCATTGGCCGCACCGGCGCGCACGACTTCCGTTGCCGCCCTCGCCTTTGCAAGGTCGCGTGCCGTACCCGTCACCTGCGCACCATGGGCTGCCAGCACGCGCGCGGTTTCCACGCCGAGGCCGGCCGAAACACCCGTCACCAGAACACGCTTGCCCTTGAGATCGACGTCGGCAAGCACCTCATCGGTGGTTGATGTCGCGCCAAAAGGTCCACTCATGATTATCTCCTTGACTATGGACGCACCGCTCCAGGCTGGTGGACCATTGCCCGCCGGCCTCAAATGAAATAAAAGGAGGATGCCTCCAGATAAATATGGAGGGCTCCTCCGTTTATCAAGGGGACTTCTCGGAAATGGCCGAAAAAAGTGACGAGCCCACCGTCCGAAAGCCGCGTGCGGATGCCGAACGCAATCGTCTTCTGCTGATGGAAACGGCAAAGACCGTCTTTGCCGACAAGGGTTCCAGCGCCAGCCTGGAGGAAATCGCCCGCATCGCCGGCGTCGGCATCGGCACGCTCTATCGCCATTTCCCGACGCGCGATGCATTGGTTTCCGCCATCTACCGCAACGAGACGGCGCAGCTTGCCGCTGCCGCCAAAAGCCTTGCCGAGATACATCCGCCTGTCGAAGCGCTTCGCCTGTGGCTGGTGCAGTTCGTGGATTATGTCGTGACCAAACACGGCATGTCCGAAGTGCTGGATTCTTTGGTCGGCGGCACCTCCGAGCTCTATGCCGGTTCTGCCGATTTGATCATAGGTGCCGTCAATCTGCTGGTGGATCGCGCAGTCGCCACCGGTGAAATCCGTCTGGCGATGGACCCGCTCGATATCCTGCGCGCCCTGGCGGGCGGCGCGAGCATCAGCAGTGGCCCCGCCTGGCGGGATGCGGCAAGGCAACTCATCGATATTCTGATTGCGGGTATGAGGGCCAGTCGCTGAGGCTGTTTCGGATGGAGGTGCGCGAGAATGGCGACATCGACATGGAGGATTTCCGCGCACAAGGATCAAATTTAACCTTTCTTAGCAAGTCTCTGTTAGCAATTCAGAAAGGCGGCTTCCATCAACATGGATCTCCGTCGATCCCTTGTTCTGCGTGCAGGTTCCTATGCGTCCATCGGCAGTGCCAGCAATCCTCCTCGCCGCCCTGATCCTGTCGGGATGCGCTGCCAGTTCCGGCGCCGAAGATGTGCTGGGCAACGTGCCGTCGCCGGAAACGACCAATGCCATCGCCCAGCCGAGCGGCCCGATTCCTGCCGCCGCCGTTGGTGATCCTGCGCCGCAGGCAAGCCCGCCGCAGCAGGCGCTGCGCTGGGCGGGAGAGGTTCCGGAGCCGCAGGCGCTCGTGCCCGCCAACAGGCCGGTCGGCATGCCGCTGCCGACAGATAAACCGGTCGCGCTGCTGATGCCGTCCAATCCCGCCGGCAATGCAATGCCCGATGTCGGCACGAGATCGCCGACACGCGGACAAATTTACGGCCACCGCTTCCGCGATGCCAAGCCGATCAACTTCGGTTCCACTTCGCCGAGAAAGCTTGCCGTGCACGGCGTCGACGTGTCGCGCTGGCAGGGCGAAATCGACTGGGAGACGTTGCGGCGGCAAGGTGCCAACTTCGTCTATATCAAGGCGACCGACGGCGGCGATCACCTAGATCCGATGTTCAAGAAGAACTGGCGCCGGGCCAAGGAAGCCGGCCTGAAACACGGCGCCTATCACTTCTTCTACTGGTGCCGGACAGCCGGTGAGCAGGCCGACTGGTTTATCCGCAACGTGCCGAGGGAAGCCAACGCTCTTCCGCCCGTCATCGACGTCGAATGGAACGGCGAATCGAGCTGCAAGAGGCGCATCTCTCCCGCACGTGTCCGGGAAAAGATGCAGGTTTTCATGGACAAGCTGGAGCGCCATTACGGTCAGCGCCCGATCATCTATACCGCGCCGGATTTCTACCGCGACAATTTGAAGGGTCAACTGCTCGACTATCCCTTCTGGCTGCGCTCTGTGGCCGCTCATCCCTCCAAGGTCTATCCCGGCCGCAAGTGGGTCTTCTGGCAGTATTCCGGCTCCGGCCTTTCCGAAGGCGTCGACGGCAAGATCGACCTCAACGTGTTCAACGGCAACGAGAGCGATTGGCATGACTGGGTGGCGTCGCGATAGCGAAGCTGGCCATGGCCCCGCGCCCCGACCCCGTTCCGTGCCAATCCGGAACAAATGGATGCGAAGATGCGCGAACCTACAGGTCTTTGCTAACGCAACGCCTTCAACATTCCCTAAGCCCTTGCGTGTACAAGAATTTCATCCAGTTCCGGGGAAACGGCTGATGAGCATATCGGGCATTATGAGCACTGCTCTTTCGGGGATGCGAGCACAGACGACGCGTGTCGGCGCAATTGCCAACAACATCGCCAACAGCAGCACGCCGGGTTATGCCACGCTGAACACCAGCCTCACCTCCGTTGAGACGGGCGGCGTCCAGGCCGTCGTCAGCCCGACGGCGTCAGATGTCGATCCGGCTGCCGAATTGATCGACCTGATCGAAGCCGAGCAGAGCTACAAGGCAAATGCCGTGGTCTTCGAGACTGGCGCCGACATGTGGGAAGTGCTCATGAGCATCAAGCGCGACTGAACACGCCCAATTTCATCGGAGACTTGCTAGCGGAAATTTCCCACCAGCCTGAGGGCGGCTGTCAGGAATGCGCCGGTTCGCCCTGGCGTTGAGCCGCAAGGGCTGCCAGATCGGCGGGCTTCAGCTCGACCGATTCGCCGCAGCCGCAGGCCGATGTCTGGTTCGGATTGGTGAAGGTGAAGCCGGAGCGGAGCGTCGTCGTTTCGAAGCCCATCTCGGTCCCGAGCAAATAGAGAGCTGCCGACGGCTCGACCCAGACTTTGGCACCGTCGCGCTCGATCAGATCGTCCTTGGCATTGGGCTCGGTCACCAGATCGATGGTATATTCCATCCCGGCGCAGCCGCCCTTCTTGATGCCGACGCGCACGCCCTTGGCATCAGGCCCCGAATTCTCGACGATCGCTTTGACGCGGGCCGCAGCACCGTCCGTCATGCTCATGATTGCAAAGCCCATCGGCTCATTCTCCTTCCGCAACCGGGGTCAAGATCCGGTGCATCGTGATTCAAATGTAGTCGTCCGAGGTAAACGGATCAATACCGCGGGACGTCAATACCAGCCAACGGCGACCTGCGCCTCTTCGGACATGCGATCCGGCGTCCACGGCGGATCGAAGGTCATCGCGACCTCGACGCCCGACACGCCTTCGACGGCGCCGACGGCGTTTTCGACCCAGCCGGGCATCTCGCCGGCCACCGGGCAGCCGGGTGCAGTCAACGTCATCATGATCTTCACCATCCGGTCGTCTTCGATGTCGATCTTGTAAATCAAACCAAGTTCGAAGATGTCGGCGGGAATTTCAGGATCGTAGACGGTCTTCAGCGCGCTGATAACGTCGTCGCTCAGCCGCGCCAGCTCATCGGCCGGAATGCTGGAATGCACGATGCCTTCGCGCACGTCGATCTTCTGTTCGCTTTCGTCCAGGCTCATCACGGACACTCCTCAAGCAAAGAACTTGCGCGCATAATCAAGCGCATCGGCCAGGGCATCGACCTCGGCGCGAGTATTGTACATGCCGAAGGATGCACGGCATGTGGAGGTGACGCCGAAGCGTTTCAAGAGCGGCATGGCGCAATGCGTGCCAGCCCTGACCGCAACACCCTGCCGGTCGATCACCATCGAGACGTCATGGGCGTGGATGCCGGCAAGCTCGAAGGAAAAGATGCTGCCCTTGTCGGGCGCCGTCCCAAAGACGCGCAACGAGTTGACGGATTTCAGCCGCTCGACCGCATAGGCGGCAAGATCGGCCTCATGCTTGGCGATCGCCTCGCGGCCGATCTTCTCCATGTAGTCGAGCGCATAACCGAGCCCGATCGCCTGCACGATCGGCGGCGTGCCGGCCTCGAAGCGATGTGGCGGGACGTTATAAGTGACCATATCCTCGGCGACCTCGAAGATCATCTCGCCGCCGCCCTGGAACGGCCGCATCTCATAAAGCCGCTCCTTCTTGCCGTAGAGCACGCCGATCCCGGATGGGCCGTAGAGCTTATGGCCGGTCATGACGTACCAGTCGCAATCGATATCCTGCACATCGACAGGTAGATGGACCGCGCCCTGGCTGCCGTCGATCAGCACCGGAATGCCGCGCTCATGCGCGATCCGGCAGACCTCCTTGACGGGAACGATCGTGCCGAGCGCATTCGACATATGGGTGATGGCGACGAGCTTGGTGCGCTCCGTCAGGCTCTTTTCGAAATCCTCGATATGGAAGGCACCTTCATCATCCACGGGCACCCAGACGAGCTTGGCGCCCTGCCGCTCGCGGATGAAGTGCCAGGGCACGATATTGGAATGGTGCTCCATGATCGTGAGCACGATCTCGTCGCCTTCGCCGATCTTCGGCATGCCCCAGCCATAGGCGACGGTGTTGATCGCTTCTGTCGAATTCTTGGTGAAAACGACGTCGTTGACCGAAGGCGCGTTGAGAAAGCGGCGGACCTTCTCGCGCGCTGCCTCATAAGCGTCCGTCACCGCATTCGAGAGATAATGCAGGCCGCGATGCACGTTGGCATATTCGTGGCTATAGGCATGCGAGATGGCGTCGATCACCACCTGCGGCTTCTGCGCCGAGGCGCCGTTGTCGAGATAGACCAGCGGCTTGCCATGCACCTTCTCCGCCAGGATGGGAAAATCCCGGCGGATGGCTTCGACGTCGTATTGCGTGGCCGGCGCTATCTTGTCCATTGGTATATCCGATCAGGCGTGCTTTTCGAGCCACGCCGAAATCACGCCTTCCAGCGCCTCGACCAGGGCCTCGTCTTCCAGTTCCTCGACGATTTCGGCAACGAAGGCGTTGACGAGCATCGCCCGCGCCTTGTTCTCCGGAATGCCGCGCGCCATCATGTAATAGAGATGGTTGGCGTCGATATCGGTCACCGTCGCGCCGTGACCGCACTGGACATCATCGGCGAAGATCTCAAGCTCGGGCTTGACCGAGAATTCGGCGTCGTCGGACATCAGCAGCGTGTTGCAGGCCATCTTGGCATCGGTCTTCTGCGCATCGGGCGCCACTCGGATCATGCCCTGGAAGACGCCCTTGGCACGGTCGAAGACGACGTTGCGGATCACTTCGGTCGAGCCGGTATTCGGTACGTCGTGGCCGAGCACCATCGTCACGTCGGTATGGCTTTCTGCTCCGAGCAGGTTGATGCCGCGCAACGTCAGATCGGCGCCTTCGCCCGTCACCTTGATATGCAGCTCCTGCCGGACCAGCTTGCCGCCGGCATTGATGACGAAAAGCCGCAGCTTGGCGTCAGCGCGAAGATCGATGCGGATCTGCCCGAGATGCGTATCGTCAGCCCCCTGCTGCTGCAGAATGATCCAGGTCAGTTCGGCCCCTTCGCCAACCGTGATGTCGCTGACATGGGACACCAGCGCCGCATCGCCGGTCACCGTGAGGTGACGCTCGATGACCGTCGCCTTGGCACCGGCGCCGAAGGACACGGGAAGGCGCGTATGTGTCTGCCCACCGGCATGGATGAACTGGATTTCAAGGGGGTTTTCAAGCGCGGTATCGGCAGGCACGTCGACGACATAGCCGTCGCGCACGAAGCTGCCATTGATGCGGCCGACCGCGTCGTCGGAACCGAGTGCATCCAGGCCACCCGCGGCAGATCCGTCAAGCAGACGTTCGGAATAGGCCGAAACGCCAAGACCGTCGACCGTAGCCTTCTGGTTGGAATGGCCCTGGATCACCGCCAGCACCGTGGCATCAGCAACGAGCGGCTCCAAAGCCTGCGAGCCGGCATCGCCCGCCTGCTGCGGGACAGTGCGCAGCAGGTTCTTAAGGTCGCTATAGTGCCAGGCCTCGACGCGGCGCGTCGGCAGGCCGGCTTTCTTCAGGTCGTCGAGAAGCCGGTCGCGCAGTGCCGTCACCGCGCCATTGCCCGGCAGCTCGCCGATCTGCTGGTTGAAGGCCTCGATCAGCGCCGTCTCGGCCGCAGTCAGGCGGCTCGTCGTCTGCATATTCATGGACGTCGTCCTTTCCACCCGAAATCAGGCCGCCGTGCCGATGATGTCGGCATAGCCGTTGGCTTCCAGCTCATGCGCCAGCGTCTTGTCGCCCGACTTGATCACCTGGCCCTTGTAGAGCACGTGGACGGTATCCGGCACGATATAGTCGAGCAGGCGCTGGTAGTGGGTGATGACCACGACCGCGCGGTCTGGCGAGCGCAGCGCATTGACGCCGTCGGCGACGATCTTTAGCGCATCGATGTCGAGGCCGGAATCGGTTTCGTCAAGCACGCAGAGCTTCGGTTCGAGCAGCGCCATCTGCAGGATCTCGGCCCGCTTCTTCTCACCGCCGGAGAAGCCGACGTTCAGCGGCCGCTTCAGCATCTCGGTATTGATCTGCAGTTTGCCGGCGGCATCCTTGACGCGGCGCATGAAATCCGGCGTCGTCAGCTCGTCCTCGCCGCGCGCCTTGCGCTGCTCGTTCATTGCCACCTTGAGGAACTGCATGGTGGCGACACCCGGAATTTCAACCGGATACTGGAAGGCGAGGAAGATGCCCTTGGCGGCGCGTTCGGAGGGATCGAACTCGAGAATGCTCTCGCCATTGTAGAGAATGTCGCCCTCGGTGACTTCGTAATCGCTGCGGCCGGACAGCACATAGGAGAGCGTCGACTTGCCGGAGCCGTTCGGCCCCATGATCGCGGCAACTTCGCCGGCTTTCACGGTCAGGTTCAAGCCACGGATGATCTCGGTGCCGTCTTCGGCGATGCGGGCATGGAGGTTCTTGATTACAAGCATTTCGTTTTTCCTGTGTACTCGGGCACAAGCGACCCAGCGTCTGTACAAAAGTGGATGTGAAGATCAGTTTATAAGAGGCGCTTAAGTGCCACAAAGGCAATAAGCACCATGGCGGCTCCCGCAATGCTCATTATCCAGCTCATTCTCTCCGCGTTCGGCCGTTTGCGGCGAAAAACGAAAAGACTGGCAACCGCCACGCCAATCGGTGTGGCCACCTGATCAATAAACTGCGCAGTTTCCATGTCAGCCGACCGAGCCTTCCAGCGAGATGCTGATCAGCTTCTGCGCCTCGACGGCGAATTCCATCGGCAGTTCCTGCAGGACCTCCTTGACGAAGCCGTTGACGATCAGTGCGATCGCCGCTTCGGTCGGGATGCCGCGCTGCAGGCAGTAGAACAGCTGGTCCTCGGAGATCTTCGAGGTCGTCGCTTCATGCTCGAACTGCGCCGTCGAATTCTTCGCCTCGATGTAGGGCACGGTATGGGCGCCGCACTTGTCGCCGATCAGCAGCGAATCGCACTGAGTGAAGTTGCGCGCGTTCGACGCCTTGCGGTGAGCCGAAACCTGGCCACGATAGGTGTTGTTGGAAACACCGGCGGCGATGCCCTTGGAAACGATGCGGCTCGACGTGTTCTTGCCGAGATGGATCATCTTGGTGCCGCTGTCGATCTGCTGATGGCCGTTGGACACGGCGATCGAGTAGAATTCGCCGCGGCTGTCGTCGCCGCGCAGGATGCAGGACGGATATTTCCAGGTGATCGCCGAGCCGGTCTCGACCTGCGTCCACGAAATCTTCGAGCGATCGCCGCGGCAATCGCCGCGCTTGGTGACGAAGTTGTAAATGCCGCCCTTGCCGTTCTTGTCGCCCGGATACCAGTTCTGCACCGTCGAATATTTGATCTCGGCATCGTCGAGCGCAACCAGCTCGACCACGGCGGCATGCAGCTGGTTTTCATCGCGCTGCGGCGCTGTGCAGCCTTCGAGATAGGAGACGTAGGCGCCCTCTTCCGCGATGATCAGCGTACGCTCGAACTGGCCGGTGCCCTTCTCGTTGATGCGGAAATAGGTCGACAGCTCCATCGGGCAACGAACGCCCTTCGGCACGAAGACGAAGGAACCGTCGGTAAAGACCGCCGAATTGAGCGTCGCATAGTAGTTGTCGCTCGTCGGAACGACGGAACCGAGGTACTTCTTCACCAGTTCCGGATACTCGCGGATGGCTTCCGAGATCGACATGAAAATCACGCCGGCCTTTTTCAACTCTGCCTTGAAGGTGGTGACGACCGAGACGCTATCGAAAACGGCGTCGACCGCGATCTTCGGCTTCTCGACGCCGGCAAGGATCTCCTGCTCACGCAGCGGGATGCCGAGCTTTTCATAGACCTTCAACAGCTCCGGATCGACATCGTCGAGCGACTTCGGACCCGGCGTGCTCTTCGGCGCGGCGTAATAATAGATGTCGTTGAAATCGATCTTCGGATAGTTGACGCGCGCCCAGGTCGGCTCTTCCAGCGTCAGCCAGCGCCGATAGGCCTCGAGACGCCATTCCAGCATCCATTCCGGCTCCTGCTTCTTGGCCGAAATGAAGCGGATGATATCCTCGGACAGGCCTTTCGGCGCCTTGTCCATCTCGATGACGGTCTCGAAACCGTATTTATACTGGTCCACATCGATCAGGCGCACCCGGTCGATTGTTTCCTGCACGGCAGCCATCTCATTCTCCAATCTCGCCGGATACAAGGTCCGGCAGCTTGTAGTGTTTGGGCAATTGTCTTGCCCTTTATGTAAGAGGCCAAAAGGGACTTTTCAGCCCGATTGGCAAGCAGAAATTTGCGTTTCCGCAAGTTTTGATACGGGGCAAGCCGCCTCCCCAGCCGACCTGCGCCGGTTGGCGATCTTTGCGAAAGCCGCAATCGCCCTGTCGATATCCTCTTCCGTCGTCGAAAAGCCGAGCGAGATGCGCAGAGCGCCGAGCTTGGCGTCACGGCCCATCGCCGTCAGCACATGGCTTTCGCCGAGCCGGCCCGATGAGCAGGCCGAACCTGCGGAAAGTGCAACGCCTTCGAGATCGAAGGCGATCTGTCCGGTCTCGGCCTTCAGCCCCGGCAAGGTGAAGAAGATCGTATTGGTGACACGCTCGCCACCCTCGCCGTGGATCATCACATCGGCTGCCGCCTGACGCATGCCGGCTTCGAGCCGCTTGCGCAACGCGCCGATCGCCGCATTGCGCGCCTCGAGTTCGTCGGCCGCCGCTTCAGCTGCCGCGCCGAAGCCGATTAGCGCCAGCGAATTCTGCGTCCCTGAGCGGTGACCCCGCTCCTGCCCGCCGCCCTGAATCAGCGGCCTGGGCATCAGCGCTTCGCCCTGCGCAATGAGCGCGCCGGCACCCTTCGGCCCGCCGATCTTGTGCGAGGAAACGATCATGAAGTCCGCGCCGATCCTGACGATATCGAGCGCGATGCGGCCGGCCGCCTGCACGGCGTCGACGACGAAGAGCCCGCCATAGGCGTGGACGATCTTAGCCGCCGCCTCGACCGGCTGGACGATGCCCGTCTCGTTGTTGACGAGCATGATGGCGACCATCGGCAGGCCGGCGGCCTTGTCATGCGCATCGAGCAGGAGGCCGAGTGCATCGAGATCGACGATGCCGGCTTCCGTCACCGGGATCTCCGTCATATTCTCTTTGGCGAAGCGGCCGCCTTCGCGCACCGCTGGATGCTCGATCGCCGAAAAATAAAGATGGCCAAGGCGAAGCGGCGTGCGGCCCATGCGGAAATCCGGCGTCAGCACCAGATTGGCAGCCTCGGTCGCGCCGCTGGTAAAGACCACATTGCCGGCATCGGTGCCGGCAAGTGCTGCCACCTTGCGTCGTGCGCCTTCGATGGCGGCGCGCGCGGCGCGACCCTCGCCATGCACGCTGTTCGGATTGCCAAACACGTCGATGGCGCGCATGATCGCCGCGCGTGCCGCGGGGTGCAGCGGCGCTGTGGCATTCCAGTCGAGATAAAGGCGTGGCGGCGCCATGATCTTCAGTCCTGCGCTTGACGAGCTTGCTTCAGCGGCCGCGGTTCATTTTTCTTGAAATTTCCGCCGGGCTTGCCTTATGACACGTTCCACGATGCGTGGATCGCCATGCAAGTTTCGAATTGTTCTAAACTGCGTTTTAGAAAAGCTGACAACACTAGTCAAGTCATGTTGTCATCCAACGCAGCGCGAACGCGAAATAAAACCCGGAGTACCAATGCCCGAAGTTATTTTCAACGGCCCAGCCGGCCGTCTTGAAGGCCGCTACCAGCCCTCCAAGGAAAAAAGCGCGCCCATCGCCCTGATTCTGCATCCGCATCCGCAGTTCGGCGGCACGATGAACAATCAGATCGTCTATCAGCTCTTCTACATGTTCCAGAAGCGCGGGTTCACGACGCTGCGCTTCAATTTCCGGGGAATCGGCCGCAGCCAGGGCGAATTCGACCACGGCGCCGGCGAGCTCTCGGATGCCGCCTCGGCGCTCGACTGGGTACAGAGCCTGCATCCCGATTCCAAGACCTGTTGGGTCGCCGGTTATTCCTTCGGCTCCTGGATCGGCATGCAGCTCCTGATGCGCCGGCCGGAGATCGAAGGCTTCATGTCGATCGCGCCGCAGCCGAACACCTACGATTTTTCCTTCCTGGCGCCCTGCCCATCTTCCGGCCTGATCATCAACGGCGAGGCCGACAAGGTCGCGCCGGAAAAGGATGTCAACGGCCTGGTCGAGAAGCTGAAGACCCAGAAGGGCATCCTCATCACCCACCGCACCGTTGCCAATGCCAACCACTTCTTCAATGGCCAGGTGGAAACGCTGATGGGCGAATGCGAGGATTATCTCGACCGTCGCCTCAACGGCGAACTGGTGCCGGAACCGGCCGCCAAGCGGATTCGCTGACACCAAAAATCTCAGCCTCATCAATGCCATGACGGTCCGGAACACAACCGGGCCGGCTGTGCCGGAACAGATCACCTATCGTGTTGCAATCCATGTTGCAGTGCGGTAGGGTCCTCGCGATCCTAACAAAAGCGAGGTCCGCAATGACCAAGTCGTTCGGGGAAGTCCTGGATAAGTATAGGGGAATTGGTCCGGGGTTCGATTTCCTTCGAATAGGGCTCGCCTTTTCCATCGTATTGACCCATTCCTTTCTGTTAACCGACAACAATGACTTCATCAGGGGGTCGGTATTCTGGTTCACTGAATACGCTCTTGTTCCGATGTTCTTCGCGTTGAGCGGATTTCTGATCGCCGGCAGCGCCCAGCGCCTGAGCCTCCGGAATTTTCTGATCAACCGAGGCTTGCGCATCGTCCCGGCCCTTGCCGTCGATATCGTCGTTTGTTCGCTGATCATCGGGCCGATCATTACGGTCGTTTACCACTCCGAATATTTTACCGATCAGCGGTTTTTCAAATACTTCCTGAATATCGTCGGCTGGATCCACTACGAGCTGCCGGGCGTCTTCCAGGATAATCCGAGCCAGCGCGTCAACGGCGCTCTGTGGACGGTTCCCTGGGAAATCTTCTGCTACATCATCATGTCGTTCCTGATGATCACCGCCATCGTGAAGACGCGCTACAAGCTGCTGGCGGTGACGATCGCCTACATCGTCATCGGCCTTATCGTGCAGAAAATGCCCTATCTGTTGCCAGGCTCGATCAAGCCTATCGCGCGCTTCCTCTTCATGAGCCGCGGCTCGCAGCTGATCACGGCCTTCATGATGGGCATCGTCGTCTATCAGTTCAAAGCGGTCATTCCGCATTCCCGCTGGCTATTCGCTGCCGCCTGCCTGGTTTGCATCGTCGCCATTCTCACCCTCGACAGCAGTGCGACGGAGTCGGTGCTCAACCGTCCGCTGGTCATCACTTCCCTCGTTTACATCACCGTCTTCATCGGCCTGACTGAGGTGCCCATTCCGGCCTTTTTCAGGAAAGGCGACTATTCCTACGGCGTCTATCTCTATCACGACCCGTTTTTGCAGATCTGGATCAGCTCGTTCCCATCGGTTTTCCTCTATCCGAAATATGGTGCGCTGGCGCTCTATCTCGTCGGCCTGCCATCGGCTCTCGCCGTCGCGGTGCTGTCCTGGCATTTCATCGAGAAGCCGATCCTCGGCCTTCGCAAGAAATTCTCCTTCATCGCCCAGGTCAGGGGCGTCGAGGATGGCCATCAGGCTGGGCGCGAATCCCATGTCCGGCCGGTCGCCGTAAAAAGCTAGGAGTCTTTCGTCAGCCGCATATCGGCGGTGAGTTCGAAAGCCATGTCCAGCACTCCATCGATCAGGATCGGCGCGCGTTCGTGCATGCCGATCTTTCTGAGGACGCGCTGCGAGGCGGTGTTTTCGGGATGCGTGAAGGCGATGAAGCCCGATGCAAACTCCCTTTCGAAGAACCAGTCGGCAAGCGCGCTCGCCGCTTCCGTTGCCAGGCCCTTGCCCCACGCCTCCTCGCGCAGGGAATAGCCGAGTTCGAATTGCTCGTTCCTGAACTTCGAAATCCCCGCGCGACCGACGAAGCTGCCGTCCTCGGCGAGGAGCTTGTATTTGGTCGTGCCGACGCCTGCCTGTTCCTCGAACCAGCCGCGCAGCCGCTCCTGAGCCCTATCGAGGCTCCATGGCGCGTTACCGGGAAGATATCGGGTCGTCGCCATCGTCGAATGCAGTTGCTGCACGAGAGCCGCATCGCCTTCGTCCCACATGACGACGGTCAGCCGTGGCGTCTTCAGCATGACTCTTTGCTCTGTCATGGCGTTGCCAGCACCCCACCGCTGACGGGAGTCGCGACCCCTGTCGTGCCGGGGAATGTCAGCGGCAGCCCGTCCAGCGATCGGACGGCGAGATAGGCCCAGGCCTCGGCTTCCATCGCATCGCCGTCGAAGCCCGCCTCCTCGGCCGTCAACACCCTCGAGCCCAGCCTTTCGGCCATGGCCGAGAACTCCGCCATCACGGTGGCGTTCAGCCGCCCGCCGCCGCACACGATATAGATCGCTGGGGTCTCCGGCAGAAAACCGGCGGATTTGATGATCGAGGCGGCGGCGACATGCGCCAGCGTCCGGGCACCGTCTTCAAGACCCGCCTCCTCCGGCCGAAGCGGCGCAAAATCGCCACGGTCCAGCGAACGGCGAACATTGCCGCGGAAGAACGGGCTTTGCAGATAACGTTCCGCCAGGCTGGTCACGACCTTGCCGCGCCCACCGATCTCGCCGCCGGGGTCATAGGTTTTGCCGGTCTGCATCTCCACCCACTGGTCGATCAGCGTATTGCCCGGACCGCTGTCGAACGCCGATATCCGTCCGTCCGTGCCGATAAAGGTCAGATTGGAGATGCCGCCGATATTGACGAAGCACACCGCCTGTCCCGCCTGCTGGAATTTTCCCGCAAGTGCTGCGTGATAGGCCGGCACCAGCGGCGCGCCCTGCCCGCCATGAACCATATCGTTGGCGCGCATGTCGTAGACCACCGATATGCCGGTTCTCTTGGCCAGTTCCCCGCCGTCGCCGATCTGGATCGTCAATCCCTCATCAGGGCGATGAAGCACTGTCTGACCATGGAAGCCGAGAACATGGACGGTATCGGCCGCGATATCGAAACGCCCCATGAATGCCGTAACGGCAATTGCATGCCGCGCCGTCAGTTCAAGCTCGATATCGCGAAGCTCAGCCGGTCGCTGGCTTCTCTCACTGAGTGGACGCGACAGTTCCAGCGCCCGTTTGAGCCGCCCGCGAAAATCCGCGTCATAGGGCACGCCCATGAACGGCCCGCGCTCGATAAAGCCGCGGCCGTCAGTCCTGATCAACGCGACGTCGATTCCGTCCATCGACGTGCCGCTCATCAGCCCAATCGCGGTCCTGATGACATCCATGAGGCTTGCCTCCCATGCGATTCCCGGATGCACTTTTATAAAAACAGTGCTAAACGCGCCGCGACAGATCAACAACAACGAACTTGCTTCAAGCCCGCATGGGGTGCGAAGCAGACACCAAGAGACGAAACCTATGTCCGAGTTCAAGTCCGATTTCCTCCGCACGCTGAAAGAGCGCGGCTTCATTCATCAGATCTCCGATGAAAGCGGCCTCGACGACCTGTTCGCCAAGGAAACCGTGACGGCCTATATCGGCTTCGATCCGACCGCGCCCAGCCTGCACGCCGGTTCGCTGATCCAGATCATGATGCTGCACTGGATGCAGAAGACCGGCCATCGCGCCATCTCGCTGATGGGCGGCGGCACCGGCATGGTCGGCGATCCCTCCTTCAAGGAAGAGGCGCGCCAGTTGATGACCGTCGATACGATCGAAGGCAACATCGCCTCGATCAAGCGCGTCTTCTCCAATTACCTGAACTACGGCGACGGCCCCAAGGACGCGCTGATGATCAACAATGCCGAATGGCTGCGCTCGCTGAACTACCTCGAATTCCTGCGCGATGTCGGCAAGCACTTTTCGGTCAACCGTATGCTGTCCTTCGACAGCGTCAAGACGCGTCTCGACCGCGAACAGTCGTTGTCCTTCCTGGAATTCAACTACATGATCCTCCAGGCCTACGATTTCGTCGAGCTTGCCAAGCGCTACGATTGCCGCCTGCAGATGGGCGGTTCGGACCAGTGGGGCAATATCGTCAACGGTATCGATCTCGGTCACCGCATGGGGACACAGCAGCTCTATGCGCTGACGTCGCCGCTGCTGACGACGTCGTCCGGCGCCAAGATGGGCAAGTCGGCGACCGGCGCTGTCTGGCTGAACGCCGACATGCTCTCGGCCTATGATTTCTGGCAGTACTGGCGCAACACCGAGGATGCCGACGTCTCGCGCTTCCTGAAGCTCTACACGACGCTGCCGATGGATGAAATCGCCCGTCTCTCCGCTCTTGGCGGTTCGGAGATCAACGAGGTCAAGAAGATCCTTGCGACCGAGGTAACGGCGATCCTGCACGGCCGCCAGGCCGCTGAACAGGCTGCCGAAACCGCGCGCAAGACCTTCGAGGAAGGTGGCCTCTCGGAAAATCTGCCGTCGGTCGACGTGCCCGCCTCCGAGCTCGACGCTGGCATCGGCCTGCTGTCGCTGATCGTTCGTGCCGGCCTTGCCTCATCGAACGGCGAAGCCCGCCGTCACGTCCAGGGCGGCGCCGTCCGCATTAACGACGAGGCCGTCAACGATGAACGCAAGATGATCGGCAGCGGTGAAATCACCACCGACGGCGTCATCAAGCTCTCGCTCGGCAAGAAGAAGCACATTCTGATCCGCCGCGCGGCGTAAGGGCCTCAATTCCGAACCAATATCGAAGCCGGCGTCCTCGCCGGCTTTTCCTCGCCTCGTTATTCGGATCGGCGAGCAAGATCATTCGGCTCCCCGCCGGTATTCCGCGTCATCTCGTCTGGTCTCTTAAGAAGATAGCCCGGCGGATCGACGCTTGAAGCCGGCTTCACCCGCGACCACCAGCTGATCGAGAAGATCGGCGGCGTCATCATCGCGTCCAGAGGAACCGTCAGGACGTGGTCGGAACGGATGACCGCCTCTTGCGATTTCAACCGCACGCTCTTTTCCGCAGAAAGCGACACGTCGGCTATCGTGACGACCATCATGGCGGCAGATGCAAAAGAAACTGTCCGGGCGCACTGCATGGCATCCTCCGACACTGCACCGGCCGTTGCCTGCTGACCGGGACAGTATAGTACATCAGATTTCCCTCAAATAGGCAAAGCGTCACTACCGAATTTGTCAGCCTGGGCGAATCGGTTTTGTCGAGGAGGAGCCCACGCACTTCTCTGCTGCAAAGCGCCACGACCCGCATAACGCATACTTTGTCGGAACCTTTTCCGCCCGCCGGGATTTGCGACCAGATTGGATTGGAGCCCCGGCATGATCAACGACCTCTGGTATAAGAACGCTGTCATCTACTGCCTGTCCGTCGAAACATTCATGGATGCGAACGGTGACGGCGTCGGTGATTTTCAGGGCCTGATGCGGCGCCTCGATTATCTTTCCGGCCTCGGCGTGACCGCGATCTGGCTCATGCCGTTCCAGGCGTCGCCCGGTCGCGACGACGGTTACGACGTTTCCGATTATTACAATGTCGACCCGCGCTATGGCTCGCTCGGCGATTTCGTCGAGTTCACCCACGGCGCCAAGCAACGCGGTATCCGGGTGCTGATCGACCTGGTGATCAATCATACATCCAGGGACCATCCCTGGTTCCAGGACGCAAGGAGCGATCCACGCTCGCGCTATCGCGACTGGTACGTCTGGTCGGATAAAAAACCTGATAATGCCGATCAGGGCATGGTCTTCCCGGGCGTCCAGAAGACGACCTGGACCTATGACGACAAGGCAAAGGCTTATTATTTTCACCGCTTCTACGATCATCAGCCCGATCTCAATACATCGAACCCCGAGGTGCAGGCGGAAATCCTCAAGATCATGGGCTTCTGGATCCAGCTCGGTGTCTCCGGCTTCAGGATGGATGCCGCCCCTTTCATCATCGCGACAAAAGGCGCCGACGTTACCAAGCCTGTCGAACAATTCGATATGCTGAGGAAATTTCGCGAATTCCTGCAGTGGCGCCTGGGCGATTCCATCATTTTGGCGGAGGCCAATATCCTGCCGAAGGACAATTTCGAATATTTCGGCGATGATGGCGACCGCATGCAGATGATGTTCAATTTCCAGGTCAATCAGGCGCTGTTTTACGCTTTCGCCAGCGCCGACACGCGGCCGCTCAAGAAGGCCATGGAGGCGACGAAACCGCGCCCGGCGACCGCGCAATGGGGCCTCTTCCTCCGCAACCATGATGAACTGGACCTCGGCCGGCTGACGGAAAAGCAGCGCAATGCGGTATTTGCCGCTTTCGGGGCCGACAAGAACATGCAGCTTTACGACAGGGGCATTCGTCGTCGCCTGGCGCCGATGCTCGGCGGCGACCACCGCAGGATCGAAATGGCCTACAGCCTGCTGTTTTCGCTGCCCGGAACGCCTGTCATACGCTACGGCGACGAAATCGGCATGGGCGACGATCTGTGCCTGCCCGAGCGAAATTGCGCACGCACGCCGATGCAGTGGTCGACCGAACCGGAGGGCGGATTCACCAAAAGTAAAAAGCCCATCTCGCCTGTCATCAAGGACGGCCCCTACGGCTTCCAGCATATCAACGTTGCCGAGCAGCGGCGTGACCCGAACTCGTTGCTGAACTGGACCGAGCGAATGATCCGGATGCGCAAGGAAGCTCCTGAGATCGGCTGGGGCGACTTTTCCGTGATCGACACCGGTGACGACGGCGTGCTGGCGCTTCGTTACGACTGGCGCGGCAATTCCGTATTGATCCTGCACAATCTGCATGCGCGGCCGGCGGAAGTGACTTTCGACGCCGACTTAGGCGAACACGGCCGACAACTCATTGATATCGCCGATGGCGAAAGCAGCAAGGCAGATGAAAAAGGATTTCATACCGTCATGCTCGACGCATACGGCTATCGCTGGTATCGCGTCGGCGGTCTCGATTATCTTCTGAGGCGAAAGGAGATTTAGCCCAGAGGAGATCACAGGCCGTCCATGGTCGGTTCCAGTCTTTCCCTTCTACTGGAACTCAAAAATCTGCCGGAAGACGCCCGGCGCGATGATCGACAGCGGGTTGATCTGCAGGTTCGGCTGGTCGAACTTGCCTGTCAGCTTGAAGGTGATGCCGATCAGGCCGCGGTCGCTGCCATTGCCGAGGATGACGCCGATCAGCGGCAGTTCGGCGAACAGGCGGTTGAGGCCGTAGGCGGGCATGAAGGTGCCGGTCATGTCCATGTTGCCCTTGCGGTCGCGCACGATGCCCTGGAAGGTTGCGCCGATCTGGTCGCCGCGCAGCACGCCGTTCTCGATGCCGACCATGCCATTGCGCGAGACGACACGGGCAAAGCCGCGTTGGAAGCGCTGCGACGAGGTATCGATGTCGCGCTTGACCGCCTCGTTGAGGCTGCGCTGCTCATTTCCGACCGGTGTCGAGACAATCGAGCGCAGGCGTTGTTCGTTGACGATCGCGAAGCGGCGCACGTCGAGCGAGCCGTCCCAGCCGCCCTCCGCCCCCAGCCGGATCGCCAGATTGAGCAGGCCGCCCTGCATGTGCTGGTAGAGATCGGCGAAACGCGATACCGCGCCGGCATCGCCGCTGGTGATGTTGATGACGCCGCCGTCCTTCATCTGGCTGACCACGGCCTCACCGCTGTCGGTAACGGCGGAAAAATTGAGCGCCTGCAGTTTGTCGCCGCGCAGTGATATTTGCGCCTGGAAATTGCCGACCTTCTCGTCGTTGAAGCCGATGACGTTCTTCAGCCTGGCGCGCACCGATACGCCGGTGTCGCCGGCATCCCCATCACCATCACCGTCCGAGCCGGATTTCAACCGCTGGATGACCGGCCGCGCATCGGCGCTGTCGCCGGAGACCGAGACGTCGAAATTGCCCTTGCTGCGCTTCACCGACAGGGCGAAATCGTCGAGCGAAGAGAGCTTGACGCTGTCGAAATCGGCTGAGATCAGCCCACCCTTGCCGATGTTCAACGATCCATTGGCGCCGAAACCGTCGCCCTTCAGCCGGAAGTTCTTGATCTGGGTATTGTCGGCCGGGCCTGACGTTTCGAATTCCGCCGTGGCGGCAATGCCGCTGCCCTTCGACCAGCCGATCCAGGGCAGTTCGAGCAGCGACTTGGTGAGGTCGAGCTGGACGTCCTGCCGGTCGTCGTCGATGCGGGTCAGCACCATCTTCACGCTGCCGCCGACGATGCCGGAAAGGCCGGGTATCAGCTTGTTGCGCTGGTCCTCGGAAAGGGTCGCAGTGATCACCCGTTGTTTGGCCGCTGTGTCGGATGCCTCGACCGGTTCGGTAAGATCGATATCGGCCGGGACGCCGTCGATCTGGGCCTTTGCGTCAAGCGTGATCCGTTTCGGGTTGCCGTTCAGCGTGCCGTCGAGATTGCTGATCATCCGGCCGGAAAACGGCTTGGCAAGATCGATATCGGTGAGCTTCATTGCCGCCGTCCATTCGGCCGGCGGCGGGTTTTGCGAAGAGAGCAGGCCGAAATGGGCCTTCACATTCGCCTCGATCCGGCCCTTGAGATCGTCGGGCGTAAAGCCGGCGCGCTGCAGCACCCGGATCGGCCGGTAGGTCAGAAGCTCGCCGACGGCGTCAGCCGCCCCGGAGACCGCGAGATCGATATCGGCCATCAGCGGTTTATCGTAGGTGGCGGGCAAGACGAACGTCCCCTGCCCGAGGCCGACCGACCGGCCGGAGGGGAAATAGGACGTACCGTTCTTGATCGCGATCGTCGCAACCGGGCCGGTCAGGTCGAAATGTGCTGACGTGTCGCGGATCGGCGGAATGTCGCCGGCGACGTTCATCCGCGCCTCCGCAATGTCGAAGCCGATGCGGATCTGGTTGGCGTCGAGCTTCAGGCCCCTGCCGCCGGCTGCCTCGTCCAACCTGCCGAAAGGAATGAAGACGGATATCGTGGCGTTGGTGACGGTGCCGCCGAAGAGATTTCCGTGCACCCAGGTGCGCACCTTGGGCGCCATCCAGAACGGCCAGAGCTGCTTGATCGCTGTCGTCTGCAGCTGCGCCGACTGGCCGGCGAAGCTGATCTCCGGCGATTTGTCGCCGAGCTTGACGTGGAGCGATCCGTAGAGCGCGCCGAGCGGGCTGGAAGCGGTTATGTTGGGAAACTGGAATTCGCGGCCGGCGACCATGTAGCGCCCGGTCGCCTGGATGTCGAAGGAGAGCGGCTGCTCGCCGGAGCCGGCGGGAGCTGCCGTGCCGCCGCTGACGAGCAGGTCGATGCCGAAGCCTTTGCCCGCCTGCGGGTCGAGTTTGTCGAGATCGATCAGCGCGCCATTGATGGGAAGCGTGGTCGCGCCGAACCGGGCGTTCGATCGGGCGATCTCGATCGTCTGCTTGGCGAAATCGTAGACGAGATTGATTTGCCCGCCCGACAGCTGCTGCGGATCGCCATCCGCATAGATCTGGCCGGGATCGATATCGATTGTCGCCGCAAGCGCCGGCTGCACGCCATCGCGCCCTCTGGTGGCCGACACGGTGAGGTCGGCAAAGGCGCTGAGCCCTTGCCGTATTGCGCCCTGATCGTTGCGTTTCAGCCCGAAGGGCGTGAGGTCGGCATGCTTCAGCGTCGCCACGACCTTGGACACGTGGCCATCTTGCTTCTCGGCCAGCACGTCGAGCTCCGCCACTTCGCCGTTAAGCGCGACTTCGCCGGTTAATTGCAGCGAGGACGGGCCGGCATGGGCAAAGACGAGATTGTCGATGACGAGCGACAGCGGACCGTTGGCGGTATCGGCAAGCTTGATATCGAGGCCGGAGATGCGCACCGAATTGGTCGAGCCGCGCGTCACGATGCTGTCGAACATGTCGAACTGCGAGAAGATCTTCTCCATCGCCGCTGGCATGGCGTCGATGCGCAGATCGTCGAGCTTGACGGCATTGCCGGAGGGCAGAAGCGCGGTATCGAGGGCGATATCCTCCGCTTCGATGTCCGCGACGGCGATGCGGCCGCGGAAAAGCTGCAGCGGATCGAGCCCCAGGCGCACCGAACCCGTCGTCGACAGGTGCTGGCCGCTCTCCTGGTCGATCATGTTGACGTTGCGCGCTTCCAGCGCCAGCCGGAAATCAGAGGTGAAGCGGATGACGGTGGAACCAACCTCGGCGCGGTAGCGCGGTCCGGCCACGCCATTCAGCGCCGCCTGCGCCTGCTGCGACAGCGGCTTGTCGAACATGCCGCTCTCGACGGTGAAAACGATGGCAGCGAGAATAACGAGGATCAGTCCCAGAAATCCTGAGGTCAGCTTCGCCGTGCGGCGCATCGACGAACGCGGCGGCGGGCAATGAACGATGATCGGATCCTCGGCCTGGGCGGACGGCAAGCGGTCCAGCGCAACGATATCCTTCTTGCGAAACGTGACCTTTTCGCCGCGGATGGCTGACATGCGCCCTTGGGCTCTCCCTTTAAGTGAAGAATTGAACCCGGCCATGCTGGACGGGTATCCGTCCACTATATAATTCGGGGAGAGAAAGTGTCATCCACAAACCCGGCAAAAGAAAGGTTTTCCCAATGGCGGTTCCCGGCATCGGCGTCTCGGCCCCTGATTTCAACCTTCCCCGCGACGGCGGCGGCCGCGTTTCGCTGGCCGAATTCCACGGTAAGCCGCTCGTATTGTTCTTCTATCCCAAGGACGACACCACGGGCTGCACCGCCGAATCACTGGCTTTCACGGCGTTAGCAGCCGAGTTCGAAGCGGCGGGTGCTGCCGTCATCGGCATGTCGCCCGATTCGGCCGCCTGCCATGACAAGTTCATCAAGAAGCACCGTCTTTCGGTGGCGCTCGCCTCGGACGAGGAAAAAACGACGCTGCAGGCCTATGGCGTCTGGAAGGAAAAGAGCATGTACGGCCGCAACTTCATGGGTGTCGAGCGTACCACCTTCCTGATCCGCCAGGACGGCACGATCGCCACCATCTGGCAGAAGGTGAAGGTGCAGGGCCATGCCGAAACCGTGCTCGAGGCCGTGAGGAACCTGGCGGCGTGACCGGGGATCTCACGATAACCTCGCTGCGCGGCGGCGCCATCGATGCGATCTCCTCCGCTGATCTTGACCGCAAGACGGCGCTTGCGCAGGAAAGCGCCACCCGCTGGTTCGCCCGCCGGGTGTCGCTGCGCTCGCCGCTTGATGCAGCCCTGCCCGACAGGCCCGGCCGTCCTGACAAACCGGTGCTGACGCCGCCGACCCAGGTGGAGAAGCGCTCGCTGCATACGCTCAAAGGCCGGATCGCGCTGCTGCACGCCATCGCCCATATCGAGCTCAACGCCGTCGATCTGGCGCTCGATATCGTCGCGCGATTCGCGACCGAGCAGGTGCCGAATTCCTTTTTCGACGGCTGGATGCAGGTCGCCTTCGAGGAGGCGAAGCATTTCCGCATGGTGCGCGCCAGGCTCAAGGATCTCGGCGCCGATTACGGCGATCTGCCCGCCCATGACGGTCTCTGGCAGGCCGCCCATGCGACGCGCAACGATCTGACGGCAAGGCTCGCCGTCGTGCCGCTGATTCTGGAAGCCCGCGGCCTCGACGTCACGCCGTCGCTGCAGGCGAAGATGCGCCAGACCGGCGATCTCGAAAGTGCAGCGGTGCTCGACGTCATCTACAATGACGAGAAAGGGCATGTCGCCGTCGGCGCCAAATGGTTCCGCTTTCTCTGCGCCCGCGAGAAGCGCGATCCGGCAAAGGCCTTCCAGGAGCTGGTGCGTGCCAATTTCCGCGGACCGCTGAAGCCGCCCTTCAACGACCTTGCCCGCGCCGAGGCCGGGCTGACGCCGTCCTTCTACCGCGCGCTTGCATCGATCAGCCACGCTTGAAGTCACTGAATTTATGACACGACGGCAGCAATGAAAGTATTCATTAACCATAACGGTGTCTAATTTCCGAAAGAGGCGTAGAGCATCAATCGGGAGAGCCTGCGTGAACAGCGGACATCAGCACCGGGTATTCGGCAGGCGGGCGCAGGAACATATCCTCATCCTCGCAAGCGGCGATAAAGTCCGCCATATGACGGTCCGGCCCTGGATGGCAGCACTTGCCTTCTGCTTCGTCGGCGTCTTCTCGATCGGCTACCTCCTGGCCACGTCCTATCTCGTGCTGCGCGACGACCTGATCGGCGCCACCATGGCCCGCCAGGCCCGCATGCAGCACGATTATGAAGACCGCATCGCCGCCCTCCGCGCCCAGGTCGACCGCATCACCTCCCGCCAGCTTCTCGATCAGCAGGTGGTGGAAGACAAGGTCGACAAGCTGATGGAGCAGCAGATGGCGCTGACCTCGCGCCATGGCAAACTCGACAATCTGCTCGACCGGGCCGAAAGCTCCGGCCTGACGGAAAAGGACGGCGCCCCGCCTGCGCCGTCTTCGCCCGTTCAGTCCTATGCACCCGATGTCAAGGACAAGCGCGCTTCGCTCTCCGGGACCGGCATCGAGGCGATCGAGAAACAGCTGGCGAGCGGTGCGCCCGCCGATGCGACGCCCGACAATTCGACGCTTGCCTATGTGCCGGCCACCGACACGGTCGGCGACCGTGCCGACCGCGTCTTTTCCAAGGTGACGCTGTCGCTGAAAGATGTCGAACAGGATCAGCGCAGCAGTGTCGAACAGTTGACGAGCGATGCCGGCAATGCCGCCAATGCCATCGAGACCGTGCTGACCCGCTTCAAGATTCCGATGCCCGAGACCGCTGCCAGGAAAGACGACGACGATGCCGTCGGCGGTCCTTATATCGAGCCTGAAAGCAACGACGACTTCAACAATTCGCTCGCAGCGCTCGACGGCGCACTGACGCGGCTCGAAGCGGTGCGCAGCACGGCCGAATCCCTGCCCTTCCGCAATCCCGCCATCGGCAAGGACGTGACCAGCCCTTTCGGCAATCGCCGCGATCCTTTTCTTGGCCGCCTCGCGCTCCATTCCGGCATCGACTTCCGTTTTTCGCCGGGCGAAAGGATCCGCCCGACGGCACCCGGCAAAGTGATCTCAGCCGGCTGGACCGGCGGCTACGGCAACTTGGTCGAGGTCGACCACGGCAACGGCATCTCAACGCGCTACGGGCATATGTCGGAGGTTCTGGTCAAGGTCGGCGACACGGTCGACCGCAACGACGTCATCGGCCTTGCCGGCAGCACCGGCCGCTCAACGGGCACGCACCTGCATTATGAAGTGCGCCAGGACGGCCATGCCGTCGATCCAGTATATTTCATGAATGCCGGCCTTAAACTCGCCACCTATATCAAGTAACTCCTGCCTGGTAACCAACGCTTCACTCTGCAATGGGTGCGGCGTCTCTATTTCTTGACTTGCCGGCCATTCGGGGCTATGTCGCGCTGCATTGCGGCATGCAATCCCGCCGACTCGTTCAGAGCGGCCGAACGGAACGGAAACAGTTTTCCCTTTGACGACATTTGCTGACCTTGGCTTGAGCCAAAAAGTGCTATCCGCTGTTACGGATGCGGGCTACACGATCCCCACGCCCATTCAGGCGGGCGCCATCCCGTTTGCGCTCGAGCGCCGCGATATTTGCGGCATCGCGCAGACCGGCACTGGCAAGACGGCATCCTTCGTGCTGCCGATGCTGTCGCTTCTCGAAAAGGGCCGTGCGCGTGCGCGCATGCCCCGCACGCTGATTCTCGAACCGACGCGCGAACTCGCTGCCCAGGTCGCCGAGAATTTCGAGAAATACGGCAAGAACCATCGCCTCAACGTTGCCCTTCTGATCGGCGGCGTTTCCTTCGAGGACCAGGACCGCAAGCTCGAGCGCGGCGCCGATGTGCTGATCTGCACCCCCGGCCGCCTGCTCGACCATTTCGAGCGCGGCAAGCTCCTGATGAGCGGCGTCGAGATCCTCGTCATCGACGAGGCCGACCGCATGCTCGACATGGGTTTCATCCCCGATATCGAACGCATCGCTAAGATGATCCCGTTCACCCGCCAGACGCTGTTCTTCTCGGCAACCATGCCGTCGGAGATCCAGAAGCTCGCCGACCGCTTCCTGCAGAATCCCGAACGTATCGAGGTCGCAAAGCCGGCTTCCGCCGCGGCAACCGTGACGCAGCGTTTCGTCGCCTCGCACGGCAAGGATTACGAAAAGCGCGCCGTCCTGCGCGAACTCGTCCGCGCCCAGACCGAACTCAAGAACGCCATCGTCTTCTGCAACCGCAAGAAGGATGTGGCCGATCTCTTCCGGTCGCTCGAGCGTCACGGCTTCTCGGTCGGCGCCCTGCATGGCGACATGGACCAGCGTTCCCGCACGATGACGCTGCAGAGCTTCCGTGACGGCAATCTCCAGCTTCTGGTCGCCTCCGACGTCGCCGCCCGCGGCCTCGATATCCCTGATGTCAGCCACGTCTTCAATTTCGACGTACCGATCCATTCCGAGGATTACGTCCACCGCATCGGCCGCACCGGCCGTGCCGGCCGCTCGGGTGCCGCCTTCACTCTCGTCACCAAGCGCGACACTAAATTCATCGATGCCATCGAGAAGCTAATCGGGGAAAAGGTCGAATGGCTGAGCGGTGACCTGACGTCGCTGCCGCCGCCGGCAGAAGACAGCCGGGAGAGCGAACGCCCGCGCCGCAACAGCCGCGAGCGTGGCGCCAGAGATGGCGCAACCCGAGATCGCGCGCCGAGAGAAAATGGCGACAGGGATCGTAGCCGCGGACGCGGCAGTCGCAGCGCTGCGAGTCATAAATCTGACAACGACATACAGGATAATGGCGTAGACGTGATTGAAGCAGCACCAGTAAAGGCCGACATCGTGAAGAACGAGCGCAAAGCAGAGCAGAAGCCGCAGAACAATGCGCGCAACAGTCGGCCTTACCCGGCAAACGACGACAGCCGCGACCGCCGCCGTCATCGCGACCACGACGACGGCCCAACCCCGGTCGGCTTCGGCGACGATATCCCGGCCTTCATGCTGATCGCCGGCAGCGCCAAGGTCTGATTTCCAATGGGCAGGCCCGGCATTGATTTTCCGGGTCTCGGCGTCGGCCTGGTGATTCTGCGCGACGCCAGGATCCTTCTCTACAAACGCATGCGATCACCGGAAGCCGGCTATTGGAATATCGTCGGCGGCAAGGTCGATCACATGGAGCCGGCAGAGACTGCCGCGCGCCGCGAGGCCGAGGAGGAAACCGGCCTGACGATCGGCCGCATCGAACGCCTCTGCATCAGCGAGCAGATCATAGATGCCGATCGCCAACACTGGATCTCTCTGCTCTATCTCGCTCACGACGTCGAGGGCGAGCCTCAACTGACCGAACCGGACAAGCTCTCGGATTTCGGCTGGTTTCCGCTGACGGATCTGCCCGAGCCGCTGTCGGCCTTCACCAAGGCGGCGATCGCAGCCTTGTCGACTGCTGAACGCTAGAGCATTTCCGCTTTTCTCCGAATCACGGAAATGCTCTATCTCTTTGTTTTCACGCAATTCCGGACGCAAAACCGCTACGCACTTTTGCTGGAATTGCTCTGCTATTCGGCGCGAAGCGACGCCTCATAGGCAAGCCTCACCCATTTCGCCATCAGATCGGGATCGTCGTAGGCCTCGTCGGGGATCGACCAATAGGGCATTTTTACCGGCTTGCCCTTCTTGCCCTCATAGGTCCATTGCGTGGCGCCGGCAGCGGCAAATTCCGGGGCGCTCGTCTCGTCGGCCTTCAGCAGCATCTCGTCGCGCACTTCAAGCGCAATGATCCGTCCGAGATGATAGATGCCTTTGCCGCCGAACATGCGCTTGATCGTGACGGGGCCGAGCCCCTGAAACATTTCCTCGATCCCGGCATTGTCCATTCTCTATTCCCTCGAAATCTCGATCGCTGCGGAAATCACAACGCGTGATAATCCCGATTCATATAGATGAGCGCCGGGTGTTTTTCGCTGAAGCGGACAGCCGCAACCTCGCCGAAGATGACATTGTGCGTCGGCATTTCCTTGATGTCGATCACCCGGCAATCGAAGGCGGCGAGCGCATCGGCCAGCACCGGCGCGCCGGTCACGAGCATCTCGAAACGGGCGCTGTCGAAACGGTCGTCATTGGCAAGCGACGTGCGCCCGGAAAAGGCGTCGGCGACGCTCTGATGATGAGCGCCGAGCGTGTTCAGCGCGAAGATGCCGCTGCGGAAGAAGATCTCGTTCTTCGGATTGGTGTTGTTGAGGCAGATCAGCACCGAGGCTGGATTGTCCGAGACCGAGCAGGCGGCGGTGATGGTGACGCCGCGGCGCAGTTCGCCCATCGCCGTCGTCACGAGTTGCACATGGCCGGCATACCGGCTCATGGCATCGCGATAAAGGCCGGGGTCGATATGCTGCCTGTTCAACACCTGCTTCTCCCGTATGCGTTTTATCCGGTTGGTCTTTGCTATCGCGCCAATATGGCGAGCATCGGTTACCTTTTCTACAATAGCACCGGTGAAAAGCGCTGCGTTGCGCTTGTTTTTCTTTGACGATCGCGGCCTTGCGGATAAAAGGGCATGGACGATGGCTAGGGATCTCCGCCTTTCATGATCAACCTGCGTGGCATAGCAGCTTTTCTGGCGCTGCTGGGAGCGGCGGCTGAAAGCAATGCGGCCGGCGTGATGATCGGTGTCGTCGCCCCTCAGAACGGACCGCTCGCCCTCCTCGGCGCCCAGATTGCCGCCGGCGCCGGTTTCGAGATCCAGCAGTCCGGAAATACCCTCGTCGCCATCAACGAGACCTGCGAGGAGAATAGTGGTGCCGCGGTCGCCGATGCGCTTGTCAATGCCAAGGTGCAGGTGGCGGTCGGCTTTCTCTGCAGTGAGACGCTGGAAGGCGCGCTGCCGAAGCTGAAGGACGCCAATATTCCGGCGATCACCGTCTCCGTGCGCTCCCGCATCCTGATGGAGGATGCGCTGAAGAACGGCTGGCCGCTCTTCCGGGCGGCGCCCGCCGACGGCGCCGAGGCGGCAAAGGTCATCGAGGTGATCCTGAAAGACTGGGCCGCCGATCCGATCGCCCTGATCGAGGACGGCACCATCCATGGCCGCGAATTGACGGAAGCGGTCCGCAATGCGCTGGAGCAGAACGGCCTTAAGCCGGTCTTTACCGACACCTACCGGCCGGGACAGGAGCAGCAGATTGCCCTCGTCCGCCGCCTGAAACGTGCCGGCGCCACCAGGGTCTTCATCGGCGGCGACCGCAACGACGTCGCCGTCATCTCCCGCGACGCCAAGGCCGAGAACATCCCGCTGTCCATCCTCGGCGGCGATGCCATGCGCGCCGCCAATCAGCCGCTGCCGCTCGCAGATGGCGTGCGCGCCGTCGCCCTGCCCGAATACGCCCTACTGCCGGAAAGCGCAGCGACAGCCGATGCGCTGCGCGCCAAAGGCGTCGAGCCGGAAGGTTATGTCCTGCCGTCGCTGGCCGCAGCCCTCATTGCCGGCCAGGCGGGGCAAGCCGCCGCCGCGGCGGGCAAGCCCCTCCAGGAGATGCTTCTCGGCACGACATTCCAGACGCCGGTCGGCACTATTGCCTTCACCGGTGCGCATGAACTTTCGCAAAACCCCTACCGTCTGCTCGAATGGCGGGGCAACGGCTTTTTTCCACCTGCCGCGCCGACGCAATGAACGGCGCGCCAGCCTTGAATTCAGGCCCCGCGCTCTGGCGGCCCATACGGAGTAAGATTTGATGACGCTGCCCATTCGCATTGCCCCCTCGATCCTCGCAGCGGATTTTGCCAGGCTCGGCGAGGAGGTGCGCGACGTGACGGCCGCCGGCGCCGACTGGATCCATCTCGACGTAATGGACGGCCATTTCGTGCCGAACATCTCCTTCGGCCCGGATGTCATCAAGTCGCTGCGCTCCTATACATCAGCCACCTTCGACTGCCACCTGATGATCTCGCCGGTCGACGACTATCTCGAAGCCTTCGCCAAGGCCGGCTGCGACCGTATCACCGTCCATGCCGAAGCCGGACCGCATCTGCACCGCTCGCTGCAGACCGTCCGTAATCTCGGCAAGAAGGTCGGCGTGACGATCAATCCGGCGACGCCGCTTACCGCCATCGAGAACGTGCTCGACGATGTCGATCTCATTCTGATCATGTCGGTCAATCCCGGCTTTGGCGGGCAGAAGTTCATTCCGGCCATGGCGAAGAAGATCGCGGCGGCGAAGTCACTGATCGGCGACCGGCCGATCGAGCTCGAGGTCGACGGCGGCGTCACGGTGGAAACGGCGCCTGATATCGCGCGGGCGGGCGGCAACGTCCTCGTCGCCGGCTCGGCAATTTTCAAGGGCGATACGGTCGAGGATTACCGCCGGACAGTCGCCGATCTGCGTCAGGCAGCCGAAGGGGCACGAACATGAACAAACGTCTGATTATTGGTGGCATGCTTGCCGTCGCATTTGCCGGCCTGCCCGGCCTGTCACTTGCCGGCGATATCGCCAATATCCAGCCGATCGGTTTTTCCGCCGACGGCAAGGTTTTCGGATTTCAGGAGTTCGGCATCGAGGAGAGCGGCAACCTTCCCTACTCCAACACCTATTTCATCGATACCGAAGACGGCCACTATCTCGAGGGCACGCCCTTTCATACCGAGCTGACCGACAAGGACGCCAATCTTTCCAAGGCGCGGCGGCAGAACCTGACGGCGGCGCGCAGCCAGATGGACAAATACGATCTGCTGACCAATCCCGGCCTGATCGCCGCCTTCAATCCGCCGACCGAACTCGGCTCGCCCTCGAAGACGCTTCGCTACACGACGCTTGCAACCGACGGTCCGCCGAAAGCGCCTTATACGCTCTCGCTCGGCGAGATGCCGGTGCCGACGCCGAAGGATTGCGCTGCGGTCGACAAGCGGGTCATCGGCTTCAGCCTGCAGATGATCGAGAAGGAAGGCGCTCCGAACCGGCAGGCGGCGCGCCAGGCGACCGCGGTTCCCGCCGAGCGCGTGTGTTCCGTCGAATACCGGATCGGCGGCGCCGTGGTCTATCAGCCGGAAGGCGGAAACCAGGTTCACATCGCCCTCGTTCTGGCCTTCGATGCGGACAGGAACGGACGCTGGATTGCCGTTCCGGTTCATCCCTGAGCATGGATCGCCCGAGGACGGATCACCCGAGGACGGATCGCCCCAGGATGGATCGTCTAAGAGCTGCACGGCCGCCCTACCCCGACCTGATCGCCGGCGCATTGCTTTGGGGAATGCAGATGCTTGCCGCTGCCATGCTCGGCCTTTACCTGCGCAACGGCCTGCAGACGAGCCGCCTTGCCGAGATCGCCGCACTTTATTTCGCCGGCGGCCTGTTCGCCTGGCCGTTCGCCCTGCCGGTTGCCCGCTTCCTCGCCTTTGACAGACCGCTGGAAACACGTTTTGCTGCTTTTTTCGTGACGCTGACAGCGGCCACGATCCTGATGACCGCCTTCCTCTTCGCCATGGAATACCGGATGTTCTATTCGCGCTGGCATGCGCCCTTCGGCAGTATCGTCTGGGCGTTCCAGTTCGTCTTCACCAGCATCAGCGCCGTCTATCAGTTCCTGGTGATCGGCCTGCGCCTCTTCCTGCCGCTCGGCCTCGTCTGTCTTGTCGCAAGCAGCTATCATCTTGCCAAACGCATGCGTTGAGATTGCCGCCCTTCTTTGCTACAGGGGCGCTAACCTCGATAAAGCAAACCTCTTGAAGTGAAGGCAGCCGCCCATGATCCCGCGTTATTCCCGGCCCGAAATGGTCGCCATCTGGTCTCCCGAAACCAAGTTCCGCATCTGGTTCGAGATCGAGGCGCATGCCTGCGACGCGCTGGCCGAACTCGGCGTCATCCCGAAATCGGCGGCAAAGACGATCTGGGAGAAAGGCGGCGCCGCCACCTTCGACGTCGACCGCATCGATGAGATCGAGGCCGTCACCAAGCATGACGTCATCGCCTTCCTCACCCATCTCGCCGAGATCGTCGGCCCGGATGCGCGCTTCGTCCACCAGGGCATGACCTCGTCCGACGTGCTCGACACCTGCTTCAACGTACAGCTGGTCCGCGCCACCGACATCCTGCTTGCCGATATCGACCGCCTGCTCGCAGCGCTGAAAACCCGCGCCTTTGAACACAAGGACACCGTCACCATCGGCCGTTCGCACGGCATCCATGCCGAGCCCACCACCTTCGGCGTCAAGCTGGCGCTCGCCTATGCCGAATTCGAGCGCTGCCGCCAACGCCTCGTCGCCGCCCGCGAGGAAGTCGCGACCTGCGCCATATCGGGGGCCGTCGGCACCTTCGCCAATATCGATCCGCGCGTCGAGGAACATGTCGCCGAGGCGCTTGGCCTGAAGGCCGAGCCGGTGTCGACGCAGGTCATCCCGCGCGACCGCCACGCCATGTATTTCGCCACCCTCGGCGTCGTCGCCTCGTCGATCGAGCGCCTGGCAACCGAGATCCGCCACCTGCAGCGCACCGAGGTACTGGAAGCCGAGGAATATTTCTCGCCCGGCCAGAAGGGCTCCTCGGCCATGCCGCACAAGCGCAACCCGGTTCTGACCGAAAACCTGACTGGCCTTGCCCGCATGGTCCGCTCCTACGCCATGCCGGCGATGGAAAACGTCGCCCTCTGGCATGAACGCGATATTTCGCATTCCTCGGTCGAGCGCATGATCGGCCCCGATGCCACCGTGACGCTCGATTTCGCCCTGTCGCGGCTTGCCGGCGTCATCGAAAAGCTGCTGGTCTATCCCGAGAACATGGAAAAGAACCTCAACAAATTCCGCGGCCTCGTCCATTCGCAGCGTGTCCTGCTGGCGTTGACCCAGGCGGGCACCTCTCGCGAGGACGCCTACCGCCTCGTCCAGCGCAACGCTATGAAGGTCTGGGAACAGGGCAAAGATTTTCTCGAAGAGCTGCTTGCAGACGCCGAAGTCCGTGCTGCGCTTTCCGAAGAGGATATTCGGGAGAAGTTCGACCTTGGCTATCATACCAAGCATGTCGATACGATCTTCCGGCGGGTTTTTGGCGAGGCCTGAGCGGACCTGCAATCGACGATATAGCGGCGCCCTTGCAGGCGCCGTTTTTCCGCCGGCATACTTCCCCGTCGAGAATCTATCGGACGGCTTCTTTCCTTAGTCGCAGCCTGATCATAACTGGGAAGTAGATGCATGAGACAAGGATAGAAGGCAGAGAAATGATTAGGAAAAAAGCTAACAAGGTCAGCCTATGAATACTTCCGCCTGACAACAATAAGAAAGCCGCAGCAATCAGCAACAAAGTTACTGTAAAAATGTTAGACGACCAAAGAAATGGCCGCGAATTAATTTCGCTGTATTTCACACAATAAAAAATGAATAATATAAAAATGATTGGTAGCGAAACAATAAACTTTGGAATAAACGCGATAAAGCCGATATCGTCGAAGAAAAATGGCAAATGGCCTACCGTCATTCCTATGAAATAAGCCTGAAAGAACAGCTCGACCTGCGGCTCTCTAAGAAAGAGTCGTTCATTTTCCCCTGCCGAGTTGGATTTAATGAACTGAATATAAGTGCCGATTGTATTTCATAGTTTAGCTTTTCTCAAGCGGCCGTTATTTCTGCTTCGGCGCTTTGGCGGCAACAGAGCGTTTCCGCGCCTCCGCCTTTTTCGACGGCGCCGCATTTGCCGCTTCGGTTGACTCCGATACTCTGCAAGCCTCCGTCTCACCCCTGCCTTTGGCGGCCTTGGCGACCAGCTGGTTGAGGTGCTTCAGCTCTTCCTCGTCGAGATTTTCGATGCCGATGAAGCGGTTTTCGGCATGGCTGGTCAGGATGATTTCATTGAGCTTCGCCTGGATCGCCCGCGTGTCGCGCGTCTGGGCGTTCTGCAGCACGAAGACCATCAGGAAGGTGATGATCGTCGTGCCCGTATTGATGATCAGCTGCCATGTTTCCGAATAGTCGAAAAAGGGGCCGAGCGAGGCCCAGATGACGACAACCGTCAGCGCCAGGATGAAAGCAACGGGTTTGCCCGCCCATTCCGATGTCTTGGTTGCGAAGCGGGCAAACAGATGCTTCATCGTCACCTCTGAAAACCTCCCTCGAAGTCTCTGGAGCATGATGTCGGCGACGTCATGCTCCGCGCTAAACAAACTCCGAGGCAGGTTCGAGGTTCCCGGGGTATCTCAGATTCCCCCAGGGATCCCAGATTCCCCCGGGGCCGGGATTCCCCGCAGAAAGGGCTGTGGTTACGCTGTGGCTTCCCGCGCAATCAGCTTGCGATAGAGATGCCAGGTCGCATGGCCGAGGATCGGGATGACGAGTGCAAGCCCGGCAAAGATCGGGATCGTGCCGATCACGAGCATCGCGGCGACAATCAGGCCCCAGAGCAGCACCGGCACCGGATTGAGAATCGTCGCGCGGATCGACGCCGTGACGGCGGCCACCGCCCCGACATCGCGGTCGAGCAGTAGCGGAAAGGTGATGACGGTTATCGCCAGCACGACGAGCGCAAAGACGAAGCCGATGAGGTTGCCCCAGATGATCAGCTGCATGCCCTCCGACGTGCCGAAGACCTGGCGGAAGAAATCCCCCATGCTGCGCGGAAAGACCTCGCCGAGCAGATTGCTGTAGAGCGTCTGCGCCGTCACCAGCCAGACGATGAAGAGGCCGCAGAGCATCAAGCCGACCGCGACGATCGACGGCAGCGCCGGCGAATGGCGCACGTCGAGCGCATGCGTCCAGGACGCGTCGAGGCCAGCCTCGCGCCGGCGGCTGATCTCATAGAGGCCAATCGCTGCGATCGGGCCGATCAGCACGAAACCCGCCATCAGCGGGAAGACCATCGGCAAAAGGTTGGCGCCCGAGGTCCACAACGTCAGGAAAACGCCGGCGATCGGGTACATCAGGCACAGAAACACATAGTGGGACGGTTTCTCCATGAAATCGTCGTATCCGCGCTTCAGCGCGTCGAAGACGTCGGCGATACCGATGCGATTGACGACGGGCCGCGCTAAGCTTTCGCTTGCACCCGTCATGACGTGAAATGCCGCCATGGCTTTCTCCTCCTCAGCCGAGACCTGATCGGCGGCGGACAGCATCGGCGGGCAAGCCGATACGAAATCCGCAACCGGCACTGGAGGAATATAGCAACTTTCAGGGCCCGTGTCGCTCCCTCCCTTGACACCCCCTCTTGACATCTTGGACCAGCTTTCTCACATCGGCGGCATCATGAAAGCCTCAGACGCAGATATCCTCATCATCCCCGGTTACACCAATTCCGGCCCGAGCCACTGGCAGAGCCGCTGGGAGGCAAAGCTCAGCACGGCGCGGCGCGTCGAACAGGCCGAATGGACGAAGCCGGTCCGCGAGGACTGGATCGCCCGCATCGCCGAGGAGGTGAACGCTTCGACCCGCCCGGTCGTTCTCATCGCCCATTCGCTGGGCGTGCCCTCGGTGATCCATGCCATCCCGCATTTCCGCAACCGGGTGGCGGGCGCTTTCCTCGTCGCCCCGCCCGATGTCGCCAATCCCGATATCCGCCCGAAGCACCTGATGACCTTCGGCCCCTATCCACGCGATCCGCTGCCCTTCCCGTCGATCACCGTGGCCAGCCGCAACGATCCGTTCGGCAGCTACGAACATGCCGATGATGTTGCCAGCAGCTGGGGCTCCTTCCTCGTCGATGCCGGCGAGGCCGGCCACATCAATGCCGATTCCGGTCATGGCCCCTGGCCCGAAGGCACCATGGTCTTTGCCCAGTTCCTCGGCCGGCTCTCCGCTGATTGAGGAAAACCCGCATTCTCGCTTGTTGAGCAGGTGCTTTCTAAGTCTTTCTTAATGGAATGACAGCAGACTGCGCCGAGGTGAGATAAGCGAGAATGCCCGTGAAGAAAGCCCATCCAGAGGCCGGCGATGCGCATGGCGATGCAGCAGCGGCCGAGACAGGCATCAGCAATGGGGCAGCAACCGACGATTCCGACCTGGCCGAGCGCGAAAGCCGCTGGAATTATGCGCTGGTCGGCTCTGGCCTCGGCGTATGGGATCACAATTACCGTCTCGACCGAAAATATTATTCGCCGACGTGGAAGACCATCCGCGGCATGGCGCCCGAGGAGGAAGCCGACGGCGATTACCAGGCCTGGCTGCAGCTTGTTCACCCAGACGATCGCGATTTCGTTGTCCATGCGATCGACCGGCAGAATGCCGGCGATCCCAATTACCGGATCTTCGAATATCGCGAGCGCCACAAGGACGGCCACTGGGTCTGGATCGAGTGCCGCGGCGCCTGCGTCGAATGGGACGAGAACGGCGTGCCGACGCGCATCGTCGGCACGGACACGGATATTACTGCCCGGAAGCAGGCCGAAGAGACGCTGTCGCGTTTGTCGCGCCGCCTGGATCTGGCGTTAGAGATCTCCCGCATCGGCGTATTTGAAGCCGATATCGAGCACGATACCGTCGAATGGGACGACCGCCTCATCGCCATTTACGGGCTGCAGGGCGCCTCGCGCCAGATCGCCGGCGACGCCTGGGCGAAAAGTCTGCATCCCGATGACCGCGAGCGCGTGCTCGGCCTGGCCGACCGCAGCGTCGAAAGCGGCCGCGATTTCCAGCAGGAATATCGCATCATCCGCGGCGACGGCGCCGAACGCGTGATCCGCGCCCGCTCGGCCTTCTTCGTCGACGGCAACGGCCACCGCAAACTCATCGGCGCCAACTGGGACGTCACCGAAGAAGTCGCGCTCCGCAACGAACTGCAGCGCGCCAAGGATCTGGCCGAGGCGCGCAACCGCGAGCTCGAAGCCACCAAGGAGAGCATCGAGCACCTGGCACTACACGATTACCTCACCGGGCTGCCGAACCGCCGCTATCTCGACAAGATGCTGGATGAGCGCTCGGCCGAATGCCGGGCCAAGGGCCTGGCGCTAGCGATCCTCCATATCGATCTCGACCGTTTCAAGCAGATCAACGACACGCTCGGCCACCGAGCCGGCGACGCCATGCTGCAGCATGCCGCAAGCGTGCTGAGAACGTCCGTCCGCGCCGTCGATTTCGTCGCCCGCATCGGCGGCGACGAATTCGTCATCCTCTGCATTGTCGATCCCGCATCGAAGAAGATCGCCGGCCTTGCCGAGCGTGTCATCCGCGAATTGCGCAAACCCGTCAGATATGAGGGACACGACTGCCGTTTCGGCGCCAGCATCGGCATCGCCATCGACAGCGGACCGAAGCTCGACGCCAAGCAGATGCTGCTCGACGCCGATATCGCCCTTTATCGTGCCAAGGGTCTGGGCCGCAACCGCTTCGAATTCTTCTCGGCCGCTGCTCGCCGCGACATCATCTCCGCCAAGCACCTTGCCGACGAGATCCTGATCGGCCTCGAACGCAATGAATTCGTGCCCTTCTATCAGCTGCAGTTTGATGCCCGCACGCTCGATATTGCAGGCGTCGAAACACTGGCCCGCTGGCAGCATCCGGTGCACGGGCTGCTGACGCCCGACCGCTTCCTCGACATCGCCGAGGATCTCGACGTCGTCTCGACCATCGACGCCCTCATCCTGGAGCGCGCCATTGCCGACCGGAAGGTGTGGCTGAAGGACGGGCTGCCGATCCCGAAGATATCGGTCAACGTCTCCGCCAGACGGCTCGCAGATCCAGATCTGGGCAAGAAGCTCCGCGCCTTGAAGATCGAGCCCGGCACCTTCTCCTTCGAGCTGCTGGAATCGATCTCGCTCGACGATTGCGACGAGGCGGTGGCCGCCAACCTGAAAAAGCTGCGCAAGCTCGGCATCGACATCCAGATCGACGATTTCGGCACCGGCCATGCCTCGATCGTCAGCCTGTTGCGCTTGAGCCCGAAGACGCTGAAGATCGACCGCGAGCTGATCCGCATGCTGCCGCAATCGGCCGAGCAGCGCAAACTCGTCGGCTCGATCATCGATATCGGCCGCTCGCTGAACATCCTCGTCATCGCCGAGGGCGTCGAGACGGCGGAGCATATCCGCATACTCGAAGAACTCGACTGTGACACGCTGCAGGGCTACGCACTTGCCCGGCCGATGCCGGCCATGCAGATCCCCTCCTTCATTCGTTCCGGAAGCTGGCGGCACGGGCAAATCGCCGCTCGCGCCTTGCAGGCGCAGCTTCGTCGCGCGCTGCCAAGCAGAGCTGCCAAATAAAAACCTGCATAAGCGGCCCGCCATTTCGCCTTCATTCCACCGTAGAGGAAAAGGCGCTAAACTCCTCTTGCGAATTCATTCGATTCTCTTGGCGGTATTCCGTAAAATTGGAAACCAGGGCCACAGAATCTTGAAACCGGGGAAGGAGCGTCAGGCGGATTGTGAAACCCTCTCTTTTCCTTTAAGGGGACGCCACGAGATCGATCCACTCGCGCTATCCCAAGAGCGCCAACAATAGAGAATGACCACGATGAACCGTCGCCGCCGTATCTACGAGGGCAAGGCAAAGATTCTGTATGAGGGCCCGGAACCGGGCACTTTGATCCAGTTCTTCAAGGACGATGCCACTGCCTTCAACAAGAAAAAACACGAAGTCATCGATGGCAAGGGCGTCCTCAACAACCGCATCTGCGAATATATCTTCAGCCATCTGAACAAGATCGGCATCCCTACTCATTTCATCCGCCGGCTCAACATGCGCGAGCAGTTGATCAAGGAAGTGGAGATGATCCCGCTGGAGATCGTCGTGCGCAATGTCGCCGCCGGTTCTCTCGCCAAGCGCCTCGGCATCGACGAAGGCGTCGTGCTGCCGCGCTCGATCATCGAATTCTATTACAAGTCCGACGCGCTCGACGATCCGATGGTCTCCGAAGAGCACATCACCGCCTTCGGTTGGGCAAACCCTGCCGAACTCGATGACATCATGGCGCTTGCCATTCGCGTCAACGACTTCATGACCGGCCTCTTCCTTGGCGTCGGCATCCAGCTCGTCGATTTCAAGATCGAATGCGGCCGCCTCTTCGAAGGCGATATGATGCGCATCATCCTCGCCGACGAAATCTCGCCGGACAGCTGCCGGCTCTGGGATATCGAAACCCACGAGAAGATGGACAAGGACCGCTTCCGCCGCGATCTCGGCGGATTGCTCGAAGCCTATTCCGAAGTCGCGCGCCGTCTCGGCATCATCAATGAAAACGAGCCTGTGCGCGGCACCGGCCCGGTTCTCGTCAAGTAAGGCAGGAAAGACAAAGTGATCAAGGCTCGTGTCACCGTCACGCTGAAAAACGGCGTTCTCGATCCGCAGGGCAAGGCTATCGAGGGTGCGCTCAGTGCCCTCGGCTTCTCGGGCGTCGGCCATGTAAGACAAGGCAAGGTCTTCGACCTGGAGCTTGATGGCGCCGACAAGGGCAAGGCTGAGGCCGACCTCAAGGCCATGTGCGAAAAACTACTCGCCAACACGGTGATCGAGAACTACGCAATCGCGATCGACTGAACATTGCGAAATTGGCAATGCCCGAAGCACATCGAAACACTGTCGCCGCTTCGGGAACTGGCACAAACACAAGCAAGGTTTGAACAGCACCCATGAAATCAGCCGTCGTTCAACTTCCGGGCCTCAACCGCGACCGCGACATGATCGCCGCCTTGACCAAAATCTCCGGCCAGGCACCGGTAACGATCTGGCAGACGGAAACCGAGATCCCCGATGTCGATCTGATCGTCATCCCGGGCGGTTTTTCCTATGGTGATTATCTGCGCTGCGGCGCGATCGCCGCCCGCATGCCGGTCATGCAGGCGATCATCGACAAGGCTGCAAAGGGCGTGAAAGTCCTCGGCGTCTGCAACGGCTTCCAGATCCTCGTCGAGGCCGGCCTGCTGCCCGGCGCGCTGATGCGCAATTCCTCGCTGAAATTCGTCTGCCGCGAGATCAAGCTCGAAGTTGTCAATGCCGAGACGGATTTCACCCGCGCCTATGCGCAGGGCCAGGTCATTCGCTGCCCGGTCGCCCATCATGACGGCAATTATTTCGCCGACGATGCGACGCTGGCTGCGATCGAAGGCAAAGGCCAGGTGGTGTTCCGTTATGCCGAAGGCACCAATCCGAACGGCTCGATCAACGATATCGCCGCCGTCATGAACGAAAAGGGCAACGTGCTCGGCATGATGCCGCATCCCGAGAACCTGATCGAGGCCGCCCATGGCGGTTCGGACGGCCGCGGCCTCTTCGCCTCGGCGCTCGACGTCATCGCCGCCTGAACCCGCACGTCGCCCAAGCGCGCGTAGCGGTCTTGGGCAACGGGATGCACACGAAAATCCTTCTGTTCGGATCTGGAGCAATCGATGCGCCCTCGCCTCTCCGTCGCAAACGCCGCCCTGTTGACCGCTCTCGCAGCCATGGTGGCAGCCTGCCAGACGCCGGCGCCGACAGGCCCGAACCGCGCCGCGCTGCCGACGATGGAGCGCGTGGCCCTCGGCGCCAATGCCTGTTGGTTCAAATCGGGCGATCCGGCCTTTGCAGCCTACAAGCTCGCGCCGGAGCTCAATTCCTTCTCCGGCCGTCCGCGCATCCTGCTCGTCCATAAGGGCAGCCCGGAAAGTCGGCCGCTGCTCGTCGTGCAGGCCGAGGGAAGTCCGTCGCGCCTGCAGGCCTTCGGCCCGATGATGCAGGAACCGGTCGCCGGCCGCATCACCGCCGACGTCAATCGCTGGTCCGGCGGCAACAAGGCCTGCAGCTGATCCCGGCGATGACAGCGTTACGCGTCTTTTCAGACGCGCGAACAGCGCTGTAACTCTTTGAGTTCTGCATAATCAGTCCCAGAAAAACGACTTGCCGACTTCGCGCGCGGCATCGGACTGCGACACACCGATATCCTTGAGTTCGGTCGCCGTCAGGCCTCTCAGCGCGCGCCGGCCTTCCCGCTTCTGATGCCAGAGAAGAATGGCACCCCAGATTCGGCCCAAACGCGGCGTCACTTCGGCGGGCGTGTCGCGGAGGATGATTTGTCTCCTGTCATCACAAGAGACAATCGGTACAATCGGCATTTTGATCTCAGGCAAGGCAGACATTCCAAGAATCCTCTCGATTTGCCATTGGAATTGACTCATACGCTTGACGGGTACAATGTGCCAATATATACAATTGTCACCATGACAAATTGGCTTCCCGATATTTCCCGCGGCTCCGGGCCGGTCTATCTCCGGCTTGCCGACAGCATCGAATCCGCCATATCAAGCGGCGCCCTGCCCGCCGGCAGCAAGTTGCCGCCGCAGCGCAACCTTGCCTACGATATCGGCGTGACGATCGGCACGATCGGCCGCGCCTATGCGCTGGTGCATGAGCGCGGCCTGGTCGCCGGCGAAGTGGGGCGCGGCACCTATGTGCTGAACCGCTCCGAAACGCCGCCCGGCGAACAGATCGATCCGCTGACCGTCTCGCTCAGTGGCACCCGCATCCAGGATGCGCCTGCCAACAAGATCCGCTTCGATACGACAGCCGCGCCCGATCTCGGCCAGGGCAAGATCATCGCAGGCATCCTCGCCGAGATCGGCGAGCAGCATCTTGCCGAAATCTCCTCCTATTCCCGGAGCTTCCCGCGCAACTGGTTCGAGGCCGGCCGGTTGTGGCTTGCCCGCAGCGGCTGGACGCCGGAGGTCGAAAACATCGTGCCGACGCTCGGCGCCCATGCGGCGGCGATATCAGTCATCGCCGCCGTCTCGGCGCCAGGGGACAAGATCGTCTTCGAGGATCTCACCTATACCCAGGTCAGCCGCAGCGCCCGCCTTCTCGGCCGCCGCACGCTGACGGTCGATTCCGATAAACTGGGCGTAATTCCAGAGGATTTCGAACGGCTCTGTCAGCAGCAGCATCCGAAGATCGCCTTCCTGATGCCGACCGTCCACAATCCGACGTTGGCGATCATGCCCTATGAGCGGCGCGCGGCCATCGCCGCAATCGCCAGGAAACACGGCGTCTGGCTGATCGAAGACGACCTCTACGGCGGCATGGCCGACGACGATACGCCGCTGCTGGCCTCGATTGCGCCCGACCGCACCTTCCTCGTCAACGGCCTGTCGAAATCGGTCGCCGCCGGCGTGCGCGGCGGGTGGGTCGCCTGCCCGCCGCATTTTGCCCAGCGCATCAAGGTGACGCACAGGATGATCACCGGCGGCCTGCCCTTCATCCTGGCGGAGACCTGCGCGCGCCTCGTCGAGAGCGGCATGGCGCACGAGATTCGCAAGGCAAGTGTCGAGGAACTCTCCCGGCGCGTCCGGCTCGCCCGCGAACAGTTGCAGGGCTTCGATTTCGAATCACACATACACGCGCCCTTCCTCTGGCTGAAACTGCCGGAACCCTGGATGTCGGGCACCTTCAAGAATGCCGCCTTCCGCGACGGCGTGCTCGTCGACGACGAGGACGAGTTCAAGTCGGCGCGCGGAGAGCGACCCTATCATCGCGTTCGCATCGGTTTTTCCTCGCCGAAGACGGGGCAGGAACTGATCTCGGGCCTGATGATCCTGCGCCGGCTGCTGGAAAATGGCGGATCCGCCTATGATGGCGAAATATGACCTGTTGCAAATACACGTCATAATTCGGAAAAAACGCCGGAGCGTATTCCGAGCGCTTCACCGACTCAACCTCCATGTTACCTCTTTGTTGTTCCCGTCAGACGCGAATCAGAGGACAGCAAATGAGGGTCGACTTCGGAAAGATCGCGTTGCGTTTTTTGGGTATGGCATCGTTGGCAGCGGCAGCCGCTATCCCGGTTGCGGGCTCGGCAAGTGCTGGCGAGCAGATATTTGATGAATTGCGCTTCGGCGTCTCGACCTCGGTACAATCGGGCCATTCCAGGGAAGACGGCGTCTTTCCCGAAATTACCGCTCTCTTCGATCCTTTCGGCTACGACACGGCGGTCGGCTGGCAGCAACAGCTGCTGCACCCTCGTGTGCATCTCGGAACCTCGATCGGGACGTCGGGCGAAGCCACCCAGTTCTTCACCGGTTTCACCTGGACGGTCGATTTCAACGAGAAGCTCTTTGCCGAAGCCGGCTTCGGCGGCGTCATCCATACCGGCGATCTCGAAGGCGATGACGACGGCCCAGAACTCGGCTGTCGCGTCCTCTTCCACGAATATCTGGGTGCCGGCTATCGTTTCACCGCCCACTGGAACGTCATGGCTCAGATCGCTCACTCCTCGCATGCCAATCTCTGCGATGGGCCGAACGACGGCATGACACGCGCCGGTCTGCAGATCGGCTACAAATTCTAGCAGCGACCACTTTTCATCATCAGGAAGAAGTTGCCGGCCCGCTGTTGACGGCGGGCATTTTCCTGTCGCGCGTCGCCGCTACATAAGCTAAAGACAGCGCAAAACGCGCCAGGGATTTTCCGCTCATGACCATTCCAAACACCATCCCGATCACGCCCGAACTCATTGCGAGGCATGGCCTGAAGCCGGACGAGTACCAGCGTATTCTGGATCTGATCGGCCGCGAACCGACGTTTACCGAGCTCGGCATCTTTTCTGCCATGTGGAACGAGCACTGCTCCTACAAATCCTCGAAGAAGTGGCTGCGCACGCTGCCGACCAAAGGGCCGCGCGTCATCCAGGGCCCGGGCGAAAATGCTGGCGTGGTCGATATCGATGACGGCGATTGCGTCGTCTTCAAGATGGAGAGCCACAACCACCCCTCTTATATCGAGCCTTATCAGGGCGCCGCGACCGGCGTCGGTGGCATCCTGCGCGACGTTTTCACCATGGGCGCGCGCCCGATCGCCGCGATGAACGCGCTGCGCTTCGGCGAGCCGGATCACCCCAAGACCCGCCACCTCGTCTCCGGCGTCGTTTCCGGCGTCGGCGGCTACGGCAATTCCTTCGGCGTGCCGACGGTCGGCGGTGAGGTCGAGTTCGACGCCCGCTACAACGGCAACATCCTGGTTAACGCCTTTGCCGCCGGTATTGCGAAGTCGAACGCCATCTTCCTGTCCGAAGCCAAGGGCGTCGGTCTTCCGGTCGTCTATCTCGGCGCCAAGACCGGCCGTGACGGCGTCGGCGGCGCGACGATGGCATCGGCCGAATTCGACGAATCGATCGAAGAGAAGCGTCCGACCGTTCAGGTCGGCGACCCCTTCACCGAAAAGTGCCTGCTGGAAGCCTGCCTCGAGCTGATGCAGACCGGCGCAGTCATCGCCATCCAGGACATGGGTGCGGCCGGCCTCACCTGCTCTGCCGTCGAGATGGGCGCCAAGGGCGATCTCGGCATCCTGCTCGAACTCGACAAGGTGCCGGTGCGCGAAGAGAGAATGACGGCCTACGAAATGATGCTGTCGGAAAGCCAGGAGCGCATGCTCATGGTGCTGCAGCCGGAGAAGGAAGAGGAAGCCAAGGCGATCTTCGTCAAGTGGGGCCTCGACTTTGCCATCGTCGGCTGGACAACCGACGATCTGCGCTTCCGCGTCATGCACCAGGGTGAGGAAGTCGCCAACCTGCCGATCAAGGATCTGGGCGACCAGGCGCCGGAATATGATCGCCCATGGCGCGAGCCCGGCAAGCATGCCCCCCTGCCCGCCAATCTCGTCGCCGCTCCTCAGGATTACGGCCAGGCGCTGCTGCAGCTCGTCGGCTCCGCCAACCAATCGAGCCGCCGCTGGGTCTATGAGCAGTATGACACGCTGATCCAGGGCAATTCGCTGCAGCTTCCAGGCGGCGATGCCGGCGTCGTACGCGTCGACGGCCATCCCTCCAAGGCGCTCGCCTTCTCCTCCGACGTCACCCCGCGTTATGTCGAGGCGGATCCCTTCGAAGGCGGCAAGCAGGCGGTCGCCGAATGCTGGCGCAACATCACCGCGACAGGCGCCGAACCGCTCGCCGCCACCGACAATCTGAACTTCGGCAATCCCGAAAAGCCAGAAATCATGGGCCAGTTCGTTCAGGCGGTGAAAGGTATTGGCGAGGCCTGCCGGGCGCTGGATTTCCCGATCGTGTCAGGCAACGTTTCGCTCTACAACGAGACCAACGGCGTCGCCATCCTGCCGACCCCGACAATCGCAGGCGTCGGCCTGCTGCCGGACTGGCGCAAGATGGCTCGCATCGGCAGCGCCAACGACGGCGACAAGGTGATCATGATCGGCGTCGACGGCAGCCATCTCGGCCAGTCCGTCTATCTCCGCGACGTGCTTTCCAGCCGCGAAGGTCCGGCTCCTGAAGTGGATCTGTTCGCCGAAAGACGCAATGGCGATTTCGTCCGCTCCGTCATCCGCAACGGCCAGGCGACCGCCTGCCACGACATCTCCTCGGGCGGCCTTGCCGTGGCGCTCGCCGAAATGGCCATGGCCTCGGGCAAAGGCCTGACGATCGATCTGAGCGAAGGCAAGGGTGAAACGCATGCGCTGCTCTTCGGTGAGGATCAGGCCCGCTACGTCCTGACCTTGCCTGCCGATGTCGCCGATTTCGTCTGCGTCAATGCAGAAGGTGGCGGTGTTCCCTTCCGCCGTCTCGGCACGGTCGGAGGAACGGCGCTCGTCGTCGGCGATCTCATCTCGCTGCCGATTCAGCAATTGCGCGATGCCCATGAATCATGGTTCCCTGATTTCATGGAAGGCCGCGGCGAACTTGCCGCTGCGGAATGATGCGCAAGGAGTAACGATCATGGCCATGAAACCCGGCGATATCGAAGACATGATCAAGGCTGGGATTCCCGGTGCCAAGGTGACGATCCGCGATCTGGCGGGCGACGGCGATCATTACGCCGCCGAAGTCGTCGCCGAAGCCTTTCGCGGCAAGAGCCGCGTGCAACAGCACCAGATGGTCTACGAGGCGCTGAAGGGCAATATGGGCGGCGTGTTGCACGCTCTTGCCCTGCAGACCTCGGCGCCGGAATAGAGCCCGACGCAATCCGGCTGACGATGCCCGGCCCTCAGCCGGGCATTCTCTTTTCGTCGGGATCGGCAAAGACCGAGGCCGGCATCGGCCCGGATGTCAAAAGCGTAAAGTCGAAGGGCGCCTGCAGATCAGGCCCAAGCACATATTGCCGGTGAACGCGCAGCTGGTCCTTGCGGATCTTGCGATAGTGCTCGCGCGTCAGCATCTGCTTGACGCGGATCAGGATCATCTTCGCTTGAGGCGCATCCGCATGGCTGGAGACGGCAACGACCGGCACCTTGTAGAAATTGATCGAATCCGTCAGGCACTGCACATCGAGCCAGGAAATCTCGGGACAGCGGGCGATCAGCCCGACGCGGGCGCGCAGCAGCGTCGCCGATGACAGCAGCGCGCATTGCAGGATGGCGCTGCCGAGTGTGGCAAACACCACGCGCTTGCCCTTGAAGAGCTCCGGCTCCCTTTCCAGCAATATGCCGATGACATGGGCGGCGACGTTCGATCCCATGCTGTGCGAGGAGATCACATACTCGTCCGCCTCTTCGTCGAGCGCCTTGCGCACGGCAGTGGCTCGGTCTTCCAGCCAGTCGTTGAAATCCGCCCGGTCCATGCGGCCGAGCGCCACCGCCATCTCCCAATCGGCGAAGAGATGCAGCGTATGGAAGCGTTCGGAAAATGGCAGGAAGGCGAAGATGAAAAAACAGAGCGCCAGCGGCCCACTCCAGAGCATGTGCCACGGCGAAAAGCCGACAGCATAGGGTAGGATGGCGATTTGCGCGGTCAGCACGATCGCCAGCGCCGTCAGCAGGAACGGAAAGAGGAAGAACAGGCCGAAGCGCCAGGCGTGGCGGAAATATCCCCGCATCCCGCCATCCAGCATGATCTCGGCGCAGCTTCGGAAGCCCGCAATGATCTGGCTCAGCGTGTTGCCGGCACGCAGCTTGCGCACCAGTATATCGTGATCGACCATATGGATGCGGCTCTTCGTCTGCCAGCCGGGGGAACCGGTCCCTGCCTCGGGCGCCGCTACCCTCTCAGCCGTCGTGACCTCGAAACTGACCGGATCGCTCCCCGCATCCACTGGCCCCGTCTCAATCGAATAACTCCAGACGGCGGCACTCTGCCTGGCCGAACGCTCGTAGCGCGCCCTGTGGGCAACGCCGTCAAGCGGCTCGAAGCCCGGGAAATGCAGGACGACCCGCTTCTCGATCAGTTTCATTCCACTCTTCCGGCCGGGCGAATGGCCGGCATGTTGCTGCGATCCGGATGCTGCGCCGCTGATATGGGCAAAAAGCACCTATGGTCTCGAAGCCGTCTTGCTAACCGAACTCTTCCGGAATTCAATAGCAGCCATGTCGTTTCCATCACGAACGGAGGGGTTTTGTGGCCGACCTAGTCAAAGAATTGATATCAGGCGTCGTCGACAGCGTGCTGAAGGAGATCCTGAAGAAGACCACCGGCCGCATCACGACGAAGCGCAGGAGGCGTAAGACACGCCCCGCCACGACGACGAAGGTTGCGCGCAAGGCGACCTCGGCCAAGCCCAAGCCCGCCCGCAAACAGGTCAGCAAGCGCCGCACCGCCGCCGGCCGCAGCCGTCAGCGACGCAGCTAAGACACGATGAAAATATGAGCGGCTTTCGGATGAATTCCGCTCCGCTGCAGCGCCGCGCGTCTTTTAAGACGTGCAAAGGACGCTGTCGCACTTTGATGTGCAGTAGCGCGACGGCAACAGCCCCGGCAACGGCCTGCCCGAATTGGTATTTTTTTGGTTCGGGCAGCTGGAATTCCTGCTGTCGCATGCTATCTAAAGGCAACGATTGAAACGGTGGGCCTTTAACCCGCCTGTTGAAAGGATTAGGTCCATGAGCGGCATTCACGAATTCATCGGCAACGAAATCAAGAGCAACGACGTCGTCCTTTTCATGAAGGGCACGCCTCAGTTTCCGCAGTGCGGTTTCTCCGGCCAGGTCGTGCAGATTCTCGATTACATCGGCGTCGATTACAAGAGCGTCAACGTGCTCGCCGATTCGGAAATCCGCCAGGGCATCAAGGAATATTCCAACTGGCCGACGATCCCGCAGCTCTACGTAAAGGGCGAGTTCGTCGGCGGCTGCGACATCGTCCGGGAAATGTTCCAGGCTGGTGAACTGCAGCAGCATCTCCAGGAAAATGGCATCGCGGTGCGCGCCGCCTCCTGACCGGTCACCGGACGTCCGCCCGGTTTCCAAATCTGTTTCTTGAGTTCGAGGCGCTGCGGCTAGCAGCGCCTTGACCTGTTTATGGGAATTTCATTGTGACAGATTCTTCACAAGCCGTGTCCGCGGGCCGCCTGCCCATGGGCAAGCGAGAATTCATCGCGCTCGCAGCCTTCCTGATGGCCATCAACTCGCTGGCGATCGACATCATGCTCCCGGCCTTGCAGCAGATCGGCGCGAGCCTCGGCGTCGAGAGCGAGAACCACCGGCAATTCGTCGTCTCCTCCTATCTGCTCGGCTTCGGCTGCGCCCAGCTGTTCTACGGACCGCTTTCCGATCGCTTCGGCCGCCGTACGCCGCTGTTGTTCGGCCTCGTCGTCTATATCGTTTCGGCCATCGGCATCGTCTTCGTTCCCTCCTTCGCCGGCCTGCTGGTGCTGCGCTTCGTCCAGGGCATCGGCTCGGCGGCCACCCGCGTCATCACCATCTCCATCGTCCGCGATATCTATGGCGGACGACAGATGGCCGAAGTCATGTCGCTGATCATGATGGTCTTCATGATCGTGCCGGTGATTGCGCCCGGCGCGGGTCAGATCGTCATGTTCTTCGGCAATTGGCACCTGATCTTCTTGTTTATCGCCGCCATGGCGACTGGCATCGCCGTCTGGGCCTATCTACGCCTGCCGGAGACCCTGCATCCCGCCAATGTCAGACCCTTCACCGCCCGCTCGATCTTCGGCGCCTTCAAGCTGGTGCTGACCAATCGCGTCGCGCTCTGCTACACCATCGCCAGCACCTTCATCTTCGGCGCGCTGTTCGGCTTCATCAATTCGGCCCAGCAGGTCTATGTCGGCATCTACGATCTCGGCGCCTATTTCCCCGTCGCCTTTGCCGGCGTGGCGATCTTCATGTCGCTGTCGTCCTTCTTCAATTCGCGCTTCGTCGGCAAGCTCGGCATGCGCCGCCTGTCGCACGGCTCGCTCATCGGCTTCATCGCCATCAACACCGTCTGGCTGATCGTCCAGATGGCCAGCACCGAGCCGATGCCCTTCGCGCTGTTCATCTCCTTCTTCGGCCTTTCCATGTTCCAGTTCGGCTGGATCGGCTCGAACTTCAATTCGCTCGCCATGGAGCCGCTCGGCCACGTCGCCGGCACCGCCTCCTCCGTCCTCGGCTTCATGAGCACGGTCGGCGGCGCCATCATCGGCGCCGGCATCGGCCAGGCCTTCGACGGCACTGCGCTGCCGATGGTCGCCGGTTATTTCTTTGTGTCGATCATCGGGCTCGTCTTCGTGCTGATCGCCGAGAAGGGCCGCCTCTTCCAATCGCAAAACCCAGCCGTCTGAACGGCCGACCTCATTCGCATCCGGGATTTCACCACATGACGCCGCCACATAAACCGCACCAGGAAAACCAGGGCTCCCGCCGTATCGGCATGGGCTTTGGCGAATTCGTCGTTACCATCGCCATCATGACCGCCAGCGTTGCCATGGCGATCGACAGCATGCTGCCGGCATTACCCAATATCGGCCATTCCCTCGGCGTCACCAATACCAACGACGCGCAGTTGATCATCGGCGTGTTCTTCTTAGGATTCGGCGTCTCGCAGATCTTCTTCGGCAGCCTTTCGGATACGTTCGGCCGCCGCAACATCCTGCTCGGCGGCTTGGCCTGCTATATTGTCGGAATGTTTGCCGCCGCAGCGACCGGCAGCTTCGAAATGCTGCTCGTTATGCGTTTTGTCCAGGGTATTGGCGGTGCGGCCGTGCGCATTACCACCATGGCCATGGTGCGCGACTGCTTCGGTGGCCGCGAAATGGCCCGTGTTATGTCCTATGTGATGATCGTCTTTATGATCGTGCCGATCGTTGCCCCATCCGTCGGCCAGCTCATCATCCTTTATGCCAACTGGCACTGGATCTTCATCCTGCTCGGCATCATCGCCACCGTCCTGTTCGTCTGGGCTCTCCTGCGGCTGAAGGAATCGCTGCCGCCGGAAGAGCGGCTGCCGCTGTCGGTCGCCTCTGTCGTGGATGGCTTCAAGACCGTGCTCACCAACCGCATCACCTGCGGCTACATGATCGGCCTCACCATGTTCACCGGCGTCATCAGCGCCTATGTGATCTCGGTGCAGCAGGTCTTCGGCGAGGTCTATGGCCTTGGCGACTGGCTGCCGATCGCCTTTGCGGCGACCGCCGGCGGCATCGCCGTCGCCAATTTCGCCAACGGCTTCTTCGTGCGCAAGTTCGGCATGCGCCGTATCTCGCACGCCGCCCTGCTGATCTTCACGGCGCTATCGGCTGTCGGCTTTTTCTATTCGCTGACCGGCAAGCCGGATTTCGCCATCGCCTATGGCATCTTCACCATCGTGCTGATGATGTTTGCTCTGATCGCCACCAATTTCACCGCCATCAGCCTCGAGCCAATGGGTAATCTCGCAGGCACCGCGACCGCCATCACCGGCTTCGTCTCGACGACGGCCGGCGCCATCCTCGGCGGCCTGGTCGGCCAGATGTTCAACGGCACGGTGCAGCCGCTCTTCGGCGGCTTCGCCCTCTTCGGCGCGGTGACAATCGCGGCCACGCTCTGGGCGGAAAACGGCAAACTCTTCACCCACCCCGGCGACAGCCCGCAGCTCGATCCGGGTGCGGCCCACTTTTGAGATAAGACAGGACTGATTTTGCGGGTTGTGATGGAGGTTTCGATCTCCCGTTACATTAGGCCAGCTGGCTTTTTCATTCCAACTTCGCGCTCAAGATGCCTCCAAGTGGCATCCTCAAACCGTTGCGGCCATTCAATCTCCCACCTCTCAGCCATCCTGCGGGCGCGTGGCAGAAAGGCACTTGCGCAGGCAAGGTGAGCGTCGATGATTGACTGACGTGTTGGTGCTGCGGGAGGAATGGTTGCGAGGAGGTCAAGTTGCTCCTCGGACAGCCGACGGCTCCAGGCCAGCATGCCGCCTTTGTCTGCGCGTTCAACTTCTTCGCTCAGAAGTTTGAAGAGCATCATCCGAAGCAAGTCTACGCCTGCGACACTGAGGAGATATTCTCCCCGGCCGTTGGCGACGGCAAGGAGACCGAACACACGAATAAACTCGTTGATGAGATAGGTGAGATATTCCTTATTAGGACCGGACCACGGGATAGTCGCTGGCAAAGTGTCGTACAAGCCATGTCTGTCGATCAGCGGTTTAAGCGAATCTTGGCTTCTTTTCTTCAGGGCTCCCTCGTCGACTACTCCCAGATCTATTCGTTGCCATTGATCAGTTATGGCATTGAAGACGCGCTCCTCTTTGCCAAGCTCGTTCCAAAAGACAATGGGGGCAATTTTTTCGAGCTGTTGCCGCCATGCTCCACTGAACTCGGCCTGATCATCGCGCGCGACGACGGCGAGCAGATCAATGTCACTATACGTGTCAGCCTGCCCTTTTCCAAAGCTGCCAGCAAGAAACAGCCCGACAACCCTTGGGTCGCCGCTAACGACTTGACGGATTTTCTCGATGAATTGCTCTTGCCACACGGGATGATCTCCAACCGCATCGGCGCAATACTACCCTGCCGATGTTCAAACACGGAAGGTGGTCGAAGGCGGCTTTTTCACCTTCAGACCGTGAAAACCTCACGCCGCAACACATCCCACGAGGCTTTGTCCGGCGCAATCAGCAGCCCGCCGTCGAGATGATGCGGCAGGTAGGGTGAGCCGTCGAAACGCGCCGCATAGGCGCCCGCCTCCTGCGAGATCAGCGTGCCGGCAAGGTGATCCCAGGGCATCAGCTTGTTGTACATGAGGTAATGCACATGCCCGCCGGCAAAAGTGCGGTATTCGTGGGCGGCGCAGCGGTAATTGGTGAGGAAGCGCACCTTTGCGAGATTGGCGAGCACTTCGGCGCGCTTCTCCTTCGGCAGGTAGCCTGTCGAGGCCATGCCGACCATGTGTTCCAGTTCGACGGGAGCTGCGACCGAGAGACGCTCGGCGCCGCCATCCGGCCGCCGCAGCCAGGCGCCACCGCCCTTTTCGGCCATCACCCAATCGTCGCCCATCGGATCGTAGATGATGCCGGCAACCGTCTCGCCGCCGGAGATCACGGATGCCATGACCCCAAAGGCCGGAATGCCGGAGGCGAAATTGAAGGTGCCGTCGACCGGATCGACGACGATCGCGAGATCGGCATGTTCGAGCCTGCCGAGCAAATCAGGATCGGCCGCGACCGATTCCTCTCCAAGGAACAGTGCGCCCGGCCAGAGTTGCTGAGCTTCCGCTTTGATCATCCGTTCCGCCTGCTCATCGGCCTCGGTGACGAGATCGGTCGCCTCGCTCTTGGCGCGCACGTCGTGCTGACCAAGCCGGCGAAAGCGCGGCAGGATCTCCGCCTTCGCAGCGCGGCGCAGCAAATCAGCAAGAACGGTCACGTCGACAATCGAAGTCATCTCAAATCCTCACGCTTAGGTCTCTTAGGAAAACCTTGAATCAGATGCCGACGATCTCGCGCCGAATGAGCTGCCAGCTCTCCTTGTCGGGCGCGGAGATGATGCCGCCCACGGTCTCGCCGGGGCGATAGGGCGTGCCGTCGAATTTCGCCGTATGGCCGCCGGCCTCCTGATGCGCGAGCACGCCGGCCAGGTGATCCCAGGGCATCAGCTTCGCATGGCCGATGAAATGCATCTTGCCGGAGGCGACCATCCAATATTCGTAGGCCGAGCAGTTGAAGGCGAAAGTCATCCGGGCCTTCGCCATGTTGGCGCAGATGCGCGAGCGGTCGGGCTCATCCATATGCCCCCAGGACAGGCCGCCGACCATCTGGTTCAGGCTAGCAGGCTCAGCGACCTTCAGCTTTGTCGACTGCCCATCCCGCCGTGTCAGAAAGGCACCTGCCCCCCTGATCGCGGTCACCGTGTCACCGAGAACGGGATCATGAATGATGCCGGCGACCGTCTCGCCCCTGACTGTGACCGCCAACATGGTCCCGAAGACAGGAATCCCGGCGGCGAAATTGAACGTCCCATCGACAGGGTCGATGACGAAGGCGAGCTCGGCATCGGCAAGTGCCGGCACGACGGACCGGTCGGCGTCATAAGCCTCCTCGCCGACGACGAGTGCTGCGGGAAAGCGCTCTCTCAGCGCCGCGGTGATGCGGTGTTCGGCAAGCACGTCCGCCTGCGTCACCAGATCGATTGCCGAAGTCTTTTCCGAAACATCGGCAGCGCCGAGATTACGGAAACGCGGCATGATCTCGGCTTGCGCCGCCTCTCGGACGCAATCGCCGAGAAAGAGAATATCCTGATCTGAAATAGTCATGCGAAATCCTGTACTTGATGCAATGCCAGCCTGCATAGCCGGCCCTTCATGAAGGATCGGTGACACCAAGGGTGGAAAAGTCGAAGAGTTTCGGGTCGAGCAGATGCGACGGGTTCACATGCGAAAGCGCCCGCAGCATCGTATCCTTGCGTCCCGGCATGCGCCGCTCGATATCGGCGAGCATGTCCTTCATCGCATTGCGCTGCAGCCCGTCCTGCGAGCCGCAGAGATCGCAGGGGATGATCGGAAACTGCATGGCGGCCGCAAACTTCGCGAGGTCGTCCTCGGCAGCATAGGCGAGCGGCCGCAGCACCATCAGGTCGCCCTCGTCGTTCAGAAGCTTCGCCGGCATCGAGGCGAGCCGGCCGCCATGGAAGAAATTCATGAAGAAGGTTTCGAGAATGTCCTCGCGGTGGTGGCCGAGCACCAGCGCATCGCAACCCTCTTCCCGCGCGACGCGGTAGAGATTGCCGCGCCGCAGCCGCGAACAGAGTGAACAATAGGTGGCGCCTTCAGGCACCTTCTCCTTCACGATCGAATAGGTATTCCGATACTCGATCCGGTGCTGAACGCCCATCTTGGTGAGATAATCCGGCAGCACATGCTTCGGAAAATTCGGCTGGCCCTGATCGAGATTGCAGGCGATGAGTTCGACCGGCAGCAGGCCGCGCCATTTGAGATCGAGCAGCAGCGCCAGCAGCCCGTAGGAATCCTTGCCGCCGGAAAGGCCGACCAGCCAGCGCTTCTGGCCCTTCAGCATGTCGAAATCGTCGAAGGCCTGGCGCACTTGCCGCAGCAGGCGCTTGCGCAGCTTGTTGAAGGAGACCGAACGCGGCGCATCGGCAAACAGCGCATGGCCGCTGGTGTCGGCTTCGCCGGTTTCCAAATCATCGGCAATCTTGGCTGCGATATTCATTGCTTCGTCCTATCGAAGGTCCAGACCTGCCTTAGCAGAAAGCGTCCTGCCAACACAGCGTTCAATCGCCGAAAACCGACCAGCCGGTGCGTGCTGCGAGCATCTCCAGCGCCGCAGCGCCGAGCTGTGAATTGCCGACCTTGTTCAGTCCCGGCGACCACACGGCGATGGAGGCGATGCCCGGCGCCACGGCGAAGATGCCGCCGCCGACGCCGCTCTTGCCGGGCAGGCCGACATGATAGGCGAAGTCGCCCGAGCCGTCGTAATGGCCGCAGGTCAGCATCAGCGCATTGATGCGCCGCGCCCGCTTCGGCGAGACCACCGAATGGCCGGTCGTCGGATTGCTGCCGCGCGCCGCCAGGAACAGCCCGGCGCGGGCGAGCTGCTCGCAGCTCATCGACAGCGCGCATTGATGGAAATAGACGCCGAGCACATGGTCGACGGGATGGTCGAGATTGCGGTAGGCGCGCATGAAGTTGGCAAGCGCGAAATTGCGGTATCCGGTCTGCGTTTCCGAGCGCGCCACCTTGTCGTCGATGGTGATCGACTCGTCATCGGCGAGATAACGCACGAAGCGCAGCAGCTCGCCGATTGCCTCGCGCGGCGCATGGCCGGCCATGACGACGTCGCTGACGGCGATCGCGCCGGCATTGATGAAGGGATTGCGAGGAATGCCGCTCTCGTGCTCCAGCTGGACGATCGAGTTGAAAGCCGATCCGGAGGGTTCGCGCCCGACCCGCTTCCACAGCCCCTCGCCGACCTTGCCGAGCGCCAGCGTCAGCATGAAGACCTTCGATATGCTCTGGATCGAGAAGGCGATGTCGGCATCGCCGACGCGATAGACTTTGCCGTCGACGGTGACGATCGCCATGCCGAACTGCTTCGGGTGGACCTTGGCGAGTTCCGGAATGTAGTCCGCGACCTTGCCCTCGCCGATCCGCGGCTGGATATCGGCGTAGATGCTATCGAGGGTCGCCTGCAAATCTGCCATTGCTTCTCTCCAGATCGCAAAAAAGCCGCTCGAAAGAGCGGCTTTCCGTATATCGACGCATGCTGTTGTCTCGCAATCGGTTTCGACTGCGAGACGAATGCATTAACGCGAATAGAATTCGACGACCAGATGCGGTTCCATGACGACCGGGAACGGAACGTCGCTGAGCGTCGGGACGCGGCCGAAGGTTGCGACCATCTTGTTGTGATCGACTTCGATATAGTCGGGAACGTCGCGCTCTGCGAGGCTGACAGCTTCCAGAACGATCACCAACTGCTTCGACTTTTCGCGAACTTCGATGACATCGCCGGCCTTGCAACGGTAGGAACCGATGTTGACGCGCACACCGTTGACCGAGACGTGGCCATGGTTGACGAACTGGCGGGCAGCAAAGACCGTCGGAACGAACTTGGCGCGATAGACGATTGCGTCGAGGCGCGATTCCAGCAGGCCGATCAGATTTTCAGAAGTGTCGCCCTTGCGGCGGTCGGCTTCGGCGAAGATCGCGCGGAACTGCTTTTCGCGCAGGTCACCGTAGTAGCCCTTGAGCTTCTGCTTGGCGCGCAACTGCACACCGAAGTCCGAAAGCTTGCCCTTGCGGCGCTGGCCGTGCTGGCCCGGGCCGTATTCGCGGCGGTTTACCGGGGACTTCGGACGGCCCCAGATGTTTTCGCCCATACGGCGGTCAATTTTGTACTTGGACGATTCGCGCTTGCTCATCGTATTTCCTTTCAAAGGTTTATGACGGCTTGTTGCCAAACCGCACGAAGGAAACACGCCCTCCTCTGGTCTTTTCCGAGACCTGACAGGATGTTCCGGTTAGCGAACAGGAACGATCCACGGGACATGTCAAATGAAACACCGGGCATTGCTGCCCGGTGCTTGCGGCGGTCTTTAGAGGGCCGTCATGAAATTGTCAACAGCGGCAAAGCTCGAAAGCACCACTATTCCGCCGCCAGCCGTGGGTCCCCGCCAGCATCAGGTGCGTTGGCGTCGCCCGGCGCCGTCTGGCAGTCCATATCAGGGAAAGCGACGATACGCTTGCCGGAAAAATCGGCGTGCACGACGATGATGCCCTGCTCCTCGAAATAGCCGAGCAGGCGCCGCGCACGGCGGGCGGAATGGGTGCCATAGGCACGGGCGATGCGGGCGTCCGACGGGCACGGCTCGCCGCAGACGGCGGCCTTGGCGAGCATCAGGAAGACGCCCTGCAGGTCGTCGGTGACACCTGAAGACAGCGACAGCGCCGTCGCCCAGGCATCGGTTGCGGCCGTTGCCGCATCGACGCCGGAGCGCGAGATCGCCACGCGCCGGCGGAAATCCGGCAGCGCGATCGGCGGTCCCGGCACGCGACGCATGCGCAGCCTTACCAGAAAGTCCTGGTAGAGCACCGAATCGGTGCGGAAGGCGGATGCCGGATCGTCCAGTATCTCGGCCAGCACACCGGCAAGGCGCTCCTCCCGCTCCTCGGCGGAGACTTCCACCTGGCTCGCCCTCGCCTCCGCAGGTACGGCCGATGCAGCCGGCGTTGAGCGCGAGAGTTCGGCCAGAATATCGGTCGTCGGCCGTGGCGCCGGCGGGGCGCGGCGCACCAGCGGGCGTTGGAATTCCTCCGGATCGGGCGTGAAGATCAGGTCTTCGACATCCTGCGGCGCATCCGGCAGCGGCATCAGTTTCGGGCTGGAGGAGCGCGCCGAGGTCTCCACCGCGCCGATCTGGATCGGCAGCGGCCGGCGCGACAGCGCGGGTCCGAGAGCGACGAAATTGCCGCGCTTCAGGTCGCGGAACATCTCGGCCTGGCGCCGGTCCATACCGAGCAGGTCGGCGGCGCGCGCCATGTCGATATCGAGGAAGGTGCGGCCCATCAGGAAGTTCGAGGCCTCAGCCGCAACGTTCTTGGCGAGCTTGGCAAGCCGCTGCGTCGCGATCACGCCGGCAAGGCCGCGCTTGCGGCCGCGGCACATCAGATTGGTCATCGCGCCGAGCGACATCTTGCGCGCATCTTCCGAGACATCGCCACCGACCGACGGCGCAAACATCTGCGCCTCGTCGACCACGACGAGAACCGGATACCAGTATTCGCGATCGGCATCGAACATGCCGTTGAGGAAGGCGGCGGCGGCGCGCATCTGGTCTTCGAGATCGAGGCCTTCGAGCGTCAGCACGCAGGAAACGCGATGCTGACGGATGCGGTTGGCAATGCCCGCCAACTCCGCCTCTGTGCGCTCACCGTCGACGACGACGTGGCCGAACCTGTCGCTGAGCGTGACGAAATCACCCTCGGGATCGATGATGACCTGCTGCACCCATTGCGCCGATTGCTCGAGCAGACGGCGCAGAAGATGCGATTTTCCGGAGCCGGAATTGCCCTGCACGAGCAGACGTGTCGCCAGCAGCTCCTCGATATCGAGCGTCGCCGGAGCGCCGGACGCCAATCCCATATCGATGCCAACCTGCACGTCCAATTCCCCTTACAAATTCCCGGCCCGTCTCTAGATCAGGATGATTTTAGGCCCGATCGGCCTAAAACCTGTTTCCTGATCTACATCAAAGAAATAGAGCATGATGTCGTCCGAAAACCGCGTACACTTTTCGGCATCATGCTCTAGCAGATTCGCAGGCACCGTTGTCGTCAAACCTTTAAGAACCCACAGGAAAGCCAGCCCTGGGAATAAGGCTTCACACCGCCTCGCGCTCGACGAGGTCCCCCGCCATGTCCGTCTGCGTCGGAATTAGCAAACGTGTGCAGAGCAGGCTGACGAAAAGTGGTACCAACAAGACCGCAAGTCCCGCGCGCAAGCCCAGGAGTTCGCCGAGAAAGCCGATGATCGGCGGCCCGATGAGAAAACCGGTCAGGGCTGCGAAGGAGAGCGTCGCAACGCTTGAAGCGGGCGGGCGGTCAGTCAGCGAAGCGACGGCCGTCACCGCAAGCGGAAACCCGACCGAGACGCCGATACCGACTGCGGCAAAGCCGAGTAGCGCAAGCGGCGTCGCCGGTGCAAGGAGAACGACGAGCATGCCGGCAAGCGAGGCGATGCCGCAGCCACGGGCAATGGCAACCGCGCCGAAACGGCCTTTCATGTAATCACCGCTGAAGCGCCCCGCCGCGACCATGAAAGCGAAAACCGAATAACCGAGGCCGGTTTGCGCGCCTTCTGCATTCATGACATCGCGGAGATAGACCGCCGACCAATCGGCGATCGCACCTTCGGTCATCGTCACGCCGAAGACGAAGGCGCAGATCCCGAGCAGAGCAAGACTGGGCAGCTTGAAACCGGTCATTGCCTGCGAATTCTCCGCATGGTGACTTTCCGACAATTTCGGCAGGCGCAGGCTGGCAATCAGCGCAGCCGGCAGGATGACGATCGCCGTGATCAGGATCGACCAGTGCGGCGAAAGCCCGATGGCTATGGCACCAACGCCGATCAGGCTGCCGACCATGATGCCGAAACTCCAGAAGCCGTGGCAGCGGCTCATGATGATCAGCCCGGTCGCCTTCTCCGTCACATCGGCCTCGACATTCATGCCGAGTTCCACCGTCGAAAGCGCGACCCCAACGACAATCAAGGCGAAGAATAGAAGCATGACGCTGGGCGCGAAGGCTGGAAGCGAAACCACGGCAAGAAAGAAGATGAAACCATAGATGATCGTCATGCGCCCGCCGATGCGCGAGACGAGGCGGCCGGCAAACGGCAGGGTGATCAGCGTGCCGATCGGCAATCCCAGAAGTGCGATGGCGAGATCGGCGGTGCCGAGTTCAAGCTTCGCCTGGATATCAGGAATGCGCGGCAACCAGGCGCCAAAGGCTATCGGCTGCAGAAAGAAGATCAGCATGACAAGTCTTTGCAGCGGCACGGCGCATCCCTTTATGTCTTGAGCGGCAAACACCCGCCCGCGATTCCCCACAGAGATGTTGCGCGATGACATCGGTGAAATAAAGCGCGCAGTGCCTTATCGCGTGCTGAGACCGAAACCCTGCATCAGCCGGCGCGTCGCAAAGTCGGGATTGCCGGATGTAAAGACGGCAAAGTCGAAATTATCGGGGTGAACGGCGTCGGCGATCTGCGGAACGAGTGTGCGCGCCCGCCGGGCAATGGCTTCTGCCGGATCCAGCCAGTCCACCGGCCAAGGCGCCAGTCTGCGGAATAGATTGGCCATGAATGGATAATGCGTGCAGGCGAGCACGACGATATCGGTCTTGCGGCCTTCCTTCTCGACGAAACATTGGTCGATCTCGGTCAGCACCGCCTCATCGGAAACCGCGTCGCCCCGGATATAGGCCTCCGCCACGCGCGCCAGGTTTTCCGAGCCGACGAGCCGCACATGACATTGCTGCGCAAAGGACTGGATGAGATCGCGCGTATAGGCGCGCTTGACCGTGCCCGGCGTCGCGAGCACCGAGACCAGGCCGGAGCGCGTACGCTCCGCCGCCGGTTTGATCGCCGGCACGGTGCCGACGAAGGTCATCTGAGGAAAGGCGGCGCGCAGATCGGCGCCAACCAGCGTGAAGGCGGTGTTGCAGGCGATGATGCAGACTTCGGGGTCGTGATCTGCGAGCAGCCGGCCGAAAAGCCCGATCACCCGCTCCTTCAGCGCCTGTTCCTCCCAGCCGCCATAGGGAAAGCCGGCATCGTCGGCGACATAGATGAAGCCGCGTTCCGGCATCAGCACGCGCACCTCGCGCAGCACGGTCAGCCCGCCTATGCCTGAATCGAAGACGAGGACGGGTTTCAGCTCATGCGTCGGCGCTGTCATCGGGCGGTGTTTCCTTGGCCGCTGTCGGGAACCGGCCGCCGCGCGGGCTCTTGCGCGAGAAGCGGTCGAGGGAGGAGATGACGCCGCGCAGCACGCTGATTTCCTGCTCCGTGAAGGCCCGGCGGGATAGAACGGCACGGAGATTGTCGACCATTTTTGGCTTTTTCCCGGCAGGGTGGAAATAACCACGCGCATCGAGCGCCTCCTCCAGCTGGTCGAACAGGCCGAACAGCTGGTCCTTGGTCGAGGGCGTCTGCCCCATTGCCTGGAAGGGCACGGCGCCGAGATCCTCCATGCCTGATTTCATCCACTCATAGGACATCAGCAGCACCGCCTGGGCAATGTTCAGCGAGGCGAAGGCAGGGTTGACGGGGAACGTGACGATCTCGTCGGCAAGCGCCACCTCTTCGTTGGTCAGCCCCCAGCGCTCGCGCCCGAAGAGGATGCCGGTGCCTTCGCCGGCGCGAAACCTCGCCCGCAGCGTTTCGGCGGCAATGACCGGCGAGCGGACCGGCTTATAGCCATCACGCTCGCGCGCCGTCGTCGCATAGACGAAATTAAGATCGGCGACCGCCTGTTCCAGCGTGTCGTAGACCTTGGTCGCCTCGATGACGTGATCGGCCTTGGAGGCGGTCGCCAGGGCTTTCTCGTTCGGCCAGCCGTCGCGCGGATTGACGAGGCGGAGTTTAGCAAGGCCGAAATTCGCCATGGCGCGCGCCACCATGCCGATATTCTCGCCCATCTGCGGCTCGACCAGAATGATCGCCGGCCCTTCGGCCAGAAGTTGACGCTCGCTGTTCGTGCCTGCCATGGTTCTATCCCTGTTTCGAGCGCGCAATAACCTCGCCCGGCGCAAACGGCAAGACATCAGCCTGCGGATAGAGCCTTTCCAGTGCCGAACCGATCATTTCGAGCCCGAGTCTGGCGCCTTCGCGCGACAGCGGCAGGTGCCGCCCTGTCGTCCGCGATGTCTTGCGCTCGATGAAGAAACAGGTCGAGCCGCGCGGGGCCGCATCCTTCATCAGCGCCAGATCCGACGCGATCAGCCTCTTCAGCTCGTCGGCCTCGGCCGATGCCGCGTAGCTCTTCGCCAGGATGCGCGCCCAATAGGTGCAGGAGAGGAAGATCGCCAGCGTCTGGCGGATCTGGCCCGGCCGCGTCACCACCGACCAGGACGAGCCGAGCGGCCGCGCCGCCACCGTTACGTCGCGGTAGCAGGCATCGATCTTCTGCGACAGCGCCATCAGCGCAAAACCGCTCTTGCCTTCACCGATCGCGCTTAACAACTCGTCCAGCGCCTGAAACCAACGGGCGAGTGCTGCATCAAGCGCGCCACGCGTGCGTGCCGGAAAGACCAGGAAGGCAACCGCCGTTCCGGCCACCGCGCCGATCAAGGTCTCCCCGATGCGCAGCTGCAGGAGATCGAGCGTCAGCACCCCGGTCATGCCATAGACCAGGCAGAGCACGATCGAGATGAAGAAGGTCATCGTCGCATAGGAAACCTGCAGGAAATAGAAGGCGAGGAAAATGCAGACGGCAGCAACCGGAATGGCGATGACTGGCTCACCTGAAATCAGCGTCGCCAGCAGGAGGCCGATGGCGATCCCGAACACCGTGCCGAGCGAGCGCGACAGCGCTTTCATTGCCGTGTCGCCGCGCGAATTGGTGTTGGTGAAGACGAGGAAGGCGGCAAGCACCGCCCAGAACCAGCGGTCGCGCGACAGAAGCAGGCCGAAGCCCATGGCGAGCGCCGAGGCGAGCGTGATCTGCAGCGCCGAGCGCAACAGCGGATTGGCGAATGAAAAGTCGATCTTCTCGGGCTGTGCCGTGTCCTTGACGGCATCGATGCCGGCAAAGCCGGAAGCCTGCCCCTCGCCGATCGCCTGCGTCAATTGCTGCCGCGCCTCGCCGAGCCAGAGCAGCGCCCGCACGGTTTCGCCTTGCGGTTCCTCTTTGATGGCTTCCGCCATCCCCTCATAGGTGGCGAGCTCCGCCTTGTCGGCCTCGATCACGGCATGGATGAGCGCAAAGGGCGGCAGGCTCTGGAAGCTCACCACGATCGCGCTTTCGGCAGCGAGATGCGCATCGAAGAGCCGAATCGCCAATTCCGCGGCGGGATCGGAAGCACCGTCGAAGACGCCGGCCGGCGGGCGTGGAATGAAGGTCTCAGCCATCAGCACCACTTCCTTCAGCCGGTCTTCCAGCTGGCGCAGCTCCTGCCGGTCAGCCTCGCCGATATGACCGCTGCCGGCAAGGGTGGCGAGCTTGAAGAGGATCTGGTTGATCCGGCCGCGCACGCTTTCGAGCGAGCGAAGCAGGTCGCGCCGCCAATCATCCGGCAACAGCACTGCTCTCACCAGATGGCCGACGAGTACCGAGACGACGGGGCCGATCGCCACATCAGGCAGCTCGGCAAGGGAAGGCCGGAAATAAGACCCCATGAAATAAGAGGTGAAGGCGAACATGCCGATCGCAAAGCCACGCGGCCCGAACACCCGCCCGGCCGATGCGAGCGCGATCACCACCAGGAAGACGAGATCGGAGAGAAAACGGCGATCCTCGAGCCCCGCCGCAATGCCGACGACGGCAAGGCTCGCGACACAGCCGAAAAGCCGCGTCACCAGCTGGCGCGAATTGCCCTTGTCGCGCACCGCCACCCCGCCCTCGATCGACAGCACGATGCCGAGACCGAAGGCCGCCGTCGGCAGCGGCACGATCAACTTCTGGATGGCGAACAGGATGGCGAAGGAGAGAACGATCGTCAGCGTCACCCGCGAAGCCATGCGCAGGCGCGAAAGCGCCGGATCGTTGGCAAGCAGCCAGTCGCGGAACTGAAAACCGGAAAACAAGTGCAAGAGCCCCTCATGCCGCTCAGAGATAGAATCTCGATGCTCTTGAATGTCGCGCGCCTATTGGCCCTTGGCAATCAGCGCCATCGTTGTCTTCAGGGAATCGCGCGCCTGCGTTTCGATATTCTCGGTGACGATATCGTCGATGACGGGCTTGCCGCCTTCCTCGACCACCTCGAAATGAACGGTCGTATAGTCCTTGGCATCGGGCGCATCCGAGCAGGCGGATTTCTTGAAGCGCACGGTCACCTCGGCCACGCCGTCGACCACAGGCGCTGCCACCATCGTCAGATCCTCCAGCGGGCAGGCATCCTGGCCGTTGACGATGACGTCGTAGTCGAAGGGCGATATGCCGTCGTCGTCGACGGCGGGAAACTGCGCCGCCGCCTGGTATTTCGCGACGAAATCGCGGCTGTAGAGATGGTCAAGCCGGCTCGCGTCGAAGATGTCGATCCAGTCGCTGCTATTGTCGGCCCAGTTGCTCCTGGTCGCGTCCATGATCTCCTTCACCGGAGCGATGATTTCGGCGGCGTGGCTGATGCCTGAAAAGGCGATAAGGCTTGCGATAACAACGGCGATTGTCTTCATGGTCGAATGTCCGGCGTCGGCAGTTGAGGCGGACACTAGCCAAATTCCAGTACTTGGCAATGGCGGCAAAAACGCATTGTCGAACCCCTTGCAGCTTTGCGTTCCCGGTTCACAATGCTATAGCGCTCCTCATCACATCACCCACCCGGGACCCCGTCCCCATTCAAGCTCGAACGAGGCAGATACATGAACAAGATCAAGGTCGCCAATCCCGTCGCCGATCTCGACGGCGATGAAATGACGCGCATCATCTGGCAGCTCATCAAGGATAAGCTGATCCATCCGTATCTTGACCTCGACATCGACTATTTCGACCTCTCGGTCGAAAACCGCGACGCCACCAACGACCAGGTCACTGTCGACGCCGCCAACGCCATCAAGAAGTACGGCGTCGGCATCAAGTGCGCGACGATCACGCCGGATGAAGCCCGCGTCAAGGAATTCAACCTCAAGGAAATGTGGAAGAGCCCGAACGGCACGATCCGCAACATCCTCGGCGGCGTCATCTTCCGCGAGCCGATCATCTGCAAGAACGTGCCGCGCCTCGTTCCCGGCTGGACCAAGCCGATCGTCGTCGGCCGCCACGCCTTCGGCGACCAGTACCGCGCCACCGATTTCAAGTTCCCCGGCAAGGGCAAGCTGACGATCAAGTTCGTCGGCGAAGACGGCACCGTCATCGAGAAGGAAGTCTTCAACGCACCGGGCGCCGGCGTTGCCATGGCGATGTACAACCTCGATGAATCGATCCGCGAATTTGCCCGCGCCTCGATGATGTATGGCCTGATGCGCAAGTGGCCGGTCTACCTGTCGACCAAAAACACCATCCTCAAGGCCTATGACGGCCGCTTCAAGGACATCTTCGAGGAAGTCTACGAGACCGAATTCAAGGATCAGTTCAAGGAAGCAAACATCACCTACGAACACCGTCTGATCGACGACATGGTCGCCTCGGCGCTCAAGTGGTCTGGCGGCTACGTCTGGGCCTGCAAGAACTATGACGGCGACGTCCAGTCCGATACCGTTGCCCAGGGCTTCGGCTCGCTCGGCCTGATGACCTCGGTTTTGCTCACGCCCGACGGCAAGACGGTCGAAGCCGAAGCCGCGCACGGCACGGTCACCCGCCACTACCGTCAGCATCAGAAGGGCCAGGAAACGTCGACGAACTCGATCGCCTCTATCTTCGCCTGGACGCGCGGCCTGGCGCATCGCGCCAAGCTCGACGACAATGCCGAGCTTGCCCGCTTCGCCGCAACGCTCGAAAAGGTCTGCGTCGACACCGTCGAATCCGGTTTCATGACCAAGGACCTGGCGCTGCTGATCGGCCCCGACCAGCCGTGGCTCTCGACCACCGCATTCCTCGACAAGATCGACCAGAACCTGCAGAAGGCCATGGCGTAAGCCGGTCTTTCCAAGATAACATCGAAGCGGCGGGGATTTCCCCGCCGTTTTATTTTGGGAGAATGAACCGATGACGGCCATCCTGCGACCGCTTGAACCCTCGGACCGCGCCGTTTGGGAACCCCTATGGGAGGCCTATCAGCGCTTCTACGAAGTGGTCATCCCGCCCGAAACTACAGATCTCACCTGGGCTCGCTTCCACGATCCTGACGAACCGATGCACGCGCTCGGCGCCTTCGACGAAGACGGCCGTCTCGTCGGCATCGTCCATGCCATCTTTCACCGTTCCTGCTGGCTGCCGCAATGGACCTGCTATCTGCAGGATCTCTATGTCGACAACAGCCAGCGCGGGCTCGGCACCGGGGCCGCTTTGATCGAGGCCGTCGCCGACCTCGCCCGCGCCAACGGCGCAGGCAGGCTCTACTGGATGACCCACGAGACCAATGCAACGGCCCGGCGGCTCTATGACAGGATCGCCGAGCGCTCGGGCTTCATCCAATATCGCAAGGCGCTCTAGCGGCGGGGACTTGCAGGCGGCCATCGCTGCGCTATTGATTCCGTGGGATCAATAACGGCAACACGAGGAGGACGTCATGACCGAAGAATTGGTATTCTATACGAACCCGATGTCGCGCGGCCGCATCGCGCGCTGGATGCTGGAGGAGATCGGCCAGCCCTATCGCACCGAATTCCTGACCTTCGGCGAAACCATGAAGGCGCCGGAATATCTCGCCGTCAATCCGATGGGCAAGGTGCCGGCAATCCGCCACGGCGACACCATCGTCACCGAATGCGCGGCGATCTGCGCCTATCTGGCCGAGACCTTTCCCGAAAAAGCGCTGGCGCCGAGGCCGGAGGAGCGCGCCCGCTATTACCGCTGGATGTTTTTTGCCGCCGGTCCGCTCGAATCGGCGGTGACGATGAAGGCTCTCGGCTTCGAAATTCCGAAGGAACGCCTGCGCATGGCCGGCTGCGGCAGTTTCGGCGACGTCATGAACACACTCGAGAAAGCCGTCTCCGCTTCGACCTACATCACCGGCGAGCGTTTCACCGCCGCCGACGTCTATGTCGGCTCCCATATCGGCTGGGGCATCGGCTTCGGCGGCATCGAAAGACGCCAGGCATTCCTCGACTATGTCGGCCGCATCAGCGAACGCGAGGCTTACAAACGGGCGAACGCCCTTGATGACGAAGCCATCAAGACCATGCAGGCCGCTTGAAAATTCCAGGACGCGGAAGGTCGCCTGACCGTCCAGGGACGCGGCAGATCCGCCGCGCCCCGATCGACGACTTTAGACAAGCGGCATGTGAATATCCGTCAGAAGCTCGGTCGGCGGCACCTCGCGCGGATTATTGAGATATTCCTCGAACATGACCCTGTCCTTCAGCTGCCGGCCGGATTTCGGCAGCCATTCGGCAAAGAGCCACTGATAGGACTTGGACATGTCGGCATAGGGCCCCCTGTGGCGCAGCACCGCATAATCGCCGCCGTCGATCGTGCACCGCTCGAAGGGTGACGCCGCCGGCACTTCGGCAGCGCCGGTGACGCAGGCTATCGAGCGCAGCTTTTCCTCCGGCACAAAATCGGGATCGTCGAGATAGACGCCGATCATTCGCATGTCGGGCTTGGCGAGGCCGCGGGCATAAAGCGTGCCGAACAGCGTCTCGAAGGCCTTGTCGATCTGCATGTAGGAACCGGTATGGGCAACGCTGATCAACTCGATGGGCCCGATCTCGCGTATGGTAACGTCTAACATGGCTTTGGTCTTTCCGTCAGGTGAGGGTTCGAAGGCTGTGTGGCTTCCCTCTTTCCGATAGCGGGCCGGCGGCATGCCGTAGACCGACTTGAAGATACGATTGAAGGATTGGAGATTGGGATAGCCTGATCGCTTCGCAATTTCGCTGACGGCAAGCTCCGTGCGGACGATCTCGCCCGCCGCGCGATGCAGCCTGAGCCGCTTGACGGTGGCCGCCAGCGTCTCGCCGTAAATCGCCCGGTAGATCCTGTGCCAGTGATAGGTCGACATGCAGGCGATCTCGGCAAGGCGCTCCATATCCAGCTCCTCGTCGAGGTGGTCGTGAATATAGGCCGAAACCCGTCTCAGACGGTTTTCATAAAGTGCCCATGCCGTGTCGCCATTCATGTCGGAACCTCGTGCAAATCGATCGGCTTGAGAGAACCATAGTCCGATTTGACAAATCCTGCGGAAATTGGCTCTGAGCTTTGAACCTGCGAAACAAAAAAGGCGGAAGCCAAGCCTCCGCCTTTCGAAAATCGTTGATGAACCGGCAGTTCAGCCGGCAAGTGCCACGGCTACCGCCTCGATCGCCTCGTCAGCCTTCGATCCGTCGGGGCCGCCGGCCTGCGCCATGTCGGGGCGGCCGCCGCCGCCCTTGCCGCCGAGGGCGGCAGATGCGATGCGGACGAGATCGACGGCGCTGTAACGCTGCACGAGATCCGGTGTCACCGCCACGACAGCACTTGCCTTGCCGTCGTCGGAAATGCCGACGAGGGCAACGACGCCCGACCCGATGCTGGTCTTGCCGTCATCGGCAAGCCCCTTCAAATCCTTGGGATCGACGCCCGAAATCGCCTTGCCGAGGAATTTGACGCCGGCGACTTCGCGCACGGCATCGACCGAGCCGCCCTGCCCGCCGCCCATGGCGAGTTTGCGCTTGGCATCAGCCAGTTCCTTTTCGAGCTTGCGGCGCTCATCCATCAGCGCTTCAACACGCGACAGCACTTCGCCCGGCTGCACCTTCAGCGAGGCAGCAAGCGTCTTCACGCGTTCGTCCTGTTCGGCCAGATATTCGCGCGCCGATTCCCCGGTGACGGCCTCGATTCGGCGAACGCCGGCGCCGACGGCACTTTCGCCGAGAACGCGGATCAGGCCGATCTGGCCGGTGGCCCCGACATGCGTGCCGCCGCAGAGTTCGATCGAATAGGGCTTGCCGGCCTTGGCGCCACGCACGCCCTCGCCCATCGCCACGACCCGGACTTCATCGCCGTATTTTTCGCCGAACAGCGCCATCGCGCCTTCGGCGATCGCATCGTCAACGCTCATCAGCCGCGTAGTAACCGGCGAATTCTGCAGCACGATCTCGTTTGCCATATCTTCGACGATCTTGAGCTCCTCGGCCGACATCGGCTTCGGATGCGAGACGTCGAAACGCAGGCGCTCGGGCGCAACCAGCGAACCCTTCTGGGCCACATGGGTGCCGAGCACTTCGCGCAAAGCCTCGTGCAGCAGGTGGGTCGCAGAGTGGTTGGCGCGCAGCCGCGAACGGCGGGCATGATCGACCGTCAGCACGACCGCATCGCCGTCCTTGACGACGCCGTCGACGACAGTACCCTGATGCACGAACAGGCCTTCGCCCCTCTTCTGCGTATCAGAAATCTCGATCTTGCCATGATCGGACGAGATCACGCCGGTATCGCCCATCTGGCCGCCGGATTCGCCGTAGAACGGCGTCTGGCTGACGACGATCTGCACCTTGTCGCCGGCCTTGGCCTCGGTCGAAACCGCGCCCTCTTTGACGATCGCCTGCACGACGCCTTCAGCCGTTTCGGTGTCGTAGCCCAGGAATTCGGTCGCACCGTGTTTTTCCCTAAGCTCGAACCAGACGGTTTCCGTCGCCTTCTCGCCGGAACCGGCCCAATGCGAACGAGCTTCGGACTTCTGGCGCTGCATTGCATCGGTGAAGCCGGAAATGTCGACGCCGATCTCGCGGGCACGCAGCGCATCCTGCGTCAGATCGAGCGGGAATCCGTAGGTGTCGTAGAGCTTGAAGGCGGTCTCACCATCCAGCATATCGCCCTTGGAAAGATCCGTCGTCGCGTCCGACAAAAGCGACAGGCCGCGTTCCAGCGTCTTGCGGAAACGGTTTTCCTCCAGCTTCAGCGTTTCCGAGATCAGCGCCTCGGCGCGCACCAGTTCCGGATAGGCGCGGCCCATCTGCTGCACCAGCGTCGGCAGCAGCTTGTAGACCAGCGGCTCCTTGGCGCCGAGCAGCTGTGCATGGCGCATCGCGCGGCGCATGATACGGCGCAGCACATAACCGCGGCCCTCATTCGACGGAAGCACGCCGTCAGCGATCAGGAAGGCCGAGGAGCGCAGGTGGTCGGCGATGACGCGGTGGCTGGCGCTGCCTTCCGCCTTGACGCCCATCGTATCCTCGATGGTGCCGATCAGCGTGCGGAAGAGATCAGTGTCGAACACGCTGGGAACGCCCTGCAGAATGCAGGCCATGCGCTCCAGCCCCATGCCGGTATCGATCGACGGGCGAGGCAGCGGGTTGCGAACGCCAGGCTCGGTCTGCTCGAACTGCATGAAGACGAGGTTCCAGAACTCCAGGAACCGGTCGCCATCTTCCTCCGGTGAGCCCGGAGGCCCCCCCCAAACATTCTCACCCTGGTCGATGAAGATTTCCGAGCACGGGCCGCAAGGGCCGGTATCGCCCATCTGCCAGAAATTGTCAGAGGTCGGGATGCGGATGATCTTGTCGTCAGAAAAGCCGGCGATCTTCTTCCACAGCGTCGCAGCTTCTTCATCCTCGGAATAGACGGTCACCAGCAGGCGGTTCTTCGGAAGGTCGAAGCCTTCGGTAACGAGCTTCCAGGCAAGCTCGATCGCATTCTCCTTGAAATAGTCGCCGAAGGAGAAGTTGCCGAGCATCTCGAAGAAGGTCAGGTGGCGTGCAGTATAGCCGACATTGTCGAGGTCGTTGTGCTTGCCACCGGCTCGCACGCATTTCTGCGACGTCGTCGCCGTCGAATAGGGACGCTTTTCGAGGCCGGTGAAGACGTTCTTGAACTGCACCATGCCGGCATTGGTGAACATCAGCGTCGGGTCGTTGCGCGGCACGAGCGGGCTCGACGGAACGATCTCATGGCCGTTCTTCTTGAAATAGTCGAGGAAGGTCGACCGGATATCGTTCACACCGCTCATGCTATGCCCTTCAATGCTGCCGGAGGCAGGTAAATTTAAATTCATCGGCTTTTAACGTTCACCCCCGCCACTGTCCAGCAGACAAACAAAACCGGCCGCATTCTCATCAGGAATGCGGCCGGTTGGAACTGTCCGATGAGTTTAAGCGCGAAAATTACATTTCCGCAGTGGCATCGCCATCGCCGTCATCGGGGTCCGGTCCGCCATTCTGCAGGAAGCGGTCGGCGATCAGGCCGGCATTCTGGCGCAGCGACAGTTCGATCTCGCGGGCGAGATCCGGATTGTCGCGCAGGAAAGTCTTGGCGTTTTCACGGCCCTGGCCGAGACGCTGGCTGTTATAGGAAAACCAGGCGCCCGACTTCTCGACGATGCCGGCCTTGACGCCGAGATCGACCAGTTCGCCGGTCTTGGAAACACCCTCGCCATACATGATGTCGAACTCGACCTGCTTGAAGGGCGGCGCCATCTTGTTCTTGACGACCTTGACGCGGGTCTGGTTGCCGATCACCTCTTCGCGCTCCTTGACTGCGCCGATGCGGCGAATGTCGAGGCGCACGGAGGCGTAGAATTTCAGCGCATTGCCGCCCGTCGTCGTTTCCGGCGAGCCGAACATGACGCCGATCTTCATGCGGATCTGGTTGATGAAGATCACCATGGTGTTCGACTTCGAGATCGAAGCGGTAAGCTTGCGCAGCGCTTGGCTCATCAGTCGCGCCTGCAGGCCGGGAAGGCTGTCGCCCATCTCGCCTTCGATTTCGGCACGCGGCGTCAGGGCAGCGACCGAGTCGACAACGAGAACGTCGACGGCGCCGGAGCGCACCAGCGTATCGGTGATTTCGAGCGCCTGCTCGCCGGTATCGGGCTGCGAGATCAGAAGGTTCTGCAAGTCGACGCCAAGCTTGCGGGCATAGACGGGATCGAGCGCATGTTCGGCATCGACGAAGGCGCAAATGCCACCCTTCTTCTGCGCTTCGGCAATCGTCTGCAGTGCAAGCGTCGTTTTACCGGAGCTTTCCGGCCCGTAGATCTCGATGATGCGGCCCCTCGGCAGGCCACCAACGCCGAGTGCAATATCGAGGCCAAGCGAGCCGGTCGAGATCGTCTCGATCTCGACAACATTCTCGTTGGAGCCGAGTTTCATGATCGAGCCCTTGCCGAACGACCGCTCTATCTGTGAGAGTGCCGCTTCAAGCGCCTTGCTTTTGTCCACCGATTTGTCCTCTACCAGCCGCAATGAATTCTGAGACATCCGATCCACCTTTAGGTTATTGAAGCCGCTCAAGCAATGTCGAGTTTGTACCCTATTTGTTCCATTCTCGCAATAGGCGATCAAACAGTTGAAAGAAAAAGGTAAAACGGCACGTGTTCTGTATTTGTTTTATCGATGAAAAGCAACGACTTAAGCCAAAGGTGCCGACTCAACCGCGACGTGGCGCACCGTATCGATTCGTCCTTCGGGCATCGGGAGAGCGGATCGGATGACGAAAAAGATTCTTGTTCTCGGCGGTGCCCATATCGATCGGCGCGGCCGCATCTCCGGCGAGACGGCGCCTGGCGCCAGCAATCCCGGCACATGGTTCGAGGAGCCCGGCGGCGGTGGCTTCAATGCGGCTCGCAACCTGGCAAGGCTCGGTTTTCAGGTGACGATGATCTCGCCGCGCGGCGGCGATCCGATGGGCGAGACGGTCGGAGAAGCTGCCGATTTCGCCGGCATCGACGACCGGCCCTTCGTCTTCCTCGACCGCAAGACGCCGAGCTACACGGCGATCATCGAGAAGGACGGCAATCTGGTGATCGCCCTCGCCGACATGGATCTCTATCGCTTCTTCGTGCCGCGGCGTCTCTCTATCCGCTGGGTGCGGGAGGCTTTCGCCGCGCATGATTTCATCCTCTTCGACGCCAACCTGCCGGAAGAGACGATCGCGGCGATCGTCGCAAAGGCACGGTCGCTAGGCAAGCCCGTTGCGGCAATCGCCATCTCGCCGGCTAAGGTCGTCAGGCTGAAGCCTTGCATCGGGGATATCGACTATCTGTTCCTGAATGAGGCTGAAGCTGCCGCCCTTGCCGGTGAGCGGCCGGAAGACGCCGCCGGCTGGCTACCTTTGCTGAACCAGATCGGCATCCGGAACGCCGTCGTCACCCGCGGCCGGCGTGAGCTCGTCGTGCTTTGCGAGGGCCGCGCCGTGACGCTGCAGCCGCCGATTGCCGACACCGTCACCGACGTTACGGGTGCCGGCGATTCACTTGCGGCCGGCACGCTCGCCGCATTGATATCAGGCCTGCCGCTCGAAGAAGCGGTCCGCCACGGCACTGCGGCCGCCATACTAACCGTGCAATCACGGCACGCCGTCAATGAAAATCTGACGCCCGATCTGCTGAATGAGGCGCTTGCCCTTGTTCCCAAGGTCAGAATTCTGCATTGAAGCGGCCAATTGCATAGTTGAGCATGATGTCGTCCGAAAACCGCTCACACTTTTCGGCATCATGCTCTGTCGATCACAGGACAAGACCATGACCAAGCCCATCTCCCCTCTTCTGCCGATCGCCTATTCGAAGGAAGTCGCCAGCGCCAAGCAGCGCGGCGCGCCGCTGGTGGCACTGGAATCGACCATCATCACCCACGGCATGCCCTATCCCGGCAATATCGAGATGGCCCGCAGCGTCGAGGCAATCATTCGCGAACAGGGTGCGGTGCCGGCCACGATCGCCGTCATTCACGGCACGCTGCATATCGGCCTTGAAGCTGCGGAACTGGAGCAACTCGCCAAGGCGACCGAAGTGATGAAGGTGTCGCGCGCCGATCTCGCCTTCGCCATCTCCGAGCGCCGCAACGGCGCCACCACGGTCGCTGCGACGATGATCGCGGCGGCGCGCGCCGGCATCCGTGTCTTTGCCACAGGCGGCATCGGCGGTGTGCATCGTGGCGCCGAGGAAAGCTTCGATATATCAGCCGATCTCGAAGAATTGGCCCGCACCGGCGTCATCGTCGTCTGCGCCGGCGCCAAGGCGATCCTGGACATTCCGAAGACGCTGGAAGTGCTGGAAACCCGCGGCGTGCCTGTCGTCACCTATGAGAGCGAGGAATTCCCCGCCTTCTGGTCGCGCTCCTCGGGCATCCGCAGCCCGCTGTCGCTGAACAGCCCGGCCGCCATCGCCAATTTTCAGACAGTGCGCGAGCAGCTCGGCGTCGCCGGCGGCATGCTCGTCGCCAACCCCGTGCCCGAGGCCGACGAGATCGCGCGCGAGGAGATGGAAATCTATATCGAGCGGGCGCTCGACAGCGCAGAACGCGACGAAGTCACCGGCAAGGCGGTAACACCTTATCTCCTGTCGACCATTTTCGACCTGACGGATGGCCAGAGCCTGAAGACCAATATCGCGCTCGTTGAAAACAATGCGCGGCTTGCTGCTGAGATCGCTGTGGCGCTGGGTGAATGAAACTACGGGCTGCCGGTTATGCCGAGCAAGCCCCCTCTGCCCTGCCGGGCCTCTCCCCCACGGGTGGGGAGATCGGCTGGAAGCACCGGCTTTCTGAACAAATGTCCCTTTCAACTCGGTGAAGCGTTGATGTGATGGGAAGCGTTCGCCCTTGTGATCTCCCCACCTGTCCGTGGGGGAGATGCCCAGCAGGGCGGAGGGGGCCTACACGGCACGACCTCTCCGTCAAACCTCCCTCACCCGTCCAACGTCTCCTTCACCACAACGGCAAGCTGCTTCAGCGAAAACGGCTTCGGCAGGAAGCCGAATTTCGCTTCCGGCGGCAGGTTGCGGGCAAAGGCATCTTCGGCATAACCCGAGACGAAGATGAACTTCATGTCGGGATAGGTCTTGCGCAGCTCGCGCAGCAGCGTCGGGCCGTCCATTTCGGGCATGACGACGTCGGAGACGACGATGTCGACCTTGCCGTCGAGTTCTTCCAAGATGGCCAGCGCCTCGACGCCCGAGCCCGCCTCGTGCACGGTGTAGCCGCGCGTTTCCAGCATGCGCTTGCCACCGCGGCGCACCGCCTCCTCGTCTTCGACGAGAAGGATGACGGCAGATCCCGTCAGGTCCTCCGGTTGCTGCGGCGATACCGGCAGCGGCACCACTTCGGCCCCGGCGATGGCGCCGTCGATCGAACCTGCTTCGGCGGCCACCGCCGGCTCCGGGATGTGGCGCGGCAGGAAGACGCGGAAGGTCGTGCCTTTGCCGACTTCAGATTCCGGCTGAATATAGCCGCCCGACTGTTTGACGATACCGTAGACCATGGCGAGGCCGAGCCCCGTGCCCTTGCCGACATCCTTGGTGGTGAAGAACGGCTCGAAGATCTTGTCCATGATCTCCGGTGCGATACCGGTGCCGTTATCGGCGACTTCGACCAGCACCATGTCCTCGGCCGGCATGTAGGAGTAGTTGAAGGCCGAGACCTCGGCGGCAGTCAGATTGCGGGTGCGCAGCGTCAGCGTGCCACCCTCGGGCATCGCGTCGCGCGCATTGACGCAGAGATTGATCAAAACTTGCTCGAACTGCGACAGATCGGTTTTGACAGGCCAGAGGTCGCGGCCATATTGCACGTCGAGCTTGACATTGGTGCCTGAGAGCAGCCGGTCGACCAGCATGCGCAGGTCGCCGACGACATCGGTAAGGTTCAGCACCGAGGGCCGCATCGTCTGCTTGCGCGAGAAGGCGAGCAGCTGGCGCACCAGCACTGCGGCGCGGTTGGCGTTGCGCTTGATCTCTATCAGGTCGGCAAAGCTGGCATCCGAGGGCCGCGCCTGCAAAAGCAGGTGGTCGGAGGAAAGCAGGATCGCTGTCAGCACGTTGTTGAAATCATGCGCGATGCCGCCGGCGAGCGTTCCCACGGCATTCATCTTCTGCGTTTGCGCCATCTGCGCTTCCAGCGCCTTCTGCTCGGTCACCTCGACGGCGTAGACGATCGCCGCCTCCTCTGGCGCCTCGTCGCTCTGGTCGATGACGGCATTGACATAGAAGCGGAAATAGCGCGCCTCGTCGGTCGGTGTGCGGGTGTCGAGGGGCGCAATGTCGCCCTGCCGGTCCTTGGCCGCTGCCAGCGCCGCGGCCAGCTGTGGCCGGTCGCTTTCCTGCACGATGGTTTCGAGATGCGGCGCCTTTTCGAGATCGTCGCGCGAGACGACGCCGGAGAACATCTTCAGGAATGGCGCATTGGTCCGCAAGATTCGCCCGTTGCCGTCGACCGAGGCGATCGCCATCGGCGTATTGTTGAAGAAACGGGTAAAACGCATGGCGGCGGCCGAAGCGGACTGGCCGCCGGCATCGCTCTTTTCACGCGCCAGCACGATCGTCCGGCTTTCGCCGGGTGCGCCGTCGCGCATCGAGGTGACGCTGTGAATGATTTGCACCGGCAGGCTCTGGCCGTTGCTCTTGCGCAGGTCGAGATCGAGCGTCACGGTCTTCTTCAGACCCGGTTCGGCCTGCACTGACTGGATCAGTGCCAGTCCCTCGCCTGCCACGACGTCACCGATCGTCATCGAGCCCGGCACGAACTTGGTGAGGTCGAGGCCCAGCCAATCGGCAAGCGTCGCATTCAGGTAGAAGATCTCGCCCTTCCTGCCGGCGGAAAAGAAGCCGGCCGGCGCATGGTCGAGATAGTCGATCGCGTTCTGCAATTCCTTGAAGAAACGCTCCTGGTCGTCGCGCTCGGTGGTGATGTCGGTGATCTGCCAGATCTGCAGCGGCTTGCCGCCGTTTTCCTCCGGCTGCAGCAGCCGCGCCTTCAGCCGGTACCAATGGGCGCCGGAGCTGTTGCTGCCAGGCCCGACGGCGCGTAGTAGGCGAAATTCCTCCCGACCTTCCTTGCCCTCGCGCAGACCGTTGACCAGCCTGTAGAGCGCCTCGTTGGACTCGCGATGGCGCGACAGCAGCGTTTCCAGCGTCTGCACCTCGGTCGCCTTGCGCGCGCCGGTCAGCGCGCCATAGGCGGCATTGGCATAGATGATTCGGCCTTTTTCGTCGGTGATCAGCGTACCGTCGGGATGGCTGTTGAGGAAGGCGCGCGCCAGGCTGTCGGACTGGTGCTGCGGCATCACCTCGATGAAGCCGATGACCGAAGACACCAGGAAGAAGATGCCGACCATGGCGAGCACGCCGAGACCGCCAAGCACCACCTCGTTGTCGAGCGATTTTTTGAAGAAGACGAAAGCGCCGGCAGCCGCGATCAGCACGAGCGCCAGCAGAAGAATGCGCAAGACCGTGCCAGAACGCCCCCCACGATCCACAAGCGGTGCGTTATAGTCGTCGGCCTGACGCGGTTTCGTCATGTATTCCTCACATAAGCCCTACCGCTTCGTAGCACGAACACGAAGCGGGAATCAGGCACTCTTTCCTTCTTAGCAATTTGCCGCGTCGGCAAAAACACCGCTAGCCGGCAAGACTGCTTGAATTCACAGGCAACAGCGCCATCTGCCCCAGAAGCCAACGCTGCCACCCGTGCGCAAGGTCGCCGGGTGCCAAGCAGCGGAACACGAAATCGCGTTCTCCCGTGACTGGACAGCACCGGCGGCCCTTGCCTAAGGAACGGAAAAGTCGTCAATATGTGCCGAATGCGAAATGGAGTGAGTGACTATGTTGGATGATGTTGTCGGAGCTTATGGCAGCCGTTTCCTGCTTGCCGCCGGTGGCGTTGGTCTGGCGCTTCTCCTGCTCATCATCGTGCTCTGGGTGATCCGCAGCCGGGCGCCCTCACCTTTCGTGCGCGGCGGCCGCAATCGCCAGCCCCGCCTGCAAGTGCTGGATGCCGCAGCCGTCGATGCCCGTCGCCGGCTGGTGCTGGTGCGCCGCGACGAGGTCGAGCACCTGATCATGATCGGCGGCCCAAGCGATATCGTCATCGAGAGCCGCATCCTGCCCGCGGCGGCCGAGCAGCCGGAAAGCGCCAACCGCCCGCAGCCCGTCGAGCAGCGTCCGATATCCGTTGCGCGGCCGGAAACGCCACCGCGCCCGCCGGTCGCAGCCCGTGTCGAGCCGGCCGCCGAGCCCGTTTTCTCCGCGCCAGTTCCGCCGGAGGCGCGCCCGCGCCCAGAACCGTCGGCCCAACCGTCGGCCCAATCACCCGCTCAGCCGATCGTGGCCCCGCCGGTTGTCACGAGCCCTCTTCCGGCAGAGCCCGTGACGGCTCCGCTGTCGGCCGAACGCGACAATCCTCTGCGTGCCGTCCCGCCCCAGCCGCGTCCGCTGGAGCGTCCCGTCGCTCCCCCGGCCGCGCAGCCCGCACCGTTCCACGATGCCTCAAGTGCCGCCGAGATCCTCGATGCCGCCCGCCAGCGCGTGCTGCCGCAGCAGCGCATCGAACCCGAGGTCTCCGCCCCGCCTGTCAAGGACATGCCGGCGGCCGCACGCGCCGCACCAGGTAGCGCCGAAGACGATTCGGCTGCGCAGTCGGCAGCAGCGAGCCGTCTTGATTTCCAGCGGGTGCTGGAAGAGGAAATGTCGAACAATCTGACGGCCGAACGCATCGTGCCGGCGCCGGCAAACCAGGCGCCTCGGCCCGGAGCGCAGCAACCCGGAAACCTGCCGCGCCGCGATCCGGAAATGGCCCCGATCACCGGCGCCGATACCGATCTGCAAAAGGAAGTCGCCCGCATCTTCGGCGAGATGAGCGTCAACCGCGACAAGTGATCGGGCGCGACAAGTGACCGGGGCACGACAAGTGAGCGGAAACGCACGTCCGGCCTTCCTTCATCACCAAGTGGCATAAAAGCCGCAATGCGGCGACTTTCAGTTCCCGATGCGCCAGGGGACTCCATCTTGTGCCGATAATTTGTTATCGCTCCGGTTGAAGAGCGTTGGCGCATCGAGGTCATACTTTGCCTAAGTAAATACCGGTCTCACTCCAGTTTCACCCGTACTGCCGGACAGCGACACGCTGACGGCGTATGAACATGTTCATCGGGTGGTGGCGAGAGACCGGTTTGGCATTGTTGACATGTGCCATGTGCAGCTCCGCTGTCTCAGCTCTTCCGCCGCCCAGAACATCGCCACACCGCGCCCGCAAGGGCTTTCTCACGCACCATCCTGGTGGACTTCCGAACGGAAGACCAACACGATATGTGCAATACCCTACGGGTCCGATGGACCATTCTGCCGAAAACAGCGCCCCAGCCCTGGATTGTATGCAGCGGCTGCGGGGGCTTCAGAGCTTTCCGATGCAGCGACAAGATCCGGCTCAACGCCAATGGCCGCAAGCTCGATGCCTGGCTTATCTACAAATGCTCGACCTGCGAAAAGACGTGGAACCGTCCGATCTTCGAGCGTCGGAATGTTCGCGACATCGATCCCGCAGTCCTCGAGGCGTTGCAGTCCAACGATCCGGATTGGATCCGGGCAGAAGCGTTCAACCTCGAAGCTCTCAGGCGCAAGTCGCAGCGTGTCGACGAGTTTGCCGAATTTGAAATCGCAAAAGAGATGCAGCAGGACATTGCCAATTGGACGAGACTGGAAATCGAACTGATGGTCCCGTTTCCATCCAGCACGCGCCTCGACCGCCTGCTGGCGTCCGAGTTGCAAGTTTCGCGCACCCGGCTACAGGCTCTTCACGATGGTGGCATGCTGCGGACGGATTCGAATCGAGCAGACGTTTTGCGGCGGCGGATCAAGAACGGCACCAGGGTTGCAGTCGACGCCACCGCCGAGACCGGCCGGGAGCAATGGTGGAGGTCTGTGGCGACCGGAAGTTCACCGTAATTGTAAAAGGCGCCGCGATCTGATCGCGGCGCCTATTTTGCTTTCATGCCTGCATGAAAACTCTCATTCGTCGCGATAGACCTTTTCGCGGCGTTCGTGACGCTCCTGCGCTTCGATCGACAGTGTCGCGATAGGGCGGGCGTCGAGACGCTTGAGGCCGATCGGTTCACCGGTTTCCTCGCAATAGCCGTAGGTGCCGTCGTCGATGCGCTGCATTGCCGCGTCGATCTTCGAAATCAACTTTCTCTGCCGATCACGGGCGCGAAGTTCGATCGCCCGATCTGTTTCCGACGACGCCCGGTCGGCGAGGTCGGGATGGTTTGCGCTTTCCTCGGCCAGATGGTCGAGTGTCTCACGCGCTTCTCTAAGGATATCATTTCTCCATGCAACCAGCTTGGCCCTGAAATAGGCGCGCTGGTTTACGTTCATGAACTCTTCCTCTTCCGAGGGAACGTAATTGCTAAGATCGATCTTCTCACTCAACGCGATTCTCCTGAAGAACATCTCATCTGGCGGGGTGTATATCCCAAGCGCTAGTCGCGATTCAAGCCAAATACGACAGGTAAACAGATTTTTAAATCTGTCACAGTTTTCGGCTAACAGACTATTTTCTCATCATTATTCCGGCTTGCGTTTTTTGCTTCGCCTTCAAAAGGCCGTGTTGTCAGCCGCGTTTTGGGCAGCTGGAGCAGCGCTGACGGTTGACGCCGGCCGATTGCAACCGCTACTGAAAAGGCCCGCTGGATCTTGGATTTGCCCATGACCGTACCCCTGCCTCCGCCCAACCGCATCTATCTCCTGCGCCACGCCGAGGCCGCCTGGGCCGAACCCGGACAGCGCGATTTTGACCGGCCGCTCAACGAAAAGGGCTTTGGCGATGCCGAGATCATCGCCGATAAGGCCGCCGACAAGGGCTACCGTCCTGATCTTCTGATCAGCTCTACGGCGCTGCGCTGCCGCGATACCGCCGATGCGGTGTACCGGGCGATGGGCCTTACGCTCGAGGTTCGTTATGTCGACGCGCTCTATAACGCTACGGTCGACAACTATCTCGAGATCATCGATGCGCAGGACCAAGCTGCTGTCATGCTGGTCGGCCACAATCCGACCATGGAGCAGGCATTGGAGGCGCTGATCGGCCATGAGGCAATGGCAGGCTCTCTTGCCGGCGGCTTCCCGACGGCTGGCCTTGCCGTGCTCGATTTCGATGCTTCGGCCACCGCCTGGCGCCTCACCGATTTCGTCGTCGTCTGAAGACTAGAGCAATTCCAGCAAAACTGTGCCGCGGTTTTGCTAGGCAAAGCGCGAAGCGCTTTTGCCGGGAATTGCGTGAAAACAACGAAATAGAGCATTTCCGTGATTCGAAGAAAAACGGAAATGCTCTGGCCTCGCTTCTTTTGCGGGCGGCGCGCCCTCCCTATATTGCGGGGCAGTCACCAACCGGAATCGCGCCTTGCCGCCACGTCTGACATCCCTCGCCGACGATGCCCGCATCGCCTTCGATAATCTCGCCGACCGGGCGAGCGGCCTCGTCAATCCGACCGTGCGGCTCGGTGTCACCGGCCTTTCTCGCTCCGGTAAGACGGTCTTCATCTCCTCGCTCGTCCACAATCTCCTGCATGGCGGCCGCCTGCCGCTGTTCGAACCGGTCCAATCAGGCCGCGTCTCGGCGGTACGGCTGGAGCCGCAGCCCGACGATGCCGTGCCGCGCTTCCAGTACGAGGACCATATCCGTGCGCTGGTGAAGGACCGTATCTGGCCGGATTCGACCCGCGCCATCTCCGAGCTGCGCATCACGCTGGATTATCAGAGCGCCAGCGGCTGGAACCGGTTGTTTTCGCCCGGCCGCCTGTCGATCGATATCGTCGATTATCCCGGCGAATGGCTGCTCGACCTGCCGCTGCTCGGCAAGGATTACCGCATGTTCAGCGAGGAAACGTTGGCACTTGCCGAAACCGGCGTCCGCTGCGAGCTGTCGCGCCCATGGCTGGCGCTGACGCGCGCCACTGACATCCATGCCGGCGCCGACGAGATGATCGCCCGCGACCTCGCCACCGCTTTTGCCGATTATCTCAAAGCCTGCAAAGCCGACGAACGCTCGCTTTCCACCCTGCCGCCTGGCCGTCTGCTGCTGCCCGGCGATCTCGACGGCTCGCCGGCGTTGACCTTCGCGCCGCTGGCTCTGCCGCCGGACGGGCGTCCCGGCCGCGGCTCGCTCTGGACGATGATGGAGCGGCGCTACGAGGCCTATAAATCCGTCGTCGTCAAACCCTTCTTCCGCGAGCATTTCGCCCGGCTCGATCGTCAGATCGTCCTGGTCGACGCGCTGCAGGCGATGAACCGCGGCCCCGAAGCCGTGCAGGATCTGGAACGCGCGCTGACCGATGTGCTCGCCTGTTTCCGCCCCGGCACCAATTCGCTGCTCTCCTCCCTGCTCGGGCGACGCATCGACCGCGTACTGGTCGCCGCCACCAAGGCCGATCATCTCCATCATGAAAGCCACGACCGGCTCGATGCCCTGACCCGCCGCCTGGTGGATCGCGCCATCGACCGCATCGGCATGGCCGGTGCCGGCATCGACGTCATGGCGCTTGCTTCCGTGCGCGCCACCCGCGAAGCGACAGTCAAGCGCGACGGCCATGAACTGCCGGTCATCGTCGGCACGCCGATAGAAGGCGAAACCATCGCCGGCGAGCGTTTCGACGGCCAGAGAAAGACCGCGATCTTCCCCGGTGACCTGCCGGAGGATCCGGAAAGACTGTTCGATCGCATCGCCGCGGGCGAGACCGGCCTGCAGCTGCCCGATGTCAACGTCGTCAGGTTCCGCCCGCCGCATCTTGAGGAAACCGGTGGCGGCATCAAGCTGTCTGTGCCGCATATCCGCCTCGACCGCGCCATGCAGTTTCTGTTCGGAGACCGTCTCGCATGAGCAAGCCCCCGTCAGATCCGCCGCGCCGCGCACCCGCCGCCTTCAGCTACGAGGACGAGGCCGCCGATCAGCGCGACAACGGCCGGCAGGGGGGTGAGCGACGCAGGCCGGAAAGCTTCTCCGAAAATATCGTCGTGACTCCTGACGAGGACGATCCCTTCCTCAATCCCGACAAGGATCTGAGCGTGGTCCCCGTTGCAGCGCCGCGCAGGCGGCGGACCTCCTTCGGCAAGATCGCCGCCGGCGCCTTCGGCATCCTGCTGTCGCTCGCCATCGGCCTCTGGACCGATAGTCTGATCCGCGATCTCTTCACCCGCGCCGACTGGTTGGGCTATGCCGCCCTTGCCGTGCTCGCGGTCGGCATTCTCGCCGTGCTGGCTCTCGTCATCCGCGAAACATCAGGCATGATGCGCCTTGCCGCCGTCCAGACGATCAAGGCCGAGGCAGACGCGGCGATGCTCGAAACCCGACCAGCGAAGGCGCGCGTCGTCGTCGCACGTCTTACCACGCTCCTTTCCGCCAATCCGGAGACGGCGAAGGGCCGCGCGACGCTGAAGGCGACCGAGGGCGAGGTCATCGATCCCCCGCATCTGATCGCGCTCGCCGAACGGGAACTGCTCGCTCCGCTCGACCGCAAGGCCCGCGCTCTGATCGTCAACGCCTCGAAGCGCGTCTCGATCGTCACCGCCGTCAGCCCGCGCGCCGTGGTCGACCTGCTCTACGTGCTCTATGAGGCCGTGCGCCTCATCCGCGCCATGGCCGAGCTGTATGGCGGCCGGCCCGGCACGCTCGGAATGTTCCGCCTGTTGCGTGACGTGCTGGCGCATCTGGCCGTCACGGGCTCGATCGCCGTTGGCGACAGCCTCGTCCAGCAGGTGCTCGGCCATGGGCTGGCTTCTAAGCTTTCAGCTCGACTGGGCGAAGGCGTCATCAACGGCCTGATGACCGCCCGCATTGGAATCGCGGCGATGGATCTCTGCCGTCCGCTCGCCTTCCGCGCCCTGAAGCGGCCGGGAATCGGTGATTTCATCGGCGATCTCACCCCCTCCATGTCGCCGCGCGGCAACAATCCTTGAACGAAGCAGCAATTCTGCAGTTTTTACCTCCCCTAGCGTAATGCCGCAGAAATTTCAGTGGATTCAATGCCCTAGTGGCAGAATTTTAAAATCGTCGCCGCGCGAAAATCCTGTATTGCCTCGCATTTCGGCACAATCGAAAGAAAGGATTAACCATTCTTCGGCAAAACTTGCAGCCAGTTCGTGAGTGGTGTTTGCCAAGGAAAATCCATGTATTCGCGCAAGTTTCTCATCGTATGCGGCTTGGCCGCCGCGGCATTGTCTCCCGTCGCAGATGTCGCACCGGCAGCCACCGCTGCAACCCGTGACAAGGCCTTCTTCGATTCCGTCGCCGGCTCCTGGAAGGGCCCCGGCGAAATCGTCGCCGGCAAGTACAAGGGCACGAAATTCACCTGCAACCTGATCGGTGAGCCCACAGGCGACAGCAGCGCCGGCATCAAGCTCGACGGCACCTGCCGCGTCGGCGTCTTCAAGCAGCCAATGACCGCCGTCATCTCGCAGTCGGGCTCGAGCTACAAGGGCAAATTCCTCGACGGCGCCGCCGGCAAGGGCCTTGACGTCGTCTCCGGCGCCGTCAGCGAGGATACCGTCGTTGTCGGCATCAACCGCGCCAAGCTGAATGGAGCGATGATCGCCCGCGTGCGCGACGACAAAACGATGAACGTCACCGTTTCGGTCAAGGTCGAAAGCCAGATGATCCCGGTCATCGGCCTGACGCTGACCCGCCAGGTCGACGAGATGGCCGTCGGTTCCATCCAGTAGACAAATCGCACAGCGGATTTTCCTGAAGCGGCGGGTTTCCCGCCGTTTTGCGTTTTCAGGTCCCCTTGCTTCAGGCGCTCAGCCACCAGTCGCGACTATCGTCGGCGACCTCGATGCCGGTCACCTCGGCATCCGACAGCCAGTCACTGACCGCCCTGCCCCTGACCCGAAGACCCGGCGCGATATCGGCAAGCGGCATCAGCACGAAACCGCGATCGGTCATCCGCGGATGCGGCAGTTCCAGCCGCGGCGCGTCCTGGATCACGTCACCATAGGTCAGCACGTCGATATCAAGTGTGCGCGGACCCCAGCGCTCGATGCGCTCGCGTTTCATCTCGCGTTCGATCGACAGGCAGACATCGAGCAAAGCCACGGGCTCCAGCCTGGTCTCGACGACAGAGCAGGCATTGAAGAAGAACGATTGGTCGGTCTTGCCCCAAGGCGGCGTGCGATAGAGCCGCGAGACCGCGCTAACCCGGCAGTCGTCCCGTCGGTCCAGCTTCTGCAGTGCCGCAGCCATCGCCTTCACAGGGTCGCCGATATTGCCGCCGAGACCGAGTGTGGCTGATTGGAACCCGGCCTCAGGCAAAGTGTTCAACGCTCACCTGCACGAAATCGAGCACGCCGGGCACCGGCGCGTTCGGCTTGCGCACCGTGATCTTCGCCCGCCGGATCTGCGGGAATGTCTCGCAGAGCCCCTTGGCGATGTCGAGCGCCAAGGCCTCGATCAGGTAACGCCGCTTGCCGGTGACGATCTGCTCGATCACGGTAAAGGCGATGCCGTAATTGACGGTATCGTTGATCGAATCGCTTTCCAGCGCCTCGCCAGCGACGACATCGAGCTCGGCATCGACGAAGAAGCGCTGGCCGAGGAATTCCTCCTCGTCATGCACGCCGTGGCGCGCGAAGAAGGCGCAGTTCTGCAGCGTGATCGTGTAGGTGGTCATGTCGGCCGCTTCCTCTCGAATTCCTGGCGCGCATTAAGCATAGCATCGGCGATATCGAGCGCATCCCTGTTGATTGCGACATTGTGCACCCGGAAAACCGCAGCTCCTTGAAGTCTGAGCAGCGCGCTGGTCGCAGCCGTTGCCGCATCCCTGTCCTGCGCCTCACGCCCTGTCACGGCGCCGAGGAAGCGCTTGCGCGACGTGCCGGCGAGCAGCGGCAGGCCGAAGCGGGAAAGTTCGGAAAACCGCGCCATCAGTTCCAGGTTCTCCTCCGGCGTCTCCTTGGCGAAGCCGAAGCCCGGATCGAGCACGATGCGGTCGCGGTTGACGCCTGAGGCAGCGGCGATATCAAGCGATCGTTCGAGGAAATGCACCTGATCGGCAATCACATCGACAAGTTTTACCCTGTCGCGACCGGTGTGCATGATACAGAGTCCGGCTCCGGTCACCGCGGCGATATCAGCGATATCGGGCTCCTTCTGCAGCCCGAAGACGTCGTTGACGATATGGGCGCCGGCACTGATTGCAAGCCGCGCCGTTTCGGCGCGATAGGTGTCGATGGAAATCAGCGCCTGGGTGCGGCCGCGCAGCGCCTCGATGACGGGCAGCACGCGCGCCTGCTCCTCAGAAGGGCTGACGATTGCTGCGTTCGGCCGGGTCGATTCGCCGCCGATATCGATAATGCCGGCACCCTCGCTCACCGCCCGCAACGCCTGTTCGACCGCCGCATCGACGGTTTCAAAGCGTCCGCCATCGGAAAAGGAGTCCGGCGTCACGTTGATGATCGCCATGATCACCGAACGACGCCCGAGTTCGATCTCCCGGCCATGGCCGACACGCCATATGCTGCCTTCGAGCCCTGTCACCAGACTTATCCCATTGATGACGAAAAAAGCGCCATCTGATATTGCGCTTGGGGTGGCTATGCCCCAAGCTCCTGCCGATTTCAACACGGGTTGCGTTCAGAATGCCGCTTGCAGTGCGTTATATGGTCGTTCCTATCGCCTTTTCCATTGCTCTTTCCCTCTGCAGCCCGTCGGCAGCCGAAGTGATCGCATCGAAAAGCTATTCCTATTTCGACATTCGCGGCAAAACCGCGGATGAGCTCGACCGCGAACTCAGCCGGCGCGGCCCGACGGCGAGTGGTTCCTCGGCGCGTCATCCCGGCGCTACGAAGATCCGCTTCGGCGGCGAGGCAACCTATATTCAGAATAACGGGCGCTGCCGCGTCGGCAACGTCAAGGTCACGGTCCACACCCAGATCATCCTGCCGCGCTGGAGCAGCCGCAAGGGCGCCAGCAAGGAGCTGTCGATGATCTGGGACGCGCTGTCGAGCGATATCAAGCGCCACGAGGAGCGCCATGCCGAGATCGCCCGCGACCAGGCCCGCGCCATGGAGCGCGCCATCCGCGCGCTGCCGCAGCAGCGCAGCTGCGAAGCCATGCAGGAACTCGTCTCCAACGAATCAGCTCGCGGTATAGAGGAGCACGACCGGCAGCAGGCGCGATTCGACCGGGTCGAGGCGGTCAATTTCCAGAAGCGGATGCTGAGGTTGCTGAACAATCGAATCAATGGTCGAGCCGGCGTAAAATAAGGCTTTTTCAGTCTGGTTGCGAGCGGAAAACCTTAGCTGCATAACGAAACTTGTGCGAAACTTGCACCCTCCCCAGCGATTGAATGGTCATTTTTCATCCTGGCAGACTCAACCGGAACGCGTTAATATGAACACATTCGAAAGTTCAGGTACGGCATCTGCACTTTCATCGCTGGGTTCTCCTGGCGCGTTCCGAAGCCGCGGATGTTCCTCCCTCATCCGTAGGTAATGCGCCCGCCTCGCCTCGCTCGCTCTAGCGCGCGAGGCGTCTTTTTTGGTATCGAGTTTTTTCGGCGACGTTTGAAACGCAGTACGCGTCAGGCCTGGCGTTCCGGCACATGCACCACCAGCCCGTCATAGACAGCCTTCATCCGGATCTGACAGGACAGCCGCGAGGTCGGGCGCACATCGAAGGCGAAGTCGAGCATGTCCTCTTCCATCGCTTCCGGCTGGCCGACCTTCTCCGTCCACTCCTCGTCGACATAGACATGACAGGTCGCGCAGGCGCAGGCGCCGCCGCATTCGGCCTCGATGCCGGGGACCGAATTGCGCACGGCATTCTCCATCACGGTGGAGCCTTGGTCGACGTCGAGGTCGAAGCGCGTGCCGTCGAAGGCGACGATGGTAAGTTTGGGCATCAGGACTATTTCCGGTCTTCAAGTGGGTGGGCGGATTTTCTTCCGACAATTCGACGCATCAGTCAATATTGGGGAAATTTGCCACAGCCTCGCAGATCGGGCCTTCGCCCGCCGTCTTCAAAGCGTCATAAGGGACGTCGCAAAAAGACCCGCGGTCCCGCAATGGAACAACGGGCCTCGTTCGAACGCTATCCTATGCACGTCGCCCAAAAGTACGCAGCGGTTTTGGGACAACGACATGCGTCAGATAAAAACCTCGAGATCAGCCGCGGCAGAGCTTCAGGATGAAATTCTCGGCGTCGATGACGGCGGCGCCGAGCGCTGCCGTCGCGCCGGCATCGCCGCCGTTTTCCTCGACGGCTTCCGCCGTCTGCGACACGCGGAACGCGCCGACCGAGCTTGCCGCGCCCTTCAGCCGATGCGCGGCTGCGCCGATACGGATGGTTTCGCCGCTGGCAATGTCCTGGAGGCATGCGCGGGCCTGGCGCACAAACATCTGAAGGACTTCGAGTTCCAGCGTCTTGTCGCCCATCGTCTGCTTTGCGAGATGCACCAGATCGATCGGCCGGACCTTGGAGGGACACGGTCCCTTTGCATTATCCGGCGCCTCGAATACGATGTTCAATGCTGCCATCTGGGCTGCCATTGCCAATTCTCCCGTCTCTGTCGTCTGCAGTTGCAACGGTTCTGCGACAGGAGGGTGGCCATCACGTTAAATTCCGGCACATTCCGGGCGGAAATCTCGCCATATGGTTAACGTCCGTTAAATATCCCCAAATTATTGGTTTTTAAGCCGTAGCTAGGATTCAAAGGTGTTAACAACGAGTTAACGAGCCATGAATCTCAAGCCTTCATTAATTGTGTGAAGAGCCCAGATGTGTCACTACGATACTGGTGGAGCGGGTTTATGGTACGCGCCTTTGCCGAGCGAGTGGATAATGGTAGTGTTTTGATACCTTCCGTTTGAAAAAGCGGCTATCTACTCTGAAATGACATGCTTATCCGTCCTTCGTTGGGATGGAGGGCTGGAACGGCAAAGTTGTTCCCGGGTGAGGCGGAAGCCCAGGATGCGCTGTCGGACTGGCTGACAGTAACGAGGCATAACCGAATGGCGAACAACAAATATAATGAGTCAATTGAGGACAAGGCGTTCAAGGCATTGGACGAGGCGCTCCAGATCGACTTTAGCAAGGATAACGTACCGTCTCGCCGCGGCGACGCGCCCCAGGCCCCGGAGGCTAATGTGTCTGATCCAGTAAATGCGCGTAACCAGCAGGCCCAGGAAGAAGCGCAGCGCCGCAGCCGCCGCGGTGCCGCTGGCGAGCAGGCTTCCAGGGGTCCGGCTTTCGCGCCCGCCAACGATGCCAGCCGCAATACGCCCGCCTCTATTCTGAAATCCTTTGACGGCGCCTCCAGCCGCTCGGCGGTGCGTACCGCCACCCTGTTTTCCGTGCTTTGGGTCATGGCCGGCCTCGGCCTGATGTCGCTGCTTTATGCTCCGCAGATCTGGCAGATCCGTTCGCTCGCCGATCTAGTCGCCCTGCCTGGCGTCATCGCCGGCCTCGTCGGCATCATCATTCCCGTGATGATGTTCTATGCCTTCGCCATCATGATCTCCCGCGCCCAGGACATGCGCAACGCCGCCCGCTCCATGGCCGAGGTGGCGTTGCGCCTGGCAGAGCCGGAAACCATCGCCTCCGAGCGCATCATGACCGTCGGTCAGGCCGTGCGCCGTGAGGTCTCGGCCATGAATGAAGGCATCGAGCGCACCATCGCTCGCGCCTCCGAGCTCGAAACGCTCGTCCATTCCGAAGTCAACGCGCTTGAACGTTCTTATGCCGACAACGAGTTGCGTGTTCGCGGCCTCGTCCACGAACTCGGCTCCGAGCGCGAGGCGATCGTCAACCATGCCGACCGTATCCGCACCTCAATCGGCACCGTGCACGACCAGTTGAAGGAAGAGCTGTCGCTTGCGACCGAAGAGATCGCGGTGCGGCTTGCCACATCGGGCGAAGCCTTCGCCTCGTTGATCGACACACGCGCCGCGACGATCCTGGAAAAATCGGACAGCGCCCTGCAGTCGATGGGCAGCCTGCTCGCCGCCAAGACCGATACCCTGCTGCAGACACTGAACGCTTCGGGTTTCGCGCTGGCCACCGAATTCGACAACCGCCTCGAAGCCCTCTCCGTCAATCTCAACGATCATGGCGAAAGGCTGCTCAGCCAGTTCGAGACGCGCGCCTCGACCATGGATAGCAGCACCGAAAAGCTGAATGCGGCGCTGAACGAGCGTACGCACCAGCTCAACGAGATACTGATTGCGCGCACCCGCGAGATCAATGAGAGCCTGACGTCAGGCGAACGCACCATCGGCGGCACGCTCGACGACGTGCTGTCGAAGCTGAACAGCGCGCTCGACGAAAAGGGCGCAAGCTTCCGCCAGAGCCTGCAGACCACCGCCGATGACGCCGTCATGGATCTCGACGTGCGCTCCGGCTTCTTCGAGGAGCGGCTGCAGACGACCGTCGCCCAGCTGTCGACTGCCTTCGACGAACGCGTCTCCGAATTCACCAGCGCCTTCGACAAACGCACCGGTTCACTCGACACCAAGCTGATGGAGAGCCTCGCCCGTATCAACGAGACGCTGACCGGCGGCTCGGATTCGATCGACGGCATTCTGAGCTCCGGCATCGACCGGCTCGGTTCGTCGATATCAGACCAGTCGCTGGCGCTCGCCACCGCGCTCGCCACCGGCCACGAAGTGCTGGAAAGCACGCTCGGCAGCCGCGCGGACGAAATCACCAGCGCGCTCACCAGCCGCACCGGCGAGCTGACCTCTGCGCTGCAGAGCGCGACCTCGGAAATCGCGCTGGCGCTTGCGACCGGCACCTCCGAGCTGCAGAACAACCTTCAGACACGCTCGGCCGAATTCCGCGACACGCTGCGCACCACCACCACCGATCTGACGACTGCCGTCGCCGCTGGCACCGAGCAGGTGACCACTGCCTTCGGCGGTCGCGCCGAGGAATTGAGCAGCGTGCTTACCGCCCGTGCGGCCGAAATCAGCGAGGCGCTCGGCACGGCCCACGGCCGTATCGACAGCGTCATGGCAGAGCGCGGCGGCGCATTGATCGAGGCGCTGACCACCCATCACGGCCGCTTCGAGGAAGCGCTGACGACCCGCTCCGACGCCATCATCAATGCCGTCTCCGGCACCCATGACCGTCTTGCGGAGACGCTTGACGAAAAGGCGATGGCCCTTGCCATTTCCCTGAATGAAAGCCAGGCCCGCATCGAGGACACGCTCGAAACTCGGTCCGCTGCCCTGATGAACGCCGTCTCCGGCACCCATGACCGCCTTTCGGAAACACTCGACGAAAAGGCGATGGCGCTCGCCATTTCGCTCAACGAAAGTCAGAGCCGCATCGAGGATACGCTCGAGACCCGCTCCACCGCTTTCCTCAACGCCGTGTCGGGCACGCATGAGCGACTGTCGGAAACGCTGGATACGAAGGCGGCCGCCCTGACGGCTTCGCTCGACGAGCGCCATGCCCGCATCGAGGACGCGCTTGGAACGCGCGCCGAGGCACTGCTGAACACTGTATCCGGCACGCGCGACCGTCTTTCCGAGACGCTCGACGAAAAGGCGATGGCGCTCGCCATGTCCTTGAACGAGAGCCAGGCCCGTATCGAGGAGACACTTGAAACCCATTCCGCCGCTCTGCTGAACGCCGTCTCCGGCACCCATGATCGCCTCTCCGAGACGCTGGACGGCAAGGCGGCAGCTTTTGCCACCTCGCTGAGCGAAGGCCATGCCCGTATCGAGAATACGCTCGAAACCCGCTCCGCAGCCCTGCTGAACGCCGTCTCGGGCACCCATGATCGCCTCTCCGACACGCTGGACGAAAAGGCGATGGCACTCGCCATCTCGCTCAACGAAACCCAGACGCGTATCGAAGACACGCTGGAAACCCGCTCGGCGGCCCTGCTGAATGCGGTCTCCGGCACGCATGACCGTCTGTCCGAGACGCTGGACGAGAAGGCGATGACGCTCGCCATCTCGCTCAATGAGAGCCAGTCGCGGATCGAAGACACGCTGGAAACACGTTCCGAAGCCTTCCTCAAGGCTGTGTCCGGCACGCACGACCGTCTCTCGGAAACGCTCGACGAAAAGGCGACGGCGATCGCCGCCTCCCTGAACGAGGGTCAGAGCCGCCTGCAGGATACGCTGGAGAGCCGCTCGGAATCCTTCCTGAATGCAGTCTCCGCCACCCACGACCGCTTGTCCGAGACACTCGACGATCGGGCGATGGCGCTTGCCATCTCGCTGAACGAGAGCCAGAGCCGTCTGGAGGAAACGCTGACAACAGGCGCCGATGCGATCACCAATGCGGTTTCCGGCACGCATGTTGGCCTGAACGGTGTACTCGACCAGAAGGCTGCCGCCCTCGCCGCCTCGCTGAGCGAAGGCCAGACCCGCCTCGAGGAAGCCTTGGGCCACCGTACCGCCGCGATCATCGGCGCCGTGACGGCAACCCACGATCGGCTCACCGATACGCTCGACGAAAAGACCATGGCGCTCGCCATTTCGCTCGATGATAACCAGAGCCGCTTCGACAGCGTGCTCGAAGCCCGCAGCAACGCCATCATGGAGGCCGTCTCCGGTGCCGAGGCACGAGTCGCCGGTGCCTTCTCCGACAAGACCGATGCGATCCGCACCGCCTATACCGACAATCAGCAGCGGCTCGAAAATGCGCTTTCCGAGCATAGCGCTGCCCTCTCGGGCGTTCTCGATGCCGGCGGCGCCCGCTTCGAGGATCTCGTCGGCGGCTTGACCGGCCGCATCGAAGGCCGCCTGACCGATGCACATACGCGGCTCGGAGGCCTCGCCGACGAGGCCGCGGCGCGCATCGAGGGCGGACTCGCCTCTGCCCATGAGCGCATCCGCACGACGCTCGAAGACCGCGCCAACGCCATCGACCTATCGCTGAACCAGGCCCATGCGCTGATCAGCGATACGCTTGCCGAACAGGCGACCAGCATCGGCACCTCGGTGGCGACGAGTGTCGGCATGCTCGAATTGTCGCTGGAGCACCGTGAGGCCGCGATCCGCCAGGCGATCGATGCCGGCGCCCAGACATTGGAAGATCGCATGCATGCAGGCGCCGGCCAGATCGCCGGCCGCTTCCAGGAGGCGGCAAGTGCGATTTCGAGCTCCACCCAGGATTTGTCCACCCATCTCGATCGGTCGGTAGAAAGCCTGACGGGCCGTTTTGAAGAAACCGGAGCGCGTGTGGAAGCCGGTCTTGCGGCGATCGAGACCCGCATCCGCGACGGCGTCGGCGGCGTTGCCGAAAAGGTCGAAGCGGCCAGCGGCCAGCTGTCCGGCGTGCTTGCCGACGGCGTCTCTCGTCTCGGCGCGCTCAGCAACGACGCCACGCAGCGCATCTCGGCGACGCTCGAAGGCAGTGCCGCAAACCTCACTCAGGCGATCGACAGCCGCACCGCCAATCTGGCCGAGACGCTGGACAGCCGCACCACCAGCCTGACCGGCGCCATCGATGGCCGCACCGCGAGCCTCGCCGAAACGCTCGACCGCGGCAATGAACGCATCGAGGAACGCCTCTCTACGATGGACCGTGCGTTGACCGTCGGCCTCGAGGCCGTCAACCGCACCATCGAAGGCAAGGCCGCTGGTCTCGCCTCGACGCTGCGCAGCGCAGTTGCCGACGCGGCCCAGGGAATGGAAGGCGAAGCGACGAGAACCACCGAACTGCTTGGCAAGACCGGCCAGCAATTCGCCGAGGATCTCAATGTGAAAAGCGACGAATTCACCCGCACCATGGATGAGCGCTCGTCGCAGATCGTCACTCGCGTCGCCGAAGCTCAGAACCGGCTGGCAAGCCAGGCCGCTGCCGTCGCCCAGACTTTCTCGGAAGCCGGCAACGCCATCGTCAACAAGGTCGCCGAGGCCGAGACCATCGTTGGCACTCAAGTCAATGCCATCTCCAAGGTGCTGTCGGATGCCGGCCAGTCTCTGGAGTCACGCGGTAACGCCATCCGCTCGACACTGTCGGGCGCCGGCAGCGAGATTACGGCCACCATGGCGGACGTCGACCGCGCGCTCGAAGCTCGCAGCAGCGCCATTCGCACCAATCTCGAGGAGCGTGCCCGCGAGATCGATACGACGTTCTCCGACATCGACCGGGCGCTCGAAGCGCGCGGCAACTCGATCCGCTCCACGCTCGAAGAGCGTACCCGCGACCTTAACTCGATGCTATCAGGCCGTTCGGTCGAATTGACGCGCATCCTCGACGAAACGGCCCGTCCGATCATCGACCGGTACACCGATGCCGGCGAGCAGGCCGCCGCCCGCATCACCGCTGCGGCCAACCTCAGCGCCGATCGTCTGCGCGCCGAAAACGAAGCGCTCGCCAGCGCCGTTGCCGCCCGAACCGAGAATGTCGCCAATGCCGTCAGCGCGATCGAGAACAGCTTGGTCGGCAATGTCAACGGCCTCGTCGAGCGCATGTCGGAAAGCAGTGCGGCGATGGCGATGATGATGAACCGCGCCGCCGAGCAGCTGGCCAGCGTCGACGGCCGTCTCGGAGATACCACCACGCGCTTTGCCGACTCGGCCACCAAGGCCGCCGAAATGGTCTCCGCCTCGACCAGGCTTCTCGAAGGCAAGGTCGATCGCCTCTCCGACATCTCGGGCCAGACGTTGGCACAGGTCGGCGGCATCATCGGCCGCTTCGACGAACACTCCAAGGTTCTGACCCAGGCCTCGCAGCTTCTCGGCGCCGCCCAGTCCAACCTCGCCTCGACGCTCGAGGAGCGCGAGAGCGCTCTGCAGACGCTCTCGGTCGGCCTCGTCTCGCGCTCCGCGGAGATCGAAAAGACCATGCAAGGCCTCGGGAGCATGATCGAGACCGTGTTCGAACGGGCAGAGCAACGCTCCAGCCAGGTTACCGGCAATTTGCGCGAGGGCGTGCAATCCTCCTTCGCCGATATTGGCCGCATTCTCACCGAAACCGAGAAGCGCGCCCAGGAAGCGGCAGAGACGATGCGCGAGGCAATCGCCCGCGCCGGCGACGAGGCCAATACGACGATCGACGGCACCTTTGCCAATGTCGAGCGCCGTTCCGGCGATCTCTCCAATCGCATTCGCGGCGGTCTCACGGCCTCGCTGTCGGAAGTCGAGCGCATGCTCGGCGAAGCCGGCCGCGCCTCCGACGGCGCCGCCCAGCACCTGCGCGAAGCGCTACGCGAAGCGATCGATGATGCCGTCGGCCGCTTCTCCGGAGCCACAGAGGATATCCGCCGCTCCGCCGCCGACATCCGCAGCGAACTCGACGCCACCCGCGCCGAACTGAAGCGCGGCGCCTTCGATCTTCCCGAGGAAGCCAAGGAAAGCGCCTCGGCCATGCGCCGGGCCGTCGCCGAGCAGATCAAGGCGCTGCAGGATATCTCCCAGCTCGTCGGCCGCTCCAGCCAGCAGCTTGAAATCTCCGAGCCCGTCGCCCGCACGCTCGCTCAGGTGCAGCCGGCCCCGCGTCCCGCCCAGCCGGTCGCAGCCCAGCCGCCGCAGCCGGCAGCACCCCCGCCGATCGAAGCGACAGGTCTGCGCGGAACGATCGCACCGTCTGCGCCGGCCGCCGCCCCCCAGCGCGCCGCGCCGCCGCCTGCCCCCGCTCGCCAGGAAACAGGCCGCCCGGAAACAGGTCGCCCGGGAACAGATCGCCAAGAGCCGACTCGTCCGGAAAGCGGCGGCTGGATCAGCGATCTCCTGCGTGGCGCATCGCGTGAGGACGCCGCCGACGAGGCCGCGGCCGCCCGTGTTCCTGCCCGCCCGGCGGAAACTGCCGCACCGGCCGCGCGCAGCAATGACAGCCGTAATCCACGCCACGTCGTCGAATCACTGAACTCGCTCTCGGTCGATATCGCCCGCGCCATCGACCATGACGCCTCGGTCGATCTCTGGCGCCGCTATCAGCGCGGCGAGCGCGACGTCTTCACCCGCCGCCTCTACACGCTGAAGGGCCAGCAGACCTTCGACGAGATCAAGCGCAAATATGACCGCGAACCGGAGTTCCGCACCGCCGTCGACCGCTACATCGGTGATTTCGAAAAGCTGCTCGCTGACGTCGCTCGCACCGACCCGAACCGGACGGTAACGCAGTCCTACCTTACCTCGGATACGGGCAAGGTCTACACCATGCTCGCTCATGCCGCAGGCAGGCTCGGCTGATCCTGACTGGTACCCGCGATTGGAAAGCCGCCTGAACACGTGTCAGGCGGCTTTCGTTCTATAATGCGGGTGTGATTAGGCCTCTCTGCGGAGAAACGAACCAGGTATTCCCAAACGAAACCATCCGCCGTCCAGCTACGGAAACCTCCCAGAAATGACCAAGGCCCTTCTGATCATCGACGTGCAGAATGCGATCCTTAGCGACAAAGCCTCGCCGGAGCGACAACCTCATATTGATGCCGCACTTGATGAGACCATCGCGCGGCTGGCAGCACTACAGGAAAAAGCTCGGCAGGCGGGCGCGCCGATCGTACTCGTTCAGCATGACGGCGATAGCGGCCATCGATTGGCTGTCGGCACGCCAGGTTGGGCGCTGCGCGACGAGGTCGCGCCGAGGCAGGCCGAGGTCGTTGTGCGCAAGAAAAGCGCCGACTCCTTCTTCGAGACCGACCTTGCCGAACGCCTGGACGAACGATCGGTCACCCACCTCGTCATCGGTGGATGCATGTCGCAATTTTGCGTCGACACGACAGTCAGGCGTGCCGTGTCGCTGGGATATGACGTGACGTTGATTGCCGATGGTCACACGACCGGTGACACGGCGACCTTGACCTTTTCCGAGATCATTGCCCATCACAACGAAACACTCGATGGTTTCGATGCGGGCAAGGCGACGGTAGAAATCCGTCCCGCCGCTGAGATAGCCTTTTCATAAATTTTCGGGCTGCAGGAGAACCGGGACTGCTTGGCAGCCCCGGCTTCCGATATCTCATCGATCGGCCGCTATGTTCCAGTTGTAGAGGCACCGATCGAGACCGATGGCGATCTCAAGCACCAGCACGTCATGGTCGACCGCCGCTCCCTTTTTGGGCTGCGACTGGTAGCGCTGCGGAAAGTCCGTGCGTCGGGAGATCGAGCAGACCTCCATCCACTTGTCGGCATTGTCGACCTCGATATCGACAGTCACCTCGGAATAGGCCGGAAGCCGGTCGGAGGGTACGATCCGCGTCGGCAGATGGATCAGCGATGCGATCATCCGGCGGACCGGCTCAAGGCAGGCGGCGTGATAGTCGTTGCCGCTGTCGGCCGTGAAGGCGCATTGAAATTCGAGCTGCCAGAATTCCTTCAGCCGCATGTGTTTGCTCGGCTGTTCCTGCTCGCGGCGATAGGATCTGCCGGCCTGCCAGACGCAGAGCGGCAGCCGTGTCTTCGAGTGATTGCCGAGAATATGCTGCATGTAGACGTAGGTCGACGGCGTGGTCTCCGGTCTCAGCACCAGCGCGATATCGCTGGTGGAGAGCTGTTCCTGGATCCAGATATCGGCGTTCGAATAGGCACTTGAAACCAGCGACCGCGGCATCAGCGCCGGCGCCTCGACCCTCCTGACATCCCAGGCCGGATTGACGGATCTGAGGAAGCTGCGGACCTCTTGCGAGAAGAAGCCGATCATATGATCGCGCAAATGGATCTCGCGCTCCTCCCAATGGACGAGCGAATTGACATCATAAATATTGAGCACGGTGCCTGTCTCCCTGGCAACCTTGATTGACGTGGTGAGGGGCTTTACGTCCAGCAGCGCGCCGGGCGCCTAGCGCCCTGACGTCACAGCAGGACGCGAAGACCTCGTCCGCCAAGAGCGCGCACAATCGCGACCTGCGGGCAGGTGCTGATATGACGGGAGAAGGTCACGCGCTTCATGCTCATGGTGCATTTTCTACGTGCCGTACGCATCATTGTCAAAACCGAAGAGGGTGAGACAAAAGGAATGAGCTGTGGAAGATCCTTTTTTATTGCCCGCTGTCCTTCATTCCGTCACAAACTTTTCTGATCCGCTCATATTCAAACAGAACGGCTCACTCCGCCATCCAAACGACAGAGACAGCAACATTGATGACCAAGACGACATCCCGGCTCCTCGCTACCGCGCTCTCTTCCTTTTTCCTGATGGGCGCTTTCACTCAGGTTCAGGCAGGCCAGGCAAGCTTCGTCGTGGATGCCCAGTCCGGCCAGGTCCTCGAAGGTTCCAATCAGGACGATCTGAACTATCCGGCGTCGCTGACCAAGATGATGACGCTCTACCTCGCCTTCGAGGCCCTGCATGACGGACGCCTCAACTGGGACCAGAAGCTCACCATGTCGGAAAATGCCGAGAGCAAGGAGCCTTTCAAGCTCGCTGTCGGCGCCGGCCGCAAGGTGACGCTGCGCGAAGCGGTCGAAGGAATCGTCGTGCTCTCCGCCAATGATGCGGCTGTGGCGATTGCCGAACAGCTCGGTGGCACCGAACAGGCCTTCGCCAAGACGATGACCGACAAGGCGCGCCAGCTCGGTATGAAGGATACGGTCTTCAAGAACCCGTCGGGCCTTCCCGATCCGGAGCAGGTCACCACGGCGCGGGACATGGCGACGCTCGGCGTTTCGCTGATGCGGGACTTCCCTGAGGAGTTCAAGCTCTTCTCCATGCGCGGCTTCCAGTTCCGCGGCATGAAGCTGCGCGGCCACAACAACCTCATGTATCGCTATGATGGCGTCGACGGCATCAAGACAGGCTACACCGATGCATCGGGCTACAACGTCGTGACCTCGGCCCTGAAGGATGGCCGCCGCGTGGTCGGCGTCGTCATGGGCGAAAAGACCGCGAGCATACGCGACGATAAGATGGCAAGCCTGCTGGACAGCACCCTGTCGCCGTCATCAAACGCCACAGCTTCCACCATACCGGGTAATCAGCCGGGAGCGACGATGACGGATTCGCAACCGACGAAGTAGATCGATGAGCGGAGACCTGCCGACAGGTTACCTGAAAGCCACTTCCAGATGCTGCCGGTCTTGCGCGATCACCCTGCAATTCGTTTCGAATCCTTCGCCTCTGATAGGCAGAATGAATTCCGAAGGAATGCCTGATGTATTCGAGACTGAAATGCCGGCGCTCTCCGAGCCGATGGCTTTGACGGTGCAGTCGATCGTCAAAGCAAGGCGCGGATCGAGGCGCCGTCGTGCAAACGCCGGTCAGATCAAGGGTAGCGTCCAGCTGACGATCTCGGAGGCTACCGCGGAGAAGGCGCGGTCGAGGCCCTTGACGAAACCTTCATTGTCACCGCCGGCCGGCGCCATGGCGCGGAACACCTTCTGGGCGCGCACCGAGCCGTTGCGGTCGTTGAGGATCTTGGCGGAAATTTCGACCACCGCCTGATTGCCGTTCGAAGCATCTATTTCGAAGGAGCGGATATCGGTGACGACCTGATAGTCGATCGCCAGCCCCTGCCCCGGCATGCCGACGCCGCCGAGCTTGCCGGAGTTCTCAAAGGCTTCCACCAGCTTCGACTGCACTATGCGCGGCAGCTTGTCGCCCCACTGCGCCTTTGAGAGATACTGGATTTCCGACGGCGAAACACGGATCACGATCTGCTCGCTGTCGAGCGACCTTAGCGCCGTGGGGCTGGCAATCAGGATCTGGCGGGATTTTGCCGCGGGTCCGCTGCCGTCGACGGCAGCGGAAAGATCATAAGTATCGTTCTTGGCCGCGGTGCCGCACCCGGAAAGGATCAGCGCCGTCAGCGGCAGCGCGATCACCGTTCCCCTGATCCAAGAACGGCGCGACAACAGATGCGATGCGACCATATTAGGCTACCCCTGACTTCCCAAGTTTAACGCCGCGTCCGGCCGTCATATTGCTTGACCGTGTCCCCGCCGAAGATCAGGCGTTGCGGATTGCGGTCGAAGTTGCTGATCGTATCGTTCAGATTGCCCACTGTTCCGCGCATGTCATTGATCAGAGTCTGCACGTCGCGCAAGCCACCGCTCGAGAATTTCTGCAGATTGTCGGCGATCGGCCCGATCCGCGAATTCAGGTTGTCGGCCACCTTCTTGAAGGATTCCAGCGTATTGCGCGCCTCGGCAAACAGTGATTGCGTATTGTCGGTTCCGAGCAGCGCATCGACCTTGATGAGGATGCCGTCGATTCGGGTCGACGCCGAATTCAGCTTGTTGGCAAGCTGAGAGACGTCCTGGATCGTCTGGTCGATGTCCTTCTGGCGCAGCGAAACGGTGTTGGCGACATCACGGATCGAGGCGACGGCCGTACGCGCATCCTTGGTTGCCTGCGCGATGTCGTCGACAGAGCCCTTCACCTTCGCAGGATCGATCTGGGCAACGAGCGTATCGACGCGATCGAGCGTCGCCTGCGCCTGCTTGCCGAAATCGTTGAAGGTGGTGGCCGTCTGGTCGAACTTCTGGATCGCCCCTTTGAGGTCGCCTGAGGCATCGGCGACATTGGCGGTGATCTTCTCGGCATTGGAGACGATGTTGTCGATCTTCTGCGCATCGACCGCCTTGACCAGCGATTCGACGGCCTGAAGCGTCGAATCGACACGGCCGGACACGGCCTTCACCGTATTGGAGAGCTCACCCACACTCTGCAGGAAGGCGTCGATATTGCCGGAATTCTTCGCAAGCGCATCCGAGAACGTCTCGGCATTCTTGAAAGTCTCGGTCAGCGGCCCGCGCGAATCTTCGATGAAACCCTGAAGTTCACCGACCGCGTCGTTGGCCCGATCGAGGATCTTGTCGGCCGTCGCCAGAAGATTGGTGACGCTCGACTGGTCGGCGACGATGACGGCGCGTTTGTTATTGTCGATCGCATGCTGGAGGATGCTTTCCTCGCCCTTGCGGCCGCCCGAGAGTTCGATATAGGCAGCCCCGGTCAAACCCTGGATTTCAAGGGCTGCCTTGGTGGAGGGGTAGATCGGCGCATCGGTACGGACCTGGGTGAAGGCCAGCGAATATTGCGGATCGTCGGCATCGATCGACAGCGTCTGCACCGAGCCGATCTGGATGCCGTTGAAGCGCACCGGCGAACCGACGCTGAGGCCGTTGGCCGAGCCCGGAATACGAACGATCAACTCCGTCATCGGGCCGCCTCGGCCATATTCGGCCATCCAGTAGACGAAGCCGAAGGCCGCCGCGATCACCAGCACCGTGAAAAAACCGACAATCGTGTAATTGGCTTTGGTTTCCATCTTATCCGGTCACTTCCCGCTGCTGCCGTGCCGCGCGCCATCGTCCTGCGGCACGATCGACCGCGCCCGTTTGCCCTTGAAATAGGCCTGCACCCACGGATCGTCATAGGCCAGCATATCGTCGATCGTGCCTTCCACCATTACCCGCTTCTTTCCGAGCACGGCAATACGGTCGCAGACCGAAAACAGGCTGTCGAGGTCGTGCGTGACCATATACACGGTCAGTCCCAGACTATCGCGCAGGTTGGCGATCAGTTCGTCGAATTCAGCCGCGCCGATCGGGTCGAGACCCGAAGTCGGTTCGTCCAGGAAGACGAGCTCCGGATCGAGCGCCAGCGCGCGGGCAAGGGCGGCACGCTTGATCATGCCGCCTGACAGTTCGGACGGGTATTTGTCGGCGGCGTCGGCCGCAAGCCCGACCATGCGGATCTTCAGATGCGCCAGTTCGTCCATCAGCGAGCGCGGCAGGTCGAGATATTCGCGCATCGGCACCTGGATGTTCTCCTTGACCGTCAGCGACGAGAACAGTGCTCCCTGCTGGAACAGCACGCCGAGCCGCATGTCGAGCGCGTTGCGCTGCGGCTCGTCGAGCTCGTCGAAATCCTGGCCGAGGATCTTGATCGTGCCGGAGCGGCGCGGCAGCAGCCTGAGCACGGTGCGCATCAACACCGATTTGCCGGTGCCAGACGCGCCGACGAAACCGAGGATCTCGCCGCGGTAGATATTGAGGTTCAGATTGTCGAGCACGACCTTGGAGCCGAAGCCGACGGTGACGTCGCGCGCCGACAGCACAATGTCCCTTTCGTCCTTGTCTTCCGTATCGATCGGTTTCTCGTCCACGCGGTCCGCCATGCTAAAAGTCGATCGCTGCATAGAACATCGCAAAAAGCCCGTCCATCAGGATGACGACGAAAATCGCCTTGACCACCGCGGCCGTCACGTGCTGGCCGAGCGACTCCGCGCTGCCGCCGACCTTCAGCCCCTCGACAGCGGCAACGATGCCGATGACCAGCGCCATGAACGGCGCCTTGATCATGCCTGAGAGCACCGTCGACAGTGTCACCGCCTCGTGCAGGCGCGACAGGAAATTGGCGAAGGTGATGCCGGAATAGCCCCAGGCGACAGCGGCAGCCCCGCCCAGCGAAGCGAAATTCGCCAGCACCGTCAAAAGCGGCAGCGCAATCGTCAACGCCACCAGCCGCGGGAAGATCAGCACGCCGATCGGGTTCAGCCCCATCACCTTCAGCGCGTCGATCTCCTCGCGCATCTTCATCGAACCGATTTCGGCGGTGATGGCACTGCCCGAACGGCCGGCGATCATGATCGAGGTCAGAAGCACGCCGATTTCGCGCAATTGCAGGATGCCGACGAGATCGACGACGAAAACCTCAGCGCCGAAATAGCGCAGCTGAAAGGCGCCCTGCTGGGCGATGATCGCCCCGATCAGAAACGACATCAACAGAATGATCGGAACGGCGCGAACGCCCATATGGTCGATCTGGTTGACGATGGACGCCGGCGAAACGCCACTGCCGCGGCCGAACTTCATCTGCGCGCCGCGCACCGCCGAGCCGAGGATATACATGGCGGCAGCGAAATTGTCCCAGACCTCATAGGTCATTTTGCCGATCGGCGCGAGGATGCGCGCGGCAAGCGAGACTTTCTCCGTCTGCTCCGGCTCGGGCTTGGCCGGCTCCTCGGAAAACATCTCCAGCATTTCGTCGATATGCGGGTTGGTGCCTTCGAAGCGAACCGCCCGCCCGCCCGCCTCTTCCTGTTTCTTCAGCCGGCACAGCAGCCAGATGCCGGCTGTGTCGATCTCCGATATGTCCGAGAGGTCTACCGTCAGGTCGCCGGTCTTCTTCTGCAGGAGCTTTTCGAAATCGCGCAGCACCAGATGGATGTAGGCGCTGCGCCAATTTCCCTGAAGACGCACACGCTGTCCCGAGCCATCAGCCTGGTCGTTCACATCAAGTGAGGCGGCGTTGCGATTCTCGGCGTTCAAGATACTTGTGTCTTTCAAGGCTTACAGCGACATTGCCGAATCGCGAAGCAGATCGTTCGTCGCCCGGCGCGTCAATATACAGAAGCACCGTGCAATTTCCATGCTCGCAGGAGAGCAATAATGCCGCGTACCCTCGATATCCAGATGAATTCCTTTCCGATTGCCGGGACCTTCACCATCTCGCGCGGGGCAAAGACCGAAGCCGAGGTCATCACCTGCACGCTTGTCGAAGAGGGTGCGCAGGGGCTTGGCGAATGCGTGCCTTATCGCCGTTATGGCGAGACCATGCAGAGCGTTTTCGCCCAGATCGAAGCGGCGCGACCGTTGATCGAGGCCGGCATCTCGCGCCGCGACCTGCTGTCGGCCATGCCGCCGGGTGCGGCCCGCAACGCCGTCGATTGCGCCCTCTGGGATCTTGAGGCGAAGCGGACGGGAGACAGCGTCGCCGCCCGCCTCGGCCTTTCCGCTCCGCAGCCGCTCACCACCGCCATCACCATCTCGCTCGGTGAGCCGGAGGTGATGGCCGCCCGGGCGCGCGAGCATGCCGGCCGTGCCCTGCTGAAGGTCAAGGTCGGCACTGGCGACGATGAAAGCCGCATCCGCGCCGTCCGCGCCGCCGCGCCCGATGCCGAAATCATCCTCGACGCCAATGAAGGCTGGCCCGAAGCGGAGTTGGAGCGTCATCTCCATATCGCCGCAGAAGCAGGCATCGCCCTCGTCGAGCAGCCGCTGCCGGCCGGCCGCGATGGGCTGCTCGCCGAAATCCGCCGCCCGCTCCTCGTCTGCGCCGATGAGAGTGTCCACCACACCGGCGATCTCGCAAGCCTTGCCGACCGCTACGACGCGATCAACATCAAGCTCGACAAGACCGGCGGCCTGACGGAGGCGCTGTCGATGAAGGCCGAGGCTGAACGGATTGGATTCAGCATCATGATCGGCTGCATGGTCGGCACCTCGCTTGCCATGGCGCCCGCCGTTCTGCTCGCCCAGAATGCCGATTTCGTCGATCTCGATGGCCCGCTATTACTTGCCCGCGACCGCGAACCCGGCCTGCGCTACGCAGCCTCCCTGGTCTTTCCGCCCGAAAGCACCCTCTGGGGCTGAAGGTAATAGGCTGAGATGACGAGGCCGAGGCCGACGAACGCCACCACGGCCATGACGTAATAGCTGACGACGCCGAGCCAGGCGTAGAGATAACCCGACGCCAGGGTCATCAGCGCCATCGCCATGCCGACATAGAAGAAATAGGCGCCCTGCGCCGAGGATTCCTGCGTCTCCTGCACCGTCGCCACGATCCGCCGCTGCACGCCGGTATGCACGAAGGCGTAGGTGAAGCCGTGGAAACATTGCAGCAGGAAGAAACCGGCAAAGCCCGTATTCATCGGAAACAGGATCCAGCGGCAGACGCTGATGGCGCAGCCGAAGCGGATCAGCGTCCAGGCGTCGAAGCGACGGCTGAGGCGCTTCGACAGGAAGAACACCGTCACTTCCGAAGCGACGCCGGCGCTCCAGAGCAGGCCGACCTCGGTACCGGAAAAACCGAGGTGATGCCAGTAGATCGAGGAGAAGGCGTTGAGCACCGCATGGCTCGATTGCTGGATGGCGACGCCGATCAAGAGCAGCAGCAGATGCGGCTCCCGCAGGCCGCTGCCGGTGGCGGCCGGAAGATCGATCGGCTGGCCTCGCCGCCGCGTCGGCCCGATGCGCGGGCAGAAGATCGCCATGACCACGGTCATGATGAAGCCGAACATCATGATCGGCAGCACCATCCCCCCGCCCCACCGGTTGATGAGTTGGCCACCAATCAGCGTCGAAACGATGAAAGCAATCGAACCCCAGACCCGCATCGATCCGTAATCGAGACCCCAGCGGCGAACGCCAGATATGACGATCGATTCGACGACCGGCACATAGGGCGCGAAGGTGGCGCCCTGCAGCGTAAAGACGATGAAGACAGGCCAGAAAGTCGTCGTCCAGTAGAGTGCTACTGCCGTCAGCAGCGACAGGCTGCCTGACCAGAGCAGTACGTCGGCGCGCTCCTTCATCCGGTCGGCGATCATGGCGACAACAGGCGCCACCAACACGCGCACCACCATCGGAACGGCCAGGATCACACCGATTTCGTGGTCGCTGAAGCTGTGGCCCGCAAGCCAGACGGGGAAGAACGGCAGGACGATGCCGTTGACGAGCAGCGGCGCGCAATAGGAAAGCGCACTGAGCAGCCGGAAGCGCGGCGGCGCTCCCTCACCCGTCGGGGAATTTTGAGCGGGAATCATGGGTGGACCTGAAGGAAACTCGTCGTTGTCCTAACACACCACCCTGGAGGCGACTATTGCGAGAAGTAGCCGTCCTGAAACGTTTTAGAAAATAAATAGGGCCTGTCGCCTGACGGTAACGGCTAAATTCGATGGAGCCAGGCGCGGATGCGCCGGCGCCAAAATCAGGCGGCTTGCGGGGCCAGTTCGCCCTCGTCATGCATTTCGATAGCGGCAAGTGCCGGCACACTGCTGGCGAGCGCCCGCCAGGTGATCAGTTCGAAGGTGCCATCCTCGTGCTCGGCGACTGCCGTGCAGCTTTCCACCCAATCGCCGGTGTTGATGTAGCGGATGCCGTCCATATCCTGGATGATGGCATGATGGATATGTCCGCAGATCACGCCATCGGCGCCATGCTTGCGGGCTTCCTCGGCCACGACGCGCTCGAATTCGCCGATGAAGTTGACGGCATGCTTGACCTGGAGCTTCGCCCAGGCCGAGAACGACCAGTAGGGCATGCCGAGCCGGCGGCGCACTGCCGCAAGGATGATATTGATGCGGATCGCAGTGTCATAGGCCCAGTCGCCGAGATAGGCGAGCAGTCGCGCATTGCGGACGACAACGTCGAACTCGTCACCATGCAGGATCAGGTATTTCTTGCCGTCGGCGCCGTCATGCATCATGCGCTCGACGACCTCGATGCCGCCGAAATGCATGCCCGGGAAGGCGCGCAGGAATTCGTCGTGATTGCCGGGAATATAGACGACGCGCGTGCCCTTGCGCGCCTTGCGCAACAGCTTCTGGACGACGTCGTTGCAGACCTGCGGCCAGTACCAGCTGCGCTTCAGGCGCCAGCCGTCGACGATGTCGCCGACGAGCACGATCGTATCGGCCTCGTGGTGACGCAGGAAATCCAAGAGGAAGTCGGCCTTCGCGGCCTTCGAGCCGAGATGGACATCGGAAATGAAGAGCGTGCGGAAATGTCTGGGTTCCATCATGTCTTTCACGAGCTACCGCTCATGTCCCATCTTTCATCTAGCCTTCCAAAACCAGACTCGTGTTTCAGGAAGATGACAAGGTGTGGAAAAGCCCTGCAAACCCGATCATCCCGCGCTGGCAGAATGCCTGTCGCCGCGCTGGCAGAATGCCTGTCGCCGCGCGGCCGCATGGCCGTCGCTGCCAGGCCTGCCGGCCATGTTGCCCTGCGCATTCAGGACGTTCATGATGGCGGCGATTCATATCCGACAATGCGGGATGGCTGATGCGTCTTTTTCTCGTTCGCCATGGCGAATCCCTCGGCAATATCAACGAACAGGCCTACCGCCAATTCGGCGATCACAATGTGCCGCTGACGCGGTGGGGCCATCGGCAGGCTCTCGAAGCAGGCAGCGTGATCGCCTCCTATCTCAAGGCATTGCCGAGCGCGCGTTTCGGCAAGCTGCATATCTGGTACTCGCCCTTTCTCAGGACCCGGCAGAGCAAGGATGCGCTGCTCGAAGCCCTGCCGGAAAGCTTCGTCGGCGATATCAGGGAGGATTATCTGCTGCGCGAGCAGGATTTCGGTCTCTTCACCGAAATCTACGACCACGCCGAACAGAAGCAGAAGTTTCCCGAGGAGTTCGAAAAATGGGCAAGGCTGCGCAGCAACAGCGGCAAGTTCTACGCACGGCCGCCGGATGGCGAAAGCCGGGCGGATGTGGCGCAGCGGGTGCGCCTATTCCTCCAGACCGTCATGCACGACGCCGAAAATAGCGACCACAACCTCGTGATCGTCGGTCATGGCGTCACCAATCGGGCGGTCGAAATGAACTTCCTGCACCGCCCTGTCGAGTGGTTCGAGCGCTCCGACAATCCTGGAAACGCCGATATCACCCTGATCGAGGGGACGCGCTCGCAAGGATACGAGTCAATCCTGCTGCACCAGGCTGCCGACCGGCAGCCGGGACAGGAAGGCGAACTGCGCGATGCCTATGGCGCCGACGTGACGATCACGCCGAAGCCGACTGCATAATTCCTGAAATCGGGCCGGCGCAAAGGTGCGGCGGGTTGCGCAAGGCAACCCGCCAACTCTTCACCTCAGGTCGGCGACGTGACGGTTGCCGGCTCCTGCCCGGCCGGCGCCTCCTCGTTCACAGTCTCCGGCCGCTTCGTCCTCAAGAGACGCAGCACGAAGACGAAGAAGACGGGAACGAAGAAGATCGCCAGCACCGTCGCCGAGATCATGCCGCCGAGCACGCCCGTGCCGATGGCATTCTGGCTCGCCGCGCTTGGCCCGGTGGCGATCGCCAGAGGCACCACGCCCAAAGTGAAGGCGAGCGAGGTCATGATGATCGGCCGGAAGCGCAGACGGGCGCCTTCGATCGCGGCATCCATCAGCGACTTGCCCTCGGCAAAACCGTCCTTGGCGAATTCCACGATCAGGATGGCGTTCTTCGCCGACAGTCCGATGATCGCGATCAGGCCGACCTTGAAGTAGATGTCGTTGGACATGTCGCGGCTCACCACCGCGAGCACGCAGCCGATGACGCCAAGCGGCACGACCAGCATCACCGACAACGGGATGGACCAGCTCTCGTAAAGCCCCGACAGCAGCAGGAAGACGAAGAGAATGCTGAGGCCGAACAGGAACGGCGCCTGCGATCCCGATCTCAACTCCTCCAGCGACTGGCCGGTCCATTCGAAGCCGAAGCCATCGGGAAGTTCCGAGGCCAGCCGCTCCATTTCGACAATCGCCGCCCCCGACGAATATCCCGGCGCCGGAGCGCCAGAGATGCGCACGGAAGGGTAGCCGTTATAACCGACGATCTGCGCCGGCCCCTTCTGCCATTCGGCGACGGCGAAGGACGACAGCGGCACCATGCCGCCGCTCGCATTGCGGACGTTGAGCTTCATCAGGTCTTCCGCCTGAAGCCTGCTCTTGTCCTGCGCCTGTACTATGACGCGCTGCATGCGGCCCGAATTCGGGAAATCGTTGACATAGCTCGAACCGAGATTGGCGGTGATCGTGCTGTTGATGTCGGGGAAGGCGACGCCGAAGGTATTTGCCTTTTCGCGGTCGATGACGAGCACGAGTTGGGCCGAGTCCGGCATGCCTTCCGGTCGGATGCCTGATATGATGGGATTCTCAGATGCCTTGCCGATCAGCATTCCCGCCGCCTCGGTCAGTGCCGCCTGGCCTTTCCCCCCGCGATCCTGAAGGCGGAAGGTGAAGCCGTTGGTCGTGCCGAAACCTTCGATCGGCGGCGGCGACAAAGCGAAGGATGTGGCGTCCTTCAGTCCAAATAGCTGCATGTTGGCGCGGTTGGAGATCTCCTGTACCGAATTGCCGGCGCCGCGTTCGGCCCAGTCCTTGAGCGTGACGAACACCAGGGCAGCGTTCGGTCCCTGCCCCGAGAAGCTGAAGCCCTGGATCGCAACGACGTTGGCAACGGCCGGCTCCTTCTTGAAGATCGCTTCGATGCTTTCAAGCGAGGCCACCGTGCGGTTGCGGCTCGCCTCCGGCGGTCCCTGCACGTCGACGATCAGGAAGCCCTGATCCTCATCCGGCACGAAGCTGCTCGGCAGGTTGACGAAAAGATAGCCAAGGCCGATGAGCAGCGCGACATAGACGGCCATGACCCGCCAGGAGCGCTTGGCCAGTCCCTCGACCGTGCGGGCATAACGGCCGGTCAACCGGTCGAAGTTGCGGTTGAACCAGCCGGCGATGCCCTTCTTCTCGTGATGACCCTTGATCGGCTTCAGGAAGGTGGCGCAAAGCGCCGGGGTCAGCGACAGCGCCAGGAAGGCCGAAAACAGGATGGATACGACCATCGTCAGGCTGAATTGACGGTAGATGATGCCTGTCGAGCCCGGGAAGAACGCCATTGGCACGAAGACGCAGGAGAGAACCAGCGTAATCCCGAGGATCGCGCCGGTGATCTGCCGCATCGCCTTCTTGGTCGCTTCCTTCGGTGACAGCCTTTCCACCGCCATCAGCCGCTCGACGTTTTCCACCACCACGATGGCGTCGTCGACGAGAATGCCGATGGCAAGCACCATCGCGAACATCGTCAGCACGTTGATCGAGAAGCCTGCGGCAAACATGACGGCAAGCGTCCCGAGCAGCGCGACGGGCACGACGAGCGTTGGAATGATGGTGTAGCGGAAGCTCTGCAGGAAGATGAGCATGACGACGAAGACGAGCGCGACGGCTTCTGCAAGCGTATGCGCCACCTTCTCGATCGATGCCGAGACGAACGGGCTGGTATCATAGGGAACGGAATATTCGACGCCGTCAGGGAAGAAGCGTGACAGCTCCTCCATCTTCGCCTTGACCAGGTTGGAGGTGTTGACGGCATTGCCCGTCGACGACAGCTGGATGGCAATGGCGCCACTCGGCTGCCCGTTCAAGCGGGTGGAGAAGCTGTAGCTCTCGCTGCCCTCTTCGATGCGCGCAACGTCGCGCAGCCTGACGTTCGATCCGTCGGCATTGGCGCGCAGCACGATGTCTCCGAACTCCTTGATGTCGGTCAGTTGCCCCTTCACCAGCACCGTCGCCGTCAGGTCCTGCGAGATCGGATTGGGTGCTGCGCCGATCTGGCCAGCCGCGACCTGGGCGTTCTGCGCCGAGATCGCCGCGCTGATGTCGGACGCGGTGAGGTTCAGGCCGACCATCTTGTCGGGATCGATCCAGATGCGCATCGCCCGCTGCGAGGCAAATAGCTGGGCGCGGCCGACACCCTCGAGACGGCGCAGCTCGCCGATGACGTTTCGGTTGAGATAGTCGCCGAGCGCCACCTCGTCGGTCTTCCCATCCGTCGAGGTCAGCGAGATGAACATCAGGAAGCCGGACGATGCCTCCTCGACCGTGATGCCCTGATCCTTGACGGATTGCGGCAGCCGCGGTTCGACGCGGCGGATGGCGTTCTGAACGTCGACCGAGGCCTGGTCGATATCGGTGCCGGCCGCAAAGGTCGCGGTGATCGTCATCGCGCCCGATGTATCGGAGGTCGACTCGAAATAGGAAAGGTGCTCGACGCCGTTCAACTCTTCTTCGATCTGGCGAGTAACGCCCTGATAAATGTCCTGCGGAGATGCGCCGGGATAGCTGGTGGTGATGCTGAGCTGCGGCGGCGCGACCTTCGGATATTGCGCGACCGGCAGGAATGGCAGAGCGATCAGGCCGGCGAGGGAGATGAAGATCGCAAAGACCCAGGCTAGGACCGGGCGATCGATAAAGAAACGCGCCATCGATCTTACTCCGGCTTCTTGGCGTCACCGGACGCGAGCTGACCATCCCGCCACTCTTCCGGCGCGACCTTTGCGCCCGGCTGCAGTTTCTGGCTGCCGTCGACAACGAGACGCTCACCTGATGACAGGCCGCTTTCGACCACCCATTCATTGCCGAAGGATTGACCGAGCTCCACGTCACGCGGCTGTGCTACGTCTCCCTCCTGGACGACATAGACCTGCGCCTTGCCGTCGGCCGTGCGGATGACGGCGCGCTGCGGGATGAGGATTGCCTTCTCACGGACGGCCTGTTCGATGCGGACCCTGATGTAAAGCCCCGGCAGCAGGTCGCCCTTCGGATTGGGGAACTCACCGCGGAGGGTGACCTGGCCCGTCGTCGCATCGACGCTGGCGCTGCTGAAGAGCAGCTTACCGGCTTCGCCATAGACCGTGCCGTCGTCGAAGACGAGCTTGATGTCGGCCTTGCCTGGTTCGGTCGATGTGAGGCTGCCGTTTTCGACCGCCCGCTTCAGCGCCAGCAGGTCTCCGGAGGATTGCGTGAAGTCGGCATAGACGGGGTCGATCTGCTGGATCATCGCCAGCGCATCGCCGGCGTCGGCCGTCACCAGCGCGCCTTCCGTCACCAGCGCGCCGCCGATGATGCCCGATATCGGTGCGCGGACTTCGGTATAGCCGAGATTGATCTTCGCTTCGTCGAGTGCGGCCTGCGCCAGCGCGACATCGGCATCGGCCTGGGCAAGGGCGACGGCTGCCGCATCATATTCGATACCGCTTGCAACATCGCGGTCGCGCAACGATTTCTGCCGCTCCAACTGCTGGCGGGCATTCATCTGCGTCGCCCTGGCGCGCGCGAGGCTTGCCTCGGCACTCGCCACGCGGACCCGGAACAGCGCCGGATCGATCCGGTAGAGCACATCGCCTTGCTGCACGAGGCTGCCCTGCTCGAAGATCCGTTCCTGCAGGATGCCGGAAACCCTGGCCCGCACCTCCGAAACGCGCGTCGCGGCAATGCGGCCCGGCAGCTCGCTGATAACGGGAACCGGACGCGCGTTGAGCGTCAGGACGCTGACGGCTGCTGGCGGCATCGCGCCGCCTTCCTGCGCGTAAGCCGGCAGGCCGGCACCGAATATCAGCGCCAGGACAAGCGTATAACGCAATGATTTCGTTCGAAAAAGCATGTTCATTAGCCTTCCTGCTGGTCCCGCTGGGGTCCAAAAAAAGCGCAGCCCGCCGAAATGACGTACGGCGGGCCTCCTTAGCCGACAGATAGTCGATCTTTTTTTGCATTGCAAGATACCTACCGGTAGGTATGATAGCACTATCATGATCGGAACTCCCATGGCCCAGCGATCCCGGGAGTGATACTGATCTTTCTCGGGCCGCCTCGGCGCGAAGCTTCTCGAACACAGGTCATGCATTGGTAGATAGCCCCCGCAACAGAAAGAAACAGCCGGACGTCGTGCGGCAGGCTCTTCTCGATTGCGCCACCAAGCTGGCGCTCGAGCATGGTCTGGCCGCCGTCAGCCTGCAGGCGGTCGCGAGTGCCGCCGGCGTGACCAAGGGAGGTCTGTTTCACCACTTCCCCAATAAACAGGCTCTTATAAAGGCCGTGTTCGACGGCATGATGGAAAGCCTCGATCGCGAGATCGACGAGGAGCTTGAAAAGGATAAGGGCGGCCATGGCACATTTACCCGCGCCTATGTCCGCACCCTGTTTGCCGACCGAGCCCTTAACAACAGCCCGTGGTCGGCGCAGACGATGACCGTGCTCGCCGACCCCTACTCCAAGAGCCTCTGGCACAGATGGATGAACGACCGGCTCATCAGGCACGCCGAAACCGACATGGGAATGCGGCTCGAGATCGTTCGCCTGGCGGCGGACGGCGCATGGCTCGCCCATGTTCTGCGGCCCGACGACCACGCAGCTTCCGATGATACGGTTCTGCTGAACGAATTGATCCAACTCACCGAGGGTGACAGATGATAAGCCGGTCACCGGCCGAAGACATTGGGCGTCGAGCGTTCGGATCCGTCTTGCGCCGCGCGTTAAGCGAACGCGCAGCGCAGGCTCCAACGCCTTGATTTCACGCCATTCTCATCATGCAGCGCGTACTGCCGCCATGGGTTTCACGTTCTGGTTCATCCGGAACAGATTGTTCGGATCGTAACGCCGCTTGATTTCCGCAAGGCGGCCGTAATTGGCGCCATAAGCGCTTTCGACCCGATCGACCTCATCCTCCGGCATGAAGTTGATGTAGGCGGTGCCGACCGAATGCGGCTTGGTTGCCTCAAACAGATCCCGCGCCCAGCCGATGCAGCTTCCGTCCATCCCGGTCTCCCGCCAGCGCGCATGCACATTCATGACGAAATGCGAGCTGCGCTGCGGAAATGCGGTGGCCTCGGTGGGCACGCGGCCGGCAGCGCCGCCGACATGGCCGATGAAGATCTCGCATTCCGGGCCGGGCAGCTTGCGCACGGCATTGAGCAGAATCTCGATCGCCGCATCAGAGAGAGAGGCAAAATCCTGGCTCTTCCAGTAATTGCGCGCGCCCGGCGTCAACAGCGGATCGAATGCCTGCTGCCAGCCGGTGAACGGCACCGGGCCGACGACGTCGGCAATCGGATTTCCGATCGCGCGCAATCTGGCCGTCGCCTTTTCTCCCGCCGCAATGTCTCCGCAATAACACATGGCCAGCACGACGATCTCCTTGCCGTGCCATTCAGCGGGAAGGAACGGCAGCGGCGGCGCTTGCCGCATCACCACCCAGCAGGTCAGCTCATCGGGTGCCGCGTCCAGCGCCTGCCGGTATTCCCTCAGCACCTTCTCCGCATCGGCGAAGGGATGTACCACCAGCCCGGCGAGAACTTCTGCGTTGAGAGGGTTGAGCTTGAACTCAAACGAGGTCACGACGCCGAAATTGCCGCCGCCGCCGCGCAGCGCCCAGAAGAGGTCCGGCATTTCCGTCTCGCTCGCCTTGACCAGTTCGCCATCGGCCGTCACCACATCAACCGAAAGCAGATTATCCAGCGTCAGCCCGAATTTGCGTGTCAGCCAGCCGAAACCGCCGCCGAGCGTCAGGCCGGCGATGCCGGTGGTGGAATTGATGCCGGTCGGCAGCACCAGCCCGAAGGCCAGCGTTTCCTGGTCGACATCGGCAAGCGTGGCGCCCGGCTCGATCCTGGCGCGACGCGTCTGCGGATCGACCCGCACCGATTTCATCGCCGACAGGTCGATGACCACACCGCCTTCGCAGACGGCATTGCCGGCGATGCCGTGTCCGCCGCCACGCACCGAAACGAGCAGATTATTGTCGCGTGCAAACCGCACCGCCCGCACGACATCGGCGGCACCGGCGCAGCGCGCGATGAGCCCGGGCCGGCGGTCGATCATCGCATTCCAGATCGCCCGCGCCTCGTTGTAATCCATGTCTTTGCTGGTCAGCAGACTGCCGCGAAATCCGGCGGCAAAGGCATCGATGGCCACGTCATTGACCATCGTCTGCCCCTTTTGCAGGGTCGTCAGGTTCAAATTGTCCATGATTTCCTCCATGCGACCGGCGCCCCGCACCGTCGCGGCCGGCATCCTGCTCCTGTTGAGGTTGTCAAACAAGTTTCCCCAAAAGGATTAGCTGCGGCGGCTGCTTGAAGGCCGAATGGTCACAGCGTGGATACACCCCTCTGCCCACCTCACGAAAACTTCTCCCATCCCTCATTTCCATACTGTCGCGCGTATCCGATTGATGTATGGAGGGAGCTCAAAAGACGTGCACGGAGGCGGCGATGGATCACTCGGAAAAATCGAAGACGGAAAAGAACCTGACGAGCGGCGATCTCGACGAACAGGCACTTTTCTTCCACCGCTATCCCCGCCCCGGTAAGCTGGAGATCCAGGCGACCAAGCCGCTCGGCAACCAGCGCGACCTGGCGCTCGCCTATTCGCCCGGTGTTGCCGCCCCTTGCCTTGCCATCCGCGACAATCCCGAAATGGCGGCCGAATATACCTCGCGCGCCAATCTGGTCGCCGTCATCTCGAACGGCACCGCCGTGCTCGGCCTCGGCAATATCGGCCCTCTCGCCTCCAAACCGGTCATGGAGGGCAAGGCGGTGCTCTTCAAGAAATTCGCCGGCATCGACGTCTTCGATATCGAGATCGATGCCGCAGCCGTCGACCAGATGGTCTCGACCATCGCCTCGCTGGAGCCGACCTTCGGCGGCATCAACCTTGAAGACATTAAGGCGCCGGAATGTTTCGAGGTCGAGCGCCGCCTGCGCGAAAAGATGAAGATCCCCGTCTTCCACGACGATCAGCACGGCACGGCAATCATCGTCGCCGCCGCGATCCTGAACGGGCTGGAACTCGCCGGCAAGAACATCGCCGACATCAAGATCGTCGCCTCCGGCGCCGGTGCTGCCGCTCTTGCCTGCCTCAACCTGCTTGTCATTCTCGGGGCAAAACGCGAAAACATCTGGGTCCACGATCTCGAAGGCCTCGTCTATGAGGGCCGGGTCGAGCTGATGGACGAATGGAAGTCCATCTATGCCCAGAAGAGCGATACGCGCACGCTCGCCGAAAATATCGGCGGCGCCGACGTCTTCCTCGGCCTTTCGGCCGCCGGCGTGCTGAAACCCGAGCTGCTGGCGCAGATGGCCGACAAGCCGCTGATCATGGCGCTTGCCAATCCAACGCCGGAGATCATGCCGGATCTCGCCCGTGCCGCCCGCCCCGACGCAATGATCTGCACCGGTCGCTCGGATTTCGCCAACCAGGTCAACAACGTCCTCTGCTTTCCCTATATCTTCCGCGGCGCGCTCGATTGCGGCGCCGAGACGATCAACGAGGAAATGAAGATGGCCGCCGTGCGCGCCATTGCAGCCCTTGCCCGCGAAGAGCCGTCCGACGTCGCCGCCCGCGCCTATTCCGGCGAGACCCCGGTCTTCGGCCCCGATTACCTGATCCCCTCGCCCTTCGATCCGCGCCTGATCCTGCGCATCGCACCTGCCGTCGCCAAAGCCGCCGAACAGAGCGGCGTGGCACGCCGCCCGATCCAGGATTTCGACGCCTATCTCGACCAGCTGAACCGCTTCGTCTTCCGCTCCGGCTTCGTCATGAAGCCGATCTTCACTGCGGCCAAGGCCGCCGAGCGCAAGCGCGTCATCTTTTCCGAAGGCGAGGACGAACGTGTGCTTCGCGCCGCCCAGGTGCTGCTCGAAGAAGGCCTTGCCGAACCGATCCTGATCGGCCGCCCGCAGGTCATCGAGACGCGGCTGAAGCGCTACGGCCTGCGCATCCGCCCGCTGCAGGATTTCGAAGTCATCAATCCGGAAGACGATCCGCGCTTCCGCGAATATGTCGATCTCTATTTCTCCCTCGTCGGCCGCCGCGGCGTCATCCCGGAAGCTGCCCGCACGATCGTGCGTACCAACACGACAGTCATCGGCGCGCTGGCGCTGAGGCGCGGCGAGGCCGACGCGCTGATCTGCGGCCTGGAAGGCCGTTACGAGAAGCATCTTCGCGACGTCCGCCTGATCATCGGCAAGCGCAAGGATGTCCGCGATTTCTCAGCCCTCAGCCTGATGATTTCGCAGCGCGGCGCCACCTTCTTCACCGACACCTATGTCACCTTCAATCCGACCGCCGAGGAGGTCGCCGAGGCGACAGTGCTGGCGGCCGAGGAAATCCGCCGTTTCGGCCTCACCCCGCGCGCCGCCCTGGTCTCGCATTCCAATTTCGGTTCGCGTGAGTCCGAAAGCGCGACGAAGATGCGCAACGCCCTGCAGCTCGTGCGCGATGCTGCACCCGATCTTGAGGTCGACGGCGAGATGCACGGCGAAAGCGCCATCACCGAAGCACTGCGCAAGCGCGTCATGCCGGATACGACGCTGCACGATGAGGCGAACCTCCTGGTCTTCCCGAACCTCGATGCCGCCAACATCACCCTCGGTGTGGTCAAGTCGATGACCGACGGCCTGCATGTCGGCCCGATCCTGCTCGGCACCGCCCTGCCCGCCCATATCCTCGCCCCCTCTGTCACCTCCCGCGGCGTCGTCAATATGGCGGCACTCGCCGTCGTCGAGGCATCGCAACCGGCTTGAGCTGGTTGCCCGCAACACAGCGTAAAGACCCTGAAGTCGTCCCGACACATGTCCTGATGCCGTCTCAGGCACTCCGTATCGACAGGCGCCCTTTATCCGCGAGCGCATCCGCGCGTTCGTTGCCGGCAATGCCGGAATGGCCTTTGCACCAGACAATGGTCATCAGCGCATTCTGGGATAGCTGAAGATCGACCGCCTTCCAGAGTTCCGCATTGGCGATCGTTCGCCTTCGGGCATTCCCATTCGGGCTGCTTTTCTTCCAGCCGTTGTTCTTCCAGATATGTCGCCAGCTGTTGCAGCCTTTGATGGCGTAGACGGAATCGGACCAGATGGTCGCGGGCTCGCCGTTTGCCTCGCTGTTGATCCAGATTGCCGCCCTGAGCACGGCGGTCAATTCCATCGAATTATTGGCGGAATCTTCGGCGCCACCGAAGCCGGACGCAATTTCCGCCGCATCACGATAAACGACAAAAGCCCATCCCCCGCGCCCGGAACCGGGTTCATAACAACCGTCCACGAAAACGTGGAAGCCGTGCTGGGTTTCCGGCAGCCCGACTGTCGTTGCGGGGGAGCTGAGTTCATTGGCAACACCTGTCATTTTCGACGTCCGGATATGAGTACGTTCCCCAAGCGACGCAGGAGATTGGAGTGGAGCACTTGGCCTCGTTGATTACAATCGGCAGCCTCTTCATAATCAAACACTTGGGTCTCCAGCGGTCCGCTGGATAAAACCGCGAAAATACGCTAGGAATTTATCCCAGCTTATTAAGAGAAATACCCTAAGAGAACTGGCGGCGATCAACGCCGCAATCGACCGATCAATTCTTTGCTCATTCCGGGACGACGCCGTGAAACGCCGAAACCTGTCTCTTGCCCTTCTCCTTGCCTTTTCGGCGCCTGCCGCCGCGCAAAGCAGCGCTGTCTGTGAGGACCTGCGCGGCCGCCTCGCCGACTTGCCGCGATCGATCGGCAATGGCAACGGCCCGGAAGCCCGCCGATATGCCAGCGCCATGGCCGAGCAGAACCTCGAGCTGCGCAAGGTCCGCAACGATCTGCGCAGCTTTGGCTGCACGTCAGGCAGCATGGTGGTCGTCGGCGGCGAGAATGCCGATTATTGCACCGAGCTCTCGCAGGCCGAAGCCCGTATGATCGACAATATCCGCTATCTCCAGGACCGCCGCAACGTGCTGGCCGGCCAGAACGGTGCCAATGACGGCGCGCGGCGCGAACTGATTGCCGCTCTCGAGCGCAATGGCTGCAACAGCGAAAACTTCTACGCCCCGAGCGATCGCAGCGCCGCCGACCCCGCCCCTAGCGTCGAGGAACAGGCAATGCGCACCGATACCTTCATTCCGCTCGGCGGCGGTGAAGAGGTTGATCCGCGTTACGGCCTGCCGCGGGCAGACATGCTGTCGCCAGTCAGCACCATGTGCGTGCGCAGCTGCGACGGCGGCTTCTTCCCGATCAGCTCAAACGCCACGTCGGTTGATTTCGGCCGCGACGCCCAGACCTGCGCCAAGATGTGCCCGGGTATCGAGACCGAATTGTTCTATCGTGATGTGACGAGCACCGAAGCCTCGAACATGATCTCGGTCGCAATGGGCACGCCTTACAGCGCCATGAAAAACGCCTTTGCCTACAAGAACCGTACGCCCGGGGAAAAGTCCTCTTGCGCCTGCAATCTCACCGCCTATTACGAGGAGATGCGCGGCAAGCAGGCGGTGAGCGAACCGCCGCAGCAGGGCTCGATCACCACCATCCGCACCAACCCCACGGCGAAGAATCCCGCAGCCGCCGCGCCGCAACCATCCGTTCCCGAGCGCCCCTATGATCCGACGCAAAACCGTGTCCGTCAGGTCGGCCCGCAATTTCTGGCCGGAGATCAGGGCTCGATCGATCTCGCCAACCCAGCAACGTCAGGTCCGCAGCCGCAACAGCAGCAGTGATCGAACAGCTGGAACGGCGGTGGCCGAGCCATAGCGGCGTTATGCCGGGGTGCATGAGATGACGGCATGTCGCGTGAACGAGCGGCGGGATGTGAATGCGGACAGCTTGAGCATGGTCAGTAGGTCGTACGACCACCGCTCAGGTCGAACGTCGATGCGGTCGTGAAGGAGTTCTCTTCGGAGAGCAGCCAGACGGCCATCGACGCGATCTCATGAAGTTCAACAAAACGGTCGCGCGGAATACGGACGCGCATATATTCGATAAATTCCGGTGTCAGCCCGTCCAATATAGGTGTCTTTGCTGTGGTCGGCGTTACCGCGTTCACGGCGATCCCCGTCTTTGCGAGTTCCTTGCCAAGAGACTTGGTGAAGCCCAACACACCGGCTTTCGCTGCGCTATAGGCAGCGATGTTCGGATTTCCTTCCTTGCCCGCAACCGAGGAGATGTTCACGATCCGCCCGTAGTCGTGCTTCAACATGACCGGAACGACGTGGCGGCAGCAGTTGAAGGTTCCCGTGAGGCAGACATCGACAACGTCTTTCCACTCGATGACATCGTATTCAATCGTGGGCTTAACCGGACCGGTAATCCCGGCGGAATTGACGAGGCCGTCGATACGGCCAAAAATCTCCTCGGTAGTTGCCGCCGCGTTTTTGACTGATTGGGAATCTGCAACGTTGACGCCAAAAGCGACGGTGCCGGAGCCGAGAGCGGAAGCGCTGTCCTTCGCCATGTTTTCGTTCAGGTCCCAGATTGCCACCTTGCCACCAGACTGGATGACGCGCTCTGCGATAGCGTAGCCGATGCCGCGCGCACCGCCTGTGATCACGATGATGCGTTCCTTCAAGTCGATCATGTTCATTGGGCCGTTATCCTCCGATCGAGCCGCCGATAGCCGAATATCTCTTGGAATTTCCGGGATTCGCCTTCAGCGTATCGATATAAAGGCCTGGAATAAAGATACCTCACCGGCGTCGGCGACACCCGACATCGGTTTGCTCACCTTGACTGTCGTGACTGTGCGATTGAGGCCATGCTCCACCGCACTGCCCTAGGTGTTCAGTCCCCATCCATCATGGAAGACCAGATCCTCCAGCGGCAGCCGCTGCCGCCAGCCTTTGACGGAGAGTTCCGGCTCGTCATAGAGCCGATCGACGAAACCGGCGCAGAGCCAAGCGACCACCTCGATATACTCGGGTATGCCGAGAATGGTTTTCAGGTCGCCTTCGCGAAAAATGCTGACCCAACCGATGCCCACCCCTTCCGCCCGCGCCGCAAGCCAGAGATTCTGGATGGCGCAGACGGTCGAGTATGAATCCATTCTCGGATTGTGGGTGCGACCTAGCACCACGCTGCCGCTGCGCGTGGGATCGCAGGTCACGCATATGCCGAGCGGCGCCTCCACGATGCCTTCGAGCTTGAGAGCGCGGTAGGCCTGCTGCCGCTCGCCGGCAAACATCAGCGCCGCCTCCTCGTTGGCACTGGCGAAGGCATCCCGGACGCGCGCCCGCACAACGGCACTTTTCACCAGAATGAAATTCCACGGCTGCATGAAGCCGACGGAGGGTGCGTGGTGAGCGGCCGTCAGCAACCGCCGCACAACATCGTCAGGCAAGGGATCGGGCAGGAACTGGCTGCGAACGTCACGCCGCGTCATGATCGCATGATAGACGGCCTCGCGTTCAGCCACGGAAAAACCGGACGCCGCCGAAAGGGCATCCTCATCAAAAGGTCGCATCGTCAAATCCCCAACAACGCAACCGCCCCGCTGTCCGCGCGGATCGGTCTATCTTGCCAGGCCGGTCTTCTGACTGGGCGTCATCCGTCTGCCGCAGCCTTCCCGGCAAGAAGCCAGTGGCGTGGTGAAGCGGCAAACGTCGGCCTTACAGCGTTGGGCACGTTCCGGCTTTGCACCGGATTCCCGATTCTCCCGCCTGGACGGCGGGCACCTGACGGCGCATCTATTTCAGCAAACCGGCGCGGCGGCAAGCCGCGAACCAGATGGTTGATTCTAGCCGCGCGCGCCAAGCGGTGCCATCTGTCTCTTTTCTTCGGCCGGGGCGTAGGGAACACGGACGCGCGACATACCTCTTCTCCCCAGCGGAGCGAGGCAGATCTCCAGCGGGCGCAATAGCGAAATGACACGCGCGTGCTCCGGCATCCCATTCTACTTTATGATTTATTCACATATCAAACACACACTGCGTTTGCGCGTTTTGGGTTGCTATCCGGACATGGGCATGAGGGCTCGTGATGTGACCGTCAGCGTGGATGCCCGTATTGAGACGCCGGTCGGGAACATCTCCGACTGAGCCGCAATTCTAGGCTGCCGCGGAATGTTCCATTTTTTGAAAACGATGCCTCTGACCGCCAAGCTGGCGGCGATTATCGTTGCCGTCAACCTCTGCGGCATTTCCGCTTTCGCCACCTATACCTGGATGTACGAAACCCGGGCATTGATCGATGGCGCCAAGGCCAACTGGTCCAAGGATGTGGAGCAGTTTGCCTCTCTGGCCGCCGGCGGCGTCAAATGGGGCAAGGCGAATGCCGTCCGTGAAGCCTATTCGCTCTACCGCGACGACCCTTCGCTCGATCTCGTGCAGTTTGCCGCATTCAACGCGGAGCCTGCCGCCGTAGACGCCTGGACACGCGATGGCATCAACGGTTTGCCCGCACCGGCCGATCTGGCGAAGAGCCTCAGTGCCAAGCCGGAGAAAACGACGATCGACGACAGCGGAATATCCGCCGGTGTGGTCACGATCATCGCGCCGCTCCCGCTGGATAAATCAGGCAAGGCCACCGGCTATATCGTTACAAACTGGTCCGTCGAAAAAATCGCTGCTGAAGTCAGGCAGAAGGTTCTCATATCGCTGCTCACGCAGTCCGTGATCACCGCCTTGGCCGTCATCGCCTTCCTTCTCGCCATGCGCAGCCTTGTTGGCCGGCCCATCCGGATCATCAGCGAACGCATTAGCGCATTGCAGAAAGGCGATCTGGCTTCACCCGTGACCTACAAGGAAAACGGCGACGAGATCGGCTTTCTGGCACGGGCATTGGAAGTTTTCCGCCACGAGGCGATTGCGAAGGTCGAAAGAGAGCAAGCCGCTGCCGAGCAGAGCGCCTCGCTCGACGCCGAACGGGCGCGCAACGCATTGTTTACGGAAGAAGCCAGCAACACCCAGCGGCTGGTCATGACCGCTCTCGCAAAAGCATTGGAAAAGCTCGCTGCAGGCGACTTCTCGATACATCTGGCCGATCTTGGTCCGGAATTCGATAAATTGCGGCAAGATTTCAACAACATGGTCGAAGCGGTCGCGGCCGCGCTGACGGAGATCAAGGCCGCCTCCGTAGCGGTTGAAGGCGGCTCCAGCGAGCTGGCCTCCTCCGCCGATCAACTCGCCAAGCGGACCGAGCAACAGGCGGCAGCACTGGAACAGACCGCCGCCGCACTGGATGAGGTGACCACCACGGTCAGAACATCGTCGCAGCGGGCCGAAAATGCCGGGAAGCTGGTCGAGGAGACAAAGCGGAGCGCCCATGTCTCAGCGACGGTGGTGCGCGATGCAATCGGCGCGATGGACCGTATTCAGACCTCGTCTAGCCAGATCGGCCGCATCATCGGCGTCATCGATGAAATCGCGTTTCAGACGAACCTGCTGGCGCTGAATGCCGGCGTCGAAGCCGCGCGTGCCGGCGAGGCCGGCAAGGGTTTTGCGGTTGTCGCGCAGGAAGTGCGTGAACTCGCCCAGCGGTCGGCAAATGCGGCAAAGGAAATCAAGAACCTTATCAACGTATCCGGCCAGGAAGTTGCCGCAGGCGTCGGGCTGGTGAACGAAACCGGCGACGCCTTGCTGAAGATCGAGGAGCAGATCAACCGTATCAGCGACAGTATCGCTTCCATCGTTCAGTCCTATCGCGAACAGGCGACGGGTCTGCAGGAAATCAACGGTGCGATCAACCAGATGGATCAAGCGACGCAGCAGAACGCGGCAATGGTCGAGGAAACCAACGCGGCCTGCCAGGAACTGCTGCAGCAGGGACGCCTTCTGCAGGACTCGGCCGGCAGGTTCGTCGTCGGCGCGTCTGCGGCCAGCCAGCCCAGACCCGTTCAAGTCGCTCGCCAATCTCGTCCCGAACCGAGAGCCCCCGTACAGCGGCATGCAGGAAATGCCGCCATTGCCGCTGCTCCCGGCGCCTGGGAGGAGTTCTGACATCATCCTCGTTTGATAGCCTTAGTCTTCAGCAACCTATAATCGGAAGGAAACACTTATGAAGAAAATCGTGCCCGCATTTCTTTTGGCCTGCACCGCATTCGGCCTACCCATGGGCGTATCCATGGCGCAGGATGCCAAGCTTGCCCCGATCTCCGACTACGTGACGAGCGACGTCAAGCCCTGGCTCAACGACCCTGCCATCATCGAGGCTCTCAAGGCGCAGAACACTGCCAACGCCAATCTCAGCGCGGCTGATGTCGACGCTCTTGACAAGAAGTGGCGTGCCGAAGTCGATGGCTCCGACCACTCGATGATCGACGGCGTGCTCAACAATGCCCTGTCGAAATTCCTTCTGGGGAAGAAGGAGGCCTCCGGCGGCAAGATCACGGAAATCTTCGTCATGGATGCAAAGGGGCTGAATGTCGGTCAAAGCGACACCACATCTGATTACTGGCAGGGCGACGAGGGCAAGTTCCAGAAGTCTTTCGGCGCCGGCAAGGACGCCGTCTTCGTCGACGAGATCGAAAAGGATGAGTCGACCCAGACACTACAGTCGCAGGCAAGCGTCACGATATCAGATGACAAAGGAACGCCAATCGGCGCCATCACCGTCGGTGTGAACGTCGACGCTCTCTGAGCTCGGGACCTACATTCGAAAGCAATGAAAACGCATATCGCCCGGAGCATACACAGTTCGGGCGATATGCATAAACAAAGACTTGCAAGACGTCAGATGAGCGAGATCGAGTGCGACGTGCCTTCCTCGGGGAGTATGGTGCCCCGCAAGAGCATCAGCTTTTCAGGCAGCAAATTCTACGTGACAATGCCTGGTCTTGGCGCTACACACGCCTCATGTCGATCACCTCAATCTACGCCTCGCGATTTTATTGGTACCGCTGCTCCCAGCGGATGCGGGTCCATGCGTAACTGAATTCGACGCGACGACAACCCGAACAGCCGCTAGTCTACCTGGCGGCTTTTTTGTTCCGCGCGGGTATGACCAAACAGGAGCCATACCGTGTCTGATACCATTGACGATCTGCGTATCGTCGAAATTACCCCCCTGACCAAGCCTGCCGATATCATCGCGGAAATTCCCCGCAATGCTGATGTCAGTAAGACCGTGACCAGCAATCGCGATGCGATCCACCAAATTCTTCGGGGCGAAGACGATCGCCTGATCGTCGTCATCGGCCCCTGCTCGATCCATGATCCCGTTGCCGCCAGGGACTATGCCGCTCGGCTCACGGAACAGCGGCAGCGCTTCGCCGGCGACCTCGAGATCGTCATGCGCGTCTATTTCGAAAAACCTCGCACCACCGTCGGCTGGAAGGGTCTGATGAACGACCCGCATCTCGACGGCAGCTACCGCATTGAGGAAGGCTTGCGCATCGCCCGGCGTCTGCTGCTCAACATCAATGCGATGGGCCTTCCCGCCGGCGTCGAATTCCTCGACACGATCACGCCGCAGTACATCGCTGACCTCGTCAGCTGGGGCGCGATCGGCGCGCGCACGACCGAAAGCCAGATCCATCGCCAGCTCGCTTCCGGCCTTTCCTGCCCGATCGGCTTCAAGAACGGCACCGACGGCGGCGTGCGTGTGGCGCTGGACGCCATCCTCGCCGCCTCGCAGCCGCATCACTTCCCGGCGGTGACCAAGGACGGCCAGGCGGCCATCGCCTCGACGACCGGCAATGAGGACTGCCACATAATCTTACGCGGCGGCAAGCGGCCGAACTATGAGGCGGCCGACGTCGAAGCGGTCACCGGCGAAGCCATCAAGCTCGGCGTCGCCCCGCGCATCCTGATCGATGCCAGCCATGCCAATAGCGGCAAGGACCCGATGAACCAGCCGCTCGTCGTCAAATCCGTCGCCGCACAGATTGCCGCCGGTAACAGCGACATCAAGGGCATGATGATCGAAAGCAACCTCGTCGCCGGCCGCCAGGATCTCGTCCCTGGCAAACCGCTGGTCTACGGCCAGTCCATCACCGACGGCTGCATCGACTGGCATATGTCGGTCGCGGTACTGGAAGACCTGGCTAAATCCGCCCGCGAGCGCCGCCGGACCCGCGCTTAAGCAGCCGGGAAATAGCGGACATAGGCGAACTCTTCGCCGTCAGGAGACCAGCAGGGCACGTTGATCGTGCCCTGCCCCCCGAATAGCTCGAACAGCGTCTTCAGATTGCCGCCGTCCATGTCCATCAGCCGCAGCCGCACGTCGAGATCGCGCGGATGGTCGAACACCGATGGGTCGTAGGAGAGGATCAGGACCTTGTCGTTGCTGGGTGAAGGATGGGCGAACCAATTGCCCTGATTGTCCGAAGTCACCTGCTCGAGCCCGGTGCCATCGGGATGGATGCGCCAGATCTGCATCAGCCCGGTGCGGCTGGAGTTGAAGTAGATCCATTGACCGTCGGCGGAATAGTCCGGTCCGTCATTGCGGCCCTCGCCATGCGTCAGCCGCGTCTCGGGGCCGCCGTCGACGGAGATGGTGTAGATATCGAAGAGGTCGTTGCGGATGCCGCAATAGGCGAGCTGGCGCCCGTCCGGCGACCAGCCATGCCAGTAGGATGGCAGGTTCTGGGTGATGAGCCGCGGCGTGCCGCCTTCGATCGGGAGGATATAGATTGCCGACTTGCCGAATTCGGTCTTGTCGGAAATGACGATCTCAGTGCCATCGGGCGAAATGCCGTGATCATTGTTGCAGTTGACGGCAAAGCCGGTATCGACCTTGACCACCTCGCCGCCATCGAGCGGCAACCGGTAAAGCAGACCGTCGCCGTTCAAGAGCAGGTAGGAACCATCAGGCGAGAAGTTCGGCGCCTCCACCAGCCTGTCCGTTTGCCAGACCTCGCGGGCTCTGCCCGTCCTGACATTGTAGATCTCAACCGAGCTGCGCATGTTTCCTCCCGAAAATCCTACAACGCCGCGCATCTTTCCAGACGCAGGACGCCGTAACGCTTTGAATTGCTGCCGTCAGCGATCTCGATTGCGTTAGCGATCTCGATTGCGTCAGCGATCCCGGAAACGGTTGGTGATCGGATAACGCCGGTCCCGGCCGAAATTCTTTTTGGTGATCTTCACGCCGGGCGCCGATTGCCGGCGCTTGTATTCGGCGAGATAGAGCAGATGCTCGACCCGGTGAACGGTCGCGACATCATGGCCGCGCGCGACGATCTCCTCGACCGCCATCTCCTTCTCGACAAGGCATTCGAGAATATCGTCGAGCACGGGATAGGGCGGCAGCGAATCCTGGTCCTTCTGATCGGGACGAAGCTCGGCCGAAGGCGCCTTGTCGATGATATTCTGCGGGATTATCTCGCCGGAGGGCCCCAGCGCATCCGGCGGCACGTTTTCGTTACGCCAGCGGGAAAGCGCATAGACCTGCATCTTGTAGAGGTCCTTGATCGGGTTGAAGCCACCGTTCATGTCGCCGTAAAGCGTGGCGTAGCCGACCGACATCTCCGACTTGTTGCCCGTCGTCACCACCATCGAACCGAACTTGTTGGAGATCGCCATCAGGATGACGCCGCGCGCCCGGCTCTGCAGGTTCTCCTCGGTGATGCCGCTGTCCGTGCCTTCGAAAAGGCTGGCGAGGGCGCTGCTGAAACCCGTCACCGGCTGCTCGATCGGCACGATGTCGTAGCGGCAGCCGAGCGCCTTGGCGCAATCGGCCGCATCCTTCAGCGAAGCCTCGGACGTGTATCGATAGGGCAGCATGACGGTGCGCACCCGCTCCTCGCCGAGCGCATCGACAGCGATTGCCGCGCAGATCGCAGAATCGATGCCGCCGGAAAGGCCGAGCACCACGGTCTTGAAGCCGTTCTTGTTGACGTAGTCGCGAAAGCCCAGCAGGCAGGCGCGGTAATCGGCCTCCTCGCTTTCAGGGATATGCGCCATCGGCCCTTCGGCGCAATGCCAACCATCTTCGCCGCGTTTCCACGTCGTCACTGCAAGCGCCGTCTCGAACTGGCTCATCTGGAAGGCGAGCGACTTGTCGGCGTTGAAGGCGAAGCTCGCCCCGTCGAAGACAAGTTCGTCCTGGCCGCCGAGCTGGGCGGCATAGATCAGCGGCAGGCCGGTTTCAATCACCTGTTTCAGCACCACCTGATGGCGGATATCGACCTTGCCGCGATAATAGGGCGAACCGTTCGGCGACAGCAGGATTTCGGCCCCGCTTTCGGCCAGCGTCTCGCAGACGCCGAGATCGCCCCAGATATCCTCGCAGATCGGAATGCCGATGCGCACGCCGCGGAAATTCACCGGCCCCGGCATAGCGCCCTGGTCGAAGACGCGCTTCTCGTCGAACTCGCCGTAATTCGGCAGGTCGATCTTGTCGCGCACCGCGATCACCTTGCCGGCGTCGAGCACGGCGACCGAATTGTAGCGCCCGGTCTCATCCTGCCGGGGAAAGCCGATGATGACGCCCGGCCCGCCATCGGCGGTATCGGCCGCGAGAGTCTCGACCGCCTTCCAGCAGGCGCGGATGAAGGCGGGCTTCAGCACCAGATCTTCGGGCGGATAGCCGGAGATGAAAAGCTCGGTCAGGACGAGCAGATGCGCGCCCTCCCGGCCCGCGTCAATGCGCGCCTCGCGCGCCTTGGCGAGATTGCCGGCGACATCGCCGACCGTCGGGTTGAGCTGGCCGATGGCGATGCGGAAAATATCAGAAAGGGCGTTTTCCTGTGTCATGTCATTTATTTAGCCTGCACCTTTCGCGACCGCAACATGTTGGCGCCAAAAGCGGCGCCTGGCGGTGACGAAATTTTTATGAACGATTGCGCATGGCGCCGCGCGGCGCCGATACGCATTGCAATTTACCGGCGGAACGGAATACTGGCCCCACAAAGCGACTGAGATAACTGGCATCGGAAACAGGCAATGTCTAATCTTTCGGACTTCGTGCACCATCATTTCGACAAACCGGCCGACGAACTCGGCGACGTCGAAAAGCGCGTGCTGGCGAAAGCGCACCAACGCAAGGTCATCTCGACCGACGTCAATGCCGCCTTATCCGCCGAGTCATCCTTCGGCGAGCGTATCGCCGATGGCATCGCCCGCGTCGGCGGCTCCTGGTCGTTCATACTCGCCTTCCTCGCCTTTCTCGCCGTCTGGACACTGATGAACACTATCGGTCTGGTGGCGCATCCCTTCGACCCATACCCCTTCATTTTTCTGAATCTGATCCTGTCGATGATCGCCGCCATCCAGGCGCCGATCATCATGATGTCCCAGAACCGGCAGGCAGAGCGCGACCGCTTCGAGGCCGCCAAGGATTATGAGGTCAATCTCAAGGCCGAGCTTGAGGTGCTCTCCCTGCACCAGAAGATCGATATGAGCGTGCTGACCGAGCTGACGGCGCTACGCGAGGACGTGGCCCGCCTCAGCGCCGAACTTGCCGCCAAAGGCTAAACCGGATTTACGGCGTATTGCGGCAGGCCATCGGATATCTCATAGAAGTCGCCCTTGTCGGCGCAGTAGATATGATGGCCGAAGGCAAGGCCGCTCGGCGTGTCGAAGGCGCCGGCCATGACCGAAACCTCTGCCGATCCGTCCGCCTGCCAGAACAGCGCGGAGCCGCAATTCGAGCAGAAGCCGCGCTGTGCCTCTTCGCTTGACCGGTACCAGTGGACTGCCTCGCTGCCATCAACCGAAAGAGCCGCGCGGGCCACGTTGACCGCGGCGTAATAAAACCCCGTCTGCCGGCGGCACTGTGAGCAATGGCAGCCGACAACAGGTCCTGGCTTCGCCATCGTTGAAAATCGCACGGCGCCGCAAAGGCAGCCGCCTGTATGCCGTTCGGTCATGATCGCTCTCCCGTTTATGACCGAACGTTGCCGCCGATCGCCGCCGGCGTCAAATCCATTCCGTTCAACGAAATCATCAGAAATCTTGAAATCACCGGCCTTATGCATCGACGGTCGGTTGGAGTATCTGTTGCGCAACGACAACAGCCGCCAACCTCATCTCATCCCAGCATTGAATCGGCGGCGCTTGTCGGCGATACTGGCGGCTCAAATCAACCTCAGGAGACTGACATGAGAGCGAACCTGTCCGAACAGAAAGGAAACATCCTCCACAAGGACATTCAGCTTCATGAACATTCGGTTCTCCCGCGCGAGGAAAAGCTCGCGACACCATAACTTCTTCCCGAAATTATTCCGCGACGATGCCAATGCCGCCGACCGCGAGCGGCGTTGGTCGCGTATGCGCAAATTCCTCTCCTACTATCGTCCGCACCTGCCTTTGCTGCTGGCGGATCTGTTGTGCGCCATCCTCGTCGCCGGCACGGCGGTCGCCTTGCCGCTCTGCGCCAACATCGTCACGAGCCGGCTTCTGGCTCTCCCCGATGCGCCGCAGGCCTTCGCACAAATCCTTGCAATGGGCGGCGTCATGCTGGCCGTTCTGGCCATCCAGATCGTCGCCATCTTCTTTGTCGATTATCGCGGCCACGTGATGGGCGCCCGCATCGAAGCGACGGTGCGGCAGGAACTCTTCGAGCACTGCCAGAAGCTCTCGTTCAGCTTCTACGACCGCCAGCGCACCGGCCAGCTGATGAGCCGCATCACCAACGACAGCCTATGGCTGGGCGAGCTCTTTCATCATGGCCCCGAGGATCTTTCCATCGCCGTACTCAAATACGGCGGCGCCATGCTGGTATTGTTCTTCATCGATCCGCCATTGGCGGCTCTCATCCTGCTGCTCACGCCGGCGGCGGTCGCCTATGCGCTCTATTTCAACCGGCGCATGAACCGCGCGCTCGAAGCCAGCAAACGGCAGATCGCCGCCGTCAACGAGCGCGTCGAGGACGCTCTTGCGGGCATCCGCGTCGTCCAGTCCTTTGCCAACGAGGCGCTGGAGAGGGAACGCTTCGCCGAGCAGAACCGACGCTTCCTGCAAAGCCGCGCCGAGGGCTACCGCAGCGAAGCCTGGTTTTCGGTCGGCACCGAAACCTTCGCCCAGCTGGTTACCATATTGGTGATCATCGTCGGCGGCCTGCGCATCCTGGCGGCGGAACTGACCGTGCCTGATATGCTGACATTCCTGCTCTGCGTCGCCGTGCTGGTCGATCCGGTGCAGCGGCTGGCGAATTTCGTGCGCCTCTGGCAGGAGGGTTATACCGGCTTCGTCAGGGCCATGGAGATCCTGGAGATCGCCCCCGATATCACCGATCGGCCGGCCGCGCGGCCGATGCCGGCACCAAGGGGCGAGATCAGTTTTTCCAACGTCGCCTTCGGCTACGAGGCTGACGGTCCGCGGGTGCTCGAGCAGCTGTCGCTCACCATCGCTCCCGGGGAGTTCGTCGCCCTGGTCGGCCCGTCAGGGGTCGGCAAGAGCACCCTTTGCGCGCTGATACCGCGTTTCTACGATGTCGAGGCCGGGGCGATCCGGATCGATGGCATCGACATCCGCGATGTGACGCTGGCCTCGCTCCGGCGCCATGTTGGGGTGGTGCAGCAGGATGTCTACTTGTTTGCCGGTACGGTGGCGGAAAACCTGCGCTACGGCCGACCCAACGCCAGCGATGCCGAGCTGGAAGCGGCCGCGCGCGCCGCCAATGCGCACGACTTCATCATCGCCCTGCCTCAGGGCTATGACACCGATATCGGCCAACGCGGCGTCAAGCTTTCGGGCGGCCAACGCCAGCGCATCACCATCGCCCGCGCCTTCCTCAAGAATCCGGAGATCCTGATCTTCGATGAGGCGACCAGCGCGCTCGACAACGAGAGCGAACGGGCGGTGCAGCAGGCGCTGCTCAGCCTGGCAAACGGCCGAACCACCCTGGTCATCGCCCACCGTCTGTCGACCGTCCGCCATGCCGACCGCATCCTGGTCCTGACGGCTGATGGCATCGTCGAACAGGGCACTCATGACGAACTCATGGCGCAAGACGGCGTCTACGCCAATCTGCACAGCGTCCAGGCCAGCATCTGAGCGTCTGGTACGCCTCCACTGTAACTGAAAAGCCCGGCATCGCCGGGCTTTTCATCACTATTTCAGGCTGATCTCAGCCGTTGGCGACCATGCGCTTTTCGTCGCGGCCGCCCTTCATGCGCTCGGCAAGCAGGAAGGCGAGCTCGAGCGCCTGGTCGGCGTTGAGGCGCGGATCGCAATGGGTGTGATAGCGGTCCTGCAAGTCTTCTGCGGAGACCGCGCGGGCGCCGCCGGTGCACTCGGTCACGTCCTTGCCGGTCATCTCGATATGAATGCCGCCGGGATGCGAGCCTTCGGCGCGGTGGATCTGGAAGAAGCTTTCGACTTCCGACAGGATCCGCTCGAAGGGACGGGTCTTGTAGTTGTTGAGCGTGATCGTGTTGCCGTGCATCGGATCGCAGGACCAGACGACCTTGCGGCCCTCGCGCTCGACAGCGCGAATGAGCTTCGGCAGGCTGTCGGCGACCTTCTCATGGCCGAAGCGGCAGATCAGCGTCAGGCGACCGGCCTCGTTGGCAGGATTCAGGATGTCGATCAGCTGCAGCAGGTCGTCGGCCTGCAGCGACGGGCCACACTTCAGGCCGATCGGGTTCTTGATGCCGCGGCAATATTCGACATGCGCATGGTCGGCCTGGCGCGTGCGGTCGCCGATCCAGATCATGTGGCCTGACGTGGCATACCAGTCGCCCGAGGTAGAATCGACGCGGGTCAGCGCCTCCTCGTAGCCGAGCAGCAGCGCCTCATGGCTGGTGAAGAAATCGGTCTCGCGCAGGCTTGGATGGTTTTCCGAGGTGATGCCGATCGCCTTCATGAAATCCATGGTCTCGCTGATGCGGTCGGCGAGCTTGCGGTAGCGCTCGCCCTGCGGGCTGTCCTTGACGAAGCCGAGCATCCACTGATGTACGTTTTCGAGATTGGCGTAACCGCCCATCGCGAAGGCGCGCAGAAGGTTCAGCGTCGCAGCCGACTGGCGATAGGCCATGGCCTGGCGTTCCGGGTTCGGAATGCGCGACTCCTCGGTGAACTCGATGCCGTTGATGATGTCGCCGCGATAGGCCGGCAGCGTCACGTCGCCCTGCTTCTCGACATTCGACGAACGCGGCTTGGCGAACTGGCCGGCGATGCGGCCGACCTTGACGACCGGCAGCTGCGCACCGAAGGTCAGCACCACGGCCATCTGCAGGAAGGCGCGGAAGAAGTCGCGGATATTGTCGGCGCCGTGTTCGGCGAAGCTCTCGGCGCAGTCGCCGCCCTGCAGCAGGAAACCGTTGCCTTCAGCGACATTGGCGAGATGCTTCTTCAGGCGGCGCGCTTCACCTGCAAAGACAAGCGGCGGATAGCTGGCGAGCGTGGCTTCCGTTGCCGCCAAAGCGGCTGCGTCGGGATATTCGGGAACCTGCAGGATCGGTTTTTGCCGCCAGCTGCTCGGGGTCCAATTGTCTGCCATCTCACTCACCTGTTCTCACATCCATACCTCAGGATGCCCTCAATATGCGGCGGCTTATAGACCTTTAGGTCAGGCTTGCAAAGACCATTCGCCGACTGCTTGTCGCCTCGCCGCCGCCGCCCGCCGCTCTCTAGTTAAACCAGCATATACCATGTCGATTTTCCCATATTTTAGACTTTCAATGTAGAACCGGAGAGAGTTTCAATTTCGGGGACATGGCATGGCAATCCTTCCGCCCGGTTTCATATCGGACCGCTCGGGCAATTTCGGCATCATGACGGCACTGCTGGTGGTGCCGCTCTTCGGTGCGGCCGGCATGGCGGTGGATTTCGCCCATGCGCTCAGCCTGAGGACACAGCTTTACGCCGCTGCCGATGCCGCCGCCGTCGGTTCGGTCGCGGAGAAATCCGGCGCGGTCGCAGCCGCCATGACCATGAGCGGCAACGGCACGATCTCGCTCGGCAAGGACGACGCCCGCAATATCTTCATGTCTCAAATGTCCGGGGAGCTAACTGACGTTCATGTCGATCTCGGAATCGACGTCACCAAGACTGCCAACAAGCTGAATGCGCAGGTTTCCTTCAGCGCGACCGTGCCCACCACCTTCATGCGCATCCTCGGCCGGGACTCAATCACGATCTCCGGCGCCGCGACTGCCGAATATCAAACCGCCGCCTTCATGGATTTCTACATCCTGCTCGACAACACGCCCTCTATGGGTGTCGGCGCGACCCCGAGCGACGTCTCGAAGCTGGAGGCAAAGACAGGCTGCGCCTTCGCCTGCCACCAGATGGATAAGAGCACCAACAACTACACCATTGCCAAAAGCCTCGGCGTCGCCATGCGCATCGATGTGGTGCGTTTGGCCACCCAGGCACTGACCGACACGGCCAAGACCGAGCGTGTCAGCAGCGACCAGTTCCGCATGGGCGTCTATACTTTCGGCACCAAAGCCGAAGACGCGAAGCTGACGACCATTTCGGGCCTCACCTCCGACCTCACGAAGGTGAAAAATTACACAGACGCGGTCGACCTGATGACCATTCCCTACCAGAACTACAATAAGGACCAACTCACGAATTTCGACAGCGCCATGACGCAGATGAACACCATCATCGATACTGCCGGTGATGGCACATCGAATATCAGCCCGCAAAAGATTCTGTTCTTCGTTTCCGATGGCGTCGGCGACAGCTACAAGCCGTCGACATGCACCAAGAAGACGACTGGCGGTCGCTGCCAGGAGCCGATCGATACCTCCTTCTGCAAGCCCTTGAAGGATCGCGGCGTCAAGATCGCTGTGCTCTACACCACCTACCTGCCGCTGCCGAGCAACGACTGGTATAAAGACTGGATCAGGCCGTTCCAGAGCGAGATTCCGACGAAGATGCAGGCCTGCGCCTCGCCCGGCCTTTATTTCGAGGTGTCGCCGACGGAAGGCATCGCCGATGCGATGAAAGAGCTCTTCCTCAAGGTCATCCGCGCGCCGCGCATCACTAGCTAAGAGGGCTTAAAGCCGCTTGCCGTCGCTGATCCGATAGCTCGGCGCATACATGGTGACGAGCTCTTCGGCGGCCGTCGGGTGCAGCGCCATTGTCCTGTCGAAATCGTCCTTGGTGCAGCCGGCCTTCAGCGTGATGCCGAGCAACTGCGCCATCTCGCCGGCATCGTGGCCGAGGATATGGGCGCCGACCACCTTGCGGCTCGCCACATCGACGATCAGCTTCATGATCATTCGCTCGGCCCGCCCGGACAGCGTGGCCTTCAGCGGCCGGAACTGGGCGCGGTAAACCTCGAGTTCGGAATAACGCTTGCCCGCCTCCTCTTCCGAAAGGCCGACGGTGCCGATCTCCGGCTGCGAGAAGACAGCGGTCGGGATCAGCTCGTAGTCCGGCCGGGTCGGATTGTTCTTGTACTCGGTCTCGATGAAGCACATCGCCTCGTGGATCGCCACCGGTGTCAGCTGTACCCGATTGGTGACATCGCCGAGCGCGTAGATGTTCTCGACATTGGTGCGCGAATATTCATCGACGATAACGGCGCCGCGCTCGTCGACGGCGACGCCGGCCGCCTCGAGGCCGAGGCCTTCGGTGTTCGGATCGCGCCCGAGCGCCAGCATGACCACGCCGGCTTGCAGCGTGCCGTTGTTCAGCGTCTCCAGAATGAGCCCGTCCTCGCCTTTCGAAACCTTCTGCAGCGTATCGTGGCAGAGGATGCGGATGCCCTTTGCGGCCATCGCCTCGTGCAGCCCGCGCCTCAGATCCTCGTCGAAGCGCGACAGGATCTCGGCGCCGCGATAGATCAGCGTCGTCTCGACTCCGAGCCCATGGAAGATATTGGCGAATTCGACGGCGATATAGCCGCCGCCTGATATCACGATCGATTTCGGCAGCTCTTCGAGATGAAAGGCCTCGTTGGAAGAGACGCAGAGCTCATGACCGGGAAGGGCTGCGTGCGGGTTCGGACGACCGCCGGTGGCGATCAGGATCGTCTTCGCCGTCACCGTATGTCCGGTCTTCAGCAGCCGGACGGTATGGGCATCGACGAGTTCCGCGCGCGTTTCCAGGATCTCGGCATTGGCGCCGGCGAGCCCCTTCTTGTAGAGACCTTCAAGCCGGGCGATTTCGACATCCTTGGCTGCCACCAGCTTCTTCCAGTCGAAGCTGCTTTCGCCGACCGTCCAGCCGAAGCCCGCCGCATCCTCGAAATGCTCATGGAACTGCGAAGCGTAAACGAAGAGCTTCTTCGGCACGCAGCCGCGGATGACGCAGGTGCCGCCGTAGCGATACTCCTCGGCGATCGCCACCTTCTTGCCGAGCGAGGCGGCGACACGGGCGCCGCGCACGCCTCCGGAACCGCCGCCGATGACGAAGAGGTCGTAGTCGTAGGAAGACATGAGGAGCTCCGGAAGGGAATCGCAGGAAGGATGTTGCTGATATAGGGGCGATCGTCATGAAAACAAAAGCCCGCTCCTGCGTCATCCGGTTCCCATCGTCGAATCTTCATTCCGGTTGACCAGTCACCGTTTACGGTTGACCCGGTCGGCCGAGGCTGGCAGGCAATCCGTGGGATGGAAAAGAATGGCGGAGCAAAAGATGGATCAAACTCTCTTCACCAACCTGTGCAAGGCTGGCAAATTCAAGGAAGCGCTCGGCCTCGCCATTCAGGGCCACGAGAATGAAAAATACACGCCGAGCCGCTTTTCGATCGACAAGAAGACGAGACTGCCGATCTTCTATCGCGGCAACAAGCGCGTGGAGCCGGATGAGGAGGGTGTGTGGCAACTTGCAAAGAACCCGAACCCATAGGGGCTGAGTTGCGGCGCATATGCGTTGGCAATTGAATCTGCCTAGCGATTGCTGCTGTCAGCGGCTAATGCGGAATTCCGACGGCTTCTTCTCAAGCTGGGTTGCTTCCGTCTCGACGCCCGAAACCGACGCCCCCAAAGGCCCGCGCCTGAAACGCTCGATCATTGTCGTGATGGCGGTGTCGGGTCCTGCGATCACTGCGACGACCGCCCCGTCCTCTTCATTGCGAACCCAGCCCGTCAAACCGAGCCGCACCGCCTCGTCGCGCGTCCACATGCGAAAACCGACACCCTGGACCTTGCCGGATATCCGCACTCGGACGGCCTTATCATGATCGGACATGTCTGCAGTCACCTGAAGCCTCGCCAACGGCATTTGCCTCATCATAGCAAAAAAGCCCGGACGATGCCGGGCTTTCGCAAATTTGAGGGGGCAGGCCTTATTGCTGGGCAGCCGGTGCCGGAGCCGGAGCGGTCGGGCTGTCGGTTGCCGGTGGCGGCGCCTTGATGACCTTGGAAAGCTCGGCGTTGCTCTGCTTTTCCAGGTCGCGGGAAATGCCCTGCGCCCAGATATCGGCAGCCTTCGCCGTCTCGCGCGAGGCGACCGGGCCATCGCGCAGCAGCTTCTTGCCGACGTCGGAATTATAGAAGTCGGCGATCGCCTTCAGCTCCTCGACGGTGAAGGTCTTGGCATAGGTGAGTGCCGCCTCCTTTTCCAGATCGCCGCGGCGCGGCGCCAGCGCCAGCGCCTGCGCGTCGACCGTCGACGAAATGATGTCCTGGTAGTTGGGCGAATCCTGAATCAGCCCGGCCTTCAGGCGCTCGGCGAGACCGGGCAGGATGTTGTCGAACTGCGCGGTGGCGCCGATGGCGTCGATCGCCGCGCGAGACGCCTTCAGCTGCTCCTCGGAGACCTCCTGCGCCTTGACGGCGGAGCCGAAGGCAAGCCCGGAAAGAACGACGGTCGCAGCGGCGAGACGGCCAAGACCTGCAATGTTCATCATGAGTATATGCTCCTGTTATCTGTTTGCCTGCAGCGTGCGCGCACCCGCAGGACCGGCAATGATCGCAAGTGCCGCCATATTGATAAAGAGCCCGTGTTCAACGACGCCGGGTATGGAATTCAGCTCGCTCGAAAGCGCCTCTGCATCAGGAATGCGGCCAAAAGATGCATCGATGATGTGATGGCCGCCATCCGTGGTAAACTCTCCGTCACCCGACTGGCGCAGATCGAGTTCACCGGAAAGACCGAGCCGGGCTGCGACCTTTTCGATCGCGATCCGCGTCGAAACGAGCCCGAATGGATTGACCTCGATCGGCAGCGCGAAGGTGCCGAGCGTTTCCACCAACTTGCTCTCGTCGGCAATGACGATCATTCGCTCGGAGGCGGCCGCGACGATCTTTTCGCGCAACAGCGCGCCGCCGCCGCCCTTGATCAGCCTGAGCGCCTGATCGACCTCGTCGGCGCCATCGATCGTCAGGTCGAGTGCCGGCAGTTCGTCGAGCGACTTCAGCGGCACGCCGAGTTCGACACAGAGCCGCGCGGTTCGTTCGGACGTCGGAACGCCTTCGACCCTGAAGCCGCCCGCGACCTTCTCCGCCAGCAGGCGAACGAATTCTTCCGCCGTGCTGCCGGTGCCGATCCCGAGACGCATCCCGCTTTCGACATGGGCGAGTGCGGCCTCGGCGGCCTTGATCTTCATTTCGCGGGCATCCATGCGCCGCCAGCTCCTGATATTGCGTTGGATGTGCTGTTTACACGGCTCGCCTGGCAAACGAAAGTCAAAATCATCACGGAAAATGAAAAGCCGAAACAGAGGCCTGCAGCCTTCCCGACCATCGCCGGACATTGCTTTCCGCCGCACGATCGCCTACCTCAGGGACGATCCATCGTTCCCTAGGACGATCCCTCGCTCCTCAAGACGACCATCGCTCAAAGAGACATGCCCTTGACCCCTGTTCCCGCTCGCCCGGCGCTTGTCGTCTTCGATCTCGACGGCACCCTTCTCGATACCCACGTGGACCTGGTCGAGAGCCTGAACCATACGATCGCGGCCCTTGACCTCGAACCGGTCAGCTACGACGACCTCACCCATCTCGTCGGCCAGGGCGCGCGCGTGATGATCGAGCGCGCCTGCCGGCTGCGCGGCCATCCGCTCGAAAGCGACGCCTTGCCGCCGCTGGTCGAGCGTTTCGTCGCCCATTATGCCGGCAACATGCCCGGTCGGACCGAACCCTATCCCGGTCTGGTCGCAGCGATGGACCGGCTGAAATCTCAGGGTTACCCCCTCGCCGTCTGCACCAACAAGATGGAAAGCCTCGCGCTCGGCCTGCTCGGCAAGCTCGATCTCACCCGATATTTCGACGCCATCACCGGCGGCGACAGCTTCGAATTCCGCAAGCCCGACGCCCGCCACCTCACCGGCACCGTCGAACGCGCCGGCGGCGACATCACCCGCACGGTGATGATCGGCGACAGCGTCAACGACATCGCTGTGGCGAGAAACGCCGGCGTACCGTCGATCGCCGTGCCTTTCGGTTATTCCGACGTGCCGGTTTCAAGCCTCGATCCGGATGTTATCATCACCCATTTCGATGAGTTGACGCCGGAGATGGTGGAAACGCTGTTGCGGGAATATGCGGAGAAGGTTGCCGTCTGAGGCGGAGCCGTTCCCTCTTTCTGCTGGCGATCGGTGTGACACCCCCCTCTGCCCTGCCGGGCATCTCCCCCACAGGTGGGGAGATTGGCTGGGCGCAATGGCTTCCCCAAACAGTCATCGTCGCAACCGGCAAAGCGAAGCATGGGCCGGAAGGTCGTGCCGCTTGCCGATCTCCCCCCTTGTGGGGGAGATGCCCGGCAGGGCAGAGGGGGGTACCACGCGGCAAGCCCTCTCCACCTTGTTCCATTCCGTGCGCGCGGTAAAAAACAAAAACGGGCGGCCCAAAGACCGCCCGCGAGCATCACTAATCAGAGCTGATTATCAGATCTGCGCCCCACGCGCCTTGCTCGTCGCATCGAAAGCCTTATCGACATAAGCGTCGCGGCCGTAGACGTCGTCGAAATATTCCACCACGCCGTCCTTGTTCGGCCAGGCGGTGAAGTAGGAGACGTAGACCGGGATCTTCTGCGGCACGCGGACCGCATGGTTCTGCCCGCTGGCGATCTGCTTGGCGACGTCGTCGACCGTCGTGCCGAGCACGGCGGCCGCCATCGCCCGCGGATCGGCAAGGCGTACGCAACCGTGGCTCAGCGCCCGCATGTCGCGCTTGAAGAAGCTCTTCGACGGCGTGTCGTGCATGTAGATCGCGTGGCTGTTCGGGAACAGGATCTTCAGTTCGCCGAGCGCATTGTCGCTGCTTGGCGGCTGGCGCACCGAAACATTGTTGGTCGAGCCGTACCAGTCGACGCTCGACGAGGCGACGGCGTGGCCGTTCACTTCGACCTCATAACCGAGCTGGTCGAGATAGTTCGGATCCGAGCGCAGCTTCGGCAGCATCTCGTTGATGATGATCGACTGCGGCACGCCCCAGAACGGGTTGAACTCGACCGTCTCGATTTCGTCGTCGAAGAAATAGGTCTGGTTGTTCTTGCCGCCGACCACCACGCGCATCGACAGCTGTTCCTTGCCGTCATTGTGGTAGTAGACCATGTAGGCCGGCTGGTTGATCATGACGTAGCGGGAACCGAGATCCTCCGGCAGCCAGCGCGCCTGCTCCATGGCAACGACGAGCTTGTCGATCTTCGAGGCATTGGTATCGCCGCCGGTCATGGCGCGCACGGTCGCCTGGCCGATGACGCCATCGGGCTTCAGCCCGCGCTCTTTCTGGAAATCCTCGACCAGCGAAACGATGTCGGGCGAATAGTCGATGCTGCCGGCGTAAGCAGCAAGCGTTGCCGCATGATCGGTCTTCAGCGTTTCGGAACCGTGCTTGCCGATCGCCTTGACGATATTGGCGATCTCCGGCGAGCTGTCGCCAGGCCTCAGCAGCCTGTCGAGCGAAACGAGGATTCGCTCCTCATTGCCGCCGTCGGCAGCCCGAAGCTTGGCAAGCTCCGCCTTCAGCGCCTGGAATTGCGGACTATCGGGCGAGCGGCTGCCGATGTAGGCGCCGACATCGGGGCTCATGCGGGCAAGCTTCAGCACCGGGGCCAGGTTAACCACCTTGCGCTGGAAGTCGTGATAGCCGGAGATCTTGTTCGGATCGATGCGGCCGCGCACCGTGTCCTGCACGAAGGCGAGCACCTTGGCGGAGAGATCGAGCTCGAACTGTGTCAGCGCCCGGTCGCGGAAGGCGGGATCGGGATTGGCCGGGTCGATATCAGGCGTCTGGACGGCGTAATCCGCCGGGTCGAGGCCAACGAAGGCCGCATCGGCAAGGACCAGCATCGCCGACTTGGCACGATCGTTGATCTGGTTGCCCTCGACCCAGACGAGCGGATTGCGGCTGTCGCCGTAATAGGCTTCGAGCGCCTTTGCGACGTCGGCATTGGCGCGCACCTTGGCCTGCGCCAGGAAACGACGCTGCACAGCGGGTTCGGCGCTGGCGTCACCGCTGCCCGAAACATCGGCAACCGCGCCGGTGACCACCGGATCGGCAAACCTGCCGGTATCGACGAACTGCAGCGTCTCGGTTTTATAGGTATAATAACGCGGACCGCTCACCTTCGGCAGCGGCGCTTCCGGATCGAGCCCGCCGAGCGAGCCGCCGCGCTGGCCCAGACGGCCGGGCGGCATCTGGTCCATGAAGATGGTGCTCTGCGTCCGCTGCCTGTCGCCGCGCAGCATGTCCATCAGTGTATAAGCATGCGCGGGTGCGGCACTCATCATTGCCACGCCGCAGGAAAGTGCCAATGCGGATGCCGCGCTTTTCAAAACGAACGTCATATATCTTCCAGTCCGGTCATGCTGTTCTTGTCACGAGCGCAAGGCTCAAGCTCAAATCCCGCGAAACTCAAGCAGCGTAGGGGCCTCATTGATCAGAAACCGGCCTGCGCCGCCAGCGCCGGCGGACTCAATTTTGTGTGACGGAGATCCTGCACGGCGCCGCCCAGCAGTTCACACAAAATTATGAAATTATTAGTTAATTTTTTACCGAATTTTCGCCGCCAGACCAGTCCGGCGAAAACGCCCGGACGCATAAAATTTCCAAAGTGGCCTAAAAGGCACGCCGAAAAGCCAGCGCAAACATGACTGCCGATTTCAATATTTCGCGCGGCGTCCAGTTTTCTTGTCGGACTTTCCAACCTATAAGACCTCATCTTTTGAAAATGCCCGAAAACAGCATGTAAAGGGAAGGCAAGGCAGATGACCGCAACCCGCACCGAAACCGATACTTTTGGCCCGATCGAGGTCGCCGCCGACCGATATTGGGGCGCCCAGGCCGAGCGTTCACTCGGCAATTTCAAGATCGGCTGGGAAAAGCAGCCGCTGTCGATCGTGCGCGCGCTCGGCATCGTCAAGCAGGCCGCCGCCCGCGTCAACATGTCGCTCGACCAGCTCGATCCTGCCCTCGCCAAAGCGATCGTCGACGCCGCCCAGGAGGTGATCGACGGCAAGCTGAACGACCACTTTCCGCTGGTCGTCTGGCAGACCGGTTCAGGCACGCAGTCCAATATGAATGCCAACGAGGTGATCTCCAATCGTGCGATAGAAATGCTCGGCGGCGTCATGGGTTCCAAAAAGCCGGTGCATCCGAACGATCACGTCAACATGAGCCAGTCGTCGAACGACACCTATCCGACGGCCATGCACATCGCCTGTGCCGAGCAGATCGCCCATCACCTGCTGCCGGCCCTGAAGCACCTGCATGCCGCCCTCGACATGAAGGTCACCGAATTCAGCCACATCATCAAGATCGGCCGCACCCACACCCAGGATGCGACGCCGCTGACGCTCGGCCAGGAATTTTCGGGTTATGCAGCCCAGGTCGGCTCCGCCATCAAGCGCATCGAATTGACCCTGCCCGGCCTTTGCGAGCTCGCCCAGGGCGGTACTGCCGTCGGCACCGGCCTCAACGCGCCTGTGGGCTTTGCCGAAAAGGTTGCCGAAGAGATCGCCGCCATCACAGGCATGCCTTTCGTCACCGCGCCGAACAAGTTCGAGGCGCTCGCCTCGCATGACAGCATGGTCTTTTCCCACGGCGCCATCAATGCGGCAGCCGCCGCCCTCTTCAAGATTGCCAACGATATCCGCCTGCTCGGTTCCGGCCCCCGCGCCGGCCTCGGCGAGCTTGCGCTGCCGGAAAACGAGCCCGGCTCTTCGATCATGCCCGGCAAGGTCAATCCGACCCAGTGCGAGGCGCTTACCCAGGTCTGCATCCACATCTTCGGCAACAACGCGGCTCTGACCTTCGCCGACAGCCAGGGCCATTTCGAACTCAACGTCTACAATCCGATGATGGCCTATAATTTCCTGCAGTCGGTGCAACTGCTCGCCGACGCCGCCGTCTCCTTCACCGACAATTGCGTCGTCGGCATCGAGGCGCGCGAGGACAATATCAAGGCCGGCCTCGAACGCTCGCTGATGCTGGTGACCGCCCTCGCCCCAAAGATCGGCTACGACGCAGCCGCCAAGATCGCCAAAACAGCGCATAAGAACGGCACGACGCTAAAGGAAGAGGCCCTCGCCAGCGGCTTGGTGACCTCGGAAGAGTACGACGAGATCGTGCGCCCGGAAACGATGATCGGGCCGAAGTAGGAAGGTCGCATAGGCCACAGCCCCTCATCCGGCTGCCGCCACCAACCGGGGTCGAGCCACAGGTCTCGACCCGTCCTTCGGACCCCGCTCGCGGGGAGAAGGGGATGCCGCAACGCCTCGACTCCCTCCAGCCTATAGCAAGGCAAACAGCGAAAAATTGTCCATCACGACGGAATTGCCCATGAAGTCGAAACGGATTTCTTCGATGTCTTCGAGATTGACTTCGAGAGTGGGGCCGATGACCTCGAGCTCCTGCTGATAGACGATCTGGCCGTCGTTCAGCGCGGTGAGCGTCAGGTGAAAGGGCGCTGCCGACAATTCGGCAATCGAAACGCTCTGAAAGGTGAATTCCCCGCCATCGAGCATTTTCAAGCTTACGGGCGCAGAACCTGGCGATAGAACGGTATCGCTGAAACCGTCCTCGGTGATGGCGTCGACACCCGGGATGGTATCATAGACATACCCGTTCAGAAGCGTCACCTCGTGGCTTCCATTCACCGAGAGCGCAAAGTTGCGATAATCAGGCAGAGAGAAATTATCGGCCCTCGATGTGACGCCCAAATCGTCGAAATCCAGGACCTCGTGGTATTTTTCGCCTTCGTTGACGCCGTCGATCGCAAGGGTCAGCACGCCGAGGTCCGTGCCCCCTGAGCCATCGGACATCTTGAAGCTCAACTTCTCGATGAGCTGATCGTATTTCGTTAGATTTTTCACGACGTCGAGCGTGTAGTCCAACTCGTACTCGAAGTGACCGTCAGGTTTCAGTTTGAAGGTTCCGTATTCGCCCCTTATGATCGTTTCGTGGTCAGGCCCATGTTTGGCGTCGATACGCACGCCATTGACGAAGCGAACATACATGTCCGCTCCCTCGGGATCGCTGGAGAGGCGCAGCAGATTCCCACGGATCCAATTGTCTTCGAAAAAAACGAGAAGGTCGTCGACAGCAGTTGGCTTTGCGTTTGTCATTGGAAGCCCCGGCAAGTTAACGCTGCCGGGAATATGAACTGGCCTCGAACCGAAGGCAACCTGGAGTCGCCTTTGTCGAGGCTATTACGCTAGCCTCACCCACTGCGCGTGATGTAGCACGCGCGACCATGGCTTAACCTGCCAGACTCCGGCGCACCCTGATTGCTTTTGCCCCGCGGCAGATTTAGACCGGTTCCAATCTAGCGACGCCCTACCAGAAAGGTCACTTCGATGGCTGACGATCTCTTCCCCCTCGGCAAGGATACCACCCCCTATCGCAAGATCAGCGGCGACCATGTCTCGGTCGACACGTTCAAGGGCCAGGAGATCCTGACCGTCGAGCCGGAGGGGATCCGCCTGCTGGCCGAAACCGCCTTTGCCGACATCAACCACCTGCTGCGCCCCGGCCATTTGAAGCAGCTCGCCTCGATCCTCGACGATCCCGAAGCGACCGATAATGACCGTTTCGTCGCCTACGATCTCTTGAAGAACGCCAATATCGCCGCCGGCGGCGTGCTGCCCATGTGCCAGGATACCGGCACGGCGATCATCATGGGCAAGAAAGGCCGCAGGGTCTGGACCGAGGGCGAGGATAGTGCAGCGCTGGCCCGCGGCGTCATGGACGCCTACGAGAAGAAGAACCTGCGTTACTCGCAGCTCGCGCCGGTCAAAATGTTCGAGGAGAGGAATACCAGAAACAATCTGCCGGCCCAGATCGACATCTACGAGGAAGGCACCGACGCCTACGAATTCCTCTTCGTTGCCAAGGGCGGCGGCTCGGCCAACAAGACCTTCCTTTACCAGGGCACGCCCTCGCTTTTGACCCATGACCGGATGATCGACTTCCTTAAGGAGAAGATCCTGACGTTAGGGACGGCAGCCTGTCCTCCCTACCATCTGGCGATCGTCATCGGCGGCACCTCGGCCGAGATGAACCTGAAGACCGTCAAGCTCGCCTCCACCCGCTATCTCGACGAGCTGCCGACCGAAGGTTCCGAGAGCGGCCACGCCTTCCGCGACATCGAGATGGAGAAGGAAATCCACAAGCTGACCCAGCAGATGGGCGTCGGCGCCCAGTTCGGCGGCAAATATTTCTGTCATGACGTCCGTGTCATCCGCCTGCCTCGCCACGGCGCCTCGCTGCCGATCGGCCTCGGCGTCTCCTGTTCCGCCGACCGTCAGGCCAAGGGCCGGATCACCCGAGATGGCATCTTCGTCGAGCAGCTCGAAACCGATCCGTCGAAATACATGCCCGAGATCGACGAGGCGAAACTGTCGGAATCGACGGTGCGCATTGACCTCAACCGGCCGATGGCCGAGGTTCTCGCCGAACTCTCCAGGCATCCCGTCAAGACGCGCCTCTCCTTGACCGGCACCATCATCGTCGCCCGCGACCTAGCCCACGCCAAGATCCGCGAGCGGCTGGAAAAGGGCGAAGGCATGCCCGATTACCTGAAAAACCACCCGGTCTATTATGCCGGCCCCGCCAAGACGCCTGTCGGCTACGCCTCCGGCTCCTTCGGCCCGACGACGGCCGGTCGCATGGACAGTTACGTCGATCAGTTCCAGTCTTTCGGCGGCTCGATGGTGATGCTCGCCAAGGGCAATCGGTCGCGCGCCGTACGCGAAGCCTGCAAGAAACACGGCGGCTTCTATCTCGGCTCGATCGGCGGCCCTGCCGCCCGTCTTGCCCAGGACTGTATCCGCAAGGTCGAAGTATTCGAATATCCCGAACTCGGCATGGAAGCGGTCTGGAAAATCGAAGTCGAGGACTTCCCCGCCTTCATCGTCATCGACGACAAGGGCAATGATTTCTTCCAGGAACTGAATTTGGGGTGATGGGCAGGCTGCGTTGCCGCCCGTTCTACCGTGCCGACGCCTTATCCGACGCGGCGACATTCCGCGCTGTCACCGCCTCGCCCACGCTCACCACATCCCCGGCATCGACCCTTGCCAGGATCTCCGTGCGGAAAGCGCCGGCGAAGAAGCCGGTGTGCTCCAGCAGCAAGGTGCCGGCGGCGAGGACGGTGAATGCGAGGATGGCGAAAGAAATATGACGGGAGGTTTCCACGATCTCACGCCCTGGCTTGCAGGCTACGATCGGGTTTGTGCCGCCAAGAAATATCACTCCAAAATACCGGCACTGCAATACGAAACGGACAAAATCAGCTGTCGACAAGATGAATACGGTCTCCGGAAGAGAAGAACTGTAAGTTTTTCAGACACCGCTCCCGCTCAACGAGTATGCACTGTCCCGCTAAAGATACGTTTTTCCGTGAAGAATCATAGGTCTGATCGAAGTATTGCCCCATGGGGCATTTGTCGTATGTAATCCTTGGTATATATCGCTTTAATCTTTTCCCAACAAATTTAAGCTAACAAATAGAATATTGCCTTTGAATATATGAGGAGTTCGCCGGATGAATACGGCTGTCGCGCCCAAGGTGCAGATTCCCGACGTTGCGGGTCAGATCACCTATGCCATGCGCTCCATGGGCGTCGCGCCGATACCGCGCAATTACCAACTCTTCTACGAGGCCTATATCGGCTCTAATCCGGCCCTTACCCGCGAGCTCGCGGCCCTCGGCGGCCAGGTGACCCAGGCCGAACTCGATGCGCTCGGCGCGCAGCACTTCACCCACAGCCCGGCCCGTGTCTTCGACGATGCCCATACGCGCATATCAGGCGAACTCGACGGCCTGTTGCGCATTCTCCGGCAGGAGCAGAGCTCGCTCGAAAGCTACACCAGGCTGCTCGGCGAGACCCAGAAGCGCATCACCTCGAAGAGCAATGCCAGCGTTGAACTGATCGAAAACGCCATTGATCTTCTCAGCCAGGCGACCGGCGATACCATGGCGCATGGCGAACGCACCGTCGAGGACGTCATCCAGCGCTCTCAGGAGATGGATCAGGTCCGTAAGGAACTCGACGAATACAAGCGCATCGCCAACACCGACTCGCTGACACGCCTTTCCAACCGGCGCGCTTTCGATGACCGCCTCGCCGCTGTCTTCAACAATCCCGGCATGCGGCCGGTAACGGCGCTGCTGCTCTGCGACATCGACAATTTCAAGAAGATCAACGACACCTACGGCCATCCGGTCGGTGACAAGGTGCTCGCCACCGTCGCCTCCGTCATCCGCAGCAATGTCCGGCGCGACATCTTCGTCGCCCGCACCGGCGGCGAGGAATTCGCCCTCATCGTCGACGGCAACACGCCTGAAGAGGTGACCGCGATCGCCGAGCGCATCCGCCGCACGCTGGAGGCAACCCCTTTCAAGAATTCCCGCACGCGGGTAAATTACGGCCCGGTCACCGTCTCGATCGGCATCTGCATGGCCTCCAATGCCGAGGATGCCGGCGAACTCTACAGCAAGACCGACATCGCTCTCTACGGCGCCAAGAATGCCGGCCGCAACTGCACCATCCTCTATCAGGATGGCATGCAAAAGGATTTCACCAAGAGCTGGCTGATCTACAAGACGTGACGGTAATCCAGCGCGCACGCTGTCACAGGTAGTGACGGCGACAAGCTGCTATCCGGTTCGCGCCGCTTGCTCCCTCTTCTCCCCAGCGGGGAGAAGGTGCCCGTAGGGCGGATGAGGGGGCCGCACGGCACATCCTTCATGATTGCCCTTCGCTTGCGCTCAGCGCATTCGCTCCTGTCGTCGCTCACCCCCTCATCGCCTCGCTATCGCTCCGGCACTTCTCCCCGTTGGGGAGAAGAGGTATGTGGCAGCGCCTTATTCCGTCAGGAGCCTGAGGGAACGAGCGAGTTCGCCGCTCGCGGCGCCGAGTAAAAAGCCGGCCTCCACGGATATGATGTTTTACCACATCGTCTTCGCCGCCCGCCCCGGCCACTCCCGATCGTAGGTTTCCTGGTCGAAATCGCCGGTTGCGGCCTTCAGCAGCTGCCCGGGCGTCGGCAGCTTTGCCGGATCGGCGAAGTGTTCTCCATTCCAGAGCTCGGCTCGCATCACGGCGCGCGCGCATTGGAAATAGACCTCGTCGATCGAAATCACGACGACGGTACGCGGATGCTTGCCGTCCATCTCGAAGCTCGAAAGCAGCGCCTCATCGTCGGAAACGACGCCGCGGCCGTTGATGCGCATCGTCGTGTTCGAGCCGGGAATCAGGAACATCAGCGCCAGTCTTGGATCGCGCACAATGTTGGACAGCGAATCGACCCGGTTGTTGCCGCGCCAATCCGGCAGATGCAGCGTCTCGTCGTCGGCGACGCGCACCACGCCGCCAAGATCGCCGCGCGGTGAACAATCGAGCCCTTCCGGCCCGACGGTCGCAAGCGCCGCAAATGGCGAGATCTCGATCATCTCCCGATAGAGCGGGGTCAATTTCTTCGTCACCTTGGTGACGGAGGCCGGCGAAAATCCGGCGCCGTAGATCGTGTTGAGCTCTTCGATGCTGCTGATGATTTTCATGAGGCGTCCCGCCGCGGCTTGATCTTCGCGACGGACGCTACAATGCCGCGCGCCTTGCCGGAAGCTCAAAAAACGGAATGATCTCCGCATCTTTTTTGATGCTTTCATCAGGCACTTCACCCACGCCCCGATCGCCGTCGAGAAACGCCGCGATCGCGGCAAGAACCGGCTCGGCGCCGATGATGCGCCGGTGGCCGAAACCGTTCGCCCAGAACAGCTGAACGCCCTTCCCCGCTGCGCCATAGCGCCTGGCATGGAGAGACGACACCTCCTTATCATCTTCGGCATGGATGACGAGCACCGGCCGGCCGATGACGCCCGCCGCCGCGCCGGCGTCGAAATCCTCAAGTCTCCGTCCGGTGACGCGATGCACCTCATTCTCCAGCGCCGCTTGCGCTGCAGGGCGAAGATCGACCATCCGGCCGAAATCGGTAAACAGGCAGCCCATCTCGCTCGGCGCGCCGATCAGCACCAGTCTCTCCGTGGTGACAGGCGCCACGCCAGGCAGCAGGCCCGCCGCCGAGACCATCAGTGCAGCACCGCCAAACGAATGGCCGATCGCCGCATCGAATGCGCCGAAGCGCTCCTCGGCCGCCGCGATCGTCTCGACCGCAAGCCCCATATGCAGGAAGCGCCCGCCGGAACGGCCGTGGCCGGGAAAATCGAGCGCCACGACCTCCGCGCCCGTTGCCGAAAGCATCGAGACGAGTTCGGCCATATATGCCGCGCTCGATCCCCAGCCATGCGTCACCAGATAGCGCTTGCGTTTGCCCCTCGCCCCGCCGTTCAGCCGATAGGCATGCGCTTGACGCCCGCCGGCGAGCCGGAGGGTAAAACGTTCGGCACCGGCAAGCCGGACCGCACCCGCTGCATGCGCCGCCCTCGCCTTTGCTCCCTTCGGCTTTGCCAATGGCGTCCGGCAGAATAAGCGGAACGCTGCCCTCCCCGCCAGATCAGGCGAAACCCCCTGCAGCAGCAAAAACCCGAGGCGGGTGACGTCAAGCGCAAAGTTTGCCATAGTGAGATTCCAAAAGACTGTTCAACACTGAACAATAAAGTACAACGATGAACAAAAATCAATCCCTTCCCTGGGATCATCCGCGTTTTCGCAGCTGGATCGCGGTGGCTCGCGCTTGCCAGCTGATGCAACAATCTCTTGCCCGCTCGCTTGCCGATCTCGACATCAAGCCGCCGCACCTCGATATCCTGGTCAATCTCTATCGTTTCGAAGGAATCTCGCAGCAGGAGCTGGCGCGCAAACTCCTGGTCGGCCGCTCCAACATGAGCATGCTGCTGCCGCAGATGGAGAAGCGCGGTCTGCTTCTTCGCCGCGATGACGAGCGCGACAAGCGCGTGCTGCGCCTCTATTTGACGCCAGAGGGTCGAAAGCTGAGTGAGGAAGCCATGGCCATCCAGACCGGCCTCATCGACCGCGTGCTGTCGGATGAGCCGATAGAGCAATGCATGGCGACCGCCGATTCAATGGAGCGGATCATCACCGTGCTGCTGAAAGATCTGCGCGACGAGGACTGATGTTCAATGCAGCGTCGGCGCCGCCTCCGTACCGGTCAGCGAGCGGTACTCCCAGGCGGCGACGACGATCAGCACCAGCGTCGCCAGAATGCCCATCAGATAGACCTCGATGAAGGGCGCGACAAAGGCAAGCAGGATCAAAAACACCAGGCCGGCAAGATGCGAGAGCGGCATCCGCCCGCTGGTCGCGCCCTTGAACCAGAGATTGCCGATCAGGAACAGGCCGGAACCGCCGAGCACCGCGGCTGCGATGCCGAGATCTCCGGTTTCGTGCGGATGCGAGAACATGAATTCAACTGCCACCGCATGGACGATGATGCCGGCGAGGATAGGGATATGCCCATAGGTGAAGGCCTGCCGCGCCAAGCTTCCCGGCGTCTCATCATGCTCGATGCGGTGGGCGGCGCGCCCGTGACCGAAGCGGAAATAGAGCCACCACATGGCGACCGTTCCGACGAAACCGGTGACGAAGACGACGCCGGTCAGGCCCGAAAACGGCAGCTCCGAAAAGGTGCGGCCGGAAACAAGGATCGCTTCGCCGAGACAGATGATGACGAAGAGCGCGCAGCGTTCGGCCATATGCGCCCCGGAAACGTCCCAGTCCCGCGCCGTCGAGCGGCCGAGCCCCGGCACGGCAAAGCCCGCGGCCGGCCCGGCATATTCGATCGCCAGCGCAATCGCCCAGGCGATCAGCCGGGCTTCATGCTCAAGCAGCCCGCCGGCGATCCAGAAGACGCCCGATACCGCGAGCCAGGTTGTGATGCGGACGAAATTCAGCGTATTGGCGCGGTCGACGCGCGTCATCGCATAGGTCGTAAACAGCGAGCGCCCGACCTGCATCGCTACATAGGCGCCGGCAAACAGCAGGCCCTTGTCGCCGAAAGCCTCGGGGATGGAGGCAGACAGCAGCAGCCCGAGCATCATCAGCGCCACCAGCATGCCGCGCACCGGCATCTTGTCCGGATCGAGCCAGTTCGTCACCCAGGCCGTGAAGATCCACACCCACCAGACGGCGAAGGTCATCAGCGCCGCTTCGGCGGCACCGAGCGGCGTGTAGTGGGCAGCGAGCGCATGCGAGAGCTGCGAGATCGAAAAGACGAAGACCAGGTCGAAGAACAGTTCGAGGAAGGTCACCTTGTTGCTGCTGGCGCTGCCCTTGGCGCGGAGCCAGTTCTTTCCGTTCGTTTTCGCCATATGGCCCCCGATGGCTGGAATTATGGGTCTATTGAAACTGATAGCGGCGCGCTCGCGAGCGTCAGCGCGGCTTCTCCGCCGTATCGCGGTTCATGCCCTTTTCGCGGAGCTCGTCCTCATAGGCGGAAAATAGCTCAGCGCCCCGTTCGCCGAGCTCGCGCAGATAGGTCCAGGTGTAGATGCCGGTATCGTGCATGTCGTCGAAGCCGATCCGGACCGCGTAATTGCCGGTCGGCATCATCGAGATGATCGCGACATTGCGTTTGCCCGGCACCGTCACCTTCTGCCCCGGCCCATGGCCCTGCACCTCGGCCGAGGGCGACAGCACGCGCAAGAGTTCGGCCGACAGGTCGAAGCTCTGGCCGTCGTTGAAGGTCACCACTAGCCGCTGCCTGTCTTTCGAGACGCGAAGTTCGCTCGGCCAGATATCGCTCATCATTTTGTCCTCTTCTCATGCGAGGAGTAGGCGCTGATCTTTTTCGGCGCAAGCTGAAATTGGTATGCTCGCGCGGGCTGTTTCCCTTGACGCGACAATAGCATATGCCCACATTGATGAGACTACGGAGATACAGGTGAACACCAGAGTTGGAACGATAGGCAATGCATCGCCGCTGGTGGCAGGTGCGGACCCGATGATCGACCCCTTCGGGCGGGCGGTCACCTATCTCCGTGTCTCCGTCACCGACCGCTGCGATTTCCGCTGCACCTATTGCATGGCGGAGAATATGACCTTCCTGCCAAAGAAGGATCTCTTGACGCTGGAAGAGCTCGACCGGCTCTGTTCCGCCTTCATCGCCAAGGGTGTCAGCAAGATCAGGCTGACCGGCGGCGAGCCCTTGGTGCGCAAGAACATCATGTATCTGGTGCGCCAGCTCGGCCAGAAGATCGGCTCCGGCCTCGACGAATTGACGCTGACCACCAACGGCTCGCAGCTTTCCCGCCACGCCGAGGAGCTCTATGATTGCGGCGTGCGCCGGATCAACGTCTCGCTGGATACGCTCGACCCCGACAAGTTCCGCAAGATCACCCGCTGGGGTGATTTCGCCAAGGTCATGGAAGGCATCGACGCGGCTCAGAAAGCCGGGCTGAAGATCAAGCTCAACGCCGTGGCGCTGAAGGATTTCAACGATGCCGAGATGCCGGAGCTTCTGCGCTTCGCCCATGGCCGCGGCATGGATCTGACCGTCATCGAAACCATGCCGATGGGCGAGATCGAAGAAGACCGCACCGACCAGTACCTGCCGCTTTCAAAGCTGCGCGCCGATCTCGAAGACCAGTTCACCCTCGCTGACATCGATTACCAGACCGGCGGCCCGGCGCGTTACGTCAAGGTCGAAGAAACCGGCGGCCGCCTTGGCTTCATCACACCGATGACCCATAATTTCTGCGAAAGCTGCAACCGCGTCCGCCTCACCTGCACCGGCACGCTCTACATGTGCCTCGGCCAGAACGACGCCGCCGACTTGCGCGCCGCACTCCGCGCCACCGAAGACGACGACCTCCTCCACGCTGCCATCGACGAGGCCATCACCCGCAAACCCAAAGGCCACGACTTCATCATCGACCGCACGCATAATCGTCCTGCCGTCGCCAGGCATATGAGTGTTACGGGTGGGTGAGAAGCGGTCCCGCAAAGCGGGAGCAATCGATCCAGTGAATCGATTGCAGCTTCGAACGCCCTGAGCCCCGCGAAGGGCCGGGATACGGTGCGGCAGTTTCCCTCTTGTCTTCTCCCCAGCGGGGAGAAGGTGGCCCGCAGGGTCGGATGAGGGGGCCGCACGGCACACCCTTCATTGCCCTTCGCTTGCGCTCAGCGCATTCGCGGCTTTGCCCGCTCACCCCCTCATCTGCCCTGAGGGCATCTTCTCCCCGCTGGGGAGAAGAGGGAGCAAGCCGCAGCATCACCGCCAACCTATCACCCAGGCTTCCGCGCACAAATCGCAAACCGGTCCTGCACCATGCGCTCCAGCCCGCGCAGAAACGGCATCTTGCGCGCCTGCGCCCAATGGATGGCGGCGAGTTTGCGGTCGACGACAATATCGGCAAAACCGGCTTGGCGCAGAAGATCGACGACGGCTTCGGCCGGCATCAGGTTGGAGAAATGCACGCGTGAGCGGATCTTCTGGTGCCGCGCCATCATCTCCGGCGACATGTGGCTCGCCGGCGGCTTGCCAGTCACCTTCGTCCACAGCTTCTGCAGGCCCTTGACCCAGGTTTCCTTGCCCATATTGCCGTCGAGGATCAGCACCTTGCCGCCCGGCTTCAATACCGAGAACCATTCCTTAAAGGCCGAAGCCGGGTCGACCAGCGTCCAGACGAGATGGCGGTTGGTGATGACGTCGTAGCTATCCTTGGGTTCCAACGTGTTCTCTGCGTCGCCGGAGATGAAGCGGATATCAGTGCCGCGCTTCTTCGCCTTGGCACGCGCCTGCGCCAGCATCGCATCCGACCAGTCGAGGCCGGTGACCGCAAAGCCGGCATCATGCATGAGATGCGAGATGACGGCGGTGCCGCAGGCGAGATCGAGCGCCGCGCGCCCTTGGCCCTCGCCCAGATGTTTTCTGATCAGCCGCTGCCAGCCTTTCAGCTCCGCTTCCGAAAAGATTTCATGGCCGACGCTCTGGTCGAAGGTCGCCGCCCGTTCCGACCAGAAGTCGCGAATTTCGTCGCGGATGGAATAGTTCGTGTTCATGGAATTCATCTGAGGCACCCCGGCATCGGATCAGTTTGGAAAAGCTCTAAAACATAGAACTTGATTCATAAAGTCATATTTCTTATGCCTGCGGACATTATTCAGACCTCGGGGGAATTTCCAGATGAATTTCGTGAAAATACTCGCAGTCTCCGCAGCGGCGATTGCCGGCCTGATGCCGCTTTCGGCATGGGCGCAATCCTTCACCGTCAAGGATGTCGCGGGCCGCGAAGTGACCTTCGACAAGCCGGTCGAGCGTGTGATCCTTGGGGAAGGCCGCATGCTCTACGCGGTCGCGCCGATCGAGAAGGAAGATCCCTTCGCCAAGATCGTCGGCTGGCGCAACGATCTCTGGACCACCGACAAGGATGGCTTCAACGCCTATGTCGAGAAGTTTCCGAAGGGCAAGGACCTGCCCTTTCTGGGCAACCTGACCGACGGAACGCTGCAGACCGAGACGGTCGTCAAGCTTCATCCCGATGTGCTGCTGCTGCCGATCGGTAACAAGACGGCCGCCGATGAGGTGAAGCTCGAAGACATGCTGAACGGCATCGGCGTGAAGATCGTCTATATCGATTTCCGCGAGCATATCCTCGCCAACACCGAGCCGAGCCTGAAGATCCTCGGCCAGATCTTCGGCCATGAGGACCGCGCCGAAGCGGTCGCGAGCTCCTGGAAAGAGCAGATGGCGCGCGTCACCGACAAGCTGAAGGTCGCCAATCCGCCGAAGCCCAATGTCTTCATGTATCGCGCCGCAGGCCTCGTCGAATGCTGCGGCACCTTCGGCCCCGATAATTTCGGCCTGATGGTCGATTGGGCCGGCGGCCATAATCTCGGCTCCGATTTCCTTCCGGGCTATACCGGCTCGATCAATGCCGAGCAGGTCGTCGCCTCCAATCCCGACGTCATCGTCGTCACCGGCTCCAACTGGAGCGAGAGCAAGAACGCCAAGGACTTCGTGAATGTCGGCCCGAATGCTGCCGCGACCTTCGACGACAGCCGCAAGGCGCTGAACACGCTGATGGAAAACCCTGCCTTCACCGGCTCAAGGGCCGTTGCCGGCGGCCATGTCCATGCGATCTGGCACCAGTTCTATACGAGCCCCTACCAGTTCGTCGCCGTGCAGCGGCTCGCCAAGTGGTTCCATCCCAACCTCTTTGCCGATCTCGATCCGGATGCCACCTTCAAGGAATTCCACGAAAAATTCCTGCCGGTCGCCTACCAGCCGGGTTACTGGGTCGACGCCAAGGCGGGAAAGTAAATCCGAAATGGCCGAGATCGCCGCCATATCGATCGAAGCCGAAGCCGGGAGGGAGCGCTACCGCGCCCTTGCCCGGCGCAAGCTGTTGATCCTAGCCGCCATGACGGCAGCGCTCTGCTTGTCCTTTGCCGTCGATCTCGCCTGGGGCCCGGCCCGCTATAGTCTTACCGAAGTCGTGTCCGCCCTTCTCGACCCCTCCTCCGTTTCGGATCAGGTGCGGGCCGTCGTCTGGGGCATCCGCATGCCGGTTGCCGTAATGGCGATCGTCGTCGGAGCGTCGCTCTCCGTCGCCGGCGCACAGATGCAGACGATCCTCGCCAATCCGCTCGCCAGCCCCTTCACGCTCGGCATTTCGGCGGCGGCAAGCTTTGGCGCCGCACTGGCGATCGTCACCAGCGTTCCGCTTCTGCCTGTTGCAGCCGGCCTGCTGGTGCCGGTCAATGCCTTCATCATGGCGCTGATCGCCACGCTCTTCATCCATTTCGTCTCGCAGGCCCGCGGCGTCTCGGTGCAGACGGTGGTGTTGCTCGGCATCGCGCTGGTTTTCACCTTCAATGCCTTGCTCGCCTTCCTGCAATATCTCGCCTCCGAACAGGCCCTGTCGGCCGTCGTCTTCTGGACGATGGGCAGCCTCACCAAGGCCACCTGGCCGAAGATCTGGGTGACGCTCACCGTGCTGCTGGCAGCAATGCCGCTCTTTGCCCGCAACGCCTGGGCGCTGACGGCGATCCGGCTTGGCGAGGACAAGGCCGCGAGCTTCGGCGTCAATGTCCGCCGCATCCGGCTGGAGACCATGCTTGTGGTCTCGCTGCTTGCCGCAGTCCCCGTCAGCTTTGTCGGCACGATCGGTTTCGTCGGCCTCGTCGGGCCGCATATATCACGCATGATCCTCGGCGAGGATCAGCGCTTCTTCCTGCCGGGCTCTGTCCTGTCGGGCGCGCTGCTGCTGTCGCTGACCTCGATCGTTTCGAAGTCGATCATCCCAGGCGTCGTCTTTCCGATCGGCATCATCACCGCCCTGGTCGGCGTGCCCTTCTTCTTCTCGCTTATCCTCTCAAACAGGAGCCGGTCGTGGTAGCGCTTCAGTTGCAATCGGTCGGCGCCTATCACGGCCGCAAGCTCTTCGTCGAAGACGTGACGACGCCGGTGATCAAATCAGGTGAGGTCGTGGCGGTGATCGGCCCGAACGCTGCCGGCAAGTCGACGCTGTTCAAGCGCATCACCGGTCTGCTCAAAGGGCCGGGTCATATCGTGGTCGAAGGGTCCAAGGCGAAAAACGCCATCAGCTACATGCCGCAGGATACCTCGGCAAACGCGGTGCTGACGGTCTATGAATCCATCCTGCTGGCCCGCAAGCAGGGCCAGTCCTGGGCCGTCAGCGACAGCGATCTGCGCTTCATCGACGAGATCATGAAAGCGCTGGATATCACCGCCATCGCCTTCCGCGATCTCGGCGCGCTTTCCGGCGGCCAGCGCCAGCTGGTCTCGATCGCCCAGGCGCTGGTACGCGAGCCCGAGATCATGCTGATGGACGAGCCGACCAGCGCGCTCGATCTTCACCGCCAGGTCGAGGTCCTCGATTTCATGCGCCGCCAGGCGCGTAGCAAGGGCATGATCGTGCTGATCGCCATCCACGACCTCAACCAGGCGCTCCGCTTCGCCGACAAGGTCCTCGTCATCGCCAACGGCCGCATGCACGCCTGCGGCACCCCCCGCGACGTCGTCACCGCCGAGATGCTGCGGGAGATCTACCGGGTCGAGGCCCGGGTCGAGAAATGCTCGATGGAATACGATCATGTGATCGTCGATGGGACAGCGCATTGAGGTGGGCAACAGCCTGCCTCGTCAGTTGATCAATCGCTGCGCGGTAAACTTGTCCGTAACAAGCATGTCGATGACCCCCACGCGGAGCGCGCCTGCAATCGCGTCAGTCTTTTTGGATCCGCCGGCAAGAGCAATGACCCGGTCCACTCGTTCAAGATCCTCGAGTGGAAGGCCGATAACCCGGTCGTCCAAGGGCGTCTTGACCGGTTTGCCGTTCTTATCGAAGAAGCGAAGCGAGATATCGCCGACGGCTCCCGCTTCCGCGAGATCTGACAGTTCGCGAGACGAAAAGATATTGCCTGACCGTGCGAGAAGTTCGGACGGTTCGACCGCTCCGATTCCGACAACCGCAAGCGTTATGCTGCCGAACAGGTCCATCGTCTCCCGAACGTATGGATCGGCCTGCATCAGAAATTTTGCCTCTCTGGACGTCGTAACGCCCTGCACAGCGAGCAGTTTCGGCTCAGCGCCGGTCAGCCGAGCAAGCCGCGTGGTAAGCTGCGTCGCATGCGTCTGCACTGAAGGATCGCCCATGCCGCCAAGGGTTTGGACGACGTATTTCGCCTGAGCGCTTTTCAGGGGATGAATGTTCTCGACCATCTTGAAAATGGTCTGGCTCCAACTCGAAACGCCGATGATCTCCCCCGGCGCAAGCGTCACCTCCAGGAGATGTGCCGCTGCCTCTCCGATGCGGGCCATGATGGCTCCGTCCCGATCTTCCGTGCACTCGACGACGATCGCCTCCGGCAAATCATATTTCTCGCGAAGCGCGCTCTCAAGCTCGCTGTAGGTACCAACGGGAGGGGTCACGCTGGTTCGCACGATATCTTCAGCCTCGGCACGCTTGAGCATGCGCGACACCGTCGCCTGCGACAGGCGAAGGTGCTGTGCGATCTCCGCCTGTCGCCGCCCTTCCAAGTGGTACATCTGGGCGACCCTTGAGATGAGGCGGAGTTCATTGAGGCGAGTCATCGCTAATCCTGGGGTGAATTTTTATTCATCATTAGCCGTTGTTTCGCGTGCCGTCGAGCGGGCAAGTGCATCATTCCAGGTATTCAGAAGCACCGCTCGATCCACGGGTTCCGGGTCGATGATATGTGAGCTCCGGGGCAGCTCCGCGATAACCTGAAGATCGCTCCACAAGCCAAGTGAGAGACCCGCGAGATATGCGGCCCCCAAAGCCGACGCCTCGGGTGCTTCGCATTGGATCACGGGATGCTCGATGAGGTTCGAGACACACTGCATCAGGAAGCGGTTCTGGCTCGGTCCGCCGTCCACATAGAGCGCCCCGAGCTCGCCGCCGCTTTGTGCTCGCATGGCGGCGATCACGTCGTGCACCTGGAAAGCGATCGAGTCGGTTACCGAGCGCGCCATTTGCGCACGTGTCGTATTGAAGTTGATCTGGGAGAACAGGGCACGGGCGTCGGAGTTCCAATAAGGTGCGCCCAGTCCCACGAATGCCGGCACGAAGCCCGGTCCGCCCGGTTCGGCGCTCGCCGCAAGTTCGACAAGGGCCGCCACGTCCGAAAGGCCGAGAATGCCTGCCATCCAGGGGAGACTGGCGGCGCAAACGAGAATATTGCCTTCGAAAGCGAAAGTCGGCTTTCCATGGAGACGCCATGCGACGGTCGTTGTGACGCCGTTGCGTGGGGGAATAAATCGCGGAAGCGTCGTCATCACCGAAGAGCCGGTTCCGAAGGTCACCTTGCCATCACCCGGCTTGAATGCTCCATGACCGAACAGCGCAGCATGACTGTCTCCGATTACGGCCATGATCGGAGTTCCATCCGGCACGCCTGGCAACCCTTGCGTCCTGCCGAAGTCGGCAGAGCTGTCGAGTACCTCGGGCAGGAGCGCGATATCCACGCCGAAAATCTCGCCAAGTTCCTCGCTCCATCTCTGCTCCCGGAGATCGAACAACTGGCTCCTGGCGGCATTCGAAGCGTCGCAAACATGCCGGCGCCCGCCTGTCAGGCAGTGGACGAGCCAACTGTCGACCGTTCCCAGCCGCACCGGTCGCCCGGCCCGAATACGGTCGAGCAGCCATCGGAATTTCGAACCCGGGAACATCGGATCCAATGGCAGGCCTGTGAGCGCCTGCACACGGTGAAGATGGCCTTCGACGATGAGACGTTCACAATCCTGTGCCGTGCGACGGCACTGCCAACTTACCACCGGTCCAAGTGCTTCTCCCGTTTCGGCATCCCAGGCAGTGACTGACTCGCGCTGGTTGGAAATCGCCACGGCCTCGACAGCCACGTCGGGAGTGGCGTTCAGGCAGGCGTCGATCGCCTCGCAGACGGATGCGTAGAGCCGGCGTGGATCTTGTTCGACCCAGCCGGGTTTCGGATAGGTGATGCCGACTGGAGCCGAACCTCTGCCAACAATTTCTCCCTTTTCGGAAACCAGAACTGCCTTTGAATTGGTGGTTCCCTGGTCAATTGCCAGAATTGCCCGCATTCTATCCTCCCCAGATCAGATGGCAGCCGGGACGACAAAAAGCGTCCGGGCTGATCACGTCATCCCAGTTACTTGCGCCTGATCAGCGACTGCGCGGCGTCGGCGATTGCGGACGGCGCCATCCCGAATTCGTCGAGCAGGAACTCTGCAGAACCGGTCGGAGCGTAGACGCCGGGAACTCCGAGACGTTTCATCGGGACTGGAGCATTGTCGACCACCACTTCGGCTACCGCGGAACCGAGCCCGCCAAAGATCGAATGCTCTTCGGCTGTGACGATCGCTCCGGTTTCCTTCGCCGCAGCGATGATAGCCTCCTCGTCGATCGGACGAACCGTTGCAAGGTTGAGTACTCTGGCGTTGATGCCGCGTTCTGCGAGGATCTCGGCAGCCTTTAAGATTCGATGAGTCAAAGTGCCGTTTGCGATAAGGGTGACGTCGGAACCCTGGCGAAGGAGGTTTGCCTTGCCAAGTTCGAACTTGTGACCCTCCGGAAGGAGATCAGGCACACCTACGCGAGACAGACGCAGGAAACACGGGCCGTTGTAGGCCGCGGCCCACTCAACCGCGGCAGCTGTTTCGATGCGGTCACAAGGCGCAATGACCGGAAGATTAGGCAGAACCCGCGTCCAGGCAAAGTCCTCGATCGAGTGATGGGTCGGGCCGAGTTCGCCATATGCCATTCCAGAAGAAATGCCGACCAGCTTGACGTTGGCATTCGAATACGAAATATCGGCCTTGATCTGCTCCAGCGACCGTCCCGTTAGAAACGGAGCGGCGGCGCACACGAACGGAAGGCGTCCGCCATTGGCGAGGCCTGCTGCAACCCCCACCATGTTCTGCTCAGCGATGCCGACATTTACGAGGCGCTCTCCAAACTTCGCCTTGAAGCCGCCGAGCTTGGAGGAGCCCACGGAGTCGTTGCAGACGGCAACGATCGTTTCGTTTTCGGCTGCCAGCCGCTCAAGCGTAGTGGCGAATGCGTCGCGGCAATCGTAGAGCTTGGGTGCGTTTATTGGCGCGTTCATTACAGTGCCTCCGACAATTCTGCCAATGCGATTTCGTATTGTTCCTTGCTCGGTACCTTGTGGTGCCAGTCGACTCGGTCTTGCATGAACGAGATTCCATGGCCCTTGTTGGTGTGGGCCACGATGCAATGCGGTCTCGATCCCCGGTATTCGAGGGCTGAAACGACTTCGCTCATATTGTTCCCATTGATCTCGGTGACCTCCCAATCGAAAGCTTCAAGCTTCGGACGAAGCGGGGCGAGATCGTTGGTTTCCGCCAGGGCGGCGCCCTGCTGGAACCTGTTGTGGTCGATGACCAGCGTCAAGTTATCGAGCTTGAACTGCGCGGCTGCCATGATCGCTTCCCAGTTGGAGCCCTCCTGCATCTCACCGTCGCCGGTGACGACATAGGTGTGATATTTCGCGCCTGAGAGCTTGGCGGCTTTTGCCATTCCTATTGCGACTGGAAGACCGTGGCCGAGCGGCCCGGTATTCGTCTCGACGCCAGGAACCTTGTTGCAATTTGGATGCCCGTTCAGCCTCGAATGCGGCTGCAAGAAGGTGGAAATCTCTTCCTCCGGGATGAAGCCGCGTTTTGCGAGCGTCACATACAGCGCGCATGCAGTATGTCCCTTCGAAAGAACGAACCTGTCGCGGTCGGGGTGCTTCGGTTGATCGGGCCAAACATTCAGCACACGAAAATAGAGGGCAGTCAAAATGTCGATGACCGACATTTCCCCGCCAATATGGCCGGCGCCCGCTTCAAAGACCGCCTGGAGATCGCGCAATCGGATCTCGCGAGCGACCCGCTCGAGTTCTGTCGTATTCATGGATTCCTCTCATGCATAAATATTCAGTCGTCAATATTTTTGCACAAGACACCGATTAGTCAAGCCCTTTAAGCGCTACACCAACAGTTGCAAGTCTAGAAATCCTGTTGACAGCCGGAAACCAACTTGTTAATGAATTTTCCAGCATCAGTGAATATTTATTCGCAGAATGAATTAGCAGTCAGCCTAGGCATAGGGAGGAACAATGGTGGCGCTCGATATCAATGAACACGGGCTTTCGTCCGGCGCCTGGTTGAGCAAGCTCAAGGGAGCCACCGGCCCGCTCGTGGGGCTGCTCGCGCTTTGCGTTTTCCTGAGCCTCAGCACCGACACGTTTCTTTCGGTTCGGAACGGTCTCAACATCCTCGATCAGATCACTGTCCTCGGCATCATGGCCGTCGGAATGACCTTTGTCATTCTGATCGGCGGCATCGATCTTTCCGTCGGCTCGGCACTCGCTCTTGCGATGATGGTGATGGGCTGGACTGCGAATGTCGCCGGCCTACCGTTGCCGGTCGGGATCGTTTTTGCTCTGGTCGCATCGGGCGTTTCGGGCCTGATCGTCGGACTTCTGGTGACGCAGTTCAGGGTTCCAGCGTTTATTGCCACGCTTGCGATGATGTCCGCGGCTCGCGGCGTCGCAAATATGATCACGGACGGCCAACAGATCGTCGGATTCCCCGACTGGTTCATGATGCTGGCAATCGATCGCCATTTCGGCGTGTTGACAGCCACTGTGTTTCTCATGCTTGCGGTTGTTCTTGCCGCGTGGCTTTTCCTGCACTTCCGGTCCGAAGGTCGCATGCTCTACGCGGTGGGAGGAAATCCGGAAGTCGCGCGGCTGGCGGGCATCAACGTCCCGCTCGTGGCGATTGGCGTCTACGTCGCAAGTGCCGTCCTTGCGGGGCTCGCCGGCATCGTGCTCGCCGCCAGGCTGGATTCCGTCCAGCCGTCCAGTGGTCTGGGCTATGAATTGGACACCATTGCCGCGGTCGTCATCGGCGGGACTTCGCTCTCCGGCGGCGCGGGCGGCATCGGTGGAACGCTGATCGGTGTTCTTATCATCGGTGTGCTTCGCAACGGGCTCAATCTTCTCAACGTCTCACCGTTCCTGCAGCAAGTGATCATCGGCATCGTCATCGTGCTCGCGGTCGGCGCGGAGACCATTCGTCGGCGTCGCGCCTAACGAACGAGGTCCGCCGCGTTGGCGGACCAGGAATTCCGCTCCAAGGGTTTGGGGCGGATCAATACCCCGAGGGGGAGGACATACCCGAGGGTTCCATCAAACAACGGAGGAAATACAATGAAAATTGCGCGCACCATGCTCGCGTCTGCTGCCCTGCTCGGTCTCATGCTTGGCCCCGTACATGCGGCGGAACTGAAGAAGCTCGGCCTGGCCGTTGCCAACCTTCAGGCAAACTTCTTCAACCAGATCAAACAATCGGTCGAAGCCGAAGCCAAAAAGCGCGGCATCGAAGTCATCACGGTCGACGCAAAGGGCGACGGGCCGACACAGGTCAACCAGATCCAGGATCTTCTAACCCAGAAAATCGACGCGCTGATCTACATTCCGGCCGGCGCGGCGGCTGCGACCGTTCCGGTCAAGCTGGCGAAAAGCGCTGGTATCCCGGTCGTGAACGTTGACCGCAACGCCGAGGGAGCACCCGGCGATACCTTCCTTGCAACGGATTCCGTCGCGTCTGCCAAGGCCGTATGCGACTACATCCTGAAGGAAGCCGGCGGCAAGGGGAAGATGGTCATCATCCACGGCCAGAAAGGCACAACGCCGGAAGTCGATCGTTCGAAGGGCTGCGCTGAATCTCTCAAGGCATATCCGGACGTCAAGGTTGTCGCCGAGCAATTCTCAAACATCTGGAGCCAGGACGAAGGCTTCCAGATCATGCAGAATATGCTGCAGGCAAATCCGGACGTTTCGATCGTGTTCGCCCAGGCCGACGGCCTCGCCCTCGGCGCCGCGCAGGCGATCAAGGTCGCCAATCCGTCGCAGAAGATCGTGGTTGGCGGCTTCGATGGCGACACCGCAGCTCTCGAAGCGCTGAGCAAGGGCGTCTTCAACGTAACGGCGACACAGCAGACGCAGAAGATGGGCCGCGACGCGGTTGAAAACGCCGCCAAGCTTGTTGCCGGGGAGAAAGTGCCGCCGGTCCAACTCCTGGATGCCACGCTGACAACCAAGGAAAACGTCGCAGGCTTCATCGCCAACCATCCGTAATGAAGTCGAGGTCTAGAGGAGGTGTGCCGTGACTGATCCAGTTCTTTCCCTGAGGGGCATATCCAAATGGTATGGGCCGCTCCAGGTTCTGAAGAATGTCAGCTTGGACGTCTATCCGGGCGAGGTAGTTGCACTTCTCGGTGAAAACGGAGCAGGCAAGTCAACGCTATCGGGCATCATCGCCGGGTCCCGCACACCATCCGAAGGATCAATGACGTGGCTGGGGCAGCCTTATGCCCCGGCCACACCAAGGGAAGCGATCGACAAGGGCGTTGTCCTGATCCACCAAGAGCTGCAGCTTCTGCCGCAGCTGTCGATCGCGGAAAACGTGTTCATCGGACGCTGGCCGATGAAGAACGGCGTCGTCGACCGCGCCCAGATGGTTCGCCGGGCCCAGGACCAGCTCGCTCGCTTGAACCTTCACATACCCGCAACGCGGACGGTCGCCGGCCTTGCCACGGCAAATCAGCAACTTATCGAGATCGCCAAGGCGCTGGCTCTCAACGCAAAGCTCCTGATTCTCGATGAGCCGACAGCCGCCCTTGGCGGTGCGGAGACGGAAGCTCTTTTCGAACAGGTTCGGAAGCTTCGCTCACAAGGTGTCGGCATCGTCTACATTTCCCACCGCATGGAAGAGATCAAGCGAATAACCGACCGGATCGTCGTTCTTCGCGATGGCGAGCGCGTGCAGGAATTCTCAGACAGCGCGACCCCGGTGCGAACGATTGTCGAGAGCATGGTCGGGCGCCCGCTTGACCGCTTGTTCCCTACCCTGCCGGTTCCGACAGATCGTCCCGTACTCCAGGTGTCCGGGCTGAGCTCGCCGGACAACTCGTTCCGTGACGTTACCTTCGAGGTCCGGGCCGGGGAAATTCTGGGGATCGCCGGATTGGTCGGCGCCGGCCGCACCGAACTGGTGCGTGCGATTTCGGGAGCAGACCCAATCAGTGCTGGTTCGATCAAGCTGGAAGGCGAGGAACTCAGGCTGCGCGATCCGGCGGACGCAATCGCCAAGGGTATCGTGATGGTTCCGGAAGACCGCAAGGAGCAAGGCCTGATCGTCGGGCACCGGATCAGCGAGAACATTATCTATGCCAATCTTGACAAACTCGGCGGCGGTTGGATCACGCCGCGCGTCAAGCGCTCCTTTGCAGAAAAAGCAGTTGCCAAGTTCGGGGTAAAGGGCCGTGCTGAACAGCACGCCTCGGACCTATCCGGCGGCAACCAGCAGAAGGTCGTGATCGCGAAGTGGCTCATGCGCGATCCCAAGGTCGTCGTGCTCGACGAGCCTACGAGAGGCATCGACGTCGGCGCCAGAGCGGGCATCTACGACATCATCGTCAATCTTGCCAAACAGGGCGTCGCGGTCATCGTCGTAAGCTCGGACCTCGAAGAAGTTCTCGGAGTCTCCAATCGCATTCTCGTGCTTGCGCAAGGCAAGCAGGCGGGGATTCTCAATCGTGACCAGGCAAATGACGTTTCGGTCATGGAGCTAGCTACCATCTAAACAGACAGAGAAAGGAAGAGCGGTGTCCGACATCACTCTGAACGCCCCGAAGCTTTTCGATCTCAGCGGCCAGGTTGCCATCGTTACCGGAGCCGGCAGCGGTATTGGTCAGCGCATTGCCATCGGCCTTGCGCAATGCGGCGCCGACGTGGCGCTGCTCGACCGCCGAACCGACGACGGACTGGCCAAGACGGCTGAACATATTCGCGCCGCCGGCCGCCGCTCGATCCAGATCGCGGCGGATGTCACGAGCAAGTCTTCCCTTGGAGAGGCAATAGCACGTACTGAGGCAGACCTCGGCCCATTGACACTTGCAGTCAACGCGGCGGGCATCGCGAACGCGAACGCAGCGGAAGAAATGGAGGAGGACCAATATCAGACGTTGATGGATATCAACCTCAAAGGCGTCTTTCTTTCCTGCCAGGCAGAGGCTCGCGCCATGCTGAAAAATGGGCGCGGCTCCATCGTCAATATCGCCTCCATGTCCGGCGTGATCGTGAACCGGGGGCTGAGCCAAGCGCACTATAACGCCTCCAAGGCGGGCGTGATCCATATGTCGAAGTCTATGGCCATGGAATGGGTCGACCGCGGCATTCGCGTCAACACCATCTCCCCCGGATACACGGCAACGCCCATGAACACCCGTCCGGAGATGGTCCACCAGACCAAACTCTTCGAAGAGCAGACGCCGATGCAGCGCATGGCAGCGGTGGACGAGATGGTAGGTCCGGCGGTGTTCCTGCTGTCGAATGCAGCGAGTTTCGTGACCGGCGTCGATCTTCTCGTTGACGGCGGTTTCTGCTGCTGGTGATGGGAAAGCTCATTGCCGCCGCGGGAAAGTGACCGATCTCGCTTCCTCCCTAGCTGAGATCGAGGCGCTGAAGGGAATAACGGGCACGACGGCGTGCGATATCGTCGTCTGCCCGCCCTTCGCGCTGATTGAACGGACGGAGAGCTCAGGCGTCGTCATCAGCGCTTAGGACTGCCTGAATTCACGACAACCAGTTGAGCTCCCAATGATGATCGCATGGTAGTTCGCATCCAGATTTGCTGTTTATCGATGGACAAGGAAAGAGCATGAAACGCTTTGAGCAGAAGACCGTCGTCATTACCGGGGGTAGCCGCGGCATCGGAGCGGCGATCGCCAAACGCTTTGCGAAAGAAGGCGCCAATCTCGTCGTCTCGGCCAACGAGGAGCTGGTTCACGGCGTTGCCGAACAGATCCGGGCCGAAGGCGGCAAGGCGATCTCCTTCATCGGCGACGTCACCGACAAGGCGAGCGTCACCGCCCTCTATGATGCCGCCGAGAAGGAATTCGGCTCGGTCGACGTCTCGATCCAGAACGCCGGCGTCATCACCATTGCCCGCGTCGAGGACCTGACCGAAAACGAGTGGGACAAGGTCATGGCCGTCAACACCAAGGGCGTCTTCCTCTGCGCCCAGGAGGCGATATCGAGAATGCGCAAGCACAAGCGCGGCGGCCGCATCATCAACACCGCTTCCGGCCAGGCCCGTGACGGCTTTATCTACACGCCGCATTATGCCGCCTCGAAAATGGGCGTCGTCGGCATCACCCAGAGCCTGGCCAAGGAAGTCGCGACTGAGAAGATCACCGTCAACGCCTTCTGCCCCGGCATCATCGAGACCGACATGTGGGCCTATAACGACCAGGCCTGGGGCAAGCTGCTCGGCAACTACGCCCCCGGCGAGTTGATGAAGGAATGGGTCGAGGGCATCCCGATGAAACGGGCCGGCTCCGGCGAAGACGTCGCCGGCCTGGTGACCTTCCTCGCCAGCGAGGATGCCGCCTATATCACCGGCCAGACGATCAATGTCGACGGCGGCCTGATCATGTCCTGATACATTTCGCCCAAAAGTGTGCAGCGGTTTTGGGACAAAGATCAAACCACCAACGATGCACTGGGGCGACACGGTCGTCGCCTCCTGTGAACAGTGTGTCCATCGGCGTTAGGGCAGCTTTGCATTTTTGCCCGGTCGTGTGACCTTGCCATCCGCCTGTTTTTGATCCTATCTTTGAAATGTTCTCAGGGCGGGGTGTAATTCCCCACCGGCGGTATCAGGAGCAATCCTGGAGCCCGCGAGCGCTTCCGGCACCTCCTGTCGGAAGGTCAGCAGATCCGGTGAATGCCGGAGCCGACGGTATAGTCCGGATGGAAGAGGACAACACGGGCAGTCGCACTCCATCCCGGAGTCGGCCGACGTTTGTTCGCCCAAGGGCAGAAGGCTCGCTCACGGATTGAGCCGAGCAGACCATGTCAGTCCGCTGACATAACCCTTGAAAGGCCAGACAGCATGACTATCGCAACAATTGAAGATGCCATATCAGCCATTGCCAGCGGCAAGATGGTCGTCGTCGTCGATGACCAGAACCGGGAAAACGAAGGCGATATCGTGGTCGCGGCCGATGCCGTCACCCCGGAAACAATCGCCTTCATGATGACCCACGCCCGTGGCCTCGTCTGCATCGCCATGGAAGGCGAGCGCCTCGATGCGCTCGATATTCCGCTGATGGTGCCCAACAATACGGAATCGCACAAAACCGCCTTCACGGTCTCGGTCGATTATCTCAAGGGCACGACGACGGGCATCTCTGCGGCGGACCGCGCCGCGACCATCAGCGCCCTCGTCGACGATCGCACAAAGCCTGACGAATTCGCCCGCCCCGGCCACATCTTTCCGCTGCGCGCCAACCCCCGCGGCGTGCTCGGTCGCCCCGGCCACACCGAAGCCGCCGTCGATCTCGCCCGCCTCGCCGGAAGGACCCCGGCCGGCGTCATCTGCGAAGTCGCCAATGACGACGGAACCATGTCGCGCCTGCCCGAACTCACCCTTTTTGCCAAACGCCACAACCTCCTCCTCGTCACCATCGAGGATCTGGTCGCCTATCTCGAACGCCAGGCGGCAAAAGACGTACGCGAGGTCGCCTGATCGATGCCTTTGTTGCGGCGGCATAGCCCGCCGCAACAAAGAACATGCCGCAGTGATGACCCTGACGGCACCTTCGCTTGTCCGCCTTAAGTCCGGCTGATCGAAACGCCGCCGTCAGCCAGCATCGCCGTGCCGGTCACGAAGCTCGACATGTCGGAGGCGAGGAAAAGCGCCGCATTGGCGATCTCTTCGGGTTGGGCCATGCGTTTCAGCGCATGCAGTCCCTCGACGAAGGCAAGGACTTCTGGCGTGGCGTCCGGCGCGTTGGTGATGCTGGCGGGTGTGTCGGTGCCGCCGGGAAGTAGGGCGTTGACGCGGATGTTCTGCCTCCCGAGTTCAGCGGCGAGCACCTGCACGAAACCGATCAGCCCCGCCTTGCTCGCCGCATAAGCGGCCATACCAGGCATGCCGGCGGTGTGGCCGACGAAAGTCGAGGTGAAGATCAGCGATCCGCCGCGGTTTCCGATCGCCGCCGACTGGTGCTTAGCGCCGAGAAAGGCGGCGGTAAGATTGGTCTCGATCGTCTCGCGCCAACCTTCCAGCGCCAGTCCAGCCACAGGCGCCATGTCGCCGATGATGCCGGCATTGTTGAAGGCGATATCGAGCCCGCCGAAGCGCGAAACAGCGGTTTCCACGAGGCTTGCCTGCAACGCCTCGTCCCTGACATCGCCTGATATGGCGATGGCCTGACCGCCCTCCGCCTCGATTTCGGCTACGACGACCTCCAGCTCGTCCTGCCGCCGGCCGTTGACCACGAGCTTGGCGCCTTCCCGCGCAAAAAGTTTCGCCGCCGCGCGGCCGATGCCGGAGCTTGCGCCGGTGATGATGGCGATCTTGTCGTTCAGAAGAGTCATATCGGTTTCTCCTTCGTTGTTGCGGCATCTGAGATCTCAAACATCAGGCGATGCAGCCACCCGTTTCCCGCGCGGGAAAGGAAAAACCCGCCTATGGCCGCTGATTTCGGTCACAGCGACGCGCCACCGGGTCAGGTTCGAACCTTGATCGCCGCGTCGGAAGGATCGGTATTAAACCATGTAAATGGCGGTTTGCGGCGACCTCCACGCACACGCCTGCGTTGACGTAGACGCCATTGTGCACCGCATCATCGATTTATGCTTTGTGTGACATTCATCCGATTCCCTTCATGCATCTTCGCGACTAAAAGGAGCGCACAGGTAACGGGAATCTCTTCATGCCGCGGTCACGCAATACTGAGGGCGCAATCTATATGAGCTTGGCGATGGCCGGCTTTTCCGCAAGCGACGCTCTGTCCAAATCGGTGATCGCCTATATGAACGCCGGCGAGATCATGTTCCTCCGCGGCCTCTTCACCAGCCTGCTCGTCTATCTGATCGCCTGGAGAATGGGCGCGCTGCGTTCCTGGCGCATCGTGCTGGAGCCGATGATCATCTTCAGGATCATCTGCGAGGCGCTCGCCGCCGTCACCTATATCACCGCGCTCGGCATGATGCCGATCGCCAATGCCTCGGCGATCCTGCAGTCGCTGCCGTTGGTCGTCACCTTCGGTGCGGCGCTCTTCTTTGGCGAGCCGGTGGGTTGGCGGCGCTGGTCGGCGATCCTCGTCGGCCTCGTCGGCGTGATGATCATCATCCGCCCCGGCCCTGAGGGATTCACCGCCGCCGCCCTCCTCTGCGTTGCCGCGGTGCTGACGACGGCTGGCCGCGATCTCGCCACCCGGAGCATCAGTCCCGAGATTCCCTCGCTGATGATAACCGTCATCACCGCCATATCAGCCTCCTTCTTCGGCGCGCTCCTCATCCCGGTGCTCGGCGGCTGGCAGCCGGTCAGCGCTAACGCGCTTGGGCATCTCGTGTTCGCATCGGTGCTGGTGCTCGTCGGCTACCAGTCGGTCATCCTCGCCATGCGCACCGGCGAAATTTCTTTCGTCGCGCCGTTCCGCTATACCAGCCTGATCTTCTCCTCTCTGCTCGGCTTCCTCTTCTTCGCCGAAGTGCCTGACAGCTGGACGCTCGTCGGGGCTGCGATCGTCATCGCCTCCGGCCTCTATACGTTCTATCGTGAGGCCAAGCGCCGTGTGTCGCCGATCGCGCAGAAATCTGCTCCGCGCGCGCCCGTCTGAAGCAAGATGATGGCTGAGGAAGGATGATGGCTGAATTCTCGTTGGATAAATCTCATATAGCGGGCGTCGTGCTGGCCGGCGGACGTTCGCAGCGCATGGGCCGCGACAAGGCGGGCGTAATGCTCGGGGCCGAGAACCTGCTCCACCATGTGCTGACCCGCCTCTCGCAACAGGCCTTGCTCGTTGCCGTCAATGCCGAAACCGCCCCCGAGGACGTGCCTGTCGTTCCCGACCGTTTTCCCGGCAAGGCCGGACCAATGGCCGGCATCCATGCGGCTATGGTTTATGCCGCCGGCCTTCCCTCAATCACCCACGTCGTCACGGTCTCGGTGGATTGCCCGTTCTTCCCGGCCGATCTCGTCGCCCGGCTGGCGGCGGCGATCGAGCACTCGTCGCAGATCGCCATTGCCGCCTCCGAGGGCCGCAGCCATCCCGTCTTCGGGGTCTGGCCAGTGACGCTGGCCGCCGATCTCGAAGCCTGGATCGCCGCCGACGAGAAGCGCCGCGTACGCGACTTCCTGTTAAGGCATGACGTTACGGAAGTGGCGTTCCCGCTGCATCCGACCCGCGCCAGCCTGCTCGATCCCTTCTTCAACATCAACACGCCTGATGATCTCGTCGAGGCGGAACGCTGGCTGGAGGCCCTCCGCGCATGACCGCACCGAAAATCTTCGGCATCGCCGGCTGGAAGAACTCAGGCAAGACGGGGCTCGCCGTCCGACTGGTGACGGAGTTCACCCGCCGCGGCTATAGGATCTCGACGATCAAGCATGCCCATCATGATTTCGACATCGACAAGGTCGGGGCCGACAGCTACCGCCACCGCCAGGCCGGCGCCCACGAGGTCACCATCGTCTCTGGCACCCGCTACGCCATCATGCACGAGCTGCGCGGTGCGCCGGAACCTGAGTTCGAGGAGATCCTCGCCCGCCTCGCCCCCTGCGACCTCGTGCTGATCGAAGGTTACAAGCGCGAGCCGATCCCGAAGATCGAGGCCCGCCGCCTGGAAGCTGCAAATCGTGAACCATTGGCGCCGAGCGATCCCCATATCTGCGCTATCGCCGCCGATCATGCCGTCACGGATACGGCCCTGCCGGTCTTCGATCTAGACGACACAGGCGCCATCGCCGATTTCATCGCTGACATCGTCGGCCTTGAACAGCCGAGGCTTTGAACCACCTGCGTCGCCGCCGGATCTAAGAAGCGGAGCCGTTTCGCTTGCCATTGCTTTGGCGATTTCCTTGGCGAGCTGAGCCTGATCATAGGGCTTTGCCAATCTCGGAAGATCGATATCGGTCCCGGCAGGAAGATCGGCGTAACCTGTCGCCAGCACGATCGGCAATGCCGGATAAATATCCCGCGCGGCCTGGGCAAGCTGTGCTCCAGTCATACCGGGCATTGAATAGTCGGTGATGACAAGGTCGAAATGCTGACCGCTACTGATCAGTTCCAGCGCCTGCGAGCCGGAGTTTGCTTCGACGACCTCGTGGCCGAGATCTTCAAGCATGTCGACCGAACTCATGGCGATCAAGGCGTCGTCATCGACCAGGAGGATCTTCAGTTTGGATGCGGCTTGCTCAACAACCACCTCCGACTCGGCCGGCACCTCGGTTCGCCAAGCCGTCGCCGGAAGCCACAATTCCGCGGTCGTCCCCACCCCAAGCTCGCTTGTCAGACGAAGTGCGCCATTGAGCTGAACGGCAAGTCCATGGATCATCGACAAGCCTAGGCCCGTGCCCTTTCCGAGTTCCTTGGTCGAGAAAAACGGATCGACTGCCTTCTTCAGGGTCTCCGCGTCCATGCCGGTGCCGCAGTCGGCCACCGCCAAGACAAGATAAGGCCCTTCGCCGAGACCACCCTTATTGCCGGCAACATTTTCCTCGCGTAGCGAGATGGACAGCGCGCCTCCGTCCGGCATAGCATCGCGGGCATTGACTGCAAGGTTGAGCAGCGCCAATTCGAGCTGGTTCGCATCAACCAGGGCCGGCGGCAGGCTTGTCGGCAGATTGGTTTCGATGCCGATCGAGGATCCGACCGAGCGCCGCAGCAGATCTTTCATGCCGGAGACCAGCTCGGTCAGATCGACGGGCTTGACCTGCAGATCCTGCTGTCTGGCGAAAGCCAGCAGCCGCTGCGTCAAGGCCGCCCCTCGCTGCGCACCCTGAATCGCCCCGTCGACCAGACGCGTCGCCTTGGCATCTCCGGCAACGTGCTTGCCGAGCAATTCAAGATTTCCAAGAACGACCATCAGCAAATTGTTGAAATCGTGGGCGACGCCGCCGGTCAACTGGCCGATTGCCTCCATCTTCTGCGATTGGCGTAGCTGCTCCTCGGCTTTTTCACGCTGGGCGACTTCTTCCAGCAGCGTCTGGTGAGCGGCGTTGACCTCCCTCGTCCGTTCCCGCACACGCTCTTCGAGGTTTTCATTGAGGCGTCTCAGATTTTCCTCGATGGTCTTGCGGGCGGTGGTATCGGAACAGACCCCGACGAGTTTCCTGGCGGAACCATATCTGTCGGAATAAAGCTGCGCATGGACCTCCGTCCAATGGAGTGAACCATCCGGCCAGATTGTCCTGTGCTCGATCGAATAGTCGCGTCCGGTATCGATCGTCTCGCGCAGGCGTGCCAGCACAAGATCCCGGTCGTCGGGATGGATGCTTGCGATCAGATCGTCGCGTGTGACATCATCGTCCGGCTTTCGGCCGAAGACTGCCTTGCAGGTGGCCGAGGCAGACAGGGCCATCGAGGATAGCTCCAGCTCCCACGCCCCAAGACGACCGGCTGCAAGCGCCGTCTGCAACCGTCGCTCGCCCTCGCCCAAAGCCTCGAGCTGAGCTTGAGCCTCATATTGGCGCAGGCGCCCTTTTAACGCGGTCCGCGCAATACTGATGAAGGAGGTCGCATGGAACGGCCTTTCCAGGAAAGTGACGTTGCCCAGAACCTCGGAAAGCCTTGCAGCGGCCGGATTTCGTTCAGGCCCGCCGCCGCGCGTGGTGAGCACGATGAACGGTAGATCGGACCAGCTTGGCTGGGCGGAGACCCAGGCAGCAATCGGCTTCAAATCGCTCCAGCGAACGGCCTCTTCGGTCAGCACGCCAAGCGCGATCTCATCGTTCAGTAAAGAGGCAAAGACATTCAGGTCGGCAGCCGTAATCGATGATAGGCCGGCTTCGTCGATTAGCGATACCGCCACCTGGGCATCGCGTCCGGCGGGAGTATAGATCAATGCTTTCGGTTTGCCGGAATTAGGAATTGCCGCGATCCCCGCCATCAGTCGACAGGAGCGGCTCTGCGCCGGTGACAAATTCGGGAACGCCGCGAAGCACACCTTGGAACCCGACCAGAGGATCCCCGAACGTCAGCCCGGAACTGTCGATACGATACTCTCGGATTGTATCCTCATGCAGCCCAGTTCTTTTCTTGATCACGGAGACCGCTCGCCGCACCCTTCCCGCAGCCTCGAAGTAGCGCAGCAGTATGACTGTGTCCGCGAGGTAGGTCACGTCGACAGGCGCCTTCATGTCGCCGACAAGCCCATGCTGTGCAACGGTAAGGAAGGTATTGGCGCCTTGCCTGTTCAAATATTGAAGCAACTCATGCATGTGAAGGATCAGCGAATTTTCATCGGGCATAGACGCTTGATAGCCGTTGATGCTATCGATGATGACAGTCTTGGCGTGCGACTTGTCCACGCATTCGCGCACGCGATGCGCGAATTCACCTGGTGACAGTTCAGCCGCGTCGAGCTGTTCGATGTGAACTAGACCGCTGCTCCTGAGCGTCTCGAGATCGATTCCGAGCGCCTTGAGCCGCGTAAAAAGCAGGCCAAGCTCTTCGTCGAAGATGAAGGCCGCCGCTCTCTCGCCACGCGCAACCGCCGCGACCAGGAATTGAAACGAGAATGTACTCTTGCCGGTACCGGATGGACCGAGGATAAGCGTACTGGAACCTCTCTCCACCCCCCCGCCCAATAGGAGGTCCAGTTCCGGAATATTTGAGGATAACTCGTCGCGGACGTAACTCGACCGATGTTCGGCGGCGACGAGACGTGGAAAAACAATGACGCCGCCGGTTTGAATGGTGAAATCGTGGAAACCGCCCCGGAAGGCTTGCCCACGGTACTTTGTGATCCTGAGCCGCCGGCGCTCAGCGCCGTAGCTCGGCGCCATCTCCTCGAGATGGATGACCCCGTGCACGACGCTATGCACCGTTTTATCAAGCACGTCGGACGTCAGATCATCGAGCAAAAGGACTGTCGCCCCCTGCCGGGCAAAATAGTGTTTGAGCGCAAGGATCTGGCGGCGGTAGCGCAGCGAGCTTTGAGCTAGAAGCCTTATCTCCGACAGGCTGTCGAGAACCACGCGACTTGGCTTAATCCGCTCGAAAGCGGCAAAGATCTCCTTTGTCGTCTCTCCGAGTTCCAGATCTGATGAATAGAGCAGGCTCTGCTGCTGGTCGGCATCCAGCAGGCTTTCCGGAGGCACGACCTCGAAGACCTCGATATTGCCGTCGATCACCATGCCGTGCGATGCGGCACCGGCACGGAGTTCACTCTCGGTTTCCGAAAGGGTGATGTAGAGCCCCTGCTCGCCGAGCCGCGCACCTTCGATCAGGAACTGCAGGGCAATCGTTGTCTTGCCCGCCCCCGGATTTCCCTCCAGGAGAAACACGTGCCCTGGCGAAAGGCCCCCTGCCAGAATTGTGTCCAAACCGGACACTCCGGTCCGCGCTTTCATGGCAGGCACAGCAGTATTCATTCATTGTTTCCTTCAGTTTATACTGTGAATTAGTGGCGGTCGAAGGAATGTCAAATGGTCAAGCGCGTATGGTCCCAATGTGCTGATCCGAGGGGTCGGCGATTTAACTCCGATGGCGAAGCGCATCGACGACGAGGGCGAATGCCGGCGACGTATGCCGGCGGCTCGGGTAGTAGAGATGGTAGCCGGAAAATGGTGGGCACCAATCTTCGAGGACTCGCACCAGCCGCCCGTTGGCAAGATGTGCCTCGACCAAGTCCTCCGGCATGTAGGCGAGACCCATGCCCGCCAACACTGCGTTCAGCCGGAGCGCGATATTGTTGAAGACCAACTGTCCTTCGACGCGAACCCTGAGCTCGTGCCCGTTCTTTTCGAACTCCCATGCATAAACGCTGCCATAAGTCGGCAGGCGCAGATTGATGCAACTGTGGTCGGTTAGATCCTGCGGCGTTAGCGGCGTCGGCTTGCTGTCGAAATAGGTGGGAGCGCCGACCACGGCCATGCGCATGTCGGGGCCGATGCGCACCGCGATCATGTCTTTCGCCACCTGTTCTCCAAGCCGCACCCCCGCATCGTAACGCTCGGCGACGATGTCAGTCAGACCGTAGTCGACGATGATCTCGACATTGACATCAGGATAATGGGGCAAGAGCTGTTCCAAGGCGGGCCAGAGGACGGCATCGGCCGCATGCTCGCCGGCATTGATGCGGACAGTGCCTGCCGGCTTCTCCCGGAATGCGCTTAAGGCAGCCAGTTCGCTCTCGATCTCGTCGAGCCGCGGCCCGATGGAGACGAGCAGACGTTCGCCGGCCTCCGTCGGCGAGACGCTGCGCGTCGTGCGTGTCAGCAATCGCAGTCCAAGCCGCTCCTCGAGCCCTCGGATGGTGTGGCTCAGCGCCGATTGTGAGACACCGAGCTTGCCCGCCGCTTTGGTGAAGCTTTGAGCGCGCGCGACGGCGAGGAAGGCGATGAGGTCATTGACGACGGGGCGCGGCATTTATGAAACTTTCTCATGGGTTCTTGCCGTTTATACCAACTAATCGCGGCCAAGCGCACGCGCTAAATATCCTGTCATCTCAGGCGGACCTGTCCTGCCCAGGCGGACCTGTCCCGCCCAGGCGGACGCGCCCGGCTGGACTGACCGGGCCACCCCGACATTGGAAGGAAGATAAAAATGGAGATCAAGCGAAGTGGTTCGCAGCCTTCGGCCAAAGGACCGGCCGATTGGTTTACCGGCAGCGTGCGTGTCGACCCGCTGTTTGCCGCTACCAACCCCGCACGAGCGGCTGGCGCCAGCGTTACCTTCGAGCCCGGAGCCCGCACCGCCTGGCACACCCATCCGCTCGGCCAGACGCTGATCGTCACATCGGGTTGCGGTCGCGTGCAGCGCGAAGGCGGTCCCGTCGAGAAAATCCGCGCCGGCGACGTCGTCTCGTTCGCTCCGGCTGAACGCCATTGGCACGGCGCATCGCCGACGACGGCAATGACCCATATCGCCATCCAGGAACAGCTCGATGGCAAGGTCGTCGACTGGATGAAGCATGTCACCGATACGCAATACCAAGGTTAGAAAAGGAAACGTCTATGCGGAAGCGTGAACTTGGAAAGAGCGGACTTCAAGTCTCAGCCATCGGTCTCGGCTGCATGGGGCTGAGCTATGGCTATGGACCGGCGACGGACATTTCGGAGGCCATCGCGCTGATCCGGCGGGCATTTGAACGCGGCGTGACCTTCTTCGACACGGCCGAGGCCTACGGCCCCTATAAGAACGAAGAGCTTCTGGGAGAGGCCCTCGCCCCCTTCCGCGAAGAGGTGGTGATCGCCACGAAATTCGGTTTCAACTTCGATGCCAATGGCGGCCAGAGCGGCATGAACAGCCGGCCGGAACAGATCCGCGCGGTGGCCGACCAGGCGCTGAAGCGTTTGAAGACCGATGTCATCGATCTCTTCTACCAGCACCGCGTCGACACCGATGTTCCGATCGAGGATGTCGCCGGAACGGTCAAGGCACTGATCGCGGAAGGCAAAGTCAGGCATTTAGGCCTCTCGGAAGCGGGCGCCCAGACGATCCGCCGCGCCCATACCGTCCAGCCGGTGGCGGCACTCCAGAGCGAATATTCGCTGTGGTGGCGCGAACCCGAGCAGGAAATCCTGCCGACGCTCGAAGAACTCGGCATCGGTTTCGTGCCCTTCAGCCCGCTTGGCAAGGGCTTCCTCACCGGCGCGATCAGCGAGACGACCACCTTCGACAGCAAAGACTTTCGCAACATCGTGCCGCGCTTTTCTCAGGAGGCGCGAAAGGCCAACCAGGTACTCGTCGATCTCCTCGCGGAGATTGCCACGCGCAAGAAGGCAACCTCTGCCCAGGTGGCTCTCGCATGGCTGCTGGCGCAGAAGCGCTGGATCGTGCCGATCCCCGGCACCACCAAGCTGCATCGCCTCGAGGAGAACATCCAGGCCGCTGAGGTGGAACTGACGGCCGAGGATCTCGCCAGTATCGAAAGCGCGCTCGCCACGATCAAGGTAGAGGGTGATCGTTACCCCCGCCCATCTGCAGGCAAGGGTCAATCGCTGAGAAGCGGCCAAACGGGTAGCGACGTCTCATTCGAACACCAGAAGAAATGCAGCCGCAGTCGCTTGCGGTCGCTTCTTCATCAATCGCATCATTTCCTTGGCGTCGGCGCGTTCTCGCGAAAAGCCGGTATCGCCTCGAGCTTTGCGACGATCTCCGCGATATTAGGCCATTGCGTGAAATCGAACCCCAAGCGCCTCGCGCTGATCGCCTGCGGGAAGAGGAAGATATCGGCAATACTCGGGCGGTCTCCGACAACGAAAGCTCCTTGCCTGCGGCCGGCGATCATCGTCTCGACCGCACCCATGCCCTCACCGATCCAGTGACGGCTCCAGGCGGCGATGGCATCGGCGTCGGCTTGGAAGGCTGTTTTGAGATGCAGGCCGATCCGCGGCGGCAACAGCGCATGGATCTCGGCTGTGATCGCAAGCGCGATCGACCGTGCCTGCGCCCGGCCCTCCGCCGTGTCGGGCAGCAGCGGCGGTTCAGGCTGCAGCTCATCGAGATACTCGACGATCGCCAGCGACTGGGTGAGGAGAACGCCGCTATCCGTCAACAAGGCGGGCACAAGTCCCTGCGGATTGACGCTGCGATATCCAGCCTGTCGGCTCTCGGAATCTTCGCCGAGGATGGTGACCGGCAGCGCTTCGGCCGTCAGGCCTTTCAGGGCGAGTGCAATGCGGACTCGAGATGTCGCCGAGGAAATTTCGTTCTGATAGAGTTTCACTGTCTTTCTCCCTGGTGATCTAAAAGAGCAGCTGGAGCGGCGGCCGCTCCCCTGAGGATGAAGCTGCGGATGCCGCCGTCACGAGGCCGGCAAGCGGCGACGGCTCCTGTGAACTTACATCGTAGATGCAGGGCGCTGCGAAAATCGCCGCTCCCAGAAAGCAGATGATCATCAGTCTCATTGGTTCCTCCATCGACGAGGCCCGATCGGCCTCGTCATGTTTCCTTTTGGCGATCGATCCCATCTGTCAGGCAATGCTCAATTCGACATTGATATTGCCGCGGGTTGCTTTCGAATAGGGGCAGGTGCGGTGCGCTTCATCCACAAGCGCCCTTGCCAGATCCGCTTCGATACCTGGCAGGCTGACCTTGAGGCGAGCCTGCAGGAAATAGTCGCCGTCGGTCGCCCCGAGATCGACCTCGGTGTCGACGGCAAGATTTGCGGGAAGCCTGATCTTCTGTTTAGCCGCAGCAATGCCGATCGCGCCGATGAAGCAGGCAGACCAGCCGGCGGCGAAAAGCTGTTCGGGATTGGTGCCGGCACGGTTGCTGCCTGGAGGCGAAAGCTTGATGTCCAATTCGCCGCCGTCGCTTTGCGAAGCGCCGTCGCGCCCGCCTGTCGTGTGGGTCTTGCCGGTATAGAGAACCTTGTCGATCTTTATCATGGAACACTCCTTTGTTGCGTCGCTAAAGGCGACTGGGTCGCTCAGCGCGACTGGTCGCGTTGCGCGACCGGGGTTGACGGAGTGTGGTTTGGCCGATGGATATATCCGCCATGTTTCCAAAAATGCCCGAAATGTCACAAAGCGTAGCAGCAGATATCGAGGACATGTTCGCATACAAAACGTCTCGAAATTTTGCAGCGCCCCTGATGTCAACGGATAGTGATTTCCGCGGCAAGCCCACCGCCGGCGCGATTGTAGAGCCGGAGCGACCCACCGATCTTGGCCGTCAGCTGCTGGGCGATCGCAAGACCGAGACCGGTGCCGCCGGTTTCCCGGTTGCGGGATTGCTCCAGCCGGAAGAAAGGCTGCATGGCAGCCTCGAGCATATCGTCGGGAATTCCAGGCCCGCGGTCCATGACAGTGATGATGATATCGTTTTCTGGGCTGCGCTCGACGCTGATCTCGGCGGAGCCGGCAAACTTCAGCGCATTGTCGATGAAGTTCGACAGGATGCGGCGAAGGGCATGCGGCTTGGTGAAAGCGGCACCCTGAACCAGGCCGATGACGGTGACCGCCTTTCCGATGTCCTGGTAGTCGTAGGCTATGCTGTCGATGAACGAGGCAAGGTCAATGCGGGCATTTTTCTCCCCACTGCCGTGCGCACTGCGCGCATAGGCTATGCCGTCCTGGACGAGGCGCTGGATTTCGCTGAGATCGTGCACCAACTTGTCCTTCTCCGGTGACTCCTCCGCCATGTCGGCGCGCAGCCGCATGCGGGTGATCGGCGTCTGCAGGTCATGCGAGATTGCCGCCAATATCTGGACGCGCTCTTCGAGATAATGGGCAATCCTATCCCGCATCGCGTTGAACGCCCTTGCCGCGTGCGCGACCTCGCTCGGCCCGACCTCGCTCAAAGCCGGACCGTCCTTGTTCGGATCGAGAGCATCGGCGGCGGCGGCAAGCTCGCCAAGCGGCCGGATCGCCTGGCGAACCGCAAACCAGGTACAGAGGATGAGCAGCACCATCTGGACGACGAAGACATAAGGCAGCCAAGCGGCGATCGGCATGACGCCCTTCGGTGTGACGTCGATTGTCAAAGGGCTTCCGTCGCTCAGGGTCAAATGCGCCTGCAATCGGTTCACATCGCCAGGAATCCGTTCGATCCGGATCGGAAAGCGATGCCCGATAGCCTCCTCGATCTTTCCTGAGATTTCTGAGCCTTTGCTTGACGTGTCAGGCACGCCGGGAAGGCCGGGTCCGAGCACGAAACGATAGTTGCCGCGGCTCAGCCGGTCGAGCAGATCGCCACGCTCACCGGGCGGAAGCCGATCGAGAACGGCAATCGAGGTTGCGACGTCATTTTCCAGCGTGCCGAGCATCACCGCCTTGGCCGACATGTAGCGCTCCATATAGAGCACACTGAAGGACAGACCGTAGGCTAAGGCCAGTCCGATCAGCAGGATCAGGAAGATCCGCGACCGCAACGTGCTCGGCCACGTCAGGCCCGAATGTAAGGGGATTGCCGCCTTCATTGGCGCGGCTCCGATATTTCGACTGGAACCGAAAACACATAACCTTCGCTGCGCACCGTCTTGATATAGGTCGGTTCGCGCGCATCGTCGCCCAGCCGCTGACGCAGGCGACTGACCAGAAGATCGATCGAGCGATCGAAGAGATCGGCGTCGCGGCCCTGCGTCAGGCTCAGAAGCTGGTCGCGATTGAGCACCCGCTGCGGATGGTCGATGAAGACGCGGAGCAGACGGTATTCGGCGCCGCTCAGCGCAATCGCGGTCCCTTCCCTGTCGAGAAGATGCCGGGCGACCGTATCGAGCCGCCAGTCGCCGAAGGTCAACAATTGCCCGGCTTCGCTGATCTGAAGGTTGGGCGGCAACATCCGCGTGCGCCGCAGCACCGCCTTGATGCGGGCAAGAAGCTCACGCGCAGCAAAGGGCTTGGGAAGATAGTCGTCGGCGCCCATTTCCAGCCCGAGGATCCTGTCCATCTCGTCGGTGCGGGCCGTCAGCATCAGGATCGGGGTCGTCTTGTGCCGGCCGGCGCGCAGTTCGCGGCAGAGCACCAGCCCGTCGTCTCCGGGCATCATCACGTCGAGCACGATCAGGTCGACCGCATTGGCTTCGACAAAACTGCGCATCTGCCGTCCGTCGGCGGCAACGCTCGTGCGCAGGCCGTTCTTCTGCAGATAGCCCGAGACCAGCTCGCGGATTTCGCGATCGTCATCGACGATCAGGATGTGATCGACATGATCCATATTTCCCTGTTCCTTATCGATAGAAGCGGCCGCGCCGGTCGCTTCGTTCCTGACCGAAGCGACAGACGCGACCTACGCATATTCCGCTGGCCAGAGCAACGAGGCGCTGCAACCGGCATCGTCGACCTAGAAACGATCGACGTCTATGACCGCCTGCGCAAAAGCCTGCGGCGCTTCCTGAGGCAGGTTGTGGCCAATGCCGCCGCCGATCGTGCGATGCTCGTATTTGCCGGAGAATTTTCCGGCATAAGCGGAAGGCTGCGGATGCGGCGCACCGTTTGCATCGCCCTCCATGGTGATGGTCGGCACCGAAATGATGGGCGTTGTGGCAAGCGTCGTCTCGTAGGCATCATACTTGGCCTCGCCTTCGGCAAGCCCCAGGCGCCAGCGGTAATTGTGAATGACGATCGCGGCGTGGTCAGGATTGGCGAAAGCGGCGGCCGATCTGTCGAATGTCGCATCGTCGAAGTTCCACTTTGGCGAAGCCGTCTGCCAGATGAGCTTTGCGAAATCATGGGTGTTGGTCTCGTATCCCAGACGGCCGCGTTCGGTGGCAAAATAGAACTGGTACCACCAGGCAAGTTCGGCTTTGGGCGGAAGCGGTTTCTTGTTGGCCTCCTGGCTGCCGATCAGGTAGCCGCTCACCGATACCATCGCCTTGCAGCGCTCGGGCCAGAGCGCCGCCATGATATTGGCGGTCCGCCCGCCCCAGTCGTAGCCGGCAATGACGGCCTTCTCGATATCGAGCGCATCGAGCAGCGCGATCATATCAGCGGCGAGCGCTGACGGCTGGCCATTGCGCGGCGTCTGATCGTCCAGGAAGCGGGTCGTCCCGTAACCGCGCAGATAAGGCACGATCACCCTGTAACCTGCCGAAGCAAGCAGCGGCGCGACATCGACGAAACTATAGATGTCATAGGGCCAGCCATGCAGCAGCAATACGACCGGGGCATCCGCCTTTCCCGCCTCGGCATAACCGATATCGAGCACGCCTGCCTTTACCTGTTTCAGCGCTTCAAAGGACGTGTTGGTCCCAGGCTTTATAGCTGGCACCGATGCGGCCGTCGTGGGCGACTGGGCGGCGGCCATGCCGGCCACGCCGAACTCGACGGCCGCAAGGGCGACTGCCGTCATGCCGAAGAAACGGCGGCGGTGATGGTTGATTTGCTCTGACATTGGTCTCTCCTGTCGAATGGATCACAGTGCGGATATGACGCGGCGCTTGTATCGACCATATGTCGCAAGTCTCCGGTTTTTGAATACGGATGTAGCTTCCGGCCGTGAGGATACATTCTGATACAATCGCGGCGACCGAGCAAAGCATCGCACCGGCAGCAGACATTTCGCCGCGGCCCACGCCGGGACGGTAGTTTGTATCGCTTTGTATCGTCAGCGCCTCATCGCAATAGTTCGGTACATTTCCCCGCCAAACCCGACACATCGGGGATACGTCCGCCCGGCCATATCCCCGCCGTTGCTGGTTCAGGCTCCATCGCCGTCCAGAGCCCGATCAATCGGTTTCAAAGGAAATGATGATGACACTTCTGATCATTGCCTATCTCGGAGGCGCGCTGACGATCCTCAGCCCGTGTATCCTGCCCATCCTCCCCTTTGTCTTCGCCCGCGCCGGACAGCCCTTCGTCAGAAGCACGCTGCCCATGCTGGCGGGCATGGCCGCCACCTTTGCACTGGTCGCCACACTGGCCGCAGTCGGCGGTAGCTGGGCCATTCGCGCCAACGAATATGGCCGTCTTGCCGCCATTGTCCTGCTTGCGCTCTTTGGTGCCAGTCTGCTTTCGCCGCGTTTCGCAAGCACGCTTGCCCGGCCAGTCGTCGACCTTGGCAACAATCTTGTGAACGCCACCGGCGGCGGGCGCGGCACCACGACAGTCAAGAGCGCGCTTCTTCTCGGCGTTGCCACCGGACTGCTCTGGGCGCCTTGCGCCGGTCCGATTCTCGGCCTTGTGCTGACCGGAGCCGCACTACAGGGCGCCAATCTGCAGACGACCTTCCTGCTGATCGCTTATGCCGCTGGTGCTGCAAGTTCGCTTGCCGTCGCGCTGCTTGTCGGCGGCCGGATATTCACCGCCATGAAGCGTTCGCTCGGCGTTGGCGACAGGATTCGTCAGGGGCTCGGCGCTGCCGTGCTGGCGGGCGTCGCAATCATCGCGCTCGGCCTCGACACCAGCCTGCTCGCCCGGCTGTCCTACGCCAGCACCGCATCGCTGGAACAGGCCGTGCTCGACAGGCTGCATGCAAAGCCGCTCAGCGGCGCATCTTCCGAGCTGGCGAGCAACGAGGTGATGATCGCCGCAGCCGGCGTGAAGAAGCCCTTTCGTAGCGACTTGCCCGTCGAAGGCCCCGCCCCTTCGCTCGCCGGCGCGGTCGAATGGCTGAACTCTGAGCCTCTCACCACGGAACAGCTGCGAGGCAAGGTCGTGCTCGTCGACTTCTGGACCTATTCCTGCATCAACTGCATTCGTACCATCCCCTATGTCAGTGCCTGGGCCGAAAAATATGCGGATCAGGGTCTCGTGGTGATCGGCGTCCACGCCCCGGAATTTGCCTTCGAGAAGAAGATCGACAACGTCAAGAAGGCGATCGGCGACTTCCAGATCGGCTATCCCGTTGCGATCGACAATGATTACGGCATCTGGCGCGCCTTCGAAAACAGCTACTGGCCTGCCGCCTATCTGATCGATGCCAAGGGCCAGATCCGCTACCACCATTTCGGCGAAGGCAATTACAACAGGACCGAAAAGGCCATTCAGGACCTGCTGCGCGAAGCCGGCAGCCAAACGACGGCAAGTGCGCCGGTCGTGCCGGATGCCAAGGGCGTGGAAGCAGGTCCTGATCTCGGCAATATCCGCTCCGGCGAAACCTATCTCGGCTACCAACAGGCGGCGAACTTCGCCTCTCCGGAAGGGCTGCAGGCCGACACGGCGAAAAACTATTCGATCGCCGAACCCGGCCTCAATGGCTGGGGCCTGTCTGGAACCTGGACCGTCGGCCGGGATCAGGCGACGCTTGATCAGCCGGGCGGCGGCATCACTTATCGCTTCAGCGCCCGTGATCTGCATCTCGTTCTTGGTCCCGGCGCCGGCGACAAGCCGATCCGCTTCCAGGTGAAGATCGACGGCAAGGCGCCAGGACCCGACCACGGCTCCGACATCGATGCCGACGGCAATGGCACCGTGACCGCGACGAGGCTTTATCAACTCGTCCGCCAGTCCGGCACGGTCGCCGCCCGCAACTTCGAGATCCGCTTCCTCAATCCCGGCGTGCAGGCTTACGCCTTCACATTCGGCTGAACCTGAAACGCATCGATATCCCGATCATCAACAATGACCAAAGGAGTGACAGTCATGTACAAACGTCTTCTTTTCACTGCAGCGCTTGCATTTGCCACCACCGCCATCGCGTTCGCAGCAGAGGCTGCCGCGGTCAAGAACATCGTGATCGTCCACGGCGCGCTGGCCGACGGCTCGGGATGGCGCAAGGCGACGGACATTCTCGAGAAACGCGGCTTCAACGTCACCATCGTCCAGCAGCCCATTTCCTCGCTCGACGACGACGTGGCGGCGACCAAGCGGGTTCTCGACCTTCAGGACGGACCGGTCCTGCTCGTCGGACACAGTTACGGCGGCATGGTCATCACCGAAGCCGGCAACGATCCCGCGGTCGCGGGCCTGGTCTATGTCGCGGCATTCCAGCCCGACAAGGGCGAAAGCCTGCTAAGCCTCGCCAGCTCGAAGCCTGCCGGCAGCATGGATATAAAGGAAACGAAGGACGGCAAATATCTCTATCTCGATCCGGGCGCCTTCGCCGCGGATTTCGCAGCCGACCTTCCGCAAGCCGAAGCCAATTTCATGGCAAAGTCACAGGTCTTCGCCGCAAAGCAGGCATTCTCCGCGAAGATCACTCAGGCTGCATGGCGGTCGAAGAAAAGCTGGTCGATCGTCGCCACCGAGGATCGCTCCATCAACCCCGAGCTGGAACGCGACATGGCAAAACGTGCGGGAAGCGACGTGACTGAAATAAAGGCAAGCCACGCCGTCTTCGCATCCCAACCGGAAAAGGTCGCTGATGTGATCGAAACGGCAGCGAGGAAAGCCGGCGACTAGCAGACGCAGTCAGAAATATTCTAAGCCATCGCAAGGATAGCCTCTGGTCGGAAGGTCGCCCGACCAGGGGCTGACGAAGTCGCCTCCGCCGACCTAGATTGTCGATCTCCTTGTTACCGTCCTGCCCCGCCGATGCGATTTTGTGACTATTCCTACACAAAATGGAATATCAGTCACAGATTCTCATTTCAAATTCCGGGGCTTCGCTATAAAATTGAGATGATGTGGTTTGTTCGCGCAACCGGCTGGTGCAGAAGCTGTATCATAGCTCAGATGCTGAATCGGGGATCGAGTGGCAAACGAGATGGGAATGGCAGTCCCTTGTTAAATTTTGATCAGAACACTATCCGGTGTAAACATAAGGGAGACATCCAATATGGATAGTCGCAGGGGCCGGCGTATAGCAGTCTTATCCGAGGCCCTTTCACAACATCGCATTCTACACATCAAGAATGCTGCCGAGATCCTGGGCGTCTCGGAGATGACGGTTCGGCGTGATGTCAGCGCCAATGCAGACCGATTCGCATTCCTCGGCGGCCATATCGTTCCGGCTATCGAAGCGGAAACCGATCCCTACGAAATCTCCGCGGCAGCCGACAGTCATGCAGCTGCAAAACGGCAAGTTTGCACACAAGCCGTTGATTACATTCACCATGACGATACGGTGTTTTTCGACTGCGGCACCACGTTACCTTATCTGGTCGATCTCCTCCCAGACCAGATTCACATAACGGCGATCTGTTACGCCATGAATGTCGCCGATCGCCTGACGCGAAAACCTAACGTTCGCCTTGTTATGCTCGGTGGTCTTTACCATCCCGCATCGGCGAGCTTTTCCGGGGCGTCGGGGCTGGAAATGCTCGATCAGCTTGTGATCAACGTGGCATTTCTTTCTGCAGCTGGTGTCGATTCCCGACGTGGTGCGACCTGCGCGCATTTTCACGAAGCGGAGATCAAGAAAAAGGCGATGTCCCGGGCACAAAAGAATATTCTTCTCGCCGACAGCAGCAAAATCGGCAAGCTCAAGCCGGCCTTTTTCAGCGACATGAAGTCGTTCGACGTGGTCATCACTGAAAACGGCATGAACAATTTCGACTGAGAAGTCCCCATTTTTCCCCGCCTACTGAAATCTAAACTTGACGCAGCAGCGCGGTGATGCAAACCTCACAAACAGTGAAAAAAAAATCACATGTGATCCAATCGTGAAACTTCCGCTTCGTGCGTCTGCACTGATGGCAACAAGACTTTCACGCTCTGGCCGGGAGGATTCGATTTGGAAACCGTTGCTGTTCACAATGCGGTAAACGCTGCGCATCACGCAGCCCCTTCGCGATTGCCGGACGGCACCCATAACCGTCCGCGCAATACCGGTATGGAACTCGATTTGTCGTGGGTGCTTGATACCCGGGTCAACCTGTCTGCCACCGAGCGCCGCGTAGCCTCGCTTCCTGGACGCCGCACAGTCAAAAAGGACGCACAGGCGGCTTGGCTCCTGAAGGCGGTGACCTGCATCGACCTGACGACGTTGAACGGCGACGATACCCCCGAACGCGTCAAGCGGTTATGCGCGAAGGCGATGAATCCGATACGTGCCGACATTCTGGATTCCCTTGGCGTGAGCGGCCGTTCGATCACCACCGGTGCCATCTGCGTCTACCATCGTTTTGTTGCAACGGCGGTCGAGGCGCTCGGAGATTCCGGCATTCCGGTCGCCGCGGTTTCGACCGGTTTCCCTGCCGGCCTCAGCCCGCACCACCTCAAGGTCAAGGAAATAGAGGCGTCAGTTGCCGATGGCGCAAAGGAAATCGACATCGTCATCACCCGCGAGCATGTGCTGACCGGCAACTGGACAGCACTCTACGAGGAAATGAAAGAATATCGCGCCGCCTGCGGTGATGCGCATGTCAAAGCCATTCTGGCGACCGGCGACCTGAAGACGCTCCGCAATGTCACCAGGGCCTCGCTGGTCTGCATGATGGCCGGAGCCGATTTCATCAAGACCTCGACCGGCAAGGAAGGCGTCAATGCGACGCTGGCCGTGACATTGACCATGCTGCGGGCGATCCGCGCCTATCAGGAGCGCACTGGTATCAAGATCGGCTACAAGCCGGCCGGAGGCATTTCCGCGGCGAAGGACGTGTTGAACTACCAGTTCCTGATGAAGGACGAACTGGGGCGCGAGTGGCTGGAGGCCGATCTCTTCCGCATCGGTGCATCAAGCTTGCTTGCAGATATCGAGCGGCAGTTGGAGCATCACGTGACCGGTGCCTATTCGGCCCTCAACAGACACCCGATTGGATGATCCAGATGACTGTTGCAAAGTATTTCGACGAAATGTCCTACGGCCCTGCCCCTGAATCCGATATCGAAGCTCGCGACTGGCTAGCGCGCCACGCTTCCGGTTTCGGTCACTTCATCAATGGCGCCTTCGTGCCCTCCGCGTCGGGTAAGAACTTCGACACGTTCGAGCCAGCCACCGGCAAGGTCCTTGCGAAGCTCGCGAACGGCGGCGCGGCGGATGTGGACAACGCAGTTGCTGCTGCCCGCAAGGCACAGGCATCATGGGCGCGATTGCCGGGCCATGCGCGGGCTCGCCATCTCTATGCGCTTGCCCGGATGATCCAGCGCCACGCGCGTCTGATTGCTGTGGTCGAGGCGATCGACAACGGCAAGCCGATCCGCGAAACCCGCGATCTCGACGTGCCGCTGGCGGCCCGTCATTTCTATCATCACGCTGGATGGGCGCAAATCCAGGACACGGAATTTGCCGATCATGTGCCGGTGGGGGTCGTCGGCCAGATCATCCCGTGGAATTTCCCATTCCTGATGCTGGCCTGGAAAGTGGCGCCGGCTTTGGCGCTCGGCAACACGGTCATCCTGAAGCCTGCCGAATTCACGTCGCTGACGGCGCTTCTCTTTGCCGAACTGGCATCCGCGGCGGGCCTTCCGCCGGGCGTACTCAATATCGTGACCGGAGAAGGCGAAACAGGCGCGCTGCTCGTCGGGCATGAGGATATGGACAAAATTGCCTTTACCGGATCGACCGAAGTCGGGCGCGTTATTCGCGAGCGTACCGCAGGCAGCGGCAAATCGTTAACGCTGGAACTCGGCGGCAAGTCCCCTTTCGTCGTTTTTGACGACGCCGATATCGACGGCGCCGTGGAAGGCGTAGTCGACGCGATCTGGTTCAACCAGGGACAGGTCTGCTGCGCCGGTTCGCGGCTTCTGGTCCAGGAAGGCATTGCCGATCTTTTCCACGAACGGCTGAAGCGCCGGATGGAGACATTGCGGGTCGGTCAGCCTTTGGACAAGTGCATCGATATGGGTGCGATCATAGCGCCAGTCCAATTGACGCGTATCGAAGCGCTGGTGAAAAAGGGAGTTTCAGAAGGCGCGACACTGCATCAGGCCAAGATCGACCTGCCGAAGGGTGGCAGCTTCTACCCGCCGACGCTTCTGAGCGGCGTGCAGCCGACATCGATCGTCGCGACCGAGGAAATCTTCGGGCCGGTTGCGGTCTCCATGACTTTCCGCACACCGGAAGAGGCCATCCAGCTTGCCAACCACACCCGCTACGGCCTCGCCGCCAGCGTCTGGAGCGAGACGATCGGCTTGGCGCTGAACGTGGCGGCAAAGCTCGCAGCCGGCGTGGTCTGGGTGAATGCCACCAATCTTTTCGATGCCGCCGTCGGTTTTGGCGGCAAGCGCGAATCCGGATTCGGCCGCGAAGGCGGCCGGGAAGGTTGCTATGAATATCTGAAGCCGAAGGCTTGGGTCGGTCGCAAGGCCCGTGCAGCAATGCCCGCACTTTTGCAAGTAAAGCCGGTTGCCGGCGATTTTGCCCTGCCAACCATCGACCGGACGGCAAAGCTCTTCATCGGCGGCAAGCAGGCACGCCCGGACGGCAATTATTCCCGTGTCATCGCCTCGCCCAAGGGCAAGGCGATCGGGGAGGTCGGCGAAGGCAACCGCAAGGACATCCGCAATGCGGTGGTTGCCGCACAGGCCGCCTCCGCCTGGTCGAATGCGACCACTCATAACCGCGCCCAGATTCTCTATTACATCGCCGAAAACCTCAGTGGCCGCGCCGACGAGTTCGCCGCGCGGATAACAGCGATGACCGGAGCTTCCGCAGCCAATGCAAACGCCGAGGTCGACGCCGCGATTTCGCGTCTCTTCACCTACGCAGCCTGGGCGGACAAATATGAAGGCGGCATTCACCAGCCGCCGCTTCGCGGCGTTGCCCTGGCCATGCCGGAAGCCATCGGCGTCGTTGGCGTCATTTGCCCGCCGGAAGCGCCGCTGCTAGGCTTTATCAGTCTGGTTGCGCCGTTGATTGCCGCCGGCAATCGTGTCGTCGCGGTGCCGAGTGAGCCCTTCCCGCTTTCGGCTACGGATTTCTATTCCGTCCTGGAAACGTCGGATGTGCCTGCCGGTGTCGTCAATATCGTCACCGGGTCGGCGATCGAACTGGCAAAGATCCTTGCCGCGCACAATGACGTTGATGCGTTGTGGGCCTTCGGCTCGGCAGAACTTTCGACGACGGTGGAGAAGCTGTCGTCTGGCAATCTCAAGCGAACCTTCGTGGACAATGGCAAGGCGACGGACTGGATGGACAGAGCCGCTGCCGAAGGCGCGCTATACCTTCGCCGCGCTGTGGATGTGAAGAATATCTGGATCCCCTACGGAGAATAAGGGCTCCAACTCTGGTCATCCGGGCGGGAGGAGAACCGCACCGGCAGGCGAGAACGACGGAATTTGAGGGAATCGCAGAGCTGTAAAGGAGCTGCGATTATGGGCTCTGTTTTGCGGCACGGGGTGCTGCGAAATGGTGCAACTAAGGGAGGATTTTCATGCTGAAGAATATCGATCCGGCTCTGAATGCGGATGTGCTGCATGCGCTCCGGTCCATGGGGCATGGCGACACGGTCGTCGTTTCCGACACCAATTTTCCTTCGGATTCCATTGCCCGGCAAACGATGCTCGGCAAGCTGTTGCGGATAGACAATGTGTCTGCTGCCCGCGCCATCAACGCTATTCTTTCGGTAATGCCGCTGGATACGCCGCTGCAGCCGTCTGCCGGGCGAATGGAAATCATGGGCGCGCCGGACGAGATCCCTCCCGTGCAGCAGGAAGTCCAGGCCGTTATCGACGGCGCCGAGGGCAAGCCGGCGCCGATGTATGGCATCGAGCGTTTCGCCTTCTATGAGGAAGCCAAAAGGGCCTATTGCGTCATCACCACGGGAGAAAACCGCTTCTACGGCTGCTTCCTTTTCACCAAAGGCGTGATTCCGCCGGAAGCCGTTTGAGGGGAAACGATAATGAAGGTGGGTGTTTCGATCCTCGGGATTTTCGTCGCCGACACGGCCTATCTGGCCAAGCGCATGCCAAACGTTGGCGAGACCATCACCGGGACCGGTTTTGCAGTAGGGCCGGGCGGCAAGGGATCCAACCAGGCTGTCGCTGCTGCCCGCGCCGGTGGAACAGTCTCCTTCATCTCGAAGATCGGCCGCGACACGTTCGGCGACATGGCGTTGAAGACCTATGCGGAAGCAGGCGTGACGCCGAAGGTTGTGCAGATGGACGATATGCCGACCGGCGCTGCCTTCATCTACGTCAATGATGGTAACGGCGACAATGCGATTATCGTCTATCCAGGTGCCGCAGGCACCATCGGCGTTGGCGATGTCGAGGCGGCACGCAAAACCATCGAGCAATCGGCTGTTTTCGTGACCCAACTCGAACAACCGGCCGAAGCGGCGCAGCGCGCACTCGAAATCGCCCATGCGGCCGGCGTCACCACTGTTTTCAATCCTGCGCCGGCCGAGCCGTTTCCAGACACGATCTATCCGCTCTGTGACTATATCGTGCCAAACGAAACCGAAGCAGCCGCCATCGTCGGTTTTCCGCTCGACACGCTCGACGACGCCAGACGGGCTGGCGACGCCTTTCTTGCCAAGGGCGTGAAAGCCGCGCTGATCACCCTGGGTGGTCGCGGTGTGCTCTATCATACGGCCGGGCAATCGGTTCATGTTCCGGCGATCTCGTCGGGAGCCGTCATCGATACCACCGGCGCCGGCGACGCATTTGTCGGTGGCTTCTCGGCAGCGCTCTCGCGGGGCGCTAGTCCGGTCGAGGCCGTGCGTTTCGGCTGCGCGACCGCTGGTATTGCGGTGACGCGGCGGGGTACCGCGCCTGCCATGCCGAAGATCGAAGAAATCGAGGCGCTTCTCGAGAAAGGAGGCGCAGCATGACCCGCAACGACCCGATCAAACACTTCTTCATCTGGCCAGCGTTGCTGATCGTGCTGGTGATCTCGATCTTCCCGCTGATCTATTCGCTGACCACCAGCTTCATGAGCCTGCGGCTCGTGCCGCCGATTCCCTCGCGTTTCGTCGGCTTCGGCAACTATACGGAACTGCTTCAGAATCCGCGCTTCTGGAATGTCGCCTGGACGACGACGATCATCGCTTTTGTGGCGGTGACGCTGCAGTATGTCATCGGTTTTTCCGTGGCGCTGGCGCTTAACCGTCGGGTGCCCGGCGAAGGTTTGTTTCGGGTCAGCTTCCTGGTGCCAATGCTTGTAGCACCCGTTGCCGTCGCACTCATTGCCCGCCAGATCCTCAATCCTACGATGGGCCCGCTCAATGAGCTGATGACCGTCTTCGGTTTTCCCAACCTGCCGTTTCTGACGCAGACCAGATGGGCCATCGGCGCCATCATTTCCGTCGAAGTGTGGCAGTGGACACCCTTCGTCATCCTTATGCTTCTTGCCGGGTTGCAAACCCTGCCGGAGGACGTCTACGAGGCTGCCGCGCTTGAAAATGCCAGCCCCTGGCAACAGTTCTGGGGGATCACGTTCCCGATGATGCTGCCGATTTCGGTGGCCGTGGTCTTCATCCGCCTCATCGAGAGCTACAAGATCATCGACACGGTGTTCGTCATGACAGGCGGAGGGCCCGGCATTTCGACCGAAACGCTGACCTTGTTCGCGTATCAGGAGGGCTTCAAGAAGTTCAACCTCGGCTACACCTCCGCCCTCTCCTTCCTCTTCCTGATCGTCATTACCGTGATCGGGCTCGTCTATCTCGCCATCCTGAAGCCCTATCTGGAGAAGCACAAATGAGCGTGCGTGACCTCAAAGGATCCGGCCGCTGGTGGGCGCTCGCGGGCTGCCTGCTCTGGCTGGCCTTCACCTTCTTTCCGCTTTACTGGGTGGCGATCACCTCGTTCAAGTCGCCGCTCGGCGTCGTCGGCGGGCCGACCTATATTCCATTTGTGGACTTCGACCCGACGCTGACGGCTTGGAGCGAGCTCCTGTCGGGTGCGCGCGGCCAGTTCTACAACACCTTCATCGCCTCAACGATCGTCGGGCTCTCCGCATCGTTGCTGGCCACCTTCATCGGATCGATGGCAGCCTATGCGCTGGTGCGCTTCACCTTTGAGGTCAAGCTGCTGTCCGGCGTGATTTTCGTCGTTGTTGCCTTCGGCGGATATCTGCTTGGCCGTCATGTACTGGGCTACGGGCAGGCCATTTCGCTGATCTTTGCCTTTGTTGCAGCGCTTGCGCTCGCCATCGGCTCCAGCCGAATGAAGCTTCCAGGGCCGCTCCTCGGCAATGATGATATCGTCTTCTGGTTTGTCAGCCAGCGCATGTTTCCGCCGATCGTCGCCGCCTTTGCCTTGTTCCTGATGTATACGGAAATGGGCAAGTTGGGGTTCAAGCTGGTGGACACCTATACAGGCCTCACCTTCGCTTATGTCGCCTTCTCGCTGCCGATCGTGATCTGGCTGATGCGCGATTTCTTTGCGGCACTGCCGGTGGAAGTCGAAGAGGCGGCGATGGTCGACAATGTGCCGTCGTGGAGAATTTTTTTCGGTATCGTCCTGCCCATGTCCAAGCCGGGCCTGATCGCGACATTCATGATCACGCTCGCCTTCGTCTGGAACGAGTTCCTGTTCGCACTCTTCCTGACCAGTTCCAAATGGCAGACCCTTCCCATTCTCGTCGCCGGGCAAAACAGCCAGCGCGGTGACGAGTGGTGGTCGATATCGGCAGCCGCCCTGGTTGCGATCATACCCATGGTCGTCATGGCGGGCATTTTGAGCAGGCTGATGCGGTCTGGCCTGCTTTTAGGAGCAATAAAATGACCGTTCGAGAAGCCTAGTCATTGTTCAATTCCAGGGAGGAAAACATGAGAAGATTGCTACTGAGTTCAACGGCCGGAGGACTACTTGCTGTGGCGGGCGTCCCATCCGCGCTCGCATGCGAACCGGACTACACCGGTGTCACGCTCACCGCCACGACGCAGACGGGGCCTTACATCGCATCTGCGCTGCAACTGGCGGCCAAGGGCTGGGAGGAAAAGACCTGCGGCAAGGTGAATGTGGTGGAATTTCCGTGGTCGGAACTCTATCCCAAAATCGTAACCTCGCTGACCTCGGGCGAAGACACGTTCGACGTGGTTGCCTTTGCGCCGGCCTGGGCACCGGACTTCACCGACTTTCTCTCGGAAATGCCGAAGAATATGCAATCAGGCGCCGACTGGGAGGACATCGCGCCGGTTTACCGCGAGCAACTGATGGTCTGGAACGGCAAGGTCCTGTCGCAGACCATGGACGGTGATGCCCATACCTATACCTACCGCATTGATCTGTTTGAAAACGCGGAAAACCAGAGCGCCTTCAAGGCGAAGTATGGCTACGATCTGGCCCCGCCGAAGACATGGAAGCAGTATCTTGACATCGCCGAATTCTTCCAGCAGCCGGACAAGGGCCTTTGGGGCACGGCGGAAGCCTTCCGCCGTGGTGGCCAGCAATTCTGGTTCCTGTTCAGTCACGTGGCGGGATACACCAGCCATCCCGACAATCCCGGCGGCATGTTCTTCGATCCGGATACGATGGATGCGCAGGTCAACAATCCGGGCTGGGTGCGCGGCCTGGAGGAATATATCCGCGCTTCGAAACTGGCGCCGCCGAACGCGCTCAACTTCTCCTTTGGCGAAGTCAATGCCGCCTTTGCCGGTGGCCAGGTCGCGGAATCGATCGGCTGGGGCGATACCGGCGTCATCGCCGCCGACCCGAAGCAGTCGAAGGTTGCTGGTAGCGTCGGCTCGGCATCCCTGCCGGGATCCGACGAGATCTGGAACTACAAGACCAAAAAGTGGGACAAGCAGCCCGGGGTCGTCCAGACTTCCTTCATGGCCTTCGGCGGTTGGCAGGCAGCCGTACCGTCGTCCTCCAAGAACCAAGAGGCCGCTTGGAACTATATCCAGTTCCTGACGAGCCCGGCGGTTTCCGGTCAGGCGGCCATCACCGGCGGCACAGGCGTCAATCCTTACCGTCTTTCGCACACGACAAATACGGCATTGTGGTCGAAGATCTTTTCCGAGCGTGAGGCCAAGGAATATCTTGGAAGCCAGAAGGACGCGGTGACCGCCAAGAACACGGCGCTCGACATGCGCCTGCCGGGCTACTTCTCCTATACGGAAATTCTCGAAATCGAGCTTTCCAAGGCATTGGCTGGAGAAGTGACGCCGCAGCAGGCGCTGGATACCGTGGCTGCCGGATGGAACAAGCTGACGGACGAGTTTGGCCGCGACAAGCAACTGGAAGCCTATCGTTCGTCGATGGGCCTGCCTGCGAAGTAAACCCATCCTCAACAACCCATCCCGGCAATGTCGGGATGGGATTAGACATCGTTGGAAGAAGAAGCAAACCATCGCCGCTTAGAGCGCCGTGCGTCCTTTCGGACGCACAATGGACGTTCTAACTCTTTCAATCCACCATGGCGCCTTCCGAAAATCGACTCCGATTTTCGGGCCGATGCGCTGGGCCAGGCGATGGAATTCTCATGAAAAGGTTACAGCATGTCCCAGGTGCGTTTGGATCAGGTCACCAAGTCCTTTGGCAGCGTTGAGGTCATCCCTCCGCTCGATTTGGCAATTGCCGACAAGGAATTCGTGGTTCTTGTCGGACCTTCCGGCTGCGGGAAGACAACCACCCTGCGAATGATCGCGGGGCTGGAACAGACGACATCAGGGGAAATCCGTATCGGCGAGCGGGACGTTACCACGCTGCGCCCGGGTCTGCGCAATTGCTCGATGGTGTTTCAGAATTACGCGCTCTATCCGCATATGACAGTTGCCGAAAACATCGGCTACGGCATGAAGGTGCGCGGAACGCCGAAGCAGGACATCGATGCCGCCGTTGCAAATGCGGCGCGCATTCTCAATCTCGGTGCCTATTTGAAACGCAAGCCGAACGCGCTCTCAGGTGGCCAACGCCAACGCGTGGCGATTGGCCGGGCGATTGTTCGCCAGCCGGATGTGTTCCTGTTCGACGAACCGTTGTCCAACCTCGACGCTAAATTGCGCATTGAAATGCGAACAGAAATCAAGCTCTTACATCGCAGGCTCAAAACCACGATCGTGTACGTTACACATGATCAGGTAGAGGCGATGACGATGGCAGATCGGGTGGTGGTTATGAATCAAGGGCGGATCGAACAGGCCGCTGATCCGATTACCCTTTACGAATCTCCGAAGAATCTCTTTGTTGCTGCCTTTATCGGCTCGCCAAGCATGAACTTCATCGAGGGGCAACTTGTGCAAAACGCCGGTGGAATTGCCTTCCAGGCCGAGGGTGGGGTCGACATTTCGGTTCCGACACAAAGAGCCGAGCGCCTTTCGGTGGCAGTGGGACAGTCAGTGGTTCTGGGAATCCGACCGGAACATACTATGGTTGGGGATTCCAACGTTTCAACTGTGAGCCTTCATGTCGCCGATATCGAGCCCCTCGGTCCATACACACTGGCGATCGGCAAGGTCGGGGCAGCGGCCTTTACTGCCCAGATTCACGCGTCATCGCGCGTTGGCCCGGATGACAGGATTAGCGTTCCAATTGATACCCAAAAAATGCACTTTTTCCTTAAAAGTACCGGAGACACGGTGGGCTAAAATCACCGTAAACTTATACGGCAATCCACCAAGAGGACATTCGGACATCGCAATCTGCGCCCTATGAATTCAAAGACACGTGGCGTCGGCAGCGCCACGTGGGGCTAAAAGGCGTCGCAATGCCTCCGGTGATCGACGACAATCCGCTCTCCTGCCGGCACCTCCCAGAGGAGCGAGCGAACCGCACTTCTCAATCATCCTTCAAGCCAGTTGGAAAGAAGAAGCAAGAACGGAATGCCCCTCCCGAGAATGGAGAGGGGCACCCACATCATCACTTGTTGGCAGCGACCGGGCGGACCAGTGCCGTAACGCGGCGGATGGTGACGCGGCGGTTTTCCTGTTCTGGCTCTGATGTGCTAACCTTCAGGTAGCGCTCGCCATAACCCTGCGTCGCCAGGTTTTCCGGCGCGATGCCGTAGACATCGGAGAGCACGTTGGCGACCGACTCCGCCCGCTGGTCGGAGAGGATCAGGTTGCTCTGGTCTGAGCCGACAGCATCCGTATGACCCTCGATCAGGAAGGTTTCGCTCGGATCCTTCTCGAGCACCTGGCCGATCGCGTCGGCGACCTTGCGCAAGGTGCGCGCCTGGGTCATCGGGATCTCGGCGCTGCCGGTCGCGAAGGTGATCGTGTCGAGGTCGATGCGGCGTACCTTGTCGCGAATACGGGCGGAATACTTCACCTCGTCAAGCGAATAGACACGCTCTACCTGCTCGACGGGCGGCTCTCTGAGGAACTCGTAATAATCCCGGTCCGGATCGCTGCTGGTGTCGATGATATAGTCGTTGAGCGGCACGCGCAGCCGCATCGGCGGCAGATCGGCGCCCGGATCTTCGAAGTAGTCGCGATCAGGGTCCTCGTAGAGATCGGGCGAGTAGTAGAGTACGTATTCGCGCCCGCGGGCATCGACGCGCGACCGCTGGATGATATCGCCGTAGCGGTTGCGGATCGTGACGATGCGATAGCCCTCCGGCCGCGCGATCGTCTCGCGATAACGATCGCCCGACAGTTGCTCATAGCTTGGCCGTTCGCCGTCGCGCAGAAACCGCCTGTCGTCGTCGCTGCGCACGATCACTTGATTGTTGTACTGAATGATCACGCGGCTGTCGTCGGTGCGGTCGTCGATGCGCGCGCCCTCAGGTCGGACGAATTGCGGCCGGGTATCGAGCCTCGTGCCTTTCTCGCTGGTCACTGCCTCGAGCTTGATCGCCGGTGCCGCAGCGGTGGCAGCGGCCTGCGCATCGGCGTCCGAGGTCGGCACCTTCACTTCCTGGCTCTCGGCGCGCAGCTTGTCACGGTCACGGCGACCTTCCCGCCCCTTGCTGCGGTCGGCATCCTTGTCGCTGTCGAGCACGGCTGCACCGTTTTCGACCGGCAGCACGACGGTCTCGTTGCTCTTGGCCGGATCTGCGGCGATCTTCTTGCGGCGCTCCAGCTCCTCGGGCGAAACCTTTTCCGGCGCCGGAATGGCCTGCTCCACCTGCTGACCACTGCTGGCATCCGGTAGCGGCTGGGCGGTGTCGGTGGCGGGCGCAGCCGGCTGTCCGCCGGCGGGCTGCTCGCCGGTGGGCTGTTTGGCGGCAGGCTTTGCAGCCGTGCCATCCTTGGGCGTTTCGGCGGGCGCGGCTTCGGGAGCGGCCGCCTTGTCTTCGGTTGGCTTCTCTGTGGGTGCTGCAGCCTCGCCCTTTGTCGGCTTCTTGGCAGGCGCTTCGGCAGCGGGTTTTGCCTCCGGCTTCACTTCGGGCTTTGCCTGTTCCTCAGCTGGCGACACTGCCTCGGGAGCGGCAGTTTCGGTCTTAGTCTTGCCCTTGTCTCGGCCCTCGGCCTTATCCTGCCCTTTTTCCCGCTTACCGCCTTCAGGCTTGGCCTCGGGTTGGGCCTGTTTCGTCTCCGGCTGAGTTTCCTTGGCGGCAGGCTGCTGCTCGGGCGCCGGCTGCGCCTCAGGCTCGGCTTGCTGCGTCTCCTGCTTCTTCGGCTTTCTCGGCTTTTCCTGCGTTACGGGTTGCTCTTCCTGCTGCGGCTCGGCTTCCGGCTGAGCTGCCTGCTTGGCTTTCCGCTGCGGTTTGCTTTCGGGCGCAGGCTCCTCCCTCGGCGCTTCGGCCTTCGGCGGTTCCGGCTCTGCCTTGGGTTCGGGCGCAGGCGCCTCCTTCCGCTCGGCCTTCGGCTTCTCGGCGGGCGCCTCCTTCGGCTGCTCGGCGGCCGGCGCCTGTTCAGCCGGTGCTTCCTCCTTCTGCTTGCGCTTCTTCTTTAAGAGCTCCTCCTCGGAGGGCGCGTCCTGCGCCACTTCGAAGCTGCCCTGTTCAATCTGCCGCACGGCTGCAGTCTCGGTTGCGGCGCCGCGCGCGGCGGCCATTGCCGATGCCGGCTGCAGCGCCAGCGAGAGGGATAGCAGCGGGAAGGCTGCGCTCGCAAACAAACTTGATTTCTTGCCCATCGGGTTTCCTCGATCCTGTTTGAGCTTCTTGAGGCCGCCAGGCCCTGGTTCCGCCCCTAGCGTCGCAATGAGGCGAAACGGCGAAATGGCAAAGCGCCAACCCACCGATTTGTTCCGGTTCTAGAAAGCTCCGGATTAACCTCCCGTGAATGTTGCAGTCTGCTTTCGTTCATCTCGCCTGTTATTTGCACCGCACAATTGCGCGGGAATTTCTGTTGCAATTCCATGAAAAAAAGTCTGATTATCGCCACAAGGCGGTGTCGACACCGTTGAACTGCAGCCGTCAGCCCAACAGAAAAACGAGCGACGGCTACCAACAGAGAGGATCCTCATGCTTAACCCTACCCGTATCTTCGCGGCAGCCTCGATCGCGGCAATGTCTCTCTTTGCCGGCTCGGCCATGGCCGAGGGCGAGAAATACGTGATCGGCACCGATTCGACCTATCCGCCCTTCGAATTCGTCGATGCCAGCGGCACGATCCAGGGCTTCGACATCGACATCACCAAGGCGCTCTGCGCTGAAATGAAGGCCGAATGCACCTTCGTCAGCACCGACTGGGACGGCATCATCCCGGCCCTGAATGCCAAGAAATTCGACATGATCGTTTCCTCCATGTCGATCACGCCGGAGCGTCTGAAGCTCGTCGACTTCTCGAATAAATACTACAACACCCCGCCGGCCATTGCCGTGCCGAAGGATTCGACGATATCAGACGTCGCCGGCCTCAAGGGCAAGGTGATCGGCGCGCAGACCTCCACCACGCACGCCAACTATGCCGAGAAGCATCTCGCCGACACCGAACTGAAGCTCTATCCGACCGCTGACGAATACAAGCTCGACGTTGCCAGCGGCCGTGTCGACGCCGTCATCGACGACGTCGTCGTTCTCTCCGAATGGGTCAAGTCCGACGCCGGCGCCTGCTGCAAGATCCTGACGACCCTGCCGGTCGACAAGGAAATCAACGGCAACGGCGCAGGCATTGCCATCCGCAAGGGCGACCCGTTGAAGGAAAAGCTGAACACGGCGATCGCTGCGATCCGCGCCAGCGGTGAATACAAGAAGATCCAGGACAAGTACTTCGACTTCGACGTTTACGGCGAATAAGAAATTCGTTATCTCGCCGATGAAGGTAATGGCGGAAGGCTTGCTCTTCCGCCATTTTTGTTTGACAAAGATAGCAAGATTAAAACGGCAAAAGCCGTGAGGGGAATTCTCGCATGGGCGGATTATTTTCCGCGCTGGGCTCCTTCTGGAGCTGGATTGTGCACATTTTCGATCCGCTGTGCGGACCCGTTGGCATCTTCACTTGGTTAGGTCAGTCGACGATTCTTGCCTGTGGCGATACCGGCTGGGGCGACGAGATTGCGCTTGGCCTGCAGGTCACCGTTTCGGTGGCGATCGTCACCCTGCCGATCGGCCTCGCCATCGGCTTCCTGGTGGCGCTCGGCCAGCAGTCGGAGGAAAAGTCGCTGCGGCTGGCGGCCGGCATCTACACGACGATCTTCCGCGGCCTGCCGGAGCTTTTGACGCTCTTCATCATTTACTACGGCATGCAGATGTTGATCCAGTCTCTGCTTGCCTTCGTCGGTTATGACGGGCCGCCGATCGAGATCAACGCCTTTCTCGCCGGCGTCATCGCGCTTTCGGTCGTCTTCTCCGCCTACTGTTCGGAAGTGCTGCTCTCGGCCTTCCACGCCATTCCCAGGGGTCAATATGAAGCGGGCGACGCGCTTGGGCTGCATCGCGGCCGCACGCTGCGCCTCATCATCCTGCCGCAACTCGTGCGCATCGCGCTGCCGGGCCTGACGAACCTCTGGATGGTGCTCCTGAAGGACACCTCCTACGTCTCGATCATCAGCCTTGCCGATATTCTGCGCCAGACAAGTGTTGCCGTCCGCGTGACCAAGGAACCCTTCTTCTTTTACGGTGTGGCCTGCTGTCTTTATCTGGTGCTCGCCATCCTCTCCTCCTTTCTGCTCGTCTATGTCGAGCGTTGGGCCAAGCGTTCGGAGGTCCGTCGATGAGCTACGCCGAAACGCTGATCCCGCCGCAGCCAGCACCCCGCGAGATGATAAAGCCGATGACGCCGGCGCGCATGGCCGGCTATATTCTCGTCGCCATCTGGGCTGTGCTCGCGGCCCTTCTTGTCATTTCCGTCATCAATGGCTGGGATCCGGAAAAATTCATTCGCTACGGGCCGCGTTACCTCCATGGTCTCTGGATAACGCTGAGCCTCGTTTTCATTTCCGTTATCTGCGGCGCCATCCTGTCGCTGCCGCTTGCCGTGGCGCGAATGTCAAACAATCGCGTGCTGAATGCGCTGGCCTACGGCTACATCTATTTCTTCCGCGGCACGCCACTGCTTGCCCAGCTGTTCCTGGTCTATTACGGCCTCGGCGTATTCCGGCCGCAGCTTGAGGCCGTCGGCATCTGGTGGTTCTTCCGCGAAGCCTGGTATTGCGGCCTTTTTGCCATGACCATCAATACCGCGGCCTACCAGGCGGAAATCCTGCGCGGCGCGATCGAAAGCGTGCCGCACGGCCAGCGCGAGGCCGCCGCGGCACTTGGCATCCATAACAGCATCGCCTTCCGCAAGATCATCCTGCCGCAGGCCTTCATCGTCGCACTTCGCCCTTACGGCAACGAGATCATCCTTTTGATCAAGGGCTCGGCGGTCGTCGCCATCATCACCGTGCTCGACCTGATGGGCGAAACCCGCTACGCCTTCTCCCGCACTTTCGACTACCAGACCTATCTCTGGGCGGCGATCTTCTACCTCACCATCGTAGAGGCCTTACGCCATCTCTGGGCCTGGTTCGAGCGCCGCCTGACCCGGCACCTCAAGCGCTGATACATGACGCCCAAAACTGTGTCGCGGCTTTGGGATATCGGCATTCATCAAACAAAAGCCAGTTTGGCAGCACTCTTGAGATGATGCTGCCAAGACATTGATATTAAAAATAAATTGTCCTTTTACGAAGTATCTGTAAAGCTTCCGTTAACCACTCGCATGTTTCCATATCATGCAGCGCTAATAAGCGCGCGAGTGGGAACAAGAAGAAGCGGAATACGATGCACAAGGACATGGAAAAACAACTGAAGGGCTATGGTCTGACGACCGCCCAGATCCTCTACCGTCTGCCGGACCACCCGGTGATCTTACAGACCTATGTCTGGCAGGATTACGACCTCGCTCCTGATTTTCCCGAAATGCGCGGTTTCCTAAAATTCTGGGAAGAGAAGCTGGACGGGCCGCTGCATTCGGTGCGCTACATCCACCGCAAACTGATCTCGGCAACCGAGTGGCGGGCACTGAAGGGCGAGTTCATCCTGCACTGATCGGCTCTGCAACATGATGCCGAAAAGTGTGAACGGTTCGGGCGATATGTTCTGACCGCGTCAGACATGCGCCTCGCCATGGCCGAATTCGCCTTCGTCGCGATCCCGGCGAAGCGCGAAACCGAGCATGCCGAGATAGAAGGCGACGACGATGGCAATGACCGCAAGGCCGGGAATCGGCCCGAGCACCGCATTGTCGATGACATAGTCCCATGACTGCGCCTGCAGCGCCGGCATGCCCTCCGTCTGCAGCTTCGGCGTCGAGATCTTCAGGCACCAGGCGAGCAACAGGATGAAATACATCCAGCCGTAATTGCGTTTGAGCCGGCGGTGCATCGCCTCTTGATAGCTGAGCAGGAAGCGCGGCTTGCGCAGGCTGCTGGCGACCACAACCGCCCATTCGCTGCCGGCATTGGCATCAGGCGCCAGGATTTGCGCGAAATAGCAGCGCTCGATCTGGCGAATGCGGGCGCGATAGATATCGAAGAAGCGGTAGCGCCGCGCCTCGATCATCAGAAGCAGTGTCACCAGCATCATCCCGAACAGCAGCACCCCGTGATGCGAATTCGGCGTCGACAGCGACACCGAGAGGAGTGCTGCGACCACGGTGATCGCCCAGTTGGACGTCCGGTCGATGCGGTCGCGCCAGCTCGTCATCCGCCCGAGTTCACCACGGTAATAATGGCTGAGCGTGTTGGTGACCTCGTTTGGTGTCGCAGGTAGCAGTAATGCCCGGCCGGCCTCTCCTTCCCTCGCCGATGATGTCCTCTCTGGCTCCGTTTTCATGGCCTCTCCTCCCTTGGTCTTCTTTTCGGCCATTCTGCGCCCGCAATCGCGCCATTGCAAAACATCGAAAGCCGTCTTAGACGCATGCCTGAAACAAAAGGACGGCCTGAAACAAAAGGACGATGGACTGCGATGGCAAAGAAGATCGACGAAGAAGCTCTTGGCGAGACCTATAACCGCGCGCTGGCGCTGGAAAAGGCCGGCGATGTCGACGCCGCCGTTGCAGCCTATGAGGAAGTCCTGGCGATCGATCCCGATGATCACGGCGGTGCGGCCGTGCGCATTGCCGCGATGGGCCGCGGCGAAACGCCGGTCAAGGCGCCCGACGCCTATGTCGAGACCTTGTTCGACCAGCATGCCGAGGTTTTCGAGGATGTGCTCGTCGAGCAGCTCGGCTATCACGTGCCGATGCTGGTGCGCCAGCGCCTGCAGGCGCTGAAGCTCGGACCGTTCAAGCGGCTGCTCGATCTCGGCTGCGGCACGGGCCTCACCGGCGGCGCGCTGCGCGACCTCTGCGCTGATATGACCGGCATCGATATATCGGAGAAGATGGTCGAGATCGCCCATGAGAAGGATCTCTACGAGACGCTCTTCGTTGCCGAGGTCGAGGATTTCCTCGACGACAACGACGAGGAAGCCTTCGACATCATCGCCGCCACCGACGTGCTGCCCTATCTCGGCGCGCTCGAACCGCTGTTCTTCGGCGCCGCCGAGAACCTGACGCCGGGAGGCCTGTTCATCTTCTCCTCGGAAACCCTACCCGAGGAAATACTCGCCGGCCGCTCCTATATGGTCGGCCCACACCAGCGCTTCGCCCATGCCGACGCCTATGTCAGAGAACGCCTGACGGCCACCGGTTTCGAACTCGTCGAGATATCGGATATCAACGTGCGCATGGAAGACGGCCAGCCGACACCAGGCCATTTGGTGATCGCCCGGTATAATGCTGACGCCAACACTTGATATATCGGCTGACGGAATACTTGCCCGGTTGGCGAAGTATCTGTTGCAAAATGCGTCACGACCTGATAGTTAGTCGATCGGTAAAGTTTACCGCAACGATAGGAAAGGTCGCCGCATGTCGCTCGTGCTCTATGGGCATCCGCTCGCCTCTTTCTGCCACAAAGTGCTGATCGCGCTTTACGAAAACGACACTCCCTTCGAGAATCGCATCGTCGATCTTTCCGACGAGAGCTCGCGCGCCGATTTCTTTCGCTTCTGGCCGATCGGCAAGATGCCGCTGCTGCGGGACGAGGCGCGCGACAGCACCATTCCCGAGACATCGATCATCATCGAATATCTCGAGCAATACTATCCCGGCCCCGTTCGCCTGCTGCCGCCGGAGATCGACCGGGCGCTGCAGGTTCGCCTCTGGGACCGCTTTTTCGACCACTATGTCCAGGCACCGATGCAGACCATCGTCAGCAATCGTCGGCGCCCCGAGGGCACGGCAGATGAAATGGAGGTGGCAGCCGCCAAAGCAACACTCGCGACCGCCTATGCGATGATCGAAAAGCAGCTCGCCGACAAGCAATGGATATCAGGCGACGGCTTCACCATGGCCGATTGCGCCGCCGCCCCCGCCCTTTTCTATGCTGAGACTCTGGTTCCGTTTTCATCGGAACAGCCGAACCTTCGCGGCTACTACGATCGACTGCTGGCGCGCCCGTCCTTTGCAAGGGCACTGGAAGATGCCCGCCCCTATTTCAAGTTCTACCCCTACAAAGAGAGACTGCCGGCTCGCTTCCGGGATGCGGCGGAATGATGGACGGCCAGGCGGATCTCGACCGTATGTTCCATGCACTTTCCGATCGCAGCCGCCGCGGCATGATCGATCGCCTCGGTCGCGGCCCGGCCTCCGTCACCGAGCTGGCCGCGCCGCTTGCGGTTGCCCTGCCGACGGTGATGAAACATCTGCAGGTGCTGGAGGAAAGCGGCCTCGTGCTCTCCGAAAAATCCGGCCGGGTGCGAACTTACCGCCTGCAGCAGGATGCACTTGCCGCCGTCGAGCGTTGGGTGGAACAAAGGAAGACCCGCTGGGCCGCCACCTTCGACAGGCTGGACCACTTTCTCGCCAATGAAACGGAGACCCTCCCCGAATGACGACACGATCCGCCGAACACGCCACTCTCGTCATCGAACGCCATCTCAAGGCGCCGATTTCCCGCGTCTTCCGCGCCTGGTCAACACCGGAATCCAAACGGCAGTGGTTCGCCTGCCATGGCGAGTGGGTACCGCTGGACTACGGGCTCGATTTCCGCCCCGGCGGCGCGGAAAGGAACTACGTCGCCGATACTGACGGCCTCCTGCATGCCTATGACGCCCATTACATCGATATCGTACCCGATGTCCGCATCGTCTATGCCTATGAGATGAAGCTTGGGGAAAGCCGCATCTCCGCATCGCTCACAACCGTTGCCTTCGAAGCCGAACCCGGCGGCACCAGGATGGTCTTCACCGAACAGGTGGTCTTCCTCGACGGTTACGCCGATAACGGCGCCCGCCTCCAGGGCACCGAGATCGGTCTCGACAATCTGGAACTCTTCCTCGAGCGCGAGGAAAGCCCGATCCACTGATCGCATGTCACGCAAAACCAAATCGCCTCGCATGAATCAAGTTTGACGCGACGCGTTTCAGGCGAAATAAGCCAAGCCTCAAGCACTGCTTGATTTCTTGCCCGAGCCGGCAGGACGACCGGCCGCCCGCTTTGAGGTGTTGAGTGCGACAGCACCGCGAATGAGCGCCTTCAACGCCTCCTCGTCAATCTCGTCGCCCTCATGAAAATCGATGGCGCGCCTGGTATTGCCGTCAAGGCTGGAGTTGAAGAGGCCTGAAGGGTCCTCCAGCGAGGCGCCTTTGGCGAAGGTCAGTTTCACCACGCTTTTGTAGGTCTCGCCGGTGCAGATGATCCCGGCGTGCTCCCACACCGGAACGCCTCTCCACTTCCATTCCTCGACCACGTCGGGCTCGGCCTGTCTGATGAGAGTTCGGACGCGGGCGAGCATCTCGCCGCGCCAATCGCTCAACTCCTCGATTCTCGCATCGATCAAACGAGAAGGAGAGTCTCCGTCCTTCTCTTCGCTGGAGCCGCTCTTCTTCAGGATTGCCGTGGCTTTCTTCATCGATATCTCCCCCTCGATCCCTTAGGTGCTGATGGCCTAGAGCGCCGTGTGTCCTTTCGGACGCACAAAGGACGCTCTACTTTTTCAATCTTCGTGTCCGTTCACATTCGTTCGCCGGGCAATTGGCTGGCCTGCTCGACCCAGGCGGCGAACTGAGCCTCGTCGAGTTGGTCTTCCTCATGGATGTGGAAGTAACGCACTTCCTTTTGTTTGGACTCGCCGGGCGGGATGGGGCTGAGCGACGTGCCGCGGAAGAAAGCAACCTTGATATATTTCGCGAAGCAATGGACACCGAGGAACCAGCCCTGCCCTTCGATGCCGTAGAGGGGCGAGTTCCATTTCACGGCCTTATACACCCCGGGCACCGTGCGCGTGATGAGCGCATCGAGGCGATGCCCGACGTCGCTTTTCCAGCCGGGCATGGCGGCGATGTAGGCTTGCACGGGAGCGTCGCCGTAACCCTTGGCGATCTGAGGGTTGCCGCCCGAGAGAAGGACCGGCTCCGCGGTATCAGGCTTGGCGACTGTCTTCTTCGTGACCTTTGCCGCGGTCTTGGATGTCTTCCCGGACATTGCCTTCACTCCTACCCTCCGCTGCGTCCTGCGCCGCGCCACCTGGTGGCATATGGCAGCGCGAACAAGTAGAGACCGGTGAGCAGCAGCAAAGTCAGCGGCAGCAGCGCCATGAGGCCCACCCAGACAGACGATTTCTCTTGCAGCATCGCAATGATATTAATTATGACGGCCAGCGTAAAGGCAATGGACAGCCAACGGTGGATCTGCCGAAGCCAGTTATTCCAGTTCAAGGGAACCTCCTGCGAAAACAAGCGAAGCGGATGGCGTGATCCGTTTTGGCAACGTTCTCACTCTATCCGCGTCAGCACCTGCTCCAGCTTTGCGAAGAACTGCTGCCAACCACTTTTGGCGCCCCCGTAAGCCTGCCGCTGATCCGGCCGGAAGCCCGACTGCTCCATGCGCAGCTGCGTGCCCGCGCCCGTGGGCGTGAGAGTCCAGGTGACGACACTTTCGAGATCATAGGCAGCCCAGGTGTAAGACAGGGTCTTGTTCGGCTCGACTTCCAGGACCTGGCAATCGACGGAGCCCCAATCCGCGCTCAGCTTGAAACGGTGATTCGCGACCGGCACGAAGTCGTTCTTCATCAGCCAGTCAGCGATCAGATGCGGCTGCGTGAGCGCGCGCCAGATCTTTTCCGGCGGAAAAGGGATCTCTCGTTCGACGATGACGGAACGGGTTTCGTTTGAAATTTCGGTCATTGGTCCATCCTTTTCAATAGATCTTCCAGCTGGTCGAACCGATTTTGCCAAAAGCCCGCCATCTCACTTGTCCAGTCGACCAGCGGTGCCAGCGCACCGAGCTGGGCACTATAGTGGGTCTGGCGACCTTCGTGACGATCACGCACCAATCCGGCCTGCTTCAGGATTCCGAGATGTTTCGAGACGACCGGTTGCGAGACCCCGGCCCGAGCCGTCAGAGCCCCGACCGTCTTCTCCCCTTCGCGGCACAGCCGTTCGAAAAGAGCCCTCCGGGTCGGATCGGCGAGCGTTCTGAAGAGCACATCCTGGGTGTCCGACATCTACAATCCATACCCCGTTAGCTATGGATTAACGTATAGCCGTGGAGGTATGAGTGAGTCAAGCTGGACGTAAAACAACTCGAGAAAATATTGCGGCATCTAGTGCGCGTGGCAGAGGTGAGTGAAATTCACATACCCAAGAGGCTATACATTTTCGTCATTAGACATGCATGCTCGCGCGAACACGCCTCGCCTATGCCGAGGTCATGTAGCGTCGCGAATAGACTTGGGATCAATGGCCGCCGTCGGTGCCGAGAATCGCGGCAAGCAGCCGGCCTTCCAGCTCGGCGAGGCCAGGATGGCCGTGCCGGCGCGGACGCGGATACGGAATGGGAAGATCGAGTGCGATCCGCCCCTCATCGAGCACGATGACCCGATCGGCGAGATGCACCGCCTCGCTGACATCATGAGTGACGAGCACTGCGGTGAAGCCGAGTTCGCGCCAGACACGGTTGATGAGCTCCTGCATGCTGATCCGCGTTAGCGCATCGAGGGCACCGAGCGGTTCGTCGAGCGCCAGCACGCCTGGCCGGCTGACCAGCGCCCGCGCCAGCGCCACGCGCTGCCGTTGCCCGCCGGAAAGCCGCGCCGGCCATTCCCCGGTCTTTTCGCCAAGCTGGACTTCGGCAAGCACGGCATCGGCCGCCTTTACCGCCGACCGGCTGTCGATGCCGTCGCCGAGCCCGACCACGACATTGTCTGCGACACTGAGCCAGGGCAGCAGCCGCGGCTCCTGAAAGACGATACGCGCGTTCGGGCTCGCCGGCGCGCCGTCGGCATCTTCGAAATGCAGCTCGCCGGCAGTCGGCTCGTCGAGGCCCATCAGGATGCGAAGCAGCGTGCTCTTGCCGCAGCCGCTCTTGCCGATCACGGCGACGAACTGGCCGGCCGGAATATGCAGGTTGATGCCGCGCAGCACGCGGTTGGCCCCAAAACTCTTTTCAAGCCCCGTCAGGCTGATCGCCGCGGGCGCACTACGGCCCACTGCCGGCGCGCTTTCGCGCGCATAAGCTGGCTCTTCGGCGACGGCGTGAAAACGCTCATCTGCGATCGATGTCATGGCGTCTCTCCTATTTCTGATAGACCGGGTTCCAGGCGAGCAGCCGCCTCTCCAGCACCCGGGCGATGACATCGGCAAGCTTGCCGAGCACGGCATAAATGACGAGGGCGAGCACGACGACGTCAGTCATCATGAATTCGCGGGCATTGTTGGCCATGTGGCCGATGCCCGACGATGCAGCGATCGATTCCGATACGATCAGCGTCAGCCACATGATGCCGAGCGCATATCTGAGGCCGACGAAGATCGATGGCAGCGCACCTGGAAAGATCACCTTGCGAAAAAGCGTCCAGTTGCCCATGCCATAGACCTTGCCCATCTCGATCAGATCGCGATCGACATTGCGCACCCCGTGATAGGTGTTGAGATAAACCGGGAAGAGCACGCCGAGCGAGGTCAGAAACAGCTTCGATTCCTCACCGATCCCGAACCACAGGATGACAAGAGGGATCATCGCCAGATGCGGGATGGTGCGTAGCATCTGCAGAGTCGTATCGGTCAGCTGCTCGGAGATGCGCGATACGCCATTGGCGATACCGAGCAGGAAGCCGATCGAGCCGCCGACGAGAAGACCGGCAAAGGCGCGGCCGGCGCTCACCAGCACGTCATTCGGCAACTGGCCGGAAACCATCGTCGACCAGAAGGCAAGGCCGACATCGGCCGGCGACGGCATGATGCGCGATGAGATCCAGCCGGCCGAGGAGGCAAGCTGCCAGAGCGCCACGATCGCCACCGGCACCAGATAGGGCGTCAGCTTCTCCAGGCCGGGCAGCGGCAGGCGCAGACCCGCCTTCCCGGCTTTTTCGGAAGCGACCGATCGTACGAATGGAGTATCGAAAGTCGACATGGGATTGTCCTCGCGCTTATCGGGAGCAGGATGTCGCAAGCCGTAAGCGGCTTGCGATGGTGTCATGCTCTGCGTCTTCGTTCGAGATCAGGAGCCGGAGACGACTTTCAGATTGCCGCCATGGCTTCCGCCTGCGAAGACCTGCTTGCGGCCGAACTCGTTGTTGAAACCCAGGCGCTGCTGCTCTCGGGTGATGCCGAGCTCGGGGAAAAGCAGCTCGGCGACGCGAAAGGCCTCTTCGAGATGCGGATAACCGGAGCCGATCACCGTATCGATGCCGATCTCCTGATACTCGCGAAGGCGCGCGGCCACCGTCTTCGGCGAGCCGACCAGCGCCGTGCCCGCACCGGCGCGCACCAGGCCGACGCCGGCCCAGAGGTTCGGCGAGACTTCGAGCTTGTCGCGCCGGCCGCCGTGAAGGGCGGCCATGCGCTTCTGGCCGACCGAGTCGGACTCATGAACGAAGCGCTCCTGCGCCTCGCGGATCGTCTCGTCGTCGAGATGGCGGATCAGCCGCCCGGCCGCCTCCCACGCCTCCTCGTCGGTTTCGCGCACGATGAAGTGCAGACGGATGCCGAAGCTCACCTCGCGGCCGCGCTCGCCGGCGGCCTTGCGCACCTTGGTAATCTTCTCCGCAACCTGTGCCGGCGGCTCGCCCCAGGTCAGGTATTTGTCGACGCGTCCGACGGAGAAGTCGATGCCGGCATCCGACGAGCCGCCGAAATAGAGCGGCGGACGCGGGTTTTGCACCGAGGGAAAGCCGAGGCGCGCATTGGTTGCCTTGATGTATTTGCCGTCGAAGCTTGCCGTTCCCTTTTCCAGCAGTTCCTCGAACACGGTGAAGAACTCTTCGGCATGGGCGTAGCGCTCGTCATGCTCGAGATGGATGCCATCGCCGGCAAGCTCCGCCGGGCTACCGCCGACGACGATGTTGAGCAACAGGCGGCCGTTGGAAATGCGGTCGAGCGTCGTAGCCAGACGCGCGTAATAGGCAGGCGATGCCGTGCCGGGACGGATCGCCACCAGGAACTGCAGCTTCTCGGTCTTGGCGGCAAGGGCTGCCGCTGTCACGAAGGATTCTTCGCAGGCAACCCCGGTCGGCAGCAGCACGCCGGAATAGCCGAGCCGGTCGACGGCCTGGGCGATCTGCGTGAGATAGCCGATCTCGGGCGCGCGGTTAAGATCGGAGGAGCCGAGATAGGTGCCGTCCCCCGATGTCGGGATGAACCAGAGGAAATTGATGGGCTCGGATTGGCCAGTATGAGAGATGGTGGTCATTGGAAGACGGTCCTTTAGCTGCGGAATTCGAAAATCAACTCGCGTGGTCGAGATGGCTCTCTGTCTGCCTTGCGTAGCGCCGCCGCCGCACAGATGCTTGGGAGGATCCTCGTGGCGGCGGTGGCGGCAAGAAGGCCGGCTGGCTGTCTATGCGCGAGCATCTGAAATATCCCTGTCGATCGGATGGCAGCAGGTAGATGCCTTTTCGGTGTCTGCTCGATCATGAGGATAGTGACATAGACCACCAATTAGATCGACAATATCAATTTGCTATTCTAATCCGTTTTCGGGAATATTTTTCCGGTTCGGCGGCATGGGGACCTCTCCATGCCGCCTCGCGGAAATCTTGGCCCGGCCGGAAAATCAGCTTGCCTTGGGACGCCAGACGATATCGCCGGTCGTAAGCTTCTTCGGCAGGATGCCGAGCCCGTGGAACTCGTCGGCGAGCGCCTGCTGATAGGCGGCTGCAGCATCGGTGATGGTCGAGACGCTGCCGAGATCGGCACCCTTTCGCGTCAATGTCACGCGCGTCACCTCAACCGGCACGCCGGTGATCTCGGAAAGCTCCTTCACCGTCTCCTCGATATTGCTCTGGGCCGACGTGCCGACCTTGGCAAGCTCATCGATCACATCGACGACCACCTGCCCGTTGGCATCGGTGAAATCGCGATTGGCGAGGAAGAAACTGTAGGAGTCGACGATGCCTTCGGCGGTCGTCAGGATACGCGTCTCCGGATCGGCTTCTGCAATCGCCAGATAGGGATCCCAGATCGACCAGGCGTCGATGCTGCCATTCTTAAAGGCGGCCGCGGCATCCGGCGGGGAAAGGTCTAGCTGCTCGACATCTTCGGGCTTCAACCCCGCCTGGCGCAGAATCTTGACGGTTACGTTATGCGCGCTGGAGCCGCGCTTGAAGGCAACCTTTTTGCCCTCGAGATCTTCAAGCGTCTTGATGGGCGAATCCTTGCGCACGAGGATGGCCGACGCTGCCGGGCTGCCCTTGTAGAGACCGACATAATAGAGCTGCCCGCCGGCCGCCTGGGCAAAGAGCGGCGGCACATCGCCGGTCGCACCGAAATCCAGAGCCCCGGCACCCAGCGCTTCGAGAAGCGGCGGACCGGAGGTGAATTCCGACCAGCTGACGGTAACGCCGCGATCGGCGAGCCGCTTCTCAAGCGCGCCACGCCGCTTGGCGAGCGCCAACACGCCGTTCTTCTGCCAGCCGATACGGAACTCGCTGGCGGCAGCCCGTGCCGCTCTGACTGACGGCAGGATTGCCGTGGCCGCAGCAGCTCCAAAAAGCCCGAGCGTTTGTCGACGTGAAATCATGACTATCCCCTTCTTGAACGGTGTCGGGCCTGCCTTCGGCTGGACGACCTGTCAGTTTACGAGCTTCATGATGATGAAATCTATAATTTATATCGACAAATTTATTTGCAACATATGGGCCTTTGCTGAAATTTTGCAGCCGGGAAATCGGCCTCAAGCGGATTTTTTTCGCGCGTCCCTCACTCCCGACCTTCGGCGGCCAGGCGCTCACGGATGAAGGTGGGCCCGCCGGCAAGACGCTTCGCAAGCAAGCTTGCGGGATCGACCATGCGCCAATAGGGCGTAACTGTCGAAACCGGCTCGCCCTTCTCCAGCGCGTCGAATGACAACTCGGCGATCGCACGCAAATGCCGCTGCACGGTCACCGGACAACAGGCGTCCGCCCCGTATTGAGCGGCGAGACGGCGACGGAGAGTGCCTACTTCGGTGATGACACCTTCCGGTGCCGATCGAATCTGCTCTGCGACCATCTGCTGCGATGGAATGAGCATCGCCTGCATTCCGCTGCGGCCTTTGCGCCGCGGCTCGATCGTCGGAATTTCCGTCATGTCACCTCCCGGAAACATTTTGCCTTCTCCCGATCTAGGGCTCGGCCGAACGGCGGCCAGCCTCATCTGCGTCAATCGGAACGAAGTCCGCCTTCACGGGCTTTTCTGCTCCCGCCGTTTCGGTTAATCCTCGGGCCTGCACTTGAGGAAAAGGATAGGACATATGGCAAAAGTCGCGTTCATCGGTCTCGGCGTCATGGGTTTCCCTATGGCGGGGCATTTGAAGACGAAAGGCGGCCACGATGTCACCGTCTATAACCGCACGCCGGCAAAAGCCGCCGCCTGGGCCGAGAAATTTTCAGGCCACGCCGCCCCCACCCCGGCCGAGGCCGCCGCCGGTGCCGATTTCGTCTTCGTCTGCGTCGGCAATGACGAAGATCTCCGCTCGGTGACATTGGGCGAGAACGGCGCTTTACACGGCATGAAGCCCGGTTCGGTGCTGATCGACAACACCACCGCCAGCGCTGAGGTCGCCCGCGAACTTTATGCCGCGGCCAAGGAAAAAGGCGTCGACTTCATCGACGCTCCCGTCTCCGGCGGCCAGGCCGGCGCCGAAAACGGTATCCTGACCGTCATGTGCGGCGGCGACGAGGCCGTCTTCGAACGCGCCAGGCCTGTCATCGACGCCTATGCCCGCATGGTTGGCCTGATGGGGCCGGCAGGCTCGGGCCAGCTGACCAAGATGGTCAACCAGATCTGCATCGCCGGTCTCGTCCAAGGACTTGCCGAAGCGCTGCATTTCGGCAAGCGCGCCGGCCTCGATATTGAAAAAGTCGTCGAGGTGATTTCCAAGGGTGCGGCCGGTTCCTGGCAGATGGAAAACCGCCACAAAACCATGAACGCTGGCAAATACGACTTCGGCTTCGCGGTCGACTGGATGCGCAAGGATCTCGGCATCGTGCTCACCGAAGCCCGCCGCAACGGCGCCAAACTGCCGGTCACCGCCATCGTCGATCAGTTCTACGGCGACGTGCAGTCAATGGGCGGCAATCGCTGGGACACATCCTCGCTGCTCGCCCGCCTCGAGAAATGATCGGCCCCTCCTCCAATGCGGCAGAATTGATCGCGCATCTCGAAACGCTGCGTTCGGAGGAGAATGTCCCCAGCATGGCGCGCTTCGGCATCGCTACCGGCGGCGCCCTCGGCATCTCCAATCCCGATATCCGGGCGGTCGCCAGACTGGCGAAGAAGGATCACCTCAGGGCAATGCAGCTCTGGCGAAGCGATATCCGCGAAGCCCGCCTGCTCGCTCTCTACACAGCCGAACCGAAGCGGTTGACGACGGAAGAAGCCCGACATTGGGCCGATGATTTCAACTCCTGGGAGATCGTCGATTGCGCCGCCGATCTCTTCGTCGAGGCGGGGCTGGACGAGCTCATCTCAGACTTCGCCGCCGACGAGCGTGAATTTATCAGGCGCACAGCCTTCGCCATGATTGCCGGTGCTGCGGTTCACTTGAAGAAGGAACCTGATGCGACCTTCCTCGCTTGGTTGCCGCTGATCAAGGCCTATGCCGGCGACCCGCGAAACTTCGTGTGCAAAGCGGTGAATTGGGCCCTGCGCAGCATCGGCAAGCGCAATCTCGCCTGCCATGCACCGGCGCTGGCACTTGCAAAGATCCTGGCAGAAAGCCCTGATAAAACCGCCCGCTGGATCGGCAGGGATGCCGCCAGGGAACTGGCCGGCGAAAAGCTTTTGGCACGGTTGAGATAAGGCGGGATGCCGGCTTGAAAAGATGCCTGGCGCTGTGAGTCAATGCTGTTTGGATTTTTCGACCAGGAAATCGATCAGGACCCGCACCGCCGGCGGCATGCCCTTGGCCGTCGTGAAGACGATGTAGAACTGGCTCTCCTCTGACTGCCAGTCCGGCAGCACCCGCACCAGCTTGCCAGCCTGGAGATCCGCCTCGCACGCACTTTCGAGCAGAAGCCCGAAGCCGAGGCCGGCACGGGCTGCGTCGAGGATGGCGGTCATACTGCGGCAGGTGAGCCGCGGCTGATGTCGAATCACCTGCTTGGCGTCATTCGGACCGACCAGCTCCCAGGTGTGGAACGACACCCATGACGTCATTGCCAGCGTCGGCAGGTCGGCGAGTTCGTCCACGCAATTCAGGTTGCCGGTACGCTCGACGAGCGACGGACTTGCGACCAGAATACGCCTGATACGGTCGAGCTTGCGCATCGTCAGGCTCGTCTGCGTCTCCGGCTCGTTGGTTGCCCTCACCTCGAGGTCGATCCGTTCGTTGATGAGATCGGCGCGCCGGTCGGAGCCGATGATCTGCAGCTTGATCTTCGGATAACGTTCCAGGAATTCGGGCAGGATCCCCCCGACCGAGATGTCGACGAGACCGAGCGGGCAGCCCATCCGCACCACACCTTGCGGGTCGGACTGAGCCTCGCTGACAATCGATTTGGCACGATCGGCTTCCTGCAGGATGGTCTGGCATCTTTCGTAGAAAGCTTGGCCGATTTCAGTCACCCGGAAGTGGCGGGTCGAGCGTTCTATGAGCCTCGCGCCAAGCCCTTCCTCAAGCCGGCTGACCCGCCTGCTGAGTTTCGAACGTGGTATTTTGAGATCGCGACTTGCCGAAGCGAAACCGCCGCTGGCGACGACGGCGGCGAAATAATAGTAGTCGTTGAGATCGTCCATAAGAACAAGCTATCCGCGAGTAGCAATGAATGCCGGCCCCAAGCAAGGGTTGTATCCTCTCTCCCAAAAAGCTGTGATCACATTGTCGGCATTGGATTTTCTTTTCGCGACCTGTTGCGACAAAACAAGCCGATTCCGAATAAGAGAACGGACAAACAGCCGTCCGCACGACAATTCTATCGGTGGATCCAGCTCGTTGGAAAAATGGAAAAACGGGGTGCCTCTAGAAACAAGGCTGACAGGATGCCGACGTGCAATACGCACGGCACCGGTTCGGCTCACCTGAAGGCATCGTGATCGACAGCCTTGAAGACGGTACGCCAGAAACACTGCAAGGACGGTCCGGCAGGGAAGACCGGACCCGTCCCCGTAGCTGATCGGAGGTCACTCGGATCAGAAACTGATTGTAGTGCTCCCGATCCGAAGACCGGGAGCCTCCACCAAGTGGATTAGAACGAACGCTGCAGGCGGAAGTAGCCCGAAGTGGAGTCTTCACCATCATCCGGATCGAGGTACTGAACCGAAGCCTTGGCGTAGAAGTTGTCGACGATCTGGTAATCAACCGTCAGACCGACCTTCCATGCATCGCCGAGACCGTCGAAGTCGTCAGGAACGACAGTGCCGCCGCCGAAGTAGTTGCCGTAGTACTGAACGGCCGGGGTGATCTTGAGCTTGTCGGTTGCCTTGATAGCGTATTCGGCAGCAACAGCCCATTCAGCCGAGGAGTAGTACGAGTTCGGGCCAGTGGAGTATACGCCGGCGAGGCCGAGCGTACCGGGACCGATTTCAACGGTACCCATTGCACGGATAGCGCCGTCTTCGTTGTCGACGTCATAGCCACCGGTGATCTGGTAGCTGAACACACCGGCAGTGCCGCCAACGCCGAAGGCAACGCCAACGTTGTTAGCTTCTTCACCGAGCTTGTAGACGCCGTCTTCCAGTTCATCGACGCTGAGGCCAGCGTAGAAGGTGCCGCTTTCATACTGATAGCGGATGGAGTTGTGCAGCGTTACGACCGAACCGATGTCGTCGGTTTCGCCAGAGAGACCATCGTCCCACCAGCTGTAGAACAGACCGGCGCGGAAGCCCGCGACGTCGAGGTAAGCGGAGTCGAGGATGGCGTCCTGATCGGTGGCATTGTCAGCATTGAACTGCATGACGATGACGCCGGTCAGCGGACCATACTCGGTGTCGCTCTTGGCCGTGAACTGAACCTGACCGCGAGTTACTGCATCCCAATCAGAATCGTTGTCACCACCTGGCTGGTCGCCAACGTTGACCTGGAAACGGATGTAGCCTTCGATCTTGAGGCAGGTTTCGGTGCCCGGGATGTAGAAGTAGCCGGTGCCGTAAGCGTCGCAGACGCGAACATATTCAACCGGTTCCGGCTCGGCAGCAACGATAGCGTCAGCTGCAAGAACCGGCGTCGATGCAGCAAATGCTGCTGCTGATGCAAGCAAAACCATTCTGATGTTCATTTACCAATCCATTCCTTTGTCGATCGGGGCTGGCTTCAGATCGGGTAGTCGATTTGAAGCCGGCCCAGTTTGAACAGCCATCTCGGCGTGCGGATCGATCGAACCGCCAAACCGTCATCACATACAAGGCCCTATCAAGCAATTCTCGATATACGCCAGATGGGTTCTCACGGGCTACTTTCCCCGACAACGTGATTTTTATACAACAATTTCAAATATTTACAGAAAAAATACGCCAAACGGCTCCGCGACGGAAATCCTCCATCGCAAAGCCGCAAACGCTAAACCCCATTTGTCAAATTCTCCACCGTCCGACCCCCGTCGAACATGTTGGTGAAGCGCATAAACTCTACCGCCGGCTAACAAGCACAAACAAGGTGGCGGTTTAGAACATAGTGTCCTGAATTCGATACCAATGAGACAAAATTATGACACATCGCCCACTGGTTACATCGACCATAACCCCGGAATCCTTACCAGGCTATTCATTTTATCAGGAATTAGGGGCGATTTGAGCGTTTTTTCGCTATTTTTGAGGCTTTTTTCAATCGGGGGACCGCACATCCCCAAACTCGGTCTTGCTAACTGGCATTCCCACGTGCGGCCAAGATGTCACAAGTCGCCTCCAACGGGCATATCCGAGGTCGCAGACTCACGCCTGGTATGAGGCCCCGCTGGACTTTGCAGTGTCGCGTGCGGTCACGACCGCACGCTTGATCTCAATCCTCGTTGGACTTGGCATTGTCGAGAATCATGTAGTCGAGCGGCAGTTGCGTCGAATACTTGATCTGCTCCATCGCAAAGGCGGAGGAAACGTCGCGAATTTCGATCTTGGCGATCATCCGCTTATAAAAAGCGTCATAGGCGGCGATATCGGGCACGACGACTCGCAGGAGATAGTCGACATCGCCGCTCATCCGGTAGAATTCGACCACTTCGGGGAATTCGGCGACCACCTCGGAAAAGCGGCGCAGCCATTCGATCGAATGGGTGGCTGTGCGAATCGACACGAAGACGGTGACCTTTGTGTTGACCTTCTCCGGATCGAGGATGGCGACTCGGCGCTTGATGACGCCGTCTTCTTCCATCTTCTGGATGCGCCGCCAGCATGGCGTCGTCGAGAGACCCACTTTCTTGGCGAGATCGGCAACGGCAAGCGTCGAATCTTCTTGCAGAAGACGCAGTATTTTTCGGTCGAGGCGATCCATGCGCACAACAGTCCTTTCGAATTATTTTCTTTGTATAACTCGATTCCGCCCAACGCAAAGAATCTTGTTTCAGGAAAGCAGCATTTTCGACCGTTCCTGCAGGACCGGGAGCAATTCTTTCTCGAACCAGGGATTGCGCTTCAGCCAGCCGCTATTGCGCCAGCTCGGATGCGGCAGCGGCAGCATCGCCGGCGATCGGTCGGACAGAAGACCGTCGCGCCACGCTCGCACCGTTTCGGTCATATTGTTCTGTCTTTCGCCGGCCATATGCCAGGCCTGCGCATATTGGCCGATGACCAGCACCAGTTCGATCTGCGGCATGGCCGAGATCACTCTTTGCCGCCAGAACGGCGCGCATTCGCGCCGCGGCGGCAGATCCGCGCCCTTGTCATCATAGCCGGGAAAGCAGAAGCCCATCGGCACGATGGCGAATCGGTCGCGGTCATAGAAGCTTGCCCTGTCAACGCCGAGCCATGATCGCAGCCGGTCGCCCGATGCATCGTCGAACGGCAGGCCGCTCTCATGCACCCGAAGCCCGGGCGCCTGCCCTGCGATCAGGATGCGCGCGCTCGACGAGATCACCGCCACCGGCCGCGGCTCGTGCGGCAGCCGGTATTCGAGGCCGTTCGCCGGTGCGTCGCGACAGATGCGACAGCAGGCGATCTCCCGTCGCAGCGTCTCCAGCATGGCTTCGTCGCTCATGGTTTACTCCCATCCGACGACCTGCCCGATGAAGCGCAGGGCGCCATCGAAGCCGGAACTCTGGCGCGCATGATCGCGCACATCGCGCGGCCGCTCGAAAGTCCCGGCCCAGAGACCGGCCTTCTCAGCCTTCGCCTCGGCCTCCTCCTTGCCATAATCGCCATAGGAGATGGCCATGCCCCGGCGCACCATGGCGGCATTGATGTCGCCGCCCGCCCCGCTCCGGCAGACGACGAGCAGCCTTTCGTAGCGGTCGTGCCGGCTGCCCTGACAAAGCGTTCCCGATGCCAGCACCATGTCCTGCAGCGCCTCGCGCGCCGCCCGCCCGCAGGCCCAGCCCTTCCCCGCCCGCTCGCAGCTCTGGTTGAGTTCCGGCGCATCGATGCCTTCGAGGCGCAAACGTTCGTCTCCCAATACCAGGCTGTCGCCGTCGGCAGCATGGAAGGCGCCCGCATGCTCGATTTTTGCCGCATCGTTGAGCTTGGCGGCGATCAGCGCGACGAGCGCCAGCAGGGCAAAAGCAATCACGCCGTCGCGAATCAGGCGCAGGCCCCGTGTCACGCTTTTGCCTCCTTAAAAAACAAATCCTTGGCAAAGATGGCAAACATCTTCTTAAGAATTGCCGGTTAAGCTCTTATCCACCCTGGGATGAAGTTTCAACGTGCACATGAGTACCAGCGTAAGCACATCGACCGACAAGATCATCGTCGACAGGTCGCGCAGCCACCGCAACAAGGCCGTTTCCAAGGCCGTGCGGCAGACGCGCGAACGTCTTCAGTCCGGTCATGCGTCCAATTCCTCCTTCGATCGTGACGTGCTCGACATGTATGTGGCGTCGGTGCTGCAGGGCGCGACGATCATGCCGCTCTTCGTCGTCATCATCACCGCGCTTGGCGTCTATTTCACTGAAGATACGCAATTGCTCTTCTGGTCGCTGCTGACAGTCACCTGTCACGCCGGCAATATCCTGCTTGCAAGGCGCGCGCGCCGGCAGGAGATCACCGCCGAGAGCGCCCGCAAATGGCGCCGCCTGCTGCTCTCCGGCCAGTTCCTGCTCGGCTGCTGCTGGGCCGTCTTCGCGCTGCAGGGCTGCGACACCTGCGAGCCATCGAGCTTCATTCTATACAAGGGCGCCACGCTGCTGATCGCGCTCTCCATCACGGCGATGTCGAACTTCATGCTGACGCCCGCCGTGCTCGCCGCCTTCTCGCCGGCGGTCCTGGCGCTTGCCGCCAAGAGCGGCCTGTCGCGCGATCTCCTCGAAATCAGCCTGACGGGGCTCTTCACCACCACCCTCGTCTTCTTCAATTATATCAGCGACCGGCTCTTCAAGTCGAACCTCAGGATCCTTTCCTACCAATCGGAGAAGGACGACCTGATCGCCGAGCTGGAAGTGGCGAAGTCGATGTCGGATGAGGCTCGCCGCCGCGCCGAAGAGGCAAACCTCGCCAAGTCGCGCTTCCTTGCCTCCATGTCGCACGAACTCAGAACCCCGCTCAACGCCATCCTCGGCTTTTCCGAAGTGATGTCTGCCGAAGTCATGGGGCCGCTCGCCAATCCGACCTATAAGGAATATGCGGGCGACATTCACCGTTCAGGCCAGCATCTGCTCGATCTCATCAATGAGATCCTTGACCTGTCGCGCATCGAGGCCGGCAAATACGAGTTGAGCGAGGAGGCGATTTCGCTTCTTGATATCACCGAAGATTGCATCGGCATGGTCCAGCTGCGCGCCCGCGCCAAGAACATTGCCATTTCGGACCAGTTCGAGCGGCAACTGCCGGCCATCTGGGCCGACGAGAAGTCGATGCGCCAGGTGGTGCTCAATCTTCTTTCCAATGCCGTCAAGTTCACGCCGCAGGGCGGTGAGATCCACGTCAAGGTCGGCTGGACGGCAGGCGGCGGACAGTACATCTCGATCAAGGACAACGGCCCCGGCATTCCGGAAGAGGAGATTCCCGTCGTCCTGTCGGCCTTCGGCCAAGGCTCGATCGCCATCAAGAGCGCCGAACAGGGCACCGGCCTCGGCCTGCCGATCGTCCAGGCGATCCTTGCCAAGCATGACGGTCAGTTCCTGCTGAAATCGAAGCTTCGCGAGGGTACCGAGGTCATCGCTATCCTGCCCGCCAAGCGCGTGCTCCAGAGCCTGCCGGCCGTCGAGGAGGCTCAGGCCGTCGCGCGCAAGCGCAAGAGTTTTGCCTGATTCAGCGAAAGCATGATGCCGAAAAGTGTGAGCGGTTTTCGGGCAAAATCATGCTCAATTTTTAGACTTGGATCCGGATGACACCGGCCGATCCAGCGTAAAGTCATCCGGATCCAAAAAACAGGTGCTTGCCGAGGACGAAGCCGAGATAGAGGCAGCAGGCGGCGATCATGCAGGTCACCGCGAAGGAGCCGAGATCCTTGGCATGTTTGCCGACGATTGAAATCTCCGGCGAAATCCGGTCGATCACCTCTTCAACGGCGGTATTCATCGCCTCCATCGAAAAGAGCCCGAGAAACAGAAGCACCGCGACGACGATCTCGCCAGCACTAGCTCCCACCAGCGCCAGCGCCGCGATCGAAACGACGAAGAAGCCGAGTTCCTGGCGGAAGGCTGCCTCTTTCAGCACCCTCAGGAAGCCCGCCCAGGAATAGCTGGCGGCGGCGATGAAATGCCGAAGTCCGGTCTCTTTCGTCACCGCAGGCTTCGTCAAGATGCCCTCTCCTCTTTCCGTTGCATCACAGACCGGGAGAGGCTTTGCCGTCTCCTTTTTGATGAGCGAATACGCAAATACCGAATCCGCTTAGGCCGCGCAAGCGAACGCGTGCGGATCGACGGCGCCTACCGCGGCCTTAATGCTTATTCGACACGCCTGCCTGGGCGAAGGTCGCCATGCCGGAATGGCAGGCGGCGGCCGCCTTGACGATGCCGGCGGCTAGCGCCGCACCGGTGCCTTCGCCGAGCCGCATGCCGAGCGCCAGAAGCGGCGTCTTGCCGAGCATCTCGATCGAGCGCAGATGTCCGGGCTCGCCGGAGACATGGCCGATCAGGCAATGATCGAGTGCCGACGGATTGGCCGCTTTGAGGATCGCCGCCGCTGCGGTCGCGACATAACCGTCGATCAGCACCGGAATGCGCTCCATGCGCGCAGCAAGGATCGCGCCGGCCATCGCCGCGATCTCGCGGCCGCCAAGCCGGCGCAGGATCTCGAGCGGATCGTCGAGATGGTCGCTATGCAGCGCCACCGCCTTTTCCACCGCCGCGATCTTGCGCTCCAGCATCTCGCCTTCCGAGCCGGTGCCCGGCCCCACCCAGTCACGCGCCGAACCGCCGTAGAGTGCATAGTTGATCGCCGCCGCAATCGTCGTATTGCCGATGCCCATCTCGCCGATGCAAAGCAGGTCGGTACCGCCGGCGATCGCCTCCATGCCGAAGGCCATGGTCGCGGCGCAATCGCGCTCGGAAAGCGCTGCCTCCTCGGTGATGTCGCCGGTGGGATAATCGAGGGCCAGATCGAAGACTTTCAGCCCGAGATCATAGGCGACACAGATCTGGTTGATTGCAGCACCGCCGGCTGCAAAATTCTCGACCATCTGTTGCGTCACCGTTGGCGGAAAGGGCGTGATGCCCTGCCTGGTGACGCCGTGATTGCCGGCAAAGATCGCCACCAGCGGCCGGTTGACGGCAGGTGTGCGGCCCGTCCAGGCAGCAAGCCAGAAGGCGATTTCCTCGAGCCGTCCGAGCGCGCCCGGCGGCTTGGTCAGCTGCGCGTCACGCTCGCGCGCCGCCACCAGCGCGCGGGCATCCGGCCCCGGCAGGTCACGGAGCAGGGTACGGAAATCGTCGAACGGCAGGCCTGAAACGCTCATCTGTGCGGTTTTCCTATGAATCCGGGTATTCTTGTTTTTTTCCCGCAAATCAGCTTCTTTGCGGGTGGCCACTCTCTTAAAGCGGGCGGACGAGGCGAACAACTCCAAAAGCGCCGCCGCGACCATAAGCCGAAACCTCCGGCAGAACGAAGCAGAATGAAGATCAAGGACTATGCGGTCGATACCGCCCGCGCCGTCGCCTTCCTCAGCCGCATTCCCATGCCGCAATCGCTGTTCAAAGGCTATGACGGCAGGCTCAGCCGGCTGGTGCGCGCCTTTCCCTTCGCCGGCATCGTCATCGGTTTCGTCCCCGCACTCGCCATCCTCCTCCTTTTGGGGCTGCGTGCGGACCCGCTGATGGCGGCCCTGATCGCGCTTTCCATCCAGGCCCTCGTCACCGGCGCGCTGCACGAGGACGGCCTGGCCGATACGGCCGACGGCATCGGCGGCGGCAAGAGCCGCGAACAGAGCCTCCTCATCATGAAAGACAGCCGGATCGGCACCTATGGCGCGATAGCGCTGATCCTCTCCTTCGCGATCCGCGCAGCCGCGCTTGCCGCCATCGCCCGCCATTCCTCGCCGCTCGCGGCAGCCCTCGCCATTCCCGCTGTCGCGGCCCTCAGCCGCGGTGCCATCGCCTGGCACTGGCAGCGGTTGGCGCCGGCAAAGGCCGACGGCGTGGCCGCCTCGACCGGCCAACCGGACGAGGCGGCGATGCAGTTTTCGCTCGCCTCAGCCTGCCTTGTCGCAGCGCTTCTGATCTGGCCCGCCTTCGGCTTGCGGCCGCTCATCGCAAGCCTGCTCGCCACCGGCATCGCAGGGCTCGCCTTCACCGCCTTCATCCGCCGCAAGCTTGCCGGTCACACCGGCGATACCTTGGGCGCAACGCAACAAATTTGCGAGATCGCCACCCTTTGCGCCCTTGCCACCGCTCTTTGAATTTCCGATATATCCTCCATGCAAACACCCTGCGTTCACGTCTGCTCCCTGGTTTCAGCCACCGGATTTTGTTCCGGCTGCGGCCGGACTCTTCAGGAAATCGGCAGCTGGACGAGCTATTCCGACACTGAGCGAAGGCGGATCATGGCGCTGCTGCCGGCACGGCTTGCAGGTTCCGCCACGGTGCCGAACCATATGAAATCAAGCCTCGTCGCCGGGCCGGAGCGGCCTCTATGATTCGTTTGACCGTCTTCCTCGTCGTAATCGGCATCGGCCTTGCCGTGCTGATCCTCAACAGTGACAACAGCCGCATCCTTGGCCTGCAGAGCGATGACTTCGGCCGCGTCGTCTATCTGCTGCCGATCGCACTGATGCTGTCTGCCGGCATCTGGGCGAGCCGGCGCAGTGTCGGCGAAACGATGCGCCAGATGATGATCTGGCTGGTCATCATCCTGGCGCTCGTAACCGTCTATCTCCATCGTCAGGAAGCGCTCGGTGTCGGCAACAGGCTGCTCGCCGGCCTCGTTCCCGGCCGCGCCGTCGTCGTCACGACAAGTGAGGGCGGCCAGGAGATCATCCTGCACAAGCTGCTGAACGGCCATTTCAAAGCTGATGTCGCGGTCAATGGCCAGACGGTCGAGATGCTCGTCGATACCGGCGCCAGCATGGTGGCGCTGTCGCGCGAAGATGCCGAACGGATCGGCATCGACCTCTCCCGCCTCACCTATTCCATGACCGTCATGACCGCCAACGGCCGCGGCCGCGCAGCACCCGTCACCCTCGACCAGGTGGCGATCGGCCCGATCGTCCGCAACAATGTCGCAGCCAGCGTCGCCGAGGACGGCCGGCTCGACCAGAGCCTGCTCGGCATGAGCTTCCTGGAAACGCTGGGCTCGCTGCAGATGCAGACCGACGAACTCCGCATGCGCGATTAGCCTCGCAGCGCTCATGATCCGCTGCCGCTGCAGGCGCCTTTACGGCAACGGTCGGATCTGTCACTTTCAAGGGCAACAACAAGACCACAAAGAGCAAAAAGAAACTCCTAGTCTGGTGGCACCACAGTTCGGCCGGCCTTCGCCCGCAGCGAGGCCTTGACCCATGGGTGCGACAGGAGCTTCGCAATGAATTCACTCTGGCCGATCGTTATCGGCGGCGTTCTGCCCGCCCTGTTCTGGGGCATTACCGCCATCTTCCAGAAGCAGAGCGCCACGGCTGCCACCGGCTCGGCCGTCTACCTGATCGCCTTCGGCGCTACCTGCGCGCTCGCCGGCCTGATCGCTGCCTTGATCTGGCGCCCCGCCCCCTGGACCGCCGAAGGTCTCGGCTTTGCCGCCACATCAGGCGCCTGCTTTGCCGTCGGCACCGGCCTCATCAGCTTTGCGCTTTTCACTTATGGTGTCCCGGTCTCGAAACTCGCCCCAATCTGGAGCTGCAACGTGCTGGTGACACTGGCGATCGGCGCCGTATTTCTCGGCGAAGCCTCCGAGCTCGACATCGTAAAGCTCGTCGCCGGTACCCTCCTCATCATCTCCGGCGCCCTTCTCGTCAGCAGCGCCTGAGGGGAACTGGCGCAATGCGCAGCAGGTGAGCAGTTCGCCGCCACATGCTCCTGCGTTGCAGCGCCTTCGGCTTTGTTGATATCCTGCGTCAAGGCGCTTCTGCGCCCATACCGGAGCTCGACATGAATCCACGACAGTTGAAGACATTCCTTGCCGTGATCCGGCACGAAAATCTCACGCGCGCCGCTGCCGAGGTCAATCTCGCTCAGTCAAGTCTCAGCGACCAGATACAGGCGTTGGAAGAGGAATTGGGCGCAGAGCTCTTCCTCCGCTCCCGGCAGGGCGTCATCCCGACACCCGCAGGTGCAGTCCTCAAGGCCTATGCCGAAGAGATATTGGCGCTGAACGACGAGGCGAAGGCAGCCGTCAGTGCTGCAGCCGGCAGCGCCGGACAGTCCATCACCTTGGGTACGCTCGAAACCATCGCCTCCGGGCGGCTGGCGCCCTGGCTGTCACTGTTTCGCAAGGAGAACCCAGACGTCGGCCTCAAGCTCAAGGTCACCAGCAGCGGCGAATTGCTTGCACAATTGCAGCAAGGCTCGATCGACATCGCCTTCACCTTCGATCGCGGGCAGCAGGATGAGCGCTTCTTGACGCGCCGCATCTGCAGCGAACCGCTGGTGCTGATTGCCGGTCGCGATTTTCAAGCCCGGCCACCGGAGAGCCTCGCGGCCCTGAGCACCGCCCCCTTCATCGCCACCGAAACCGGCTGCGTCTACCGTCACCTGTTCGACGCTGCCTTTGCCGAAGCACATGTTGCAGCACCACCAATCGTGACTGAAGCCGACAGCATCGCGACAATCGTCCGGCTCGTCGCATCCGGCGCCGGCTTTAGCCTCGTCCCGCGCATTGCGGTCGGCCCGGCAGCAACGCGGGGCAACATCGTCGAACTGCCATGGCCGGGCAAACCACCCGCAACCTCGCTGGTGATGATGTGGCGGCGCAGGCGCGTGCAGCCGCCGGCGCTTACCCTCCTGCTGCAATCGGCAAGCGAAGAACTCTCGCCGCTCAGACCAGGCGATGCCCGCCTTCGACATGCAGGATAGTGCCTGTCGTGAATCCGTTGCCGATCAGGAAGCGGATCGCATCGGCAATATCATCGGGCCGTCCAACGCGTCCGGCCGGCAGGCGCTGCGCCATCGCATCAAGTGTCGCCTGCTTGGCGTCGCCGGCGACGAAGTTCCAGATCGGCGAATCCACCCATCCGGGCGACACTGCGTTGATCCGGATCGGCGCCAGCTCGACCGCCAGCGCCCTGACCAGGCCTTCGAGCGCCGCATTGACGGCTGCGACCACCGATCCACGCGCCGCCGGCCTGTAGGCCGCGACACCTGACGTATAAGTAATCGACCCTGAGGGCGGCAGATGGACGGCGCCATATTTCGCCAGCAGCAGCGGCCCGTAGAACTTGCTTTCGACCACCCTTTGCGCCGCCGCAAGTTCGATCGACGGCAGCAGCTGATAGGCGCCTTCGATATCGGCCGCCGTGCTGACGATGTGATCGACCGGCCCGCTATTGCAAAACAGCGCCGCGACTTCTTCGTCGCGCGATATATCGACGGCAACCGTCGCCAATCCAGGATGCTCGCCGAGATCGCGACGGGCCGCCGTAAGCTTGTCTTCGCTGCGTCCGGCGATCGTCACCGCCGCCCCTTCCCCGAGCAAACGCCTCGCCAGCGCCAGCCCCATTCCGGAACTGCCGCCAACAATAGCGATCTTCGCGCCTTCGATCCTGATATCTGTCATCTGCCATCTCCTTCTCGGCTGATGCAGCAGATGCCTCGGATCAGAGTCGAAGAAAAACGGAAGAAACCGATGGTGTCATCGGGTTTTCCGATGGCGCGTGTTCGCGTGATTGATCAGTTCCGCAGCCGGTAGCCGGTCTTGAAGATCCAGCCGAGGGTTCCCAGGCAGATCACCAGGAACACCGTGATCATCGCCAGGCTGATCGCCGGGTTGACGTCGGCGATCCCGTAAAAACTCCAACGGAAGCCGCTGACGAGATAAAGCACCGGGTTGAGGTGGCTGACCGCCTGCCAGAAGGGCGGCAGCATGCTGACCGAATAGAAGCTGCCGCCGAGGAAGGTCAGCGGCGGCACGACCAGCATGGGAATGAGGTTCAACTGCTCGAAATTGCCGGCCCAGATGCCGATCATGAAGCCGAACAGGCTGAAGGTGATCGCCGTCAACAGGAAGAACAGGATCATCATGAAGGGATGCTCGATCCTGACGTCGACGAAGAGAGTGGCGGTGAGGAGGATGATGAAGCCGATGATCATGCCCTTGGTCGCCGCCGCACCGACATAACCGAGCAGGATCTCCGTCATCGCCACCGGCGCGGAAAGCACCTCGTAGATCGTGCCGGTGAATTTCGGGAAATAGATGCCGAAAGAGCCGTTGCTGATGCACTGGCCGAGCAGCGTCAGCATGATCAGGCCGGGCGTGATGAAGGCGCCGTATGACACGCCCTCCACCTCCTGAATGCGTGATCCCACAGCGGCACCGAAGACGATGAAATAGAGCGAGGTCGAGATGACGGGCGAGATGACGCTCTGCAGCAGCGTGCGGCGCGTGCGCGCCATCTCGAAGAAATAGATCGATTTGACGGCCTCGACGTTCATTTTTCCGCTCCCACCAGCGCCACGAAGATGTCCTCGAGCGAGCTTTGCCGCGTCGACAGATCCTTGAAATGGATATTGTTCTCGCCGAGCCTGGTCAGCAGAGCTGCAATGCTTTCCTGCTCGTCGTCAGTGTCGAAATCATAAGTCAGCCGGTTGCCGTCTGCCTCCAGCGTTAGCCCGTTGCCGGCAAAACAATCCGGCAGCCGGTTGAGCGGTTCGGTGAGATCGAGGATGAGCTGCTTGCGGCCGAGCTTGGCCATCAGCGCCGCCTTGTCCTCGACGAGCAGCAACTCGCCGCCGTTGATGACGCCAACACGGTCGGCGATTTCCTCGGCCTCTTCGATATAATGGGTGGTCAGGATGATGGTGACGCCGGAGGCTCGAAGCTCTTCGACGACATGCCACATGTCCTTGCGCAGCGTCACATCGACGCCGGCGGTCGGCTCGTCGAGGAAAAGAATATCCGGTTCATGGGAGAGCGCCTTGGCGATCAGCACCCGCCGCTTCATCCCGCCGGAGAGCTGGCGCAGCATATTGTCCTTCTTGTCCCACAGCGAGAGCGCGCGCAGCACCTTCTCGATATGCGCAGGATTAGCTTTCTTGCCGTGCAGCCCGCGCGAAAAGCTGACTGTATTGAACACCGTCTCGAACTGATCGGTGGTCAGCTCCTGCGGCACCAGCCCGATCATCCCGCGGGTGGCGCGGAAATCCTTCACGACGTCGTGGCCGGCGACCAGCACCCGGCCGCCGCTTGGATTGGCGATGCCGCAGATGATCGAGATCAGTGTCGTCTTGCCCGCGCCGTTCGGCCCGAGCAACGCAAGAATCTCACCCTTTTCGACGTCGAGATTGATGCCCTTCAGGGCCTCGAACCCATTGGAGTAGGTCTTGGTGAGGTTCTGAACGGAAATGATGGGGGCCATGCGGGACTCTTGCGGATTCTCGGAAGTTACTTCGGCCCGCTATATAGTCCCTTTGTAACGCTTTAACATCCTTAAGCGCATGAACACTGCATTCGCGCGCCGTTAACACAGTTGGCCCGGAGGGCTTAGGCGACCCACTGGTGAGATAGCCGGCATCGGGTCTTCCCAGGAAGCCGACCTCACCGGCGAAAAGAAAAGCGGCAGCTGGTTTCAGATGTCATCATCCGGTGATCTTCGTGCCCGATAAGAGAACCGAGGCCAGCACCGGTATCCGCCCCGCCGCCCACCCCTTTGCGGAGCCGTCTTGGGTGTTCTCGTTGCGCCCCTTTTTTGCTGCCTCGGCTTATAGTGAAAGTTATTGTTCAGTCACGAAGTGCTTGGAACCGGCCAGTATCCCCTGTTCAGCCGCGTTCGTCTTAGCCGGCCCTGTGCCGGCTTTCTTTTTTTCGTTCCTCCGCACCTCGCTCTTTCCGTGGCTCGCTGCGGATGAAAGGGACTAAGGTATCCCTCACAGCTCGTCGTAATTGAACCAGTCGAAATCCGCGGCCTTCGCCCGGCCTGAGGTATCGAAGGCAAACACGCCGGCGAAAGCGCCGGTGAAGGAGCCGTGTTCGCCGCGCCCGCCCTCGTCTGAGATCACGCCGGCATCGAGGACTGGGCCGATCGGTTGCCAGGCGCCCTTGCCTTCGGTCTGCCAGAAGAATTGCAGGTCGTTCTCCCGGATTTCCATGGCGAGCTGGACACGACCCTCGGCGGCAATCGCCACGCCGCTTTCGGCGGGAAAACTCAGGCGTCCGTTCGGGTAGTCGCCGTTGCAGGAGAGGATTGTCACGCAGCGGCCGAGTGTCTCGTGCAGCGTCACGGCGACGGCGTGGAATTTGTGGCGGTTGTAGTAATGCGTCAGCCCCGCCACCTGCTGGTAGGTGTCAGGCGAGAATTCGACCACGGTCTCGGCACGGAAACTGTGATGCTCCTGGCGGCGGGCAACCAGCGACTGTTCGAACCAGGAGCCGATGCTTTCGCGCGCAATCAGGCGCAGATGGCCGGAACGATCCGTCAGGTTGAAGATGCGCGCGGGCTCTGGCGTGCGCAGCCATTGGAAATCGGCAGGCAGCGTGCCGCCGTCGAAGCTGTATTCGCTGCGCATCGGCTTTTCCACCGGCACCGCGCCAAAGAGGCCCGGCACATCGACATCGGGCACTGAGGTGCCGTTTTCAAGATAGAGCCAGTCATCGTCGCGCCAGACGCATTTCTGTAAGGATGTCTCGCGCCCCAGCGTGCAGCGCCGCTTCGGCGGCAGCGGGCGGCCGCATAGATGGGTGTGATAGGCCTCCCCCTCCGGCGTCTCGACATATTGACCATGCCCTGCCCGTTGCAGCACTGCGCCCGGATGATCCTTGGAGGTGATGAGATGCATGTTCGGATGCATCTCATAGGGTCCGTCGATATTACGCGACCGCGCCATGGTCACGGCATGGTCGTAGCCGGTGCCGCCCTCGGCGGTGGTGAGGTAATACCAACCGTTGCGCTTGAAGAGATGCGGGCCTTCGACGAGGCCGAGCGGGCTGCCGGCGAAGATGTTCTTGATCGGCCCCTTCAGCGCCTTTGCCACCGGATCCCATTCCTGCAGCAGGATGCCGTCGAAGGCCGGCGATTTCGGCGAGCCGCCATAGCTTTCGGTGCGGTGGTTCCACTGCATGTTGACGAACCATTTCCGGCCGTCATCGTCGTGGAACAGCGAGGGATCGAAGCCGGAGGAATTGACATAGACCGGCTCGGACCATTCGGCCTCGATCGTGGGTGCCGTGACGATGTAGTTCGGCGCATCCTTGAAATTGCCGTCGTAGCGCTTGACGTCGGTATAGACCAGCCAGAACTGCCCGTCGGCATAGGACAGGCACGGCGCCCAGATGCCGCAGCTATCGGGATTGCCGCGCATGTCGAGCTGCGATCTCCGCTCCAGCGGCCGGCGCACCAGCGTCCAGTTCGCCAGGTCACGCGAATGGTGGATCTGCACGCCGGGGTACCATTCGAAGGTCGAGGTGGCGATGTAATAATCCGCGCCAACGCGGCAGATCGACGGATCGGGATTGAACCCGGGCAGGATGGGATTGCGGATCATGACAGGGTCTCCTCCGACCGGCGGTGCTTTGCTGTACGTACATCAGATCATAGCAGAAAAAGGCCCGGAAGACTTGCCTCCGGGCCTGACGCGACTATTCGCGTTCGGCGGACTTGGCCCAGAGGTTGATGTCGGCCTCGCGGGCATAGACATCGATCTCTGCAAGCTCCTCGACGCTGAATTCGAGATTGTCGAGCGCCTTGACACAATCGACGATCTGCGACGAGCGGCTTGCACCGATCAGCGCCGAGGTCACGCGGCCGCCGCGCAGTACCCAGGCGATCGCCATCTGTGCCAGCGTCTGGCCGCGCCTTTCGGCGATCTCGTTGAGCTTGCGGATATTGTCGATGATCGAGGGACGGATGTAGTCGCGCTTGAGAAAGTGGTTCTGCGCCGCGCGGCTGTCTTCCGGAATGCCACCGAGATATTTCGTCGTCAGCATGCCCTGGGCAAGCGGCGAGAACACGATCGAGCCCATGCCGACCTCATCCAGCGTATCGAGCAGCCTGTCGTCCTCGACCCACCGGTTGAGCATCGAATAGCTCGGCTGGTGGATCAGGCACGGTGCGCCGAGATCCTTCAGGATCTTTGCTGCTTCACGCGAGCGCTGCGAATTATAGGAGGAAATGCCGACATAGAGTGCCCGGCCGGAACGGACGATATGATCGAGCGCGCCGCAGGTCTCTTCCAGTGGTGTTTCCGGGTCGAAGCGATGTGAATAGAAGATGTCGACATAGTCGAGCCCCATGCGCTTCAGGCTTTGGTCGCAGGAGGCGATCAGATATTTCCGGCTGCCCCATTCACCGTAAGGGCCGGGCCACATGTCGTAGCCGGCCTTGGAGGAGATGATCAGCTCGTCGCGAAGCCCGACGAATTCGGTGCGCATGATTTCGCCGAAAGCGATCTCGGCGCTGCCGGGAGGCGGGCCGTAATTGTTGGCGAGATCGAAATGGGTGATGCCGAGGTCGAAGGCCGTGCGGCACATATCGATCTTGCGGTCATGCGGCGTGTCGCCGCCGAAATTGTGCCAAAGGCCGAGCGAGACGGCCGGAAGCTTCAGGCCGGAACGGCCCGCGCGGTTATATTTCATTTTCGAATAACGGTCTGCGGCTGGTTGCCAGCTCATCTGAATGTCTCCTTTATAAAATAGCTATATGTCGTCATGAGACATTATCGGCCCAAGAGATTGCCGGCACCTGCCCCTCATCCGGCTGCCGCCACCTTCTCCCCGTAAACGGGGCGAAGGGATATGCCGCGCCGTCTTCCTCAACCTCAACCTCGACGCTGCGTTTGGCACTGTCCCCTCTCCCCGTTTTTACGGGGGAGAGGGTTAGGGTGAGGGGCAGCCATCGGCACGAACCGGACAGCCGCGGGACAGGCCCGAGGTTGACGAAACTATTGTAACAAGCGCGCCGATAGGGCAATCCCAAGGCGCGCGTTCCTCTACTTCAAAAGCGCCTGCGCTTCTTCGATGCCGAGGGCTGCCGGTTGCGTGCAGGTCGTGGTCAGGTCGATGAAACGGCCCTCTTCGCCCGACTTCAGGATCGAGGTCATGACGTCGACGCCGTGCAGCGTGCGGTCGAGCGAGCAGCGCGCATCGCGGCCCTCGATCAGCGACATCGCCATGTCGGCCAAGCCGGCGGTGCGGTAGTTGGCGCGTGATCCGCTCGGGCTTTCCTGGTTGATCTTGCCGAATGGATGCTCCCAGTCATCGAGCGGCTTGATGTCCTTGTCACGGCCGCTTGCCTCGACCACGCCGCCGAAGAAATTCGGATCCGGCACGTAGAGCGAGCCGTCGGTGCCGTAGAGTTCCATATTGGCATGGCGGTGCGACCACACGTCCCAGCTCGCCGTCAGCGTCACCGTGGCGCCGTTGACGAATTCGAGCAGCGCCTGGATCGTCGTCGGCGTCTTGACCGGGATGATTTCACCGTTGCGCGGCTGGCTGGTGATGGTGCGGGTCGGCGACGCCATCGAGGTCATGCCGCCGACACGTTTGACCGGGCCGATCAGGTTGATCAGGTTGGCGATGTAATAAGGGCCGAGATCGAGGATCGGGCCGCCGCCCGGCAGGAAGAAGAAATCCGGGTTCGGATGCCACATTTCCATGCCGGGGCTCATCACGTAGCAGGCGCCCGAGGTCACCCGGCCGATGCCGCCGTCGTCGATGAACTTGCGGGCGAGCTGATGGGCGCCGCCGAGGAACGTGTCGGGGGCGCAGCCGACGGCGAGGTTCTTTTCCTTGGCGATGCGACGAAGCTCCTCGCCCTCTTCGAGCGAAAGCACCAGCGGCTTTTCGGAATAGACGTGTTTTCCGGCCTCGAGGATCGCCCTCGATACCCGGAAATGCGCATCCGGGATCGTCAGGTTGACAACAACGTCGATCTCGTCATTGACGAGAAGCTCGTCGATCGTCTGCGCTTTGACGCCATATTCCTTGGCGCGCGCCTCGGCCGCCTGCACGTTGATATCGGCGCAAGCCAGCACCTTCAGCCCCTTGAAGAGCGGTGCCAGCGAAAAGTAAGTGGTGGAGATGTTGCCGCATCCGATGATGCCGACGCCAAGTTCCCTGGTCATGATGAAGCCTCAATAGGTCTGGAAGGATGCGATCGAGCGGCTGATGTTGCGGTCGATGTCATTCGGGTTATCGTGTTCGACGACGTAGTGCTTGGCCCTGGTGGCGCGCAATGCCGTCATCAGCCTGGCCCACTCAACCTTGCCGTGACCGACATCGGCCCAGCCGTCCTCGTCCTTCGCTTCGCCGGCCGGCGCGATGTCCTTGACGTGCACGGCGGTGATGCGGGACCCAAGCTTCTCGACCCAGGCGAAGGGATCGGCGCCGCCGCGGATAACCCAGGCGATGTCGGCTTCCCAGGAAATATCGGGCGCGCCTTCGAAGATACGCTCGATCGGCCGCGAGCCGTCCTGCAGCTTGAAGAATTCGAAATCATGATTGTGCCAGCCGAATTCGTAGCCGGCAGCCTTGTAGGGCTTGGCTATCTCCTGCAGACGCTTGCCGAAGGCGACCCAGCCGGCGGCGTCGGAGGGCCGCTGGTCAGCGGCCAAATGCGGCGCATAGATCGAATCCATGCCGAGAATCTTGGCAATATCAAGCGACTTCTCGACTTCCTTCTCCAGAAAATCAGGGCTGAAATGGCCGGTCGCCATGACCAGGCCATTCTTGTCGAGGTCGGCGCGAAGGCTCTTTAGCCCGGCATCGTCGAGATCGGCATAGATGCCGCCGAAGCCCTCGACTTCGGCATAGCCAGCCTTGCCGAGCTTTTCGAAAATCGCCGAATAGGGCTGGAAGTTGCGGGCGCTGTAGAGCTGGTAGCTGAGTTTCGTCATCATGTTCTCCTTGGGCCTCGTGCCCATTCTTGCAAGATCAATCCGCCGACTGGCAGGAATACAGGTCGTAGAACCGGAACTCCGGAAGCGCGCCACGATCAAGCGGCCGTGCCGGGGTAAAGGTGATGCGGCGGCTCTCGCCGGCCGCAAGATCGAAGGCGTTGTCGGAATATTTGCCGTCTGTCTCGGTTTCGATCATCACGAAAAGCGCAAGTCCCCTAGCGGTGACGTTGATGTCGACGGAGCCATTCTCCTCAACATATTCGTGGGTGACTGTCAGCCCCGCAGGTTCCAGCTCCAGCGCCTTGTAGGTACCGTTGACATGGTGCCCCTCGCCGCCCGTGCCGTTCGATGCGGTGAAACGCCAGGCAAGCAACGTTCCCTCGGGAATATCGGAAACGTCGATGCTCGTGGCAGTGACGGCCGCATCCGGCGAACATATGGCCTGTACGTCTCTCAGGTGCCGGCGCGCGCCCTTCGTCGTCAGCAGCGATATCGAAAGGTCGACGCTGACATCGGCAAGCGTATCGTTGACCAGCGAGAAGCGGATCGTCTTCTCGTCGTCGGAAGGAATGGCAGCGACCGCGACCGGCTGGAAGAAGCGCTTGACGAGATAGTGCATCGCCTTCCAGCGGCCGCCATAATCGAGGCTCGACCAGGAGGCCACCGGCCAAGTGTCGTTGAGCTGCCAGTAGATCGTGCCCATGCAATGGGGTTTGAGCGACCGCCAGTATTCCACCGCCGTCTTGATCGCCAGCCCCTGCTGGATCTGGGAGAGATAGACGAAATTCGGAAAATCCTTGGGGAATCGGAAATAACGGAACATCGTGCCGGCGATGCGCTCGTTGCCGCCGGCATTCTTCTGGTGCAGCTCCATGACCGGGGAAGCGACGTTCATGTCTTTCGCCTCGGCATAGGTCTTGATCACAGGCAGCGACGTATAGGACTGGAAACCGAATTCCGAGCAAAAGCGTGGACGCACCGAGCGGTAATTGTCGAAAGACTTGTTCTCGTGCCAAACCGACCAGTAATGCATGTCGCCGGACCCGTCCGCATGCCAGGCATCGCCGAAATCGAGATAACCGGAAGCCGGGCTCGACGGCCACCACAGCGCGCCGGGCAGCGCCTTTTTCACTGCCTGCTCGATCGTGCGGTTGAGGCGATCATAGGAAACGAGATAGCGGTCGCGGTCCTTCCTCGATTCCTCGAACCAGGTGAGCGCCCCGACCAGTTCGTTGTCGCCGCACCAGAGCACGATCGAGGGATGCGAGGAGAGCCGGCGCACCTGGTAGTCGACCTCGATCGTCACATTGTCGAGAAAGTCCTCGGTCGAGGGATAGAGGTTGCAGGCAAACATGAAGTCCTGCCAGACCATCAGGCCCAGCCGGTCGCAGAGATCGTAGAAATGATCCTGCTCATAGAAGCCGCCGCCCCAGACGCGGATCATGTTCATGTTGGCGGCTTTGGCCGATTGCAGCAGGTCTTCGGTCTTCTCAGGCGAAGAGAGCGAAAACAGCGCGTCGGCCGGGATCCAGTTGGCGCCGCGGCAGAAGATCTCGCGGCCGTTGACCTTGAACGCGAAGCGGCTGCCGGCCGCATCCGGCATGGTGACCAGCTCGACGGTGCGAAGACCGATCTGCTTGATCACCTCATCCGTCGGCAATTCGACGGAAAGCCTGTAGAGCGCCTGCTCGCCGCTGCCGGAGGGCCACCAGAGGCGCGGATTGTCGATATGGAAGAGGTGGTTGACATGGGTCTCGCCGTTGACGCCGACATCCAGGCGCACACGCTCGCCATCAAGGTCGAAATAGACCTGGGCAATATCTGGCCCCTTGGAAAACAGCGTCGCCGTCACTTTGAGATCGACTGAGCCATCGTTATTGTGGGTCTGGCGGGTGACCACATGTTCGATGCGCGCAGTTTCGAGCTTCTTCAGTGCGATCGTCCCGTAGAGGCCGAGCGGCGCAATGGCAATGTTCCAGTCCCAGCCGAAATGGCATTGCGGCTTGCGCAGCATGTTGCCGTCGGGGATGGGCGAGTTGCCCGTGCTGTAGGGGATGTAAAAGGGCTGCTGCTTCTGTCGCGCGGCGCCGACGGCGATGTTGGAGGCAAAGACGATGCGGATGCTGTTGTCGCCTGATTTCAGCATGCTGGAGACATCGGGCCGGTAGCGGCGGAAGCTGTTGTCGGCTTCGAGCGCCAGAAAGCCGTTGACGTGGACGCTAGCGACCGTGTCGAGATAGTCGATATCGAGATACCAGTCGCCCTCGACCTCCTGCAGTGTGAAGCTGCGCTCGACCGCCCATTCGCGCTCGGCGACCCACTGCACCTTTTCCTCGTTGCGGCCAAAATAAGGATCGGGAATCAGTCCTGCCCGGTGAAGCGCCGTGTGCACGTCGCCCGGCAGCATGATCGCTGTGCGGATCTCGCCGTCCACAGAGGCGAGCTGCCACGAACCGGAAAGGTCGATGTTGGGAGTAGTTGATCGATGCGTCACGATATCGTTTCCGATTTACGTTTTTGAAAGAGACGGCGCATGGTCGTCGTCCGGTAGCTGTCGTTCGTCAGGGTCCGGTGGATGACTGAGGTTCCGGCTTGGCTTGGCTCCCCTCTTCTCCCCAGCGGGGAGAAGGTGGCCCGAAGGGTCGGATGAGGGGGCCACACGGCACACCCTTCATTGCCCCTCGCTTACGCTCAGTGCATTCGCTCCTGTTGTCGCTCACCCCCTCAACCGCCTGCCGGCACCTTCTCCCCGCTGGGGAGAAGAGATGTGTAGCAGCGCCTTGGTCCCCTTCTTCTCCGCTGGAGCCAGGGGAGCGGACAGGAGCGGTAGGAGGCCCGACGGCCAATCAAATCCTGTCCTCCGTTTCGGCATCGAAGACCGAGGCGACCGACATGTCGAAGCTGAGCTTCACCTTGGCGCCGACATTGAAGCGGCGTGCGCCGTTGACGCGTACCGACATCGTGTGACCGGCATGTTTCAGCCACAGAAGATTGTCCGCGCCCATCGGCTCCTCGATATCGACGGTGGCATCATGTTCTTCGCCGCCGGTATTCTCGTTGACCTTGATGTGTTCTGGACGAACGCCGAGCACCACCTTGCGGCCGGGCTGCAGCGTCTCGCTAGCGTCGTAGGCAGCGAGCGAGAAAATGACGCCGTTGGCCGAAAATGCAATGCCGTCGCCTGATTTGACCAGCTCGCCGCGCAGGAAATTCATCGACGGCGAGCCGATGAAGCCGGCAACGAACAGATTGCGCGGCCTGTTGTAGATCGTCGTCGGATCGTCGAGCTGCTGAATGATGCCGCTCTTCATGATGGCGATGCGGTCGGCAAGCGTCAGCGCCTCGATCTGGTCGTGGGTGACGTAGATCATTGTATTCTTCAGCGACTGGTGCAGACGCTTGATCTCGACGCGCAGCTCCGAGCGAAGTTTGGCGTCGAGGTTGGACAGCGGCTCATCGAACAGGAAGACGTCGACGTCGCGCACCAGTGCCCGGCCGATCGCCACGCGCTGGCGCTGACCGCCGGAAAGCTCGGCCGGCTTGCGCTTCAGGAGGGGCTGAATCTGCAGGATTTCGGAGGCACGCGCCACCCGCTTGTCGATCTCTGCCTGCGGCACCTTGGCGACGCGAAGACCGAAGGACAGGTTCTTCTCGACGGTCATCTGCGGATAGAGCGCATAGGATTGGAACACCATTCCGATGCCCCGGTCCTTCGGCTCTTCCCAGGTAACGTTCTTGCCCTTGATGAAGATCTGCCCTTCCGAGGCGTCGAGCAGGCCGGCGATGCAGTTGAGCAAGGTCGACTTGCCGCAGCCGGACGAACCGAGCAGCACCAGGAATTCGCCGTCATTGATGTCGAGGTTGAGATCCTTCAGCACGCTGACCGAGCCGAAGTTCAGGGACAGATCCTTGATGGAGACGCTTGCATTCATATTCATGAGATCAACCCTTCACTGCGCCGGCGGCGATGCCGCGGACGAAAAGCCGTCCCGACACGAAGTAGACGATGAGCGGCACCAGACCGGTGAGGATCGTTGCCGCCATGTTGACGTTGTATTCCTTCACGCCCTGGACGGAATTGACGATGTTGTTGAGCTGCACGGTCATCGGATAGGTATCCGGCCGGGTGAAAACCACGCCGAACAGGAAGTCGTTCCAGATGCCGGTCACCTGCAGGATCATCGCGACGACGAAGATCGGCAGCGACATCGGCAGCATGATCCGCAGGAAGATCTGCCAGAAGCCCGCCCCGTCGACACGCGCCGCCTTGAACAGTTCCTCCGGCAGCGACACGAAATAGTTGCGGAAGAGCAGCGTCAGGATCGGCATGCCGAAGATCGAATGGACGATGACGAGGCCGGTCAGCGTGCCGTAGATGCCGATTTCGCGCAGGATGATGACGATCGGATAGATCATCACCTGATAGGGAATGAATGCCCCGATGATCAGGATCGAGAAGAAAAGCTCGGATCCCCTGAAGCGCCAGTTGGCCAGCGCATAGCCGTTCACCGAGGCGATTGCGATCGAGATGATGACCGACGGCACTGTGATGCGAACCGAGTTCCAGAACCCACGCGACAGACCATCACAGTTCAGGCCGGTGCAAGCCTGCGCCCAGGCCTTCACCCAGGGTTCGAAAGTGATCTCTACCGGCGGCGAGAAGATGTTGCCGAGACGAATTTCCGGCATGCCCTTCAGCGAAGTCACGACCATCACATAGAGCGGCAGCAGATAGTAAAGCGCTGCGACGATCAGCGTACCGTAGAGCATAATGTTGCGCGCCGACAGCGCCGGGCGTGGCTTCGGGCCACTGGGGCCGTCGCCAAGCTTCGGCGCAACGGCGTCGATGCCGGCAGCAACGGTGTTGAGAGCTTCTATATTAGCCACGCTTGCGCCCTCCACCGAATTCCAGATAGGCCCACGGAACGATGATGATCGCGACCGTGACCAGCATCATCGTCGAGGCGGCAAAGCCCTGCCCCAGGTTCTGTGCCTGAAACATGTAGTCGTAGACATATTTCGCCGGCACTTCAGAGGAAATGCCCGGTCCGCCCGATGTCTGCGCGACCACGAGGTCGTAGACCTTGACGATGCCGGAGGCGATGATCACGATCGTGGTGATGAAGACCGGCCGCATCATCGGGATGACGATGAAGAGATAGGTCCTCCACATCGGAATACCGTCCACGCGCGCCGCTTTCCAGATGTCCTCGTCAATGCCGCGGAGGCCGGCAAGCATCAGGCACATGACGAGACCCGTTCCCTGCCACAGCGCCGCGATCAGAATGCCGTAGATGACGATTTCAGGCGTATAGAGCGGATTGAAGGTGAAGCTCGTCCACCCGATAGAGCGCACCACCGCTTGAATGCCGAAGTCAGGGTTCAGAACCCATTGCCAGACGAGGCCCGTCACGATGAAGGACAGCGCGAAGGGATAAAGAAAGATGGTGCGGAAGGTGTTTTCGAAACGGATCTTCTGGTCCATCAGCGCGGCGAGCATGAAACCGATCACGAGGCTGAAGATCAGCGAGAGGATGCCGTAGACCGCCAGATTCTCGATCGCCGTCACCCAGCGGGGTGCCGCCCAGAGGCGCTGGTACTGATCGAATCCGACAAAGCTCAACCGCGGAAGCAGTTTGGAATTGGTGAAAGAATAAAAGATCGTCCAGAACGTGCCGCCGACAAAGATCACCAACGCTGTCAGGATCATCGGGATAGACGCAATCTTGGCATTCAGATTGCGCAGTAACTTGTTTGGCCGGCCTGCTCGCGCTTGACCCGTCATAAACACTTCTCCTCAATCGCAACTGCGACAGTAACAAAACGGCAAGACGCCGCCTGTCGTCCCCATCTCCGAACCTGTTGAAGATACCGGAGAGACGCCGCCACCCGCCGGACGATCACCGGCCGTCCGAACCGATCCGGCCCCATGGGAGCCGGATCGCAAGGCAGCAAGTCTGCCGATCAGTCAGCAGAAGCGATGATCCCGGCAAAACGCTTCTGAGCGTCTTCCGGCGTCATCGACGGATTGGCGAAGAATTCAGAGAAAAGGTCTTCCTTCTGCTTCTGGCTGTCGGCCGAAAGCAACTGGTCGGTACCTTGGATCACATTGCCCTTCTGAAGGATTTCGAGACCCTTCTTCATGCAATCGTTGGCGGCAGCGAGATCGACGTCACCGCGAACCGGCAGCGAACCCTTCTTCAGGTTGAAGGCAACCTGGGTCTTGGGATCGAGCAGGGTCTTGGCAAGCACGCCCTGCGCCTTGGACTTTTCTTCGTCCTTCAGCAGCGGGAAGTAGAAGGCGTCGCCACCCGTCGAGATGATCTCGTTCACGCCGAGGCCCGGCAGGCAGGTGTAGTCGGTACCGGCCTTCTGACCGGCCAGCGCAAATTCACCCTGCGCCCAGTCGCCCATGATCTGGCCGCCGGCCTTGCCCGTGATGACAAGGTTGGTGGCCTGGTTCCAATCCTGGACGTTGCTGCCTTTGGCCATGCGCCGAGCATCGTCGGCGGCCTTGAACACCTTGGCGATTTCAGGACCGGCAGCAACTTCCGCATCCTTGTCCTTGAAGACCTTGTTGAAGGTATCCTTGCCGGCAACCGCGACCATCAACACGTCGAAGGCGCCTGTCGCCTGCCACGGCTGACCGCCGACGGCGAGCGGAATGATGCCGGCCTTTTCGAGAGCCGGAGCCGCCGCGACGAACTCGTCCCAATTCTTCGGAACCTCGACGCCGGCCTTCTTGAAGGCGGCGTTCGAAAGCCACAACCACTGCCAGGAGTGGATATTGACGGGAGCGCAGTAGATCTTGCCGTCGATGGTGCAGGAATCGAGCAGACTCGACGGACGAATGATATCCTTCCACTTCTCGGCGGTCGCCACGTCGGTCAGATCGCGCATCAGGCCGGCCTGGACGAGTTCCTCGGCCTGGCGCCCATGGTTGAACTGGGTCGCGCCCATCGGGTCGCCGCCGGTGATGCGGCTGATCATGATCGGGCGAGCAGTGCCGCCGGAGCCGGCGATCGCGCCGTCGACCCAGTGGTTGCCGGTGGCGTCGAATGCCTTGGCCAGCTCGGCGACCGCTGCAGCTTCGCCGCCAGACGTCCACCAGTGGGTGACTTCAAGATCGGTGGCATTGGCGGCTCCCAGCGGAAGCGCGACCGAAGAGGCAAGCAGGGCTGCCATTAGACGGATTTTCATGAGTTTTCCTCCCTCACTGAAACGTTGCCGGAAAAACTTAGATCAATCGATTTCCTCACGCAACTGTCCGCCTGCAAATTTTTCCGTGAGCACCACAGTTGCTACTTCTGCCTGTTGAAAGGCTGGCGTTCGCGTGCCTTGAATTGATTCTCGACCAAGTGCCATCGCACTTGCGTTGCCTGGTATAAATTATTGGATTTAAACGATATATTCCGAACAATGTTTGCGTGCCGCCGATTATCCTTTTCGCAACTGCAGAAAAACGGGTCATAAATCGCCGATTCAACCTATGCGTGGCATCCCGCAATGCACACAAGAAAAAGTCCTCGACATTTCTACTGTATCGTTACAGATTGCGTTCCTTAGGGAGGCGCGATTTTGGCAGGTGGGCGGGCTTAGCGCGCTTGAGAAAGCCTCTATAAGCGACACCAATTCGCGCGAGGCAGGCTTACAGGGATGGAAAACAAGGGAAATTTCGGGCAGGCGGCATCGGCACCGACGGCGCGCGAGCGCCCGACATTGAAGACGATCGCCTTCATGACCGGCCTTGGCGTGACGACGGTGTCACGCGCGCTGAAGGATGCGCCGGATATCGGGGCCGAGACCAAGGAGCGCGTGCGCATGGTCGCCCGCCAGCTTGGCTACCAGCCGAACAGGGCGGGCGTGCGCCTGCGCACCGGCAAGACCAACGTCATCGCCCTCGTTCTCAGCATCGACGAGGAGATCATGGGGTTCTCGAGCCAGATGGTCTTCGGCATCTCCGAGGTGCTGTCCGGCACACCCTATCATATCGTCATCACGCCGCATTCCCACAGCAAGGATCCGATGCAGCCGGTGCGCTATATCCTCGATACCGGCTCGGCGGACGGCGTCATCATCTCCCGCATCGAGCCGGATGATCCGCGTGTGCGGCTGCTGACGGAGCGCGGCATGCCCTTTGCCACGCATGGGCGCACCGATGCGGGTCTCACCCACCCCTTCCACGATTTCGACAACGAGGCCTTCGCTCATCAGGCGGTGGAAAAGCTCGTCAAGCGCGGCCGGCGCCGCATCGCCCTGCTGCAGCCGCCGAGTAAGCTCACCTACTACGCCCATATCCGCATCGGCTTCCAGACCGGCCTGCATGATTACGGCGCCGAGGAAGTGCCGCTGCGCGTCAACACCGACGCACCGCTTGCCGACATCCGCGACATCGTCGAGGTGATGATGCGCTCGGCCAATGCGCCGGACGGCATCGTCTGTTCGGCCGGCAGCGCGGCGATCGCCGTCAATGCCGGCATCGAGGCCGCCGGCAAGGCGCTCGGCCGCGATCTCGACATGGTCTCCAAGCAATCGGTACCGATCCTGAACTGGATCCGCCCCGAGATCATCACCGCCCAGGAAGACGTTCGCCAAGCCGGCCGCGAAATGGCCAAAGCCGTCATCGCCCGCATCGACGGCGTCGAGCCGGAGCTGCTGCAGAGCATCAGCCAGCCGACCTGGCCGGACAGCGGCAGATAAGGCCCTCACCGCCGCCGAATGCCAAAACGCTTGAGGTTCCAGGTCAATCTGCTGCATATAGCGGCAGGACGGGCGCGGAGGAGACGTCATGAACCTCAGACATCAGATCATCGCACTGACGGTCATCCCGCTCGTGATCGCGATTTTGACCGTCACCGCTTTCATCACCTGGCAGTCGGCCACCCTTGTCGGCAGCAGTATCGGCACGTTCGAGCGCAACATGCTGAAAGCCAAGGAAACCGAGCTGCTCAATCTGACGAACCTCGCATTGTCGGCGATCCAGAGCACCTATGATGCGGCCGGGCCTGATGACGAGGCGGCCAAGGAGAAGGTGCGGGAGATACTGACGTCGCTCGATTACGGCAAGGACGGCTATTTCTTCGTCTACGACTATGAAGGCAAGAACATCGTCCATCCCCGGCAGGCGTTCCGCCCGGGCCGCAACTGGCTCGACCTCGTCGATCCGGACGGCGATCCCGTCATCGCCAACCTGATCGAGAAAGCCAAGGAAGGCGGCGGCCTCCATCAGTACAAATGGCAGAAACCCTCCTCCGGCGAGATGGCGGACAAGCTCTCTTTCGCCGTCGGGCTCGACAAGTGGCAGTGGATGCTCGGAACCGGCGTCTATCTCGACGACGTCTTCGCCCAGACCGCCGCCGCCAAGGCGGATCTTCGCGCCAATATCCGCAAGACCTTCATGGTCGTGGCGCTGATCGCGGTTCCCTCCGTGCTTCTGGTCTTTGCGGCCTGCATGCTGGTGACGCTAAGGGAGCGCCGAATGGCGGACGGCAAGCTCAAAGAACTGACGAAGCGGATCATCGATACGCAGGAGCAGGAGCGCGCCCGCCTTGCCCGAGAGCTGCATGACGGCATCTCCCAGAATCTCGTCGGCGTCAGATATGCGATCGACCTGGCAAGCAGGAAGGTCCGCAGCAAAAGCGACGACGCCTCCGGCGCGATCGATCGGGGCGCCGAGGCCCTGAATGGAGCGATCAAGGAGGTCCGCCGGCTGTCCCACGATCTTCGTCCGCGCGCGCTCGATGACCTCGGTCTTGCCGCCGCACTCCAGGCGCTGCTTGCGGCCTTCACCGAAAGAACCGGCATCGACATGTCCCTTGATGCCACGCCCTTCCGCGGCAATCTCAAGCCGGAGGCGGCGACAGCGCTTTACCGTGTCGCTCAGGAAGCGCTTCACAATATCGAAAAGCACTCGGGCGCCACTGCCGGCTCGATCAGGGTCTGGACCGTTCGCGGCCGCGTTCGGATGATCATTGCCGATAACGGCCTCGGCTTCGATCATGGCGCGGTAAGCCAGGCTTCACCAACGGGCGGGCTCGGGCTGCGCAACATGCAGGAGCGCATGGCGCATTTTGGCGGCGTCCTGCTGATCAACTCCACATCGGAGGGAACGACGCTGACTGCGATGCTTCCGAAATCCGCCGGGGCAAATCCCGACGGGGCTAAGGAGGCTGCATGAACGCGCCGGGAACCATCAGGGTGCTGCTGGTGGACAACCACCCGCTCGTCCTGGAGGGGCTGGAAGCGCTGTTGAAGACCTATGATCACATCGAGGTCGTCGGCACAGCCGGCATGGCGCGTACCGGACTGGAGCTCGCATTGCGCACCAGGCCCGATGTCGTCCTGATGGACATAAACATGCCGCAGCTGAGCGGGATAGACGCCATCGAGCTCTTCAGGGAGAGCCTGCAGCGAACGCGTATCCTGATGCTTTCGATGCACGACAGTCGGGAATATATCTCGACCTCGGTGCTTCATGGCGCCGCCGGCTACATCCTCAAGGACGTCTCCACCGATGAGATCGTCTCCGCCATCGAGGCGGTCGCTTCGGGGAAGACCTATTTCTCGTCAGGCGTTTCCGAGGTCTTGCTCGAAAAGCGGTCGAATGCATCGCCGGTGCCTCTGACAACCCGCGAACATGACGTCCTGCTGCTGATCGCAGCCGGCCGGAGCAACCGCGACATCGCCCAATCGCTCGGCATTTCCGAAGCCACGGCGGAGACGCACCGCAAGAAGATCAAGAAAAAACTCGGCATCGCCACGACGGCCGGCCTCGTTCGTTTCGCGATCGACAACGGCCTCACCTCCCCGGAGGCAGACATACCCACTACTGGGTAGGCTATCGGTTTTTGCCCGGAACGGCTCCTTGTTCGGATCTCCGCACGCCGATAGCACTTGGCGGACGGCGCGCTTCGTGCTGCCGTCGGGAGGATTATTCGATGTCTGGCTTACTGACGCTATCGCGTGCGATCGACGCGTTGAACACCTTTTTGGGCAAGGCTGTCTCCTGGCTGCTGCTCGCCGCCGTGCTGATCAGCGCCGTCAACGCGACGACCCGCAAGCTCTTCAATCTCAGCTCGAACGCCTGGCTCGAGGCGCAATGGTATCTGTTCTCGGCGGCTTTCCTCATCGCCGCCGCCTGGACGCTGCTCGGCAGCGAACACGTCAAGGTCGATCTGGTCTACGGGCATTTGCCGCGCCGCGCGCAGCTCTGGGTCGAGGTTTTCGGCACGATCTTCTTCCTGCTGCCCTTCTGCCTGGTGACGATCTATCTGTCCTGGCCGATCGTGGTCGCCAAATTCCAGAGCGGCGAGGTGTCGAACAACACCGGCGGCCTGATCCTCTGGCCGGTATGGGCCCTGATCCCGGCAGGGTTCGGGCTGCTTGCCCTGCAGGGTCTGTCCGAACTCATCAAGCGCATCGCCATCCTCACCGGGGCAATGCCTGACGCCGTCGCCTTGGCCGACGCCGAAGCACAAGCGCTCTAAATCCAGGAACATCCCTATGTTTGCCTTCTTCGCGGAAAACCTCGCGCCGATCATGTTCCTGTCGCTGATTGTCGTGCTGCTGCTCGGCTATCCCGTCGCCTTCGCGCTCGCCTTCGTCGGCTTCGTGTTCGGCTTCATCGGCATCGAGATGGGCCTGCTGCCGATCAACCTCTTCGGCGCGATCCCGGATCGCATCTTCGGCCAGATGTCGAACGAGACACTGCTCGCCATCCCCTTCTTCACCTTCATGGGCCTAATCCTCGAGCGAAGCGGCATGGCCGAAGACCTGCTCGACACGATCGGCCAGCTTTTCGGCCCGATCCGCGGTGGCCTCGCCTTTGCCGTGATCTTCGTCGGCGCGATATTGGCGGCGACGACAGGTGTGGTTGCTGCCTCCGTCATCTCGATGGGCCTGATCTCGCTGCCGATCATGCTGCGCTACGGTTATGACCGGCGTGTCGCCGCCGGCACGATCGCGGCCTCCGGAACATTGGCGCAGATCATCCCGCCGAGCCTGGTGTTGATCATTCTCGCCGACCAGCTCGGCAGGTCCGTCGGCGACATGTACAAGGGCGCGCTTGTTCCCGGCCTCCTGCTCGTCGCCGCCTATGCCGGCTACATCATCGTCATGTCGTTCATTCGCCCGGCAAGCGTTCCCGCACTGCCGCCGGAAGCCCGATCCCTGCGCGGATGGAAGCTGCTCGGCAAGGTCGTCACCTCCCTCGTCCCGCCGCTCGTCCTGATATTCCTGGTTCTCGGCACGATCTTCATCGGCCTGGCGACGCCGACGGAAGGCGGCGCCATGGGCGCGGTTGGAGCACTGCTGCTTGCGGCATTCAACCGTCGTCTCGATCTCACGATGATCAAGTCGGCGCTCTACGCGACCGCCAAGCTCTCGTCCTTCGTGATCTTCATCCTGCTTGGCGCCCGCGTCTTTTCGCTGACCTTCTACGGCGTCAACGGCCATGTCTGGGTCGAGCACCTGATGACGTCGATCCCCGGCGGCGAGGTCGGCTTCCTGATCGTCGCCAACCTGCTGGTGTTCTTTCTCGCCTTCTTCCTCGATTATTTCGAGCTGGCCTTCATCATCATCCCGCTGCTGGCGCCCGTCGCCGACGCGCTCGGGATCGACCTGATCTGGTTCGGCGTGATGCTGGCGATCAACATGCAGACCTCGTTCATGCATCCGCCCTTCGGCTTCTCGCTCTTCTATCTGAGATCGGTCGCCCCGAGCCGCGCATACAAGGACAGGATCACCGGCGCGACGATACAGCCGGTCACATCTGGCCAGATCTACATGGGTTCCCTGCCCTTCCTGGCGATCCAGCTGGTCATGGTCACCATCGTCATCGCCTTCCCCGGCCTCGTCACCCACTACAAGGCGGGACAGGTGACCGTCGACCCCTCGACGATTCAGCTCAACGTGCCGATGCCAGGCCAAGGCGGAGAAAACCCGTTCGGCACCGCTACCCAGCCGTTCGGCGCGCCCGAGCCTTCCACCGGCGAGCCGACCGCACCGTCATTCGACGCGCCCGCACCCGATTTCGGATCGCCAACGCCGAGCTTCGGCGCACCGCCTGCAGAACCTACGAAATGAATGCCCAGGTGATCGCCTGAGCCCATTGATCAACCCGAGGAGGACGACATGACCAACACGATCAATCGACGTAACTTTCTGACGAAAGGCGCGATCGGCGGCGCAGCCACGGTGGCCGGCGCAGCACTTGCAGCACCTGCCGTTGCGCAGGAACTGCCGACGATCAAATGGCGCCTGACATCAGGCTTCCCGAACAATCTCGACACCATCTATGGCGGCGCGGTCGTCATGGCCGATGCCCTGTCGAAGATCACCGAAGGCAAGTTCCAGATCCAGGTCTTCCAGGCCGGCGAACTGGTTCCCGGTCCGCAGGCGATCGACGCGGTCAAGGCCAATACGGTCGAAATCGCGCACACCTGCGGCTATTACTTCACCGGCAAGGATCCGACATTCGCGATCGGCTCGACCATCCCCTTCGGCCTCAACGGCCGCCAGCAGAATGCCTGGCTCTATCACGGCGGCGGCAACGAGGCCTATAACGAGTTCCTCGCAGACTATGGCGTGGTCGGCATTCCGGGTGGCGCCACCGGCGCCCAGATGGGTGGCTGGTTCCGCAAGGAAATCAAGAGCGTCGCCGATCTCAAGGGCGTCAAGATGCGCATCGCAGGCGTTGCCGGCGAGGTCATGTCAAGGCTCGGCGTTATCCCGCAGCAGCTGCCGGGCGGAGACATCTACCCCGCCCTAGAGCGCGGCACGATCGATGCGGCAGAGTGGATCGGCCCCTATGACGACGAACGTCTCGGCTTCTACCAGATCGCTCCGAACTACTACTACCCGGCTTACTGGGAAGGCGGCCTGACCATCCACTTCTTCATCAACAAGGCCCAGTACGAAGCCCTGCCGGATGCCTACAAGGCCGCACTCGACGCCGCCTGCAAATCGGCCAACATCAACATGCAGTCGCTCTACGACGTCAAGAACACCACGGCGATCCGCTCGCTCGTCGGCAAGGGCGTCAAGCTCCGCCCGCTGCCGCGCGACGTCATGGACGCCGCCTACAAGGCCTCCTTCGAACTCTATGCGGAATACGGAGAGAAGCACCCCGCCTGGGCGAAGATCTATCCCGGCTGGAAAAAATTCCGCGACGAATCCTTCGAATGGTTCCGCGTCGCCGAATACAGCTACGACAGCTATATGTATGCCGCGCAGGCCGCCGGGAAATGACATGGAGGCCGGGCGAATTGTCTGGCCCGGATTGCTGCCAGACCCCCGGAGAAATCCGGGGGTCTGTGATTCGTGGGGTGTTTACGAAGTCCGGCCGCCGCGGCTGGCGAGAACCGACCGTCGGGGCTCAATCCGACGATTGGCTTGCGGTATCACGGGTCTTCGACGACGAAATTCACCAGTCGCCCCGGGACCACGATTTCCTTGACCACCATTCTGCCGTCAAGCAAGGCTATGACGGCGGGGTCGGATCGCACGGCTGCGAGCAACGCCTCGCCAAGATCGGCGACGGCTTCGAAGCGGTGGCGAACCTTGCCGTTGATCTGCACCACGTAGTTGCGGGTCTCCATCTCGACCATTGCAGGGTCGAAGGCCGGCCAGGAAACCCATGTCAGCGTTTCCCGATGACCGAGCTTACCCCATAACTCCTCCGCGATGTGAGGCGCAAAAGGTGACAGCAACAGCACGAACGTCTCCACGACCTCCTGCGGTCGCACGACCTCCGCCGTCAGCGCGTTGGCCAGCTCCATCAGCCGGGCAATGGCGGTGTTGAACCGCATTGCTTCGATATCCGAGGTCACGGCCTTCACCGTCTGGTGGCGCAAGCGCAGAAGCTGCGGGCTCGCAGTCTCCTCCCGCACCGCCAGCGAGAGTTCGTCACGCTCGTCGCAGACGATGCGCCAGGCGCGCTCCAGAAACCGGCGCACGCCGATCACGCCGGCGGTCTGCCAGGGCTTTGCCGCATCCAGCGGCCCCATGAACATCTCGTACAGGCGCAAGGCGTCGGCCCCGAACTGTTCGACGACATCGTCGGGATCGACGACGTTCAGCTGCGACTTCGACATCTTCTCGACGGCGCGCTGCACTTCGACCGACCCAGCGAACCATCTTCCCTCCTCTTCGACGACGGAAGATGGCGCGTAATACCGGCCTGCCGCATCGCGGTAGGAACGGGCAAGGATCATGCCCTGGTTGAACAGCCGCTCGAACGGCTCTTCCGTCGAAACGACGCCGATATCGTAGAGCACCTTGTGCCAGAAGCGGGCATAGAGCAGATGCAGAACCGCATGCTCGGCACCGCCGACATAGAGATCGACCGGCATCCAATAGCGCTCGGCCTCGCGCCCGACGGGTTCGCTGGCGTTCTCCGGATCAAGGAACCTGAGATAATACCAGCAGGAGCCCGCCCATTGCGGCATCGTATTAGTCTCCCGCCGTGCCGGAATGTCGGTACCCGGCACGATCGTTTCGACCCAGGCCTGCGCACGGGCAAGCGGCGGTTCGCCATCTGGCGTCGGAGCGTAGTCGTTCAGTTCAGGCGGCAGCAGCGGCAGGCATTCCTCCGGCAGCGGCATCACCGAGCCATCCGCCAGATGCAGCACCGGGATCGGCTCACCCCAGTAGCGCTGGCGGGAAAACAGCCAGTCGCGCAGGCGGTACATGACCTTCGCCCAGCCCGCGCCGTTCGCCTGCAGCCAGGCGATGATGGCGGATCCCGCCTCCGGCGAGCCCAGGCCATCCAGGAAGCCGGAGTTGACCATCGCTCCCTCGCCCTCATAAGCCGTCTTTTCGATATCGTCCTCGCTGTCGATCACGCGAATGATCGGCAGCTCGTGCGCATGGGCAAAAGCGTAGTCGCGCGCGTCATGAGCCGGCACCGCCATCAGGGCGCCGGTGCCATAACCAGCCAGCACGTAATCGGCCACCCAAACCGGCAGCCGGCCTCCGTTGGCAGGGTTGATCGCATAGGCGCCGGTGAAGACGCCCGTCTTCTCTCGCCCGGCATCGGCCCGCACCGTCTCTTCCAATTCTTCCGCCTCGGCAATATAGGCGGCCACCGCCTCGCGCATTGCGGGCTCGACGATGGCGGCAACTGCAGGATGCTCCGGCGCGAGCACGATATAGCTTGCTCCGAACAGGGTCTCGGGACGCGTCGTGAAGACGGTGATGACCTCTTTGCCGTGCTCGAGCGGAAACCGGATTTTGGCGCCCTCGGAGCGTCCTATCCAGTTGCGTTGCATGGTTTTCAGGTTTTCGGGCCAATCGAGGCCGTCCAGCCCCTGCAGCAGCCGATCGGCATAGGCCGTGATGCGCAGCATCCACTGGCGCATCCTGCGGCGGATGACGGGGTCGCCGGTCTCGACATAACGCCCGTCCTTAACCTCCTCGTCGGCGAGCACGGCATTCTGGGCCGGGCACCAGTTGACCGCGACCTCGGCCTGATAGGCGAGGCCCTTCTCGAAAAGCTTCAGGAATATCCATTGCGTCCAGCGCACATAGGCGGGATCGGTGGTGGCAAACTCGCGGCTCCAGTCATAGGAGAAACCCAACCTCTGCACCTGCCCGCGAAAGGTCTCGATATTGCGCTTTGTCGTGATATCAGGATGCACACCAGTCCGCATCGCGTGGCGCTCCGCCGGCAGGCCGAAGCTGTCCCATCCCATCGGATGCAGGACGTTGAAGCCGCACATGCGTTTGTAGCGGCACACTATATCAGTGGCCGTATAGCCGAGGGGATGGCCGACATGCAGGCCCGCACCGGAAGGATATGGGAACATATCGAGTGCGTAGAATTTCGGTCTGGCCGGATCGATTTCCGCTCGGAAGGTATGGTGGTCGGCCCAATAGGCCTGCCACTTCGGTTCGATCGTCCTGGGATCATAAGGCATGCATCACTCCTGGCGCCGGCCGGCTCTGCGGCGGCGTGTCCTGAAAATGGGCGTTCTGTGGTTCAGGAGCAGCTACGGCTGCCGGTGCTCCGGTGACGTCCGGCAGCCGCGGCTAAGTCGAAACGCACGCGGAGTTGCGGCGTAGGACGTCTGCGCGACGCTCCGGACGAAAAAAGCGCGATGTGGCTTTGGAAACGATCTGGTGTCCATGGACGGTGGCTCAAGGCAAATAAGGAGAAAGCAAACGACAGTGTTAACCCGGCTCCGATCAGGAGGCCGTGGTGGTAAGTCGTGCGTCGCGTGCGCGAGCGTCTGCTGCTTGAGTTGCCATAATCATGAGCCAAGAGTGCCCGATATGATCGCTCCTGCCAAGAGTGCATTCGCGTGAAAATCAGGATCTGTTCAAATCCCGCGGCGCACTCCTCACCAGCTGATCGAGCACCGCCGCGACCTTCGGGTTGCGCACCTCGCCGCGCCGGGTAATCGCATGGATGCCACGGCAAACGGATGGCACCAAGGGCTTGACGACCAGCGCTCCGCCGAAATCTTTGAGCGCCAGGCCGGGCATCACCGAAATCGAGCACCCGGCTTCCACCAGTGCGAACACCACTTCGAAGCTGTCGCTAAAGCCGTTGATGACGGGCTCGAAACCGATGTCGCGGCAGGCCTTGCGGATGGCCATGGAATAGGCGCTGGAGGCGACGTCGAGCGCCCAATGTTCATCCCTCAGCTGTGCGAGTTCGATGACGGGCACGCTCTCCAGTCTGTGGCCAGCGGGCAGAAGCACGAAGAGCTGGTCGCGGCACAGGAACAGCGTGTCGGCCGTGCCCTCCAGCGTATGCGGATCGAAGGATATGTCGTCGGCAATGACGATATCGGCCTGCCAGGCCCGGAGCGCTGCCACGCCTTCGGCAGGTCCCATCGTCGTCATGACGATGTCGAGATGCGGATGGTCGATGGCGAGTTGGCGCATCGCGGCGGGAATGAAGGAGGAAGCAGCGGAGGGTTGGGCGGCGATCCTCAGGTCGCCCGCGACGATATTCTGCAACTCGGCAATATCGGTCTTGGCTTCCTCGACAATGCCGAATATCCGGTCGGCATGCACAACGAGCCGCTGTCCGGCCGGTGTCAGCGTCACCCCTCGCCCGCGCCGCTCAACGAGCGGGATTCCAACTTCGTCCTCCAGTTGGGCGATCTGCTGGGAAACGGCCGATGAGGAAATGCCGAGCGCGTCGGCGACCGCAGCCATCGTCTCGCGGCGCGAGAGCTCGCGAAGTGTGCGCAATCGGAAGAAATCCAAGCCCGTTTCTCCGGTTGATCAATCAGCCATAATTTCTAACCTATATGTTTATTTTAATTAAGTGGACCTGAAGAAAACTGCACCTTAGCCTTGGATTCGCAAGCGGGGCATCGGTTTGAAAAAAGCCAAGATTACCCGCCATCTCATGAGACGAGTCACGGGGGATATCGACAGGATGCAGCAGAGCGGCGTGCCCTATTTCAGCCAATGGGAAACACCCGGCATGACACTGCCGGTGCTTGCCGAGGGATGGCAGGCTTTGCTGCGCGATCCGCTCTGGCGCCATTCTGGGGCCGCGACGATCGAGGAATATGCGCGCTGGGCGGTCAATGTCTGCGGCATGGCCTGCCTGAAGATGATTCTTGCCGCCCGCGGTGAAATCCATCCGACCATCGAGCTTGCCCACGCCTGCACCGCCTATGGCGGTTATGCGGTCAACGAGATCGACGCCTCGATCAAAGGGCTGATTTACGCGCCCTTCGTCCGCTTCGCAGCCGAGCGCTTCAGACTTAGCGCGGAGACGATGACCGGCGTCGAGACATCGGCCATTCCCGGGCATCTCGCGAAACGCCGGTTCTTCATCGCCTCGGTGAACTCTGGCATCCGCTGGCCGGAGCGAGAACCGCCCTCGAAGGGCGGACACCTGGTGCTGGTGACGGCAGCCAGCGACGAGACAATCCGCTTTCACAACCCGTCCGGCCATGACGAGGCGAGCCAGGCTGACGTGACGCTGCCGCTTGCCGTATTCGACCGCTTCTTCGCCAATCGCGGCATATCGGTCGACGCCTGACCCTTTTCACGCCAGATCGTTTCGGAGCTTTCATGACCCCATCCCCAAACAGGCTGCGCATTGCCGTGCTCTTCGGTGGCCGCTCGGCCGAGCATGAAGTTTCCGTGCTCTCGGCAACCAATGTCATGGGCGCGCTCATGCCCGAGCAATACGACGCAGTCCCCGTCTTCATCACGCGCGACGGACAGTGGCTGCTGAGCAGTTTTGAGGATGGCGTGCTGGCGACACCTTCATCAGGCACGGAAATCTGCCTGGTGCCGGGTGGGCGCGGCCGGGTGCTGGCGATCCCAACTCATGGCGCGCCGCATGACCTAGCAAAGGTCGACATCCTGTTTCCTGTCCTTCACGGCCAGCATGGCGAAGACGGATCGGTACAGGGCGCGGCGGAGGTGGCCCGCGTTCCACTCGCCGGTTGCGGCATCCTCGGTTCGGCCACGGCGCTCGACAAGGACATCGCTAAACGCCTGCTGAGGGCGGCGGGCCTGCCGGTGGCGCGCGCGGTGACGATCCATGAGGGTGCCGCCCCTTCACTGGCAGCCTTGGAAGGCGAGCTCGGCCTGCCGCTCTTCATCAAGCCTGCGCGCCAGGGATCGTCGGTCGGTGTCGCCAAGGTCCATGCCAGCCAGGAATTCGCACCCGCCCTTACTGAGGCCTTCCGCCACGATCGCACGCTGCTCGCCGAGGAATTCGTGCGCGGCCGCGAGATCGAATTCAGTGTGCTCGAGGATGCGGCAGGAGAACTCTTCGTCTCCCGGCCGGGCGAGATCGTGCCGGCGGAAAGCCACGACTTCTATAGCTACGATGCCAAATATATCGACGAGAAAGGTGCGGCGTTGAAAGTGCCGGCCGAACTGCCGCAGGAGGTCGAGACCGCCATGCGCGACGTGGCCGCAAGAGCCTTCCGGGCGGTCGGCTGCGACGGCATGGCCCGCATAGATTTCTTCCTGACGGATGACATGCAGTTCCTCGTCAATGAAATCAACACCATCCCCGGCTTCACCGATATCAGCATGTATTCCAAGGCGATGGCGGCAAGCGGCGTCACCTACGCCGAAATCATCGACCGACTGGTGGACCACGGCCTGGCGCGCGCCCGACGAGCCGCCTGAGACGGGAGCTTGAAGGTGAACGGGTCGGTCTTGATTTCGGGATGTTCCGGCGGCGGAAAATCGACGCTGCTTGCTGAGCTTGCTGCACGCGGTCATGCCGTCGTCGAAGAGCCCGGCCGACGGATCGTCAAGCAGGAGATCGAGAGCGGCGGCACCGCCCTGCCCTGGGCCGACATGGCCGCGTTTGCCCGCCGCGCGATCGAGATGGCGATCGCCGATCACAAGGCTGCGCGTGAGCAGGCCGGCTGGACGTTTTTTGATCGCGGGCTGATCGATGCCGCGGCAGCGCTGCAGCACCTGACCGGAGAACCGGTCCTGGAAAAATTGAGCGCCGCTCATCGCTATCACCCGAGGGTTTTTCTCACGCCGCCATGGCCCGAAATCTACACGACCGACCCCGAGCGGCGCCAGGGCTTCGACGAGGCGGTCGCGGAATATGATCGACTTGTCGCCGTCTATCCGACGCTCGGCTACGACGTCGTCATGCTGCCGAAAATCGCGGTCGCCGACCGGGCGGATTTCATCCTCGACTGCCTCCCTCGGGAAACGAGGCAGCAGTAGACGAGATCGCTAGGGCGTCTCTCCGCCGCCTTCTCAAAAGGGGCTCAGCGCCTCCGAAAAATGCACCACTGGAACGACTGCCGGCCACCGCCGGGTGTCGTGTGTTCCTCCCGCCAGTCACGCTGAAGCGCGAAGGTGGACGAGAATTCGGTCGCAAGCGCCACCGCGTCGTAACGCTGGACCGGCAAGCCGCTGCACCGTTCCGGCCCGTCCGGCGCGAAGGTCGCGATGATCACGGCGCTGCCCGCCGCCGTGCCGGTTTCGAGCGCGCGGCGATAGGCCAGCCGCTGCTCGGGCTCGGTGAGGAAGTGAAAAACAGCGCGGTCGTGCCACACATCGTAATGGCGGTCGGGCTGCCATGAAGTGACGTCGGCAACCACCCAGGTGATGCGGGCGGCTTCATCCCGCAGCCGCGCCTTGGCGACATCGAGCGCCGGCGCGGCGATGTCGAGGACGGTGAGGTCGGACCAACCGCGCTCGACAAGACGGTCGACAAGGCTCGATGCGCCGCCGCCCACATCGATCAGCGAGGCCGTGGCCGGCAGTTGCAGTTCGTCAAGCGCCCGCAAGGAAGGCCCGGGCGTCGGCTGATACCAGCTGACGCTGTCGGCAGGTTTCGTGCGATAGACCTCGTCCCAGTGTTCCCGCTTCTCGCCCGTCATCGGATATGCCCATCTCTTGCGGAACTCGATTCCCTAGCTGATCAACATGTAGGGACTGAGACGTCTGCAACCAATCACAGTGCGCCCAAGACCATGTTCTCCGTTCAGGAAGCGAGGTGACGGTAAACGAGATCGGCAGGATCAGTTCGGGGTGCTGTGGGATCGAGACGCGCGCCCAGCCGTTCCGCAACGGCTACAGATGCAGCATTGCCGGGAGCGATATAGCTGACGAGCGATGGCAGCTTGAGCGTTGCGAAAGCCCAGTCGCGCAGCGCCAAGGCCGCTTCGGTCGCATAGCCTTTGCCCTCATATTCTTCATAGACGAACCAGCCGAGCTCCTTCTCCGGAAAGAGAGGGCCGTGATTGATCCCCACCTGACCGACGCATTCGCCGGTTTCGCCAAGCTCGATCGTCAGCGCTCCGTGCCCGAAAAGCTGCCAGAGAGCCACGTCGTGGCAGAACATTCCCCACGCCGCGCGCAGATCGAACGGGCCGCCCATTCCGACGGATCGCGGCGATGCCATGATCTCAGCATAGGCGGCGAAATCGCCGATAACAGGCATGCGGAGCTTGAGACGCTCGGTTCGAATGGTCATCGCGCCCGCTTGGGACATGTCGTCGCCTTCTCTGTCAGCTTGAGTTTGGAGTTTCAGCCGTTGAACGGAATATTCTAGCTTTCAAATGCTGGGGCGAATTGCAACGTCCCGCTTGGCGGAGATCCGCGAAAGACAATCCTCTGCACCAGCCGCCTATCGAGGTCGAGATACGTCAACTGTCCGTCGCTGCTGAAACCGACACGGCTGTAGATCTCGGGATTGCCGATCAGCGCGCATCCGCTGGCGCCGATATCGTTCAACAATTCGAGACCCCGTGCAATCATCGCCTTGCCGATACCCTGCCGCTGTCTCTCCGGCTTGACCGATATCGGCCCCAGCCCGAACCAGGCATCATGCGCGCCGTCGATCGTCACCGGCGAAAACGCCACATGCCCGAGAATCTCGCCATCCTGCTCGGCCACCAGCGATATCGTGAGATCGCCCGCCGCGCGAAGTCTTCGGACAATCTCCGCTTCCGTACCGTCGCTGTAGGGCATTGGCTTGAAGGCGGTCGAGGTCAGATCATGGATCGCATCGATATCATCAGGCGTTTCGTCTCGGATAAGCATCTCTGTCAATTCCTCAACCGCCATAGCTCACAGGTGCTATGCAGGGAAAATCGAAGAGCAGCAAGCCGGGCTCCTCCAGCGGCAGTTGCGCCACGACCTGCCCTTGCCGGTTCAGCACCGCCGTCGCCCCCCAGGCGATGCGCCCGTCGCGCTCACCCGTTACGTCGGACGATATCAGCCACAGGCCTGCCTCGCGGCATCTTTCACCGCGAACGGCATTATGCAGCGGCTTGAATATTTCCGCCTTCTCCCGTGGCATCATGTTGTTGGACAGGCATAAGATCAGCGATGCGCCAGACGCAGCAACCTTTGCGGCTGCCTCCGGAAAATTGGTGTCGTAGCAGATGTTGATCCCGAAGCGCAGGGCACCGATCGCAAAGAGCGGACTGTCCTTTCCTGCCTCGAAAGCCCGCTCGCCGGGCAGCAGGTGGGTTTTCCGGTAGCGACCGAGGAGAACGCCGCGCTCGACGACGACGGCGGTGTTGAACAATCGCCCATCATCGATCTCGATCAGCCCCATGACCAGCACCGGTCCCGACTTCGGCAACCGATCCAGGACCGCCGCGAACTCGGCTGATGCGAGATCGAGGGCAACCCGCCGCGCCGATGCTTCATCGGTCAGGTAGCCCTGGAGAAAACCTTCTGGAAAGACCAGCAGGGCAACATCCTCAGCCTCGGCACGAGCGGCGATCCCGCAGGCATAATCCAGCGCCGCCCCAAGATTCTCCCGAAATTCCGGCGTCTGCGCGGCGGCTATCCGAATGCTCGTCACTTAGACCTCCGGGTTCTCGGCCGCGGCATCTCAGCAAGAGGCCCGGCACTGTGGCCGGGCCTCTCCTTGAAAATCGGTAAACCTCAGAACGTCGAGGCACCGCTGCCCCAGGGGCCGTGGTGGAAATCCTTACCATCAAGGCGGTCGAAGCCGTGGGCGCCGAAGAAGTCGCGCTGTGCCTGGATGAGGTTTGCCGTTCCCCTGCCCTGGCGATAGGCGTCGAAATAGGTCAGCGCCGAGGTCAGCGCCGGCACCGGCAGGCCGGCGGCAATCGCGGCACCGACGACACGGCGCAGCGCCGGGATCGATTCCTTGACCATGTCGGAGAAAGCCGGCGTGACGATGAGGTTTGCAGCGTCAGGCGCCTTGGTGAAGGCCGAGGTGATCTCGTCGAGGAACTGCGAGCGGATGATGCAGCCGGCGCGCCAGATCCTGGCAATCGTCGGCATCGGCAGTGACCAGTTGAACTCGCGCGACGCTTCCGCCATCACCGCGAAGCCCTGCGCATAGGCGCCGATCTTGGCGGCAAACAACGCCAGCTCCAGATCTTTGTTGAGTTCGGGGCCGTAAGCGATCGGGAAGGACACTGCCTGCGTGCCGAAGATATTTTCGGCGGCTTCGCGCTGCGACTTCATCGAGGAGAGGCTGCGGGCGGCGACCGCGGCTTCGATCGCCGTTGCCGGAATGCCCATGTTCTGCGCCTCGATCGCCGACCACTTGCCGGTACCCTTCTGGCCGGCCTTGTCGAGGATCATGTCGACCATCGGTCCGCCGGAGACCGGATCGGTTGCGGCAAGCACCTTCTCGGAGATTTCGATCAGGTAGGAGTTCAGCCGGCCATTGTTCCATTCGCCGAAGATGCCGGAGATTTCGGAGGCGCTCTTGCCGAGGCCGTCGCGCAGGATGCCGTAGATTTCGGCGATCATCTGCATATCGGCATATTCGATGCCGTTATGGATGGTCTTGACGAAATGGCCAGCGCCATCATTGCCGAGCCAGGCGACGCAGGGCTCGTCATTGTAGCGGGCGGCAATCGAGGTCAACACCTTCTCGACGCGCTTCCAGGACTCTTCGGTGCCGCCGACCATGATCGACGGGCCGTGGCGCGCACCTTCTTCGCCGCCGGAAACACCCATGCCGATGAAGGTCAGATCGGTATTCTTCAGCCGATCGAAGCGGGCGACGGTGTCGCGGAAATTGGCGTTGCCGGCATCGATCATGATGTCGCCCTTGGACAGATGCGGGCGCAGCAGCTCCATCTGCTGGTCGACGGGCTCACCCGCCTTGATCATGATGATGATCGGACGCGGCGGCCGGATCGCATCGACGAATTCCTCGATGGTCTTGCAGGGAACGATCTGCTTCTTCAGATCGCCGGCGCTTTCGTAGAATTCGTCGGTTTTCTCCGGCGTGCGGTTGAAGACCGCGATTTTATTGCCTTTCTCCGCGATGTTGAGCGCCAGGTTGGAGCCCATGACCGCAAGGCCGATCAGTCCGATTTCTGCCTTTTCCACGACAAACCTCCGATGTGTCATTTGGACCGGTGTTGTGGCACTGTCTCGGTCAAACGGCAAGTCTCACAAGGGTCTAATCGGTTCGCAAAAGCCCATGAAATGAGCTTGCAATATCCCCGCTTGTCCGACAACCCGCCAGCTGCCGCTTATTCCGAAGCCGCAAGTTTTTCGCGCGTCCTGCCCGCAATGCCCTATCTCATGTTATTATCAGTGCCTCGGGAGATATCGCATTGGCATCGGGAAAACGAAAAGAGATGGCTCTCCTGGCGGCCCGCGCCGGCCGCTACCGCGAATATGCGTCGCCGCCGACGCTGCGGCGCCATTTCAGCCGCCTCTGGTCTCATGCGCTCCATAACGGACCGCCGGCAATGGTGGCGATCGTGCCGGATGGCTATTGCGATCTTCTCTGGATCGACGGCCGGCTGGTCGTCGCCGGCCCCGACAGGACGGCGGCCTTTCCCGTCATCCAGCCGGGCGCGACCGTCATAGGCGCACGTTTTGCGCCTGGCGCTGCAGCACCCTGGCTGAAGACGCCGCTCTCGGCGCTGGTCGGCTGCTCGGTGCCCCTTGCCGACATCGGCCGGAAGGACACCGCCGAATTCGAAGCGCGGCTTGCGGATTGTCCCGACCCCTCGGCCGCGATGGCGCTGTTTGGCCGCCTGCTTGAAGGGACCGCGCGCGATGCGGAGGAGCCCGCCCGCGACGCCGCGATGATCTTCGCCGCCGCCGACGGCGGCCGCCCGGCATCCGGCCTGCTCGACCGGCTCGGCATGAGCGAAAGGCAGCTGCGTCGTCGCTGCCACCATCATTTCGGCTACGGCGCAATGACGCTGGAACGGATCCGCCGGTTTCAGCGTTTCCTCGACCTCTGCCGCAAGTCGGGCACGATGCCGCTTGCCCGCCTTGCGCTCGAAGCGGGCTTTGCCGACCAGCCCCACATGACGCGGGAGGTCGGCGAGCTTTCGACCCTGACGCCCGCCGTCATTTTCGACCAACTCGATATGCGGAAAAGAGGCGACTGACCGTTTTGTTCAAGACGCTGTCGGCCGGTTTGTTATTCTGACGAAACCAAATGACAGGGACCTGCAAGCCATGACGACAATGCCCGCGAAAATCATCCACCGGTCGATCGAGCGCGATTGGCGCGACGTCTATGAATTCGCCGGCAAGCCGGAGAACATGCCGCTCTGGGCCTCCGGCCTTGCGACCGGGCTCGATCCTGATGGTGCCGACTGGATCGCCGATGGCGCTCTTGGAAAAATCAGGGTGAGCTTCGTGCCTGCCAATGAATTCGGCGTGATCGACCATACGGTGACGATCGAATCCGGCCTCAGGGTCTATAATGCCCTGCGCATCGTGCCGAACGGCGATGGCTGCGAGGTCATGTTCACGCTGCTGCGTCTGCCCGGCATGACCGACGCGCAGTTTTCCGCCGATGCCGCCCATGTCGAGAAGGATCTCGCCATGCTGAAAGCCCTGATGGAGAGATAGATGGCCGAGAAGACAGAAAACCACGACCGCCGCATCGACTATGTCGAATTCAACGTCGCCGACATCGCTGCCGCCAAAGCCTTTTACGGCTCGGCCTTCGGCTGGCGTTTCACCGATTACGGCCCGAATTATTGCGAATTCGACGACGGCCGGCTGAAGGGCGGCTTTACCGATTTCGGACCGGTGCGGACGGGCGGCGGCCCGCTGGTCGTCGTCTATGCCAATGATCTGGAAGAAGTGCTGACCTCAGTCGAAAGAGCCGGCGGCACGATCTGCCGGCCGATCACCGATTTTCCCGGCGGCCGTCGCTTCCACTTCCTCGACCGCGATGGCTACGAACTCGCCGTCTGGGCGGCTGCTTAGCCGGATTACCCGAGGCAGCCGAGTTGGTCAGGCTGCCTAAGGCTACCGACCGGGATCAGGCAGCCTGCGACAGCCGGTCGATATCTTCCATGACGAGCAGGGCGCCGATCACCGTGCCGCCCGCATCGCGCAGCGGCGACATGCGACAGCGCACCTGCCGCGACCGGCCGCTGCCGTCCGAGCGCTCATAGGTATAGTCGATCTGGTCGCCGGCAAAACAGGCGTCGAGCTTATGCTTGGCGCATTCGGCAAACTGCTCCTCGCCGATGAATTCGGAAAGGTGGCGGCCGATGAGCTCCATCGGCTTCCTGTTGAGATGGGCGCTGTTGGCTGGATTGGAATAGAGGTAGCGATAATCCCTTGTCAGCACCGCCACGCGATCCGGCAGGCTTTCAAGGATTACCGCGTTGAGGAACTGGCCATTGTCGGTATCCGGCACATAGGCCGGCGGCGGCTCGATGCGCACATCCTGCGGCGAAGGCACGCGCCAGTCCGACCCATGCGCCCCGAAATAGCGGTCGAGCAGATAGGAAAGCACCGACGTATGCTCCGTGACGCTGGCGCTGTCGTCGGCATCCTGGCTTATCAGGTGGCTGATAAATTGCAGCTGCATGTAGACTTCGAGCAGATTGGCTGCCCGGCAGGCGAGGATTGCCTCGACCAGCGGCTCGACATGACGGTCGAGCGCCGTGACGCGCTGGTCGTCGCCCAGGCGTATGGCTTCCTCGATTTGCACGCAACGCAAAGAAAAAGCTCGAAAAAGCTCCAGCAAGACGCCTCCCACTCCCATTGTGCCAAGAGACGAGTCCGAAACCTCACATTGGCCGCACTTCCCAAAAATGCGCCTTCCGGTAGACATTATTCGCGTCTTGGTGGTGACGGGTAACATGAAGTGCCCTCAGTTTCAATCCGAGAGCACCTGCCGCTTTTCACCGCTGATAAATGGGGGTGGACCTTTTTTAGAGTATCATACCGAAAACTGTGAGCGGTTTCGGGCGACATCATGCTCCAACCATTCGTTTGGAGGATCCTATTCTAAGGCGCGAGCGTCTGCTTGATCTGCCAGCGGTCGTGGTACCAGAGCCACTGCTCCGGATATTCCCGCACCCAGCTTTCCACCTTGTCGTTGAGCAGCTGGGCGGCGGCCGGCAGGTCGAGATTGCCCTTGGCGTCGCGCGGCATGTCCAGCCGCGGCTCGATTTCCAGCCGGTAGCGATTTCCCGGCAGCCGGATGCAGCGGGCCGGATAGACTTCGCAGTCGAACTGGCGCACCAGCTTCGGCAACAACGGATTGGTCTTGACGTCGCGCCCGAAGAAGGTGCCCTTCAGCCCCTTGCGGAATTTCTGGTCGACCAGCACGCCCACCCCCTGGCCTGCTTCCAGCTGACGGGCGAGCGCGAAGGACGAGCCTGCATGCGAGGGCACCAGCTTGCCCATGCGGGCGCTCCGGAAGTCGAACACCTTCTTGGCGACATAAGGATTATTCGGCGGCCGAAAGAGCACGGTGACGTTGAGCCCGAAGGCGGCACCCGCCACCGGCAGCAGCTCGAAATTGGCGGTATGGCCGGTAAAGACGATGAAGGGGCGCGGATTGTCACGCAGGTCGAGGAAGATCGGGACGCCCGACACTTCCACCCTGCCCGGCTCCGACTTTTCAGGATCATAGTCGAACAGCTGATCGAGGAAGACATATTCGGCCGCAAGCCGGCCCATATTGCCCCAGCTGGCGAGCGCGATCTCCTCGATCTCGGCCTCGCTCTTCTCAGGGAAGGCATTGCGCAGATTGGTCAGCATGAGTCTGTGGCGGCTGGTCAGCCGGCCGACGCGGCGCATCATCCTGTCGGCGAATCGGATCGCACCATCGGCCGGAAACAGCTTCAGGAAATTCAGGAAGCCGAACATCACTTGAGCCACCAGCCATTGCTGGAAATTCCTCAGCGCCAGAACGATCCGGGTGATGAACAGCTTCACGCGGTCAATCCATCTTCAGGATGATCTTGCCGAAGATCTGGCGCGATTCCATCCGCTCCAGCGCCCGGTCGATATCGCTGAAGCTGACCTCGGTATCGATGACCGGATGGACGAGCCCGCGGCCCATCTTCTGCATCGCGTCCGCCATGTTCTCCATGCGGCAGCCGAAGGAGCCGAAGAGCTTGAGTTGTTGCTGGAACAGCATCATCAGGTTCATCTCTGTGGAAACACCCGAGGTCGAGCCGCAGGTGACGAGGCGCCCGCCGCGCTTCATGCAGAGCATCGAGCCTGCCCAGGTGTCCTTGCCGACATGTTCGAAGACGACGTCGACGCCCTTCTTCTTGGTGAGCTTGCGCACCACGCCTTCGAAACGGTCGGTGCGGTAGTTGATAACGTGATCGGCGCCGAGCGCCTTGGCCTTTTCGATCTTGTCGTCCGAACCGACCGTGGTGATGACGGTGCAGCCGATCTTCTTGGCGAGCTGGATCGCCGCCGTGCCGATGCCGGAGCCGCCGGCATGGACGAGGATCGTCTCGCCCGGCTCAAGCTTGGCATTGTCGAACAGCATGTGCTCGACCGTGCCGAAGGTGACCGGAGCAAGCGCCGCGCCGATCGCGTCGACACCGGGAGGGGCCGGCACCAGCAGGCGCGCCGGCAGGTTGACCTTCTCCTGCGCGAAGCCGTCGAGATGGAAGCCGTGCACGCCGGAGACATGTTCGCAGAGATTGTCGCGGCCTTCGCGGCAGGGGCGGCAGAGGCCGCAGGTGCGCGCGCCGTAGATGGAGACGAGCTGGCCCGGCAGCACGTTGGCGACGCCCGGCCCGATGGCCTCGACGACGCCGGAGGCTTCGGCACCGATGACCAGCGGCATCTTGCGCTTGGCGAATGCCATGCCGCGCCAGCCCCAGACGTCGATATGGTTGAGCGCCACCGCCTTGACGCGCAGCGTCACCTCGCCGGCACCAGGAGCGTCCGGTTCCGGCAGCTCGGTGATCTCAAGCTTGCGGTCATCGATCAGTTGCAAAGCGCGCATGGCAAAATCCCTCGCCTTCAAGACGGTCTTCTTGTTTTGAAATTGTCGCGAACCGCTTAAGCCGGTTCGAGCGCCATGACAAGGCTGGCATTCTGCCCGCCGAAGCCGAAGGAGTTGGAAAGCACCGCTGAAACCTGGGCTTCCCGCTTCTTGTTCGGCACGACATCGAGAACGATCGACGGATCGGGGTTGTTGTAATTGATGGTCGGCGGCAGCGTTTCGGTCAGCATCGTTTGCAGCGAGAACACCGCCTCGACGGCGCCCGCCGCCGTCAGCGTATGGCCGATCATCGACTTGTTCGACGACACGGGAATGCCGACGAGCCGGTCGCCGAACACGGCCGACATCGCGCCATACTCCATCTTGTCGTTCTCCGGCGTCGAGGTGCCGTGCGCATTGATGTAGCCGATGCCACTCTCGTCGATACCGGCATCGGCAAGGGCCGCGCGGATCGTCGCGATTGCCGGGCCGCCATCGGGCGACGACCGGGTGCGGTGGAAGCTGTCGGCCTTGTCGCCGGCGCCCTTCATGATGCCGAGCACCTTGGCGCCGCGGGCAACCGCTGACTCCAGCGATTCCAGTACCAGGGTCGCAGCACCCTCGGCGATAACGAAGCCGTCGCGATCCTTGCTGAACGGCTTGGAAGCCTTGGTCGGCGGATCGTTCTGTGTCGAAAGAGCTGACAGCAACGAGAAGCGGATCAGCGCTTCGGCACTCAGCGATCCGTCGGTGGCGACCGTCAATGCGCGATCCGTGCGGCCTTGGCGGATCGCCTCGATGCCGAGCTGGATCGCCGTGACCCCGGAGGCGCAGGCGGTCGACAGCGTGACGGGAAGGCCGCGGGTGCCGAACCGGTCGGCAAGGCGCTCGGAAATCGCACCGAACAGTGCCGCCTCATGGAAGGCCGGATCCGGACGCTGGCGCAGCGCCGTCAGGAAGCGCTCATAGGCATCCCCCGGATGGTCGGAGGCCGGCGAACGGTCGGCAAGCTCGAAACGCGCGCTCCACTCGGGCTCGATCGGCGGGGCGGCGAGGAATAGCGGGCCGTTGAAATCGCCGGAAAGGCCGGCATCGGCAAGCGCCTCGATCGTCGTTTCGCGGGCGAAGGCATAGGAGCGCTCGACGGCGTTCGGCACCGGGATGCCGATAAAATCGACGGTGCCGGCGATCCGCGTCGACAGGCCCTCGGTCGGAAAGCGGTTGATCTCATGGATGCCCGACGTGCCTGACGAAAGCGCTGCCCAGTTATCGCTGAGGCCCTGACCGAGCGAGGTGATGATGCCCATGCCGGTAACAGCTACGATCGGACGGCCGAGGTGATCTCTATAAGCGGAAGCTGTCATATTTCTCACTCCTCACGCATCTGCGGAAAGAACGGCAACGCCCTCGCCGCGCTGGTGTCCGACCGTGGTCACGACGGCGGCCGTGGCCCCTGCCCGCATCGGCGCCTCATGAGCGGCATCGAACGGCGGAACCTTGGCCTTGCCGTCGACGGCAAGGGCTGCAAGCGCTAGACCCAGCGTGAACTGCGTCTCGATCGTATGGCCGGTGACGCCGCCGAAGCCGCGGATCGCAACGTTGGGCAATTGATGTTCGAGCACCGCCCGCTCGCGGGCGGCAAGATCGTGCATGCCGGTCGATCCGGAAAAGATCGCCGTGCTCTCAGTGGCAAGCCCGGCAGCCGGTGCCAAAAGCCGCTCCAGCCGAACTTCGAGATTGCCGGAATTGCGGTTGCCGCGGTCGCCCTCGACCGCGTCGATGACAGCATAGATATGGGCGCCGCGGGCTTCAGCATGTTTGCGCGATTCGAGCACCAGGAAGGCGCCTGCCGAACCAGTGATCATGCCGCCGCCATCGCTCGGCTTGCGCGACCAAAGCGGCACCCAATCGCCACGCGCATGGGCGCCGATCGCCTCGGTGAGCAGGATCATATCAGGCCGCTCAGCCGCGAAGGCGCCTCCAACAAGTGCATGCGAGGATTCGCCTGATTTGATGCGGTAGAAGGCGGTCTCGACGGCGGATATGCCGGCCGCTTCCTCGCCCATGAAGGTGCGCGACGAACCGGTGACCTTGTGCACGATCGAGATATTGCCGGCGAGCAGGTTGGAAAGCTGGGCGAGGAACAGTGTCGGCCTCAGCTCGGTCGTCAGCTTCTCGTTGAGCAGCAACTCGCGGTCATTGCGCTTCAGCGCTTCGTCGACGATCAGTGTGTCGACATTGATGTCGCGCTCGCCGCCTCCGGCCGCCACGATCATGTCCATCGTGCCGCAGGCCTCGATATCATCCTTGAAACCAGCATCATCGAGCGCAAGGCCGGCGGCGAAGACGCCGATGCGCTGCCAGTTCTCCATCTGGCGCTGATCGCCGCGCTTGGCGATCTGCTGCGACCAGTCGATCTCAGGCAGCGGGTGCACCGGATAGGGCTTGAACTTCTCGGTCTCGACGATCGCTTTCGGCGCACTGGCGGCCGAAAGCAGCGCGATATGCGCGTCCTTGCCAACGCCCTGACAGGTGACGATGCCGATGCCCGAGATGACGACGTCGTTTGCAGCCTTGCTCATCCAATCACTCCCTGCGCCGCGATCGCTTCGAGAAGCCCGATTTCGCCGGCACGTTTCTTCACGATATCGCCGAGCGGTACCTCGGAAAACGGCATGGTGCGCAGTTTCAGCTGCGCATCGCAGACCTTCTTGCCAGCGCTGGTGATTTTAGCCTTGGTAACTGCGAAACCCGAACCGTCATGCTCCAGCACCGCCTCGATGTCGAGCACAGCTTCCGGTTCGACGAAGGTGCGCATCTTGGCGCCGTCGACCATCATCAGGAAGGGCATGGCGGCAAAATTGGTGACGGCAAGCACCAGCATGCCGGAGGCCTGGGCCATGGTCTCGATCAGGAGCACGCCGGGAACGAGCGGCATGCCGGGAAAATGACCCTCGAAGACGGGGCTCTTGGCCGGCACGACGGATCGCGCCTTAAGCGTACCCTTCTTCAGGTCGACCGCTTCGACGCGGTCAATCATCTGGAAATATTCCAGCAGCATTCGGATCCTCCGGCCCGACAGGCCAGATCTGCCCGCCGGTGACGCCTAAAGCGCGTCTGGTTCGCACTTTAGGTCTTTGTTTTTATGCATGCCGTTATCCCAAAACCGCTGCGCACTTTTGGGCGGCATGCACTAGTTAGGAACGAAACCGCCCGGCCGCCATATTCAGGGCGGCAGGGCGTTCAAAAAAGACTGTTATATCGCTCAGGCCTTGGCTGCTTTGAGCTCGTCGATCTTGGCGCAGAGGTTCTTCAGCACGAAGTATTCTTCGGTGGAAACCTTGCCTTCGTTGACTTCCTGCGTCCACTTTTCGAGCGGGATCTTGATGCCGAATTCCTTGTCGATCGCAAAGACGATGTCGAGGAAATCGAGGCTGTCGATACCGAGGTCGTCGATCGTATGGCTCTCCGGCGTGATCGTCGCGCGGTCGATCTCGCTGGTTTCTGCAATAATGTCGGCAACTTTATCGAATGTAGCGGTCACGCGCTGTACCTCATGAAATGACAATTTAAACCCCTCATAGGCAAATCCTTTTCAAAAGCCAATGCTTTCGTCCCGGCGTTGCGGCAATTTGGCGGCTGGGTGTTGCCTAAACAGCAATGGAATGCCGGCCTTTGCCGTCACCCGGGGCGCAAGGCGATGCCGTAGCTGAAAGTTCGCCCGGCCGGCGGGGCGAAGAAGCCGTCCGAATCAAACCCGCGGACGGCCTCGTGTCGACGCTGGCGCTTTCCAACAACAGCCATGGCACGGAAACTTTGATCTGGATCAAATCGCAATCCCGGCGAAATTGATAATCATCAAGCCGCGCTGGAAGAAATCGGGATAGCCGAACCCGCAATCGCGGCGTAATCGTCTAGGGTATGCCGAGCATGCCCGGCATGCGCAGCGACACCCGGCACACGCGGATTTCGAAGGGATAAGGACATGGACATCGCAAGCAGTGAGGTTTCCGACGCCGGCACTCTCGTCGCCTGCCGTTCCTGCCAGGCGCGGCACGGTGTCGTCTGCGGCGCGCTGTCGAGCAGCCAGCTCCGCGAACTCGGCCGCCACTCGCTGCGCCGCAAGGTCGATGCCGGCAGCGAGATCATCGCTCAAGGCGCGGAAAGTTCTTTCTATTCGAACATCATGCGCGGGGTGGTGAAACTCTGCAAGGTAATGCCGGACGGGCGCCAGCAGATCGTCGGCCTGCAATTCGCCCCCGATTTCGTCGGCAGGCCCTTCGTGCGCGAAAGCACGCTGTCGGCCGAGGCTGCGACCGATTCCGAAATCTGCGTCTTCCCGCGCAACCTGCTCGACCGCATGATATCGGGGACGCCGGAACTGCAGCGCAGCCTGCACGATCAGGCGCTGAAGGAGCTGGATGCCGCGCGCGAATGGATGCTGACGCTCGGCCGGCGCACCGCCGAGGAGAAGGTCGCAAGCCTGCTCCACCTCATCGCCACCCACGCCGAACCGCAAACGGCCACAAGCACCGCCTTCGACCTGCCGCTAACCCGCGCCGAGATCGCCGATTTCCTCGGGCTGACGATCGAAACCGTCAGCCGCCAGATGACCAGGCTGCGCAAGAGCGGCGTCATTCGCATCGAGAATTTCCGACATATCATCGTCCCCGACATGGATGAACTGGAGCGGATGATCAGCGCATAAAACGGGCTCAGCGCGGCGCATAACCCGTTGGGTTAGCGCGTAATGACCACCCGGGTATTGGCAAGGCCGGCCTGCCGCGTCAGCGAGAAGAATTGGGCGGCATTGTCGGGGTGCAGGCGAACGCAGCCATGCGAAGCCGGCCGGCCCAAGCGCTTCAGGTCGAAAGTCGCGTGAACGGCGTAACCGCCGTTGAAGAATACGGCGAAGGGCATCGGTGCATTGTCGTATTTCCTGGAGCGGTGATCGCGTGACAGCCACTTGGCGCGCCACGAACCGGTTGGCGTGACATAGCCATTGCGCGCGGTCGAAACCTTCCAGCGATATTTGACGAAGCCGTTCTCGGAAACGGTCATCGTCTGCTTGCCGATGCTGATATTGGCGACCAGCGTTGCTGCCTGAGCAGCAACAGGAGAAAACTGCAGCAATAAACTTGCGGCCGCAGCCGCCAAAATCGTCTTCATCATAGCCCCTCTTCGAACTCGCGCAGCTTAATTGCGCCCTCACGAAAGAGAGACTACGGCAATACTTATTAGATTGCTTTAATCCGAATGGTAATCACAATTTTAACGGCGCATGGCAACAAGCGGATGCGCCGCAGGCTTACTGAAGCTTGCGCTTCGCCCCAGCCCGATTGAGCTGCTGGTAGGCCTTGTTCATCTTCTCGCGGATCGAGGCCATGGTGCCGAGATTATGGCCGCAGGCGGCACAGGTGATGATGTCGGTCTCCCGGATCTCGGGACGCTCGAACTTCATCTTGATGCTCTTGCACTTCGGGCACGGTAATTCAACCTGAACTGTCATCGCTCTGCTTCCGGTCTGGTGGAGGTGGGAGGCGTTTCGCATAAACGTTTGAGTGGGAGCTGTCTACCGAGGCGTGGTCGTACCATCCCGCCTCTACAGAAAACACAAGAAAAGCCCGAACGTCACACCGGCGAGCACCATGCAGCTGGCGTAGAACACCGATACGCCGTCCTCGATGTCGCCTGAGGTCGCCACGTCGCGGCCGGTGTCGTTGATCATCGGCTCGGCCACGATGACGCCGCCATAGATGCGCGGCCCGGCGAGCTGGACGTTCAGCGCACCCGCCATTGCCGCCTCCGGCCGGCCGGAATTCGGCGAGCGGTGCAAGGCCCCGTCGCGCATTGCCACGCGGATCGCCTCACGACCGGCGCTTGTTCCCCGCCGGATCCAGGCGCCGGCGGCAATCAGCAGGATGGAGAGCCGGGCGGCTGGCCAATTGGCGATATCGTCGAGCCGGGCGGCCGCCCAGCCGAAATCGATGTATTTCTCCGACTTGTGGCCGATCATCGAATCCGCCGTGTTCAGCATCTTGTAGGCGAAGAGCCCTGGCAGGCCGAAGGCGGCATACCAGAGAGCCGGCGCCACGACGCCGTCGGAGAAATTCTCGGCAAGGCTTTCGATCGCCGCGCGGCAGACGGCTGGCTCGTCCAGCGTCTGGGGATCGCGTCCGACGATGCGGGAAACGGCGGCCCGCCCGCCGGCAAGGCCCTCGTCGCGCAGCGCAGTGGCGACGGCCGCGACGTGATCGGCAAGGCTTTTCTGCGCCAGGAAGATCGCCACCAGCCCGGTCTCCAGCAAGATGCCGGCAAGGCCGAACAGCGCGAAGAACCGGTTGAACACGAAGCCGGCGGCTATCGCCACCAGAAGCAGCGCCAGGATGGCGGCGATACCGTTCATTCGGCGTTGCGAGCCGGTGAGACTTGCCGGGTTGAGCTGCCGGTCGGCATAAGAGATCGCGGCGCCGAACATGACGACGGGATGCGGCATCCGCGACCACAACCATTGTGGATCGCCGGCGATCCGATCGAGCAGCAGGGCCAGAAGCAGTACGAGAAGGTTTTCGTCGATCGTCATCGCTCAAATCTCTGAAGGGCTTCGCCAAGCCGCCTGTCTGCCGCCGGATCAGGCGTCAGCCCGAAACGCAGCCAATCCGGCGCATAGTCGAACTTGCGGACGAGAATATGATGGCGGCAGAGATGCGTGTAAATGTCGCCGGCTCTCGCATCGGCGACAAGGGTAAAGAGCGCCGTCCCTCCGGAGACTTGCAGCCCAGCGCCCTTCAGCACCGCATGCAGGCCGGCGTTGCGCTCATCGATGCGGCCGCGGATCGGAGAGACATCCGAGAGCAGCAGCGAACCTGCAATCGAAAGAGCCGGGCCGGAGACTGCCCAGGGACCGAGCCAGTCCTCGAAACGCTCGAGAATATCATCCCGCGCAATGGCAAAACCGAGCCGGAGGCCGGCAAGTCCGAAGAACTTGCCAAAGGAGCGGAAGATGATGAGGTTGGAAAGCTGCGGCGCCCGGAATGCGAGGCTGAGCGCCGGATCGGTATCACCGAAGGCCTCGTCGACGACAAGAAACCCGTTTGCCGATTTCATCTTATCGTGCAGGGCAATCAGCGTTTCGGTCGGCCATATCAACCCATCGGGGTTGTTCGGATTGACGACGACAGCCAGCCGATGCTCGCTCCCGATCGCGGCAAGATCGTCGACCGCATCGACGGCAAAACCCGCAGAGGCGAAGGCACGCGCATATTCCCCATAGGTCGGCGATACCACGGCAACCTTGTTGTCCGTCACGGCGATCCTATCGTCCGTCACGGCAACCCTGTTGTCCGTCACAGCGACCCTGTTGTCCGTGACGCCAACCAGCCTACCCTCGACCAGACGCGGCAGAAGCTGAATAACCGATTGCGTGCCGGGCACGGGGAGCGGCAGGATCTCGCCGCTGCCATAGTGATCGCGCGCCGCACGCCTCGCCTCGTCGACGAGGTGCCTGTCCGGCAGGCGGTGCCAGGCTCGCGCCGGAATGTCAGGCAGGGCGACAGGGCACGGATTGATGCCCGTGGAAAGATCGAGCCAGTCGTCCGGCCTGCCGCCGAAGGTAGCGGCAGCCGCGGTGATGCCGCCACCATGGACGATCGGTGCGCTCATGCAGCCGTTGCTCCGGCTAGATCGATCAGATGCATGTACGACCCCGCCACCTGCCCGCACCGGAGCCCGGCTGCACCCAGATCGGTCCCGAGCGCATCCTGCACCTGGAAAAGCCGTTTGCCCTCGCCCTCGGAGACGACGCTGGAATAGTGGAATTCATGGGCCGTCATCATCCGCGCGAAGAAGGCGCCGTCGAGCGGCACGACACGGCGATAGCCGAGATGGCGCTTGCGCTCGGCATAGCTGGTGACAACGGGCAGCAGGCCGAGCATCTGATGGCGCTTGCCCTCCGTATCGATCAGCCCGTCGCCGAGCACCATATAGCCGCCGCACTCGCCGTAAATCCTGGCGCCGCGCGCCGTCGCGTCGAGCATGCCGGCGCGGAAATTCTGCGCCTCTGCGAGCCGTCCGGCGTGCAGCTCAGGATAACCACCAGGCAGATAGATCGCATCGGCATCGGTAGCTGGTGCCTCGTCGCTAAGCGGAGAGAAGAAGGAGATCGCAGCACCCCGGCGGCGCCAGCCGAGCAGCATATGCTCGTAGGAAAAGGCAAAGGCGATATCGCGCGCCACGGCGATGCGTGCGCCCAGCGGCGGCAACCGGTCGATATTGGCGGCCGACGGCCGGTTGAGCCCTTGCTTTGCAATGCGTAGCAGAAATTCGAAATTGCATTCCTCGGAGACCGCGTCCGCCGCATGGTCGATGAAATTATCGAGGGTTGCATGTTCGCCGGCCTGGACGAGGCCGAGATGGCGCTCCGGCAGGGAAAGCCCTTTGTCGCTGCCGATCACGGCGATGACAGGCATGCGGATAGCCTCCAGCGCCTGTCGCAGCATCGCTTCGTGCCGGTCACTGCCGACCTTGTTGAGAATGACGCCGGCAACGCGGACATCGGCGCGGAAGCCGGCAAACCCGGTAACCAGCGGCGCCACCGACTGCGACATGCGCGAGGCGTCGACGACGAGCACCACGGAAAGCCCCAGCTGGGCGGCGAGATCGGCCGCCGTTCCCTTTCCGTCGGTCGCGCCGTCGAAAAGCCCCATCATCGCCTCGATGACGAGGATGCGGTCGCCGGAACGGTGAAGGGCGGCATTGGCCGAGATCAGCTCTGGGCGCATCGCCCAGGGATCGAAATTCAGGCAAAGCGTGCCGCTTGCCGCCGCATGGAAGGCGGGATCGATATAGTCAGGGCCGGCCTTGCCGGGCGCGACCGCAATGCCGCGCCGGCGGAGCGCTCGGAGCAGCCCGAGCGTCACCGTCGTCTTGCCGGCGCCGGAGGAAGGTGCTGCGATCAGGAGGCCGCTCATGCCCGCACCTTGCCGGACGGGCGGAACGGATCGGGCTGCAATCGCCGTCCTGCGAGTGCACCGAGCCAATCGAGCGAGGCCCTGAGCCGCACCACCTCGCCGACGACGACCACCGCTGGCGGCTCCAGCCCGGAGGCGGCAACAGCCTCGGTCGCCTCTCCGAGCGTCGTTTCCAACACCTGCTGCCGGCCGGTGGCGGCATTGCAGACGAAGGCGACGGGCTCGGAAGACAGCCGGCCTGCGGCGATCAGGCGGGCGCTGATCTCGGCGATATGCTTCATCGCCATGTACATGACGATGACGGGCGAGCCTCGGCCGATCGCCTCCCAGTTGATTCTGTCGGGCACGATGCCCGAGGAATCATGGCCGGTGAGGAAGGTCACGGCATGGTTGATGTCGCGATGCGTCACCGGAATGCCGGCATAGGCGAGCCCACCAATACCGGCGGTGATGCCGGGCACGATGCGGAAGGGGATATTGTGTTCGACCAGCGTCAACGCCTCCTCACCGCCGCGCCCGAACACGAAGGGATCACCGCCCTTCAGCCGCAGCACCCGCTTGCCGGCGCGCGCAAGCTCCACCAGCCGCAACGAAATGTCGCGCTGTTTCGCCGAAGGCTTGCCGCCGCGCTTGCCGGCATATTCCACCAGCGTTTCCGGCCGCGCCAGCGCCAGGCATTCCTCATTGACCAGCGCATCGTGCACGATAACGTCGGCCTCGAAAAGCCCCTTGGCGGCGAGTAGCGTCAAAAGCCCGGGATCGCCGGGACCGGCGCCGACGAGCCAGACGTTGCCCGGCTCAAGCACCGGAAGATGGGAGAATGCGGCATCGATCATGTTGCTGATCTAGGCCCCGCAAAGGGCAAGGTCAACGCCGCGCCCATCACCTCACTTGAAGTTGCTGAGATGATCGTGACTCACTTTATGAAGCGTCGGATTCAAATCCTCGGACAACCCGCACAACGCAATGAATATATTGGAATATATCCAGAAGGCCGGCAGCATCGCGGCCGGCCCTTCAAGCTTGTCAGGCTGCAAGCAGTGTATTGCGAATGAGGTCGAGGACCCTCTCCGACTCGATGCCGGTGCAGACTACCTGGCTCGGCAAGCCATCCCAGGCGCCATTAGGTGGAAAATGCCGCCCGTCTCGCCTGACGATCGTCTGGCCATCGGCGATGCCGCCGCAGACGACACGCACCGCACCCGATATCGATGAGAACAGCTCCGGCGCCACGGCATAAACGCAGGCGCAGCTGTCATGCACCATCATGCCGTCTTCGACCGCATGCTTGTAGAAATCGATGTAGGACTGCGAGAGTGCGTCGAGCTGCTTGACCGCCTTGTCACCCCTAGCTGCCATTTCGCCGAGATAGCTGCGGCTCATCGTGGTGATTGCGGTGACGTCGAGGCCGATGACGGCCACCTTCCACGGCGCGGTCATGACAATGTCGGCGGCCTCGGGATCACCGTGGATATTGGCCTCGGCGACCGGCGAGACATTGCCCGGCACATAGAAATTGCCGCCCATGATGACGACGTCCTTCGCCAGCGTCGCAATCTCGGGGTCTTCCTTCAGCGCCAGCGCCAGATTGGTCATCCGCCCGACGGCAACGAGGCGTACCTCGCCCGGATGGGCGCGCACCGTGTCGATGATAAAGCGATGCGCCGGGCGCGGATCGAGCGGCAGGTCGATCGTCTCCGGTACGTCGATATCGCCGAGGCCGTTATCGCCATGCACCATGGCCGGCCATGGCCGCTCCGCGCGCGAGGAATCGATGGTGACGCTGGCGCCTTTGGAAACGGGTGCCGGAATATTCCATTCGCGCTTGAGGAAAAGCGCATTGCGCGTCGTCGTCTCGACCGAGGCATTACCGAAAACCGTGGTGATGCCGAGAAGCTCGATCTCGGGATGACGATGCAGGAAGAGAAGCGCCATGGCGTCGTCGACGCCAGGGTCGGTGTCATAAATGACCTTGTGCATGAGATATCCTCTAGATGTGAACCGTGAGGCTGCCGGACGGCGCCGCGAATTGGCGCCAACATAACGCCCATCAGGCTTTCTGCAACCCGCTGCGGGCGACTGCCGCCGTCGCATGTGCAGATTTGATCTTGGCGACAGCAAGCTCGGCATCCGGCCCCGCCGCAGCCAGCGCCGCACCCTCGGCGACGCCATGGCAGCCGACGCGGGCAAAGACGATTTCCGACGGATTCGCCAGCCGCGGCGTCTCCTCCTCCAGCCGCAGCGCGCCGAAGAACACGGCAGGCACGGAAAAATGCGCGGCAACGGCAAGGATCGCCGGCTCCAGTCTTCGGCTGTCGATCGAGGCAATGGCTGTGAGTTCCGCCGCGCCGATAGCGGCCGCGTCGAGCGCCTCGATCGCAAGCGCCAGCATCTCGGCAGGCGGCGTGCCGCGCTCGCAGCCGAGGCCGAGCACGTGGCGCCTCGCCGTATCGAAAGAGATATCACTCACGGAAACCGTCAAATACGCCCTGCCCATGTCTTTGCAGCCATTGCAGCTTGGGGCGGCAAATGCAACAAGGCCGTCCGAAATCCCTGCCCGGAATACCATCTTGCCCGATATCACCTTCCATCTGCTTCTGCTGCTCTGCGCGGCGGCTTTCTTTGCCGGGTTCGTCGATTCCATTGCCGGCGGCGGCGGCCTCATCACCGTCCCCGTCATGCTGATCGCAGGTTTTCCGCCGCTCCAGACCCTCGGCACCAACAAGGTGCAGTCCCTCTTCGGCGCGGCCTCGGCCACGATCGCTTATGCCCGCAAGGGCCATGTGCAGCTTGCGGAACAATTGCCGATGGCGCTGATGGCTGTCATGGGCGGTTCGCTCGGCGCGGCACTCGCCACGATCGTTCCAGGCCAGGTGCTGCAGGCCATCATGCCGGTGCTCCTGGTGGCGATCGCCATCTTCTTCGCCGTCAAGCCGAACCTCAACGACCTCGACACCCACCGCCGCATGACCCCCTTTACCTTCGGCCTGACCCTGGTGCCCGTCATCGGCTTCTATGATGGCGTCTTCGGCCCTGGCACGGGCTCCTTCTTCATGCTGACCTTCGTCACGCTCGCCGGCTTCGGCATGCTGAAGGCGACGGCCCACACCAAGCTTCTCAATCTCGGCTCGAATTTCGGCGCGCTGATCGTCTTCCCGAGCTTCGGCGCGATACTCTGGAAGATCGGCCTGTTGATGGGTGCTTGCCAGTTCCTCGGCGCGCAGCTTGGCTCGCGGCTGGCCATGCGCATCGGCGCAAAGCTCATCAAGCCGCTGCTCGTGATCGTCTGCGTCGCCCTTGCAGTAAAGCTGCTCGCCGACCCGGCAAATCCGCTGCGTGTCTGGCTCGGCGTCTGACTCGACCCCTCGACCATCTTCCATTACCTCCGGCGTAATTGATAAGGTGCATCGCCTTCCCGCATGATCGGCCTGCCTGGAACTGACGGGCGATCAAAAGGAGATGACCCGATGAACGACGCAAACACCAACGCAGAGCGCTATCTCGCCATCTGGAACGAGACGGATGCCGCTCGCCGCCGCGCTCTCATTGCCGAGAGCTGGAGCAAAGCCGCGACCTATATCGACCCACTGATGCGCGGCGAAGGCCATGAGCAGATCAATTCGCTGGTCGAGGCGGTGCAAAACCGCTTCCCCGGTTTCCGCTTCGCCCTGATCGGGGTGGCCGACGGCTACGGCGACAACCTGCGCTTCTCCTGGGGCCTCGGCCCGGAAAACGGCGATGCGCTGATCAAGGGCACGGATTTCGCCGAGCTCGAAGGCGGCAAGCTGAAATCCGTCCGCGGTTTCATAGATTTGCTGCCGGAAGCCGCCTGATGACGCCGACCGCCCGCTCCCTTGGAGACCATCTGCGCGAATGGCGCCGGCGCCGCCGCATGAGCCAGCTCGACCTCGCGCTGGAGGCGGAGATCTCGCAGCGGCATCTGAGCTTCATCGAGAGCGGGCGCTCGACACCGAGCCGCGACATGCTGCTGCATCTTGCCGAACGGCTCGACGTACCCCTTCGCGATCGGAACCCGCTGCTGCTCGCGGCGGGTTTCGCTCCTGTTTTTGCAGAACGCCCGCTCGACGATCCCGCGCTGGAACCGGCCCGTCGCGCCATCGACATGGTGCTGAAAGGGCACGAGCCCTTCCCAGCAATCGCCGTCGACCGCCATTGGACACTCATCGCGGCCAATGCGGCCATCGCTCCGCTTCTCTCAGCCGTTGCCGACCAGTCTCTGCTCACGCCACCCGTCAACGTACTGCGCCTCAGCCTGCATCCTCAAGGATTGGCGCCCCATATCAAAAACCTTTCCGAGTGGCGCGCCCACCTTATCGGCAGGCTGCGCCAACAGTTCTCGGCTTCGGGCGATCCAATGTTGGACAAGCTTTTGAAGGAGTTGCTGTCCTATCCAGCGCCTGAAACTGCTGGCGAGGTCCATACCGACTATGCCGGCATCGCCGTTCCCCTTCAGCTTTCGACCAAGGCCGGCTTGCTTTCCCTGATCTCGACAACGACTGTGTTCGGCACGCCCGTCGAAATCACTTTGTCGGAACTCGCGGTCGAATCCTTCTTCCCGGCGGACGAGGAAACGGCTGCCATCCTGCGCAGCCTCGCGCTCAACTGACCGCCTCAGAACTCCACGCCCGGCTGGCCCTTGATGCCGGAGCGAAAGGGGTGTTTGACGAGCTCCATCTCGGTCACCAGATCGGCGATCTCGATCAATTCCTCCTTGGCGTTGCGCCCCGTCAGCACGACATGTGTCATGGCGGGCTTCTCGCTCTTCAGGAAGGCGACGACATCGTTGATGTCGAGATAGTCGTAGCGTAGCGCGATGTTGATCTCGTCGAGCAGCACCATGGAATTGCGCTCGTCGCGGATCAGCTCCTTGGCCTTTTCCCAGGCAGCGGAGGCTGCGGCGACATCGCGGGCGCGGTCCTGCGTTTCCCAGGTGAAGCCTTCGCCCATCGTGTGAAACTGGCAGAGATCGGAGAAATGCTTCTCGATCAGGTCGCGCTCGCCGGTCCACATCGCGCCCTTGATGAACTGCACGACGGCAGACGGCTTGCCGTGTGCGATATGGCGGAAGATCATGCCGAAGGCCGCCGAGGACTTGCCCTTGCCCTTGCCCGTATGAACGATGATCAGCCCCTTGCCATCCGTCTTGGTCGCCATGATCTTGTCGCGCGCGGCCTTCTTCTTCGCCATTTTCTCGGCATGGCGCGCATCATCCTTGCCGGTTTCGTTTTCCGGGATCTCGTCACTCATAGCTCACCTCATTCTGTTGTTTGCAGCCAGGTGGAACCGGGCCGAATTGCTGCGCGGCGTCCAGAGGCTGCGGTCGATCGCCTCGCACAGCCGCTCTCTCATTTCGTCGAATGCCGCAGGGTTCTTCTCGATCATGAAGTCGCGCACGCCGGCATCGGCGACAAAGGCTTGGTAGACGGCCTCGAAATGATGTTCGCCGACTGCGCCCGTCGTCGCCGAAAAGGCAAAGAGATAATCAACCGTAGCAGCGATCTCGGCAGCGCCCTTGTAGCCGTGGCGCATGACACCCGATATCCATTTCGGATTGACGACGCGCCCGCGCACGACCCGGCCGATCTCCTCTTCCAGCGAACGGATCACTGGCTTTTCCGGCCTGGAATGGTCGTTGTGATAGATCGAGGGACGCGCGCCGGCGAGCTGTTCGGCCGCCGCCGCCATGCCGCCCTCGAACTGGTAATAATCATCGCTGTCGAGCAGGTCGTGCTCGCGATTGTCCTGGTTCTGAATCACAGCCTGCACCGAGCGCAGCCGCTCCTCGAACAGACCGCGTTCGGCCTTGCCCTCCTCTCCGGCGCCATAGGCATAGCTGCCCCAGACGAGATAGGCCTCGGCAAGATCGGCGCGCCGCTCCCAGCCTTTTTCGTCGATCAGCGGCTGCAGCCCGGCGCCATAGGCGCCGGGTTTCGAGCCGAACACACGATAGCCTGCCCGGCGTTTTGCCGACACCTCGTCGAGGCCGGCGGCCGCAAGCCTAGCCGCCTCGCCGCGCATCCGCTCAGCGATGGGATTGTCGCCGACATCCTCCTCCAGCGCGCCGACGGCGCGGATCGCCTTGTCGAACAGCGCGATCTGCTCGGGAAACGCATCGCGGAAGAAGCCGGAGATCCTGAGCGTCACATCGACGCGCGGCCGCCGCAGCATCGCCGGCGGAATGATCTCATAGCCGGTGACCCGGCGCGAACTCGCGTCCCAGAGCGGCTTGACGCCGATCAACGCCAGGGCCTGGGCGATATCGTCGCCACCAGTGCGCATGTTCGACGTACCCCAGGCCGTCAGCCCGAAGGAGACAGGCCATTCGCCGTGATCCTGCACATAACGGCGGACAAGCAGTTCCGCCGATTTTTTGCCGAGTTCGTAGGCGGCCGGCGTCGGGACGGCGCGGCTGTCGACGGAGTAGAAATTCCGTCCGGTCGGCAGTACGTCAGGACGCCCGCGCGTCGGCGCACCGGAGGGTCCGGGTGCGACGAAGCGGCCGTCGAGTCCCTTAAGCAAACCTTCGACCTCGGCCGGGCCACAAGCGAGGATGGAAGGCTTGAGCCAGGTTTCGATCTCGGACAACACCGCACGCGTCGCTTTCCAGTCCGCTGGGCAGTCCATTTCGCCGGAAACGAACTTTGCGGCCAGCAGTTCGATACGTTCGACGGTGTCGCCGTTGGTTCGCCATGGGGTATCGAGAATATCTGCAAGGATATCAGGACGCGGGCTCGTCCAAACGACGGCCATGTCGCAATCGAGAGGGTCGAAGATGGAGGCACCCCCCTCTGTCCTGTCGGACATCTCCCCCACAAGGGGGGAGATCAGGGATGAGAGGCCTCGCTCAATCTCATGCGTCGAAGGAGCGGCATCTTCAAACGGTTCTTTTTCGGGAAGCCCAAGCGACTTGCCGATCTCCCCCCTTGTGGGGGAGATGTCCGGCAGGACAGAGGGGGGTATCCCCCGCACGCCGCCACCCAATCCAGCATCCGCCGCAATCGCCCGCTGCAAACTCGCATCGCCCCCCTCACCCAGCCCCCGCGGCACCCGCGCCAAAGCCACGGTCAGGTCCGTCAGCAACCGCCCCTCTGGCGACACACCGAACACATGCAGTCCATCGCGGATCTGCATTTCCTTGAGGTCGCAGAGATAGGCATCGAGCTTCTTCAACGCCTCGCCCTCGCTTTCACCCTCGGCGATGCCGGCATCACGGTCGAGGCCGATATCGGTGACGAGATCGAGGATCTGACGGCTGAGCAGGCGGATGCGGCGAGGATCGCCGCCGGAGGCCTCATAATATTCGTCAACCAGCGCCTCCAGATCCTTCAGCGGCCCATAGCTTTCGGCCCGCGTCAAAGGCGGCGTCAGGTGGTCGATGATGACGGCCGCACTTCGGCGCTTGGCTTGCGTGCCCTCGCCTGGATCGTTGACGATGAAGGGATAGAGATGCGGCAACGGTCCGAGGATCGCCTCAGGATAACAGCTTTCAGACAGCGCCAGCGCCTTGCCGGGCAGCCATTCGAGATTGCCGTGTTTACCCATGTGGATGATCGCATGGGCGCCGAATTCGCGGCGCAGGAAAGCATAGAAGGCGAGATAGCCGTGCGGCGGCACGAGATCCGGCGAATGATAACTTTCCTTCGGATCGATATTGTAGCCGCGCGCCGGCTGGATGCCGACGAGCACGTCGCCGAAACGTGTAAACGGCAGGGCGAAGACGCCCTCGCGAAAATACGGATCGTCTTGCGGGCTGCCCCAGCGGGCGCTCACCTCATTCTGAATCTTATTGGGAAGAGATTCCAGGAAGCTGTTGTAGCGACTCAGAGAAAGCGTCTCGCGGATGATTTTTCCGTCAGAACCGGAATTGGTCGGCCCTTCCATCAGGTGGCGGATCAGCGCGTCGCCGTCGGCCGGAATGTCAGCGACCGGATAACCCGCCGCCCGCATGGCGCGAAGCACCTCGATGGTGCCGGCCGGCGTATCCAGGCCGACGCCGTTGCCGAGCCGACCGTCGCGGTTCGGATAATTCGCCATGACGAGCGCGATGCGCCGGTCGCCCACGGAAGTCTTTCGCAGCCGTGCCCAATTGGCGGCAAGCTCCGCCGTATAATGCACCCGGCCGGCATCGGCCTGGCTGGCGACGATATTGGTCTCGACCCGCGCGTCGTAGCGGGCCGCCGTCTTGAAGGAGATCGCCCGCGCCAGCACCCGACCGTCGACTTCGGGAAGCGCCACGTTCATGCCGAGATCGCGCGCCGACAGGCCTTGTGAGGAAGAGAGCCATGCCTCCCTCGACGAGGCCGACAGGATCGCCTGCAGCACGATCGCCTCATTCGCCTCCAGCACCGTCGGCTGCCGGTCCGCACCCGGTGCCGAGACCGCAAAGCCCGTCGTGTTGATGACGACATCGGGTTTCAGCGTCGAAAACACGCTTTCGAGAATGCCTGTCGAAACCGGATCCTTGAGGCTATAGGCAAAGACCGGCAGCGGCCGGAGGCCAAGTGTCGTCAGCGCCTCGATCAGAGCTTCGATCGGCCCGGTCTCGCCGCTTTGGACGAGGGCGCGGTAGAAGCTGATGGCGACGATGGGAGATGCCTGTTGCGTCGAGTTCGTAGTACCCCCCTCTGTCCTGCCGGACATCTCCCCCACAAGGGGGGAGATCGGCAAGTCGCTTGAGCTTCCCACAAAAGAAACGTTGGAGGATGCCGTACCTTCGGCCGAGGAGATGGAGCGAGACCTCTCATCCTCGATCTCCCCCCTTGTGGGGGAGATGTCCGGCAGGACAGAGGGGGGTGTCTCAAGCTCGACCGACAAAGGGACAGCCACACGCGAAGATACCTCCGCAGCAACAACCCGCCGCCACTCCTCGACCCCGATCAACCCCCGCCCCGGCCACCAGATACCCGCCTTCATCAGTGGCACGGCCGGCGCCGGCTTCTCGGCGCCCGACAGCATCGCCCCGGCATAGTCAAGAAAAGCCTGCGCGTTGGCATCGCCGCCCTCGATCAGATAGGCCCAGAGCGCGTTGAGGTCGTCGAGCCCGATATTCGAGAAAGGCACAAGCCCCGCATCCGGCCTGGCGTCGCCCGGCAGCACCGCGATCAGCGCACCGGCGCGCGCTGCTGCCGCATGCAGCGCCTCCAGCGCATAGTGGAAATAGCTGGCGCCACCGAGCGCACGGACGATGATCAGCTTGGCATGCCGCGCCGTGCGCTCCACATAGGTATCGACAGACATCGGGTGCTTCATGCTCATCAGGCTGGCGAGCCGGAGCGAAGGCCCCGCCCCGCGCTCGCGATGGGCGGTTGCGATCGCGGCAAGCTCGCTGTCGGCAGCCGACAGGAACAGGATATCGCCCGGCGTCTGCCCAAGGTCGATCGCCTCCTCGCCGTCACTGATCGTTCCCTGTTGAGCCAGAAGCAGATGCATCGGGTTAGGCCAGCGCTTCGATCGCCGCTCTCACCGCGTCCTGATCCATTTCGTGCAGGCCGATGACGACGAGGCGTGTGGCGCGCCTTTCGCCAGACGTCCAGGCGCGGTCGAAATAATGGTCGATGCGGCTGCCGACGGCCTGGAGCTGCAGGCGCATCGGCTTGCCCGAGACATCGACGAAACCCTTGAGGCGCAGCACGTCATGGGCTGATATGATGCCCTTCAGCGCTTCGATGAAGCCGGCCGGATCGGCAATGGGTCCGAGCTCAACGACGAAGCTGTCGAATTCGTCATGGTCGTGCGGCGCACCGTCCTCATGCTCCAGCTCGTGATGCGACTTGCGATTGGCGACATCGTCCTCCGTGCCGATGCCGAGGCCGAGCAGAATGCCAGCCGACACCTCGCCATTCCTCGCTTCGATCATCACGGGCTTGCGGACGGTGCGGGAGGCGACCTCGTCGCGTACCCTGATAAGACCGGCGGCATCGATCAGGTCTGTCTTGTTGAGCACGATGAGATCGGCGCAGGTCAACTGATCCTCGAACAGCTCCTCGATCGGGCTTTCGTGATCGAGCGATTCATCCTCGGCACGGCGCGCATCGACGGCATCATGGTCATCGGCGAAACGGCCGGCGGCAACGGCAGCACTGTCGACCACCGTGATGACGCCGTCGACGGTCACCTGCGTGCGGATATCGGGCCAGTTGAAGGCGGCGACCAGAGGCTGCGGCAAAGCAAGGCCCGAGGTCTCGATGACGATATGGTCGGGCCTCTGCTCGCGCTCGAGCAGCTTCGTCATCGTCGGAATGAAATCGTCCGCAACCGTGCAGCAGATGCAGCCATTGGTGAGCTCGATGATGTCGTCCTCGGTGCAATTCTCCGCACCGCAGCCCTTCAGCACGTCGCCGTCGACGCCGAGATCGCCGAATTCGTTGATGATCAGCGCAATCTTCTTGCCGCCGGCATTGGTGAGCAGGTTGCGGATCATCGTCGTCTTGCCGGCGCCAAGAAAGCCGGTGATGACGGTTGCAGGAATTTTTTGCTGGTTCATGGACTTAACCCTTCATTTTCAGCGGCAGGCCTGCCGCGATGAAATAAACTTCGGCGGCCTTCGCCGCGATCGATTGGTGCAAGCGGCCGGCATGATCGCGAAAATCCCGCGCCATGCGATTGTCGGGCACGATGCCGAGACCGACCTCGTTGGAAACGAAAACGAGCCGCGCTTTCGCGGCGGGAAGGAAATCGGCAAGGGCGGCAAATTCCGTCGCCACGTCCCGCTCCTCCGTCATCAGATTGGTGACCCAGAGCGTCAGGCAATCGATCAGGACGATGCGCCCCTCGCCGTCGATGGCGGCGAGCTTGCCGACAAGATCGAGCGGCTCTTCATGCGTCGTCCAGGATGGGCCGCGGTCGGCCTTGTGTTGGGCGATGCGCGCCTGCATCTCCTCGTCCCAGGCGCGGCCGGTGGCGACGTAGTGACGATCGAGACCGGTTGCCGCCACGAGGTCTTCGGCGAAACGGGATTTGCCGGAGCGTGCGCCGCCGAGGATGAAGGTGGCGGTCATACTCAAACGCCCCTCACGGAGAGTGCGTAGTCGTGGCTTGCTCTGAATGCACCTTTCTCGGCTACTGAGGGTGTGACACCCCCCTCTGTCCTGCCGGACATCTCCCCCACAAGGGGGGAGATTGAATCGCCGAGAGCTTTTCTCCAAACAATTGACGTAGGACGACCGTTGTGCTGCTTGCCGATCTCCCTCCTTGTGGGGGAGATGTCCGGCAGGACAGAGGGGGGTACCCAGCATTCGACATAAGTGGCCGAAAGCGCTGCTCTTGCAGCGCTGCTTGGAGGCGTCGCGCGCGCCGCACTAGGCCGCGCCGAATTCAATCGTTCAGCCAAGACAACCTCCGTGCTGGCAACGGGCATAGTGCCCAAGTGTGGGCTTCTCGCCCGGCACGCATGGCAGGTCTCCTGGCTCGCGGTTATCGGCCGCGATCGGGGCAGACCGGAAACCGGTCGCCCTGATCGTGCCAGCGGATCATCCTCGCCTTCCCGGCTGCATCAGTGAAAAGGTGGACGATTCGTAGACTTGAGAGGCGTCCGACCCCGGTTGATCACCATGCATATCCAGTGGCTTTTCCGGCATGTCGTCCATCCCGCCCGCTTGCACTATTGCAAGCCGTCAGCCGAAAGGCCTGATGCCGGATGGAAGACCCTGACCGCTCTACAGTCGCGGGGTCGGCTGTGATGAAGGCGCCCGGCTTGGGTCCGCCCCGTCACATTCCCTTTTCATCCGGAAGGGCGTAACACCGATCCGGAACCATCCGTTATGTCAGGATGGTCAGTCGACCATCCGTTATCCGGATGGTTAGGCAAGCGCAGGGGTGAAGTCAACCGGGCTTGGCGGTCGACCAGTTGACGGCCACCCGGTATGGCCTGCTCCAACACGACTTACTCTACCTAAAACATCGTCATTATCAGAGACTTACGTCACAAATATTTATCCCGCCCGCCGGGTTTTCGCCGCAATTGCGTCGCAAGCGGACTGCGCCTTCGCCTTCGCCCTTGACCGGGCCTCTCCCTGCCTAGTTGTCTTGCCATGCTTATGAAATTGGATCGGCGCCGTTTCCGCGCGCTGCGTGTTTTCTTCGATCCGGGACGCTTGCGGGCGCTGACCCGGCGCAGCGAGGTCGGCCTGTCGCTGGCGGGCGCCGTCGTCGGCATCATCTCGGGTCTCGCCGTCACCGGCATGAGCTACGTCTCCAACGAGTTGCATCAGCTGGTCTTCGGCATCGCCGACAGCGAAAGATTGAGCTCCTCCGAGATCGAGAACAAGATGCTGCTGCTCACCGCCCCCGTCATCGGCGGCGCCTTGCTCGGCCTGTTGCTTCTGGTTCTGGCGAAACGGCGCAAGAAGCCGATGGTCGACCCTATCGAGGCCAATGCGCTGCATGGCGGCCGCCTGTCCCTGACCGACAGCATCATCGTTGCCGTGCAGAACCTGATCTCCAACGGTTTCGGGGCCTCCGTCGGCCTGGAGGCCGGCTATACCCAGCTTGCCGCCGGCCTCGCCTCGAAATTCGGGCTGAAGCTGCAGCTTCGCCGCTCGGACCTGCGCACCCTCGTTGGCTGCGGCGCGGCGGGCGCCATCGCCGCCGCCTTCAACGCGCCGTTGACCGGGGCCTTCTATGCTTTCGAGCTGATCATCGGCACCTATACGATCGTCTCGCTGACGCCTGTCGTCGTTTCCGCCCTTGTCTCCACCTTGGTCGCAAGGCTGCTCGCCGGTAGCGACTTCACCATCGATATCGGCAGCTTCGGCTCGGTCGTGCCGGCCGATTATGTCCCGGCGCTGCTGCTCGGTGCGTTCTGCGCCGGTGTCGGCATCCTGATCATGCAGGGCGTCGCCTTTGTCGAGGAGTTGGCGCGCAAGAGCTCGATCGCCCCGCCCTTCCGCCCGGCACTCGGCGGCATCATCGTCGGGCTGTTGGCGATGATCTCGCCGCAGGTGCTCTCGGCCGGCCACGGCGCGCTGCATCTCAACCTTTCCCATGAGGTGGCGATCCCGACGCTGATCGGCCTCTTCCTCTTGAAATCCTTCGCCTCGGCGATCTCGATCGGCTCCGGCTTCAGGGGCGGGCTGTTCTTCGCCTCGCTATTCATGGGCGCCCTGCTCGGCAAACTCTTTGCTTACTGCGGCCCCTATTTCGCCGATGCGACGCTGACGCCCGTCATCTATGCCGTGGTCGGCATGAGTTCGCTTGCCGTCGCCGTCATCGGCGGGCCGCTGACCATGACGTTCCTGGCGCTCGAAATCACCGGCGATTTTCCGATCACGGCGCTGGTGCTCGCCGCCGTCATCACCTCCTCGCTCGTCGTGCGCTCGACCTTCGGCTACTCCTTCGCCACATGGCGCTTTCATCTGCGCGGAGAAAGCATCCGCAGCGCCCATGATGTCGGCTGGATCCGCAATCTGACGGTCGACAAGCTGATGCGCGCCGACGTCAAGACGGCAAGGGCGGGCATTTCTCTGGGGGAATTCAAGCAGGCCTTCCCGATCGGCTCGACCCAGCGCGTCATCCTCGTCGAGGAGAGCGACAAATATGCGGGCCTGGTGCTGGTGCCGGAGATCTACGCCAATCCGACCGACGCGCAGGACGAGGGCAAGACGCTTGCCGATTTCATCCACTACCGCAACGATTTCCTGCAGCCGCAGATGAATGCCAGGCAGGCGGCGGCGATCTTCGACAAGAGCGAAAGCGAAGCGCTCGCAGTCGTCAACAACCTGATCGAACGCAAGGTGATCGGCCAGCTCAGTGAAAGTTATACGCTGCGCCGCTACAGCGAAGAACTCGACCGCCGTCGCCGCGAGGTCTCAGGCGAGATCTGAGCGTCGCCGCGGCGACCGGATCGACGCTTCAGGATGCGGCGTCGGCGAGTTTGAACACGTCGGCCCGCTTCGAAACGCCACGCAATTCAAACGAACCTAGATACTCGCAGGCCACGGCGCAGGTGGTCGCGAAGCTCTCCGACATCAGCAGGTCTTGCTCAAGCGTGCCGCAGAGCTTTTCAAGCCGCGAGGCCTCGTTGACGGCGCTGCCGATCACCGTGAAATCAAGCCTGCCGCGCGCGCCGATATTTCCATAGAAGACCTCGCCGAGATGCAGCACGACATCGACGCCGATGTCAGGACCTCCATCATTCCCCCGCTGACCGTTCAGTACCTTGTTGGCTTCCAGAATATTCCTTGCCGAAGCCAGTGCGGCCATGCACGCCTTTTGCTGATCTTCGGCATCGGTCGGAAAGATCGCCAGCACGCTGTCGCCCATGAACTTGAGGATCTCGCCGGAATTCTCCTCGACATGCCGGCCGATCAGCTCGAAATGCTCGTCCAGAAACCCGGCGATTTCGCCTGGTTGATAGACTTCGGTCAACGCCGTGAAATTCCTGAGATCCGCAAGCAGGATCGCAGCATTGATGGAGCCACCCTTTCCTCTTTGGATCTCGCCTGCAAGGATGCGTGCGCTTGTTTTGGCGCCCGTGTAGACGGCGAGAATATCCGCAGCGGTTTTCGATGCCGCGATGCGGTAGCAAGCCAGCCCCAGTGCCGGGAAGAGCTCCGCGACGATCGCCAATTGATCGTCAGAAAATCCGCCCGGCCTGTCGCTTGTGAGAGACAGACTGACCCCGCGCAGCGCAGCCTCCTTTGGAAACTCCAGCAGGCTGACCAGATGATCCGTACCGCCGCCATGTGCGAATTCCGCAAGCTGCGGGTAGTCATCGACTCCCTCACCCTTGGCGATATTCCATCGACCTGACGTTTCGCCACGGCCCAAAAGAAAATAGATCGGGGTCTTCTCGAAATTCAGTACTGCCGCACTGCCATACTCGGCATTCTCGATCGTGGTCGCACCGCCGCGCACGAAATTGGCCGAGACGCCGCCATACATGGGATGAATAGACGGCATCGCAATACTTCCCCGCCAGATCGGAAAGCCATCCGCGATCAGCCGATCGCACAATCCGGCTATCAGCTCGCCAATATGCTCAGCTGTGATTCCATGTTCTATAAGCCACTGAATATGATTGTTAATTTCCGAACCTCCAAATGACCGACGCAGTTTATGGTCGGAAATCGGGCAAATGGACGGCGATGACCAACCCGGGCGTTGCCACATCAACCAATAGTCGAGTCACGCAGATATTTCTAGCCATGGACTCCGGCAAACGACGACCACAAGGTAGGCCGAGAGCAAGTGATACCTGCCGTTACCGTCGTTCGGCTCCGGCGAGAAGCAGTGGAGAGTGCCGCAGAAATGAAAGACGATGCCGCAGCGTCTGCGGATATCTCACATCCGGACCGTCATGCCGCCGTCGACCGTCAGCACATGGCCGTTGACGAAGGAAGCGGCGTCGCTTGCGAGAAAGAGAGCCGCCCCGGCGATCTCGTCCGGGCGTCCCCAGCGCTGGACCGGGATGCGCTGGCGCACGAACGGCATCAAATCCTCGTTCGCGGCCATCGCCGCGTTCGTCTCGGTGGCAAACCAGCCGGGCGCAATCCCGTTGCTGGTGATGCCGTGCGGGCCGAATTCGACCGCCATGCCGCGCATCAGTCCGGTCAGTCCCTGCTTTGCCGCCGGATAGACGCAGTCGCCGGGCATGACGACATGGCCGCTGATCGAGGTCACCGCGATCAGGCGGCCGTAATTGCGTCGCTTCATCAACACGGCAGCGTCACGCGAAAGCGTCACCGCCGCTGCTAGGTCGGTGCGCAGCAGCTCGATGATCGCATCATCGTCGAATTCGGCCAGCGGCCGTCTGTCGCGGGCGCCGACATTGTTGATCAGAATATCGAGACGGCCATGGATCTTGTCGATATCGGCCATCGCAGCGCGCTGTGCCTCGCGGTCGGCGATATCGAATGAAGCCGCTCGCCGTGCCGCCCGCGGCGCGGATAGCCTTTACAGCGTCTTCCAGCGTCGCCGCCGTGCGTCCGTTGACGATAACATGCGCGCCGCCTCGGCAAGGGCGCACGCCATCTCGAAGCCGAGCCCACGACCGCCACCGGTCACCAGCGCCACCTGACCTGCCAGTGAGAATCTATCCAATATGCTCATGGTTTTCGTCACTCTCAACCGGGTCCGCTGCGACAATTAATGGACTCAGTCAACTAATTTGGCAATAGCCGAGCAACGGCCGATGATGGTACGAGGTGCGGCCTAACCGAGCAGCCCGGCCAGCCAGTGCGGATCGAGATGACGTTCCAATTCCTCGGCGACGTCGTCGAGCGCCTGCTCGACGCTCTCGCGGTAATTCCTCCGCTCGCCTGATAGGCCGAAGCTTTGAAGCAGTCGAGCGCGGTAAGTGTCACTGCCGAAGAGCCCATGCAGATAGGTTCCCATGATCCTGCCGTCGGTCGAAAGCGCACCGTCGGGCAAGCCGTCGATGATCGCTGAAGGCCGATCGCAATCCGGGCCGCGGGTCACGCCGAGATGGATCTGGTAGCCGGCAAGCGGCGCGTCATATTCGGCCGAGTGGGCCTGGCTGTTGCGCACGGTCTTTTCCGGCGCCATCTCGGTCTCGACATCGAGCAGCCCAAGCCCCGGCGTCTCGAGCGCCCCGCCCTCGATGCCGAGCGGATCGTGCACCATGCGGCCGAGCATCTGGTAACCGCCACAGATGCCGATAACCCGGCCGCCGCGCCTGACATGCGACTGCAGATCGCGGTCCCATCCCTCAGCCCTGAAGTCGGCGAGATCCGATATCGTCGATTTCGAGCCGGGAAGCACAACGAGGCTCGCATCGCCAGGGATCCGCTCGCCTGACCGCACGAAGACCAGCTCGACATCCGGCTCGGCCCGCAGCGGGTCGAGATCATCGAAATTGGCGATACGTGGCAGCACCGGCACGGCAATCTTCAGCGCGCTCGCGCCGCCCCTCGCCAACCGCTCGAGCACGACCGAATCTTCAGCCGGCAACCGCGCGGCACCAGATAGCCACGGCACGACGCCGAAGCACGGCCAGCCGGTGAAGCCTTCAATGGCGCGGATGCCGTCTTCAAACAGCGAGACGTCGCCGCGGAACTTGTTGATGATATAGCCCGCAATCATCGCCCGGTCGCCATCTTCGAGGATCGCATGCGTGCCGACCAGCGAGGCGATGACGCCGCCGCGGTCGATATCGCCGACGAGCACGACCGGCACGCCGGCACGCGTCGCAAAGCCCATATTGGCGATATCGCCGGCCCTGAGATTGATCTCGGCCGGCGATCCGGCGCCCTCGACGATAACGAGGTCGGCACCCGCAGCCACTTTTTCGAAACTTTCGAGCACGGCGCCGAGCAGCTCGGGCTTCAGCCGCTGGTAGTCCCGCCCCTTCGCCTGTCCGAACACCCTGCCCTGGACGATGATCTGGCTGCCATTTTCCGATTGCGGCTTAAGCAGCACCGGGTTCATGTGCACCGAGGATGGCGTGCGCGCAGCCAGCGACTGCAGCCACTGCGCCCGGCCAATCTCGCCGCCGTCATCGGCGACCGCCGCATTGTTCGACATGTTCTGCGGCTTGAATGGTCGGACCGTCAGGCCGCGATTGGCCGCCAGCCGGCAGAGCCCTGCGACCAGCACCGTCTTGCCGACATCGGAGCCGGTTCCCTGCAGCATGATCGCTCTTGCCATGGTGGCCCGCATTCGCCTCTCGTTCAGGCGAGGCCTACAATGGGCCGCGATCCCGGGTCAAGACTCGGCCTAAAGTTCCGTCCTGCAAACGCGAAAACCGCGCATGGCCTTGGCTCTGCGCGGTTTGCCGAAAAACTCAGGCGTCTTCGCCCTTACACGGCGAAGCTCGCTTTCTCCGGTACGCACTACCTGAACCGGAGAAGCGGCGGTCATTGCTGCCACGACCCAACTGATAACGGTACATTCTTACCGGAGAGTTATTGAAGGCTTACGCAAATGTTAATTTTGATCTTTTTTGACATTCTGGCCGAAATTTCTGCCGAAGATCCGCTGCCGATCGCCAAGAGCGTGCTTTTCGCCCGAGAGCGCCAATTTCGGAATGCTGACATAAATTCTTCGAATTCAATAATTTAGTCACGCAACCATGAGCAGAAGATGGTTGATTTCTGCGAGCGAACGCGTAGGCTCCGTCATAACGCGCCATTGTTGAACATGGCCTGCCCATGAACCGGAAAGCCTGTCGCGGTATCGCCCGGCAGGCATTTTCCCTTCGGGTGCCGGAGAGATTTGTCGGTGAATTTCAGAGCCTGCTGCACGTCCGCCTAAGAAGAATTCGGGGAATGACGATGAAGACGTTTCTGATTCCGGCCGTCTTTGCCGCGGCTCTTTCTACCGTCGTGCCGGCCGAAGCCGCCGAATGTGGCAGCGTTTCGATCGCCGAAATGAAATGGGCCTCGGCAGGCATTGCGGCGAGCTTCGACAAGATCATCCTGGAAAAGGGCTACGGCTGCTCCGTTACCATCGTCGATGGCGACACCCTGCCGACCTTCGCCTCGATGAATGAGAAGGGCATCCCCGACATCGCCTCGGAATACTGGATCAATTCCGTCAGGTCCCTGCTCGATCAGGCTGTCAACACCGGCCGGCTGGTACAGGGGGCCGAAATCCTGGCCGACGGCGCCGTCGAGGGTTGGTGGATCCCGAAATTTGTCGCCGACGCCCACCCCGATATCCGCTCGGTCGAGGACGCGCTGAAACATCCCGAACTCTTCCCCGCCGAGGACGACCCGTCGAAAGGCGCAGTTTACAACTGCCCCGCCGACTGGAGCTGCCAGATATCGACCACCAACCTGTTCAAGGCGCTTGCCGCCGACAAGAAGGGCTTCGAGCTCATCGAGACCGGCAGCCCCGAACAGCTTGATGCCTCGATTGCCCGCGCCTTCGAAAACAAGGTCGGCTGGCTCGGTTATTACTGGGCGCCGACCGCCATCCTCGGCAAATATGACATGACGCGCCTGAGCTTCGGCGTCGGCCACAACAAGAATGAATGGGATCGCTGTACCGCGGTTGCCGGCTGCGTCAGGCCCGAGCTCAACTCCTACCCGGTCTCGCGCGCTTTCACCCTGATGACCAGGCCCTTCGCCAGCCGCGCCGCACCTGTCACGACCTATCTCAAGACCCGCAAATGGGACAATGCGACGATCAACCAGGTGCTCGCCTGGCAGGACGAAAACCGCGAAAGCAACGAGGATGCCGCGATCTATTTCCTTCGCAATTACGAGAGTCTGTGGACGAAATGGGTGCCGGTCGATGTAGCCGAGAAGGTCAAGGCGAGCTTATAACGGCCAAAACACGATCAAGCATGGACGATTCGATGACAGGCAATGTTCCGTTTCCAGACCGCGATACCGTTGCGGAAAAGCTCGCCGCCCTTTCGGAGACCGACAAGTCCTACCTGGCGCTGCTCATGGAAAACGCCGCCCAGGACGACAACCTGCTCGACGGCCTGCGCCGCCATCTCGATCTTGCCGCCGGATCGCGTTTCCTGAACTCGCTGAAGCTCGACAATCTAGGATTCTGGCTCGGAAGCCAGGCTCCGGACCGGTTGCAGATCCGGCTGATGGAAACGGCCCGTTCCGGCCAGCATCCCGCCTACCAGGCCTTCCGCACCGGTCTCGACCGATCCGGCGGGTTGGAAAAGGTTTACCCCCCGGTCATCCGATAGGATGATCCGGCAATCCCGGCAGGAATCTGAACCGTCGCTACTTCTTCGCGGCGCGGTCGACTGAGCGGCCAGCGTCCTGCGTCGCGTTCACGGTATTTGCCGTATCCTTTCCTATGCCGCGGATCGTGTTGCCGCAGGAGGAAAGGGCAAGAAGAACCATTAAGGCTGCGGCAATTTTGGCCGTTGTCGTCATCTCGGATATCCTTGTTTGAGATCTACCCCGAACGGCGACAAATGCCGTCCGCGCCAATAACGCGCGACAAACCAAAAGGTTCACGGGTTGGAAGGATACCAGCTAGCGCTAAGGACGCCCTATCACAACGCAATCGGCGCGTAATCCTTTCCCAAAAATCGAATCGGATCTTCGGGGACTATGCGCTAGGCGGCGACCGCCTTCGCTCTCTCGGCAAAGGCGCCGCGAATGCTGTCGGCCACCGTCTCGATCGGCCCCGATACCTGCGAGGCGGTCAGCAGGCGGATATCGAAGGCGCCGAGCTCCGGCAGCCCTTCCTGAGGCCCGAGGATCGCCATGTCCTCGTTGACATAGGACAGCGGCAACGGCGCTATGGCGAGATCGGAAAGCACGGCGGCGCGCTGCGCCATCGTGTGACCGCTGAGATAGGCGACGCGATAATGCCGCTTGTTGCGCTCGAGCTGGGAGAGTGCCTCCTGGCGCCAGATGCAGCCGTCTTCCCAGATCGAGATCGGCAGCGGATCGCGCCGATGCGCCGAACCGCACTTGGCGCCGGCCCAGACCAGCCGCTCGCGGAACACCACCTCACCGCCCGTCGGGAACGGCCGTGTCGCACAGTTGATCAAGGCCAGGTCGAGCCGCTGCTCCTCCATGCGCTTCTTCAGCCCGATGCTCATGTCGATGGTCACATCGACCATGATGCCGGGATAGCTCTCGGCGAAACTCTTCAAGATGCTCGGCAGCAGCCGTTCGCCGATATCCTCTGGCGCGCCGAGCCGCACGACGCCGCTGAGTTCCGGCATGATGAAGCGCGACACTGCCTCGTTCGACAGCGCCAGGATGTTGCGGGCATAGGACAGCAGCATCTCGCCGTGGCGCGTCAACGACACCGAGCGGGCGTCGCGCAGAAAAAGCGTCGCCCCAAGCTGTTCTTCAAGCTTCTTAATCTGCATCGATACCGCCGACGGCGTGCGGAAGACAGCCTCTGCGGCGGTCGAAAAATTGCCTGTTTCGGCGATCGCCACGAAGGTACGCAGCACTTCATTGTCAAGCAGCGGAATGGGACGGCGAAAGGGAGTGCTCATCGTCGCATCTTTCAATTTTTCTGATTTATAACCCCATATCATTTTGTTTGATTGAATGTCAATTGACCCTCATATTTCGAGTGTCGGCAGCTAAATGCAGCAAAGGAGGCCCGACATGTCTCAAACAAGCATCTGGAATATCGTACAGGCCCTTTCCGCATTCAAGTCGCAGAGGCGCAGGGATGCCAACCATGAGCATGCGCTCCGGGAGCTAAGGCGCTTTCCGCCACATCTGCTGGCAGACTGTCAGCGCGAGATGGAGTTGACCGTCCCGGAGCGCCGCGCGTGCGATGGGACGCGGTAGAGACGCTTCATCGGTTTGAACCCGCACAGGATCTGGACAGATCGATGCCGGTCCACTTGCAACGTCCGCTCGACCTGCGCCGCAGCGGCCGACCGACAGCCGAACGGCGGTCACAACCCGCCCAGCAGCTTGAACGCTATGATCCACATCGTGAAAGCGACGAGCGTTTCCAGCATGCGCCAGGACGAGGGTTTCGAGAAGATCGGCCGCAACCGCTTCGCGCCATATCCGAGCGAAAAGAAGAACAGGAAGGACCCCGTCACCGCCCCTGCCGCAAAAGAAGCCTGCTCTCCCGGATATCGTGTCGATATCGTGCCGAGCAGCACCACGGTGTCGAGATAAACATGCGGATTGAGCCAGGTGAGTGCGAGGCAGGTTGCCAGCGTCTGCCGAAAGCTCGATGGCTTGGCTTCCGCGGCCGTGAGAGCGGCGGACGACCGCAAGGCGGAATAGAGGCTTCTTGCCCCGTACCAGACCAGAAACATAGCTCCCCCGTAGCGCATGACGGGATCGAGCCAGGGCATGAACCTGGCGATTTGATGGAGGCTGGTCACGCCAAGCACGATCAGCGCGGCATCTGATACCGCGCATGCGAGGCAGACGGCGAAGACATGTTCGTTGCGCAAGCCCTGGCGGAGAATGAAGGCATTCTGCGCGCCGATGGCGACGATCAGGCTGAGGCCCATCATCAGGCCGGTTCCATAGATCGAAAAATTCATCTCTTCGGCTAACGCCCCTCATTTCGGTGAGGTTGCGCTATCGCTATTTCGAGAATTAGGCTAATTAATCTAACTTACCCAGATTAAGTGAAATTAATCCATGCTCGACTATCCCGCTCTTCGCGCCGTCGCGACCATTGTCCAGACAGGCAGCTTCGAAAGAGCTGCGACCGCCTTGAACGTGACCCCTTCGGCCATTTCGCAGCGCGTGAAGCAACTCGAAGAGCGTCTCGGCGTCGTCCTCATCGTCAGAGGCACGCCGTGCACGGCGACGGAAAAGGGAGAATGGCTGTGCCGCCATATGGAGAATGTCGGCATGCTCGAAGCAGAACTCTTCGGGCAACTGCCGGCCCTCGTCGATCCCGACGAACCACGCCAAAGGGTCACGCTTCAAATCGCGACGAACGCCGACAGCCTCGGAACATGGTTCGTCGAGGCCATGTCGAATTTTTCCAAAAGCTCTTCCTATCTGCTGAATGTCGCCGTCGACGACCAGGACCATACCGCCGAATGGCTGCAGCGCGGTCGGGTGATCGCCGCCGTCACCAGCCTGGAAAAACCGGTCCGCGGATGCCGGCGTTTTGCCCTCGGCGTTCTGCGCTACCATGCAACGGCAACCCCCGACTTCGTCACAAGCCATTTTCCGCAGGGCGTGACATCAGAGGCGATCCGCAACGCTCCGGCGCTGACATTCAATCAAAAGGATAGGCTACAGAGCAGTTGGATCAGGCGAACATTCGAACGCGATCTCGATTATCCCACCCACTGGCTGCCGTCGCCGCAGAGCTTCGTCGAGGCGAGCCTTTCAGGCATGGGATGGGGAATGAACCCGACCCAGCTGACCCGCGAGCACCTCGCATCCGGACGGCTGATCGAGCTGGTGCCCGACACGCCACTCGATGTCCCGCTCTACTGGCAGATAAATCGCCTCGCCGCCGACCGTCTGGCGGATCTGACACGCGAAGTCGTCACCGTGGCCAAGCGCCGCCTTTGATGCATCACTCAAAAATGCAGCATCATCCCGGTGACCGGGTCGCTTTTATCAGACGTAAGCCGTGCGGCTGCCGAACTCGCTGGTCTCGTCAAAATTCGTCGTGCCGATACGCTCGCTTTCGCCGGAAAGTTCTTTCGGAGCGCCACCGGCAGGCTTCGATGCAGCAGACGCCTGAGCTGCTTTCGCTCGCTTCGATCTTGGCAATCTTCGCTTCCAGCGTCGCGATGGATTTTTCGATCGTGGCCTTCTCTTGCTCGTCCTGCGTTTCCGACCGGGCTGCCCCGCCCCTATGCTATGGCGATGATCTCCAGTTCCTGGCCGCCTGTCTCGACCATATCCCCGACAGCCTTGCCCATCAGGAGCCGCGCCACCGGGGAGACATAGGAAATGGACCCGGCCTTCGGATCGGCCTCGTCCTCTCCGACAATGCGATAGGTCTGCACACGGCCATCGTCACGACGGAAAGTCACCATGCTGCCGAAGGCGACGGTATCGATTGACGTAGGGGCAGGCATGAGCTGAGCGGTGCGAAGTCTTGCGGCTAAGTAGCGAAGATCACGCAAGGGATTGGCCGTCTGCCGCCGCCGTTCGTTCACGTCTTCGATGGGGCTCGCAGCATCATAGGCCTCGCGAGCCTGCTGGAACTGCAATTCCAGAGCCTTCAATCCCGCTTCCGTGACCAAGTTCGGATGCGGCGAAATCGGACGATCGGGCAGCAGGGTTTCCGAAGCGGTTTCGAAACTCTCTTCCTTGGTGAAAGCGACGGCCAATCTCGAACTCCGTTTTAGACGCCACGCGCGGGTTGGTGGGGGATTATCCCGGGTTCGGAAGCATACACCGAGCGCCGACAAACCGCCAATCTTGCCATCTGGGCAAACCTCTACGATCCCGAGGCAAAGGGAACGTCCTGGCCGACATTGCGTTTATCTCATCCGGAGGCACTGTAGCGCAGGAGGAACGAATGCCCCGCCAGCAGCGAAGGAGCGGCAACACCGTCAGGATCAGACGATGCCTTCACTCTTGACCGACGCGATGCCGCTCACACCAAGCTGGTGGGACATCGCTGCACGGATCGTACTGACGGTGGTCGCCGGCGGCCTCATCGGTCTCGACCGCGAGCGCGGCGGTCACGCCGCAGGCTTCAGGACTACGATCCTGGTGGCGCTTGCCGCTTGCCTGGCGATGATCCAAGCCAATCTCCTTCTATCGACCTACGGAAAAACGTTCAACTTTTTCACGCAAATGGACGTGCTGCGCTTTCCCCTCGGCGTACTCACGGGCGTCGGCTTCATCGGCGGCGGAGTGATCCTGAGGCGCGGCGACACGATGACGGGCGTCACGACGGCCGCGACCATGTGGTTCATGACCGTCGTCGGCCTCTGCTTCGGCGGCGGCCAGATCGTGACGGGGACGGTGGCCACCCTGGTAGCCTTCATCGTGTTGTCGCCGATGAAGCAACTGGACACGTGGCTGCGATCCGAACGCAAGGCAACGCTCGTGATCTACTGTCCGAACTCCGGTATTCCCGATCTGTCGGATGTGCTTAGCCCTCTCGAATGCAGCGCGCTGTTCGGATCGGTGAAACGGACCGAGGACGGCCGCATCGGGGCGGCCTTCGAATTGCGCTGGCTCACGAAAGATCCAGACGCATCCGCCCGCGCAATCCTGGTCGCCGTCTCCGGGTCGCACGACGTCGCGGAATTTTCCATACAATCGACGACGACCTGAGCCGGGGGCGCCATGATTTCGCCGTCTATTTCGAGGCGTGTTCCGGTTTGCCCTTTCTCTTGGTCGAGGCAAACTCTTCGAGCTGCTTTTCGCTCATGGACTCGACCATCTGCTTCGAAGCGCCCTTAAGCTCCTTCTTCGGCGTCTCGCCGCGCTTTGCCGAGAGCGCGGCACCCGCAGCCTTTTGCTGGGCTTTCGACTTGGCCGGCATATTCGATCTCCTTGTATTTGAATAAAGTGCCCGCGATCGTCAGAGCTTCCTGAGTTCGTCGGGCTTGTGCGCGGTTCGCTTTCCCGTTTTTTCGCTTTCGACGATATACTGCGGCTCTGCCACCGTGGCCTTCACTGTGTGACCCTTGATCTTCGTCTGGCTGGTCTGCTTCCTAATCACGTTGCCCTTGGTCTTTCCCTGGCTGGTATTCCAGCTGACCTCATCGCCCCTCTTCAATTGCTTCGACACGGCGGGTTCCTTTAAAAGCATGATGCCGAAAAGTGTGAGCGGTGTTCGGACGACATCATTGCTCTAACCATCCTGTTCAAGGAGGCTGCGGCCCGCAGGCCGCAGCCGACAGGCTGTCAGTTGATGGTAGCCCATTGGCTTCGGACATCTCTGGCGTTCTTCGACAGATGGACGTGGGCATCCACGTGATCGACCCAATCGAGCGGGATCAAGTGGTGCTTGCCATCCCCCGAGTCGGTCTTCGTCAGTTTGATGCGGGTGGTGCCGTCGAGGTGATCGACCGTCCCGACATGGGTGCCGTCGGCAGCCCGAACTTCCATATGTTCACGAATCTGATCTGCGGAAATCATCGTTTCCTCCTTTGCATCATTGCCAGATACGAAGCGGCAACGAGGTGGAGCGGACTTGGTTCCAAACATCCGCGACCGTGTTCAATCAACAGTCACGTCCCAATCGTCACCTGGGTTGAAGGTCCTGACGCCGGCAGCTATTTTTTCAGTCTCCCGGCCGAGATCGGCCTGGTAGACCGTACCGTTCGCGTTGACTGCGAATGTGTGTACGCCGGTTTCGCCATATCGGATCGGCCACGCGATAAGGGCAAATCCTGCGATCATATTGCCGTTGATCACATAATCGAACTCTCCACCCGCGATATTCGGCCCCTGGCCGTCGATGATCCTGTAGCGATAACCGTAATAGCCCTCGCCGGCCTTGGCCTTATCAAGCGCCGCATTGTCCTCGAGAGCATTGCCCGCCGGGCTATCTCCCTCGCCCAGATCAGGCGACCAATAGAGACCGTCAGTCTTGCCGTCGCTGCTGATCAGTTTCTGGGCATATTCCAGGACGCCGTCATCATCGTGGTCGGCGGAAGAATATTCCTTTTGGGCATCGACATAGGCCTTCATCGTGTCGATGGTCTGCAATTCGTTCTCGCCGACGCGACGATTGATGATCTCCTCGAACCCGGCATAGGTATCGAAACCCCATTTGCCATCGTCGTCCTTCATGATCGGAAATGGCAGAGGCCATAATTTGTCGCCGATCTCGATGATCTTGCGGCCATCGACGTCGTTGACGACGACCTTCTTCTTCGTGCCGTCCCGGATCTGCGCGTAGGTGTCCATCACGCCTTCGCCTGCCTTCGCTTTCGCTGCATCAATACCCAGCAGCGCCGTAAACTTGTCGAAGTCGTCGGCCGCCAAGGCCGCCTTGAAAGCGTCGACGGCCTGTTCCGCCGTCTCGAATACGGGCGGATCGCTCTGCGAAGCGAAACCCGAGATGACGGTCGCATCGGATGGCTCTGCTGCAGATGCCGGAACCGGATTGGTGGCGAGAGCCGCAAAAGCGAACACCGAACCCAGAAGCATGTTTCTGACTGACTTGGTCATGACTTTCCTCCTTCTTCCGGTTATCGACGACGGCCGCCACCACCACCGCCGCGGCGGATTTCTCCACCACTGCCGCCGCGATTGCCGCCGGCCATGGCCTGTCTGCCGCGGTTGGACTGCATCTCAGCGCGCCTGCCGCTGTCGACCTGACCGAGGGCCGGCGGCTTTCTCGGCCGGTTGTCGACCCTGGCCGCGGGCTTCGGCTTTGCGACCGGGCGTTTGGCGTTGACCCCGGGCCTTGCGTTTTCGGCAGCCCTGTTCGGCGTCCTTGCCTCGGGCCTTCGGTTCTGCGCAGCCTGCGCGCCCTTCCCGCCCCCAGAAGCCACTCCCGTATTGCCTGCCTTGTTGCGCGCAGCATTGACCCTGTCCGCATCGATCTTGCTCTTGCGGACATCATTGACGCTGACTTTGCCTGGCTGGTCGCGGACCGTGTTCGCACGGTCATTGCCTCTTGCTCCGACCCTGTTGTTGCCGTTCGCCTCGATACTGGTCCGGAAGGAGCTGCGGTCGATCTTGTTGAACTGCGCGCTGTCGAAACCGATCTTGCTGCGGTCGACCTTCTTCCAGTCGACGTCGTTGATATTCACTTTTCCGTTGATGTTGTTGAAGCAGTTGTTGCAGTCGATATCAACATTGCCGTTCCAGCGCCCGCCCCATACACCCCAGCGGTTCCAGTCGACGGCAGCCGCCCACACTGCTCCCGTCACCACGCCGGCAAAAAAGGTGGCGGTCGGATAGTAGTAGTTCGGATACGGCTCTGAATAGTAGCCGATAGGCTCGGCCACATAGTTCGGTTCATACAGCATCTCCGGCGCATACTGCGGAACGTAGATCTTGTCGGGACTGGCGGAGACGATCACGACGTTGTCGTTCTCCTGGCTGACCTTGATTTTGTCGTCGGTCTTGATGATGCCGTCGGCGACCGCTTTGTCGCGCAGTTGCTGTATGGCGATCAGAACGTCCTTCTGCTGGTAGGAGAGCGCCTCTCCGAGAGACTGCGTCCAGTCCAGGTCGTCGCTCATCATCGTGACGATCTGGGGATAGTTCAGCAGCGATACGATGCTGCCGTCCCACGTCGTCTTCGGCTTGAGCTCGGGCTGCTTCTTCAAGGTTTCGAGAAACCGGGCTGCTTCCACGACCTGCAGCGGATAGAGCGACGCCGATGTGACGAGCGCGACCAGTTCGTCCGGATAAAGTGCAATCCGCGCCACCAGGATTTCGAGTTCGTCCTCGCTCAGCGGCGCCGGCGCGTCGTCTTCCGCCGCGACGGGGCTGGAAGCGGCAGGCTCCTGGGCGGCGGCGGTCGGCATCGGATGTGGCCAAAACGGGAACCCTACAAAAGGCAGGAACAGTCCCGTGGCGAGTAACAGTGCATGAGGTCTAGCCATCTCAAATCCTCCTTGCGGTCAGACATGGTGTGTAGGCTGCCGGCTTTAGTATATTCGCATATACTTACATTCATTCCAGTGGCGAGGAAATGTCATGCCGATATCCTCTTTGTTTCTCTCGTCCGCGGCCACAGGATGACGGCAAACAGCAGCGCGTAGATCAAGGCTGCTGCGACATAGACGATGCGGGTGGCGAAGGATTCTGCAGCACTCCCCGGCAGAGGCGAGACCCCGAGGCCGAACAGGATCAGGAATGTCGTCAGGGCGCCGGCAAAAACCGGTGCTTCCTTCGAGCGGACAGCCGCGCGCCCTCCGATGAAGAGGACGACGACGAGAACGATGAGGAAGATCGAGAAAAGATTGGGGCGCAGCGATAGCGCGGCATAGGCAATGGAGGCGAGCACGCCGCCGAAGAGATTGACGAGCACGAGCCCGATCGCCGCTCGTGCGCTCGCGGCAACGTCGAGCTGCCCCAGCAGCGACGCCACGGTGATCGGAATGACCACCGCAACGGTCAGGTTGTCGCTCGTCAGGCAGATCACGACGGAGCCCAGAAGGATGACCGTGTTTGCCAGCGCCCGACCCAAGGCCAGCGGCCGCTCGTCGGTCGGCGTTGCCTCGACATTCCGGGAGAACGGCTCGGGAAAGACAGCATGAGCGAGCCACATCAGAACCGTGCCCGACAACACCGCGACAACAAGGATGGATAGGATGGAATTGGCGAGCTCCCTGTTCAGGATGCCGAGCAGAGGCACGATGATCGAAACGACGAGCACGAGAAAGACCGCCGCTCCTCCCTTTCCCGTCGACTGTGCGGCGAAGCACACGAAATAGGTCAGCCCCAGGATCAGCAGAAATGGCGCCGGACGGTCGCCGAGCACGTTTGTCAGAACCATCATTGCCGTCCCCGCGATCAGGACGACCATGGCCGCGCCGATTGTCTTCGCAAGCGGCATGGGTCGTGAACTCCCAAGCAAAAACTGAGCGGCAAAGAGCGGGCCGAGGAAAGGCACGATGGCCCCGGCATAGACCGCGAACGTGAAGCCGATGGAGACTGCGAATGCGACCCGCAGTCCCTTGCGTTTCTGTTCCTCGACGAAGAGGTCCCTATCAGCTGACATAGGTCAGCACCGACATGATGCGGATCCAGAGCGAGCCCCAGGCATTGGTGACCGGGTTGTCGCCGGTGTAGATGACGACGGTCGCCTGCGAGCCATAGCGCACGCCGCCCTTCGGCCTCTGCGCCTCCTCGATGATGAGCCGGACCGGAAAGCGCTGTGCCTCCTGGACCCAGCCGCTGTCGTTTCGGATCGTCGGCAATCCGGTGCTCGGGTCCGTGCTGCCTTGCGATACGCCAAACCCGACGCTCTCGACCGTTGCCGGAAACAGCCGGCCGGGAAGCGCGTCGAAAAGAATCTCCGCTTTGTTGCCGACGGCCACCTTCTCCAGGCTGTTTTCCTTAAATGCCGCATTGATCCAGATGGTGCCGGCGTCGATGAAGGTCATCGCTGGCTGGCCGGCCGAGACCACCTTGCCGATGGTGAGCTGCAGGTTGGTGACCACACCGGCAGAGGGGGCGCGTACCGTCGTCCGCACCAGATCGAGTTGTGCCTTCTCTAGTCCGGCAAGGGCGGCACGCAGTTGCGGATTGTCGTTGCCGGCCGGGCCGAGCTGCTCTTTCGCCTTGGCAAGGTCGGCCTGCGCCCCGGAGACGGAGGCTTCCGCCTGGTCATAGGCCGACTTGGCCGCATCGAACCGGGCCCTGGAAAAGACGCCGCGTTTCACGAGCTCGGTTGCCCGGGCAAACTGGTCGCGCAGATTGTCTCTGTCGGCCTGCACCTGAACGAGCTTGGCCTGTGCGGCGTCGACGGTCGCAGTCGATGCCCCGATCGACTGGCCGACGCTCGCGAGCGCTGCTTCGGCTTCGTTGACGGCGAGCTCATAACGCTCGGGATCGATACGAAAAAGAACCTGATCGGCCTCGACCCGCGAATTGTCGGTGACGCCGACTTCGATGACCCGACCGGTGACTTCGGGGGCGATGCCGACGATATAGGCTTGGACCTGAGCCTGCGAGGTCGATGGCGTGCGCCGCTCCATGAAGATGGAGAGGACGAACAGGACGAGCGCCAGGAGGAGAACGATGAGTGCTATCCTGCGGAGTGGATTCCGAGGCGTTGGGGAAATGGCAGGCTCGTCCAAGTCTTCGGAAACCACGGCAATATCCTTCGGAGGCGTTTCGTTTCGTGGAAGCGCAAATTTCAGCGCCGGACATTTGTCGCGATGGTCGTTACCGAGCGATGGAACGCAAGTAGGTAACCGTAACATACGCTACGCCTGGCGATGGTTTGCCAGCGGCCTGGTCGCGCGTATCAGCGAGCGGGTGGCGGCACCGAGGCGTGGTCGAGCGCGCCTTCTATCTCCTTGGAAAGTTCTGCGATCAGTTCCCGGTATTCGACGACGCGCTCGTTCCGCTTCGGATCGGTCGAGACATTCCATTTCTCCAGTTCCGATTGGGCGTCGGCAAAGTCCCTGCAGATTTCCCGGAAGTCCTCGTTGCGGGCAGAGAGATCGTCGATCGCCCTGATCCTCGCTGGAAACTGCCGACGGACTGCGGTCACGCCTTCGTCCATGGTCCACTCCTTACCGGCATTCGAGACGTCGCCACTGCAACGTGTGCCTGATCCCGATCTTCATGGACGACGATCGGTTCGTGGAGTATGTTACCGTAACATACGGTCTGGCAGTGATGTGACTCCACGGGGGATTGGGGACAGACATGCAGACATCGATACCAGCAGAGGGGTCTGCTGCATCCATTTCTTCAAGGCCGGCGCCTCAAGCCGACGATATCAGCGAGCAACTGGAACGTGTCGTCTCCAGCCCTGAATTTCCAGGCGTCGGTCGCGCGGCAGCGTTTCTCCGCTATGTCGTCTCGGAAACTCTCGAGGGTCGGGGCAACCGGATCAAAGCCTATTCGATCGCGATCGAGGTGTTCGGCCGGGATCCCGGCTTCACCCAGGACGACCCGGTGGTCAGGATCGAGGCCGGACGGCTGCGGCGGTCGCTCGAGCGCTATTACCTCGTTGCCGGGCAGGATGACCCGGTCAGGATCGACATCCCCAAGGGCGGATATGTTCCAACCTTCGCCTGGTCCTGCCCGGCGTCAGTCGACATTGGAGACGAAGACGCTGGCGAAACATCACCCTTTGAGGTTCGCCCCGGACGCTGGTGGCGCGCAAGGCGGGTCTTGTTGCCGGGTGCTGCCGCGCTCGCTGCAGTGGCTATTTCGCTCTATTGGATCGGGGAGCGGTCTCCCGCTCCGTCGCTCGAACGCGTTGCAAGCCTGTCCCCCGATCGGCCGGCCCTCGTCGTGGCCCCGTTTGCCAATCTCGGCGAAGGGCCGGAGGCACAGCTCTACACAGCTGGCCTGACTGAGGAGCTGATGACCATCCTGCCACGGTTCAAGGAGATCAAGGTCTTCGGCCGCGAAACGTCCAAGTCCCTCCCAGCGGATGTGGGCGCATCGGAGATCCGGGCTGAATTCGGCGCACGTTATCTCCTTGCCGGCGGGGTACGCATGTCGGGCAAGCGCCTTCGTGTAACCGCGAGGCTGCTCGATACGTCGGACGGCGAAATCCTCTGGTCGGAGAACTATGACAATGATCTCGCATCGGGAGACCTGTTTGCGATCCAGACGGATGTCGCCAGAAAGGTCGCGACCGCCATCGCCCAGCCCTACGGGGTCATGGCACAGGTCGACGCCGCCAGTCCGCCCCCGGATGACCTCGGTGCGTATGAGTGCACTTTGCGCTTCTATGCCTATCGTTCCGAACTGAGCGCCGAAGCGCATGCGCGCGTCCGGGATTGCCTCGAGGCCGCGCTCGCGCGGTTTCCGAACTACGCGACCGCTTGGGCAATGCTGTCGATCGTCTATCTCGACGAGGACCGGTACAAGTTCAATCCGACACCAGACCAGCATACAGCCATACAGCGTGCACTCGATGCCGCCAGGCGCGCAACGCAGATCGATCCGAACAATACACGCGGACTTCAAGCACTGATGACGGCGCTGTTCTTTGACAGGCAGCTCGCTGAATCACTGCGTGTGGGCGAGCAGGCGCTCGCCACCAATCCCAATGACACCGAACTGATGGGCGAGTTCGGAACCCGGCTTGCGATCGCTGGCCAGTGGCAACGTGGAGCAACCCTGCTGGACCAGGCCATCGCGCTTAATCCAGGCAGCGGCGGCTTCTACCACGGAACACGAGCCCTGGCCGCCTACATGCTCCGCGACAACCAGACCGCCGTGCTGGAGATCAGACAGGCGAACATGCAGAAGTTCCCTCTCTTCCATGTTGTCGCCGCCGTCATCTACGCAGAGGCTGGCATGATGGACGACGCGCGCCGGGAAGGACAGGTGTTCGTCAGCATGCGACCTGACTTCCTGCCGAACATTGTAACGGAACTCGCAATGCGCAACATGCAGCCCGAAGATCGCGATCGTCTGATCGAAGGACTTCGCAAGGCGGGGATGACAGTGCCCGATCCCGATGCAATCGCGTCGACCGCCGCCACCTCGGACCTGCAACCCCGCTGATACTGTCTTCCCGACCGTAACATACCCGATCATACGGGCACGCCATCTCGTCTTCGCATAGTCTGGCCTCAGTGCTGACTTCGACCGCCGCGGCGTGCGGCGTCGAGGCCCGTACCAATTTGACAGGGCTATGAGGAACGCCAGTGAGCACAGCAAAATGTCGTGACGGCCGAATTCAACCAAGCCTTTCCCCCGGTTTGAAATGGATCTCGGCTCTGCTGCTGCTCTGCGCATTGGCCGGATGCGGAGGCCACCCGAAGAACGTCCTCATCCCGGTTGCCGATAGCGCGCCGAACGCCGCCAAGGTCGACATGCTCGTGACCACGACGCGCAGCCGCTCCACGATCCAAGGCGAAATGTTCACCGGCGAGCGCGCACTCGCCCCGGCCTTTGCCGACATCACCGTATCCATCCCGCCTGCAAACGTCCGCAAGATCGGCGAAGTCGCCTGGCCGAGAAGACTTCCATCCAATCCGGCCACCGACTTCGCAACCTTGAAAGCCGAGGAGATCACGCGCGACGACGCCAAGAAATGGCTGAGCGCCTCTGTCAGGAAGAGCCGCGACCGCAGCGTGCTGGTGTTCATCCACGGCTTTAACAACCGTTTCGAAGATTCCGTCTATCGCTTCGCTCAGATCGTCAAGGATTCCGGCGTGCACAGCGCGCCCGTGCTGGTGACATGGCCGTCGCGCGGCAGTCTGCTTGCCTATGGCTATGACAGGGAGAGCACCAACTACACGCGCAACGCATTGGAGACGCTCTTCCAGTATCTCGCGAGGGATCCAGAGGTGAAAGAAGTCTCCATCCTCGCCCATTCAATGGGCAACTGGCTGGCGCTGGAAGCGCTTCGCCAGATGGCGATCCGCAACGGCCGCCTCCCTGCCAAGTTCAAGAATGTCATGCTGGCCTCGCCCGACGTGGATGTCGATGTCTTCCGCCAGCAGATCGTCGACATGGGCAAGCAGCATCCGAATTTCACCTTGTTCGTTTCGCGAGACGATCGCGCGCTCGCGGTATCGCGCAGGGTATGGGGCGACGTCGCCAGACTCGGCGCCATCGATCCCGAGCAGGCCCCCTACAAGAAGGAACTGGCCGACAACCAGATCACGGTCATCGACCTCACCAAGGTCAAGGCCGGCGACAGGCTGAACCATGGGAAATTTGCGGAATCGCCCGAGGTCGTTCAGCTCATCGGCGCGCGCATTTCCGAGGGCCAGACGCTGACCGACAGCAAGGTCGGGCTCGGGGACAAGATCCTCGCCGCGACGACAAGCACGGCCGCCGCCGCGGGTAGTGCCGCCGGCCTGATCCTTGCCGCCCCGGTCGCCGTCGTCGATGCGGATACCAGAGATAATTACGCCGGCCAGGTCAGCGGCCTCACGGGTCCCGTGGGTACGCGACCGAAGGTGTCCGAGTGCACTGCCGCGGGCCGATCGAAGGAGGTATGCAGGCAATAGCGCTTTACCAACCGGCAGACGCAACAGCTTCATCGAAATTAGGATAGACGATGCCTTTACTTCCCAAGATCCGCATGGTCGGGCCGCTTCTCATTGGGGCCACCCTGGTATGCATTCTCCTTTGTGCCTCCATTGCCGTGGCGCAGAGCACGACGCCTGCGAGCCCGCAGCCTGAAAGTGTCCAGCGCTTTATCGGCATGTTCTCGGATCCGGATGTCCAGCGCTTCCTGCAGCAGCAATCGGAAGCAGCCAAGGCCGTGACGGAACCGCCTGTCGCAACGCCGAACGGCGACCCTTCATTTTCGGAATTTGCGATGCGGTTCCGTGTCCACGCTTCCGGCCTTCTCGGGGCTATCCGGTCCTTTCCTTCGGAGACGATGCGTGGTGCGGCCATACTCGACCAAGACGTCCAGGCGAACGGCGGGACGCGGCCGATCTTTCTGGTCGCTGCCTTCGTCGCCGTCGGGCTGGCTGCGCAATGGCTGTTCTGGTGGATCAGCGCCGGCTGGCGCTCATGGATGACACGCGCGCCCTTCGCGACGGTTCGCCAGAGGGTGATCGCACTGGCTGCGAGGCTTCTGTGGGCGGCATGTTTCGTTCTGTCGTTCGGCCTCGGCAGCATCGGCTTCTTCCTCTTGTTCCAATGGCCGCCGGTCGTTCGGGAAATCGTCGTCGGTTACCTCTTTGCGATCGTGGTCTTCCGTCTGGCAAGCGCGCTTTTCGACGTGCTTCTGGCGCCGCGAGCAGAGGAGGAAGCCCGGTTTCGTGTCGTACCGATTACGAGGGATGCCGCCGGCCACTGGGCGAAACGCCTCGGCTATCTCGTCGGCTGGTATGCCTTTGGCTGGGTGACCATCCGCCTGCTCGGTACACTCGGTTTTTCCGTCCCCGCCCGGCAACTCGTGGCCTATGCCCTCGGCCTCGTGCTGCTCGTCATCGGCATCGAAGCCGTCTGGAGACGTCCGTCCGGATTGACGGCCGGCCAGGCCAGCCGCATCGGCCTGCGGGCGCGAAACTGGCTCTGGACGGTCTACTTCGTTGCCGTCTGGCTGCTGTGGGTGGTGGGAGCGATGAGGCTGTTCTGGATCGCGGTGGTCTGTGCGGCACTGCCCGGCGCTATCGCCCTTACCAAGGCGTCGGTCGACAATATCCTGCGCTCTTCCGAGGACGAAGAGGACGGCCCCAAGAGAGGCACCGTCGTCTCGGTGATCGTCGAGCGCGGCATCAGGGCGGCACTGATCGTCGGCGCCATCATTCTGCTGGCGAACGCCCTGGATATCAGGCTGACGCAGATGACGATGCAGGATTCGCCGCTTCTGCGCCTCGTGCGCGGCCTCCTCAGCGCCGGCATCATTCTGCTCGTCGTCGACCTCGCCTGGAGCGTCGTGAAGGTGCTGATCGATCGCAAGCTTGGCGACACCGAAACCGTCCTCGAAGTCGGCAGCGAGCGGGAGCGGCGGCGCACACGTCTCAGAACCCTGCTGCCGATCCTTCGCAATTTCCTCATGATCCTCTTCGTCGCCGTCGCGATCATGATGGCACTGTCGTCGCTCGGCGTAGAGATCGGCCCATTGATCGCCGGCGCCGGCGTTGTCGGCGTTGCGATCGGTTTCGGCGCACAGACTGTGGTCAAGGACGTGATCAGCGGGATGTTCTACCTGCTCGACGACGCTTTCCGGGTGGGCGAATATATCCAGAGCGGCAGCTACAAGGGCACCGTCGAATCCTTCAGCCTGCGATCGATCAAGCTCAGGCACCACCGCGGCGCGGTCTATATTGTCCCCTTCAGCGAGCTCGGTGCCGTGCAGAACATGAGCCGCGACTGGGTCATCGAGAAGATGACGATCACCATCACCTACGATTCCGATATCGAGAAGGCTCGCAAGATCATCAAGAAGATCGGCCTGGAGCTGTTCGAGGATCCGGAGTTCAAGCCGACGACGATCGAGCCGCTGAAGATGCAGGGGATCGACAGCCTGGGCGACTCCGGCCTGCTCCTGCGGATGAAGGTCATGACCCTTCCCGGCCAGCAGTTCACGCTGAAGCGTCGGGCTCTGCGGATGATCCATCAGGCGTTCAACGAAAACGGCATCAAGCTCGCCGTGCCGACCGTTCAGGTCTCGGGCGGCAAGGACGACGCTGTTGCAGCCGCTGCCCAGCAGACGCTCGCAGCACAGAACGCAGCCGCCGCCGCAAACCCGGCCTGAGGGCCGAACCCTTCAGGCCATAAACAAGACACGAGCAATGGGAGCAAATGAAATGAAGATCCTGGTCATCCTATCGCACATGCTTTCGACACTTGCCGTGCTGATGATGGTCTGCGCACCCCTTCTCGTTCCGGCGACGGCCGAAGCCGCACGCCGCGGCGTGGCGGCCTGCGGCCCGAGAGGCTGCGGTGCTGCGGCCTGCGGGCCGCGCGGATGCGCTGCAGTCGGACGCGCCCGTCCGGCATATCGCCCTGCCGTTCGCCCGCCCGTCCGGCGCGGCGTCGTGGTCGTCGCCCCTCGCCGCTACTGGCGTCCGGGCACCGCCATCGCCGCGGGTGCTGCCATCGGCTTCGTCGCCGGAGCTGCTGCCGTTTCATTGGCAGGTACGCCGCCGCAGTCTGGTCAATGCTGGTACTACACCTCGCCCGCCAAGACGACGGGTTTCTGGGACGTATGCCCGCGCTGAGCGGCTCGCAGAAAGACTGGCGAGTCCGTTCGGTTCTCTTCTTCACCACCCTCCCCAAAGTGGGGAGGCCTCGATTTTCGCGTCACAAATTCTAGAGGGTACGTTCCATGGATTTCACAGTTATCGATGCCGCACTCGTCGGAAAACTTCTGTTGCTGCTTCTGATCGGCCTCGGGCCGAAGATCGCTCTGGTGCCGTTTCTGGAAAAGACCCACGCCTTCGATACCGAAACCAAAGTGCGCATCGGCCGCAAGATGGTTCTCATCGCCGTCGTCACGGCGCTGATCCTTTTCGCCACCGGCGCTCTGCTGATGCGGCTTCTCCACATCACGGGTGGCGCGGTCGCCGTCGCCGGCGGCATCATCCTCGCGCTGATCGCCATCAAGATGGCATCAGGACCGACAGAGAAGCCGCATGACGACATTGCGGCGCCCGTCGATCCAGACAAGCTGGCCGTATTTCCGCTTGCGGTCCCTTACCTGCTCAATCCTGTCGGCATTACGGTCATCATCATAGCCTCCGGTGAAGTCGTCTCGATCGCCAGCGCGATACTCGTCACCGCTCTGATTCTGATCGTCGGCGCGTTCGACTATCTGGTGTTCACCAACATCGACAAGCTCGCCAAGCGCATGAAGCCAGTCACCATGATCGTCTCGGAGGTCGTCTTCGGCATTCTGCTGACGGCAGTCGCGGTCCAGTTGATCGTCGCCGGGCTTGGAAATCTTGGCATCATCACCCCGACCGCTGTGCATTAGATTCGGCATCATGCCTGTCTACAGCTTTGTGATCCCTTGCGCGGAAAGCCTGGGGACTAAGGTCGTTTGCGGAGTGTAATATGCAATCAATTCGAACCAACTCAGCAAACCCGTTAAAAAACAGCAATTTCGAAAAATTTCGATTCAAGCGATCGTACGAAATCCCGACCTGGTCCGAGAGATCCAGCATCTGCCGTTCACCGAGGTCGGTGACCAAGCCACGAAAGATGGGGAACACGATCCAGAACAGGGTCAGGGCCGCGGTTGTCTGAGCTGCGAGGAGCCCGCGTAGATCCATGTTGCCGACGGCCCTGATCTTGACGTCAAGCTCGGCCTCCCCGCAGTCCTGCTATTCGTTGCCATAGCGCACGAGCCGGAAGGCTCAAGCCGGCGTGGCTGCGGCCGGCGGCGCACGCATGTTTTCCGGCCGATGCCGATCCGACATACCAATCGGATCGGCATTGGAGTTCATCGCATATCTAGCGTCACTCGACCGGTTCGAACTCGCCCGGCTTCCAGGTCTTGTCGAACCACGGCTCCAGGGGCCCATAGAGGCGAAGAAGGACGTTCCAACCCTTGCCGGGCACTGTCTGGACCCAGTTGGCCTCATGGCCTTTCGGCGCCGTCGGACCGAACCAGACATCGACGGACGAGTCCGCGTTGATCACGATGTCTTTCTTGTCGCTCCCGATGCTGGGGAATTGCCGGTCCGTCTGCAGCATCGAACGCGTCTGGTTGTCATACGCCACGAACGACCAGAATTCCTTTGCAGGAATGTTTGGCGGCAGGTGAATCTTATAGGTCTTGCCGCCGTCGAATGGCTTGCCGTCCTTGTCGGTCGTGGCGCCGGCATATTGCGAACCGATGCCGACGCGCTTTATCGCCATCGCCGGCGTGATGCCCGTCGCGTAGTAGTGAAACAGGACGCGCGCATCCAGATAGCGAACGCCGGGCTGCAGAAGAAACTCGTAACTGCCGCCGACAAAGCCGGTGAACCAGGCACTGTTCGGATAATAATAGGCGTCCTTCATGCGGGTCTTGAAGGTGATCGTGCGCGCCGTCGCATTGCCGACGGCCACGGCTTCGGTGAGTATCTTCTTCATTCGTTCGTCGGGCGCGAAGGGCTTTCCCTTTACGATGCCGATGGAGGCGAGTTGTCCCAGCACTTCCGGATGATAGGCTTCGTTCGGCTCGTACTGGACGATGGCGTTCACTTCCTCGTAGAAATGAAAATTATTGGCATGGATCGTGTTGAACTCCTTGCCTGAGACGTTGACAATCTTCATCGGCGGCGGATTGCCGGCCGCCGAAAGCGGATAGACCTTCGCGAATTTCCTGGTGTTTTCGACGGCCGCCGTCGTGCTGCCGCCTTCGAGGAAGCCGCGCCAGAAGAACAGGTTCCCGTAGGTCGACGACCGCAACACGTGATAGCCCTCGGGGACCACGCCCTCGTAGTCCGGCGGCAAGAGCAGGTATTTTCCACCCTTACCCTTGTCCGGGCCGGCATTGCCGACATCGCCGACATATTGGAACCAGTGGTTGTCGATCATGCCCAGGATGTTGGGCGGCGTCTCGATGACCAGCGGACCCGCCTTAGTGTCGAGCCACATGAGATTGTAAATGCTTTCGGTGTTGCCGGTCAGGAACAGCGAATGCGAGTCCATGAGATTTTCGAATATCAGGATCGTCTGGTTGTTGTCGGCGCCCTGGCTGACCAGTCCAACCCGCATAGCTTCGACGGATGCACCGGGCATCGCATTGAGAAAAGCATCCACGCCTCGCATGAAATCGAGATTGTCATAGATCTTCTCCGAAGTGGCGTCGTCCGGAAAGCCGTCAAAAAAATTCAGCTTGCCAATCCTGGTGTCGACGCTCTCCGGCGTGACGATCGAATCCGGTATCGGCGTCGCCATCTTCGTCTTCGGTGCTTCGGCGTACGCGGTTCCCCAGCCCATCAGCAGCACCGCGGCAGTAGCGTAAACCCGTCTCGTCGCGCGTTTCATTGCACTCTCCTTGTCGACCGCCCCGTCGGTCGTTTTTCATGAGGTCGCCAATCTGTGTGCATTCGGCGGCGCGCGGGGAAGTATGTTACGGTTACACGACCGTAGCTTACCGCGAGGCGCCCCCGCGGCTTCGGCTAGAACTTCACCGCCAGTCGCGTGAAGACGCCGTGCTGGGTGGCGTCGTACTGGAAGCCACCGTCCTCGTAGTCGGTGTAGAGGGCCTTGTAGCCGAGAGACGAAGCGAGCGTGTCCGTCCAGTTATAGCCGACCGTCGCGGTGCCCTGCAGAGTGATGTCGGAAGCGACGCCGAAGCCGCCGATGTCGGCCATGACGTCGACGAACCATTTGCAGTTGACGTCATAATGCATGGTGAGCCCGACGATCGGATCGGCCCAGCTTTGCGAACCGCTGCGGTCGATCGCCGGGAAGAATACGGGATCGATCCCGAGTTCCACCTTGTTGTGCTGGTAGCGAAGTCCGCCCGTCGCGTAGAGCTGCATGTTCGCCACGTTGACGGGCAGCTCGTAGCCGACAAGGGCCGTCGCCACGATCTGCGTCTGCTCGAAGTCGGCCGTTCCGCCGAAGGGGCCGACGTCGGCGTCGGTCGAAATCTTGGCCCACATGACATCCGTATAGAGAAGCCAGCTATCGCCTGCTGCTTGAAAGGATCCTGCGAACACGCCGTCCAAATCCTCGAGCACGTCCAGAGGCGAGACGTCGACTGCCGCCGCCGGCAGGCCGCGCACGCCGATGTCGCCATTCAAACCTGCCAGCCAGCCGTCGAACGTAACCTGGAACTTCCATCCGCTGTCGGCGACAACCAACCGAGGTTCCGACATGTCTGCGGCGGCCGCGGGTGCCGCCGCCAGTGCCAGAGCCAACCCGCAATAGACGCTTTTCATTTCGATCATGCAGCAATCCCGATCTTCCATGGCTCCGGCGGATGCCGGAAATGATTCCCGGTGCAAGGATAGCCAATCACGCCGGAAGCACCCGTATGTTACCTATTCCGTTTGTCCCTGCGGACTATTGGCGTGACCACTTCTGCGACTCGCAGACGACCTTCATCACACAGCCTTTGAGAGTAACCGTGTCGCCGGAGACGCTGATGGTGCCGTTGTAGGTCTTCTTCGCGTCGGGATCGGTGATCTTGCCGGAATAGCTGCCACCGCTACCTTCGAACGCGCCGATCTTCTCGCCGGTATGCTTGCCGCTCTTCAGCGTGATGCAGAAACCGCCGCCGCACGGCTCGATCGCGGCAGTGTCGCCGAGCGTCGTCTTCCAGTTTCCGACGATCGGCTCGGCTGCGCTCGCCAGTCCGGTCGACATCAGCAGCGCTGTGACGGAGATCAGGATGGGTTTCACGGTAAGGTCCTCGCATGGGTAGCCCGCCACCGGGCCGATGACCGAATGGATCACACATGCGCTGCCGACCGCAAGAAACTCGCGGTGTGTTACTGTAACCTACATGGTGCCGGCCGGGTTCTGTGTCATCTTCGTGACGACTACGCGGATGAGCGGGAGCCTTCGCGTCGACTGGCCGGGAGCCGATGCAATGGGATACGACACGGAGTTCGCCAAGCGCAAGTTTCCCGAGCAGGCGCTGGAGATCGAACAGCTTACCTCCCGCAATGAAAGCTTTCGGGAACTTTGCCACGACTTTTCCATCGCGGACCAGCTCGTGCAGGACTGGGAGTCGTCGATGGCTCCGGGGCGAGATGAACGTTACGCCGAGGCGCTCGAACTCAGGGATTGGCTCGGCAAGGAAATTCACACCATGCTGGATCTTGCCAAGGTCGTGCCATTCCCGGCCGCCAGATGAAACGCGCGATCTCCGCATCATCGGTACTTTGGCGGCTACGGAAAAGGAACAACATGCCTCGACTGATGGCGATCGCCTTGATCTTCCCGGTCGCCCTGATCGTGGCGGCTTCGACAGCCTGGGCTTCCCTCGCCCTATGGTATCGCCTGCCTGATGGCGGACGGGCAATTGGCGCTGGCGTCTTCTTCGTTTTCGGTCTCTTCACTGTAGCGGCGCTTGCCAGCCGGCTGCGCATCAAAGCACTCCTTTCGTTCGCTGTCGTCTTTGCGCTGGTTCTCTTCTGGTGGAACTCGATCAAGCCGGAAGCGAACGCCGTATGGGCGCCGGATGTCGCCCGCCAGGTCACCGGTCGCATCGACGGAGATTCCCTGACTTTGACCGATGTCCGGGACTTCGAGTGGCGAAGCAATTCCAACTTTACGGAGCGCTGGACGACAAGAAGCTACGATGTGAGCAAGGTGAAGACGGTCGACCTGTTCATGTCATACTGGGCGGGGCCGAAGATCGCGCATGTCATCTTCAGCTTCGGCTTCGAAGGCGGCGAACAGCTCGCCTGGTCTATCGAGGTTCGCCATAAGGTCGGCGGCGGGTTTTCTCCCCTTGCCGACCTCTTCAAGAACGACCCGCTGGTGGTTGTTGCCGCGGACGAACGTGACGTCGTCGGCGTCCGCTCCAACGTGCGTGGCGAGGACGTCCAGATCTACCGGCTGAGAGCCAGTCCCGAGCAGGCGCGGAACCTGCTGCTCGAGTACGTCGCGGAAGCCAACGCGCTCGCCCGGACGCCGCAGTTCTATAACTCGATCACGACGAACTGCACGACGACCGTCGCCAAGCTGATGCGGGTCGCAGGAGACAAGGTGCCGTTCGACTGGCGGCTGATCGTCAACGGTTATCTTCCCGACTACGCCTATGACCGGGGAGCCATCGACACGTCGATGCCGCTCATCCGCCTGCGGGAGATTGCCAAGATCGACGTGCGGGCGCGGGCGGACGGATTGTCGCCCGACTTCTCGAAGGCAATCCGTCTCGGCGTGCCCTTCCCGGTCGTCGTCGCTAAGCCGTAACGTACAGTAACATACGAAGGGAATCGCGATGATTGAGGCATGGTCCGCCTCTGTCACGAATTCGCTGGGCGAAATTTCGCCTATGCCTTTAACCAGGACCGAACTCATGAACCTCGTCAAGCACTTCCAGAACTTCGCGACGACTGCGGCAATCTTGATGATGGTGGTCGCGCCGATGTTCGCTCCGACCCCGGCCGAAGCCCGCCGTGCGGCGGTCGGCTGCGGAGCGAGAGGATGTGCGGCCGTCAGCAATCGCGGCGCTGTCGTGGTCCCTCGCGCGCCCGTCAGGCGCGGCGTCGTCGTCGTGAATCCACGTCGCTATTGGCCCGCCGGGGGCGCGATCGCGGCTGGAGCCGCCATCGGCTTCATCGCGGGCGCCGCGGCGACCTCGGTCGCCGGGACGCCGCCGAAGTCCGGCATGTGCTGGTACTATACGGATAGCACCAAGAAGACGGGTTTCTGGGACGTCTGCCCACGATAGCGCTCGACGATCTGCGTGAGCATCGAGCACGTCGATCGATTTCAACAGACTGCGGTGATGTAGCCGGAATGCAGATGGGGAACTTAAGCTTGTTTGGTTCGTTGGCTGCTGGTCATATCCGACGACTTCTTCCATGCCTCGCACTGGTCGTGCTCGCGGGCTGCGGCGGACATCCGAAGAACGTGCTGTCCCCCGTTGCGGACACCATGCCGGATACCAGTCGCGTCGATATGCTGGTCGCAACCACGCGCGCCCGATCGACTGTTTCCGGCGAGATGTTCACGGGCGAGCGAGCCCGGACGCCGTCCTTCGCGCAGATGAGAGTTTCACTGCCCAAGGTCCGCAACGAGGGCGACGTCGCCTGGCCAAGGAAGCTGCCTTCCAATCCGAAGACCGACTTCGCCACGCTGAAGGCCGACGAGCTCAATCTCGAGGGGGCGAAAGACTGGCTGAACGCCTCGGTCAAAAGGAACCGCGACCAAAGCGTGCTGGTCTTCATCCACGGCTTCAACAACCGCTTCGAGGATAGCGTCTACCGCTTCGCTCAGATCGTCCACGATTCCAATGTCCACAGCACGCCGGTCCTTGTGACCTGGCCATCGCGCGGCAGCCTACTCGCCTACGGTTATGACCGCGAGAGCACCAACTACACGCGCAACGCGCTCGAGACGCTGTTTCAGTATCTCGCCAAAGACGGCACCGTGAAGGAAGTCAACGTGCTGGCCCACTCGATGGGCAACTGGCTGGCGCTGGAAGCGCTCCGGCAGATGGCGATCCGCAACGGCGGTCTTCCGGCGAAGTTCAAGAACGTCATGCTCGCCGCTCCGGACGTCGACGTGGACGTCTTCCGGTCGCAGATCGAGGACATGGGCGACCCTCATCCACAGTTCACGCTCTTCGTCTCGCAAGACGACAAAGCGCTTGCCTTCTCACGGCGGGTCTGGGGCAACATCCCGCGGCTCGGTTCGATCGATCCGGAAACCGCGCCGTACAAGACCGAACTCGCCGACTACAAGGTCTCGGTGATCGATCTGACCAAGATCAAGGTCAGCGACGACCTCAATCACAGCAAGTTCGCGGAATCGCCGCAAGTTGTCCAGCTCATCGGCGCGCGGCTGTCCGAAGGGCAGACGCTGACCGACAGCCGGGTCGGCCTCGGCGACACGATCCTTGCAGGGACGACGCATGTGGCGGCGGCGGCCGGAAGCGCCGCGGGCCTCATCCTGACCGCCCCCGTCGCAGTGCTCGACGCCGATACTCGCAGCAACTACGCCAATCATGTCGGCGGTCTGACCGGACAAGACAGCGGGACGCAGAAGATTGCGGTCAAGAACTGCGCGGCGACGCCGGCCGACCCGGCGTGCCGGAAGCAGCGATAGCAGGAGGCGCCGGCTTGAGTCCTGACACGCCTGACAGGCTCGTCTTCATATGTACGTTCGGGTCCCCTTCATCGGCATCATCATCACCCGCAAACCGGTTGCCCGGCCCATACGTGATCCGGCTTGAAACTTCTTTCAGGTAGACGAAACGCTCTTCGGGGGTTAGGTTGCATAAGGGGATTTCAATACAAGCTGTAACTGTCGCGCATATGTGTGACGGATGGGGAGCATGCAATGCAGACCTCGGTGCCCACGCCTGACGATCGGGCCGAGCGCCCGTGTCCGACCGATGAGGAGGTCAGGGCGCAGCTTGAACGGATTCTATCGAGCCGGGAGTTTCCCAGCGCCGGACGTGGGGCTGCCTTCCTGAAATATGTCACCGAGGAGACGCTTGCAGGCCGGGCACAGCGTCTCAAGGCGTATTCGATCGCCATCGAAGTGTTCAACCGAAGCGCTGGCTTCTCTCAGGAAGATCCCGTCGTTCGCATCGAGGCCGGACGTCTGCGCCGGGTCATCGAACGCTACTATCTCGTTGCAGGCCAACGCGATCCGATCCGCATCGACATCCCTAAGGGCGGCTACGTGCCGACCTTTACGTGGAATGACGCGCCGATAGAAGCGGCCGAGGATGCGCTGAACGAAGCGGTCGCCGAACGCCGGGTTGTCGAGTGGCGGCGTCTCGTCTGGCCGGTGCTGGCCGCGCTTGTGGCATTCGTCTGCGCGGCGCTTGGCTACTACGCGGGAGTTCTGACGGGGCCGGCCACCGGTCGTTCCGCCGGGCAGGTTCCGGGCGAGCCGACCCTTGTAATCGCGCCCTTCGCGGACCTGGGCGATGGCCCCCAGGCTGCACGTTATGCCGCCGGGCTGACCGAGGAGCTTCTAACCGCCCTTCCCCGCTTCAAGGAGATCACCGTCTTCGGCCGCGAGACATCGAAGGCACTGCCTCCAGGCGTCGAGGCGTCGCAGGTGCGCGAGGGACTTGGCGCGCACTACCTTCTCGCGGGCGGGGTCCGCGTCGCGGGCGACAAGATCCGCGTGACCGTGCGTCTCGTCGACACCTCCGAAGGATCCATCCTGTGGTCGCAGCACTACGACGAGAACCTGGACACGCACGAGCTCTTCGTTATTCAGACGGATGTCGCGAGCAAGGTGGCGACGGCGATCGCCCAGCCTTACGGCATTATCGCGAAATCGTTGGCGGCCAACCCGCCGCCGGACGATGTCGGCGTCCATGACTGCACGCTGCGCTTCTACGCCTACCGCGAGGAGTTGAACCCGGAAACGCACCTGATCGCGCGCGACTGTCTGCAGAAAGCCGTGGCGCGTTTCCCCGCCTACGCAACCGCTTGGTCGATGCTCTCGATCATCCATCTCGACGAGGGCCGCTTCGAGTTCAATCCGCGAAGTGACAAGGCCCCCGCGATGGAACGCGCGCTCGGTTCGGCGCGGCGGGCGGTCTCGCTCGAACCCGACAACACGCGCGCCCTGCAGGCGCTCATGACGGCTCTATTCTTCAACAACGAGACGAAAGAAGCCTTCGAGGTCGGCGAAGCGGCGCTCGCCGCTAACCCGAACGACACGGAGTTCCTCGGAGAGCTCGGAACGCGCGTCGCATTCTCGGGGCAATGGAAGCGTGGCGCGGAACTGCTGGATCGTGCGATCGAGCTCAATCCGGGCGGAGCCGGATATTACTTCGGGACGCGCGCGCTGATCGCCTGCATGCTCGACGATCATGAGATGGCGGTGCGGCTGATCCGTAAAGCCGACCTGCAGAAATTTCCACTCTTCCATGGCGTTGCTGCGGTCATCTACTCCGAGGCCGGGCTGCTGGCGGAAGCGAAGCGCGAGGGCGAGGTGTTCATGAACATGCGCCCCGACTATCTGCCCAACATCGTGGCCGAGAACCGGAAGAGAAACCTGTCGCCGAAGGACAGCATGCGCATGATCGTAGCGCTTCGGCGGGCCGGACTGCCAGTGCCGAGCGCGACGGATATCGAAGCCGAGTTCAGGGTCTCCGACGCCTCATACGGCCCGTGAAGGCCGTACGCTACAGTAACATACGTTTCCTCTTCCTGCTCGTTCCTTCATTCTTCCGGCGCATGACCCCAGGCTGGCTCACCGCCAGCCTCGGCATCGGATGGAGACAGAGCCAATGGTCAAGACCGCATCGACCCGCACCCTGCCGCTGAAGAGATCCCTGACGCTCGCCGTCGCCGCGACCCTCGGCTTGGGGGCGCCGGCCTACGGTCAGGATTCCAGCGCCGATCTCGCCAAGAAGCTTTCGAACCCGATCGCCTCGCTCATCAGCGTCCCCTTTCAGTTGAACTATGACCATGGCTATGGACCCCTTGATGGCGACAAGGCGACCCTGAATATCCAGCCCGTGATCCCCTTCTCGCTGAACGCCGACTGGAATCTGATCTCTCGCACGATCCTTCCCGTGACCTATCAGAACGACATCGCCGGGTCATCCGGATCGCAGTTCGGTCTCGGGGACGTCGTTCAGAGTTTCTTCCTATCGCCTGCCAAGCCGACCGATGGCGGCCTCGTCTGGGGCGCGGGACCTGTCTTCCTGATCCCGACCGCGACCGACGATCTGCTCGGCGGCGAGAAATGGGGAGCAGGGCCGACCATCGTCGCGCTGAAGCAGGACGGCCCCTGGACCTATGGCGTGCTGGCCAACCACATCTGGTCGTTCGCCGGCAACGACGACCGGAACGACATCAGCAGCACGTACATGCAGCCATTCCTCTCCTACACGACGCCGACTGCATGGACGTTCGCGCTGAACACGGAATCCACGTACGACTGGAAGGCGCACGATTGGTCGGTGCCGATAAATCTGACCGTCTCCAAGCTGGTCAAGGTGAACGAGCAGCCGATCAGCCTGACGGCCGGACTTCGATACTGGGCGGCGGCTCCTGACGATGGCCCCGAAGGGCTCGGCGTCCGTCTCGGGTTGACGTTCCTGTTTCCGAAGTAGTCGCATAACACCGTCTCATGGTCAGGACTCCGGTCTGCTCTGTTCGATCGATGTCCGCAGCCGCATGCCCCACTTCTCCTGCCACCTGCGCGTGCCTGATCGCACGCCGCGAACCGAAAGGACGTTCAAATGCTCACGAAACGCGATCTGCTCCGCTCTGCCGCAATGGCCGCACTCGTCGCCGCAACGGCCAAGTCCACCCCGGTACTTGCGCAGAACAAGGCCGAATGGCCCAGCCTGCTGGAAGCAAAGGACATCGCCGAAGAGGGCTTCATCTACGGCCTGCCGCTGGTGATGAATTATGCGGTCATGCAGGAGTTCGCTGTCGATAGGAACTCCGGACAGTTCAAGGCGCCGTTCAACGAGATCAACAACATGCATAAGGTCGCCAGCCCGGCGGACACGGCAGTCATCACGCCGAACAGCGACACGCCTTACTCGATCCTCTGGCTGGACTTGCGTGCTGAACCGATGGTCATCTCGGTGCCGACGGTCGAGAAGGAACGCTATTACTCGGTCCAGCTCATCGACGGCAACACCTACAATTTCGGCTATATCGGCTCGCGCACCACGGGAAGCGAGCCGGGCTCCTATCTCGTTGTCGGACCCGACTGGAAAGGCGAGAAGCCCGACGGCATCAAGCAGGTCTTCACCTCGAGCACCCCGTTCGTATTCGCCAACTTCCGGACGCAGCTTATCGACGCCGAAGATATGGCGAACGTGGAAAAGGTGCAGGCCGGCTACAAGGCGCAACCGCTTTCGGCCTTCCTCAAGCAACCCGCCCCGCCCGCCGCACCGACGATCGAGTTCCTTCCCGCCACCACCGCCGGCATCAAGAAAAACTTCTTCGAATATCTCGACGTGGCTCTGCAGTTCGTACCGGAGACGTCAAGGGACAAGGACATCCGTGCGAAGCTTGCAAGGATCGGCATCGGTCCCGGCAAGACCTTCGAGTTCAAGGATCTGCCGCTCGAACATAAGGCCGAAATGCTGGTCGGCATGAAGCAGGGCGACGACAAGATCGATAAGTGGCTGGCCACCGGAAACAAGCCCATCAACGGCTGGAACGTCAGCTCGCTTCTTGGCGACGAGGCCTTCTTCAACGGCGATTGGTTGATGCGCTCAGGCGCTGCCAAGGCAGGCCTCTATGGCAACGATGCGGCAGAGGCCATGTACCCCTTCACCCGAACAGATGCGAGCGGGAAACCGCTCGACGGCAGCAAGCACAAGTACACGATCACCTTCCCGCCGGGCCAGTTGCCGCCAGTGCATTCGTTCTGGTCCGTGACCATGTACGACGGCAAGAGCCAGTTCCTCGTCAAGAACCCAATCAATCGCTACCTCATCAACTCTCCGATGTTGCCGGGGATGAAGAAGAACGAGGACGGCTCGCTCACCCTATATGTCCAGAAAGACAGCCCCGGAGCGGACAAGGAAGCCAACTGGCTTCCGGCCCCGGACGGTACGATCTATCTCGTGATGCGCCTGTACTGGCCGAAGACGGAAGCGCCTTCGATCCTGCCCGCTGGGAAAGGAACGTGGCAGCCGCCCGGCGTGAAGCGGGTCTCGTAGAAGGCGCTGAACGCCGACAGCAGGGTCGACAAGGCGCTCCGCGAGCCGGAGCGCCGCAACTGGCCGGACGTCGACCTGAAGTCGGACTGGAGACCGGTCTTCGCAGGGGACAAGGGTATGAAATGGATCGCCGGGCTTTTTCTGGCTCTGACGATGTGGGCCGTTGCTCACGCTCAGGAGGCTCCACGATCCCAGAAGGTCGACGATCTCGTGCGGCTGCTGCAGGATCCGGAGGTTCGGTCATGGTTGAAGAAAGCGCCCGGCCCGCCGTCGATAGCCGTCCAGGAAGTGGACGCCGGTCTGGCGACATGGGAGGTTGCCACGAGGAGACGGATCGATGGCGTCGTTCAGGCAATCCCAAGGATTCCCGGCGAGTTCACGGCGGCAGCTTCTCGCACGAGGGCGGACGCCTTGTCCCAGGGAAAGCTGCCGGTGTTCGTCGTCTCCCCTAGGCTGACGGCGGTCGGACTTTTCGCCGAGCGGATGTTCGCGCGGTCGAGACGACGCGCTGAAGGGCTGCAGGAACGCCTGCTGGCGATCGGCGTCTTCCGGCGGCCATGGGCGCGGTCTTCTTCGCTTTCGACTCCCAAGAAGACCGCAGCTCCGCGTATCGCTTTTAAAAGCGACTGGCGCCTCGAAGCTCCTGGTGCGCTTCGATCTGGACGTGCTGCGGGTAAGGTCGTGATCGACGTTGCATGATTGTGATGCCAGGGTCTTCCGCTTGCCGGGGCCACGTTGTCCCGTCTCGCGGAAGCGTCCGCACCCAGTCGATCGCGGCGCTGCTAACAACCCCAGCGGAGGCCACGATCATTCAATATCTCTGATGTTATCCATAAGTTCTATTCGTTTGAATGATGAGTTTTCAAAGCCCATATTAGGATCATGGACATGGACGAACCTCCCATTGACGACCATGCCCCTGACCCAAGAAAGGAACCGGAAAATGACCACGCTCACCTATCGCGGTGGTGGTAAGTCCCTCACCTCCAGTGAAAGCCGCTTCGACCTGGCACATTATGCCCGTAAGCTTGTGCTCGCCTGGACGCGCTGGCAGACGGCCCGCGAAATCGAAGCCATGCCCTTCGACATTCGCAAAGACATCGGCTGGCCGAGCACGGACGACAACAAACACCGGACCATGTAATGAATGCGACATTCTTCCCAAGATAAGGGCGGCGCCTGCCTCGTGCAACGCCGCCTTTTTCGTGAACTGAGCGTCCATTCCTAAGCCATTTTCAACATTGAATTTCAGTCGCCTATCAGCCTGTCTTCTCCCTGCCCGCGGCCATTCCGGCGATTTGACCGGCCAAATCGCCGGCGATGTCGCATATTTGCTCTTCCCGGCCGCATTTTTCCATGCCAGTGTCGCTTTCAGGACATCGGCGCGACGCATTCCGCGCAACGAATGTGTCATCGCCCCTCGAGCATGGATTTCGCTATGAACAGGATGCAGATCAAGAAGCGTTCGGTAGTCTTTTTTATGGTACCGCAATTCACCATGCTGCCCTTTTCGGCCGCCGTGGACACCTTGCGCATCGCCAATCGCATGCTCGGCTATCAGGCCTATACCTGGCGGCTGACCTCCGTCGACGGGGAAAAAGTCTATTCCTCCTGCGGCATCGGCGTCGAGGCAAATTCCTCGCTTGCCGAGGAGCGGCGCCATCTCGGCGGTGAAAACCGGCCGGGCATGGTGCTCGTCTGTTCCGGCATCGATGTCGAGCAGTTCAACAACAAGTCGGTCAATGCCTGGCTGCGTGAATGCTACAATCGCGGTGTCGCCGTCGGCAGCCTCTGTACGGGTGCGCATGTGCTTGCCCAGGCCGGCCTCCTGAACGGCAAGCGCTGCGCCATCCACTGGGAAAACCTGCCCGGCTTTTCGGAAGCCTTCCCGCAGGCGGAGGTCTATGCCGATCTCTACGAGATCGACGGCAATCTCTATACCTGCGCCGGCGGCACCGCCTCGCTCGACATGATGCTGAACCTCGTCGGCGAGGACTTTGGCGAAAGCCTTGTCAACCGCATCTGCGAGCAGCACCTGACCGACCGCGTGCGCAACCCACACGACCGCCAGCGTCTGCCTTTGCGCGCCCGTCTCGGCGTGCAGAATGCCAAGGTGCTGTCGATCATCGAGCTGATGGAAGGTAATCTTGCCGAGCCGCTGTCGCTGATCGAGATCGCCGACGGCGCCGGCCTCTCGCGCCGCCAGATCGAACGGCTGTTCCGCCAGGAGATGGGCCGCTCGCCGGCTCGCTACTATCTGGAAATCCGGCTCGACCGCGCACGCCACCTGCTGGTACAGTCCTCCATGCCGGTCGTGGAAGTCGCCGTCGCCTGCGGCTTCGTCTCGGCCTCGCATTTCTCCAAGTGTTATCGCGAACTCTACCACCGCTCGCCGCAGCAGGAGCGCGCCGAGCGCAAGATGACCATGGCGACGGCAAGGCAGGCGGTCGCCGCGTGAGACATTGAGAAAGGCCGTCGCAGCCGCGGCCAGATGGGCCAAGTAACGGTCCCGCGGCAAAAATCGTCACTTCGGTTGTTGCTGCCCGGGTAGATTGTCAGGCCGAATGACCGGTGTCTTCCCTTCCTCAGGCGCGGGCTGGCTGAATTCGCTATCCCCGGTCGGGGGCGGCTTCAGGACACCGTGGCAATCGTCCATCTTTTGCGACAGCGAACCGTCCGTGGCCGCCTTCCCGGCGTCCCCGGTTGCCGACTGATTGTTCTGATCTGCAGGCGATGCAGTGCAGCGTTCCGAGTCGGTAGACGGTTGTTCATTTGCCTGTCCATTAGCGTTTGAACTCGAAAATGCGACCATCGCAAAGATCAATGCAGCTAGGATTCGCATTGACTTTTCCTTTCACAGTCTCGCCGCAAGCGCATCCAAACCCCACGAGAATGCGCGGAAGTTCCGCCTGTCGCTCGTTCATTTCTCGCCGTCTCGCGGCCAAGGGACACCGGCTTCATGGGATGGCGAAAATGCTGACGGCGCCGCGTTGGCTGGGCTCGACGAGCGTACAGCTACAGCCTCTCGCGCGCCTCCGTTTTTCGGTTGAATCTACTGAACCTGCGGTTCAGGCATTTGTTCCACGGCGACGCGCTGGAATCTGACTGCAACGTCTGGTTCACAACAGGGACCTGACCGATCCCCATACTGCCATCGCCATCGTCAACAGGTTTTTTGGAAACAAGGCCCAACGGAACGCCACCGGCACCGCCCACGCAGGCGCATTTCAGCTCGCGTTTTCGAGAGAAGCGAACTGAGATTAGGCGCCCGCTATTGCGCCGCCTCTTCCGTCATCCTGGCGTCGGAGTAGACCTGGTTGCGGCCCCTGTGTTTGGCCATGTAGAGAAACTGGTCGGCGGCGTTCAGGTAATTCTCGAAGGTCTCGTAACCGGCGATCTCGGCAATGCCGATCGAAATCGTGACGCCGAGTTCCTCGTCGTCGGCCGTGACCTTCAGTCGCGAAATGTCCGAGCGGATCTCGTCGCAGAGCTTGGTCGCGGCTGCCGAATCCATCTGCGGGAAGAGGATGGCGAATTCCTCGCCGCCGAGCCTCGAGAGAAGATTGTCGCTGCCCTCGAAGATCGTAAACAGCCTGTTTGCGACAGCCTTCAGCACCTTGTCGCCGATCTCGTGGCCATAGGTGTCGTTCAGCCGCTTGAAATGATCAATGTCGAGAATGGCGACGGAACTCGGCACCTTCAGCCGCAGGCACTCGTTCACCAGTTTCGGGCCGTTGTCGTAGAAATAGCGGCGGTTATAGAGGCCGGTCAGATAGTCGCAGGCCGCCGCTGCCCTCAGTTGCCGCATCTGCGCCAGCGTTTCGGCATTGTTGGCGATGCGGCATTGCAGTTCCTCGGCAACGAAGGGCCTGTAGACGAAATCGCTGGCGCCGGCCTTGAGGAAACTTGCCGAAAGCATCCGGTCGTTGGAGGAGGAAACGCCGATGACGCGCAGCCTGTCCGAACCGAAACGATGGCGGATGCGCCGCGTCAGCTCGTAGCCGCTCATATCGGGCATGTGGTGATCGGTGACGACGAGCTCGATATCGCTGTAGGCCTCGAGCGCTGCCAGCGCCTCGAGCCCCGAATTTGCCTCGACGACGAGATATTGTTGTGCCTTCAGGAGGTCAACGAGCACCTGGCGCGCCGAAACGACATCGTCAACGACGAGCACCCGCGTCTTGCGGTTGGAGATCGCCCGCCGCACGGTGGCGACCAGATTGTCGAGCGCGAATTCATTGTCCTTCAGCACGTAATCGATGACATTGCGCTCCATGATCTTGTTGCGCGTGTTGAGATCGAATGTCGCGGTGAAGACGATCGCCGGGATATCGTGCTCGATCGTGCAGTCGAGCGCTTCGCCATAGGGCGAATCCGGTAGGTTGAGATCAACGACGGCCATGGTGTAGCCGTGAGCGTCGTCGGCAAGTTCCTTGCGAAGAGCCTTCAGCGACGGGCAGGATTTGACGGCAAGGCCGAGCTCTGTCTGGAACCGGTGGCAGAGCACCGCGGAAAACATCCGGGAATCTTCAACCAGAAGTATCTTGAGTCCGCCGGAACGTAACCCGATGCCATCCCGCTGAAAATCCGCTTGAAACGCCACAGCCGCTAATCCCCCATGCGTCTGACGGGCGCGACTCGGCCCTCTCCCCGGCGGGGACGATAACCGAGAGGCCTGCGCACGTGAAGGGGACAAATAACGGCGACATCACCTGCAATTGCAAAAATTCGACGACTGTCCCCGACTGTCATTTCCGCTCCCCTGGCGATACCGATGCTGGAAGGGCCGTCAGGCAACCGCCCGCTCCTTGCGCATCGATTGAATTTGCAGCAGCGTATCGAGGTTCTGGTTGACGCGGCAGTAGAACTCCTCGTCGATGAAGGGACGCAGCATGAAATCATTGCCGCCGGCCTTGAGGAATCGTGCCGAAAGCAGCCGGTTCGAGGAGGAGGAAACGCCGATGATGCGCAACTCGTGCGAGCCGATATTGGCGCGGATGCGCCGCGTCAGTTCGAAGCCATCGATGTCAGGCATGTTGTAGTCGGTAATGACAAGGCCGATATCGCGGTTGGCCTTCAGGATCTCCAGCGCCTTGCCGCCGCTCTCGGAGACGCTGACACGGAAATTGTAGCGCTTCAGCCGGCTCGACAGCAGAGCGCGCGCAGTCGCGCTATCGTCGACGATCAGCACGTGGTGGCGATGATTGGTGAGGAAGCGGCAGATCGATTCCGCCAGCAGGTCGACGGCGAAGATGTTGTCCTTGAGGATATAGTCGACGATATCCTTGGCCATCAGCTTGTCGCGCATGTTTTCATGGAAGGTGCCGGTGAAAACGATTGTGGGTATGGAGAGATCGACCAGATATTCGAGCGCTTCGCCGTTTTCGGCGCCGGGCAGGTTGATGTTCGAGATCGCCAGCGTGATCGGATCGGAAGACTTGTCGTAGGAAACCTGCAGATCTTCGAAGCTGCGGCAGATCTCGACATCGATATCGAACAGCTCTTTGAGACGTTTGCTGATCATCGAAGTGAATACGTTGGAATCTTCCGCGACAAGAATACGCGCACCCGCAAACATTTCCCCGGAATATTGCATCCCTGAAATACCTAGAAACGCCATAGCAAACCTTTGATGTAAAATCTGTCCCCGGATCAAACCGATACATCGATTGATTTGAATAATTATTAATCGGCGCGTTTCGATATATACGAAGACGCGGCCCGATGTGGCCGCCTCCGATTTCTTTGCAGATATGATTAAGAAATCGGGCGGGAAGCGCCGCATTCTCGGCGTCGCACGGGCTTTCGCCGACAACCGTCGCATTATAGGTCGAACCGACGTTTTGATCTTCGGTTTCGTGCCTTCCCTGGCGCAATCCGGCCGCAGCATGGCAAGCGCCAGCGAGCGGTTGCTGCGGAAGCCGAAGGCGCTATTGGTGGCGCCGCCGACCAGCCCATCTGGCTGGCACCGCTCGGCCGAAGCGATTATAAACAAGCCATCGACCCCGACCCGCCGACAGGTTCGCCCATGATCCAATCCGACCCGGTGATCGAATGGCTTCTCGACTCCGACCCCTCGATCCGATGGCAGGTGATGCGCGACCTGCTCGACGGCCCCGAGCGGGAATGGATGGCTGAGCGGGCCAAAGTCGAGACCGAGGGCTGGGGCGCCAGGCTGCTCTCCTGTCAGGACGAGGACGGGCAATGGGCAGGCGGCGCCTTCCTGCCCGCCGGTTTCGACCCGCACGAGTGGAAGGAGCGTGGCCAGCCGTGGACGGCCACGACCTTCTCGCTGTCGCAATTGCGCGAGTTCGGTCTCGATCCCGCCTGCGGCGGCGCCAGGCGCACCGTCAAACTGGTCGGCGCCAACGCCCGTTGGGAAGAAGGCGGCCAGCCCTATTGGGAAGGCGAAGTCGAGGAGTGCATCAACGGCCGCACCGTTGCCGACGGCGCCTATTTCGGCGTCGACATCTCGCCCATCGTAGAAAGGCTCATCGGCGAGCGCCTCGACGACGGCGGCTGGAACTGCGAGCGGGCTCGCGGCTCTGTCCGCTCCTCCTTCGCCAGCACCATCAACGTGCTGGAAGGATTGTTGGAATACGAGAGATCGACCGGCGGCACGCATCGGTCTCGAGAGGCGCGCAGGACCGGCGAGGAATTCCTGCTGGCCCGCAACCTCTTCCGCCGCCTTGGCACCGGCGAGCCGGCCGACGAGCGCTTCCTGCGCCTCCTGCATCCGAACCGCTGGCGCTACGACATTTTGCGCGCGCTCGATTATTTCCGCGCCAGCGCGATCCTGACCGGCGCCGACCCCGATCGGCGCCTCGGCGAGGCGATCGACCACCTTCTTCCCCGGCGCTTGCAGGACGGCCGTTGGCCGCTCGACGACAGCCCTGCCGGTCGGGTGTGGTTCGAGGTCGATGACGGGCAAGGCAAGCCCTCGCGGTGGGTGACGCTCCGGGCGATGCGGGTGCTCCGATGGTGGGATGCCCAGCCCCCAGGCCGTCTCGACGCCTGCAACACATCTCCGTGAGCCTGCTTCCAATTCCGGAACCGGCATGCCAGTATTCCGCCCATGAATTTCCTGCGGGCCGTCCATCGTCTGTTGCTTGCCATCGCTATGCTCGCGATCGTTATCGGTCCGATGAGCATCGGGTTGGCGAGCAGTGCAATGGCCTCTTCTGATCCGGCGATGACCGATGGCATGAGCGCCACGATGGCCGGCATGCAGATGGCGGAGCAGATGCCGTGCTGCCCCGAACAGCAGTCCGTCAAGCCGGACTGCGCAAAGGGCTGCCCGCTGGCATTGGTCTGCACGACCTCGATCTTCGCCAACGCGCCCGACGTCCACGGCTGGTCATTTGCGATCTCCTGGCTGTCCCATCGCTATGACCTCGTTCTGGCGTCGCAACTGACGCCCGCCTATGTCGAGCCTCCGGCCCGACCTCCGAAAGCTTGATCTCAAGTCATTCCTGAAACACGTCTACGGTTCACGGCGGATGCTTCGCGCATCTTTCAGGGACCTGCGGCAATCAATTCATGACTGAGGATGCGGTCTGAGCGCCTATCCCAATGAGATCAAATATCATGAACAAGACCACCTTTTCCGCGGGAGCGATGCTCCTCGCCGGCGTGCTGATTGTCGGTTCCGCCACAGCCTCCTTCGCCGCGCCACAGGACTACGAATTCCAGCCGGTTTCGACCGACGTCAAGCAGGGCCAGGGATCGCCGGTCTCCGTCCGCCTCGTTGACAAGCGCACGGGCAAGCCCGTTCCCGACGCGGTCATCTTCACCACCCGCATGGACATGGCTCCCGCGGGCATGGAAATGATGACGACACCCGTCGAGGCCACCGCCTCCACGGAACCCGGTATCTATGCCTTCAAGGCGGACTTTACCATGGCGGGTGGCTGGCGCTTCAAGCTTGCCGCCAAAGTCCAGGGCGAGCCGGACACCATCGAGGGCGAACTCGTCCTCAAGGCAGCGCCGTGAACACGCCAGCGCGTGTGGCGGCCACGCTCTCCCTTGCCGTATTGGTCGGCGGGGGAGGCTATTGGGCTGGCACGAAAGATCTTGGCGCACAGCTCGGCCTTTCCTTCGCCGAAACGGCGCTCGCTACGCCGGCAGCTTCCTTGGCCGTGCCAACCGGCGCGATCATTTACTATCGCCATCCTGACGGCCTCCCGCAATTCTCTGCGACGCCGAAGAACACAGAGGATGGCCGGCCATTCGTCGCCGTGCATGCGAATGAGGATGTGAGCTTCGCCGACGCCGCAGCACCAAAACCGGTCGAAACGGAAACGACCACGACATCGTCAGCAACCGCGCCGGCGACAGGAAAACTTCTCTACTATCGAAACCCGATGGGCCTGCCCGACACGTCGAAGGTGCCGAAAAAGGACTCGATGGGCATGGACTATATCCCGGTCTACGAGGGTGATCAGGGCGACGCCTCGACCGTCAAGGTCTCGCTCGGCAAACTGCAGCGCACGGGCGTCAAGACCGCGACCGCCGAGATGGCCAGCATCGTCAGGAAGATCGAGGTGCCTGGCACCATTGTCCTCGACGAGCGGCTCGTCAGCGTCATCTCGATGCGGACGGATTCGTTCGTCGACGACGTCGCCAATGTCACCACCGGTGACCGCATAAGGAAAGGCCAGAACCTCTTCAGCTTCTATTCGAAGGACATCGCCACCGCCGCCTCCGAATACGCGGCCGGGAGAAATGACGGCCGCGGGAACGGAGATGTAGGCTCCGCTCTGCGCCTGAAAAACCTCGGCGTTCCCCAGGAGGCGATCGATACGATCGCGCGGAGCCGGCAGGTGCCGGCCAGCATCGGATATGTCGCGCCGCGCGATGGGGTCGTCCTCGAACGCATGGCGACGGCAGGCATGATGGCCAAACCCGGCGACGTGCTGTTCCGCATCGCCGATACCTCCAACGTCTGGGTGATATCAGGCGTGCCGGAATATGATCTGGCATCGGTCCGCAGCGGAGCCGAGGTGAACGTAACGGTCAGAAGTCTTCCCGGCCGGACGTTCAAGGGTGTCGTCGACCTGATCTATCCCGACGTCGACATACAGACGCGAACGACGAAGGTCCGCATCGAGCTTCCCAATCCGGACGGCGTACTGCTGGCCAACATGTATGCCAACGTCGAGATCCAGGCCGGAGCACCAAAACCTGTCATTGCCGTCCCCAACAGCGCCGTCATCGATACGGGCGATCGCCGGGTCGTGTTCATCGACAAAGGCGATGGTCAATTCGAGCCGAAGGACGTGACGCTCGGAGTCCGGGGCGAGAACCAGACAGAAATCACCAAGGGCGTGGCCGTCGGCGACAAGGTGGTCGTGGCCGGCAATTTCCTGCTCGACGCCGAAAGCAATCTCAGCTCGGCGCTCAGCGCCATGACGCAAGAGGAGGCCAAGCCGTGATCTCTCGCGTCATCTCGTGGTCCGCCCACAATCTCGTCCTGATCTTTGTCGGCGCAGCACTCGCCGTCGCAGGCGGCGTCTACGCCCTGCGGTCCCTGCCGCTCGACGCCATTCCCGATCTCTCCGATATCCAGGTCATCGTCTATACCGAATATCCCGGCCAGGCCCCGCAGGTTGTCGAGGACCAGGTGACCTATCCGCTGACGACGTCGATGCTGACAGTGCCGAAGTCGAAGGTCGTCAGGGGCTTCTCCTTCTTCGGCGTTTCCTTCGTCTACGTCATCTTCGACGACGGCACCGATCCTTATTGGGCGCGCAGCCGCGTGCTGGAATATTTGAACGCCGCCCAGAGCCGTCTGCCGCAGGGCGTCGCCCCGACGCTCGGCCCAGACGCGACAGGAGTCGGCTGGGTCTACCAGTACGCAGTCGTCGCCAAGGAGCTGTCGCTCGCCGAACTGCGATCGCTGCAGGACTGGATGGTGCGCTTCGCGGTCTCGAAATCCGAAGGCGTCTCGGAGGTCGCGAGCGTCGGCGGCTTCGTGAAGCAGTATTCGATCGTCGTCGATCCGGCCCGGCTGAAGGCGCAGGGCGTTTCGCTCGACGACATCGCCAATGCGGTGCGCGCAAGCAACACGGACGTCGGCGGCCGTACCGTCGAACTCTCCGAGTTCGAGTTCATGGTGCGCGGGCGCGGCTATCTGAAGGGTATACCCGACATCGAGAGCATCGTGCTGAAGAGCCAGAACGGCGTGCCGCTGAAGCTCAGCGACGTCGCCAGGGTGGAACTCGTTCCGGACGAAAGGCGCGGCATCACCGAATTGAACGGCGAAGGCGAGGTCGCAAGCGGCATCGTCCTGCAGCGGTTCGGGGCCAACGCTTTGACGGTCATCGACAACGCCAAGAAGAGCCTGGATTCCGTCAAGGGCGGCCTTCCTGATGGCACCGAGATCGTTCCGGTCTACGACCGCTCGACCTTGATCGAGTCCGCCATCGAGACCCTGAAAGGGACGCTGATCGAGGAATCGATCGTCGTGGCGCTGGTGACAATCGCCTTTCTTCTCCACGTGCGCAGTGCGCTGGTTGCCATCATCATGTTGCCTGTCGGCATCCTGATCGCCTTCATCGCCATGCGGATGCTCGCACTCGGGGCGAACATCATGAGCCTTGGCGGCATCGCCATCGCCATCGGCGCGATGATCGATGCGGCGATCGTGATGATTGAGAACGCCCACAAGCATCTCGAACGCGCGCCGCCCGACAAGCCACGCGTAGAAATCCTCGTCGAGGCGGCGAGCGAAGTCGGTCCGGCGCTGTTCTTCAGCCTGCTGATCATCACCGTCTCGTTCCTGCCGATCTTCACACTAGAATCGCAGGAGGGACGCCTCTTCGGTCCGCTCGCCTTCACCAAAACCTTTGCGATGGCGGCGGCAGCACTGCTGTCGGTGACGCTGGTGCCGGCATTGATGGTTCTCTGCGTCCGTGGCCGTATCGTCCCCGAGCACAAGAACCCGTTGAACAGGTTCCTGATCTGGATCTACCGCCCCGTCATCTCGGGCGTACTGCGGGTGAAGACGCTGACCATCCTTGCGGCCCTTGCAATCCTTTCGGTCTCCGTCTGGCCCGTGCAACACATCGGCAGCGAGTTCATGCCCAATCTCGACGAGGGCACGCTGATGTACATGCCGACGACCCTGCCCGGCATCTCCGTCACCAAGGCGGCCGAGCTGATGCAGACGCAGGACCGGATCATCAAGTCCTTCCCCGAAGTCCAGAGCGTCTTCGGCAAAGCGGGTCGTGCACTGACCGCCACCGACCCGGCCCCCACGGAAATGTTCGAGACGATCATCACGCTAAAGCCGAAGTCGGAATGGCGGCCGGGGGTCACCACCGAAAGCCTGAAGCAGCAGATGGACGCTGCTCTGCAATTTCCCGGCGTCTCCAATGCCTGGACGATGCCGATCCGCGCCCGCATCGACATGCTGTCTACCGGGATCAGGACGCCGGTCGGCGTCAAGGTCTACGGCACCGATCTCGGTGAAATGGAGAAGGTCGCCCGGCAGATCGAGACCGTGCTGAAAACGATCCCCGGAACGTCGAGCGCATATGCGGAGCGCGTGATCGGCGGCTACTATCTCGACATCGTCCCGGACAGGACGGCGCTCGGCCGCTACGGGCTGACCATCAACGACATTCAGGACGTCGTCGGCATGGCGCTCGGATCCGAGGTTGTGACATCGACCGTCGAAGGCCGCGAGCGTTATGGCGTGGCCATACGATATCCACGGGCGTCCCGAAGCGATCCGCAGTCTATCGCCAGGGATGTGCTGATATCGCTACCGGGCGGAGGAACGGTGCCTCTCGGTGAAGTGGCCGACGTCAAGCTGACCCGCGGCGCGACGACCATTCGTACGGAGAACGGTCAGCTCGCCGTCTACATCTACGTCGACATCACCAACCGCGATCTCGGCGGCTATGTCGCGGAGGCTCAGCAGACCGTCGCCGAGAAGGTGACGATGCCGCTCGGCTACTCGGTCGCCTGGAGCGGTCAGTTTGAGTACCTTCAACGGGCCAAGGCGCGGCTCGCCGTTGTCGTCCCGCTGACGCTGGCGCTGATCTTCCTGCTGCTCTATCTCAACTTCAAGGCGCTGACGGAAACGATGATCGTCATGCTGTCCTTGCCATTCGCGCTCGTTGGCGGCATCTGGCTGATGTGGTGGCTGGGCTTCAACGCCTCGGTGGCGGTCGCCGTCGGCTTTATCGCGCTCGCGGGCGTTGCGGCGGAGACGGGCGTAATCATGCTGATCTATCTCGACCACGCCCTGAAGGAGCAGCGAGAGGCCTGCGAAAAGGAACGCCGCGCCTTCTCGAAGTTGGACCTTAACAGAGCGATCATGGTCGGCGCGGTCGAGCGCGTTCGACCGAAGATGATGACCGTCGTCGCCATCATGGCAGGTCTCGTTCCGATCCTCTGGCGAACTGGAACCGGATCGGAGATCATGCAGCGCATCGCCGTGCCGATGATCGGCGGCATGGTGTCTTCGACGCTGCTGACGCTGATCGTCATTCCGGCCGTCTACGGATTGGTCAAGGGGTGGCGACTGCCAGCCGCTTCGGAAAGCGCTGCTGCCGGCGACGGTCAATCGGGTGAACTGCAGGCTGCCGAATGAGATTGGAGGAAGCCCCTGGCAGCCCGACGAGAGCCCTGCCGGTCGGGTGTGGTTCGAGGTCGATGACGAGGAAGGCAAGCCCTCGCGATGGGTGACGCTTCGAGCGATGCGGGTGCTCAGATCGTGGGATGCCCAGCCCTCAATCAATGCCTGACGGCAAACCCAGCGCGCACAGGAAATGTGTCTCGATCGCCCGCAGCAATTCGGCGCGATCGGACGGTGTCTCACCGATACCGGGCTGATTGACCACGCCGTGCAGGCATTCTCGCCGGCACCCGATCTTATGTGTCCTTACGCGCAGCATCCACTCGTTGCCGCTTGCGGCGCACAGCAGGCCGCCGCCTTGCTGGTTTCCTCTGCCAGCCAGCGGTCGCGCGGCTTGCAGCTTGCCGGTCGCGGCGAAAGCGTAACATGGACGGCGCCCGCACTGAGAACCGGCATCGCCGCGCAATAGAGCTGCATCGGCCGCACGCCGTCGCTGACTTCGAAGGTGAGCTTCGCCGAGCGGTCTAGTTGCACATGCTCCGTCACTTTGCGGATGATGGAATGGAACTTGCCGGCCGGCATATGCGTGCGGTCGCCTTCCTCGATATCCCAGAGCTGGATGAAGATTTCCGCCCACGCTTCGGGATTGGCACCGCAATCCAGGCCTGAGAATTGGCCGGCCTTGACCTCGGTGACATGATAGCCGGGTTTCACCGCCTTGCCGTCATAATAGAAAATCAGCGGAGAAGCCTTGGCGCCGGCAAGCACACTGAGCAGCAGGCCGAGATCGATGTCGTTCTCTTGAATTTTGCTGTTGTCGATGACGTTCACTTACGCTAATCCTAATTTCAACGTTTCAAGGATTATTGAAATATGGATCAACGTCAAGCCCTCAATGCATTCGGCGCGCTCTCCCAGGAAACCCGTCTTCAGATCGTCCGCATGCTTGTAGTTTCCGGCCCTGATGGCATGGCGGCAGGCGCGATCGCTGAGAAGGCGGAGGTTTCGCCATCCAATATCTCCTTCCATCTGAAGGAGCTGGAACGGTCCGGGCTGATCGCACAGCAGCGTGAATCGCGGTCGATCATTTACACCGCGAACTACGAAGCGCTTGGCGGCTTGGTTCGCTTCCTGATGGAAGATTGCTGTTCCGGACACCCGGAAATCTGCGCACCTGCCGCGGAGGTTGCGGCCTGCTGCGCCCCTAAAATGGAGGAGAAACTGCAATGACCACTGACCGCGTTTACAATGTGCTCTTTCTCTGCACGGGCAATTCTGCCCGCTCGATCCTGGCTGAATCCATTCTGGAGACCGAAGGCAAGGGTCGATTCAAGGCTTATTCAGCCGGCAGTCAGCCGAAGGGCGGGGTTAATCCCTATGCGCTGAAGGAGCTTGCGGCGCAGGGCTATCCAACAAGCGGCTTCCGCTCGAAGAGCTGGGACGAGTTCGCCGAGCCGGGCGCTCCGGAGATGGACTTCATTTTTACTGTCTGCGACAGCGCTGCCGGCGAGGCCTGCCCGGTCTGGATCGGTCACCCGATGACCGCTCATTGGGGCGTCGAGGATCCCGCTGCCGTCGAGGGCAGCGAAGTCGACAAGGGCCGTGCTTTCGCACAGGCCGCCCGCTTCCTGAAAAACCGAATCAGTGCCTTTTTGAGCCTGCCTCTTTCCTCGATCGACAAGCTCGCCCTGGAATCGCACCTGCGCCAGATCGGCACGATGGAAGGCGCCAGCATCAAACAGCCAAAGGCGAGCTGATGAGTTTGGATTTGAACCAACAGGCCTTGGTGGGGCACGACGACAGCCTTCGCGTCGCGCTCGCAGGCGCCGGACTTCCGGTCGATGACCTCACAGACGCCGGCCGAAGCTTCTATCGGTTTTCGCGTGGCGGCCAAACTGTCGGCTTCGGCGGGCTGGAGCTTCATGGCGAGACCGCACTCCTGCGTTCCATTGTCGTGCTGTCCGATCAGCAAGGCTTTGGCTTCGGCCATGCGATCACCCTTGGCCTGCTCGATCAGGCGCAAAGGGAAGGCGCAACTGCAGCCTATCTGTTGACAGAAACAGCCGCCCCCTTCTTTCAATCGCTTGGCTTTCGTCCGATCCCCCGCGATGAAGCGCCAACCGAGATCCTGACGACGAGGCAGGCAGCGAGCCTGTGTCCGGCATCGGCCGCCCTGATGGTCCGGAGCCTGCCGGCATGAGCGCGCCGGTGTTCCCGCTGTCTCGACGAATGGTCGCCGAAGCGCTCGGCACGCTGTTGCTCGTGGCAACCGTCGTCGGCTCCGGCATCATGGCGGATAGCTTGACGGACGATACCGCGCTTGCGCTGCTCGGCAATACGCTGGCAACGGGGGCAATCCTCGTCGTCCTCATCACGATCTTAGGCCCGATTTCCGGGGCACATTTCAATCCGGTCGTGTCGCTGGTGTTTGCGCTCCGGCGCGAACTACCTGTCTCTTCCGTTCTCGCCTATATCGCCGCGCAGATCGCCGGCGGCATTGCCGGAACGATGCTCGCCCATACGATGTTCGACCTTCCTCTGCTGCAGGCATCGGAAACCGTGCGCACCGGCGGCGCGCAATGGCTCTCTGAAGTGACTGCAACCTTCGGCCTCGTCTTCGTCATCTTCGCCGGTGTGCGCTTTCGCGCCGATGCCGTGGCATGGCTGGTCGGCCTTTATATCACCGCCGCCTACTGGTTCACCGCCTCCACCTCCTTTGCCAATCCCGCCGTCGCGATTGCTCGATCGCTGACGCACACCTTTTCCGGCATCCGCCCAATCGATCTACCGGGTTTTATCGCCGCTGAGGTCATCGGCGCCTTGCTGGCGCTGATGCTTGCGGGATGGCTGCTGATGGAAGCCCGAAATCCTGAAAACCTCACCAAGACGGAATCCGCCTTATGACTATAGATGCTACGATCTATCACAACCCTGAATGCGGCACCTCGCGTAACACGCTGGCGATGATCCAGAACGCCGGCATTGAGCCCAACGTGATCGAATATCTGAAAAACCCGCCGTCGCGCGAGCAGCTGATCAAGGTGATTGCGGATGCAGGTTTGAGCGTTCGCGAAGCGATCCGCGAAAAGGGCACGCCCTATGCGGAGCTCGGCCTCGACAACCCGGATCTTACCGACGAGCAACTGCTCGATGCGATGCTGAAAGACCCGATCCTGATCAATCGCCCATTCGTCATCACCCCGATCGGCACGCGCCTTGCTCGGCCTTCCGAAGTCGTCCTCGAAATCCTACCGGAAACGCATCAGGGCGCCTTCACCAAGGAAGACGGCGAGAAAGTGCTCGATGCCGGAGGCAAGCGCATTGTCTGATCTGCCTGCCGTATCGCCGATGCATCTGCGTCAACCTGATATGGATGCGCTCAGACCGGCGTTCTCAACGCACAAGCCGCGCATCCTCATCCTTTATGGCTCGCTGCGAACAGTGTCCTACAGCCGCTTCCTCGCACAGGAGGCGGCACGGCTGCTCGAATATTTCGGCTGCGAAGTGCGCATCTTCAATCCCGAAGGTCTGCCGCTGCCTGATGCGGCGCCGGCGAACGACCCAAAAGTTCAGGAGTTGCGCGAATGGTCGGCATGGTCTGAAGGCCAGGTGTGGGTCAGCCCAGAACGTCATGGCGCGATGACCGGCATCATGAAAGCGCAGATCGACTGGATTCCATTGTCGGTGGGATCCGTCCGGCCGACGCAAGGCAAGACGCTGGCGGTGATGCAGGTCTCCGGCGGCTCCCAGTCCTTTAATGCGGTAAGCCAGCTCCGCATCCTTGGACGGTGGATGCGGATGATCGCAATTCCCAATCAGTCCTCGGTTGCCAAAGCTTTCCAGGAATTCGACGCGGACGGCCGTATGAAACCCTCGTCCTATTACGACCGCGTCGTCGACGTCTGCGAGGAATTGGTGAAGTTCACGCTGCTGACCCGTGATGCCTCGAACTATCTGACCGACCGCTACAGCGAGCGGAAGGAAGAAGTCGAAAAGCTTGAACAGCGCGTGAGCCTCAGATCCCTATGACAATCGTCAGCACCGAACGACCGCCAGTAGCGGCCATTGCCGCGCTCGGACTGACGCAGATCATCGGATATGGATCGCTCTATTACAGCTTCAGCATCCTCGCCCCCGACATGGCTCGTGATCTAGGCTGGTCATCGGAATGGATCTTCGGCGCGCTCTCCGCGGCCCTTCTGATCGGCGGCCTGGCCGCACCTCTCATGGGCACGTGGATCGATCGCTTCGGCGCAGGCAGGATCATGACTTCGGGCTCGGCGATTGCCGCCGCCGCCCTCGTCGCCTGCGCCTTCGCGCCGGGAAAGATCGCTTTCGTCGCGGCATTGATCGGCATCGAGATCGCCTCGAACCTGGTGCAATATGGCGCAGCCTTCGCTCTGCTCGTGCAGATCAGGCCGCAGGTCGCTCAGCGCAGCATCACTTATCTGACCCTAATCGCCGGCTTCGCCTCGACCATTTTCTGGCCGATTACCACGGCGCTGCATGCGCATCTCTCATGGCAGGAAGTCTATCTGATCTTCGCCGCGCTCAATCTCGTGGTCTGCCTTCCCATTCATGCCTGGCTCTCCCGTGGCGTCAGCCAAACCAGGAGACGGACCGGAGAGGGGGTCGCAAAACGCGTCGAGCCGAGCCTACCTCCGTCGTTGCGCAGGCCGGCCTTTATCCTGATGGTGACGGGCTTTGCTCTGGAGAGCTTTGTGAACTCGGCGCTTCTGGTTCACATGGTGCCCGTAATGTCGGCACTCGGCCTCGGCGCCATGGCAGTGGTGGTCGGAACGCTCTTCGGTCCGTCACAGGTGCTGAGCCGCCTCATCAACATGGTCTTTGGCGAGAGCTTGTCGCAAGTGATGCTGGCGATCATCTGCGCCATCCTGCTGCCGACAGCCCTTGTCATCCTCATCGCCACGGCACCCTCGGTGCCCGGCGCGCTACTCTTTGCCGTCGTCTTCGGTCTCGGCTCGGGCCTTAACAGCATCGTCTACGGAACCTTGCCGCTCGCGCTCTTCGGAAGCGATGGCTACGGCCGGCGGCAAGGACAGATCATGTCGGTCCGTCTCGTCGTCTCCTCGATGGCGCCGTTCGCGCTCGCCTTCCTGATGGGCAATATGGGCGTATCGTGGTCGCTGTCGATCGCTGCTTTGCTCAGCACCGTCGCCGTTGCCGCATTCTTGGCCATCATGTGGCTGACGCGCCCGGTTGCCCGGCCGGAAACTGTTGCCAATCCCCGAGAGGCTTGAGCGCATTCATCGGGACAGGCGCTACTTGAAGACGGCCGAGCCCTTGACGATGTCGATCGTCTCGCCGCCGTCGAGCCCGATGCGGTCGCCGTCGGGCGTTGTCATGAAGCAGCCAGAAGCACAGAGGTTTTCCGAAGCGCCGGCATCGACCACGACCTCGACGCGCTGGCCGCTCTCGGTGATGACGAGCACGACGGCGGCTGGGTCGGTGTTGGTGATGGATGCCGCTTCAGCCGCGGGTGCGGCAAGCAGCGGGACAAGCAGAACGGCGGCAAATCTTGCCATCATGTGCGGCGGCGCTGGCGCGCCCTCCCCTCGAACGATCGGTGCTGCCCCCGGCAGCGATCCCGATAGTGGAGATCATGCACATATAGCTGTGAATGATGGCTGAATGACCCGTTCAGCCTTTCCGATTGACTTCTGCCGTCTTGCTGCGCAATTGCCGCACCGGCTGCTCTTCCTCCTCCATGGGCGTGTCCGCCGCGTTTTCCTGCTCGTTGGCTTGATCCCTGCCCGCATCCGCAAGCGCGGGACGAGCCTCTCGATGGATGGTAAGATCGGTCTGTGGCAGCGGGATCTCGATGCCCTCGGCCTTGAAGCGCTTAAGGATCTCGATCCTGAGATTGTTGCGCACCGCCATGCCGTCACCCATATCGGCGAGGAAGAAACGCAGCTCGAAATCCAGCGAATAGGGCCCGAAGCGCAGGAATTCGACATGCGGCTCCGGATTGCGCATGACGAGCGGTATCTTGGCCGTCAGTTCCAGCAGGATGTCCATCACCTGCTGCGGATCGGCGTTGTAGGCGACGGAAACCGGAATTTCCGAGCGGCCGATCTTGTTGCGGTGCGTCCAGTTGCCGACGAGGCCGTTGATCAACTCCGAATTCGGCACGATGATCGACTGCTTGCGGAAGGTCTCGATCTCGGTGGCGCGCACCGAAATGCGTTTGACGATGCCTTCGGCCGTGCCTGATACGACATGGTCGCCGACCTTGAACGGCCGTTCGACGAGCAGGATCAGGCCGGAGACGAAGTTGGAGACGATGTTCTGCAGGCCGAAACCGATACCGACCGAAAGTGCGGAGGCAACGAGCGCGAAGCTCGACAGATCGATGCCGGCCGCCGAAACACCGATGATCGCCGCGATGCCGACGCCGAGATAGCCGATGCCGGTCTTGACCGAATTGCGTACGCCAAGATCGACATGGCTTCTGGCCATCACATTGCCGTCGAGCCAGCGCTGCAGCCAGCGCGTCAGCAGGTAGACGCCGGCAAACAGCAGAATGCCGGTGCAGATGCCGAGCAGCGAGATGCTGATGCCGCCAAGCCTGACCTCGGTGAACAGCCGGTAGGCGAGAAGCTGCAGGTCCTGCACGTGGAAACCCCAGAGCAGCAGGATCAGCGGGATGCCGACGAGAAGCGCCACCGCATAGATGGCAAGGCCGACGACCAGCCCGGCCTGGTCGATCGCCACCGGCCCGAGCTTGAAGCGGCGTGTCAGGAAGCGCGCGAAGAAAGTATCGCCGAAGCTTTCCTGCCTGGATATCGCCTTGCCGGAGAGCAGGCCGACATACATGGTGACGACGACCGCACCGGTGATGATGAGCTGCGTGGCGACGAAGCGCGCGAGCCCGACATACCCCGTCAGCGCGGTGAGGATGAGACCGGCGCCGAGGACCCGCAAGGTGATCGCCATGCCGCGCGGCCAATGCCTTCCCGGTGCATCGGGATCGCCGTTCTTCGCCAGCATCGGCTTGCCGAAGGACGCCGCGATCAGGATCAGGCCGATGATCAGCGCCGCGATCAGGCTCCTGACCACGGTCAGCACCAGCGGCGAGCCCATCGCCTCGCCGATCGTACCGAACAGATAATCGAGCGCGTTGACGATCGCCATCGCCAGCAGGCAATAGCCGATCGAGCGCGCGCCGCGATTGGAAAGCCGAACGAGCCGCCAATGCGGTTCGTTCGGCGCGAAGATGGCGTTGACGAAGCGGCCGACGAAATAGACAAGCCCGATCGCCCCGAACAGGGCGCCGATGACAGGTGCGATGTCGGGCCGCAGCACATTGAACCCGTTGAGGAAAAAGAAGGAGGTGACGAGCAGCACCGAGAGCGCCAGCGTGCGGATCAACGTCGACCAGAAGGCGATCGACAGCCGCCCGATATAGGACGGGTTCTCCACTGCTTCGTCGCGGCGCAGATACGAGCCGAACAGCCGGTAACTGCCGGAGAGCAGGATCAGCGCCGAGGCGAGCGACAGGAAGATCGCGGCAAACATCGGGAAACGCTTGAATTTCCAGACGAAAGCAGCCCAGCTCGACAGGGCCTGCGAGAATTCGCGGGCCTCATGCACGAAGGCGCTGCCGGCATCGTCGAGCACCGAGACTGAAATCTCGGTGCGCCTGAGCAGCGTATCGGCAAACAGCCGCCGCCGCATCTCGGTGATCTCGTTGACGAGCTTCGTTACCGTGATCGACAGGTTTTCGGCGTCGCCCGTCAGCGCGTTGATCTGCGCGCGTTCGGCGGCGAGCGCGTTGCGCTCCTGGGTGACGATCTCGGCTTCAGGCGGCTGCCCGTCCTTCGGCGGATCGCCGAGCTCGGCAAGCCGGTTCTTGATCTGGTCGAAACGCGGCCTGAGATTGACCGATATGGTGATGACGGCGCGGCTGAGTTCGTCGGCCTTGGTCGCAAGCCCGACCAGGGCATCGTCATTGTCGGCATTCTGCTTGACGCCGTCCTGAAGCGCGGTCAGCTGGACCTTCGCCTTGTCAATCTCCTTCGTCGCCTGATCGAGCGAGCTATCGACAAGCGGCGCCTGCGCGGCCGCCGGTGCCTGCGGCTCCTGCGCGAAAGCCGCAGCACCCTTGAAATGCGCGCCGGCGACCGCCAGCGTCAGCAAAAGAATGGTGCGAAGCAGGATCGGTCTCAGCCGCAAAAGCGCCTCCGGGAAAGGTTGTCGTCGGAATAGAATGCCAGCTTGTCTTAGTAAAGAAAGGCGACAGAAAGGCAGAAGCTCCCTGGAAACCCTCAGAAACCGGCATCGGGCCGGGTGAGATAGTCGCATTCCTCAGCCGTCGACTCGCGTCCGAGCATGGCATTGCGGTGCGGAAAGCGGCCGTAGGCGGCGATCACGTCGCGGTGGCGGATCGCATAATCGCGATATTCTTCATCGCCAAGCGCGGTGAACAGTTCCACCGATCGCTCCTGTTCGCCAAGGTCCTCGGCATGTTCGAAGGGCATATAGAAAAAGGTGCGGCACGCGGCTTCGACCGCCTGATCGGCGCCGGATGCCAGCGCGAGCTTGGCTTCCCGAAGCGCCAGCCCATCGGTCGCGACGGCAAGCGCCGTGCCGCGATAGATGTTGCGGGGAAACTGGTCGAGCACGATCACAGCCGCCAGCCGGCTCTCCGCATCCGCCCGCCATTCGGCGCCAACATCCGCGGCAAGGGCCAGATGGGTATCGCGAAAGATCGTGCTGATCTCCGCGTCGAGGTCAGGCGTCGCGCGGAACCACACCTCCCGGCCGCATCTGACGAACCAGAAATCATAGACCTCTTTCGGTGTACGGATCGTCGTCATGTTTCCTCTCCCCCAGCGTTAGGCTTATTAATGCCGTTTCGGTAAATTATTGTAGAAAAAGGGATAACACCGTGCCGGTAGCCCCCTCATCCGGCTGCCGCCACCTTCTCCCCGCTGGGGAGAAGAGATTCGCGGCAACGTCTCGATTCCCCCTTCTCCCCTCGGGGAGAAGGTGCCCGTAGGGCGGATGAGGGGGCTACCGGAACACCCTGCGCTGCACTTCCTACTTCCCCTCATGCAACGAAAACACCAGCGTCGCCTTGGTTCCGTCGTGGCCGGGGTCATAGGCGAAATCCGATTTCAGGCTGGCGGCCATGGCCGTCAGAATGCGTGTGCCGAGGCCGGTTCCCCTGGCCGGGCTCGACGGATCGAAACCGGCGCCGTCATCCTCGACGATGACACGCAACGCGTCGTCCGTCTGGTCGACGATGACCCGGATCTCACCCGGCACGCTGTCCGGATAGGCATATTTGAAGGCATTGGTGACGAGTTCGCTGACGATCAGCCCGAGTGTGATCACCTTGTCGGTCGCCAGATTGACCGGCTGCGCGGTAAGCACGATGCGGTGCGGCCGCTTGTCGTCGCGCATCGAGGTCTCGAGTTCGGTGAGCAGGCTGTTCAGATATTCGTCGACCTGCACCGAGCCGACCTGCCGGTTAGTATAGAGCCGGCGGTGCACGCTGGCGATGGCGTTGATGCGCATCTGCGTTTCGTGCAGCGCGTCGATCGCCACTTGGTCGGTGGTCATCGAGGATTGCATGCGGATCAGCGCGCCGACGAGGCCAAGGCTGTTGGCGATACGGTGATTGACTTCGGCGAGCAGCATTTCGGCAAGGTCGCGCTGCTGGCGGATCACCTCCTGCGCCTGCGCCGTCTCGCGGCGAAAACGCGTTCGCTCCAACGCCTGTTCGAGGGCGGCGGCGAGCAAGTCGAAATAATCGGCTGAGATCCCCTTCAGCATGTAATCATCGGCGCCGGCCTTCAGCGCGGCGACCGCGATGCTGGTATCGTCCGAACCCGTCGCGTAGATGACCGGTGGGTGATCCGGCATCGCCGTGATGCTGGGCAAAATGTCGAGGCCGGTCTCGCCAGCCAGGACATGATCGAGCACGACGGCGTCGATACCGCCTTCGCCCAGTCTTGCAAGGCCGGCAGCGTCGCTCTCGGCCCACTCGACCGAAAAGCCACGACGGCGCAGGTTTTTCTGCATCAGTAGGGCAAGCCCCTCATCGTCGTCGATATAGAGGATGTGGATCAGGGCATCCGCATCGCCGCTAGAATTGCTCATTCCGTCTCCCGGCGTTCTCTCGCAGCGACGACCGCCCGCAAGCGTCCGAGTCGTCCGCATGGCAATGTCGTATTGCATTGGCCGCCTGGGGTAAACAGCGGTTATCCCTCGCTCTTGTCGCAGGCGGCGCGGAAGGAGGATGTCGGGAAGCCGGCATTTTTGGAACATGACCCTGGGCTGGGGAGGATCCCTATGGAAGCCGCTGAAGGAGACGGGGAAACGAAAAACCTGAAATGAGATGCATAAACGCCGAGCGGCCCTATTGGTTCCGCGGATAAGCTAAATTTTCTGGAATTTCCGATGACCGGATACTTCGGCCCCTGCCTCCGCCGGCAATTGCAGAAAGCGCAGCGACGAGACGATCCCGATCGCACCGACCACGACGAAAGCCCAGCGGAAATCGGCAAGGACGGGATTGTCGGCGCCCCTGAAAGCCGAGGCGATGTTGAGCACGGCCGCGGCCACTGCCACGCCGAGCAGCATCGATACCTGCTGCAGCATGCTCGACAGCGTCGAGGCCGAGCTTCGCTGCGCCGGGCCGATGTCGGCGAAGGCGAGTGTATTTAGCGCAGTGAATTCCATCGACCGCGACAGGCCGGCGAGGAAAAGCAGCGCATGGATGAAAAACGGCGGCGTCTCCGGAGAGAGGAAACCGCAGCCGACAATCGAAAGAGCGGCGATCAGCCCGTTGACCCCAAGCACAGTGCGAAAGCCGAAGAAGCGCAGCAGCGGCGTCGTCACCGCCTTCATGCTGAAATTGCCGAGGAAATAGACGAGCAGGTAGGTGCCGGCGGCAATCGAGCTCAGGCCGAAGCCGAGCTGGAACAGCAGAGGCAGCAGGAACGGCGTCGCATTGATCGCCATCCGGCAGGCCGTGCCCGCCGACAGCGTCGACATCGAGAAGGTCTGGATGCGGAAGGCCGAAAGATCGAGCAGCGGATTGTCGACGGCGAGGAAATGCCGCGTCGCCATGACTGACAGCACGATGCCGGCCGCCAGCATGGATATGATGGGCAAAAGCCCGCCGTCCCATTTGACCGAGAGTTCGAGGGCGGCGAGCAGGAAGGTCAGCCCGGCGGCGCTCAATACAAAGCCCACGAGATCCAGCCGGCCGGGATTGGTCTCGCGCTGCTCCGGCACGAAACGCAGCACCAGCGCGATGCCGATAATGCCGATCGGGATATTGATGAGGAAGTTCCAGTGCCAGCTGGCATAGGTGGTAATGAGCCGCCGAGCACCGGGCCGATCACCGGCGCCGTCAGTGCCGGCCAGGTGATCAGCGCGATCGCCTGGACGAGTTCCGACTTGCGGGCATTCTTCAGCACGATGATGCGCCCGACCGGCGTCATCAGCGCGCTGCCCGCGCCCTGGACGGCGCGCCACAGCACGAATTCCGCAAGGCTGCCGGACAGCCCGCAAAACAGCGAGGCGCCGGTGAAGACCGCAATCGACATCAGGAAGATGCGGCGTGCGCCGAACCGATCGCCGAGCCAGCCCGACAGTGGAATGAAGGCGGCCATCGTCAGCATGTAGACGGTGATGCCGATGCTCATCGACACCGGCTGCACGCCGAAGCTTGCCGCCATCTGCGGCAGCGAGGTGGTGACGATCGTGCCGTCGAGGATCTGCATGAAGAAGGAAACGGCAACGACCAGCGCCACGATCTTTGCCTGGCGGCCGCCTGCGGCCTCTTGCCCATTCTCGCTCGTCTCTGCCGTGGTCATCGATCTGCCAATGAAAATTCCGGATGACGCGGCAGGAAAACGGGAGGAAGCCGATCAAAGATCTGCCGCGCGGGGGAGCGCAGACATGGAAAGCCGCGCACTGGCTGAATACGCCCGTTGCATCCGGCCGGAAAGGCTAAATCTCGCACTGCCTAGGAATATTCCCGATGCGGCCCGGTGCCCGGCGGCATCGACCCAAGAAAGGATTCAAGAAAAAGGCCCCACCGAAGCGAGGCCAAGCTTGAACCGCTCCGGGGAAAATGAGGAGCGGCGTGCAGTCCATATCGTGCGATCGATGTCACAGCGAGGCCAGATGTCGCTGCTTCGGTACGCTCGCCAAAAAAATTTCGCGATCTGCCGAAAAGATCGGCTCCAAAACTATCGCCCATGGGGCGCGACACCTGTCGCACTGCAGCAACGATTGGCGCTTGCAATGTTTATAAAAATGGATATCACTAAACATATTGCTAAACATGATGATTGAGGAGTTCATGTGAGCATTCTCTGAAGTGGGTGAACATGCGACGCCGGCGGGGAGCCGGCCCTTGGTTCTGGGAGGAACTTATGCAGAAAACATCGAAAGCCCTTTTCGGGCTGGCCACGGCATTCGTCATGTCGTCGGCATTGCCCAATCTCGCCAAAGCCGATGAACTGACGCTGTGCTGGGCCGCATGGGACCCCGCCAATGCGCTGGTCGAGCTGTCGAAGGATTTCACCGCCAAGACCGGCACGCAGATGAAGTTCGAATTCGTTCCCTGGACGAGTTATGCCGACCGCTTCCTCAACGAGCTGAATTCCCATGGCAAGCTCTGCGACCTCATCATCGGCGACAGCCAATGGATCGGCGGCTCGGCCGAGAACGGCCACTACGTTAAGCTCAACGACTTCTTCGACAAGGAAGGCATCAAGATGGATGACTTCGTGCCGGCGACGGTCGTCGGTTACTCGGAATGGCCGAAGAACACCCCGAACTACTGGGCGCTGCCCGCCATGGGCGACGTCGTCGGCTGGACCTACCGCAAGGACTGGTTCGAGAAGCCGGAACTGCAGAAGGAATTCAAGGAGAAATACGGCCACGACCTCGCGGCGCCGAAGACCTACGACGAGCTGAAGCAGATCGCCGAATTCTTCCAGAAGCGTGAGATCGACGGCAAGACCGTCTACGGCGCCTCGATCTATACCGAGCGCGGCTCCGAAGGCATCACCATGGGCGTGACCAACGTCCTCTATGACTGGGGCTTCCAGTACGAAAACCCGAAGAAGCCCTATGACATGGAAGGCTTCGTCAACTCCAACGACGCAGTCAAGGGCCTCGAATTCTACAAGTCCCTCTATGATTGCTGCACCCCGCCCGGCAGCTCCAACGTCTACATGGTCGAATCCGCCGACGCCTTCAAATCCGGCCAAGTCGCCATGCAGATGAACTTCGCCTTCACCTGGCCCGGCCTCTACAAGGACGAGAAGGTCGGCGGCGACAGGATCGGCTTCTTCCCCAATCCGGCTGAAAAGGTCCACTTCGCCCAGCTCGGCGGCCAGGGCATCTCGGTGGTTTCTTACTCCGACAAGCGCGATGCCGCCCTGCAATACATCAAGTGGTTCGCACAGCCCGACGTGCAGGCCAAGTGGTGGGAACTCGGCGGTTTTTCCTGCCTGAACTCCGTCGTCAACGCGCCGAGCTTTGCCAAGAGCCAGCCCTATGCCCAGGCCTTCCTGGACTCGATGGCGATCGTCAAGGACTTCTGGGCAGAGCCGAGCTACGCTTCGCTGCTGCAGGCCATGCAAAAGCGCGTCCATAACTACGTGGTCGCCGGCAACGGCACCTCCAAGGAAGCGCTCGACGGCCTGGTGAAGGACTGGAGCGACGTCTTCAAGGACGACGGCAAGATCTGACGCGCGGCATCCCTGATGCGCGCCATCCTCGACAGGATGGCGGCCCGGATCGGCAGACGAGCCGGGCCGCCAGATCTCTCATACCCCAAAAGACCCCGTACCCCAAAAATACCAGGTGAAAACTTGACTATTTCCCAATCCTCCATCGTCGAGAAGGCAGCCGATGTGACTGCAAGGGCAACGCCCTCCTCGGTCGCCCGGCGCGTCCGCGGCCTCTCCGACAGGGCGATCGCCTGGCTGTTTATTGCGCCTGCCATCACCCTGCTCTTGGCGATCAATATCTTCCCACTGCTTTGGGCGGTCTATCTCTCCTTCACAAATTACCGCGCCAACCGGCCGAATGCGCCGGTCCTGGGCGTCGGCTTTGGAAACTACCAGCGCGTTCTGAACGACCCCGACATCTGGCAGGCAATGCAGACCACCGCGCATTTCGTCTTCTGGACAATCGTGCTGCAGACGGTGATCGGCTTCACGCTCGCCTATCTGATCGACCGCAAGTTTCGCGGCCACGCCTTCTGGACGACGATCATCCTGATCCCGATGATGCTGTCGCCGGCTGTCGTTGGCAATTTCTGGCGCTTTCTCTACGAGCCGCAGATCGGCCTCTTCGCCTATGCCGTGTCGCTGGTCACAGGCATTCCGACATCGGATATCCAGATGCTAGGCAATGTGACGCTGGCGCCCTGGGCGATCATCATCGTCGATACCTGGATGTGGACGCCCTATGTGATGCTGATCTGCCTTGCCGGCCTGCGCTCGATCCCCGACTATATCTATGAGGCGGCCGAGGTCGACCGCGCTTCCCCGTGGCGTCAGTTCTGGTCGATCACCGTGCCGATGGCCCTGCCCTTCATCATGCTCGCGGTGCTCTTCCGCGGCATCGAGAATTTCAAGATGTTCGACATGGTGACGCTGCTCACCGGCGGCGGGCCGGGCTCGGTCACCGAGGTCGCTTCGATCACGCTGAAACGCGCTGCCTTCGAAAGCTGGGCGACCGGCCGGGCCTCAGCCTTCGCCATCATCCTGTTCGTCGCGGTATTCGGCCTCGCCAACATCTACGTCAAGGCATTGAACAAGGTGAAACAACGATGAGCGCCGCCAACTCCGCCCATTCGGTCGTCGAACCGAGCTTGTCCAGCAAACGCATCGCCGGCACCATCGTCGTTCTCTATGCGCTGATCACCCTCATCCCGCTCGTCTGGATCTTCCTGACCAGCATCAAGTCGCCGCCGGATTCGATCAGCTACCCCCCGAAGATCGTCTTCACGCCGTCGCTCGAGGGCTATTGCAATCTGTTCACGACACGCACGCGGCAGACGCCTGATTATATCGCCTCGCTGCCGGCGCCGGTCGGCACCTGCGATGAGGTGACGCGCAAGCGCAACATGGTGATCGCCGGCCCGTCGAACTTCCTGCCGCGCTTCGTCAATTCACTGGTGATCGCCTTCGGCTCCACCTTCCTCGCGGTCTTCCTCGGCACGCTCGCCGCCTATGGCTTTTCGCGCTTCAAGATACCGCTCGCCGACGACCTGATGTTCTTCATCCTGTCGACGCGGATGATGCCGCCGATCGCCGTCGCCATTCCGATCTACCTGATGTACCGAGAGCTCGGCCTGTCGGACACGGCCTTGGGCATGATCCTGCTCTACACCGCCGTCAACGTCTCGCTCGCCGTCTGGCTGCTCAAGGGTTTCATCGACGAAATCCCGCGCGAATACGAGGAAGCGGCGATGATCGACGGCTATACGAGACTGCAGGCCTTCCGCAAGGTCGTGCTGCCGCAGGCAACGACGGGCATCGCCGCGACCGCGATCTTCTGCCTGATCTTTGCCTGGAACGAATATGCCTTCGCCGCGCTTCTGACCTCGGGCGAGGCCCAGACCGCGCCGCCCTTTATCCCGACGATCATCGGCGAAGGCGGACAGGATTGGCCGGCGGTCGCCGCCGGCACGACGATCTTCCTGATCCCGATCCTCGTCTTCACCATTCTCCTGCGCAAGCAGCTGCTGCGCGGCATCACCTTCGGAGCCGTCCGCAAATGAGCCATCTGATCGAAACGTCAGCCCCTGCCCGCCCGAAACGGCCGTTCTTCCTGCGCCGCGGCCCGATGGAGACCATCGCCACCGTGCTGATCGGGCTCGGCTTCCTGATGCTGTTCCAGCCCTTCCTGCTGGTGCTCTACACCTATTCGCTGGTGACCCTGCTCATAGGCACCGTCATGTTCATCATCGTCTCGAAATTCCCGGAGTGAACCATGGCGGGCATCCGGATTGAAAATCTCCGCAAGGAATTCGGCAGCTTCGTCGCCGTCGAGGATTCGAGCTTCACCGTCCATGACGGCGAGTTCCTGGCGCTTCTCGGTCCATCAGGATGCGGCAAGACCACGACGCTTCGCATGATCGCCGGCCTCGAGCTGCCGAGCAGTGGCAAGATCTATCTCGATGGCGAGGACGTCACCTTCAACCGCGCCAGCGCCCGAGACATCGCCTTCGTCTTCCAGCTCTTCGCGCTCTACCCGCATATGAACGTGCGCAAGAACATTGGCTTCCCGCTGCTGTCGCAGGGCATGCCCAAGGCCGAAATCCGTCAGCGCGTCGAGGAGACCGCGCGCCTGCTGCAGATCGACCACATTCTAAACCGCTCGGTCTCCGGCCTTGCCGGCGGCGACCGGCAACGCGTGGCGCTCGGCCGTGCTATCGTTCGCCGCCCGAAGTGCTTCCTGATGGACGAGCCGCTCGGCACGCTGGACGCCGAGTTCCGCGAGATCATGGTTCACGAGCTGCGCGAACTGCACAACCGCATCCACGCCACCACCGTCTACGTCACCCATGACCAGCATGAAGCGATGGCGATGGCCGACAAGATCGCCGTCATGAACCATGGGGTCATCGAGCAATTCGGTACGCCGCAGGAAATCTATGCCAAGCCCGCGACCATGTATGTCGCCGATTTCATCGGCTCGCCGCCGATGAACTTCATGCGCTTCACCTCCGGCCTGAAAAACGGCGACCGTTCCATCCTGCTCGACGGCGTCGATGTCGCCGTTCCCGAGATCCATAAGGACATGGCCGAAAGCGAGCTGGCGCTCGGCGTGCGGCCGGAGCATATCCGCTTCAGCGACGCCTCGGCGCTTCGCGGCGCCGTCTATGGCAGCGAATATCTCGGCACTAACCAGGTCGTGGCCGTGGAAACACAGAGTGGGCTGATCAAGGCCCGCGTTCCCGCCAATCGCAGCTTCCAGATCGGCGAAAGGGTCGGCCTCGAATTCAACCCGGCGAAACTCGCGCTCTTCGACTGCACATCCGGCCGCGCGGTGCCATCCTCGCTTTATCAGGAGACCCGGCATGGCTGATGTCGTCCTCAGGAACCTCGCCAAGCGCTTCGGCGACACCCAGGCTTTGGCTGACCTCGATCTTTCGATCCGCGACGGCGAGTTCGTCGTGCTGCTCGGTCCGACAGGCGCCGGCAAGACCACGACGCTGCGGCTGATCGCCGGCCTCGAAAAGCCCGATAGCGGCGGCATCGAGATCGGCGGCCGCAATGTCGCCGCCGAAGCCCCCGCCGAACGCGACGTCGCCTTCGTCTTCCAGCAATATTCGCTCTATCCGCATATGACGGTTTACGAGAACCTCGCCTTCCCGCTGAAGGCGCCGGTCCGCAAGCTGAGCCCCCAGGAGATCGACCGGCGCGTGCGCGAAGTCGCGCGCATGGTCCGGATCGACCACAAGCTGGAGAACCGCTCGACGCGCCTTTCCGGCGGCGAGATGCAGCGTGTCGCGATCGGCCGGGCTCTTGTGCGCAAGCCGGCGATCTACCTGATGGACGAGCCGCTGTCTTCGCTCGACGCCAAGCTGCGCGCCGAACTGCGCCTGGAGCTGAAGCGCATCCAGAAGGAACTCGGTTCGACGCTGCTCTATGTCACCCACGACCAGGTGGAAGCCATGACCATGGCCGACCGCATCGGCATCGTAGCCGAGGGACGGCTGATGCAGGTCGGAACGCCGCGCGAGATCTACGGCAATCCCGCCAACCTGCATGTCGCCGCCCGTCTCGGCCAGCCGCACATCAATCTTCTGCCGGCGGACCTCTTGCCGGGCGGCGCACCGCCGCCCGGCACGAAAACCGTCGGCGCGCGCACGGAGCATCTCGACATCATTGTCGGCAAGGACGCTAATGCCGAGATCGACTGGATCGAGCATCTGGGCGACCAGAACCATCTGCACATCAGGGTTGCCGATCCCAAGCAGCCCGCGCGGGATCACAAGCTCGTCACACTTGCAGATCCATATCTGGCGATCGCGCCGGGCGACCGGATCAGCCTGACGCTGCGCGATCCGCTTTATTTCGATGCGGCTGGACAGCGCCTGTCCTGACCGGCAAACAGACATGATGACGGCATGAAAAACAAACAGACGGGTCTCAATCGATGAAACACTTCTTCAACCGCAGGGAAAGCATCGTCACCGAAGCCTTGGACGGTCTGCTTCTGACGAGCAGCAAGGGTCGTCTTGCCCGCCTCGACAGCTTTCCCGACATCAAGGTGATCCTGCGCGCGGACTGGGACAAGTCGAAGGTGGCGATCATCTCCGGCGGCGGCGCCGGCCATGAGCCCTCGCATGCCGGCTTCGTCGGCAAGGGCATGCTGACCGCTGCCGTCTCCGGCGAAATCTTTGCCTCGCCAAGCGTCGATGCCGTGCTGACGGCGATCCGCGCCGTCGCCGGCGAAAAGGGTGCCCTGCTGATCGTCAAGAACTACACCGGCGACCGGTTGAATTTTGGCCTCGCCGCCGAAAAGGCGCGCGCCGAAGGCTTCGACGTCGAGATGGTCATCGTCGCCGACGATATCGCCATCCCTGGCATCAACCAGCCGCGCGGCGTCGCCGGCACGCTGTTCGTCCACAAGATCGCGGGCTATCACGCCGAAAGAGGCGAGGACCTGAAGACGGTAGCAAGCCATGCCGCGGCCGCGGCCGGCGACATCGTCTCGCTCGGCATGTCGCTCTCCACCTGCAGCGTGCCCGGCCAGGCCCATGAGGATCGTCTCGGTGAGGACGAAGGCGAACTCGGCCTCGGCATCCATGGCGAGCCCGGCGTCGAGCGCATCACGCTGCAGCCGGTCGCCGACATCGTCGCCACCATGGTGGCGCGCCTCACCCCGACTCTGCTCGAAGGCGGAAACCATGCCCTCCTGATCAACAATCTCGGCGCCGTGCCGCCGCTCGAAATGACCGTCATCGCCAATGCCGTGCTGTCCTCGCCGCTTGGCCGCCGCGTCCGGCTGATCATCGGCCCGGCGCCGATGATGACGGCGCTCAACATGAACGGCTTCTCGCTGTCGCTGATCCGGCTGGACGCCGTGCGTGAGGCAGCGCTGACGGCAGCGGTCGAACCGCATGCCTGGATGCCGGCCGTCGAACGCCACGAGATCGAGGTCATCGCCGCACCGAGAACATCAGCCGGACTGAACGGCGCGCCAGTGGCCGGGGATAATCTCCGCAACCGGCGTCTGATCACGGCGCTCTGTGAGCATCTGATCTCGCAGGAAACAGAACTCAACCGCCTGGACGGCCGCGTCGGCGATGGCGATACCGGCTCGACGGTGGCGACGGGCGCCCGCAGCGTGCTGGCCCGCCTCGACACGCTGCCGCTCGACCGGCCGGCGGCAACGCTTGCCTCGCTCGGCGATATCCTCGGCACCAGCATGGGCGGATCGAGTGGCGTGCTGCTGTCGATCTTCTTCACCGCCGCGGCAAAGGCGATGGCTGACAAGGCCGATATATCAGCCGCCCTTCTTGCCGGGCTCGACAGGATGACCTTCTATGGTGGAGCCGCAGTCGGCGACCGGACGATGGTCGATGCGCTGTCGCCGGCCCTGCAGGCGCTCGCATCCGGCGATGTCGCCGCCGCGGCAAGGGCCGCGGCAGCCGGCGCCGAATCGACGAAGACGATGATGAAGGCCAGAGCCGGACGCGCCTCCTATGTCGGCGAAAGGGCTCTGGCGGGCGTTGCCGATCCGGGTGCCGTCGCGGTTGCCGGCGCGTTCGGCGTGGTGGCAAGCCTCGCCTGACCGGAGTAGAGTTTGAAAGCCCGCGGGAGGCGCGGCGACAGGGAGGACGGCAGTGCAGGCGGAACCGGTGCTTTTGGCAGGATTAATCGAAGTGTGCCGCGCGACGATCGCTGAAAACAGCGATCATCTCTGCGCGCTCGATCGCGCCATCGGCGATGGTGACCACGGAACCAATATGCGGCGCGGCTGCGAGGCAGTGAGCGCCGAAGGCGAAAGCCTGTCCAGCCTGCCCTTCCCCGACGCCATGGAAAAGATCGGCCTGACGCTGGTGATGAATGTCGGCGGTGCGGCCGGGCCGCTCTACGGCACGCTCCTGATGGAGATCGGCCGCGAGCTTCGCAAGAGTGAGGAGACGGCCGATTTTTCGCTGGTGCTGAAACAGGCGATCGACGCTGTGGCAAGACGCGGGCGCGCGCATGCCGGCGACAAGACCCTGCTCGACGTACTCTATCCCGTGCATGCGGCACTCGCCAAACAGTCGCCGCTCGGTGACGTCGCCCGCAGGGCCGAACGCTCCGCCATCAGGACTGCGGCGATGAAAGCAATGCGCGGGCGCGCCGCCTATCTCGGCGACCGCTCGATCGGCCACGTCGATCCCGGCGCGTCGAGCTGCGCGCTGCTGACCACGGCGATCTGCCGCTATCTCGGGGAGCACCGTCCGCAATGAATGGGAAGACCGCAAATGTGGGTATCGTGATCGTCTCCCACTCGCCGCTGGTGGCACGGGGCATCGCCGACATGGTTAGGCAGATGGTGGGCGACAGCGTGCCGCTCGCCTGGTCGGGCGGCAACGTCCACGGTGAACTCGGCACCGATGCCGCCGGTATCCTGAGGGCGATGGAGGCGGCTTGGTCCGATGCCGGCGTCGCCGTCTTCGTCGATCTCGGCGGCGCCGAAACCAACAGCGAAATGGCGATCGAAATGCTGGGCCTTCCCCGCTCAGCCCTCGTCTCCATCTGCAACGCGCCGCTGGTCGAAGGCGCCGTCATCGCCGCCGCTGAAGCGTCGGGGGGCGCGTCGCTGGCCAAGGTCGTCGCCACAGCCGAGGAACTGTCCCCCTGATGACGAGCGGATTGCGTAGTGAAAAACAGGAGCCCGGTCCATTGCCCGAGCCATTTAAGGTGAATTGCCAGACGGAGGTAGAAGTCAAGCACGGCGTCGGGCTGCATGCCCGCCCCTCCGTTACCTTCACGCGGCTTGCCAAGTCCTTCCCCTGTTCGATCGAAATCGCCGTCAACGGCAGCGACGTCTGGCTGAACGGCAAGAGCATCATCAAGATCATGGGTGCGAAAATCCGAAAAGGGTCGATCCTCCGGATCCGCGCCGACGGCATCCTCGCCGAAGAGGCGATCCGCGCGCTGAAGGAACTCATCGAGCGCAACTTCGATGAGGAAAAGAAACATGGCCGAACCGCTTAGACTGAAAGCGAAGAGCGCATCCCCGGGCATCGCATCCGGCCCGGCCTTTCTCGCGGAGGAGCCGAAGGCTCCTTCCGCTGCCGAGCGGCCGGACGCCGCCCCTGCATCCCAAGCCGTCGGTGGATACGGCGCGCTGGAGAAGGCGATCGACATCTCAATCGGCGAACTCGAGCACCTTGCCGATGGAGCCGATGCCGAAAGCCGGGATATCATCGATTTCCAGATCGAGGTGCTGCGCGATCCCTCGATCGCGGAAGCGACAGGCGCGCGCATGGAAGCCGACGAGAACGTCGTCTTCGCCTGGGTCGCCACCCTCGACGCCTATATCGGTGAACTCGAGGCGGCCGACGAGGAGCAGATGCGGGCGCGCGCCGTCGATATTCTCGACATCAAGAACCGTGTGCTGGGCGCACTCGCCGGCACCCCGATCGCCGATTTCCCGCCCGGCTCGGTCTTTATCGGCAAGGACATGGAGCCGAGCCGCTTTCTCGCCCATGACTGGTCGAAAGGCGGCGGCATTGCGCTGTTCGCAGGCAGCACCGCCGGCCATGTCGCCCTGCTAGCCCGGGCGAAATCGGTGCCGATGGTGATCGGCACCGGCCGCTTTTCAGCCGCAGACGGAGATCCTGTCAGCGTGGATGGCAACGCCGGTGCGGTCATCCTGCAGGCGGGCAGCATGCTCATCCCGCCCCTGGTGCCTGCACAAGAACCCGCCGGCGACACGCAAACCACCGGCGGCGAACTGCGCACGGCCGACGGCGTGCCGATCCTGCTCTCGATCAACATCAACGATCCCGCCGAGATCGACGCGCTCGATCCGGCAACGGCAGGCGTCGGCCTGATGCGCTCGGAATTTTCAATCACCTCGGTCGCCGATGCCGCCAATGAGGAACGGCAGCTGGCGATCTATCGCCGCGTGCTGGAGCAGGCGGGCGACAGGCCGGTAACGATCCGCATGCTCGATATCGGCGGCGACAAGCCGCTCGCCGGCCTGGAAGACCTGCCGGCTCTCGCCTCCGGCCTGCGCGGCATCCGGCTGCTGCTTGCCCGGCCAGAAATCGCCCGCGTCCAGGCCCGCGCCCTGCTGCGCGCCGCCGTCTTCGGCAGGCTTTCGGTGATGCTGCCGATGGTGACCTTTCCCGATGAAATCGACAGGATGCGCGAGCTGTTCCGCGAGGAAGCCGAAAAGCTCGGCCGCCGCGCCCTGCTTCACCGGATGCCGCCGATCGGCATGATGGTCGAGGTGCCGGCCGCCGCCTTGATGCTCGACACCTTCGGGGCGGCGGCGTTCTTCTCGTTCGGAACCAACGACCTCACCCAATATCTTGCCGCCTCCGCCCGCGACGATATCGACGCCGATGCCGGCAAGGCGGCACCCGCCGTGCTCCGGCTGATTGCCCAGGCGGTGAAGCTGACCGCCGGCAAGCCGGTCAGCATCTGCGGCGACATGGCCGGCGATCCCAGCTATTTGCCGGGCTTGCTCGCCGCCGGCCTCCGGCATTTTTCCGTGGCGCCGGCCCGGCGTCCCGCGATAAGATCGGCGATCATCGGCCTCAACGCCGATGGCACAAGGGCAGCCGGAGAGTAGAATGGCGCGCGAAGACACCGAAGACGCCATTATCGCCTATAAGTCCATTCTGGCGCAGATCATCGACAACAGGCCATCCGGCACGCGCCAGCGCCTGGCGACGGCGCTTGGAAAACATCGCAGCTTCGTCACCCAGATCACCAGCCCGACCTATGCAACGCCGCTGCCGGCGCGCCATCTCGCGACGATCGTCCGCGTCTGCCATTTCAGCGCCGCCGAACAGGAGCGCTTTCTCGAAGCCTATCAGGCGGCCCATCCCGGCAAGCTGCCGGATCTCGGCCATTCCGAGAAATTGCGGCACCTGTCGCTGATGGTGCCCGACTTCGGCGACGACAGGAAAAACCGCCTTCTGGAAGAGGCGATCTCCGATCTGGTGCAGAAGATCGTCGCGATATCGGGTGCGGAATGACATGCAGGCCGCTTAACGTAACGTAATGCTTTTGGCCTTGGGGAGGGGCTTGATGAAGAAGTTCATGAACACTGCGGAAACCATGGTCGCCGAAAGCGTCGAAGGCTTCGTGCGCGCCCATGAGGCCTTGGTGGTGTTCGGGCCTGAGCGCAGATGCATCCGCCGCCGCCATCTCACCCCTGGCAAGGTGGCGCTTATATCAGGCGGCGGCGCCGGCCATGAGCCGATGCATATCGGCTTCGTCGGCCACGGCATGCTGGATGCCGCCTGCGTCGGCCATATCTTCACCTCGCCGACACCGAGCCAGATCATTGCCGCGATCGAAGAGGCCGATACCGGCGCCGGCTGCCTGCTTGTGGTCAAGAACTACGACGGCGACCTGATGAATTTCGAAATGGCGATCGAGATGGCCGGCGACCGCCACAGCCTCGACATGGTCGTCGTCAGCGACGATATCGAGACGTCATGGTCCGGCGAAGGCAATGGCCGGCGCGGTGTTGCCGGAACGCTGATCGTCGAAAAACTCCTGGGTGCTGCGGCCGAACGCGGCATGTCGCTTGCCGAATTGAAGCAGCTCGGCAAGGGATTGAACACCCGCATCCGCTCGATGGGTGTCGCGCTGAACGGCGTGACGGTGCCGCAGACCGAGCGCACGACGTTTGCGCTCGGACCTGGCGAGATGGAAATGGGCGTCGGCATCCATGGCGAACCCGGCCATGCCAGGCAGCCCTTCGCCGCCGCCGACGCGATCATCGGCCATCTCTGCGAGACCATCGCCGGCGACATCGCAGTGACGCCGGACGCAAAAGCACTGCTCTTCGTCAACGGCCTCGGCGGTACGCCGCCGGCCGAACTCTACCTCGCCTACAACGGCGCCCGCCGCTTCATCGAGGAAAGCGGCATTCCGATCGAGCGCTCGCTTGTGGGAACCTACGTCACCTCGCTCGACATGCAGGGACTGTCGGTCACCCTTGCTTTGCTGAGCGACGAGGAGATCGCCCTCTGGGACGCGCCAGTGGCGACCGCAGCACTGCATTGGCTGTGACCGCGTCCCAACAAGTCAGTCAGATGTAAAGCGCTGCCATCTTCCGCCAGGCGCCGGCGCGGTGGCCGCGTCCATCCCAGACATGCAACTGATGGCCGATATTCTTCTCGCCGAGCAGGCGGCTCAGATAGCGGTTGTTGTCGAGGAAAGGGTCGGCGTTGCCGATGGTGAGGACGATATCGCTCTCGCGCAGCCTGTCGAGCCGCCAGTCGCTGCCGAGCCCTGGAAGAAAATGCGCCGGCGTGTGGAAATAGACGCTGTCATCGCAATAGCCGTCGAACAGGTCGCCGAAGGATTCCACCTTCATCGTCAGGTCGTAGCGGCGGGAAAAAGCGACGAGCTTGCGGAAGAGATGCGGATGACGAAAGAACAGGCTCGCCGCCTGGAAGGCGCCGAGGCTGCAGCCGTGCACGATGGTGCAGTCATGCGAATTCTTCGCCGCCATCAGCGGCAGCACTTCGTTGAGGATATATTCCTCCAGGGCGCTATGGCGGCGGATGCGCTCTGCCGGATGGTGGTGGAAGGCATAGAAGTTTCGGTTGCCAGCCCCTCGATGCAATAGAGTTGAAGCTGGCCGGCCTCGATCTTGTCGGCGAGGCTGGCGACTAGGCCGAGTTGTTCATATTCGAAGAAACGCCCGTCCCGCGTCGGAAAAACCAGCACCTTGGCGCCGGCATGGCCGAACACCAGCATCTCCATGACTCGATGCAGGCGCTGACTGTACCAGCGCAGATATTCGCGGTTCATGGCACCCTGAAAAACTGTCCGATCTTTTCGCGGAGAACCGCTTCTTGCTCAACACTTCCAGGGTAATCGAAATGCCCGGCATCCAGGATGAAGATTTCATTAAATTTCGGTATCGCATTTGCGACAGCGAACTGGCCGGGTGGTGCGACCGAAGGATCGAACAGCGCAACCGCCGTCAGCATCGGCACCTTGATCCGGGAAGCAGCACTTGCCGCATCGTAAAGGCGAAGCGTCCCAAGCACATCCGGGTGTTTCTTATGATATTCCTGCACCGATTGTGCGCTGCCGACGCTCGGCAGCGTCAGTCGCAGCGGCTGATCCCCAAAGGTCGGCAGCGCCAGATGGCCGCGATCGATGCGCTGGTCGTAAGCGATCGCCATCGCCCCGATGCCGCCGCCAAAGCTGATGCCGCTATAGCCGATATGCCCCGAGAGCCAAGGATAGAGACCCGTGAGCGTCGAGACGGCAAGCCAGATATCATCGACGCAGCCGCCGATGATGTAGCTATCAGGCTTGTCGATATCGTGGAGCACATGAAAGGAGGGGTTCTCAGAAATCGGTGGACGGGCACTGAGCGACAAACCGCGGCAGCAGGGAAAGAGCACCGCCGTCTCCTCGACCGGCAGATCGAATTCAGGCCGATCCCGCCCGCCATAACCATGCCCGACGACGAGGCCGCGCCGCACCTCCCCCTGACGCGGCAGGATGAGCCAGCCGCCGATCCTGTATGAACCGGTCGAGATATAAACGAGATCGAGCACATGCCAATCGGGATGGGCGATCTTGCTTCGACGCAGTACTGGCTGCGGATCGACCGCCAACGCCTTGAGATACCGCGCCCTCCAGAAATCGTCGAAACCTTCAGGCGCCTCGGGCGGCTTGACCGCAAGAAGCTCATCGAGCTGCATGCCATAGGTCGGGTCGAAATCGAAGGGATGTGTCTTGGGAATGCTCATCCAAGGCTTGTCTCGTGAAAAAGCTGGCGGCGCAAGGCTTCGCCCGCGCCAGCCGATAAACCTTGCTTGAATGCCGGAAACCTTTACGCGGCGTCAGTCGCCTCGCATTGCCCGGATATGTCGAAGAGCCTGCGGCCGATGGCGCGCGCCGCATCGAGATGGGCGGTCGCATGGTCCGGTCCGGCTTCGAGCATGAACTCGGATGTCACGACGCGGGCGCCGCAATAGTCGAAGATCCCGTGATCGATCTGCGTCTTCATCGCGCCGAAATAGCCGTGCCGCATATAGGTCCCGGCATCGGCGCCGCCGATGCCGACCAGATGCACCGGCAGACGGCCAAGCAGCTTCACCAGCCCGGCATCCGCGCGATCGTCATAAGCCCAGCCATTGGTGAACACCCGGTCGATCCACCCCTTGAGCAGCCCCGGCATCGACCACCAGTAGACGGGATAGACAAGCACCAGCGCATCGGCGCGGTCGATCCTTGCCTGCTCGGCGGCAACGTCGGCGGGCAGCGCCCCTTCCCTCAGATGCAGGGCGATATCGGCCGCGGTGAACCGGGGATCGAAGCCCTCGGCCGCGAGATCGGCTATCTCGACGGAATGGCCGGCGTCGGAGAGCGTGATACCCTCGGCAAGATGCGCGGCGACGCCGTGGGTGAGCGACCGGGGATCGGGATGCGCGACGACGATGAGCGCGTGCATGGCAAAAACTCCTTTTGAATGATTGCGGACGGAAGTCGCGGGCTGTATACCTTTGGTAAGCTACTTTCAGTAAGTTACTTTTGGTATATAGTGATGTCAAGCGCCGAAACAACAGATCAGCCGACCGATCCGCAGCGGCGCCGCCGCCTGTCGCGGCAGGACCGGCATCGCCAGCTTCTCGACGTCGCCTGGCAGATTGCCCGCGACGAGGGAACGGAAGCGCTGACCCTTGGCCGGCTTTCCGAGCAGGCGGGCGTGACGAAACCCGTGGTCTACGATCATTTTGAAACCCGCCCCGGCCTGCTCGCAGCGCTCTACCGCGAATTCGACGCCCGCCAGACGACAGTGATGGACGCAGCCCTTGCGGCAAGCCAGCCATCTCTCGCCGACCGGGCCGCGGTCATCGCCGCCTCCTATGTCGACTGCGTGCTTCTCCAGGGCCGCGAAATCCCCGGCGTCATTGCCGCGCTCGCTGGCTCGCCGGAACTCGAAAGGATCAAGCGCGAATATGAGGCCGTCTTCATCGAGAAATGCCGCATTGCGCTTTCGCCCTTCGCCGGCGCCGGCACGATCGCCGCGCCCGGCCTCTGGGCCATGCTCGGTGCTGCCGAAGCCCTCTCCTATGCCGCCGCGTCGGGCGACATCACCGCCGTCGAGGCAAAGAACGAACTCTTCGAAACCATCGTCGCGATGGTGGAGAGAAGTATGGGCGGCGGTACGCATCCCGATCACCTGCGCAATACGGCCGGCCTCGCATCAAGATGATCCGGCGGGAATACCTGTATCGAATCCACCGCCGGCTTCGCCATGGAACTCGGTTATTTCCCGACCCTGGCGAGCGACGCGACGGCCGTCTTCTCGCACCTAATGATGCATGCTGCGCACAAGCTGAACGGCCCGACCTGCGCCCATGCTATTCTGACGACGGCCGAACTCATCGAAGTTGCCCAAGGCGTCTGCTTCAAAGGAGACAATGCCATGACCATGCTCTTCAAAATGCTCACAAGTGCCGGCTCGGAATCCCTGAACCGCGACCGGCGCAGGTTCCTGACCACCGCGGCGATCGGGATCGCCACCGCGGGCGCGACCAGCCTGTTTCCGTCCTATCCGGCATCGGCTGCCACGGGAGATGCGATCCGCCCGTTTCGCGTCGACACTCCCGAGGTGGACCTCCTCGACCTTCGCCGGCGCGTGCTGGCAACACGCTGGCCCGAACGCGAGACGGTCGACGACCAGTCGCAGGGCATACAGCTCGAAAAGATCAAGCCGCTCGTCGATTATTGGGGCACCGGCTACGACTGGCGAAAGGCGGAAGCGAAGCTGAACGCGCTGCCGCAATTCATCACCGAGATCGACGGCATAGACATCCACTTCATTCACGTCCAATCGAAACATCCGAATGCCCTGCCCGTTATCATCACCCATGGCTGGCCGGGATCGGTATTCGAAAACCTCAAGATCATCGGCCCGCTCACAGATCCGACCGCTCATGGCGGACGCGCCGAAGATGCGTTCGACGTGGTCATTCCGTCGATGCCGGGCTATGGCTTCTCCGGCAAGCCGACCGGCACCGGCTGGGGGCCGGACCGCATCGCGCGGGCCTGGGCGGAACTGATGAAGCGCCTCGCTTACAGCAGCTACGTCGCCCAGGGCGGCGACTGGGGCTCGCCGGTCTCCGGCGCGATGGCACGGCTCGCGCCACAAGGTCTGCTCGGCATCCACATCAACCTGCCGGCTGTCGTGCCGCCCGAAGTTGCCGCGGTGCTCGCCGCGGGCGGGCCGGCGCCGCAGCGACTCTCCACCGAGGAACGCGCGGCGTTCGATGCCCTCAGCGCCGCAGCCAAGATGGGGAACAGGTCCTATGCCACGATGATGGGCACGAGGCCGCAGACCATCGGCTACGCCATATCGGATTCCCCGGCCGGCCTTGCGGCATGGACGCTCGGTCATCCAGGCTTCACGCACTGGACCTACGACAGCAGCGATCCCGAAAAGTCTCCCGACGAGGTGCTCGACGACATCACGCTTTACTGGTTGACCAACAGCGCCGCTTCCTCGGCCCGGATCTACTGGGAATATGGCGGCGGGCGCAGTCCCGTCCTTGCTGCCGGGGAGAAGACCTCCAAGATCGCGCTTCCGGTCGCCATCACCGTCTTTCCTGGGGAGAGCTATCAGGCCCCGGAGACATGGGCCCGTCGCGCCTATCGCAACCTTATCTATTTCCACAAGGTCGACAAGGGCGGCCACTTCGCCGCCTGGGAGCAGCCGGAGCTCTTCTCCGCCGAGCTTCGAGCAGCGTTCAGGCCGCTGCGCAGACCGATATGAGAGGAGCGGCGGCCTCTCGCCGATCAGGGAATGCCGCCGCCTGGTATGATTGTCCGTGATCGGCACCGGGGTCGCCTCCCTTGGCGCCAAGCTCACGGATTCCAGCCGCCGCTGCCATAGGGACGCGTGATGATTTCGAGCAGATGGCCGTTCGGATCTTCGAAATAGACCCCGCGCCCACCGTCGTGGTCATTGGTCTCATCAGGCTTCCGCTGACCGGGGTCGGCCCAGTAGCTCAGGTTCCGCTCGCGAATTCGATTGAATATCGCCTCGAATTCAGCGTCACCGACCAAGAAGGCGTAGTGTTGGCGGACGATCTGACCTTCCGTTTCCATATAGTCGAGATTGGCGTCGTTGTCGGTCGTGACCATGTGGAACGGCCCCCAGCGCCTCGGCGCCGGCAGTCCTAACATATCGGCCAGGAAATCTGCCGAGGCCTTGCTGTTGTGAGCCGACAGGATGGTATGATTGAAGTGGATGGCCATAGTGGTTTCTCGCAAACGAAGGGGCCTGCAAACTCGATGCAGGCTCGCCGGGTTAACACCCGCGGCCGCCTCTTGTTCCGAACTTTGACCGCGCCTCTCCGCCTTCAAATCTCTCTCGAAACGAGGTAGACTCCACCGGTGGAGGGGCCACGACAAATGGTACGAAACACGCTCCCCATGCGCTGGAATTCCAGAGACCGGGAGACCGGAGGGGGTGGCATGAACGAGGCGAACGGCAATTTGCGCGACAGTTCAGGCGCGGCGGTGCGGCCGCCGATCGCCTGGGCGCTGACGGTCGCCGCCGGGCTTGCGCTCGACTGGCTCTATGCGCTGCCGCTCCTGCCGGCGGCCATGCCTGCCGGCGAGCTTGGCGGCATCGTGTTCCTCGCCGGCCTGGCGCTGCTGATCTGGGCGGCAGCAACCTTCCGCCGGGCGGGGACACAGGTCCAGCTCAGCCGGCCGACGACGACGATCGTCGACGAAGGCCCCTATCGCTTCACGCGCAACCCGATCTATATCGGCATGTTCCTCGGCCTCATCGGCCTCGCAATCGCTTTCGACAGCCTGTGGCTCATCATCCTGTTGGTGCCGTTCTACCTCGTCATCCGCTACGGCGTGGTCGCCCGCGAGGAGGCCTATCTCGAGCGGAAATTCGGTGACGTCTATCTCGCCTACAAGGCCCGCATCAGGCGGTGGCTGTAGCGAGACGAAGAAGCGTCGACCTGCTGAAACCCGAAATGACGGAACGGGTCGAGACACGACCCTCGCGGCATCATGGCCATCGCCAAAGCAAGCCGGCAAACGGCATCGCCGCTTCGCCGGCCGCTGGGATCAGTTCGTGTTCTGCCCCGCCGCCTCGATGATCAGCCGGGCGATCTCGTCAGGGTGGGAGATCAGCGACAGGTGGCTGGCCTTCACCTCTATCGTCTTCGCCCCCATGCGCTTGGCCATGAAGCGTTCGAGATCCGGGTTGATCGTCCTGTCCTCGGTGGAAACGGCATACCAGCTTGGCTTCGAGCGCCAGGCCGCCTGCGTCGTCTTGCCTGTCAGCAGCGCCTTCTGGAACGGTTCCTGCACGGCATAGAGCACCTTTGCCTTGGCTTCCGGTAGGTCGCCGGCAAAGTCGCGCAGGAAGGCGGCCTCGCTGAGGCGTCCCTCATCGCCGTCGAAGACGATGCCGGCGGAAGCCGGCGGCGTCGGGAAGGTTTTGGCGAGAGCGGTATAATCCTCGCCGGCATCCGGGGCGCGTGCAGCGACATAAACGAGCGCCGAAACATTCGGATGCACGCCGGCCTCAGTGACCATCATGCCGGAAAACGAATGCCCGACCAGAACCGTCGGGCCATCCTGCCGGTCGAGCACCCGCTTCACGGCAGCGACCGCCTCAGGCAGCGTCGTCAGCGGGTTCTGCACCGCCGTGGCATTGAGCCCGGCCGCCTGCAGGCGCGCGATCACCTCGGTCCAGCACGAGCCGTCGGCAAACAGCCCGTGCGCCAGCACGACGTTGCGCGCCTTAACGGAAGCGGATGTCGCGGCCATACCGCGGGTAGCAAGCAGAGAAGCGGCGGCGCCGGCAACAAGGGCAGCCGAGAAAGTCCGTCTGTTCATCATCATGATCTGGTTCCTTGTGCGTCCAGGAATTGAAGGATCAAAAGCATGTCGGCTCGGGACCGAAGACCCGAAGCCAAGTCAAAATCGGTTGGTCTGTGATGCCATGTCGGCACGGTTTGCTTTGCCCGGCGCGAGGCGTCGGCCTTCGCCGCGTTGCGGCTCCCGCCGTATTCAAATCGGTATTTGAAGGGGCTTCGTGTATGCAGAAGCCTGCTTGCTGGGGATTTATTATTCCCATCCGATATAAAGTCAATTATTGAATACGTAACACCTCCGTGATGCCATAAGTGTATACGCTAAGCGGGCGCATCAATCGCATTTGCATACACGATCGATCGAGCCGTCGATGTTGAAACAGATCGGAGAAAACGGAATGGCGAATGGTTTTGAAACCGAGGATGACGGCGATGATCGCGGGTTGCTCTCCGACCGCATTCGCAACGCCCTGACCGACGAGATCGCCACCGGCACGCTGGCGGCGGGCGCAGCGTTGGATGAACAGCAGCTTGCCGATCGTTTCGGCGCCTCCCGCACGCCGGTTCGTGAAGCGCTGCGTCAGCTGGCGGCGGGCGGCCTCGTCGAGCTTCGCGCCCGGCGCGGCGGCGTCGTCGCCCGCATGACGCCGGAGCGCATCATGGAGATGTTCGAAACGGTGGCCGAAATCGAGGCCGTATGTGTCAGGCTCGCCACCTACCGCATGACACCGCTGGAGCGCAGCCACCTGATCGAACTGCACGATCTCTCAGAGCCGACCGTCGAAGCCGGAAATTTCGATGCCTATGACAGCTTCAACCGCCAATTCCATGAAGCCATCTATCACGCCACCCACAATAGCTTCCTTGCCGAACAGGCGATCGCTGTGCGCAACCGCCTGAATGCCTTCCGGCGCACGCAGCTGCGCCAGGGCGAACGGCTCCGCCGATCCCGGGACGAACACGAGGCGATCATGCGGGCGATCGCCGAAGGCGACGGTGAGATGGCATCCCGGCGCATGCGCGCCCACATGCTGAACGCCGCCACCTCGCTCAGCCGTTTCATCGAAACCAACAAGCCGGGGGGAGTTTGACGTTCTTACGGCACGGGGCAGCGATATTTATAGGCAATCAAGGTCGTCATCAGCTCGTCGCCGGTGGCCTCGCGAATGCCGGGATTCTCTTCGAGGAATGTACACAACGTATTGCCGATTGCTTCCGCGGTCGTTCCAACCGGCACACAGACGTTTACCCCAACGGAGTTGGCGAAATACGCCGAGTTCACCATTGCTTTCGGCGCAGGAACGACTTCGGTGAAAATACGGCGGGCCAAATATTCGTCCCGGTTCCACTTGTCCAACCAACCCGCGACATATCCGACGACAAACTGCCGGGAGCCGCCGCAGTCAGAATAGAGCAGGTCACCGCTGGAAAATCTGGCAGGAATCTCTGCTGAAACCGTTGCCAACAGGGTGGCGATCAGAATGCCCGACATCACATCTCCAAAGCTCGCGATGGCGGAGTTTTGATCGGGAAAGTGTCGGAAATTAGCTTCAAACGTGTCATCTTTTTTTCTGCAACCAAAAAACAAAATGACCGCTGATCTCACCTCAGCCTCAATCGAACCGACTAACCTCAAGCCCGCTGCCGACCGGCAGCAGCACGCTTGATATCCCCGGCTTGGCACGAACGGCTTGCCCGTAGCGTTTGAGATCATCGCCTCCCGGGCGCAGCATGTTGTCGGCGACAATGATCGCGCCCGGATTGAGCTTGGGGTAGAAGGCTTAGAGGCAGTGGAGGTAGAGATCCTTCCAGAGATCCAACAGCACGGAGTCGATGCCCTGGGAAGGCTCATCGCGTGATAGATGTTGAGCACGTCCTGGATTCTGCGGTCCATCGTCTTCTCCATAACCGCTGATCGGCCGATCATTGCCCAATCGGAACGGCGCCGAAAAGTTAAACTTTGGCAATCATCGACATTGCTGGCTCCCTTGCCGTTGCACATGCGGCCGCCGTCGTCTACATCATGCCATCAATGACCGGGTCACCCGGCCACGTAAGCGTTAACGTCACTCAACGCGTATGATCGAACGGCTTTGCGGCTTCGATCTGCGCGACTGTGTCCTGCGGATCGAGCTTCAGAAGCCCCGGAAGGACACATGGATAACAATCAACTCACAGATCAGATTTCACCGGCCCCCGGCATCGAACGGGTCCGTCACGACACGCGACGGCGCACCCTGGCGGTCGAAAGCATTGTCGACATCACCCCCGGCATGCGCCGCATCACATTGTCCGGCAGCGATCTTGGCGATTTCATCAGCCTTGCGCCCGACGACCACATCAAGATTTTCGTACCGGCCGCCGATGGCGGCGAAGAACGCCGTGACTACACGCCGCGCCGCTACGACAATGCCAAACGAAAACTGACCATCGACTTCGCCTTGCATGAGGCAGGCCCGGTAACCCAATGGGCGATCAATGCACAACCCGGCGACAGGCTCGAGGTCGGCGGTCCAAGGGGCTCCGCCGTGGTCTCGGAGACCGTAAAACGATGGCTGCTGATCGGCGACGAAACGGCACTGCCGGCGATCGGCCGCCGGATCGAGGAAAGCGGCGCCGGAACCGTCGTCACCACAATCGCAGCCGTCACCGGCCCGTTGGAAGAGCAGACCTTCGAGACATCAGCCGAGTTGCATCTCCACTGGGTGTACCGGCCTCTCTCTCAGGCAACCGATGCCACTGCCGTGCTGAAACTATTGAGTACGGTCGATATCCAGCCGGAAACATTCATCTGGGTCGCGGCGGAAGCGTCGGTGACGCGCGATATCCGCGCCTACCTGCTGGAACGAGGTTGCCCACTTGGCTGGATCAAGGCATCCGGCTACTGGGTGTTCGGCAAGGCCGATACGACGGAGAAATTCGGCTAGGCGGCAAGGCGCCGGCGAGCCGGCGCTCCTGAAGCTGGGGGCGGCGGCCGGGAGAGGTTGTTTCGAAAATAGCCGCCCCGATGCGGTTGCGATTTAATCGGATACGATGTATATAAGTCCTAGTACCCAGAGCCTGGATAGGATGAAGTCATGCCCGCATCTAAAACCGCAAGACAGCTTGGCACGCCTGCACCCTCCTCCCCGCAGGCGGGTAAGGAAGGAAGGAAACTTTCCAATTTTCTGTGCTTCGCGGTCTATTCGGCAAATCTCGCCTTCGGCCGCGCCTACAAGCCGATCTTGGACAAACTTGGCCTGACCTATACCCAATATATCGCCATGGTGGCCCTTTCCGAAGAGGACGACCAGACCGTCGGGGTGTTGGGGGAAAAGATGTTTCTCGAATCCAACACGCTGACGCCCATCCTCAAGAAGCTGGAGTCGAATGGTTATATCACCCGTCACCGCGATCCCGCCGACGAGCGGCAGGTGCGGGTCAGCCTGACGCCGGCAGGGCGCCAACTCGTTGAAACTGATCCCGGCGATGCGCTGCTTGGCGCCACCGGCCTCGGCGACGACTTTCCCGTCGTGCAGAAATCGGTGACGACGCTGCGCGACAACCTCCTGCGGTCAACGCAGGGCGAACCGGGGATATCGTGATCGCGGCATCAGTCGGTAGTTTGCTGACATAACGGAGAAGACGAGATGCCCGAGATCGCGATGGGCGCCTTGATTCAGAATGGGACCGTTCTCCTGGCCAGACGCAGTTCCAGGCGCAAGGTGCACCGGGATCGCTGGAGCCTGCCGGGCGGCCATATCGAAGACGGCGAAGACGCCGAGACGGCATTGCGCCGGGAATTGATGGAAGAAATAGGCGTGATGCCGCAGCGCTGGCAGTTTGCGGGAAAGTTCGCATCGGAGGGCCTGCCTGAGGCATCCGCCACCTTCCATGTCTATCGCATCGATCAGTGGCATGGCTATCCGCAGCTGGTCGATGACGAACACACCGAGCTTAGATGGTTTAGCCTCGCCGCGATAGAAGGTGAAGCCGAGCTGGCGCCGCCTCAGCTCGGCGAAATGCTCGCAAACCTTGTCAGCCGGGAAACGGGGAAGCCCGCTTAGATCTCTTGGCGGCGATGATCCCGCGCCGGCTGGGTCCTGAGCGACGGCGCATGATGCCGGACGACATCGCCAAGCGCGCCTTCCTCCATCTTCTCGGCGGCGCGGGCATAGCCGCCGCCCATTCCATCGAGGAAATGCAGGTGCGAATCCGGCCTGTCCGATGGCACAAGACAGGTCATCAGCGCATGCGACTGGCGGTGCAGTCCGAAGTTGATCTCACCGCGCGCCCTCGCCGGAACGAGGATCGCTTCGACCTTGTCGATCTGTTCGCGCGTACAGTCCAGCGTCAAACGCAAACCATCATCGAACTTGCGGAAATCCGAATTGGCGGCGACCTCCGACCAGCCTTTCGCATCGACCTGCTTCCCGCTGTCTCCATCGGTGGGAATGCCACCGGGAAGCGGATGAGATTGGCGCGGCGCGGCATCGAAAACCGCAAGAACGCGTTTTGCCATGGCGGCAAAGACCTCGGGACTGAGATGATCGCGAGGCTCGACCAGCAGCGACAGTATCTCGCCCCGCTGGCTTGGCAACGGGGTCCAGTCACAGCTGAGACCGGTCAGGTCGGGCTTCGTCGCGTAGCGGCCCGGCTTGACCAGATACCGGCCGTTCTTGATCTGCTGCTCCGCCCATTTGAGCCCGCCCCCTGTAAACATCGCATAGGTCGCGTTCTCGGAGGCGGCATAACGGGCAATTCTGACGTCGCGCCCACTGGTGCGGATTTCGCGTACGGTCAGCAGCCCGATACGAAGGGTTAGATCGAGATCGGCTCTTGCAAAGCCTGCGACCTGCCGCAATGCCGATGTCGCCGCCATGATGCCCTGCGGCGGCAAGGCGAATGCTGCCCCGTCTCCGCGAAACACGAAGGGGAAATCGAACGATCCCCAGGCATTGCCGAGGGCGGCGATAACAGATGCGCCGGCATAGTTGACGTCTTCATAGCGCCCCGACCGGATCGCCGTGGTCGAGTTGACGACATCAGTGATGCCGACCAGCCAGTCATCGGGCAACGGCTCATAGACATCAGGGTCGAGCACATGTGAAAACTTGTCAAAGGCCTGGTGCGACTGGCCGTGGCTATTGATCATCGCTTGCTCTCCAGATCGGCAAGGTTTCCCGTGCCTGCTACCTCAGAAAGAGGTCTGCCGGCCGACCGGCAGGCCCTCCGCATCAAATCCTCCGGCGATGAGGTCTGCCCTCGCCCGCTCAGACAAGCTTGGTCTCGACGTCGATATTGCCGTGTGTCGCCTTGGAATAAGGGCAGATGCCATGGGCTGCCTCGATCAGTTCCTGCGCGATGTCGCGATCAATGCCGGACAGGCTGACATTGAGCCGCGCCCTCAGGAAGAAGGAGCCGTTGTCGGCGTTGAGAGTAATTTCCGCATCGACCTCGGGACCATCAGGCAGCGTGATCTTTCTCTGGGCAGCGGCAAGTTCGATGGCGCCGATGTAGCAGGCCGACCAGGCGATGCCGAACAGGTTTTCGGCGGCCGGATGCGGCTGCGGCAGTTTGATGTCGATCGTGCCGTCGCTGCTGCGCGCAGAGCCGTCGCGGCCGCCGGAGATGTGGGTTTTGCCGGTAAAGAGAAGCTTCTCGGTCATAGTGATATCCTTTCGGTTTAAGTTCTATTCGCATCCGATTAAATCGGATGCGCTCTAATACGCTCGACCAAAACCGATGTCAACACCATTCCGATTTAATCGGATGCGATTTGTTTCTATAGACGGAAACACGCCATATCCGGGCACGCCTGAGCGGCAGCGGCGAAATTCGATTGGGCATTTCGATGCGCCTGTCCTGATGTTATGCTCCGGCTCATGACACGTGACGCGGCCATAGCAAGAGCAGAGGCCTATTTCGATTCCGGATCGTTCCGAACCGATCTTACGCGCCGTGTCGGCATGCCGACGGAGAGCCAGAACCCCGATCGCAGGCAGGTGTTGCTCGACTATATCGAAACCGAAATCAGGCCGACCTTCGAGGCTCTCGGTTTCACCTGCCGCACATTGACGGAGACCGGCTGGCCCTTTCTCTTTGCCGAGCGCATCGAGGATCGCGAACGGCCGACTGTCCTTGGTTATGGCCATGGCGACGTGATCCGCGGACTTGACGATGCCTGGGACGACGGCCTGTCGCCCTGGCGGATGACCGAACGTGACGGCAGATGGTACGGGCGCGGAGTCGCCGACAACAAGGGGCAGCATACCGTCAACATCGGCGCCATCCAGGCCGTGCTGGAAACGCGCGGCAAGCTCGGGTTCAACGCCAAATATCTGATTGAGATGGGTGAGGAGCGGATATCGCCCGGCCTGCGTGAACTCGCCGTCACGCACAGGGAATTGTTCCGCGCCGACGTGCTGATCGCCTCAGACGGCCCGCGGCTCACTGCCGAACGGCCGACTATCTTCTTGGGTTCCCGCGGCGCTGTCAGCTTCGATGTATTGATCGACGCGCGCAAGGGCGGGCACCACTCCGGGAACTGGGGCGGCCTACTCTCCGATCCCGCAATCCAACTCGCCCATGCGCTTGCCAGCATCACCGGCCCGTCGGGCGAAATTCGCATCCCGGAATGGTGTCCGAAAGAGATCCCCGACAATGTCCGGCATGTGCTTGCCGACTGCGTCCCAGAGGATGGCGACGGCGATGCGAAAATCGATCCGAACTGGGGCGAACCCGGGCTGACGCCAGCCGAAAAACTGTTTGCCTGGAGCTCCTTCGCGATCCTGGCTTTCGAAGCCGGCAACCCCAAGACACCCGTCGGCGCGATCCCGCCGCGCGCCTGGGCGCGTTGCCAGCTACGCTTCGTCGTCGGAGTCGATGTGAAGGATATACTGCCGGCGCTGCGACGGCACTTCGACAGTCATGGTTTTCCGCAGGTGCAAATTGCCCAGGCAGGCGACGAGATTTTCTACGCGACGCGTCTCGATCCCAAGCATCCCTGGGTCGGTTGGGCGGTCGACTCGATCAGCCGCACCACCGGCAAGACGCCGGCCATCCTGCCGAACCTCGGCGCATCGCTGCCGAACGACACCTTCTCCGAGACCCTGGACCTGCCGACGATCTGGGTCCCGCATTCTTATCCGGGATGCTCCCAGCATGCGCCGAACGAGCATCTTCCCCTCTCCATCGCCCGCGAGGGCCTGGCATTGATGGCAGGCCTCTATTGGGATCTCGGCGAGCCCGGCGTGCCAGTCGGCCGGCAGACAATCTAGACGCCACCATCCATTCATGCCTCCACGCCCGAACGCACGCTCTGGAAGAAGTCGACAAGCGGCCGCAACGCCTGGTCGTTGAAACGCATGTCGAGGCCCGCCCCCGTGTACGAGGCGGCACGTTCGCTGCGGGGAAGCATCGCTGCTTCGTAGGAGGCGAGTGCTGCCTCGATATCGTCCCCGTCAGCGACGATCGCCTGCGCCAGTTCCGCGCCGTCGAGCATCGCCAGATTGGCTCCTTCGCCGGCAAAGGGCGATATCAGATGCGTGGCATCGCCGATCAGCGTGAGGCCTGGCCGGCGCCCCCAGCGGTGGCCGACTGGCAAGGCATAAAGCGGCCTTGCGATCAACGGCGCCTCGCTTCTGGCGATGAGGTCCACGCGCGAGGGATGCCAATCGCTGAAACGCTCAGTACGTCCTCGCGCAGGCCAAGATGGATTGTGCCGAATCCGCCGTGCAGCCGCTGCTACGGATGTATCGGTCAGCAATGGCGGATCACCAGGAGATCCCGGCGCGCCAGCGCTCAGACCTTCTCTTTCTTCCTGATTTTTTCCTTCGGTTCTACCGGTGCATCGGGCGTCGGCGCCAACAGCTTGCGCAGTGACGAGATCTTGTCCTTCACCAGTGGCCGGAACCGCGTCGCACGATAGGGCATGTCGGCCGCACCGTAACCTTCCGGCCCGTCGTCATTGCCGCGGTTGATCTCCGCGAGCTTCACCCCGATGAAGGTGCCGTCGATATAATGGGTATATTCACCCACCCAGCGGATCGTATAGATCTCGCCCTTGCGGATCAGCTGGTCGATGCTGACATGCTTGAATTTATCGTCGATGCAGACGACCTTCTGGCCGACATGGAAATCATAGCTCATGGATCAAACTCTCGAAACGCAATCGGCTCGCCGACCTATAGCGCGCCCTGCGGCAGGGATGAACCGTTTTTTAGCAGCCGAGCCCGATGCTGCGACATCAGCCGCACCCGCGCCGCATGGCTTAGGCGATATGCATCAGTCGCAATAGGCCTTGCCGCTCTTGCGGGAGCGAAGATCGAAGTGGAAGTGGTTCCAGTGCTCCGGGTTGCTGCCGGGGCCGAGCACGGTGTTGAAATAGCTGCAGCTGTCGGTGCGCACCGCCTTCAAAAGCCGCCCTTCGCGCAGCGAGAACAGGCCCTTCTTGCGCACGTCGATCTCATGGCCGTTCTTCAGCACGAACTTGCCGACGTCGATGGCGTTGCCGCGGGCGTGTTCCGACATCGGATTGTATTTCTGCCGGCTGTTGTTCATGCGCCGGCAGGAATAGCCGCCGAGCGGCTGGATCGTCTTGATGCCGGACCAGTAACGATAGCGGGCGGACGGCGCCAGTTCGTTCTTCACCCATTTGGCGAAGGCAAGCGTCACCTGGCAGTTCAGCGTCACGGCGGGGCGGACGCCGATATTGCCGGAAAGTCCCTTCAGCGACACCGGATAGGGTACCTGGCAGGCCGGCCCGTTCGAGATCGGCGGCTTGTTGTCGAAGAGTACGCCCATGCGTTTCAGCTCACGCCGGCAGGCAAGCTCGGAGGACGGCATGACGCTGGGATCGACGGGTGCTGCCGGTTCGCTCATCATCGGATTGTTCGGCCGCAGCATCGCGACCTCTTCGCTCTCGTCCTCTTCGGGAACACGGGTCGGCGCCACCACAGGGCTGCCGTCGTTCCAGGCGGGCGCCCGGCTCATCTGTGCCTCGGCCGCCGGCTGCGGCATTGGCTGCTGCGGGGGCTGGCGCATGGGCTGGTTGAGCTGCGTCGGGTTATCGGTGCCGATGCCGTCGACAACCGGCTCGGTGGCGTTGCCCTCAGCGATCTGTTGCTGTTGTTCCTGCGCCAGTCCGACGACTGGCTCCGCCCCGAGATCGTCATCCATGTTGACGCCGCCCGACGGGATCGCAAGCACCTGCGTGCCGCCCCAGTTGCCGCTCGGTTGGCCTGCCGCCAGCGCCTCGTCGCTGTCGATCATCGGCAACCTACCCCCCTGCGCCGGTGCGGCCGGCGCCGCCTGACCGGTGCCGGCAAGATTTGGCGTATCGAGATAATCGACCGAGCCCTGGCTAGTGCCGACGGGCGCACTGGAAACCGGATAGGAGGCCTGGCTCTCCACCGGCGCCATGCGCACGGCAGGGGCCAAGCGCGCTGCCCCCCGCGACGGCGAGATCGAGCTGACCCTGGTGCCGTTGTCGACATTGGCTGGCGGCACCAGCCCGTCGCTGATCGAACAGGTCGTCAGCGCCGCCGAAAGCAGCAAGGGCAAAAGGGATCGCCGTGGAAAGGAAACAAACGCCATACTCTTATCGCTTCCGCAGGCTGGCTGGGCAGTGACCGAAAAAACTCACTCCAATTTTAATTAAAAACGGTGAATGAAAACTTACCGGCACAATCTGCACGCGACGGAAATGAAAAAGGCCGGTTTCCCGGCCTTTGTTCAGTGGCTTAACTCACGCTGCCCGTGTGTATCTGGCCCCGGCTCTTTGCTCCGCCCCGCGCAGGCGAAAATTCGAAAGCAGCGTCTTCAGCTGGGTGCTCTCGTCGGCGAGCGTGCGGCTTGCCGCCGTCGTCTCCTCCACCATCGCGGCATTCTGCTGCGTCATCTGGTCCATGTGATTGACGGAACCGTTGATCTCGTTCAACCCGGTCGACTGCTCGCGCGCCGCCGTCGCGATCGATGCGACGTGATCGTTGACCTGGTTGACCAGTGCCTCGATTTCCAGCAGCGCCTCGCCCGTCGAGCGCACCAGCGCCACCCCGCCCTGGACCTCAGTCGCTGACCGGCTGATCAGTTCCTTGATCTCCTTGGCCGCGTTGGCGGAGCGCTGGGCAAGTTCACGCACTTCCTGGGCGACGACGGCAAAGCCGCGGCCCGCCTCGCCCGCCCGCGCAGCCTCGACGCCGGCATTCAGCGCGAGCAGGTTCGTCTGGAAGGCGATTTCGTCGATGACCGAGATGATCTGACCGATGCGGTTGGACGAATCCTCAATCCGGCCCATCGCCGTCACCGCATTGCGGACGATCTCGCCGGATTTTCCGGCACTCGCCTTGGTCTCGGCCACCATCTCGCGTGCCTCGTTCGCCCGCTCGGATGCCGTCTTGACCGTCGCGGTGATCTCGTCGAGCGCTGCCGCCGTTTCTTCGAGTGCAGCTGCCTGCTGCTCAGTCCGCTTCGACAGATTGCCGGTCGCCTCGCTGATGTCGGAAGCGCTGTCGTTGACGACGCGGCTCGATTCGGCGATCGCATGGATGACGCCGTTCAGCGCGTCGACGGCGGCGTTGAAATCGCCCCTCAGCTTTGCGTAATCCTCGCCGATATCGCCGATCGCAACCGTCAGGTCACCGCCCGCAAGCTTCTCCAGGCCGACGCCAAGCGCCTGCATCGCGCGGTTCTGCCGTTCGGAGGCGGAACGCAGGCTTGCCTCGTTGCCGCGGCGCTCTTCCTCGATCTGCTGCTGTCTTTCGTCTTCCCGCCCGCGCAGCGCGCTACGCTCGTCGACGGAATCGCGCAGCACCAGCAGCGCCTTGGCCATCTGGCCAATCTCGTCGCGACGGTCGCTGCCTGATATCTCCACCGATGCTTCTTCGGCCGCAATCGCGTTCATCGCCGCCTTCAGCCGCGCGATCGGCGCCGTCACGCTGCGCACGATGGCAAAGGCGATCGCGATCGTCGCCGCAGCGCCGATCAGGCAGGCCATCGTGGCCCAGAGCAAATTCTGGCGATAAAGCGCGGCAAGGTCGTCGGCATAGACGCCGGTGCCGACGATCCAGCCCCAGGGCTCGAAACCGGCGACATAGGAGTATTTCAGCACTGGCTCATCGGCGCCCGGCTTCGGCCAGAGATAGTCGACGAAACCCTTGCCGTCCTTCTTCACCTTGTTGACGAACTCGATGAACAGGAATTTGCCGGTCGGGTCCTTCATCTGCGAGATATCGGTACCATCAAGCGCCGGCTTGATCGGGTGCATCACCATTTTGGGATGCATGTCGTTGATCCAGAAATAGCCGTCGGCGCCGTAGCGCATCGCGCCGATCACGTCCTTGGCGGCCGCCTGCGCCTGCTCGCGGGTCATCGTGCCCGCCTGCTCCATCTTATAATATTTTTCGAAGATGCCGAGCGCCGTCGCATCCAACTGCGCCAGCCCTGCCTTCCGCTCGTCTTCCAGCTCGGAGTAAGAATAGTTCAGAAAGAAGACCATCGTCGCCGCGAGTACGGCAAGCGTGAAGCCAACGAGACAATAAAGACGGGTGGAAATCTTGACGTTGCGCATGAGGTTCCCAGCGATTCTTATAGGTGAAATCAATCGCATCCTGAATTGCCGGAATTACTGGAGCGTAAAGCTTAATTAGAAAATAATTAAATAACGTAAGGTAAGACAGCGGTTGCGAAACTCAACACATTGAAACCAATCGACATTTCAATCGGCAACGGCAGCAACATTTTTCCCGTCGGCCGCCTGCAGCGCTTTGACCTAGGCGTCTTTTACAGCCCACGGCCTTTGCACTAGGGTGCTTTGCAGTGAATCGCCGGCCCGACGCCGCACGAGATTGGAGAAGACTTATGACCGATGCCGCGAAGCCAAGAGGCGAACTGACGCTCAGGACGCTTGCCATGCCCGGCGACGCCAATCCGGCTGGCGATATCTTCGGCGGCTGGGTTATGGCGCAGATGGACCTTGCCTCCGGCATCCGTGCGGCCGAGCGCGCCAAGGGCCGCGTTGTTACTGCCGCGGTCAAGGAGATGGCCTTCAAGCTGCCGGTCAAGATCGGCGACACGTTGTCTGTCTATACCGATATCGACCGTGTCGGCCGTACCTCGATCACGCTCTGCGTCGAAGCCTGGGCGCACCGCGCACGTTACGCCAAGATGGAAAAGGTCACGGCTGGCACCTTCATCATGGTGGCGCTGGACGAAGAGGGCAAACCGAAGCAAGTCCCCGAGGAGTGACAGCCTGAGGATCGACAGCATGGAAACGGTCAGCTCGCCGGAGGTCTTCCTTCACATCAAGGTGGTGATGGGCATGGTCATCAGCCTTTCACTTGCGAGAGTGCTCACCGGCCTTGCCGGCATCGTCCAGCATCCCGCCAAGGCCAAGGTCTATCCCATCCATCTCGGCTGGGCGCTGTCGATGTTCCTGTTCATCATCCATATCTGGTGGTGGGAATATCGCCTGCAGGCCGTGCCTTCGATCGGCTTCGGCATCTATCTCTTCCTCGTCTGCTTCTGTAGCCTGTTCTTCCTGCTCTGCGCCCTGCTCTTTCCTGCCTCGCTCGACGAATATGGCGGCTACGAGGAATATTTCGTTTCCCGACGCAAATGGTTCTTCGGCATCCTCGGCCTCACCTACGCCGTCGATATTCTCGACACGACAATCAAGGGCCATGAGCGCATCCTCTCGCTCGGCTGGGAATACCCGGCCCGCAACATCGTCTACATCCTCCTCTGCGCCATCGCCGCCTGGACCCCCAACCGCCGCTTCCACACCGCCTTCATCATCGTCAACCTGGTCTATCAGATCAGTTTCATCTTCCGGCTTTATGATGTGTTGGGGTGAGACGCGGTTCCGCGAAGCGGGAGCAATCGATCCAGTGAATCGATTGCAACGTCGAACGCCCTGAGCCAGGCGAAGGGCCGGGTAGCGGCAAGCTCCCTGGCTAGCCAAGAGACGACCTTATTCTTGCCCTTCGCTTACGCTTCGTGCATTCGCGGCTCCGCCGCTCACCCCCTCAAAAACTGCGATCCCTTGTCGAACCCCAGCCCCGGGAAGATCTTCCCCGTCAAATCATCGGCAGACACATCGAACTGCCGGTAGAGCATCGCCGCAGCGAGCTCGCGCACGTCGGCGGTCGGCATCAGGTCGCGGTCGTCGAGCAGCTGACCGTCGCCGATGCCCGGCCAACGGCCGAGGATGCGACCGCCGTTGATGGCGCCGCCTGATAGCAGCGCGCAGCCGCCGGTGCCGTGGTCGGTGCCGGCTGAGCCATTCTGGCGCACGGTGCGGCCGAACTCGGTCATGGCAAGCACCACCGTCTTTGCCCAGATCTCGGGCCCGAGCGTGGTCTTCAACATATTGATCGCCTGCGAAAGGTCCTGCACCGGTCGTTTGAACTGGCCGGCCTGGCCAATATGCGTGTCCCAGCCTGATATCGAGAAGCTGGCGATGCGGTAATCGCCCTTCAGCATGTTGCCGGCGAGCGCTGCCACATCGGCGATCTTTGCGCCGCGCTGGCCCTCCGGCTCGACCATCATCGAGGCGCTATTGGCCCGTGTCGCCTCGGCCATCGCCTCTGCGAACGGCGGATCGCCGGCATAGAGCCGCGCCAGGAACTGCATCTCGTCGCGCGCCGGCGCCAGATTTGAATCCGACGCCCAGACGTCGACATTGTTCGGTCCGGAGAGGATCAGCTCCGTCGAGGTGTTGATGTCGATTGCCTTGCGCGCATCCGAGCGCGGAATGACGGCGAGCGCCCGGTTCAGCCATCCGGTCTTTTCCTCGGCGACATGTTCGCCGCCGGATTCCAGCATGTCCTGCCCGTCGAAATGGCTGCGCTGGTCGCGATAGGGCGTCGACACCGCGTGCACGAAGGCGAGCTCGCGGCTCTTCCAGAGCGGCAGCAGCTCGGCGGCCACCGGATTGAGGCCGAAATGCCCGTCGAGATCGAGAAGCCCGGTATCGGGCGTCAGCGCCAGTGTCGGCCTGAGCGCCGCAAAGCCGGCATCGCCATAGGGCTGCACCAGATCCAGCCCGTCCATCGCGCCGCGCAGCACGATGGTGACGAAACGGTTGTCCCCCGGCATCGCCGCGAAAGTGACAGGCGTAAAGATGGGGGCGGCGGCGAGACAGCAGGCCGACGTCAGGAAGCCGCGGCGGGAAAGCGAGATCTGGTTCATGACAGAGGCTCCTATCGGCGATTGAATTCGGGCGATGCCAGCACCAGCGTCAGCCCGCTGACCTTGTTCGGCGCCTGCGACACCACGCGGATCGTCTCGTCGCGGGCGGCATCGGCAAGCGTCGATTTCAGGAATTCGCGCGGATCCTCGTCCCGGCCGAACTGGGCCGCGGCCCGCCTTGCCCAGGCCAGCCGCTCGGCAAGCTGGCTGCCGGTGATCCAGGCGGAAAAGCCTTCCTCGAAACCGGCCGGGCTCGGCGGCAGCCAGGTCGGTTGTCCCATACGCCTGAGCGCGCCCTGCCCCAGCGCCCTCGCCGTCCGGAACGCCTTGAGGCGCTTGCCCCTCGCCTCGCCGGCAGGATCCGTCGGCACCGGCGATCCTGCCATGCCGGGCGTGTTCGCCGCCATGTCACCCTCGTCCGTGCCCTGCTGGTTGGCCGCCAGGAAGCTGCCGACAACGCCGTTGACCGGCCCCGCATTCAGCGCCCTCAGGCCGGCGACGATATAATCGAAGGGCTGGCGCGCCTTGGCGCCCTCGTCGCGCCAGGCGGCGGGATGATCGAGCATGGCTGTGTAGACGGCAGTCAGATCGCCATCCGTCTTCTTCCAGGCCTCGGCCATATTGGACACCATGCCCTCGTCAGGCTGGTCGGCGATGAAATGCACCGCGAGCTTGCGGCTGATATGCGCCGCTGTCTTTGGGTGGACGGCGAGATCGTCGAGCATGTCGAGATAATCGTCGCGCGAACGCCGGCGCCCGCCATAGCTGACGCCGAGCACCTCATGTGCGCCGGGCTCCGAAATATTCGGCCGGAACGCGATGTCCATCTCCTTGCGGTCGATGGTGAGCCCCGTCAGCACCATGGCCGCCGCCGTGACATCCGCCTGGCTATAGCCGCTGCCGGCGCCAAGCGTGTGCAGCTCCAGTAGTTCGCGACCGAGATTTTCGTTCAGCCCTTTGTTGCGCTTCATGCCGCCGGCCGAATCCGGCCCAAGCGAATCCGCCTGGTCGAGATAGATCAGCATGGCCGGATGGGCGGTGGCGCTGCGCAGGAGATCGCCGAACTTGCCTGATATGAATGGCCGGATCGCCTCGGCCTCGTAGAGCGGCACGATGAGGCGCATCGGCAGGCTCTTGTTGGCGCTGGTGGAGAAATGGTCAGTCCAGAAGGTCGAAAGCCTCTCGTAGAAGCCGTACGGCGATAGCACCGCCTGCATCAGCCGTAGGTTCGCATCATGCTGGAACTGCTGCTGCACTTGCTGTTGCACGCCCTTGCGCATCTCGCGCTGCGTCGTATCGTCGGTCACCGTCTTGGCGTCCTGCCGGATCTGCTTCAACTGCGCCTGCAGGCTGAGAATTGCCTGGTGGCGCATGTCGGGCCCGCCGAGGGGAAAATCCGGCGTTGCAGCCACGCCCTCGGCGATTTGGCCGATCAGCTCATCCTTGCTCTGCGGCGGCGCCTCGCCCGGCCGCAAGCCATAACCGAAGCGGATCGCCGCCATCGTCGGGAAAGAGAGGCTCATGGCCGGTCACCTCCTGATCACTGCTAAGCAATCCCAGCAAAAGTGCGTCGCGGTTTTGCGTCCGGAATTGCGCAAACAAAAAGTCAGAGCATTTCAGTGACTCGAAAAAAACGGAAATGCTTGAGGTGACAGGCTGCCAGCCGATTGCGACGCCAATCTGTAGGAAATGTGACGATATCTAGACATGGACGATTTGTAATCTATTGAAAAGGCTAAAGTTTATGCACGGAAGATGAAAGATGCACCAATTGCAATCAGGGCGAAACCGATCGCATGGTTCCAGGTCAGGTTCTCGCCGAGCCAGAAGATCGAAAAGCCGGCAAAGACGATCAGCGTGATCACCTCCTGCATCGTCTTCAGCTGCGCCGTCGTATAGACCGCCGACCCGATGCGGTTCGCCGGCACCGCCAAGCAATATTCGAAGAAGGCGATTCCCCAGCTGACGATGATGGCGAGGAAAATCGCGCTGCTCTTGTGCTTGAGATGCCCATACCAGGCAAAGGTCATGAAGATGTTGGAGGCAAACAGCATGACGACAGGCCAGACGGCCGCAGGGGAAAAGGACATGGGGTAACTCGGGCTGTGAAGGGAGGAACCGATCCGGTAGGGAGATACCGGCAGCCCTTACCTAGCACGCCGCCATTCGGCTGCAAGCCCTGCGACGCCCGAGATCGGTCGCGATAGCCTCACACCGCCGAGGCGATGCGGATACCAGGCAGGTCGCGCGGCGGTTCGCCTTCCAGCATCACCCTGTTGCGGCCGGCCTCCTTTGCCGCATAGAGCGCGATATCGGCGCGGCCGATCTGTTCGTGCAAGGACCGGTCGCCCTGGCGGTGCTCCGCAACGCCGAAGCTTGCCGTGATCGCCTGGTCGGCGCCGAACGCGCTGCGGTCGGCGGCAGCAAAGTCCAGCCGGATGGCGTTGGCGATGGCCGCCGCCTGCGCGATCTCCACCTCAGGCAGGAAGGCGACGAACTCCTCGCCGCCGAAGCGCGCCGCAAAAGCACCCTTGGGCAGCCGCGCCGAAAGCTGCTCGGCAAGGCCGCGGATGACCAGGTCGCCGCAAGCATGGCCGAACCTGTCGTTCACCCGCTTGAAATCGTCGATGTCGCAGATGATGACGGCGCCGGTCGCAGCCTTCGCTCCGGTCGCCCAATCGGCAACCACCCGGTCGAAACCGCGCCTGTTGAGAAGGCCCGTCAGCGGATCGTGATCGGCGGCGCCGCGATAACGCGCGATGAGGTCGAGCGCGACCGCGCCGAGCGCCGAAAGCCCAAAGAGCAGCGACAGGATCGACGCGGTCGCCTGCATCATGAAATCATAATTCGACGAGAGGAACCCTTCGGCCGTGCCGCCATAGGAGGGCATCACGAAGACCAGCATGATATTGCGCCCGACCGTATCGAGCACGATCAGCCCGGCGATGACAAGCAGTAGCCTGTCGGCAAGATGACGGGCGTGCCTGATGCTCAGGGCAACGGCGAAGGCGAGCAGCACGGAACAGGAGAGATCGTTGATGACGAGCTCGGCCGGCAGGTTCCCCGCGACAAGGGCCGCATAGCTGGTCGCCGCGACGGAGAGACCGCAGAAGACCAGCCGTCCCCGCACGAAACCCGGCCGCCCGAAGCGGAAGAGCAGCGCGCCGCTATAGAAGTAGAAGGCTGAAACGAACAGCGCGTCGGCGATCGGCGACAGGATGGAATCCGAAACGAGGTCTGAAAGCAGCGGCATCGAGAAGGCCGCCACGCCGAGGAAATAGGCCGCCGCCCAATAACCGGCTTCGCGCAAACCCTGCCGCCTGACCACCAAAAAGGTGCAGCCGAAAATCAGCATGACTGCTGGCAAGAGGAAGGCGAAATTATCCGTCGAACCCATACGCTCCTCGCTGCGAGACGCAAGACATGACCCACGCGAGGAATAGGCCAAGTGTTTAGTCCCGGGACTAAACACTTAAGACAACGACCTTAAAAAAAAGAAACCGGCGGGGTATAGAAATTGCACCGGAATTTAGCATTCAAGGGCAGATGGCGCGGCAGGACGCAAGGAAAGGCCGGCGACGTCAGCCGCCGGCCTTCATAGCCGCAGGCAGCGCTAGATTCGCATCGCGCCATGCGGTTCCTCGGCCTCCTCCGAGCCGAAGCGGACATCCTTTTTCTCGTAGCCGAAGCCGGCAAGGGCCGCGACGATGAGAGCTACCACGGCCGCGACGATCAGGAGCGCATAGGCATAGTCGCCGTCCCAGCGAGCGGCCAACCCGGCCTGCAGCGTCGCATTGCCCGAGGCGAGCAGGTTGCCGAGCTGATAGGCAAAGCCCGGGAATGTGCCGCGCACCTCGTCTGGTGACAGCTCGTTCAGATGCGCCGGCACGATGCCCCAGGCGCCCTGGACGAAGAACTGCATCAGGAAGGCGCCGATGGCGAGCAGCACCGGCCCGGGCGCATAGGCCCAGAGCGGCGCGACGGGCAAGGCGATCAGCGCGGCGATGACGATTGCCTTCTTCCGGCCGATCCGCTGCGACAGTGCGCCGAAGAACAGCCCGCCGCAGATCGCCCCGATATTGTAGACGACGGCGATCGCGCCGACCGTATAGCTCGAATAGTTGCGCTGGGTCTCGAGGAAGGTCGGGTAGATATCCTGCGTGCCATGGCTGAAGAAGTTGAACGCCGTCATCAGGAGGACCGCCCAGATGAACAGCGGAATGTTTTCGCGCAAGACCGTCAGGAACGGCCGGCGCCCCTCGGCCTGCCGCTTCAGGAAGGCCGGACTTTCCTCGACGTTGCGCCTGATGTAGAGCACCAGCAGAGCCGGCACGGCGCCGACAAAGAACATGCCGCGCCAGCCGATGACGGGAAAAAGCAGGAAGAACACGATCGAGGCGATCAGATAGCCCGAGGGATAGCCGGCCTGCAGGATGCCGGAAACGATGCCGCGGCTCTGCTCCGGCACCGTCTCCATGACCAGCGAGGCGCCGACGCCCCATTCGCCGCCCATGGCGATGCCGTAGAGCGCCCTGAGCACAAGGAACATGGTGAGCCCGGTGGAAAAGCCGGTCAGAAATTCGAATATCGAATAGAGCAGCACATCGGCCATCAGCGTGATGCGCCGCCCGTAGCGGTCGGCCGCCAGCCCGAAGACCAGCGCGCCGAGCGCCCGCATGGCAAGCGTCAGGAAGATCGCCACCGAGACGGCGGGAACGTCGGTATGGAATTCCTCGGCGATATATTTGAGAACGAAGACGAGAATGAAGAAATCGAAAGCGTCGAGCGTCCAGCCGAGATAGCTGGCGATGACAGTGTTGCGCTGCTGCGGCGTCAGCCGGCGCAGGCTTTCCAAAGCGGACATCTGATATTCCTCCGTCCGAAAGCGGCGGCGAGGCGGGCAATTCCGGATGCCGTCGGAAGGGGTGCCCGAAACGGGCGAGTGATGCTGTTGCGGCAGCGTTTGCAGTCGGAGACAGCGGGCAATAACGTCAGCAATGCTGCCCGTGTTCCATCACAATTGCCGTGATCCGCACGCCCCTCAGCCACCATTGAGGCATGGCACTTTCCCCGGCGCCATAATCTTGGCGCGGCATCCTTCAACGCCCCTCATCCTGAGGCGCGTAGCCCACGGGGCGAAGCCTCGAAGGACACGTCGCAACGCCGCTCCTCGCGTCCATTTGACGCCGGCGCGCCGCCCCGCCCTTCGAGGCCCCTTCGGGCGCCGCAGGATGAGGCTCTCTTGGGCGTGGCGCAAACTCGCTGTCTATCAACCGTAGGCGGCATCACACACCGCTATCCACCGCCCGGCACCCTTCCCCGGCACGCCCATGCCACCGATGCGAACGACCGCGGCCCATCCGACTCGCCGGCCTCGTAAGCGGCCCTGACGGCGGCATCGACCGCTTTTCGCTTCGCCGGATCTAGCCCCGCGACATATTTGCCGAGCGGTCCCTCGCCGGCGGCGATCGGCTCCCAGTAGTCCGCGAAGGAGAGGTATTCCATCCGGATCAGCAGCGAGGTTTCCTCGACATCGGCAAGGCCCTGCGCGATGAAGCTCTCCTTCATTTCCCCCGGCCGCATCATCGGCTGGAAACAATATTTGCGGCGCAGGGGCAGCGCGCCCTCATCAAGCATCACCACCGTATCCCACATCATCCGCATGCCGGACATGCCGCCATAATGATCCCAGACGGCTGCTGCGACTGTGCCGCCCGGGCGCACCACACGGCGCATCTCGGATACCGCCTTTCCCGCTTCCGGCACGAAATGCAGCACGAGCAGCGACATCGCCCTGTCGAAGCGGTTATCCTCGAAGGGAAGCGCGCAGGCATCGGCCTGCCGGATCGATACGAGCGGATCGGTGTTGCGCCGCGTTGCCGCCTCGACGAAGACCGGCGAATAGTCGACGGCTGCGATCTCCTGCAGGCCCGGCGTTTCCGCCAGCGTGAACGCCAGACTACCGGTGCCGCAGCCGACATCGAGCACGCGATCGCCGTCTGCAAGACCGACGAAATCGATCAGCATCGGCGCGAGCTTCCTGCTCCACCGCCCCATCAGCCGTTCGTAACCATCCGCACTTTCGACATTGAAACTCGACGGCATCGAAGCCTCCCCTCAAGAACGCTGGTCTGCCGCCAAACAATAAGGTGTCACGGCGACGGTCGCAAGCGGAACAGCCGTGCCAGGCTTAGTCTACATCGTCATCCGTCCGACCGCACAGACGAGAGCGTGCAGTCGGCGGCGGGTGGCCATCGGCCACCCGCGTCTCGAATTGCCCCCCGCTGACGTCAGAGCCGAGCCTCCAGCACCATGTTGAACGGGGTCTCCGTTGCACGCCGCACCTTCGAAAAGCCACCCGCCTTGAGCACCTCAGTCAGCTTTGCCTGGCCGGCCTGCGCGCCGAGGGCGGCACCCACTTCCTGGCCGAGCGAGGCCGGGACGCAGGTGTTGGCCGAGGCGGCATAGAAGACGCGGCCGACGGGGTTGAGGTTTTCGGCCAGGCTGTCGCCCGCCATCGGCTCGACCAGCATCAGCGTGCCTTCCGGCTTCAAGGCCCTGGCGATATGTCTGACGGCGCCGACCGGGTCTCCCATGTCGTGCAACGCGTCGAAGATGGTGACGAGGTCGAAGCCCGCCCCTTCGAAATCCTGCGCCCGGGCGGTTTCGAACCGGACATTGCTCATGCCCTTTGCGTGGCGGCTCGCATGCTCGATCGAATGGGCGTGGAAGTCGAGGCCTGTAAACTGCGACTTCGGAAACGCCCTGGCCATCAGCAGGGTCGACGAGCCGAAGCCACAGCCTATATCGGCGACCTGCGCGCCGCGCTCCAGCTTCTCGACGACACCTTCCATCGACGGAAGCCAGCTCTCGACGAGATTGGCCTTGTAGCCCGGCCGGAAGAAGCGATCGGTGCCGCAGAACATGCAGTTGCACCTATCCGTCCACGACACGCCGCCGCCATGGCGGAAGGCATGGGTGAGCTTGGCGCGATCGGCATAGATGGCGTCGAGGGCGACAAAGCCGCCGATCATGTTGACCGGGCTGTCCTCGACGGCAAAGATCGCCGCCTGTTCAGGCGAAAGCGTAAACCTGCCGGTCGCTGCGTCATAGTCGACAAATCCCGACGCTGCCTGGGCGGCGAGCCATTCCCTCACGTAGCGCTCTTTTGTGTCGGTCGCTTCGGCAAGTTCGATCGATGAGATCGCTCCCCTCTCCGCCATCTTGCGATAAAGACCCAACTCCTCGCCGATGATGACAAGGGCGGAGTTCTGCGCCGCCCCGAGCTCATTGACCATGACGCCGAGCAGCGTCTGCAACTTCTCGATATTCAGTTCCATTGATGCGATACCCTCTCCATCAGGCAGCGACATGCCACCCGTTTCGAAGCGCCTTTTACGTGTTGCTAATGGTTGGCAGCAGAGGCAGGATGGCCGCTATGAAGCCGATAGAGCCACATTCCGCCAATGTGAAGCGCCCCTTGCGGGTTAGCATCGTCGCATTTCCGGAGTGCGACCCCTCGATCATGTACGGCATCTTCGACACGCTGTGGATCGCAGGCGCCAACTGGAAGAGCAGCTCGAACGAGCCGACGAGCGAGGTGATGTTCGCGCCGCGCCTGGTCGCCGCCGAGCCCGGCCCGCTGAGGCTGATAACAGGCGTGACGATCATGCCGCAGGAAACGATCGATGACATCGAAGAGACTGACTACGTCCTCGTTCCGAACGTGCTTGTCGACACGCCAGAAACCATCAGGGCACTCGACCGGCGGCTGCTGAACTGGATTGTCGAGATGCACCAGCGCGGCGCGCGCCTGCTGGCCGCCTGCGGCGGCTCGATCGTGCTGGCCGAGGCGGGGCTGCTGGAAGGGCAGTCGGCAACGACGCACTGGATGTATGCGCCGCTGTTTCGCAGCCAGTTTCCGAATGTGGAGCTTAAGGAAGAGCGCATCCTGGTCCAGGCCGGCGCTGGTCATTCTATCGTCTGCGCCGGCGGCGCATCCTCCTGGCAGGACCTGACGCTCTTTCTCATCGCCCGGCATGCCGGAACGGCGGAAGCCATCCGCATATCGAAGATCTTCCTCTATCAATGGCATCGCGATGGCCAGCTGCCCTACGCCTCGATGATCGCCAATGCCGATCACGGCGACGCCGTGGTGAAGAAATGCCAGGAATATGCCCCCCTGCACTACCAGTCGGCGGATATCGTCGCCGAGCTGCTTAGGCTTTCCGGGCTGCCGAAGCGGTCCTTCGACCGCCGCTTCAGGAAGGCGACGGGTTATTCGCCGCTCGAATATGTCCAGTGGCTCCGGGTCGAGGAAGCCAAGCAGATGCTCGAGATGGAGGATGGACCGATCGAGGAGATCGCGCTCGAAGTCGGCTATTCCGACCTCACCTCGTTCCGCCGCCTATTCCGCAAGCTGGCAGGCCTGACGCCCGGCGAATATCGCCGCCGCTTCCGGCTGCCCGCCAATGTCGAGGCGGCGCTACAGGCAGTGGCGCCGACGGCGCGTGCCTGAGCACGATGCCTCGCTCGACGACATCGGGAAGCGGACTCAACCGGCCACCTCCACAGAATGTCACCACTCGGTGACCTCGCTGCGACTCATCCGGTCTTGTCGAGCACTCCAGTTGAAGCCCTTCGCTCATTCGGCATAGCTGTGCCGCCTTTGGTTAACTGGCCATCAGACGGCTGAACGCCACGGGAACCGGCGGCAGCGACGATTTCGCGATCGTCTCACGCTAGCTCTCGCGCCCCTCACACCTCTTTCAGCACCACTTTGCTGTCGAGGCTTCCGATCAAAGTCGCGCTCGCCCGGTTGAGGCCTGCGACCTCCACGGCAATGCCATGCGCCCTGAACCGATGCACGACCTTGTCGAGTGCGGCAACGGCGGTGATGTCCCAGAAATGCGCTGCGGACACGTCGATCTGCACGGACTTGCCCACCGCGTCCTGAACGTCGAAGGCTTCGACGAAGACGTCGGCGGAGGCAAAAAACACCTGGCCGGACACGCGATAGATCAGCCGCCCGGCGGCTTGATCGGGCGCCACATCAACACGCAGCAGACGGGCGACCTTGAAGGTAAAGAACACGCCGCTGAGCAGCACGCCGACCGTTACCCCGAGCGCCAGGTTGGCGGTGAAGACGGTGACGAGGACGGTCGCCACCATGACGGCACTCGACATCCTGGGATGGATGATGACAGCTCGAAGCGACGACCAGTCGAACGTATCGATCGACACCATGACCATGATCGCCACCAGCGCGGCGACCGGAACCTCGGAGACCCACGGCTTCAGCAGCACCATCAGGATCAGCAGGAAGGCACCGGCAAACAGCGTCGAGACCCGGCCGCGCCCGCCATACTTCACATTGCTCACCGTCTGGCCGATCATGCCGCAGCCGGCGATGCCGCCGAACAGGCTGGCGGCCGCGTTGGCAAGGCCAAGACCGGTGCATTCGCGGTTCTTCGAACTCGGCGTATCGGTGAGATCATCGACGACGCTTGCCGTCATCATCGATTCCAGCAGTCCTACCATGGCGATGGCAAGGGCGGGTCCGGCGATGATCCGAAGCGTTTCGAGCGTCAGCGGCACGGCCGGCCAGCCGAAGACGGGTAGCGAATCCGGCAGCTTGCCGAGGTCGGCGACGGTGAGAACCGGAAGCCCAAGTGCCGTCGAGGCGACAGTCAGGATCAGGACGCAGATCAGCGGCGACGGGATCGCCGTGGTGATGCGGGGCGTGAGATAGATGATGACAAGCCCGGCGATCAGCACGGCATATTCCATCCAGCCGGCGCCGATAATATGCGGCATCTGCGCGGCAAAGATCAGAATGGCGAGTGCATTGACGAAGCCGGTGCGGACGGATTTCGACACGAAGCGCATCAGCACGCCGAGCCGCAGCAGGCCGAACACGATCTGCATCAGCCCCGCCAGCAGCCCGGCCGCAAAGAGATAGGGCAAGCCGTGAGCATGCACCAGCGGCGCCGCCACCAGCGCCACCGATCCGGCGGCGGCCGAAATCATCGCCGGGCGTCCGCCGGTAAACGCAATGACGATGCCGATGACGAAAGAGGCGAACAGACCAACCTCGGGATCGACCCCCGCCACGAAGGAAAAGGCGATCACCTCGGGAATCAGGGCGAAGGTCGCCACCGCTCCGGCAAGCATTTCGCGCATGGGATTGGCAGACCAATCGCGACGGATGGAGGAAAGCAGCATCTTGAAGTCTCGCAAAGCATGGCCGGACCCGCTCTGTCGAGTGGTCGCGTGATGGCATGCAGGTTTTGCGTTGTCTGGCGGATCGGCGGCCAGAAGAGCCACCCGGGATCTCACCGGGTCCGTGGTGAATGCCTGCGGTATAGACGATCTTTACTGCAGCGCAACATTCAATTGCGAAGGACGAAGGCGAAAACGCACGCGCCGTCCGCCTCTCGCCGGACGGCTGCTCACCCCTTCGCTTTGGCGCTGAGGAACCGAAGTCCTCACTGCCAGAGGAAGTCCGGCCCCGTGCTCTGTGAGGTGAGCTTCAGCGTCCCGTCCGGCTGGACGACATAGGTCTCGAACACACGGTAACCGAAATCGCCAAGAAAGGTATTCTTGACCACCGTTCCCGGACGATAGGGCGAACGGAGAACCTTTCCACCATAGGTGAGGCTGCCGGGAAGAGGCTGCGGATCCCCTGCGCTGGCGCAGGCCGAGAGAGCGAAAAGAACGGCAAGGAGCGCGTGTTTCATCCAGACTTCTCCTCGGGCAGGCGCAGCGGCCTGAGCGACGTCGATTTCCTTCTTATAACACGCAGCCTGATGCTGTTCAGAACGCAACCTTGCTGCTGTCGAAGTCTTTGCGTCGGGCCTCCGCCCGCGAGAGCGCGCCGGCGATCCTCTCGTCGGTGAAGGGCTTGGAGATCACATCGAGCGCGCCTTCGATACCGTGGCCGACATTCTCGGGACTGCCGGTCACGAAGATGACGTCAACTCCATGGCGGTCGATCAGCCGACGCGCCAATTGTGCGCCGCTCAGCCCATCGGAGAGACTGAGATCGACGAGTGCGACATCGCTTCTTTGAGCGTGGGCGAGTGCCTGCTCCACCGTCGAAACCGGCCCGATGGTCTGGTGTCCGGCCTCTTGCGCAATACGCTCGAGTTCCAGAGCGATAAAATTCTCATCTTCGACGATCATCACCTTCATGGATAGCCTCCTCATAGACGGCCTGTCAGGCGCACTGCAGGTAGCGGCTACAACGCAACCGTCCCCGGAATGTTTCCACTTTGAGAAGAATATATTGGCGACCGACGGGCAGCGCCGCGTTATCGGTCCCGCTACCGGTCCTTGTGGAGGAACCAGCCGATGGCGAGGTCGCTCCGGCCTGTGCCGCAGCGGTCGTGACCGCGACATTACTCCGCCCGGGCAAACAACGCCCGATCCCGGGCGCGGATTGGGTCGGTCCAGTCGCGTTCGAACCAGGGCGTGCCGCCGGGCTGAGGCGGGCGTTTGAGTTCCAGCGGACGGGCCGGGCCGCCGCTCGCTCCGGAGGCGACGCGGAAGATGTAGTGGTCGTACATCCTCAGCGCCTCGATCATGTAGCTGGTCGCAACCGTCCGGTCGCGCACGAGGACGAGGTTTTCGCCGTTCTCGTCATCGGCGGGGTTCGAGAAATTGTAGGAGCCGAGATAGACGCGCGCCGTCGGCTTGTCGAAATCGAGCACGAGGAATTTATGGTGCATGCGCGTGCCGCGCTGGTTGCCGTCGACGCCTGACAGGCCTGAGGGTTCCGTCAGGAAGGGCGGCGGCACGTTGCCCGTCAAGGCGGCCGCTCGCACCACCCTGCGGCGATTGTCCGGCGTCAGCACGTTGAGGCCGAGATTGCCGGCGCGCACCTCGGCATCGGCGATGCCCATGACATGCATCTCGGGGCGTTCGAGCGCGCGGCCGAGCGCCGGACCGATCGCTCCCCTGGTCATCTGGCCGAGGAAAGCGAGCGAGAACAGCACGCTGGAATGGGCGGTATCGATATCGGCGCCGATCTCGTCGAGCCGGCCATTGGCATCGCTGTGCGGCGAGAAAGCGACCTTGGCGTCGACGCCGTCAAGGCCGAGATCGATCCAGCCGGCGGAACTTGGCGAGTCGCGGAAGTCTTGGGCGCGCTTGGCGGTGAAATAGCTCTCGAAGGCGGTGAAATAATCCTCGATCGCCTTGTCGCTATGGACGGCGAGGCTGTTGTTCGACTGTACATAGAGCCCGCGCCAGCTGAGATTGGTCGACCCGTAAAGCACGGTCGAGATGCCGCCGCCGCGGACTGCGATCGATTTCTGATGCTGCAGGTTGGCCATGTGCTGGCGCTTGACGTTGGCAGCACCCGCCGAGGCGATCAGCCGTTCCGCCGCCCTCGTCTCCGGCGAATTCGGGCGACCATGGCCCTTGGTGCGGTCGCTGTCATCGATGATGATCTTGAGCTTCGGCCCCAGCGCCTCCAGCCGGGTGACCACCTCGGGCAGGTTGAGATCATAGGCGATGACGCGCACCTCGGCGCCGGCAGCGTGCGCCCTGTCGAGCAGATCGAGCGTTTCGGCCCGCGCCTCGAAGCCCATCCAGGCGAGCGCCCGCGCGGCATCGGCATGCGTCGGCACGAAGTCCAGCCCCTCATCGCCAACAGGCGGCACCAGCGTGATGATCGTCGGCGCGTCGGGGGCAAAATTGCGCACGAAGGCCTGCGACGAGACGAAGCCGCGGGTGAAGGCGACGTTGAGCTTGCCGGGAATGGTCTCGCGCATCAGCGCCAGCTCCGCCTCCTGCGCCTCACCCGCCGTCAGCGCGCCCGCCGCATCCATGAACTTCGGCGTAACGCGATAGAGAAACTTGCCGGGCAGATCGGCATTGAAGGGAAAATGCACCCAGCGGAATTTCTGGATCGGCGCCTCTGTCGTGCGGATGCCGTCGTCTGGAACCGGCTGGCCGGGAAAGCCGATACGGTTGCGCACGTTCTTGAAGAAGTCAGCACCCGGCTCGCGATACTGGATGGCGAAACCGACGAAATCGATCGGCGGCCGGCCATTCTTCCAATCCATGCCGAGCAGCACCATGCCGTCACCGCGATGGATGGTCAGCGCAAAAGGCGCAGCCGCATTCCTGCCGGTCACACGAAAATCCGTATCCATGCCCGCCTCCCCTGGAAATCGGGCGAAATCTAGCATGGTTCCGTGACAGTAAGGAGATATGTCGCTGAAATTCTGCGCGCAGAAGGTGCAGGGAGGCGAAGCTACGGCGCAAGCGCGTTCTGGGACACTGCCGCGTCGCCCAGCCGTCAATCATTGACCCGATTGTCGACGACCGCCAGTTCGCCAGACTTTCAGACGGACCGCCGTACCCTCCTGCCCCGGCGGGACGGAGGATGCGGCCGGACCGAACCTACGGTTTCTCGTTTGCGCTCTCGGCCCTGAACGCCGCCTCGCCGGCGTCGGAGACCTCGACCCATTTCTTGTCGGGCTCGGCGTCCGGCACGTAGCTGTCGTGCCAGTTCCACCACTTGTAGGTCGGGGTCTGCGGATAGCCCTCGGGCGAATCCTCCCAGACTTCCTGGCGGCCGAGCGGCGTGATGTCGAGGTAGTTCCAGGTGCCGCCCATCTGCTCGTCGCCGCGGTTGTTGATGAAATAGGTGCGGAAGATGCGCTCGCCGTCGCGGTAGAAGACATTGGTGCCGTGCCACTCGTCGACGCCGAAGTCCTTGTCGAAGCTGTCGGTGATCGTGACCCACGGCATCGTCCAGCCCATCCGCGCCTTCAGCCGCGCAATGTCGGCCTGCGGCGCGCGGGAGGCGAAGACCAGCGTCGTGTCGCGGGCGTTGAGATGGGCGACATGGGCAACCTGATCGGCCACCATCGAGCAGCCGCGGCAGGCATGCTCGGGCCAGCCGAACACGCCGGGCTCATAGAAGGCGCGGTAGAGGATGAGCTGGTGTCTGCCCTCGAACAGGTCGAGCAGGCTGACCTTGCCCTGAGGGCCCTCAAACGCATAGGCCTTCTCCACCGCCATCCACGGCATGCGCCGGCGCTCGGCGGCCAGCGCGTCGCGGGCACGCGTCTCAGCCTTCTCCTTCACGAGCAGTTGCGCGCGGGCCGCTTCCCAGGCTTGCGGCGACACGACCGGCGGTTTGTGCATGGGTTGTCCGCTTTTTCCATTCTCGGCTGAAGCAGTCATGGCTTTCAATCTCCTCATTGGGGCGATTTCGCGGGGCTTGGAAGCCCCGTTCATCGCGCATTGGTCTGAGATAGTTTCGCATCGGAAATCGAACAGGGGGAGTAACAAGTGTGACCGTATTCCCTGAAACTGCCGGTCGCAGCCGTAGCGCGCAAGTGGGGTTGGCCGGAAGCGTGTCCATTAGCGCAATCTTGTTTACGAATTGCACACGTGCTAAAACGCAACAAAACGGCGCATACGAACCCTGATCAAACCGAGATCGTGCCCGTGAATATTTTTATCGCGACTGTTGCTACGCTTGTCATTGGCGTCCTGCCGGCATGGGCAGGTCCTTTGCATCAGGCGGCCAAGGACGGCGATATCGCCCGCGTCATACAGTTGCTGGACCAGGGCTCCGATCTGTCGGAGCTCGATGAGGCGGGCGAGCCGGCGTTGATTATCGCGTCATTGGCGGGCCATGCCGATGTCGTCGTTCTTTTGCTGGATCGCGGCGCCGACATCGAAATTCGCAACAAGGGTGGGCTGACGGCGCTGCATGCAGCAGCCTATGCAGGAAATCTGGAGGTGGTGAAACGGCTTGTCGCCGAGGGAGCTGATGTCAACGACAGGAAGAATTTCTATCAGATGTCGCCGCTGCACGGCGCCGCCGAAGAGGGCCGCACCGAGGTGGTCGCTTTTCTGCTGACGAAGAGCGCGGATGTCGAAGCGACGGAAAGAAACGGGTACACGCCTCTCACTCAAGCCGGGTGGCGGGCGCATTGGGACACGGCCAAATTACTCATGGAAGCCGGTGCTGTTTGCCAGAAAGCCGAACTTGTGAGCGAACCGCTCTACAAGGAATGCACCAAACGGCAATAGCATTTCGCTTCAGGTACAGACCGCGTCCGGGAACGGAGCTTGTTATGTCTTATCATGTGCAAAAATACGGCCATGTGCGAAAATCCGGAAAGCGAATGGGCGTGGCTGTTGGCGCTGCGGTGATGCTGCTTTCCTTTCTTCAGCCTGCGGGGGCCGAGGAACTCGTCAATACCGGCTATTTCGGCGATGTCGCGATCAAGGGCTACGACCCGGTCGCCTATTTCACTGAAAACCAGGCCGTCGAAGGATCCGAGACATATTCCCACCACTGGCTTGGCGCGACTTGGTATTTCGCCAGCGCTAGAAATCGCGATCTCTTCAAGGGCGATCCGTCCAAATATGCGCCGCAATATGGCGGCTATTGCGCCGATGGCGTGTCTTTCGGGACGGTGACCACCAATATCGATCCGAAAGCCTGGCGGATCATCGATGGCAAACTGTACCTGAGCTATGATCCCGGGGCAGCCGAAGGCATGGAGAAAAACCCGACCAAGGTGACCGACTCGAAGAAGCATTGGTCCGAAGTTCAGCAGACGCTGATTTCGGAGAAGATGCACACCGTCTGGCAGCAACCGGATGCGAAATGAAGCCGCAACGCCCGACCCGTCAGGGTGTGGGTGAAAAGAACGTCAAGGCGCGCGGCGTGACGTGGATGTATGGCCTGTCGCGCTGTTCACCTGACGTGTTGCGGTAAATATATCCGCACACCATCCGGTCGAGAAAATAGCCGTCGAATTTTTCGCAGAGACTGTCGCCTCGCACCTCGACGATACCGGTGATGTTGGTATTCGCGCTGCGATAGGCAGTGTTTCCAGCCCTGTCGAAATATTGGGTGAAATCCGTGCCGTTCTTGTGCTTGCCGGTCCAGCTCTTGCCATCGACAAGATTGCGCAGGTCTGCCTCGCCGAGCCTGTCGGCTGGGTTGCCTGTAAAACCGAAAGGCCATTCGGGAATGCCGGCCTTTCGCAATGCGGCCAGATGGCGCTGCAGATCGCCGTCCCGCCAGTAATCATAGAGATAGCCGTAATAGGTGAGATTGCTTTCGGGGAAGAGCTCCAGCAGCTTTGCCGTCTCCGCTGCAGCTTTCGTTTCATTGCCCTGGTCGGCATAGGCGGCCGCCAGGTATTCGCGTGCCGGCTCGACCTTCGGCAGGCTGTCGAGCGTCGGCTCTATCAGCGAGATCGCCCGCTGATCATCGCCCGCGGTATAAAAGACGATCCCCGCCAGCAGTTGAAAGCTCGACGCCGGCGAAGGGTCGAGCCGCAAAGCCTTTTCCATCTCCGTGATGGCCTGCCCGCTGCTTCCGGTGTGGACCAGGATGAGAGCGAGGTTGGCGGCGGCCTCCGCATCGTTCGGCTCCATCGCAACCGCCATGTTGGCGGAGTTTTTGGCCTCCGTCTCGCGTCCATCCACCCATTGCAGCAGGGCAAGCACCGTGTGAGCCCTGGCATTATTGGGATCGAGCTTGAGGGCCTGACCGGCAGCGTCATAGGCGATCTTGCGGGCGACGGCGGCCGACCAGAGGTAATTATAGTCGTTGCGCCAGACATCGACGGCCACGCGCGCGATTCCCGCATGAGCATTGGCAAAGCCCGGATCGAGATCGATCGCTTTCTGGTAGAAGGACAGCGTCCGACGATAGGTGTCGACATCCCTGAGAATGAAGCCCTCCTGCTCGGCCCGCATGTAATAATCGTATGCTTCGAGGTTTTCGGTCGGGATTCGGGCCAGTTGGTCGCGCTCGCGCGCGCTGAGTTTGACCGACAGGGCCGAGATGATCTTGCCGATCACATCGTCCTGCACCGCAAAGAGGTCGGCATACTGGCGGTCGTAGCGCTCGGCCCAGAGCGACAGGCCGGTGACCGCATCGATCAGTTTGACATTGATCCGCAGCCGCGGCCCGGCCCGCTGCAGGGTCCCTTCGAGCACATATTTGACGCCGAGTTCGGCGGCCACATCCTGGATCTTGCCGACGGAGTCCCGGATGGCGAAGACCGAGTGGCGGGCGATGACGAAGAGACCCGATACTTTGGACAACTCGGTGATCAGATCGTCCGTCAACCCCTCTGCGAGATGGTCGTGCTCGGTGTCGCCGCTGACATTGATGAAGGGCAGAACCGCGACAGAGGGCCTGTCCGGCAGAGGATAGGCGAAACGTTCGCCGAGCCCCGGTGGTTTTGCCGGCATCCATGGCTGCCACCAGAGTGCTGCGCCCGCGAGAGCGAGGATAACGGCCGCTGCTACGCCCGCAACCAGGTGGCGTCTCGGCAGGCGCCTGCGGGTCTTGAGGGTTTTGCCGGCGGCAGTCGGGTCAAGCAGGACGCGGTAGACCCGGATCGGTTCGGTGATGCTCTTCAATCGCTGTTCGCCGAGCGAAGCAAAACCGACCGGGACTTTCGATTTCACCTGGTCGTATGTCGTGCCCGATATGGCGATGCCGCCCGGTTCGGCCAGCGCCTGTATTCGATCGGCGATATTGACGCCGTCGCCCTGGATGTCTTCGCCCTCGACGATGATATCGCCGAGATTGATGCCGATCCGGAACTCGAGCCGATGCTCCGGCAGCGCCGCGGCACTCTGCGTGGCTTTCAGCTGCTGGACCTCCACCGCGCAGCGCAAGGCATCGACGACACTCTGAAATTCGACCAGCAGACCATCGCCCATGGTTTTGACCAGCCGGCCATGGTGACGCGTGATCGCCGGCTCGAAGACATCGTTCTGGTCCGCCTGAAAACGCGCACGGGTGCCCTCTTCGTCGATCTGGCTCAATCGACTGTAACCGACGACATCAGCGATCAGGATTGCTGCAAGACGGCGCTCCATCCCCGGTCTTTCCTGGAGAGCGAATGTATTACTAACAATATTCTACAGTAGGTCCCACTGCGATGCTATCGCCGGACCGCGCGATATTCAACTTAGTGGCGACGTGTCCCAGAAGAATGGGGCCTGGACGAAATAGTTCGAGCCATCGTCACCCTCGACGGTCGGCAGAGTTGCCAAAAGCAGGCAAGTATCGGAAGCTCATTTTTTGCTATCAGGCGATGGATTGCGAGATATGACGACAGCCTCCTCTACGGAGCCAACCAGGCACGGCAGCGCCCGGATCTGCCGCGGCTGCTGGGACCAGATGCACATGCCGATCCCGATCGGCGGCCCGCTCGCCTTACCCTTCCGCGCCTTAGGCATCACCCGCAGCAAGATGAATCCCGATATCTGCACGATCTGCGAACGCTCCTTCCAATATGTCAAGAAGCAGCGCCAGATCACCGTCGACGCCACCATCCTGTTTGCCGATATCAGGGGCTTCACGGATCTGTCGGAGCGCATCGAAGCGGTGCAACTGAGCGAGATCGTCAGCCTGTTCCAGGATCGCTGCGCGCAGGCGATCTGGGCGCATGACGGCATCGTCAACAAGCAGATGGGCGACGGCCTGATGGCTATCTTCAACTTCCCGATCGTCCGAAAGGATCACGCCGGCGCCGCTATCCTGGCCGCGCAGGAGATCCAGCAAAACTGCGCCACAGCGCTGAACGGTCTGGCGCTCGAGGCATTGCCCGGCCGCACCCTCGGCGTCGGCGTCGGCATCCATTCCGGTGAGGTCCAGATCGGCGAATTCTCAAGCTTTCGCAGCGATTTCACCGCCATCGGCGGCGTCGTCAATCAGGCCGCAAGGCTGGAATCCCAGGCCGCCGCCGGCGAGATCCTGATCTCGGCCGAAACGGCGGCGAAGGCTGCTGATCTCGCCGCAGGCGCCGAAACTCGCATGCTTGTGCTCAAGGGCATCGAGCAGCCGGTGCAGGCACGGGTGCTGGCCAAGCGCTAAGCTGCCAACTGCGCTGCCAACCTCTTCCAAGCGTCTATACGGCCCTCAACGTGGCAGCCGCTGTTTCTCACGCTTTGATTGCCGAACGCATCAAATTGCAAGCCAGTTAATCTTCCGGAAACGACCATTGCTTATCTCTATACCATTCAAATCGTTGGGGTATCTCATGGGTAGTTTTTCTCTCTTTCACTGGCTGGTCGTCTTGATCCCGCTAACAGTGCCGTTGTTCTTCATTTTCAGAAAACCACCCGCCGGGCCGAACCGCTTCGGCGGCCTGCCGCAGGCAATGGGTTTCGGCCAAGCGATCAGCAGCTACTTCAAGAAATATGTGGATTTCACCGGCAGAGCCAGCCGATCGGAATTCTGGTTTTCGGCGGCCTTTGTCGCTCTCGTCAGCATCGCTTTGTACCTTGTCGATCGAACCGCAACATTGAACTGGATCTGGGCGCTGGCGACGTTTCTTCCCTCAATCGCCATGGCCGCTCGGCGTTTTCACGACATCAACCGAAGCGGATGGCACCAGCTTCTTGGGATTCTGTTCCCCATTGGAACGATTGCCGTCATCGTGTGGTATTGCAGAGCGCCGTCCGTGGATGACTCCAGGGCGTCCGTCTTTTGAAAATAGTGTACGGCGAGCGTGGGAATGGTTCTCACGGTTTGAGCAGGGCCACGTCCGGAAGGTGATCGCGAGGCTGCCAGGCGCCTCGTCTCTCTCTCAGTATTTCATCTTACGCAATTCAGGAAAATCATAGTAACGCAGCCGTTCGTCGTGGCAGCGATGGTCGTTCTTTTTCAGGTACAATATCATGTTGTGTTGCAAGCCCAGGCCGATATAGGACCAGTTCGGGTTGGCACGTTCCGTCGTGCGTGTGCAATAAGCATATATCTGCTTTTCCGGATTAAGCAGAACCACGCTGGAAATCTCGGCCTTTACGAAGTTCCCCGGTTTAATGGTTCCCCGCAGAGCGTCGACATTCTCGCGTCGAACTGCGCTGGAAGGCGGCTGCTGGGAATCTAAAACGGACTGCGGCGCCGGAGTCTGGCAGCCAGCCAGTGCCAGCAGGACAGCGCAAACAAGGAATTTGATTTTCATTCAGATGAATCTCCAAAGAATCAGAGCGCCGTAACGTGGCGTATTTCCTACAAACACAGCGGGAATAATATTTGCAATACATGAAAAGAACATGTTGACGCCGCGTGACGCGTGGATATAGCCGGCGTCGCTCCAGCTATACCGCAGGGTTCAAGGCGGAGGCTTCTGCGCCGTCTTCATCATCATTGATCGTAACGCCGGCTTCCAGCGCGGCCAGGATGAAAGCCTGCCGCACCGTCTCGGCCGGCATCCGCCCGGCAAGCCAGGCGCGGCAGAAATCGATCGCTCTCTGCTGGTGGACGCCGCCATTGACTGGCCAGTCGGAGACGAGTGCATAAAGCGCATCCTGCGGTGAGCGCAGAACCAGCCGCTCGCCGGTATCAAGGTCGATCGAGATGGGGGTTTCCCAGAAGGCAGAATGGTCGCTAATGGCAGTTGCACCTGAAGCTTAAGTCACAGGAAACTAACTGCGGAGGGCCGATTTCGGTTCCGATACGGGGGTGCGGACAATCGCTGCGGGCGCCGAATAGATATTGAAAGCGGGATCGCCGGCCAATGCTCACTTTTGGTCGGCCCGATTTCGATGGTTGCCGCCCGGCTGTCAGCCGGGCAGCTTGCAGCCCTTGCTCATTCCAGCGGACTGCATGGCCGAAACCTTCCCTTTGGACGCGGCAATTTCGCCTTCCTTGTCTCCCCCGGCGACGCTGCCGATGGGGACGCCGACGAGGAAGACACCGAAAGCATCGCCGTTCGCTGCGCTGATCTGCTGCTTGGACAGGTCGTCGAGCTTGGCCTTCTCTTTCTTATGTTCCACTGCGAGCGCCTCGCAACTGAGGTTCGTATAGGCAGCCATCGGAATATCGACCTGGACGATGGCGTCAGGACGTTTGGCGCAGCCGGCCACTGCCGCGGCCACCGCGAATGCAATGATTATCTTGTTCATGAAAAGTCCCCAATTCCCGCAGCAGCTTTAACATCGCCGCGCGCATTGCGGGAGGCTGCCCAGCCTTCAACCACAGACTTTTATTTGTGGGCCGGCACTTCCGAAGCGGGTTCCACTTCCGGTAATCTGCGACGCGTCAGCACTCTGAGCCTGAATTGACACCTTCGCATTCCGCCTGAATATCTCTCGATCATGCTTAACGACATATGGCGATGCGGTTGATTTCAGGGGGGCAGACGTGGATCAGGTGGTTGGGGCGGCCACTAAACGGAACTCTCTGGAGCGATTTCCGATCGTTTCTGTTGCCCGCGGCCCGACGTTACGCGGCTCGAGATTAAGTACGTCAAAATATTTATTTTGCTTCAAAACCACGCCGGAGAGAATACTCGGCAAATATTGTTCGGATTTCATTGCTTGCCTTCGCTTTGGTCACCGCGTTCTTTTTGGGTGAACACTCGTCTGGCCCATATAGGCCGAACTATGCATTTGCGGAGCCAAACTATCTGAATTTTTATCTTTGGAGCAATGGTGAAGGCAAATTCAAATTTCGGGATATTCTGAAAGGTAGTGCCTATAAATTCGATAGGGTCTGTGTCTCCGGCGAAGGCGGAGTCCCGCCATATGAGGTGCGTGAGGGGAAAGCGAAACTGGTCTCCGGCGTCGAGCTGGATGATGCGTTGAGCATGAGTTATGTCAGCGTATACCTCGTTGGAGCAGGATCTTATTCGGTGATGAACTTCGATCCCTTGGATTTTGAGATCGAATGGCCATTCAGCGCTTGCCAATCTCTTGACGGAATGAGTCTAGATATTTCTACCAAAAGCGGAATTACAGGTAAGATAGCTACTTACAAGATAGGTTACGAAAATTGATAATCTGCGGTTTGAGTTTTTCACAGGGACAGCCTTCATGCCCTATGGCCGGCGATTAATTTTCGGCTTTGCTTTTGCCTTGACGACGCTCTCAAGCGGCGCAACTTGCGCGCAAACGTTTGACGACTTGCACGATTTCAAATTGGGTAGCTCGTTTGCAGATGCCCAGCGGAATGCGAGCGAAAAAGGATGGAAATTGAAGGAGCATTCTTCCTTCCATCCCGATCTTTCTTCTTTCCTTCCCGGTCAATGGGTCGTGGAAGGGTCGAATCTCGGTCTTTTCGTATGCGACGACAAAATCGCCTCCTCCAACAGCACCGCGATGGCGGAGTTGATGACTTCACATTGATCGTGCTAGGCTTTCGAGTAAAATATGGCGAGCCGGCAACGACCATTGTGACATTCCCGATTGGGGCGACATGGAAATCGAATATCGACGCCAGATTCGCTTCACCTCGGGGGAAAGCGTCAACGTGCAGCTCATCAGTACTGCCGGAAAACTCGGCATTCATCTCAACTTCTTCAATGCGAATATGAGTTGCTCGACGGAAACCATGCCTTGAGACTGCACGACCGCTATTGGCGGGGAAGCAAGGCGCTGCCACATACCTCTTCTCCCCAGCGGGGAGAAGTGCCGGAGCGATAGCGAGGCGATGAGGGGGTGAGCGGCAGGCCGCGAATGTCCTGAGCGCAAGCGAAGGGCAATAATGAATGGCGTGCCGTGCGGCCCCCTCATCCGACCCTTTGCTCCCTCTTCTCCCCGCTGGGGAGAAGAGGGAGCAAGCCGCGACCTCCGTTATCCCATAGATAGCGTTTCTCACAGCTTCCTAGCTTGGCGCGCTGCCCGCCCGTGCCCAAAACTATTCACACTTTCGAACGCACAGTTCGTTTCCCTTTTGTACTCTTTCCCTCTTCACTTTCGCGCTGACTCTCTCCATATTCCCGCCATGGCCAAATCTCCGAAGAAATCCACCGCCCCGAATGGCTTCGAGGAAGCCCCTCAATCGTCTTTTGAGGGAGCCCCCCTCTCAGGCTCGGTTGCCGATTGGGTGAAGCAGCTGGAGGCCGATGCCGAAGCCTCGGGCGTTGAGACCCAGCGCCAGATCGCCTCCAAGGCCGGCAAACATCGGAAGAAGGTGGAAATCGCCGCCAGGACGAAAACCAGCGACGGCGGCGTCAGCGCGTCGAAATCGGCGCGCGGCACCTCAATGGGCGGCTCGACCGACCCGAAGACGCGCGCGGCCGCCGGCCTCAATCCCGTCTCCGGCATGGATACGACGCTGGAAGAAGCCTCGTCGCTGCAGGCCGGCACCGCCGTCACCGCCACGGTCGAGGCGCTGTCGGCACTGATCGAGAGCGGCAATCCGCTGCACAAGAACGGCAAGATCTGGACGCCGCACCGCCCTGCCCGACCCGACAAATCCGAAGGCGGCATCGCCATCCGCATGCAGTCGGATTACGAGCCGGCCGGCGATCAGCCCACAGCCATCCGCGATCTCGTCGAGGGGCTGGAGAATGGCGACCGCAGCCAGGTGCTGCTCGGCGTCACCGGCTCCGGCAAGACCTTCACCATGGCCAAGGTGATCGAGGCGACGCAGCGCCCGGCCGTCATCCTGGCGCCGAACAAGACGCTGGCCGCCCAGCTCTATTCCGAATTCAAGAATTTCTTCCCCGACAATGCCGTGGAATATTTCGTTTCCTACTACGATTATTACCAGCCCGAAGCCTATGTGCCGCGCTCCGACACCTATATCGAGAAGGAATCCTCAATCAACGAGCAGATCGACCGCATGCGCCACTCGGCGACGCGCTCGCTACTCGAACGCGACGACTGCATCATCGTCGCCTCGGTCTCCTGCATCTATGGTATCGGCTCGGTCGAGACCTATACGGCGATGACCTTCCAGATGTCGGTCGGCGACCGGCTCGACCAGCGCCAGCTGCTGGCCGACCTCGTCGCCCAGCAATATAAGCGCCGCGACATGGATTTCACCCGCGGATCCTTCCGGGTGCGCGGCGATACGATCGAGCTCTTCCCCGCCCACTTGGAAGATGCTGCCTGGCGCATCTCGATGTTCGGCGACGAGATCGACGCCATCACCGAATTCGACCCGCTCACCGGCCAGAAGGTCGGCGATCTGAAATCGGTGAAGATCTACGCCAATTCGCACTATGTCACCCCGCGCCCGACGCTGAACGGCGCCATCAAGTCGATCAAGGAGGAGCTCAGGCTTCGCCTGGCCGAGCTGGAAAAGGCCGGCCGCCTGCTGGAAGCCCAGCGCCTGGAGCAGCGCACCCGCTACGATATCGAAATGCTCGAAGCCACCGGCTCCTGCCAGGGCATCGAGAACTATTCGCGTTATCTCACCGGCCGCGACCCCGGCGATCCGCCGCCGACGCTGTTCGAATATATCCCCGACAACGCCCTCGTCTTCATTGACGAAAGCCATGTCACCGTGCCGCAGATCGGCGGCATGTATCGGGGCGACTTCAGGCGCAAGGCGACGCTGGCCGAATACGGCTTCCGCCTGCCCTCCTGCATGGACAACCGGCCGCTGCGCTTCGAGGAATGGGACGCCATGCGCCCCGATACCATCGCCGTCTCGGCCACCCCCGGGGGCTGGGAGATGGAACAATCAGGCGGCGTCTTCGCCGAACAGGTGATCCGCCCGACCGGCCTGATCGACCCGCCGGTCGAGGTCCGCTCGGCCCGCAGCCAGGTCGACGATGTGCTCGGTGAGATCCGCGAGACATCCGCCAAGGGCTACCGCACCCTCTGCACCGTGCTGACCAAGCGCATGGCCGAAGACCTGACCGAATATCTGCATGAGCAGGGCGTGCGCGTCCGCTACATGCACTCCGACATCGACACGCTGGAGCGTATCGAAATCCTCCGCGATCTCCGCCTCGGCGCCTTCGACGTGCTGGTCGGCATCAACCTTTTGCGCGAAGGCCTCGACATTCCCGAATGCGGCTTCGTCGCCATCCTCGACGCCGACAAGGAAGGCTTCCTGCGCTCCGAGACCTCGCTGATCCAGACGATCGGCCGCGCCGCGCGTAACGTCGACGGCAAGGTCATCCTCTATGCCGACCAGGTCACCGGCTCGATGAAGCGGGCGATGGAGGAAACCAGCCGCCGCCGCGAAAAGCAGATGGTCTATAACCAGGAACACGGCATTACCCCTGAATCGGTGAAAGCCAGGATCTCCGACATCCTCGACTCCGTCTACGAACGCGACCACGTCCGCGCCGATATCTCAGGCGTCTCGGGCAAGGGCTTCGCCGATGGCGGCAACCTCGTCGGCAACAACCTGCAGACCCACCTCAACGCGCTCGAAAAGAGCATGCGCGACGCCGCCGCCGACCTCGACTTCGAAAAAGCCGCCCGCCTCCGAGACGAAATCAAACGCCTCAAGGCTGCCGAGCTGGCAGTCATGGACGACCCGATGGCGCGCGAAGAGTCGAAGGCGATGGAAGGCGTCAGACGGAACGCCAAAGCGACCCGCGAGTCCCTTCCTCCAGCCGGGGGTCCGGAGGACGGGTCGAGACAAGCGGCTCGACCCCGGTCGGTGCCCGGCAGGGCGGATGAGGGGGCCACACCCTCCTACTTCGCCAAACCCTCGATCGACGACATGGGCCCAGGCACCGACACCACCACCCCCCTCTTCCGCAAACCCGCTCTGGATGAGATGGGCCGCGACATTGCCGAGCCCACAAAGAAGACCCTCTTCCGCAAGAACGACCTCGACGAAATGACGGTCGGCCGGACGGAAAAGCCGGTCAGCGGAGCGCTGCCGGAAAAGCCTGAGGCCGCCAAGGGCACGAAGCGGTTTTCACCGTTGCTGGAAGGCCAGCCGGAACGCGATGACGTGAGGCCGGTCGTGCGCGGCAAGACGGGTGTGGGAAGTTATGAGGACCCCGGCGAGCAGAAGCGCAAGGGGCGGACGAAGGGGAAGACTGGGCGGCCGGGGCGGTGAGCCGCGAACACAGGGGGATTTTCACGCACCTCAATTGGAAATTGCTCTACTACAGCAATATCGATAGAGTTGCACACTAAAAGCACGCGTGGGATTGGATGAAGTGAACAGCTTAGCGGAGTCGGAGGGTCTGCCAAAGACCTCAACACAGTGGCCCCTTGCTGCGGCCCCACCGTATTATTGAACGACTTGCGGTATGTCTGGCCCGCCACGTTCGGCCGCTTTGCTCTCGAGGCCCACAATCCAGGCATCACCTGGGAATAGGACCGGAAGATGGCTGAATGCCTGGGAACGCCACTGCGGAAAATATGCGGGCACGTTTAGATTGTATCGGGACGCTCGCCAGGGCCTACCACGCCAACCAAAGCACCGCCTGCATGAGGGAAGAAGCCGCCCCCATGCCAGAACTTTGCATCCCCCTTCCCCTCCGACGAACTCAACGCCTCTGGGCCGCCGCCTGGGGCGCCCTGCCCCGCGCGACTTCTCCTCCATTCTGCCCCGCAGCCTCGCCCGCCGCCCTCTCCCGGCCGAAGCGCCTCATCCGTCATTGATCGGCAACAGCTTTGCCCTAGCTTCTGCTGGCGGCCAGCCGCCGCGGCGGCTTAGGGGGATGACATGCATGAACGAACGCCTGAAACGCGCGGCGTGAATCCCGTTCGCCCCAACGCGCTTCGGTCCGCGGCCGTGCGGTTGCCGCCTCTTTCGCCGGCGGCGGTGCCCAGCATGCGGATCATCAGTCTTTCAGCCTGCCTCGCCTTGATCCTGACGCCGGCGGCAGCTTATGCGGACACGACACATCAGGGAAACGCCGACATGTTCAAGACCCTTCTCTCGAAAATAGGCCTCCGCTCCCAAGCGCAGCCCATCTCTACCACACCGCCCGAAACGCTGGCGCAGCTGCGCGACGCCATTGCCGCGCGCCTGCGCAGCGAGCCCGAGGTCGAGGAGGTTACGATCGACCCCGGCGATCCTGCTACTCTCCGCGTGCGGCTTGCCAATGGCGGACGCGAAGCCGTGGTGGGGACGGTCGATGTCACCAACGTCGACGGCAGGCTTTATACGCTCCGCAACGATCTGGACCGCGAGGCCGCCATCGAAAATCTCGTGCAGAGCGTTCTCGTCACGGTCCGCAGGCCGGAGCTCGACCTGCAGCATGTCTTCGCGAATATTCGCTTCCGGCAGCCTGGGAATGACCAGGATGCGGCAACATCTCTGGCGGAGAAACTTGCCGGCGACGTGGCGATCGTGTTGCAACTGGACACGCCGCAGAGCCTGGTCGGGATCTCACGCGCCGATCTCGGCGAACGCTCCGTCGCCGAGATCCGCAAGGCGGCGCAGAGGAATATTCTGCGGGAAATGTCGAAGCTCGGGGAAGAACGGGTCAACGATCACATGATCGCCTACCGGATCGAAGATAACCCGCCGCTGACGCCGGCCATCGTCCTGACGGATGAATTCTGGGCTATGGTGGACAAGAATTTCCCGGATGGCGCCTTCCTGATCCTGCGCCAGCGCGACGAGGTCGCCGTGATCGACCGAAAAGCGCCCTCCGCGCTGATCACGGCCCGGCAGCTGATCGACATGGCGAAACACCGCGGCGTCGACTTTCTCTCCGACAGGATTTTCGAAAGACGAGACGGCCGGCTCGTCGCCGTGACGGAATGAGCCTGCAACGTCGCCCGCCCTTGATCCGGAAGACCTCCATGCCCGCTGAAGGAAGGGAACCCCCCATGCTGGAACTGCGCATCGACCCCTTCCCCTCCGCCGCCGAACTGAACGCGCTCTTTTCCGCCGCCTGGGGCAGCCCGCACAACCGCGATTTCACCGCGGTTCTGTCCCGCAGCCTCGCCCATATCGGCGCCTATCAGGACGACCGGCTTGTCGGCTTCATCAACGTCGCCTGGGATGGTGGCATCCATGCCTTCATCCTCGATACATCGGTCCATCCCGACATGCGAAGGCAAGGGATTGCGACGCGACTGGTAAAGGAGGCGACACGGGTTGCGCGGGAGCGTGGCGCAGAGTGGCTGCATGTCGATTTCGAGCCGCACCTGACCGGCTTCTACCGCGCCTGCGGCTTCAAACCCACGGAAGCAGGCCTGATCAAGCTGATGTGAAGCCTCGCGCGAGAAGCGGAGCAAGTCGAAGCCAGCACCAACCTGCGATAGTGAGGCGGATGATCGCACGGCGTGGCGCCAGCGAAGACCTCGCTGAAAACACAATTTTCGCGAGAGCTTCCCACCCGAAAATGAAAGATAATACTATTTACGAGACCAAAGCATGACTTTGAGTTCTCAAATTAAAATTCCTTTCCCCAGTATTTCATCCTTAGTTTTTCATTAAAAAAGCAATGAAAAGACACAATTTTGCATTGAAAGCTTAATCGAGGATTGGCATAGATCCCCGAGGGGTTGTCGTCCGCTGAGCAATAAAACAGTTCTTTCGGGGATGTCTCATATTGCCGAGTACAAAGCATCTTTTGGGGAAAGATATATATGGCCTTGAATATTCTGGACACGAACGGCGCCACAGTTACCAAGACCGGCGCTGAGTTCGAAGCTTACGATGTTATCCGCTACTCCGCCGCTAATCCTCTCTCCGCCGTCGCCCTCACCGTCTCAGATTCCAGCGTGGCAGACCTCGCCGACGAGTTGGGCTCGGTTTCCGCGAGCGTCAGGGGCTCGAGCGGCCCCAATACGATCACGACGGGCGCCGGCAACGACACCGTAGTGAGTGGTGGTGGCGCAGACACGCTGAGCGGCGGCGGCGGTAACGACTTGCTCAATGGTGAAGCAGGCAATGACACGCTGAATGGCGGCGATGGCAATGACGAGATTTACGGCGGCGTCGGCAATGACGTCCTCAAGGGCGGCGCGGGTAATGACACGATTAGCGACGGAGATTATTTTTCCGATGTCGCTGAAACCTTCAATGTCGATGCCGGCGATGGCAACGACAAAGTGATTTTGTTCACCGGCTCGTTCGCCAAGATATCGGGAACGATAGACGGCGGGGCCGGCACCGACACGCTGCAAGCCAATGATCTGACAGGCCTGACGATCAAGAACGTCGAGATTCTCCAGCCTGCGACATCCAGCGTGACCGCATCGACGGCACAATTCGAATCCTTCGATAAAATCATCGGTACCGGCTCCGATTCTTCCGTGCAGCTGGTCTTGACAGACGGCGCCCATGTCGATCTTTCCGACGAGTTGGCAGGCAAGCTAAACTACATCTTTGGCGGCCCTAACGTTTCCGGCATCGACGTCACGACCGGGAGCGCTCGCGACCTTCTCACCGGAACTGCCGGCAACGACATCTTCGACGCCGGCGACGGTAACGACTACATCAACGGCAATGGTGGAAATGACCGGTTGATCGGTGGCAAGGGCGACGACGTAATCGTCGATGGTGATGTTTCGAGTCTTTCATCAGAAGTCTTCAACATCGATGCCGGCGACGGAAACGATATCGTAACCCTCCAGACACAGTCTCAGGGGCTTTCCGGCACGATCGATGGCGGTACTGGCATTGATACACTGCGCGTATCCAGGCTAGCCGGGCTGACGATCAAGAATTTCGAAATTCTTGAAACGAATGAGTATGGCTTTACCGGTTCATCCGCGCAGTTAGAAAGCTTTGACAAAATCTCGGGAACGAAGGACGCTTTCGGCTCCTCCATCGCCATATTGAGATTGACGGACAAGGCCCATGTCGATCTTTCCGACGAGCTTGGAAACAGTCGGGCTAGTATATTTGGCACGGTCTCCGGTATTGACGTCAAGACTGGCGCCGGTGACGACATATTTACGGGAACCGACGGCAACGATATTTTCGATGGTAGCGGCGGCAACGACACGATCAACGGCAATGCCGGCAACGACAAATTGACCGGCGGCGATGGCTACGATCAGATCTTCGGCGGCGTCGGAAATGACGTCATCAAAGGCGGCGCGGGCGACGATAAAATCACCGATGGCGATAATATGTCCACCACCCCTGAGGCCTTCGATATTGATGCCGGCGATGGCAATGATGCCATCAACTTGCAGTCACACTCTTCCGCGCTTTCCGGAGTAATCGATGGCGGCGCCGGCACGGACACGTTGCAGGTCATCAAACCTACATTAGGCCCTGGGCAGGAATCCATCGGGCTTGCCGGTTTCACGATCAAGAACGTCGAAATCCTCGAAACGGCAGGAGCCGAGGTTCTCGCTTCGGCCGCCCAGTTCGAAAGCTTCGACAAGATCGTCAAATACGACAAGCCGGGCTACGAGAATGATGTCCTGGCGCTGACATTGACGGACAGCGCCCATGCCGACCTCTCCGACGAACTGGCAAACCGCCACGTCGACATCTTCGGCACCGCCTTCGGCATCGACGTCAAGACCGGCGGCGGCGACGACTACTTCTTCGGGACAGACGGCAACGACAGGTTCGAAGGCGGCGCCGGCAACGACGCGCTGTTTGGCGGCGCGGGCATCGACACGGCAGTCTTCTCAGTCAATTTCGCCAATTACTCATTCGCGACGAACAATGGCGATCACATCCTGACGAGTGCTGGGGAAGGTACGGATACGCTGACAGACGTCGAATTTGCGCGCTTTGCCGACGGCCTCTACGATTTCGCCAAGGGCACCTTCACGCCCGACGCCAATGCAGCACCGACCAACATCCAGCTCTCGAAAACCTCTCTCTCCGAGAGCACCCCGATTTGGACCACGGTCGGCCTGCTCAGCGCCAAGGACGCCGATGGTGACAAGCTCACTTACACGCTGCTCGACGGCGCCAGCGATCACTTCCGGATCAACGGCAACCGCATCGTCACCTCCAAGGCTCTGGATTACGAGACGGCCAAGTCGCACACGATTAAGGTCGCCGTCTCCGACGGCAAGGTCTCGGTCGAAAAGGACATCACGATCAACGTCCTCGACGTCAACGAAGCCCCTGCCAACAAGGCGCCGACCAATCTCGCTTTCTCGCGCAGTTCGGTCTCCGAAAATGTCGCGATCGGCACCTCGGTCGGCCTGCTCACGGCACGCGATCCGGAAGGCGGCGCGGTAAAATGGCGGCTGACGGACGATGCCGACGGCATCTTCAAACTCGTCGGCAACAAGATCCAGACCAAGGCGGCGATCGACTACGAAAGCACCCACAGCCTGACCTTCACTGCCGAAGCCTATGACGCGGCCGGAAACGTCACCAGCCACGATTTCACGCTCGCCGTGAAGGACGTCTTCGAGCCGTCGTTTGCGGTGTCGCATGAGGCATTGATCTAGCCGCGACAGAATTGCCGGGCACCGAGGTGGGACTTGCAGTCGTGCAAGCCCCACCGATGGGTGGCCGCGCGAAATCAGGCACCCATCAGTCAAACCGCTCGTCGATATGCTCCACCTCAGCGGAAATCACATTGTCGATAACGACATGCGACAGCAGCGTCGGGCCGACGGCCCATAACTCGCGCATGTGGTCCGTATCCTCGTGCCGGCGATGCGCTTCCTCGTCGGTGAAGGCCTCTGCCAGCAGGATCTTGTCGGGATGCTCGGGCATCGGCACCAGCTCGATATAGAGACAATCCGGGTCGAGCCGGCTCTGTTCGAGATGGTTCTGCGCCGCTGCCAGATAGGCATGGCGTTTTCCAGGCTTGGTCATAAAAAATCCGACGATGCATTTCATCTCACCCTCCCCGGCTTGATTTGGAAGTCTCGCCCGGGCGCCTGTCACAAGCAAGTGCGGAGCCTTCATAAGCAGCGATGGCCGAGCCAAACCCTGATACCCCTCCAAAAATGCCGCTCCACCTCAGCGCCTGCTTCCGCTATGATTCACCGCTCATCGAGGAGAGCCCGCATGCGCCTGCCCACATTCATCCTCGCCTTTGCTGTCTCGGCGCTCGCAGCCTTGCCCGCATCGGCGCAGACCTACAAGACGCCGAAGGCGCTGCTCAAGGCGCTCTACAGCTACGAGACCGACAACAGCGACGCCGAGGCACCCTCGCCCTATTCGACTTTCTTCTCCGACCACCTGAACGAACTCCTCCAGACCGATCTCGACAACACACCGGAAGGCGATGTCGGCGCGATCGACTTCGATCCCGTGATCGCGGGTCAGGACGGCGCCGCCAGCGACGTCAGGATCGGCCAACCGATCCTGCTGGATGACAAAGCCGAGGTGGAGGTGGAGTTCGAAAACGGCGAAGAGGTGACGCTCTTCTACACCCTGGTACGCGAACACGGCGGCTGGAAGGTCGACGACATTGCGAACCAGAAGGGGGATAATCCGTGGAGCCTGAGCGCGTTGCTGGGTGATGCGCGGTAGGTGGGCGGCCGTTGGGGTCTCGCCTGCGACGTGGATTGAGCGGACAATTGCACTAGCTGTAGAATAAAAAGCCGCAGGCGCCAAAGAGAGCCCTCATGGTGAGGAGGCCCAAGGGGCCGTCTCGAACCACGAGGGCGGGCGTGGAAGCTCCTCCCACCTGCATTCCACAAAGCCCCCCTATGCAAATCGAAGGTTATGGCGCCGGTGGCCGCCCCCGTCCTTCGAGGCTTCGCCCTGCGGGCTACGCACCTCAGGATGAGGGCGGAGCAAAGACGGCGCGAGGAACACTGGAGAGCAGACTCTGCGATCCTCTTCACCATAAGGGCTGATCGGTTTGCCTGCCGCCCGGCCGCCCGCGAACACATCCCTGTCCGGCTATCGAATCCGCCCGTCATCCCATTTCGGCACGGAATCCCGATATGGCACAGGCACGCAAGAATCCGTTAACCCATCGTCAAGTATCTGAATCTTCGGCATTTCCCGGTATCGATGCGGGCATGCCACAATAATCCCGCTTGCTTTTTGCCCGAAATGCTGGCACGAATTGACTTACTCGGGCATTTGCATGCCGGTGACTGGACTGATGTGGTAATCCCTTCCGTTTGGAAGGCGGCGCGGGACTACCCGCCTACGTAGACGTTCTTTCCCCGTACGTGACTTCTCCGACTGACCCTTCGTCCCAATCGATCGGGGCGAAAGCTAAAGCCGTCCGCTTCCTCTCGGGGGCGCGGATACTACACAGACTAAGGGAAAAGGACGATCCCAATGGCCACCAAGGGCACCGTAAAATTCTTCAACCAGGACAAGGGTTTTGGTTTCATCACGCCGGACGGCGGCGCAAAGGACGTTTTCGTCCATATCTCTGCGCTGCAGGCTTCTGGCATCCAGTCGCTGCGCGAAGGCCAGCAGGTTACTTTCGACACCGAGCCGGATCGCATGGGCAAGGGCCCGAAGGCTGTCAACATCTCGGCTTCGTAAGTCAGACTTCCGCTCACGCGGCATGAACGGCGCTCCGCAAGGGGCGCCGTTTCTGTTTGTGGTGATCGGTGGTCATTTGTCGATCGCATTGGCAAGTGTTATATGCGCGCTTGATGGATGCCCGCCCCATACGGCGGTGACGGTGCCGTGCTTGCACCGGTAACAAGGAATAATGGAACGTCGATGACGCAGAAGAGGCCGATTTTTGCGGTCGCCCCGATGATCGACTGGACGGATCGGCATTGCCGCTATTTCCACCGGCAGATCAGCCGCGAGGCGCTGCTCTATACCGAGATGGTGGTGGCCGATGCGATCATCCACGGCCCGCGCGACCGGCTGCTCGGTCATGACGCCGCCGAGCATCCGCTGGCGCTGCAGCTCGGTGGATCGGACCCGGCAAAGCTTGCCGAGGCGGTGAAAATCGCCGAACCCCACGGTTATGACGAGATCAACCTCAATGTCGGCTGCCCTTCCGATCGCGTGCAGTCGGGCACCTTCGGCGCCTGCCTGATGCTGACGCCGGAGACGGTGGCCGAATGCATCGCGGCGATGAAAAGGGTTGCAACCGTGCCGGTGACGGTGAAATGCCGGATCGGCGTCGACGAGCAGGAACCGGAACGGGCGCTGCCCGAGCTGATCACCCGCGTTCTAGACGCCGGCGCCGACGCGATCTGGGTCCATGCGCGCAAGGCCTGGCTGAAGGGCCTGAGCCCCAAAGAAAACCGCGAGATCCCGCCGCTCGACTACGAGATCGTCTATCGGATGAAGCAGCGCTGGCCCGACGTCTTCATCGGTATCAACGGCGGCATTCGCACGCTCGACGAAGCCGCCGTCCATCTCGACCATGTCGATGGCGTCATGCTCGGCCGCGCCGCGTATCAGAATGCGGCGATCCTAGCCGACATCGACCAGCGCTTCTTCGGCGCGCCTGCAAGCGAGCCGGACTGGGAGGCCCTGCGTGACCGGATGATGGCCTATGCCGAACGCCACATCATGAGCGGCGGCCGGCTGCAGCACGTGGCCCGCCATATGGTCGGCCTCTTTACAGGCCTGCCCGGCGCAAGGCGCTACCGCCAGATCCTCTCCACCGATGCCGCGAAAAACGGCGCTGGGCCGGAGGTGCTGGCGGCAGCCTTTGCGGCGGTGGATTTTTCGGGGACCGAGCAGGAAGCGGTCAGCGCCTGACGTAAGTGACGTCTCGTCATGGCGTCGAAGTGCGGCGTCATGACCGCGCCGTCGGCAGCAAGATCTTCTTCTCGATCCGGCCCGCCACCGAAAATACCAAAATCTCCGTATCCCTGCCGATCCTGCTGCCATCCATCAATCGGACGATATCATCGACACCGCCGACCGGGCTGCCGTCGATGGCGAGGATATAATCGCCCTCCTGCAGCCCTCCCTTCGCCGCCGGCCCATCGGCTTCGACGCGGCGGATGCGCACGGAAGTCGTCTGCACCGTGCCCGCCGCAAGGGCCACCCGGCGCGGCAGCACGATCGTATTGCCTGATATGCCGATGAAGGCACGCCTGACCTGCCCATAGCGGAGAATTTCCGAAACCACGAAATTGGCCGTATTCGACGCGACGGCGAAGGCGATGCTCTGCGCACCCTGGATGACGGCGGTGTTGACGCCAATGACCTCCCCGCCCGAAGACACCAGCGGCCCGCCCGAGTTGCCGGGATTGAGCGCCGCATCGGTCTGGATCACATCCTCCATCAGCCGGCCGCTGGCCGCCCGCATCGACCGGCCGAGCGCCGAGACGATGCCGGCGGTAACCGTCCATTCGAAGCCGAGCGGGTTTCCGATCGCGATCGCGATATGGCCCCTGCGCAGGCGCTGGGAATCTCCGAGCTTCGCCCAGGCGCCGGTGCCTGTATTGGCGCGAATGAGGGCGATGTCGGTATCCACATCCCGGCCGAGCACGCGGCCCTCGGTAACGAAGCCGTCAGGCGTGGTGATGCAGACGACCTTGGCGTCATCGACGACATGGTTGTTGGTGATGATCAGGCCGTCAGGCGAGACGGCGAAGCCAGACCCGTGCCCCTGCCGACCGCCCACCCTCTCGATCCGGCTGACCGCCGGCCCGACGATGTCGATTGCGGCTGCGATCGATTGCGAATAGGCATCGATCAGCGCCCCATCATTCTGAGGCGCTATGTCCTTATCCATGTAACCCATTATTTGATCCTCAGGCGGCAATAACGGCCGTCCCGCCGCCGGCAAAGCCGTCGCGGTTGCGACGGTCCGCCATGGCGCTGTTGTATGAGGATTAGATGGTTGGGCGATGAACCGCGTTCAAGTGAGCGCCGGCAGCGACATGCACGCGGCGGCAGAACGGGAATACACCTACCCCGGACAGATATATTGAACTACCCGGACGGATATATTGAACGAATATCAAAAAAATGGCTCATTACAGACGTTCGCCGCGCCCCTGACGGACTAGCCTGAGGTGGCCAACAGCCGAGATACCGTGGATTAAAAGAATGTTCGCAGTGCAAAGCAGCCATGCGAAATGGGCGGGTTCACACCCATCCTCGCGGAAACATACAAACTTCTGTCATGTCAACAGAATAGAAAGAAGCATTCAATAAGCACATCAACATGTTCGGGTTGATCAGGCGCGACCTTCTTGCCCCTGGCCTCCGGCCCAACGGCGCTCGTGGCCTTGTCAATTCTGCAGGCAACGGCGCAAACTTCTGACCGCATTAATCCAACCAACCCCAACCAACGGAGCCAAAAGATGAGCACGGTTACCACCAAGGACGGCGTCGAAATCTTCTACAAGGATTGGGGGTCGAAGAGCGCCCAGCCGATCATGTTCCATCATGGCTGGCCGCTATCCTCCGACGACTGGGACGCCCAGATGCTGTTCTTCCTCGAGAAGGGCTATCGGGTCATCGCCCATGACCGGCGCGGCCATGGCCGCTCGACCCAGGTGGGCGACGGTCACGATATGGATCACTACGCCGCCGATGCCGCAGCCGTTGTCGAGCATCTCGACCTCAGGAATACTGTCCATGTCGGCCACTCCACCGGCGGCGGCGAAGCGACCCATTATGTCGCCCGCCATGGCCAACCACAGGGCCGCGTCGCCAAGCTGGTGATCATCGGCGCCGTGCCGCCGATCATGGTCAAATCCGAAGCCAATCCCGGTGGCCTGCCGATCGAAGTCTTCGATGGCTTGCGCAAGCAGCTCGCCGCCAATCGCGCGCAGTTCTATTACGATCTGCCGGCCGGTCCGTTCTACAGCTTCAACCGGCCGGGCGCGAAGGTCCTGGAACCGGTCATCAACAATTGGTGGCGCCAGGGCATGATCGGCGGCGCCAAAGCGCATTACGACGGCATCAAGGCCTTTTCGGAAACCGACTTCACCGAAGACCTGAAGATCATCACCGTGCCGACTTTCGTCATGCATGGCGACGACGACCAGATCGTGCCGATCGCCGATTCCGCCCTACTCTCGTCCAAGCTCCTGCAGAACGCCACCCTGAAGGTTTACGAGAAATTCCCGCACGGCATGTGCACCACCCACGCAGACATCATAAACCCCGACATCCTCGCCTTCATCAAAGGCTGATCCCAATGTTGCCGGGCGCCGACGAGGCGCCCGGTTGCTGTTATGGCTGTGACTCCATACGTAGGCACGCCGGCCGTATCGATCGATTGACAGCCAGTTACGCATTTCCCATGAAACCGTTTTCGCCGATTTGCGTTTAGCGGCCATGAAAAGAGAACGTGAACCCTCATCAAAGGCTTACCGGCAGGATCGTTTCGAAAACACCGAGCGAGCCGCCAAGGAAACCATCGAGGCGGAGCAGCGGGCCCGCCGCGAAAAAACCAAGCGGCTGAAAGAGCTGCGCCTGGCGCAACAAAGCGGCCAGGGGCCCGCAACCAAGTAGATCTCACGCTCGCACCATCCGTCCAGCCGACGCCCTGGTCGGTCTCATCTCGAGCCGCCGCCCTCGCCCGCATCTTCTCGCGCGGCCAAAATTGTTTTTTGAATTTCGGACCTTCGCCCATCTTGCAGAGCAAAGATCGCGAAATTATCTTTTTTCCACGAAAGCGATTCACGGCATCCAAAAAGGGCAGATTGCGATGTCAGACAAGCTGTTTAGCACACGTGACGAACCGCTCGCCTCGGAAGACCTCGATGTGTGCAGGCGTGTCCATGAAGCTCTCTGTAGCGGGCTAAAGATCGACAGAGCAGGCAAGGAGGCCGACCGTCTTGGCGCCCTCATCATCGAGCTTTACCGCCAAGGTGTGCATGACGAAAGCCAGCTCCGACTGCTGGCCGGCGGAAGGTGAGCCTGATAACGCGCCTTCAGGTTCAAAAGGCCTTTCACCATCCCGTTCGCTCGCCAATGCTTTAGCCATGGACCTGTTGACAGCCCGCACCAGCGCCGTCCGGTGAGGGCCAGCAGGTTGTTGGCGTAGGCGGCGAGTTCGAGGGGGCCGACATACATACGCAACGGCCGGCAACGAAGCCGGGTCTGGAGCCGCGGGCAGTTGCACGGCGGCAGTGGCCTGATCCAGCGCCATGTCGCCAACGACAAGCAGCATTGCCCCGTCGTCGAAGGGGCAATGAATTCGGCAAATCCCAAGGTTCCTCAAGGAGGATTACGGGTTCGTTGTCGTCTCGGTGCTTGTGGCAGAGGTCTCGGTTTGGTCAATACTTTGGGCGGCTTCAGTGGTGTCCGCTGTGACTTCCATTCCAGTCTCAGAGGTTTCCTCAGCCGTGACCGGGTCTGTCGTCGCGCTCCCGTCGGCCGTCTCGCCGGTCGCTGTCTCGGTCTCTGCTGCCGGGGTTTCCGGTGTTGGGGCGGCTGCCGCCAAGGCGTCTCTCATCTGGTCGATCGTCCCAATAGCTGTTCCGACACCGAGCGTCTCCTGTGCCCAGCCCAAAGCCTCCGGCGTGACCGTACCTGTCTTGGTTGCGGCGGCCAGCGCCGCAGTCAGGGCGGCATCGCCCAATACCGGATCGTCGGCCGGTGGCGCCACCCCGTTGGCGAGTTCATATTGAGCGTACGCCGTGCTGAACGCGGCAATCGCGGCCATCCGGGGATCAGCCGTTTTCATGAGAGCATGGAAGTTGCGCTTCAGCGAATTGAGACCGGCAAGCTCTGCTGCTGTCTTCTTTGCAGGTTTTGTAGCAGGCGCTTTGGCGATGGTCGTCTTTTTGGACGTGCCCTTGGCCGATTTCGTCTTGGCGGCCTTGCCCGTGCTTCCGGTCCGGCCACTTTCTGTCTTCCCCCTCGAGCTGGCGCTGCCCTTTCCGCCGCCGCTATTGCTGCTGCCGCCTCCATGACCTCCGCCGCTGTTTCCGCCGCCGTGGCCACCACCACCGCCACCGCCACCGTTGCCGCCACCATTGCCACCACCGTTGCCGCCTTTCGCGAAAGCAGGCGAGAAATCGGTGAAGGTGATGTTGAGAGGTGCAATCGCGAAGCTCGTCGAGAGACAGAGAACACCGAGAATTCTGGAGAGCCGCATGCTAATCCTTCCGACATGCACAGGAGTGCCGTTACATCTCGGTCATTGATGCGGCCCATCCATAAAGATCTAATTGACTATCTACTTTCAATTTGAACTTGTTGCTGAATTTCCCAAAATGAACCATTCCCCTTCCCCTGCGTTATCCCCTAGATACATCCGTTTACCCAAGGTGAGTGAAATGAACAGATTCGCCATCATTGCCCTGTCGATAGCGACGGCCTTCTCCGGAATGCCGGCCTCGGCAGGCCCGGCGTTCATGCCGAGCCCGGTGCAATCGGCGCAACCTCAAAGCGCCGATGCCCGCATCATGACCGTTGGCTGCAATAACTTCACGAACTGCCCGGGTCAGTTCAGCAATAATCGCAGGTGGTATCGCAACCGCCACTATCGCAACCGGGACTACTACCGCGACCGCGACTACTACCGAGACGACCGCTATGGCTGGGATCGTCGCTACGATCGCCGGTATCGCCGCCACGACAATACCGGCGCCATAATAGGCGGTCTGGCCGCCGGCGCCATCATCGGCGGCATCCTCGCTTCGCAGCCACGCGCACGTGCCTATAGTTCGCATGCGGACTATTGCTACAGCCGATATCGGTCCTATCGCGCCTCGGACAATACCTACCAGCCGAACTACGGCCCACGCCGTCAGTGCCGTTAACCGGTCCACCATTTAGCAACAAGCCTCGCAACAAGATGCGGGGCTTTTTGATGCCTGTGCCGAACCAACTCGCCCGCTTCCCTCCGACAGACCCGATCAGATCAAGCTGTATTTCTGGCTGCGGCCTGGCGTCGTCGTCTGACGTGAAGCGCGACGGATTTCTAGACGGACGGAGCACAAGCCTTGCCCGCCTTTGCTCCGTCCGTCCCCTCAGCCTGGGGCGGGCTGAGTGCTGATCGCGACGGCTTGTCGGGCGCCGCCACCGGATTCTCTCAATAGGTCGCGGCCGGTTTTGGCTTCTTCTCGGTCCATTGCGGCGGCGCGCCGTATTTGGCGGCCACGGCGCCCATCAGTCCGGGCGGGCGGCCGAAGGCGTCGCAGGCGGCGTATTTCGGTTTGCCGCCGAGCCAGGATTTCATCCGCTGCCCCGAGGGCAGCGAGACATCCAGTCCCTTCGGCTCCTTGCCTTTGATCAGCATGCGGGAAAACTCGCTGCTGAATTTCGAAGCCAGGCTATAGGCGTCGCCGACTTCGGAAACGCGGGGATTGTTCTGCAGCGAGTTTGCACCACGCGACCAGACGATCGCCGCCCGCTGTACGCCACCGCTGTCGACTGCCTCCGCCTCGACCGCCAATCCGCCGAGGCCAGCCGGCAGGCGGGGCACGCTGACCGGCAGCATGAAACCGGTGCCGACGGTCACCACGGTCGAAACACCCGCCATCGCCTTGTTGGTCGGCACGATGTCGGTGACGACGGAGCGGATTGTCAGGTCTGCCGGCTGGCCGGCAGAGACCAGCTGGTATTTGTCGCTGAGCGAAATGCAGAGTGCCCGGTCCAGAGCATTCGCCACCATCACGCGATCGGCGTCCGACTTGACGCGGGTCGCGGCGTTGAAGGCGAAGGTCGTCGGCACGATGCTCACCGTCTTTGCCGGGCTAAGGCGCGTCCCATCGACATAAACGCGCGATTTCGACAGCTTGCCCTTCGGCGCGCCGAGATTGCCATAGGAAGAAAGCGTGCCGGCCTCCTTTAGCGGCACCGAGCTGCACCCGGCCGCGGCCATGACGAGCGCCACCGGCAGAGCGAGGCACAAACTTCTCGACGCCACGGGGAAGGAAAATGGGAATGGATTGCTGCGCACGCTGTCTGGCCTCCGTCGCCGATGAACTCGGGCGAAAGTGGCGGTCGAGAATTGCCGCAACATTACAGTTCGCTTCCCAGAGCCTTTGCTGATCAGAATCAGGGCGGATGCTGCCAAGCAAACCTGACCTATGCGAGTTCGATCACCACCCGCGTCCCGACAGCGCTGCTCTCGATGCTGACCTCGCCGCCATGGTTTGCGGCGACCTGCTTGACGAGGCTGAGGCCGAGACCGGCGCCCCTGCTCTTCGGGGTGACGCGATAAAATGGCTCGAACACCAGCTCCCGATGTTCGGCCGGAATACCCGGCCCTTCGTCGGCGACCGTGATCCACCCGCCGCCGGAAGGTGAGCCCGACACAGAAACCGTGATCATGCCGCTGTTGCCTCCGTGGTCGATGGCATTGCGCACGAGGTTGCTCACCGCCCTCGGCAGCGCCGACGGGCTGCCCTTGCGTTTCAGGCTCTTGACCTCGCTCTGAAACGAAATTTGATAGCCGGCGGCAATCGCCAGCGGCGCCAGATCGGCAACCGTCATTCGGGCGATCTCGACGAGATCAACCATTTCGTCGAGATCGGCCGCCTGATCGTTGCGCTCGAAACCGAGCAGCTGCTCGGCCGCTTGCGCGAGCCGCGCGACGTCGTCGAGCAGCCGCTGCCGCTCGCGCCCGTCGGGCATGCCGTCGATCCGCGTCTGCATGATTGCGATCGGAGTCCGGAGTTCATGCGCAGCGTCGAGCAGGAAGCGCTGGCGTTTCTTAAACTCGTTCTCAAGCCGCTCAAGCGTTCCGTTAAAAGCAATCACCAATGGTGCGATTTCCGTAGGAATACCATCCACCGGCAATCGGGCTCCTTGCCGGCGGGGTTCGATTTCCGATGCCTTGCTCGCTATATCCTTCACGCCGGCCAAAGCGCGCGCTACGACGCGGGGGATCGTTAGAAAAACCCCGGGCAAAGCGATGGCCAAAAGTGGTGTGTAAATGAGGTAGGTTTTGCCGAGTATTGCCAGAAATGCGGAGCTTCTGCTGGCGTTTCCGCCGTACATAACTCTGTACTCGCCTTCTGCCGTGTCGACACGGTCGATGGAGGCGACCTCGGTCGTACCAGACGCCCCTCGTATGTCGGCGTCTTTGATAAGGTAAACGTACCGGGCTAGGTCGGCATAGGGCGCCGGTATTACGCCGTAGGAGGCCGTTTCTCCACTGGGTGTTGCGACGAAAAACCAGAGCCTGTTGTTCTCAGCCTTAAACGACCTGAGACGCGGGCTATCAGCTATGGCGATCCTGCCCTGCGAGTCACGCGTAAGAGCTTCCTCAAGGGCTGCAGTCAGCTGAACCTGCATTCCTTCATTGGGTGAGAGGATGCTGGTGGCGTAAATGCAAAGCCCGATGATCACCGTCGCAACAACAGCCACGAAAACGATACTGAGCTGCCAGCTGAGCGTCCACCAGAGTGAAAGGTTCGACTTGGTCGCCTCGCGCATCATTCTTCCTTCATGAGATAGCCGACGCCGCGGATATTATGAATTGCGACGCCGGCGCCGGCATCGATCAGCCGCTTGCGCAGCCGCGAAATATGCGCGTCGAGCGCGTTCGACTGGATTTCCTCTTCGTAATTATAAACCGCCGCCTCCAGCGTCGAGCGCAGCACGGTCTTCTCCCTGCGCCGGGCAAGGGCTGCAAGCACCAGAAGTTCGCGCCGGGGCAGATCGAGCGGCACGGCATCGACGGTGACGCTGAGATGCAGCGGGTCGATCACCATCCGCCCGGCCGTGATCTTGAGTTCAGCCAGTTCAGGCGATCGCCGCAGCACGGCCCTGAGCCGCGCCATCAGCTCCTCGACCAGGAACGGCTTTCCGAGATAGTCGTCGGCCCCGAGGTCGAGGCCCTCGATCCGCTCCTTCGGTTCGTTCAGCGCCGTCATCACGATGATCGGCGTATCCTTCCCCGTCCGCCTGAGCTCGGGAATGAAGCTCAGCCCCTCCCCGTCGGGCAGGCGCCGGTCGAGCAGGATCGCATCATAGAGGTTCTGCCGCGTCAGCTCGACCGCATCGACCAGATGCACCGTGTGGTCGGTAACGATCCCATGTTTGCCGAGTGCGACCGACAGCGCCGCGGCCAACTCCCTCTCATCCTCTATCAGCAGTATCCGCATCGCCCGTCCATTACCTCGCTCTCCCCTCTGTCCGCCACAAGGGTTGCGGCAGCATTGCGGAGCTTGCAAGGCGGCCGGTCATGCTGCTGCAATTGTTGAGGTCCAGCACAAGAATATTCGCGGCAGCTGGAGATCAAGATGATCCGACATATCCTTCGTCTCCTGACGAGACACTTCCTCTCCGCTTTCATCCTCGCCGCGCTGCTCGCAGCCCCGCTCGTCATTCTGCACACGCTTCACGAAAAGACGGCATTCGAGAACGGCCTGCTGATGGACGTCCGATGATGCAGCGAGCGGACCCTCAGGCGGTCTTACTGTCTGCCGTGCAATAGGCCGAGAATGCCTGAAGATAGGCCTGCACCTTGGAACGGTTCTCCGCTGCCTCAATGGTGTTGAACAGCTCGGCCGGCTCCAGCTTCATCAAAGGAAGCCTGAGGAAAATATCGCCCGCGAACCGGTCGGTGATGGTCGCAAGAACGGTGCGAAGACCCGTCAGCATGTCGTCGCCGCGATGGGATGCGTGCAGCAGGGCGATCGGCTTATGGACGATCTCATCTCCCGATACGAGCCAGTCGATCGCATTCTTAAGGCCGCCGGGGATGGATCGGACATATTCCGGGCTGGCAATGATCACCCCATCGCTCTGAGCGATCGCATCGATGAAATTCCGCACTGCCTCCGGCAGATGCTCTCCCTCGAGATCGGGCGAGAATACCGGCAACCGCCCCACGCCGTCGAAGATCGAAATCTCGAACTCATTTGGCGCTACGGCGCGAACAGCCTGCAGCATGGCGGTATTGGTGGAATTGCGCCGGGCGCTGCCGGATATTGCGAGAATCTTCATGACCCTAACAGGAAATGATTGATCATGGCTGTCAACGCAAAAGGCTACGCTAGACCGATTGAGTAACGCCCCAAAAAGCGACTTTTGCTTGAACTGGCCGAGCCTCGCGTTAGCCTGGATGCTGCTGCCGAATCGGCTGGAATTACCCCTTGAGGAAATACACATGTCGGCTTTGATCGAGGCGCGGGGCGTCAGCAAACGCTTCCGGCAGCACAAGCGATTTCCGGGCCTGCTGGGCGCCTTGAAGACGCTGGTGACCAACGAATATACGGAAGTTCTGGCCGTTTCCGACATCGGTTTCGACATCGCGGCCGGCGAAGCCGTTGGCTATCTCGGCCCGAATGGCGCCGGCAAATCGACAATGATCAAGATGATGACCGGCATTTTGGTGCCGAGCGACGGCACGCTCTCGGTCCTCGGCCGGACACCACATCTGCGGCGGATGGACAATGCCCGCGAGATCGGCGTCGTTTTCGGCCAGCGCAGCCAGCTGTGGTGGGACCTGCCGCTGGTCGACAGTTTTACCCTGCATCAGCGCATCTACGACATTCCCACCGCCCGCTATGCGGATAATCTCCGACGCTTCAGCGAGTTGCTTGATTTGACGCCCTTTCTCGACCGCGCGGTGCGCCAGCTCAGCCTCGGTCAGCGCATGCGCGCCGAGATCGTGATGTCGCTGCTGCACGACCCCAAGATCCTCTTTCTGGACGAGCCGACCATCGGGCTTGATGTGGTCGCCAAGGACGCCGTGCGGCGTTTTCTCGCCGAGATCAACCGTGAGCGCGGCGTCACCATCATCCTCACCACCCATGACCTGCAGGACATCGAGACCATCTGCCCGCGGCTGATCATGGTCGATCATAGCAGGCTCATCTTCGACGGCGAGTTGAAGAGCCTGCGCGCGGCATTGGGTTCGGCCCGGCGGCTGACACTTGAATTTGCCAGCGACCCTGGACCGCTGCCGTTGCGCACCGCGGCACTCGTCAGCGATGAGGGCCTGCGCAAGAACTATCTCGTCGAGCGTGAAGACGTATCGCTGGTCGCAATCCTGTCGGAGGTCGGCAGCGGGCGCGGCCTCAAGGATGTGGCGCTGCACGAGCCCGACATCGAAGAGGTTATCCGCACCTTCTACCAGCGGCGCAATGCCAAGGCTCTGGCATCATGAGCGCCTATTTCGCCTTCGCCCGCAGCTCCTTCCATTCGCAGCTCGCCTACCGCAACGAAGTATGGGCCAATATCTTCGGCAAGCTCGTGCAGGTCTTCGCGCGTGTCGCCATCTGGCAGGCGGCCTATGCCGGCATCGGCGGCATCGTGGTCGACGGCGTTTCCCTGCAGCAGATGGTGACCTATGCGCTGCTCGGCGGCGCGGTGATGGGAGCGACCCGCCCTGAAAGGATCATCGGCGAAATCGGCCGGTCGCTCAAGACAGGCGATATCGCAGTCTGGCTGCTCAAGCCCTTGTCCTATCCGCTCTATCTTTTCGCCAACGAATGCGGCAGCTTTGGTTATCGCCTGATGACCCAGGTCATTCCGACCATCGCCTTTACCGCGTTGTTTTACGGCATACTGCCGCCGGCGACCCTGTTCGATGGCTTGATGTTCATCGCCTTCTGGGCGCTGTCCTTTACGCTACTGTTCCTGATGTCGGCGCTCTTCGGCCTCGTCGCCTTCTGGCTGATGACGAGCTTCTCGCTGGACTGGATCCTGGGCGCCCTGCTGCAATTGTTCTCGGGCCTGCTGATACCGTTCTGGTTCTTCCCCGAACCGCTGGCCACGATTGCCCGCCACCTGCCCTTCGCCTGGGTGGTCTTCTATCCCAATGCCGTCTATCTCGGCAGGCTGTCCGCGGCCGATGTCTGGCTGCATCTCGGCCTGGGCCTTGCCTGGGCCGCGCTGTTCCTCGCCGGCGTCCTCTGGCTGTGGCGCTGCGCCTCCACCCGCATCACCGTGCAGGGAGGTTGATCGTGCTTGTTCATCACCTTCGCGTCCTGCCGCTGCTGGTGCGGATGCATGTCCGCTCCCAGATGGAATATCGCGGCGCTTTCTGGCTCGACCGTCTTGCGCAGATCCTTTCCTATGGCAGCGTCTTTGCCACCATCGGCATCCTGCTCGCCCGCTTCGAAACGCTCGGCGGCTGGACGTGGCCGGAGCTTGCGCTGTTGTTCAGCTTCCAGCTGCTGGCCTATTCGCTCGGTGCCGCGATGAGCTTCGTGCAACTGCGCGACCTCGAAGAACTGGTGCGGCTCGGCACTTTCGACACGCTGTTGGTCAAGCCTTTCAGCCCCTGGGCCTATCTGGTTTTTTCCGGCCTCAATATCGGCTATGCCGGCCACGTCATCCTGGCGGTGCCGCTGATGGGCTGGGCCGTCCAGTCCGTCGACTTCGCCTGGTCGGTCTGGTCGGCATCGTTCCTTATTGCCGCGCTCCTCAGCGCGACGCTGCTGACCGCGGCACTCATCACCATGATCGGAGCCACGGCGCTGATCTGGGTGCGCTCCAACCACCTGTTCTCGATCTTCTTCGGCTTTTGGGAATTGACGCGCTACCCGCTCAACATTTTCCCCGGCAGCATCCAGACCATCCTCATCACCGCGGTCCCGCTCGCCCTCACCAGTTCGGTCCCCGTCGGCGCCCTGCTCGGCAAGCCCATCCCGATCCTCGGGGACTGGGCCGGGCCGGTGGCTCTCCTCGCCGGCCCGATCTGGGTGTTGATATCAATTGCCTACTGGCGATATGCCACCAGCAAGTACCAGGGTGCCGGCGGCTGATCGAGCCGACCGACTTCCCTCGATATCAGGATGCCTGCGACAACGATCTCGCGCGGACCTCGAGGAATGCCGCAGTCAGCTTAGCGAGCACCGGCGAAGTGCATGTACCGTTGGCGCCGCCGATCGGGTCGACGATGTGGATCTGCCGGAGATCCTCCATAAATTCGTCCCACAGCGGCGGCCCGCCTTCTTCGAGAAGCTGCGCACGGATGCTCAGCTCCTCGCTCACAGGCAGATGCCGCCGTCCCCAGGCGCCGATCATGGCAAAGACCGGCACGAGCTGGATCGCTGGCTCCGCCAGGCTGTAGATCGCTTTCTGGCTGTGGCTCGGGTCGTCCCGCTTGCTGATGAATCCGAGCGAAAGCAGACGCTTCAGCCTGGCAGCCAGAATGTTGGAGGCAATGCCCTCCTCCGAATGGGTCAGAAGATCGCGGAAATGGCGGCGGTTGCCGAACATGATGTCCCTGATGATGATGAGACTCCACCGATCGCCCAGCACTTCCATCGTCAGATTGATCGGGCAGCCCGAACGCAGTTCAATATCCACGAATTCTCTCCTTAAAACTGGTTGCAATATAGGATCACTTATGCGCCAATGCAACTAGTTTCGATCCGCAATCAGATGGAGGAGAGCAACATGCCCAAGGTCGATTCCTTCACGCCAGCGCATGCCGCAGGATGCCCGCGGCGGCAATGGCGATGATGACATCAAGACGGAAATCCCAATGCAAAAGATCCTGGCAGGTGCCGCTCTGAAGGCTGCCTGCGAAGGGGGTGAAAGTTTTGGGAGTGCCCCGAATACCTCGCCCGCGTGCGCTTGCCTGCAGCCGGCTACCTCTCAACGCCATTCGAAGAGGATATCGAACTGTCGATGCGGACCTGATGACGCCAGGCCGTTGCCCGGCCGAGCGCACGTGCCGGCCGGGCGACGGCCTGTTTCATCGGCACATCTTCACCGCTGTACGGCGCCGTAGCGCAGCCCATCGACCAGCAGGGACACCATACGCCGGGCATGTTCGGACCCTTGGGCGTAGGCGTGCATGCTCAGGCTTGCGGCCGCATTCAAAAGATCCTCGGCCGCGATATCGGTGCGGACCTCGCCGGCGGCAGCGGCGGCGTCGAGAAGCGAGCGAAGGGCCGGCTGCAGCCGCTGCTGGAAGTAGGCGGGCAAGGCATCGAAGGCTGGGTTGCCGGAGTGCAGGGCCGCCGCAAGCCCGCGCTTGGCAGCGATAAAATCCACGAAACGCTGCATCCATCTGGCCAGCGCTTCGCCCGGCGCATGTTCGGCGGCAAGGATCGGCGCAGCGTCAGCGCAGGCGTCGATTTCGCGGCGGAAGACGGCAACGACGAGGTCGGAACGCTCGGGAAAATGCCGGTAAACGGTGCCGATGCCGACGCCGGCCTTCTCCGCGATCTCACGCACCGGGGCATCGACGCCGGAGGTCCCAAACACCGTCAATGCCGCCTGAAGCAGCCCGTCGAGATTGCGCTTGGCGTCGGCGCGCACACGCCTGTCCGCCCTTTCCCCGGGCTTCAGGCCGTCCTCCTGCTCTTTTCTATCGTCGCTCATCATTCACTCACTTGCAAAACGGAACATTGTTCCGTATATAAACGGAATACGGTTCCGTTTATGCAAGCTAACACAGCGTGACGATGTTGGCCACATCGATGCGCACGAAGTCCGCCTCCCCAATAAAGGAACAGACATGCAATACCGCACGCTTGGAAGAACCGGCATCAAGGTCAGCCCCTATTGCCTCGGCGCGATGATGTTTGGCTCTGCCGGCAATCCCGACCACGAGGATTCGATCCGGATCATCCACAAGGCGCTCGATGCCGGCATCAACTTCATCGACACCGCCGATATCTACAGCCGCGGCGAATCCGAGGAGATCGTCGGCAAGGCGCTCAAGGGCCGGCGCGACGAGATCGTGCTCGCCACTAAAGCACATCTGCCGATGGGCGACGACCCGAACCGGCAGGGCAATTCGCGCCGCTGGCTGATCCGCGCAGTCGAGGATTCGCTCCGCCGCCTGCAGACCGACCATATCGATCTCTACCTGATCCACCGGCCGGCACCCGATACCGACATCGAGGAGACGCTATCTGCCCTCACCGACCTGATACGGGCGGGCAAGGTGCGCGCCGTGGGATCGTCGACCTACCCCGTCTCGGAAATTATCGAGGCGCAATGGGTTTCCGAGCGTCGCGGGCTGGCACGCTTCCGCGCCGAGCAGCCTCCCTATTCAATCCTCAATCGCAGCATCGAACGCGAAGTGCTGCCCACCTGCGAGCGTTACGGAATGGGCGCGATGGTGTGGAGCCCGCTGGCGATGGGCATGCTCACCGGCAAATACCGCAAGGGCGCGCCGCAACCCGACAGCGCCCGCGCCAAACGCTTCCCCAGGCAGATGAACGACGAGCGCCGGCTGGACGCGGTCGAACGGCTCATCCCGCTCGCCCAGCAGGCGGGGCTTTCGCTGGCGCACATGGCGATAGCCTTCACCATCGCCCATCCCGCCGTCACCTCGGCGATCATCGGCCCGCGCACGATGGAGCACTTCGACGATCTGCTTGCCGGCGCCGGGGTGAGCTTGACGGACGAAATCCTCGACCGGATCGACGCGATCGTCCCACCGGGCACCGACACCGGCCCATTGGAGGCCGCCTATAACCCGCCTGCGGTAACGCAGCCGAACCTGCGCCGCCGCCCGATAGCAGAGCGCTTCGCCACCTGACCGGCAGGGGTGAGGCCCGGTCCTGCAAAGCAGGAGCGATCGATCCACTGAATCGATCGCAGGGCCGAACGCCCTGAGCCATACGAAGGGCCAGCAGCGGCGCTCCCCTAATTCGGGCAGCACAAAGCACCTTCGCTTAAAGGCGTTTCTCAAAGAACGTGTCCGGGTATGGATCGTCATTGAAACGATCGATCTCACTCCAGCCGGTTCCACGATAAAGCTGCGTTGCCTCGGGCAGCGCGCTATTCGTATCCAGGCGCAGGAGCTTGATGGATAGCTCGCGGGCGATGTTCTCGGCGGCTGTCATAAGGCGCCTTGCGAGCCCAAGGCCGCGCGCGGATGGGGCGACCCAGAGCCGTTTGATCTCCGCGACCTCGCCACCATTACCCTTCAGCCCGACACAGCCGATCGGCAAGCCATCCGACATGGCCACCAGGAACGCGCCGCGCGGACGGATCATATCCTTGGCGTCGGGATCGCGAGAAAGCGATACGTCGAAACCCTTCTCGAAGCGGCGTGCGAGTTCGCCATAGTATTCGCGGAGACAATAGCTGGCGTCCTCGTGCCGCGGGTCTTTCTCCTCGATCACGATCTGCTCACGCCTCAGCGAGGAAGCGACGATATCCATGGCGCGCAGCAGTTCGTCCGGGCGCCGATGGCGCGTCAGAAACGACTTCGCCTGCGCATTGGAAAGCGCTTCATAAGCCTGAAACTCGCAACGGCCGGTTTCGGTCAACCGGGCAACGCGGCGGCGCGCATCCTGAGGGTTCGGCACCGTCTCGATCAGACCCTCCTCTTCCAGACTGCGCAGCAGACGGCTCATCAGCCCCGAGTCAAGACCGAGATAATCGCGGATCACCGCAACATCCGATTGCCCCCGGCCGATCGAATTGAGGACGCGGGCAGCACCCAGCGGACGGCCGCGTCCGAGGAAAGACGTATCGAGAGCGCCGACTTCGGAGGTGACTGCACGGTTAAAACGACGGACACGAGCGACAGGATCATAAGTCATATTATCTGACTTTAGTCAGATAATTTCTCCTGTCAATTCGGAGCACTCAAAGGAAGGGCATAAATGAGCCGCGAACTTCCCCCGCCATCCACCGGCTCGTGGTCCGCTCCCCAATCTATTGCCTGCTGAACCGCAACTACGTCACCCCAGAAGTGCGCGATCTGGCAAAGGCGCTTGCCGCCCACATGGACAAGGAATTCCCCGGAACCGTCACGGTCGCGCTGGATGCGAATTTCCCTTTCATGAACGGCTTTCCGCTACTGCCGCATCTGTCGCATGCCGACGGGAAAAAGCTCGACTTCGCCTATTATTACAAGAATGAGGACGGTGCCTTCCTGAATGGCGCCACCCGTTCCCCGATCGCCTATTTCGCCTTCGAGCAACCCGTCCCCGGCGACGAACTGCCATGCGAAGGGCGCAACGACTGGCTCACCACCCGCTGGAACTTCGATACGCTGCAGTCTCTGTTTCCGGCCTATCGGATCGAGGAGCAGCGCACGTCGGCGGCGATCGGCTGGCTGACGAGCGAAGGCGTTGCGAAGTTCGGCCTGCAGAAGATCTTCATCGAGCCGCATCTGAAGAACGCGCTCGGCATCACCGACGGCCATATCCGCTTTCAAGGCTGCCGCGCTGCCCGCCACGATGACCATATTCATATCCAGGTCGACTAATGGTCCGCCTCTAAGGAGCGTCGCCGTGCGATATAGATCGCCGTCGTCATGTTGCGTTCAACGCGTCCGCCAAATCGGGATGCGGCAATGGCTTCCAGAGCATCGAGCAGCGCGCCGCGCTCGGCCGGCGGCAGTGTGGTCACGTTGGAATAGGTTGCGTAGAGCCTGCGGACGGCTACCGGATCGAGCGTCAGCGTCCACGAGAGAAATTGCGGCTCGTCGGCAATGAAGCCGGTGGCGGCCAGTTCCCCGACACGAGCGCCAGTGTCCAACCCGTGAGGCAATCGCTCCGCATCGCCGCTCGACAGGCTCGACGGATGACTCGCGAACAGATGCACCGTTTCGTCGTGGAAGGCATCCGGCCGGCCCGCATCGCCGAAGACGTTCCACCACAGGGCGACCGCTCCGCCCGGCCGAAGCAGACGATGGATCTTCTTCAGCGAAGCTTTCGGATCAAGCCAGTGAAACATCGTCGCGGCAGCGACCAGATCGAAGGAGGCCGGCTTGAGATCGGCGGTCTCGAAAGGCGCCTCGACGATATCAAGACAGGGATCGTCGATCGAGACGCGAAGGTAATCCGCAAGCCGGCCATCGGGCTCGACGGCAACGAGGCTGCGCGGCCGGTGACCGAGCAGCGCCACCGTCGCCAGCCCCGAACCGGCGCCGATCTCCAATATGTCGATGCCGGCCCTAAGACCGGCGCGCTCGCGCAGGGCCGCCCAGGTCGCCTGCGGATAAGGCGGCCGCGCGCTGTGATAATTGGCAGGATCATCGCCAAACGCTTCGCGGCCAAACCACTGGTCAAGCTTTACCCGTTTCATCGCGGACTCCATTCGGCCGAGGCGCTGTGGCACCCGAGATCTCAAGAATGACTGATTTCGGCAAGGAGCCAATCACGAAATGCCTTCACCTTGCGTTGGTGAATTGCGCGCGGCGGATAGACCACGAAGTACTGCGACGCGGATGTGAGCGCCTGTCTGAAAGGCCTGACCAGCCGGCCCGCGGCAAGGTCGGCGGCGACGAGCATCGTGCGCCCCAAAACCACGCCCTCGCCCTGTACGGCGGATTCGACGGCGAAACTTGCAGAGTCGAATGTCAGGCCGCTCTTCGGATCGACATCCCTGACATCGGCACTGCGCAGCCAAGTCGCCCAGTCGATGGGGAACCCGTCGTGAATGAGCGTGTGATGCTTCAGATCGCCGGGCTCGCGCAGGGGACGCATCCCTTCCAGAAGCCGGGGGCTGCAGACGGGAAAGACCTCTTCGTCGGTCAGAAACTCCGATGTGAGCCCAGGATATTCACCTCCGCCGTAGCGGATTGCGATGTCGATGCCGTCGGCGAGGAAGGTCGTCAGCCGGCCGGTCGTCGATATCCGTACATCGATGTCGCGGTTCGCCTGATGGAAACGATAGAGCCGCGGCACCAGCCACCGGCCGGCAAATCCGTCTGACGTGCTGACGTTGAGCGTCTTGTCCGAATGGCGGGCCGATGCCGATTTCGTTGCCGCCGCCAGCAGATCGAGCGCTTCGCGCACCGACTGCGCATAAGGATCGCCAATAGCTGTCAGACGGACCGACCGCGTTCCCCTCTCGAACAGCTGCACGTCGAGCTGCTCCTCGAGGTGCTTGATCGCCCTGCTGATCGCGCCATGCGTCACGTTCAGTTCGTCGGCGGCTCGGGAAAAGCTCAGATGGCGCGCGGCCGCCTCAAAGCTCGGCAGGGCGTTCAGCGGCGGCAATCGTCTTGGCATAGGTCGGCTCATTTGTGAGTTTTGATCACAAATCATTGCCGAAATTTGGTTTGTCGTCGAGCCCATACGCTTCATATGTTCGGGATAGGCGCCACGTCTCCTTTATGAGATAGCATCGGCGCTAACGAGACGATCTGTGATTTCCTATCACCTATATCCGATGTTGCGGAGCAAACGACCATGGCAACGATTTTCCCTTTCCTCTGGTTCAACACCCAGGCTGAAGAAGCCCGCGATTTTTATCTCTCCGTCTTCAGAAACGCGAGGAAACTCGGCTCCACGGAGGTGCCGGACTGGGTCTCCGGAACGAACCGCACCGTGCCAATCGCCACCTATGATTTCGCGCTCGAAGACCTCAGGCTCAGGACATTCAATGCGGGGCCTGGCGACGGCTTCAACGATGCCGTCTCGTTCTTCGTCGAAACCAGGGATCAGGCCGAGACCGACTATTACTGGGAAGCGCTGACATCGGACGGCGGCTCGGAGCGGGCCTGCGGCTGGCTGCGGGACAAATTCGGCGTCAATTGGCAGGTCTGCCCCGAGATCACCCTCCGACTGATCGGCGATCCCGACCGCAAGAAGGCGGAGCGGACGCTCCAGGCCATGTACAAAATGCGGAAGATCATCATCGCCGATCTTGAGGCGGCCTATGCCGGCTAATGCATCTCGCCCAAAGTGTGCAGCGGTTTGGGACCGCGGCATGTATCACATAAGGACTAAAGCGCGGCGCCTTAGTCCCATTAAACTCTTGGCCGGCATTGGCAATTGCACCACGCACAAGCATACTGCTACCCGGGATGCCCCCTTGAAATTGAGGGTGATCGATGGAGACTGCGGTCAGGAACCTGTTCGCGCGATATCAGCGGTTCTTCAATCGCGCGCTGAATGGTGATGTGGATTTGGATGCGAGCGCGTCGTTCTACGCTTCCGCGTTCATCGCAGCCTCGCCCGCCGGGGTCATGGCCGGAAAAAACGACGATCAACTCGGACGGATCATGGAGCAGGGCTATGAGCGGTATCGAGCGACAGGGACGAAAGAGATGCGGATACGCGATCTCAGGCTCTCCCCGATCGATGAGTGTCATTGCGTGGCTCACCTTGCCTGGACGGCGATCTACTCTCGACAGGACGCGCCGGATATCTCGATAGATTTCGATGTCCATTATCTCGTTCAGAAACTGAATGGAGAGCCGAAGATATTTGGTTGGGTTTCCGGCGACGAGCAGGCACTCTTGAAAGAATACGGAATCGTCTGACACAGCGCGTCCCCAATCGCACGCCATACCATGCGTTCAACCGTCGCGATCCCAGGCCTCGTCTGGCTGGCAAGGAACCGGAACACCTCTTCTCTGGGGTCGGGATCGAGCCACACCGCCTATCTTAACGGCAGTTCGAAGCTTCGCTTCAGCGTTTCCATCGGCACGTCGGTCTTGACGCTGAGGACGCTCGGGATGCGCGTCAGGTGATCGGCCTGAAAACGCCAGTAGCTATGCAGATCGGCGGTGACGATCCGAAGCACGGCGTCGCATTCCCCTGTCGTCAGGTAGCATTCCATTACCTCGGGAAACCGCCTGACCGCTTCGGCGAAGCGAAGCGTGACCTCGGCGTCCTGGGTCTTGAACCACACGCGGGCAAAAACCGTCAGCCCCGCCCCGACCTTTGCAGGGTCCAGCACGGCGACGTAGCGCTCGATGATCCCGGCCTCTTCCAAGAGCCGCACGCGACGCAGGCACGGTGATGGCGACAGGCCTACCTCCTTCGCCAGATCGACGTTCGAAATACGCCCATCACGCTGAAGCACACGCAGAATATGGCGGTCGATCGGGTCCAGGATGACTGGCACTTTATAGCTCCGACTGATTCTGAAATGGCATGATATGCCAAACTTTCGCAATCTAACGGATGCTTCGCAAGCTCATTGCGCAGGACTTGGCCTATCGTTCCAGCATCGAGATGGAGGTGGGTAAATGACGAAGATAGAGAAAATCGTGCTTTCTTATTCGGGCGGGCTGGATACCTCGATCATCCTCAAATGGTTGCAGGAAACCTACGGATGCGAGGTGGTGACCTTCACCGCCGATCTCGGCCAGGGCGAGGAACTCGAGCCGGCGCGAGCCAAGGCGGAGATGTCAGGGGTCAAGGACATCCGCATCGTCGATCTGCGTGAGGAGTTCGTCCGCGATTTCGTCTTTCCAATGCTGCGGGCGAACGCGCTCTACGAGGGGCAATATCTGCTGGGCAGTTCCATCGCACGGCCGCTGATTGCCAAGCATCTGGTCGGCATAGCCCGGGAGGTTGGCGCAGATGCCGTTGCCCATGGTGCGACCGGCAAGGGCAATGATCAGATCCGGTTCGAGCTGGCCGTCAATGCGCTCGACCCGTCGATTAGGGTCATCGCGCCCTGGCGCCAATGGACCATCCGCTCCCGCATGCAGCTTCTGGAATATGCCGAGAAGCATCGGATCCTAGTGCCAAGCGACAAGCGCGGCGAGGCGCCGTTCTCGATCGACGCCAACCTGCTGCACACCTCGACCGAAGGTAAGATTCTCGAAAATCCGGCGGAAGTTGCGCCCGATCATGTCTATCAGCGCACGGTCGATCCGATCGACGCGCCCGATGCCCCCGAGATCATCACCATCCGTTTCGAGAGGGGCGATCCGATTTCGGTGAACGGCAAGGCCGTGACGCCGGCCGCATTGCTGACCAAGCTCAATGGATTGGGCGGCCGGCACGGCGTCGGGCGGCTCGATCTGGTTGAAAACCGGTTCATCGGCATGAAGTCGAGGGGAATATACGAAACGCCGGGAGGCACAATCCTGCTCGCGGCCCATCGCGGCATTGAATCGATCACGCTCGATCGCGCCGCGGCGCATCTGAAGGACGAGATCATGCCCCGCTACGCCGAGCTGATCTATAACGGCTTCTGGTTCGCTCCCGAGAGGGAAATGCTGCAAGCGCTGATCGACCACAGCCAAGCTTTCGTCAGCGGCGAAGTGACGCTCAGGCTCTACAAGGGAAGTGCCTCGGTCATCTCCCGAGCCTCCCCCTGCTCCCTCTACTCCGCCGACCTCGTCACCTTCGAAGAAAGCGCCATCGCCTTCGATCATCACGACGCGGAAGGTTTCATCAGGCTCAACAGATTACGGCTCAGGAGCTTGGCCGCCCGCAACGGCCGATGACCGCCCGATCTTACGTCAGCAGCGCACCTACCGCTCACGACGCTCCAAGCGCCTTCCCCTCCGCACTTCAACCTGCGGGAACCGGGCGAAACGGGCCGGTTCGGATCTCATGCCCTCGTTGACGGCATCTTGCCTCGTGGCTGGCCGAAGCAGTCAAGGCATCCATGGAGAAGCCCCGAATCCAATTTCAAACGATTTTTAAATAGCTCCTCCCAAAGCTAATCGATTTTAATTTTATCGCTAAAATTTTCTTGTTGCAGCGCAAAAGAATTTAGACATTAATTTTTGCAGATGCTCAGTTTGTTCGTTGGAGAATTCGCATGACTGTGACATTTCCGCTAACCGAAAAGCGCGACGCAGAGACATTGCTGAAACACTTGACGTCGCACAATCTCAGCGTTCCGGGAAACTGCGTCGTGTCGCTCAAGGCGCACGTCGCCCAGGTCTCATCCTCTCATACGACCGCGCTCGGCACCGCCCGTACCGCCTGGTAGTCCCCGAGACGTCGAATTGCGGCAATCGAGCTGGCCTCAGCCGTCGCAGACGACAGCAATCTCGTTTCCGGTGGGGTCGCGCACGTAAGCGCAATACCAGTTCGGCCCATAGTGCGGACGTAGACCAGGCGCGCCCTCGTCCGTTCCGCCGTTTGTCATGGCCGCATCGTAAAAAGCGTCCCCCTCAGCATGGGACTTGGCCATGAAACCAACCATCGAGCCATTTCCGGCGCTTGCCGGTTCGCCGTTGATCGGCTTGCAAACCCATAGAACGAAACCGTCACCCTTGCCGCCTTCGGAATAGGCGCTCCATCCGGGAAATTCCCGATGCTTGCTCCAACCGATCGTTGCCAAAGTCGCATCATAAAAACCATTCGATTTGATGGAATCGACTGCACCGACGGTCGCGTAGACGCTCATGATCTTCCCTCACTTGCCCTGACCCGCCGCATCAAATTATTGTAATCTCACAGATAAACGCTTCATTGGCGATTTGAAAGAGAGTTCCGTACCGATGACCTATCCCAAATATGCCGTGCTCGCCGGGGCCTTAGCGCTGGCAGCAACGGTGACATCTCTGCATCAGGCGCATGCCGAACAATGTGAGCAGGAAAGCTTCGAAGAGGCAAAATACGTCGTCTGCACGCTGGGGCCGGGCAAAGCCGACCTGCGATTGTTCTGGAAGAACGCCGATGACGCACCCTATCGCACTTTTTCAAGCCTTGCCGAAGCCGTTCGCGCCGAGGGGCGAACGCTGGCTTTCGCCGTCAACGCCGGGATGTATCGGACCGATTTTTCGCCGATGGGACTTTACGTCGAAAACGCCAGGGAATTGCAGCCCGCCAATACGACAAAGGCCGAAAGCTCCACCGGTCAGGTGCCGAATTTCTATAAGAAGCCGAACGGCGTCTTCTTTCTGGGTGAGGCAAGCGCCGGCATACTCCCGACCGATGAATTTCTAAAGCGTCGGCCCAAGGTGCGGTTCGCCACCCAGTCCGGTCCGATGCTTGTCATCACCAAGAAGTTGAACCCGATCTTCATCGTCGGCTCGACAGACCGAACCCGCCGCAGCGGTGTCGGCGTCTGCGACGGTGGCGCGGTTCGTTTCGCGATCAGCGAAGACGGGGTGAATTTCCACGATTTTGCACGGCTCTTCCGCGACCATCTGAAATGCCCCGATGCCTTGTTTCTAGATGGCGGACGCGGTGTCGGACTCTACAATCCCGAAATGGGCCGCAACGACTGGTCTTGGCACGGCGGCTACGGCCCTATCTTCGGGCTCGTCGAATAGCGCACTCGCATCAGGTCGCAGGCGAGGTCGGCAAGGGCTCATTGATCTCTTCAGGAATGAAACCGCCGGTCTGGCGTTTCCATAGGCGCGCGAACAAGCCGTCTTGTTCGACCAGTTCGTCCGGCCTGCCCTCCTCCACGATGCGCCCGTGATCGATCACAACGATCCGGTCCATCCTGGCGATGGTCGACAGCCGGTGGGCGATGGCGATCACCGTCTTTCCCTCCATGACCAAGTTCAGCCTTTCCTGGATGGCGGCCTCGGATTCGCTGTCGAGGGCGGAGGTCGCCTCGTCGAGCACCAGGATCGGCGCGTCCTTTAGGAGAACGCGGGCGATGGCCACGCGCTGGCGCTGGCCGCCTGACAGTTTGATGCCGCGGTCGCCGACGAAGGCCTCATAACCGCTGCGGCCTTCGCCGTCGGAAAGATCGGCGATGAAGGCATCGGCACTTGCCATCTTCGCCACCGCTTCGATCTCGTCCTTCGTCGCCTCCGGCCGGCCGTAACGGATATTGTCGCCGACCGAACGGTGCAGCAGCGCGACGTCCTGCGCGATGACCCCGATGGCGCGGCGAAGGCTTGCCTGGGTGACGGCGCGGATATCCTGCCCGTCGATGAAGATCGCGCCGTCCTTGATGTCGTAGAAGCGCAGGAGCAGGTTCGCAAGTGTGGTCTTGCCGGCGCCTGAGAGGCCGACGAGGCCGACCTTTTCACCGGGCAGGACCGTCAGCGACAGATCATCGATGACAGGCTTGCCGGACTTGTAGGCGAAGCGGACATGGTCGAAACGGATCTCGCCGCTGCTGACAGCGAGGTCTGCCGCACCCGGCCCGTCGGTGATGGTGGGCGGCGTCGTCATGACGGGCATGGCATCCCTGATGGTGCCGACTGCCTGGAAGATCTGCCGGCCCATCTGCAGGAAAGTGAAGATCTGCGTCGACAGCCGGTTGAGGATGTAGACGGCGCCGACAAACTCGCCGATGGAGAGAAATCCGTTGACGAGACCGGAAAAGCCGATCGACAACATGCTCAGCCACAGCAGCGTGTTGAGGACGACAACGGTCAGTTCCGAGCTGCGATAGATGCGCTGTTCACCCTGCTGTGTCTGCACGGCCTTCTGGATGGTGCTGCGGATAGCGCCTGCTTCGCTATCTTCGGCCGCAAACTGCTTAACCATCTGCATGTTGGTGTAGAGATCGGTGATGGCGCCGGCCACCAGGCTGCGTTGCTTGGCCGTTCGGCGAGAACGCTCGACAAAGGTGGGAACAATCCTGACGGTGAATGCCACGTTGAGCGCGATCCAGACAACGACGGGCAAGGCGAGTTGCCAGGCCAGCGCGCTGAGCAGGATCACGGAGCCCACCAACTGCATCACGAAGCGCGGGATGGACTGGAAGGCGGCAATGATCTGCTGCTGCACAGCGGAGGCCACCTGCGACAGGCGCGAAGCGACTTGCCCGGCATAGAGATCATGGAAGAAGGCGAGATCCTGCCGCTCCACCGCCTTGTGACCCTGCCACTGGATGGCGGCCGGCATGCCGATGCCGAGTGTATGCGACGTGAGAGTATTGCGCACGAATGAAACGATCGGCATGACCGGAAAAATCAGGAAGCCGAGAATGGTCAGCAGCAGCCATTCATCGCGCAGGAAGGCGGGAGCGCCGTGTTGTGTCACACCATCGACGATGACCGAAAGTCCCCAGACGATCGTCAGGTTGATCGCCTCGAACACCATGGAGCAAAATGCCAGCGCAATCAGCACACCCCGAAACATCGAGATGAAATGCAGGAGTACCGCCACCGGCCCCTTCGACGGCAGCGGCCGGTAGGGAATATCGAGCGGCCGGATCAGGCTTTCGAAAGGACGATAGATCGCATCTGAAATCGACATGGGCCACTCGGATTAAAATCGGGAGGAGGCGTGGACTCAGCTACGCAAGGTCGCAGAAAACCATCTCCAGACTGCAATCTCAATTGTAAATTTCAGAAAATCTATGAAAGTGCGTTGCCGCGAGAGCCGGGTCCATGGCAAGGCGATCGTTCTCAAATCCGGACAGACATCATTCGCCCCGGGCCAGGGCTGCGGCCTGTTCCAGTGAGATCTTCCCAACCAGGGGGTCGGCATGACGGTGGGCGAGCCGCCAGCCTGATCCATGCCGGCGATAGACCTGAGTGACGCGCAGCGACCAGTTCTGGTCCGGTAGTCCGCCTACCTCACCATGCTGGCGCTCGATCATCACCAGTACGATCAGGTCGCCGCTGACATAGGACTTTTCGACCTCCAGGGTTCCGCCGCCATTGCGGAAGAAGCGGGCGAGTTCGGCCAGATGCTCGGGACTGTCGTCGAAGCCATGGCTGGCCGGGCCGCCGAAAGGCTGCATCAGAGTGAAATCGTCATCGAGCCGGATGAGGCTCGCCCACCGTGTCATGTCGCCGGCCATGAAAGCCGCCGCCTGTTGTTCTGTGCGGCGGATGATGTCGAGCAATACCCCATCGGATGCCGGAGGGGCATGGACGACGCGCCCTGTTGCGGCGACCGCCATTGTCAGAGCAGTTCGCCGGGAAACGGTTGCGGCTTCGTGCACGGACTTGTCGCCGCGCACCGTTTGGCTTTTGAAAAGGGACATCGGATCTTCCTATTGGTGACCGGCCATAGCGGAATGGTCGTTATCTCCCACTTTCAGGGCAATGAATCCAATGATATGATTTCAGCAAGATGCTGAACCAAATTGATCTATCCGGAATCGACCTCAACCTGCTCGTGCTGTTCGAGACTGTCATGGAGGAGCGCCATGTCGGCCGTTCGGGGCAGCGGTTGAACCTCTCGCCTTCGGCGATCAGTCACGGCCTTGGCCGGTTGCGCACGCTGCTGGGTGACCCGCTATTTCTCAAAACACCAAAGGGCGTCGTTCCGACAGACCGGGCCGAGGAACTTGCAGCACCCATCGCCGATATATTGGCGCGCGTTCGCAGCGTGGTGGCGACAGCGGAGCCATTCGATCCAGCGCGCTCTCAGCGACGATTTACGATCGGCGCGCCCGATGGTGTTTCGTCTGTGTTTCTGCCGCCGTTGCTCGACCTGTTGGCCAAGTCCGCTCCCGGCATTGCAATCAGCATCCGGCAATTGCTGCCGAGACAGGGCGAGCCATCGCCTGATCTGGCTTGGCGCGATGCGTTAACCGCGTTGGAAGCCCGTGACATGGACATCGCCATCATTCCTCAGGCCGAGTTTCCAGTCCGCTTTGCAAGCCTGCTGCTCTACGAGGAGGATTTTGTCATCGCGGCCCGTCAGGGCCATCCTTTGCTGACAGATCCGACACTGGCCAACTACTGCGCCGCGCAGCACCTGGTGGTCTCGCATCTGGGCGATACTCATGGCTTTGTCGATAATGTGTTGGCCAGCCATGGATGCTCCAGGCGAGTGGCGCTGACGGTCCCGAACTTCATGTTCGCGCTCGCCGTGCTTGCGGAAACCGACTTTATCTCGGCCTTGCCACGCCGCTTCGTCGAGATGCACGCCGCGCGGTTCGGCGTTGTCAGCGTCAATCCTCCCCTGCCACTCGGACGCTTCGCCATGAACGCGACGGCGCCGAAGGCGGCAATGCGTGACGAAGGCGTGGCCTGGCTGGTAAGGCTCCTGCAGGCATCCATGGATACCGCGATAGATAAAACCCGCGCTCGCAGCGGAAGTCGTCCGGCGCCGGGAAAGGCAGACACTTGAGCCGCCGATAGCGTAAGTCCCGGCGCCTGGATCGCTCAATTGCGGTCATCGCGCGATTGAGGCAGGATGCCGTCCTCGAATAGCAAGCAGGATCGAACAGACGCTCATGCTGACGGGCTCATGTCATTGCGGCAAGACAAGCTGGACACTCGAAGGTGATCCAGGCTCGATCACCGCCTGCAACTGCACCCTCTGCCGACGCTACGGCACGCTGTGGGCCTATGACTACGAAGGAGAGCGCATCGCTCTCACCGGTGAGACCGCCTCCTACGCCCGCGCCGACAGGGACGAGCCGTCTCTCGAAATCTTGTTCTGCCCATCCTGCGCCTGTGTCTTGAGCTGGCGCGGCCTTCGGCTTCGAAAGGATGGCCGCAGGCGCATGGCCGTCAACATGCGGCTTGCGCCGCCGGATCTCGTTCAGCATCTGCCTATCGATCATTTCGACGGCCTGGACACGTTTGAAGACCTTCCATCCAAGGGGCGCTGCGTGCGCGATCTCTGGTTCTGAGCCGACTGCGTAGATCGGCACGCGGCCGGATCGCGCCAGATGCGAGCCTGGTAAAAGATCGTTCTGCTCGAAGCTGCCTCAGCCGCGCCGCGCCGCCTCGATCGTCGCAATGTCGATCTTCCTCATGGTCATCATCGCGTCAAAAGCACGCTTTGCCTGGCCACCGCCTGCCGAGAGCGCTTCGGAGAGGACGCGCGGCGTAATCTGCCAGGACACGCCCCACTTGTCTTTGCACCAGCCGCACTCGCTTTCCTGGCCGCCATTGCCGACGATGGCGTTCCAATAGCGATCGGTTTCTTCCTGATCGTCGGTTGCGATCTGAAATGAGAAGGCTTCGTTGTGTTTGAACGCAGGACCGCCGTTCAAGCCGATGCAAGGAATACCCGCAACGGTGAATTCCACGACCAGTACGTCTCCTTGCTTACCGTCAGGATAATCTCCCGGTGCCCGAATGACGGCACCCACGGCGCTGTCGGGAAAAGTCGCGGCATAGAAGCGGGCAGCAGCCTCAGCGTCTTTGTCGTACCATACGCAGATCGTGTTCTTTGCCATTGCGTGATCCTTTCGCTCTTCGTTTCGCATTGCCCACTGAAATAAGAGGCAAATCGTCTTTCTCCAGCCCAGTCCGAGTGATTTCACGCGGACGACTGTACAGCGTTGCTAAATGGTCGAGGTCCCTGCGGTGTTGCTATCGTCCGGGTTCAATGACTTCGGGACAAGCGGGTATGAGGAGATTTGCGGAACCGTGCATATAGCATCGGCTGCATTCACTTTGCCGGAATGCAACCGACGCGACCCGGCTCTAAAACATATCCCGCCCGTCACTGCGCGGATCGCCGGCCACGCGGTGCGGCTCGTAGAGGCCGCCCAGCGCTTTGCGCCGCCACGGCCGGGCAATATCGCCGTGATTGTCGTCGATATCAGTGAGCGATATCGCGGCCGTTCCATCCGCAGGGCATTGCGCTGCCCACCGGCCACCGGGCGAGACGATCCCGGAAGACACGGGATCGGCTAAACCGGGATGTGCGAGTATGGAGAAACTCACCCAGTACCTGTTGCTCGCCGCATACCCCTGCACCTCGGCGGCGAAGGAGGTATCATTGGCCGACGTTCCCCCAGTGGACGAAAACAGCACGCAGTGGACATCGAGCCGCTCGTATTCAGTGAAAATTTGAGGAAAGTTGCACTCCATGCCGAGCGCACAGCCAAAACGGATGCCGTCGACCTCGAAGGTCACGGGGATCGAACCTGGCGTGTACATGAAGGAGATCTTGGTGTTCGACAGCAGCCGCTCATCGTAGCGCGTCACCAGTTCGCCGCGATCGGAGACGACATAAAGGCTGTTGTGCGGCCGGTGCGGCGGCGTCAGCGGATGCACCGAGCCGATGACCGTCCAGAGCCCGAGTTCGCGCGCCAGTCTGCGCGTTTTATCCAGCTCCTCACGCAACACGGCCCATTCGAACCGCCGCCAATCGGACGGCCCGATCTCTCTCGGCCCGATTTCCGACATGATCCGCTTGTTCGGCGATGATGTCGTTCCTTAGGGAAAGTGGATGAGCCGCGCCCCTGCCTCTCGCGCCTGCCGCATCAGCAGGCGTATCTCCTGTCCACTCTGGCGAAGCTTGTCCGCATCGCGGGGATCGTCTGCATGGGTGGTCTGGGCCACGGCGAGACGCAATCGTCTTGCCTCAGGCTGTGCATCGTTCGCCGACCTGGGAAGAACATGCATGCGGGCGGCGGTGTAGGATTCACCCGTCTTGGCGGCGCGTGCACGCACCCGTCGCTTGAAATTTCCATTCTCAGTCATATCAGGGCCTCTCACGTTCCGGACATCGTTCCCCAGCAACAGGCCCGAAACATCAGGACCAAGGATCACGACCCGAGACGAAAGTCCCTTTGCCTCCGGTTGAAGACCCTGCTGGGGAAGGTCCTGGGAGGTTCGGCGTTAGGCCACGCCGACACAAAGATGCCGAGGCGACCGCGATTCGTCAATTCGTGAAATGGCCGGGATAGGCAGGCGCCGAGGCGCCCTGCTTCGGGCGCTCCGCCTTATCCATTCGCCACGGCGGATCGGTGCGGTTCGATCCGGCGAAATAAAGGATGATGCGGTTGCCGCCGGGGTCGAACAGCTCCGCCTCGCGCCAGAGCCAACTCTTGTCCTCCGGTCCGGTGACGAAACGAAGACCGGCCTCGCTGAGACTGCCGACCGTCTCGTCCAGCTTCTCGCACTCGAAATACACCGTGGTGCCGCCACCGCCACCTTCGCCCTGATGCAGGGAGAAGGTGCTGTCCCCGTCCGGGCAGACGAAGCGCGCATAGCGAGGACGAGCGTCGACGACCGGCGTGAGACCGAGAACGCAGTAGAAGTTCCAGCCCGCATCGAGGTCAGGCATCGTAACGGTTACTTGATTCAGGCGCATGACCTATCTCCTCGGCTGAGTTCGCCCAAAACGGTACGGCGGCTTGGCACCACTACATTCATAAAAACAAAGACCTGAAGCCATCAAATGAATCAAATTCTAAGCGAGCAGTTTTAGTGTCATCGACACAAAACTCGTGTCAGACTGCGCAAGCCACGCACACGCCGGCGCACCGATCGAGAGGGCCGAAGCCATGCACAAGTTCACCGTATCAATCACTCGGGAGATCGAGGCCGACACCGCCGAGGAGGCCGCCTTGCTCCTGTATCAGGAACTATCAAGGGGACCGATCCCCGACCGCTACTCGGTCGTCGACGAGACGAAGGCTGGCACGGAGGTGAAGCTGGATCGGCAAAAGGCCGACGAATTCGCCAGCATCGATCACACCGCCGACCCCGGCAACTGGTAGGCACCAGACGACCAGAGGAGATCGCTGCTTTGCCCCGGGAGCGCAAGTGCGGTAGTGGCAGATCCCATTCGCCGGCGTAATGCCGATGCAAACAGCCGCCCGTTGGAAATATCGCGAGCCAAGGAAAGTCCGTGACCTCACCAATCAAAATAGCCGTCGCCGGCGCGAACGGCCGCATGGGTCGCGCCATCATGCCGCTGCTGGCGGCCGATCCGGCTTTTGCGTTCGTCGGCGGCATCGGCCGTGAAGGCTCCATGAGCGCCGGGCTGATCGACCGTTCGGCTGCGATTGGAGCGACCGACGTGATCCTGGATTTCACGACGGGACGTGCTGCCGCCGAACTTGCCGGTTTGTGCGCTTCGGCCGGCGGACCGGCCCTGGTGATCGGGGCGACGGGGTTCGAGCCGGATGAGCTCGAACGGATCGCGGAGGCCGCCCGCGCGATTCCGATCCTGCGCTCCGGCAATTTCTCCATCGGCGTCAACATGCTGGTTGGCCTAGTCGCCCAGGCCGCGCGCGCCCTTCCCGCGCATGGCTGGGATATCGAAATCCTCGAAGCCCATCACAACAGGAAGATCGACGCGCCGTCCGGTACGGCGCTGATGCTCGGCGAAGCGGCGGCCGAAGGCCGCGGCGTTTCCCTTTCATCTGTCGAGCGGCGCGGGCGTGACGGCATCACCGGCGAGCGCCCGCCCGGCGAAATCGGCTTTGCCGTCCTTCGGGCCGGCGGGCTCGTCGGAGAACACAGCGTCCTGTTTGCCGCCGCCGAGGAAGTCGTGACGCTCTCGCATTCGGCTCTCGATCGCGGCATGTTCGCCCGCGGCGCGCTTGCCGGCGCCCGCTGGATCGCAGGGCGCGCACCCGGCGAATACGCCATGGAGGATGTGCTGGGCCTAGCGTGAATAAGGAAAACGGGCTCACAGCATATCGAGGATTGCCGAGGCGACGACGACCTCGGTTCCAGCCAATCCGACGGAGCAAAACAGCGTCGTATCGCCAGGCGACCCTCGCCCGGCCGTTTTCCCGGCCATGATATCGGCAAGGTCGGCCATGCGGTGTTCATTGCCGGAGCCGGTCAGGAAAAAGGGCGAAGCATAGGCGCGCGTCTGTTCGGGTGAATCCGTCGCGATCACGGCGGCGACATCGGCAAGATCCAGGCCGAGTTCGTATCCCTCATGCGTTTTCGGGCCAACGGTGTTGACGTGCACGCCGGGCTTCAAATCCCGCGCATGAATGCCGGGCGTTCGGCTCGTCGTCGCACAGATGACGATGTCGGCGTCATAGACGGCTTCAGAAGCGCTGCCGGCAGGCTCCACTTCAATACCCAAGGCGTGCTGCATCTCGGCTGCAAAGGCGGCGCGATTCTTCTCGTCGCGGCTATAGACGCGGGCGCGGTCCAGCTTTCGAACGGCGGCGGCCGCGGCAAGCTGGGTTCGCGCTTGCGCTCCGCTGCCGAGGATCCCGACGATGCTGGCGTCAGGCGCGCTGAGATGCCGGATGGCGAGCCCTCCGATCGCACCGGTTCTGAGATTGCCGAGACGATCTCCGAGAATAATGCCCTTGAGCTTCGCGTCGTCGGCCGACCACACCGCGACGATCTGCGAATGCTCCGCCCCGTCGAATGTTTCATAGACTCGGAAGCCCGCGAGCGGTTTCTCGCCGAGGATGCCGCCGACGGTGAAGACGAGATCGCCGCGATCGGGAAACGAGACATGGTGCCGGGGCGGAGAGATCAACCGATTGTCGGCTCTCGCGAGAAAAGCGGTCTCGAGAGCATCGATCGCGATCATCATCAGCGCGCTGCCGACCAGATCCTCGTCTTTCAGAATTTTCGTCACGGCCAAACCTCCAGCCCATGCCGGCATGCTGCAACCCCAACCCCACTTGAGGTCAATAGGTGAGGCAAGCCGACATGCGCTGAAACATCGGCGTGAGGCCTAACTGACCAGACGGCGAGCCATCATGACGTCGTCGATCTCCCTGCCCTCCTCCAGAACCCCGCCCGGAATCCTGCCGATCTCGGAGAAGCCTTCCCGCTGATAGAAGCGTATTGCCGCCGGGTTCTCCGCGCTGACGAAGAGTTCCAGCTGCAGGATGCCGATATCGCGCGCGTGATCGGCCACCGCGCTGAGCAGCTTGCCGGCAAGGCCCGTTCCGCGCAGGCTCCTTCTGACGTAAACCATGATGATCGTTGCGCGATGGGCCATCTTGCTCGACCGCTGCCGAAGCAGGCCGGTTATGCCGACGGGTTCGTCACCCTGAAAGGCGATGAAAACCGGCTCGTTCAGGCGATTGCGCCACTCCTCGAGAGAAAGAGCCTCCCAGTCCTCGTAGCGGCTTGCAAAGAGGGACGGTTCGGTGCGAAGCGCTTCCAGACGGATACGCCGGAAAGCCTCCACTTCGTCTGCCCTGACATGCCTGATCGTCGTGCCACTTTCATCCATCGGGACCTCCTGCGAGATGAGAGGTACTGTCAATACAGATGGCCTCAGCCGATGCAACCGGTGTCAGGACGCTTCGTAGTTCAGCATATGCTCGAAGTGACGAGATCGAACGGAAATCCGTCATCTCAGGCGCCGGTCACTGCGCCGGGCTCCCCAGCCGGCCCCCTTTCCGAACGACCGGTTCGCCGGTCGGACCGACCACCGATTGATCGGTCGGCCTCGCTGCCGGTTCGCCAGTTGGCCCGACCACCGGTTCACGGGCTGGCCCGTCGACCGGCTGGCCGGTGGATCGGACGACCAGGGGATCGGCTGGCTGGATGGCGGATTGATCGGTTGTTCGCCCCGGCACCGGCTTGCCGGTTGCCCCCGGCACCGGCTGGCCGGTTGCCGCGCTCAACGGCTCACCGGTTGGCCCGGCAACTGGCTCATCAGTTGAGCCTGCCACCGATTGATCGGTTGGCTTGTCGATCGCGAACGGTACAACTTCACGGATGATGAAGAGAAGAGCTATCCCGACCAACGTGCATGTCAGCGCGTAGAGAAGGAAATATTTCAGTGCATATCCCTCGCTGATTGGCAGCACCAACTTGACAATGGTGCAAATGATATTTCCGTATTATTGAACGATACTTGCAACGAAGGCAATCACTTTCAATAAGAGCCGCGAAGTTTCAAAAACGCACAGAACGGTATAAGGTAGTTAGTGTAGATATTTAGGAAGCGCCTCCCCGATGCTCAATTTATCTTGAGGTCTCGGCAAGCCCAAGGAAGGCCCTGGAACCCGGATCCGAGATCTGCCAGGCGAAGACAGCCTCGGCGATATGGGCTAGTTTGGGTGTGCCGGCAGCCTGCTTTCGAGGGTGAGGCCCTCCAGGATCGGTGGCGGCAGGGGGACCCGCATGACGGCAATTGCATCTCTGTTTCAGGAAGCCGCCCGCCTTGCGGCCGCGTTCCGGCAGGCAGCGCCCGCCCGCCATATGCCCACCCACGACTACGCAGCCTCGCTTGCCTGTTTCGAAGAGCCGCTGCCGGCGGCAGGTTCCGATATGCTTGATGTCATCAGGCGTCTCGCGGACGGCGCCGAACCCGGGCTGCATGCAACCACTGGGCCGCGCTTTTTCGGCTGGGTCATCGGCGGCTCCCATCCGGTCGGCGTCGCGGCCGATTTCCTCACCAGCGCCTGGGGCCAGAATGCCGGAAACCATGCCGTCGCCCCGGCCGCAGCCGCAGTCGAGACCGTCGCGGCGAGATGGCTTCTCGATCTCCTGAAGCTGCCGGCCGAAAGCTCGGTCGGCTTCGTCACCGGCGCGACGGTGGCGAACTTTACCTGCCTTGCGGCCGCCCGCGGCGAGGTGCTGCGCCAGGTGGGCTGGGATGCCGATGCAAAGGGCCTGTTCGGAGCGCCGGAGATTGCCGTACTGATCGGCGACGACGCCCACACCACCGTCTTCTCCGCGCTTCAGTTCCTCGGCCTCGGGCATGATCGCGTGCTGCGCCTGCCCACCGACGCGATGGGACGGATAGACCCAGCCGCGCTGGCGGGCACGCTCGATACTGTCTCTGGACCCGTCATCGCCGTTCTCCAGGCGGGGCAGATCAATACCGGCGCCTTCGACGATTTCGCCGCCATCATCCCGCTGTTGAAGGCGAAAGGCGCCTGGGTGCATATCGATGGCGCCTTTGGCCTCTGGGCGCAGGCGTCAGCGAAGACCAGCCACCTCAGCCGCGGCATCGAAGCGGCCGACAGCTGGGCGACCGACGGCCACAAGTGGCTGCAGACGCCCTATGATTGCGGCTATGCGATCGTCCGCGACGAGCTCGCCCATCGCCGCGCCATGACGATCGCCGCGAGCTACCTGCCGCTCGCCGGCGAAGGCGAACGCGATCCCTCCCATTACGTGCCCGAGCTTTCGAGGAGGGCGCGCGGCTTTGCCACCTGGGCGATGCTGAAACATCTCGGCCGCGACGGCATCGCCGCCCTGATCGACCAGTGCTGCGCCTCAGCGCGATTGGTGGTCGATCTCCTGTCGCAACAACCGGGCATCGCCATTCTGAACGAGGTGGCGCTGAACCAGCTCGTCATCCGCTTCGGAGCCGACCTGCCGAACGAAGAAGGCGACGCACTGACGCGAAAGACGATCGAAAAGATTCAGGCGGACGGCATCATCTTCGCCGGCGGCGCCAAATGGCGCGGCAGCGACGTGCTGCGCCTCTCCGTCACCAATTTCCAGACGACGTCAGATGAGGCGCAGCTCGCTGCCCAAAGCATCATCGCCGCGTTCAAGAGTGTGAGCCTGGGGTGACGCATCAACTCCCTTGGTTCGCCCGGACACGGAATGGTGCTATCGCGGCCTCGCTCACTCCTGCAGCGGTAGTTGCTCTGTGCAAACATGGCTGAAAGTCGTTGGCAAACCGCGGCCTCGCTCAGGCGACTAACCTGGCTGTACAGCGGGAAAATTGTCATCGTCTGATCGAGACCGACCAGCTCGCGGATGATCACTTCGTCGGACACAGCAGCCCCCTATCCTCTCGATCGCATGATAGTGCACGCGAACTTGGTCATGATCCATGGGTGTCAACCACTTGCAGTAGACTGCCTGTCTTCCCATTATAATCCGCTGCGCTTATAGCTCCCCGCCCGTTCCGATCGCACAAGGAGGAGAGCCATGAACGCCAATGATGTCGCCGCCCATTGGGAGAGCAATGCCGAGACCTGGACGATCTATAGCCGCGCGGGCTACGACAAATATCGCGACGCGCTGAACACACCGGCCTTTCTGAAGATGCTGCCGCCGGTGGCAGGCCTTGCCGGGCTCGATCTCGGCTGCGGCGAAGGTTCCAACACCCGCGCCGTCGCCCGCCTCGGCGCCCGCATGATCGGTCTCGACATCGCCCCGACCTTCATTCGTTATGCCCGCGAGACCGAGACGCAAGCGCCGCTCGGCATCGACTACGTGCTCGGCGACGGCCAGGGCATCGATTTCCCCGAAGCGAGCTTCGATTTCGCCACCGCCTTCATGTCGATGATGGACATGGCCGATCAGCGCCAGGTGCTGAAGGGCATCCACCGCGTCCTGAAGCCGGGCGGCTTCCTGCAGTTTTCGATCCTGCATCCCTGCTTCGTGCCGCCGACGCGCCGCAATATCCGCAATGAAGCCGGCGAACCCGTCGCCGTTGAGATCGCCGATTATTTCGACGAGAGCGACGGCCGGGTCGAGCGCTGGATTTTTTCCTCCATCCCAGAGGAAGAACGGGTGACGCTGACGCCGTTTGCCGTCCCGCGCTTTCACCGAACGCTGTCGACCTGGGTGTCGATGATCGTCGAAGCGGGGCTGACGATTGAAGCTTTCGGCGAGCCCATGGCGTCAATCGAGGTGGCGCTTTCCGAGCCAATAGTCGCCGATACCCGCATCGCGCCGATCTTCCTCCACATCAGGGCGCGCAAGGCGTAAGGCCTGTTTTCCCGCCGCCTGCCGAGGTTTGGAAGGTGGGTGAGTTCTCACCCCAACATCATCGTCGCACGGCGACCACCGAACTGGCGCGATAGCGCGACAGCTGGACCCGGTTGGATTGGTTGCCGCCGAACAGGTAGACGTACTGCCGGCGCTGATCGATGTGATCGAACAGGCTCACATGAAAGCGCCGGCCGGTGCGGATCACCACGACATCCCCTCGCCTGGCGGAGCGGACACCGACCGGCTTGCCGAACTTCCTCCAGGACGCCGCCATGTTGGGGTTGGGCGGCGGTTGCCGCGAAGACCGTTTGGCGACAAAGGCAAGGAACGCCCCGCACCACGACACCCTGCGCGGATTGATGCTCAGGAAGGAGATGGAGCGTTCGTGCATGCTCTTGTACTTGGACGCCGTGCGGAGCATGTCCGCCTCACAGGGCACGGCAAGCGCCGTAAGGACGATGACGAGAATAACCTTCATAGTTACCCACCACAGTTTGTATAATGTTGAAATTCCGAAATGTGGCGAAGAATAAAACAGGCGCGGCAACGTAGATGCGAATTATGGCGTGATTTAGAAACAACTAATACTGGCATTTTAGCGGCGGAAATTTGTCCGAAGCGAGGCGCAGAACGACGCCGGCGAGCCTTCATTTGCGGCCGGACACGGCCATCACAAACCCCGTAAAACATATGTTTTGCTAGGCCGAAAGGCTGGAGTTTCGCCATCCCAACCAGGTCCACTCAGACGAGATGGACTGTGGCCGCAATGCTTGAGCAGCAAAACCATTCGCCAAGAGTTGACGACAGTATGCGGAATTAGCTCCTCACCTATACGAGCTATATTTCCGATGGCCGCTCATAATACTTCGGCGCCATGGGAAATACATTGCGCCCGCCCGATTCACCAGCGAAAGCCGGAGGTTGCCCCTCCGGTTGAGGACGTGAACGAGCTTACGACAAAGGTGGCCGGCGTGGCGTGTCAACCGTGTGGTTGCGCCGGTTCGGGTTGGCCTGTGACCGGGGCAGGATCAGCGGCAAGTGCCCTGGTGACCAGCAGCGCTGCGGCGAGAACAGGGACGACCGCCCAGTACGAAAAGCGGATACCGAAGTGTTCGGCAACGAAACCGAGCAGTGGCGGCCCGGCGAAAAACACAAGGAACGTCGTCTGCCCGAGCGCTGCAACGTTGACGGGTGCGGGTCGATCCGTGCGTCGGGCCGCAGCCGAGATGGCAAGCGGATAGACTGAAGAGCAGCCGATACCTGTCAGGCCAAAGCCTGCGAGCGCGATAGCAGGGTGTGTCGCCGTCGCAACCATGACGAGACCGATGGTCGCGATCCCGAGGAGGGTTATTACGACCGGGCGTGGATTGAAGCGGTCAATGACAGGGTCCATACCGAGCCGCCCGATGGCGATGAACAGGGAGAAAATGGTCACGCCGAGCCCGCCGATGAAGGGTTCGACCGCGAATACGTCACGCATATAGATCGCCGACCAATCGACGCTCGCGCCTTCGGCGAGAAGTGGAGCTGCGCCTATCAGGCAAAGGGGCAGCAGCCCGATTGTCGGAAAAGCAATCGGCGGACTATCTCCCGGGTGCGCGTCCTGCCGCTGGGGCGCGTTCTCGATCCCGGAGAAAACGATCGACCCTCCAATCAGGACGGTGACGAGGATGATCAAGCTATGCAGTTCGATGGAGACGGCAGCCTGCCGCATGCCGGCGGCAACAAGGGCGGTGATGCAGAAGCCCACGCTCCACATGCCGTGAGCCCGGCTCATGATGCGGTACCCAAGCAGCGCCTCACGGCGATCGGTTTCGATATTGGCGTTGATCTCGAACGCGCCGGTGAATATGCCGGCAATGAAGAATAATGGCACCGCCAGGAGAGCTGAAGGCATCCAGGGGATCAGCGCGAAAAACAGCGCCGCACCGAAGACGGTGACGAAAGCCGTGGTGCGCGCACCGAGCCTCTCGATCAACCTTACCGAGAACGTCAACCCGCACAGAACCCCGGAGGACATGACGGCAAGCAAAAGGCCCAGCTCTCCCTCGGTCAGACTGAACTTGACCTGAAGGTCGGGCAGCCGCGACACAAACGCGCCTAAGGAAAGGGCCACGGCAAACTGAATGAAGAAAATCCGGTGGTGTGGCTTCATCTCGGGGACACTGCTCCGATGGCGCGGGGTATCCGGCGGCATAACCGGACATTCCGACGAAATGGCGACTGGCTTGAGAAGCCCGCAATCTCAGGATTATCGATCACTGCTGCTGACATCCCCTGTCAGCATGATGCAGCCGCCGCTGATTTCACAGGTCACTGCCGAGCAGCCGCTCCAATTGAAGGCCGCAAACACGTCGGACCGAAGGGCCACCTTGTCAACAACACCCGCAGGGAGCGCGACAAGGTGGTTCGAGTTTGCCCGCTCCCCGAATTGAACAGACCACGCTAAACCGGCTCAAGGAGGACCTGTCGCTTCTTGCCGACCGAGAGCCGGATCACCCCGTCCTGGACGTCGGAGTCGCCAAGCCGCATTGTCTCGTCTTTTACGCTGCCACCGTTCACTCGCACACCGCCGCCGACGATCAATCGACGCGCTTCGCTTTTCGACTTGGCGAGCCCGGCAACGACCATGGCGTCGACCAACGGAAAATCACCGCGAAGGCTATCCGGGAGAATGACCGTCGGGAGACCCGCCGGCACTTCGCCTGCTTCGAAGGCGCGTCGGGAGGTTTCGGAAGCTTGCGCCGCGGCATCTGCCCCGTGGCACAGGCTGGTGACCTGGTCGGCAAGAATCTTTTTTGCTTCGTTGATCTCCGAATCCCGAAGCACGTCAAGGCGTGCGATTTCACTTAAGGGCAACTCGGTGAACAGCCTGAGAAAACGACCCACATCGGCATCCCCGGCGTTTCTCCAGAACTGCCAGAATTCATAGGGTGACAACCGGTCGGCGTTCAGCCAAACCGCCCCCGAAACGCTCTTGCCCATCTTCGCGCCCGAAGACGTCGTCAGCAGCGGGGCAGTCAATCCAAAGAGGCCGCGTCCACCGATCCGCCGTCCAAATTCAACGCCGCTGACGATATTGCCCCACTGGTCCGAGCCACCCAGTTGAAGCAGGCAGCCGCGGCTTTCTGCGAGGACATGGAAGTCGTAGGCTTGCATGACCATGTAGTTGAATTCCAGCAATGACAGCGATTGCTCTCGTTCCAACCGTTGGCGCACGCTCTCCGATGTGAGCATCCGGTTGACTGAAAAATGCGGCCCAATATCGCGCAGGAAATCGAGATAGTTGAGCCCGTCCAACCAGTCGGCGTTATTGACCATGACGGCATCGGTCGGGCCGTCTCCAAAAGCGAGGAAGCGCTCGAAGACCCGTCGGATGCCGATCAGGTTTTTCATGATCTGCTCTTGGCTGAGAAAGGGACGCGACGTGTCGCGGAAGCTCGGATCGCCCAGGCGGCTTGTCGCGCCGCCGAGCAACGCAATGGGTTTGTTACCCGTCTTCTGGAACCACCGCAGCATCATGATCTGAATGAGATGCCCGACATGCAGGCTGTCGGCGGTGAGATCAAATCCGTTATAGGCGGTGCCTGCTCCTGAACAAAGCCAGCTGTCGAGTGCTCCTAAGTCGGTGCATTGATGCAGGAAGCCGCGCTCGCTCAAAGTGCGAAGAAAGTCCGATCTAGGTCCGGTAGGCTGAGAGGATAGTTTCACGAGGGTCTCCATTTGGGCCGATGAGGCCGGAGACCTTCTGTTGACACACGTGCCGCCGACCATCCGGCGTCTCGAGTGTCAGGAATATGACCTTGCGCCGCTCTCTATGGGAGCAGCGTGTAATAAAAGCTCGAAAAGGTCCGGGCGCGGGTCATGCATGCTTATTACCATGCGACAGCGCAATCGCAAGGGGATACGAACCGACGACGTTTGAACTGATCGCAACGCCACCCTCGCCACGCCCGCATCGCCTTCGCCCCCACAAAAAATTCACACCCGCATCAATTTACTTGCCGTTCTGCAATGCGGCATATGTTTGTGTCCATGGCCAAGTGGCATGAGCGGGGAACCATGACGTCAACACATGCAGACAATACGGGTGAAGGTGCTGGCCCAAAGGGCTTCGTCGGACTGGTCATCGGCGCGGTCGGCGTCGTCTATGGCGATATCGGCACCAGCCCGCTCTATGCCCTTCGCGAGGCGCTGAGGCCCTTTGCCGCCGATGGCGTACACGAAGCCGAGGTCATCGGTCTCATTTCGCTGATGGTCTGGACGCTGACGATCATCGTGACTTTCAAATATGTGCTCTTCCTTCTCAGGGCGGACAATGACGGCGAAGGCGGCACGCTTTCGCTTCTCGCCCTCCTGATGAAGAAGATGGGACGAAACGTACCGGTGCTCTTCTTCGCCGGCCTGATCGGAGCGGCTCTCTTCATCGGCGATGCGATGATCACGCCTGCCTTGTCGGTCATGTCGGCGCTGGAAGGCCTGAAACTGGTCACGCCGGCCTTTGCCGAATACGTTCCGCTGGCATCAGCTGCGATCATGATCGTTCTCTTTGCTGTCCAGTCGAAGGGAACCGCCGCCGTCTCCATCTTTTTCGGGCCAATAACGGTGTTGTGGTTTCTGGCTATGGCGGCAGGCGGCCTGATCCATATCGGCGACGATTGGAGGATTCTGGAGGCGCTCAATCCAATCAATGCGTTCCTGTTCCTCACCCATGCCGGCAGCGTCGGCCTCATTGTGCTCGGCGCCGTTTTTCTGACCGTGACGGGCGCCGAAGCGCTCTATGCCGATCTCGGGCATTTCGGGCGCCGCCCGATCCAGATGGCATGGTTCGTGCTCGTTTTTCCTGCCCTACTTCTGAACTATCTCGGCCAAGGCGCGCTCGTTCTCGCCCATCCGGAAGCCGCCACCAATCCGTTCTTTCTGATGTATCCCGACTGGGCCTTGCTGCCGGTGGTTATTCTGGCGACGATGGCAACGATCATCGCCAGCCAGGCGGTGATCACAGGCGCATTTTCGCTGGCCCGCTCGGCGGTTCACCTCGGCTTCCTGCCGAGGCTCAGGATCAAGTTCACGTCGGAGACCAACACCGGCCAGATCTACGTGCCGGCCGTCAATCTTCTCCTGCTGGTCGGCGTCTTGATGCTGATCTTTTCCTTCGGCGACTCCGAGTCGCTGGCGACGGCCTACGGCATCTCGGTGACCGGAACCATGGTCATCTCGACCATGCTGGTCTTCCAGTTTCTCCGAGCCGTCTGGGGCTACTCCCTCGTGCTCGCCGCCGTCTTGCTGCTACCGCTCTTCATCATCGAAGTTCTGTTCCTGGCGGCCAACCTCTTGAAGATCCACGATGGCGGCTGGGTTCCGGTCGCCCTTGCCCTGGCGATCATGGTCATGATGTGGACATGGACCCGAGGCCAAGCCTATCTGAAGAGATTGCGGGCCAACAACGAGATCCCGCTCGATTCCTTCATCAGGTCGATCGAGCGAAAGTCGGAGCATTCCCCGGTCACCGTTCCGGGAACGGCCGTCTTCCTGACCAGTGTCCCGGATCGTACGCCGAACGTCCTGCTCCACAATCTCAAGCATAACCACGTGCTCCACGAACAGAACGTCATCCTGACCGTCTGGACCGAGGACGAACCTTATGTGCCCGACAGCCGCCGCATCAAGATAAGCCAGCTCTCGCCGCGTTTCGTGCGCCTCGACATCACCTTCGGCTTCATGGACGACCCCGACGTCACCAGGGCTCTGGCTCTCTGCCGGGAAAGCGGCTTCAAGTTCGAGATCATGAGGACCTCCTTCTATCTCGGCCGCCGGAACCTCGTCAGGACGCCGAACACCGGCTTGCCCGCCTGGCAGGAGCGTATATTCATGGGGCTGGAGGGCTTGGCGATCGATCCCTCCGATTACTTCAACCTGCCGTCCAACCGCGTCGTCGAGCTCGGCGAACAGATCGCCATTTAAGAGCACGCTTCCAAGCCGCTCGCTGCTTGCATCAGCCTCGATATCGCAATGCGTTGACGATGATGTCGAAGGGAGTAAGGCGCTGAACCTTACGCCTTGGCAGAGATCGCGCTCAACTCCTCAAGATCGAGATCGCGTTCAAGCTCGTCCAAGGTTTCGTCGTCGATGTCGCCGGCGCGATGGAGGCGAATGAGCTCCCGGCGTCCCGTGGCAACCGCTTCGAGAACGACGTCGAAGTGAGCATGGAGCACCGGTTTGTAATGCTCCGTTCTCTCGGCATAGTCGACGATCACTGTCGCCCTGCGCTGGTATCGGTCCAGCAATTGCGGGTGGATAAGCTTTCCTTCCGCGTCGTATGCCAGGCTTTGGACGGTCTCGAGCTGCGCCTGCACCATGGCGACTTCGGCCTGGCTCATGGTCAGGCGCGCTCTTTCCGTCTCCGTCTCCACCAGCCGCGCCCAGGCAATCACCCGCCCCAATGTCGTGCCCTGCACGAGCACGGTACCGAGAATGACGGCGAAGGATGTGGCGAGGATGAAGTCACGGCCCGGGAACCCCTCGGGCAGGCTGAGCGCCAAAGCGAGCGTGATCACGCCGCGCACGCCTGCCCAGCTGAGAACCGTCGCGCCGCCGACGCCGAGCGGCCGAGTTCGCGTCACCCCCAGGGCTGCACAGAACCTGATGACGAGATCGGAGGCGAAGACCCAGGCAAAACGCGCGACCACGAGTGTGACGAGGATCGCCAGCATCGGCAGCCCCATCGTCGCGATGACGGTGGTCAAGCCGCCGCCGCGTTCGACGACATCCCGCAGCGACAGGCCGATCAAGGTGAAAACCGAAGCTTCCATCAGGAAGATCATCACGGTCCAGAACGACGTGCCGCGCATCCGCGTTGCGGCCGAAAATACGGTGTGCTGGTGCCAGGACGCGATCAAGCCGGTGGTGACGGTGGCGATGACGCCGGAAACATGCAGCAGCTCTCCGAGCAGATAGGAAATCCAACCGAGCAGCACCGTGGCTGCGATGATCAGATATTCGTCACCGAGACGCCGAACGAGTTTGACCCATGCCGTTCCCACAACGACGCCGACAACGGCGCCGCCGAGCGCCAGCACGAAGAAGCTGCCGATCGCCTCCCCCGCGCTGAAGGCTCCTGTTGCGGCAGCGGCAACGGCAAAACGGAAGAGAACCAGGCCGCTCGCATCGTTGAGCAGGCTCTCGCCTTCCAAAAGAATCTGCAGCCGCCGCGGCAGCCTGACTCGCTCGAGCACGGCGCGCGCCGAGACCGCGTCCGGCGGTGCAACGATCGCACCAAGGGCTGCGCAGGCGGCCCAGGGAAGCGATGGAAAGATAAGATGGGCCACGACGGCCACCACCGCGCAGGTGAATAACACAGCGCCGACGGCCAGCGAGGCAATGCCGATCATATGGCGCCGCAACCGCGCCAGCGCGATGGCCCAGGCGCCGTCCATCAGGAGTGGCGGCAGGAAGATGACCAGCACCAGTTCCGGATCGACTGATATCGCCGGCAACCCCGGCACGAACGCCAGCAAGGCGCCACCGGCCAGCAGCGCGACGGACGGCGGCAGTCCGAGCCTGTGGGCCGCATAGTGCAGCGCGATGATCGCAAGAAACATCGCGATGACGAGCTCGAATAAGTGGGTTGGTTCCATATGGCTCTGCCCTGACTCGGAAACGAATTTTGGATGCCTACTGCATAGTTCAAGCGGAATCGATTCATGGATAAAATTATTCGGTAATTCAATGCTTTACAGCGTCTTTTAGGCGACCGGAGCCCAAGGGGTGCTTCGGAGCAACCGTCCATTGGCTAACATCGGCAGAATACACTTTCCCGTCAATCCGCCTGCAAACAGGAGTGGCTGCTTCGGGACCCACCTGGCGTCTCGGCGGCATTGCAGAATGATCTCGTTGCCGTCGATCATTGCCTGGATTTAATTGGAATTTCCTGCGCATCCTCCTTAAATCCTGCGACTTGAGGCAGAGGAAGACAGATGAAGAGGCGGACTCTTGTGCTTGGCGGTGCGGCCATTGTCGCATCATCCGTGGCTGCGGTGGCAATCTGGCCGCGGCGGCATGTCGTTGTTGCCGCCAGGACATTCGACTGGAAGGGAACGGATTTCGTAAGCGGCGGCACAAAATCGGTTACCTTGGAAAAGCTGCCAGAGCCGCTCTTCCGTACCAGTCCGAATTGTGTCGTGACCGTCGCCCAGACCCTTGGCCCCTGCCATGTCAACAATGTCCCGGCTCGTCAGGACGTTTCGGAAGGAAAGGCCGGGCTGCCTTTGCGGTTGGCCGTTCGGATCGTCCACGCGGCCGATTGCCGGCCGGTCGAAAATGCTGATATCGAAATCTGGCATACCGATCACCGCGGCATCTATTCCGGCCGCGAGGCTGCGGAGATGTGCACCTTCGGCGATGCCGAGGCGATCAGCGGGCTCGCCTTTCGCGGCCGCCAGCTGACGGATGCCACGGGGCAGGCAAGCTTCTTGACGGCCTATCCCGGATGGTATAAGGGCCGCACGCCGCACGTTCACTGCCGCATCCTCGCCGAGGGCAAGGAGCTTCTCGTCAGCCAGATCTATTTCGACGATGTGCTGAGCGATATCATCTATGGCGAGCATCCCGACTATCTCGGGCGCCCTGCCCGCGATACGCGCAACGACGAGGACGGCCTCTTCCCGGAGGATGCGGCCGACCACATGTTCGATTTCGAAAAGCTCGACGGCGGCGTGCTATCCGCCACCATCACGATCGGTCTCTCTTCCTGAGGGGAGCTGCGGGATTTCCGTACCCTTGACCACGACGACCTCTCCGGCCGTGGAACCCGACACGAGGAAAACGTCAAGGTCGGCATGTCGGTCGGGGGCCTATATGCCCGCATACCATTCATAACCGCGATCCTCCCAGAAGCCGCCATTGCCGCCGTAGAGCTGGCCGAGATCGGCGACGGCTTCGATGCCGGTCAGGTATTTTGCCTGCTTGTAGCCGAGCTGGCGCTCGACCCGGAGCCGGAGTGGCGCGCCATGGGCCACTTCGAGATCGCGGCCGTTCATGCTGTGGGCAAGGATCGTCTGGGGGTGAAACGCATCGACGAGATCGATGCTTTCGTAATACCAGCCGCTGCCGTCGAGCGTCTTTTCATATTCGTCGGCGCAGTGGAAGACGATGTAGCGGGCTTCGGGTTTCAGACCGGCCGTCTGAAGCAACGCACCAAGCGGCACGCCGGTCCATTTGCCGATCGCGCTCCAGCCCTCGACGCAGTCATGCCTTGTGATCTGCGTGCGGGCCGGCAGGGATTTCAGCTCGGCCAGCGACAATTGCATCGGCTTGTCGACCAGCCCGCCGACCTCGAGCTTCCAGCCCGAAAACCGCTGGTTCATCCAGTCGATATAGCGGGCATTGTCGGGCATGCTCGTGCCGTTGGCGCGGAAGGTCGGCGAGATATCGGCTTCGGTGAACTCGCGGGCGAGTGCGTCGTCACCGAGCAGAAAGCGCTGCGTCTTCATGCTGAAGCCTTCGGCGATCTTCAACACCGATTTCGTCCGATCGTTTTCGACGAGGGCATCGCAGCCGGCAAGCCCCAGCGCCGATGCCGTCATGGTCGCGCCGATCAGGAAGCGACGTCTGGTGATGATGCGGCTCATGACTTTCCTCCCTGCCCGATGTCGTAATAACCGGTGACCATCGAGCGCAGATTGTTGAACACGCCCGAGACCAGCACCATCGCCACATGCACGGCGACGAAGGCGACGAGCGAGAAGGCGGTCAGGAAATGCAGTGTGCGGGCCGATTGTCGGCCGCCGAACAGATCGAGCAGCCAAGGGGCGACCGCATTGAAGCCCGGCGACATGGTAAGCCCCGTCCCGATCATCAGCGGCAGCAGCACGAAGATCACGGCGAGATAGGCGAGTTTCTGCAGCGTATTATAGTGGCGAGCCTCGGCCCCCTTGGGAAAGCGCAGCCGGGCGTGATTGACGATCTCGTGACCGAGATGCGAAGGCTTCAGCTCTTCGGCCGCCGGCAGCAGATCGCGGCGGAAATGCCGGCTGACGAAACCATAGGCGAGATAGATGAAGCCGTTGATGACGAACAGCCAGGCAAAGAAGAAATGCCAGCGCCGGCCCGATGCCAGATCCTGGTAGCTCGGCAAGGTCAGCCAGTTCGGAAAACCGCGCACCGCGGCCTCGCCGTCGATATTCGAAACCCCGAGAACGCCCGTCGTGTCGAAGCTCAATCCGCCGATGCGCGTCACGCCCTTCAGTGCATCGGCTTCCTGTTCCGCCTCCATGGAAATGAAGGACGGATCGTCGTCGGCGCCGTACTGGCCCCAATAGAGCGCCGGATGGGCGTTGAATATCTGCAGGCCGCTGTACAGCAGCACCGTCATGCACAGCACGTTTACCCAGTGCGACAGGCGCACCAGCAGGCCATGGCGGTAGAAGAGCGTGCGTCCGCTCGCCATGCCGGCATCGGTCGTAACCATTGTAGTTCCTCCGGATCGGCGTGAAAGGTCTTCGCGAGAAAGGACGCGGCCGCCGACGATAAAGTTTCAGCGGCCGCGGCTAAACTTACTTCATCGCGTCGCAGGCCTTCATCATCGTGTCCTTCTTCATCGTGTCCTTTTCCATGCCGGCATTGTGCATGCAGTCGGCCTGGGTGCTGCCGGTCGCCATTGCGTCCTTGGACATGGCGTCCTTCGACATCGTGTCGGTCTTCATGCTGTCTTTCTTCATGGCATCGCTTTGAGCGCTGGCGGCGCCGGCAAGCGATAGGCCGATGACGAATGTGCAGGCGGCAAGGCTGGAAAGGATCTTGGTCATGAGGATCTTCTCGGATCGATTGACATGTCCGCCGGCACCCGCCGACGGCTCGCGGTCCTGAATTCGATCCCCTTGCGAAGGCGGTTACAGCCTCACGCTTATGTGATAGCGCTACAGCGCCCTTTGCGTCTTTTGGAGACGCGCAAAGGACGCTGTACACTTCGAATTGCCGCCGGAAGATTTTTGAACCCGCCTGTAACCAAAGCGTCATCCACCCGAATGATATTGCAGACGACATGACGAGCACCCATTCGGAACAAGCACTGAAGATGCTGATGCTTCTTTCCCTCGACGGGGACGAGGCAGCCTACCGGCGTCTGCTCGTGACGTTGCGAACCCTGTTCGTCGGTTATTACGGCGGGCGGATCGGCACTACCGCGAAATCCGACACGGAAGATCTCGTGCAGGAGACGTTGCTGGCGCTGCATTCGCGCCGGGCGACCTATGACAGGGAGCGGCCGTTCACCGCGTGGTTCTTCTCGATTGCCCGCTACAAGCTGATCGACCACCACCGAAAGCATGGCGGCCGCTACAAGGCGGAAATAGAACTGGACGAGGAAATCGAAGACGACTTCAGGGAGGATGCGATTGCAGCGCGCATGGATGTCGAACGGCTGTTGAACGGACTGCCGCAGCACCAGCAGGAGCTGATCCGTCAGGTCAAGCTCGAGGGGCAGTCGGTGGCCGACACGGCAAGCCGCACCGGACAGTCGGAATCGGCGGTCAAGGTCGGCGTTCACAGGGGCATCAAGGCGCTGGCGGCAAGATTGCGAGGTGGGATGTGAGAGAGACTGAGGACGTGATCGACAGCCTTGTCCGGGATCTGAAGCCGGTGCCGAGATATGTGCTCGAACGCCGTTTCGCGTTCGCCATCCTGCCTGCTCTGGCAGTCTCGCTGCTGCTGATGCTTATCGTCCTCGGCTTTCGCACCGATATGGCGCAGGCGCTGATGCTGCCGGTCTTCTGGATCAAGTCCGCCTACAATGCCTTGCTTGCAGTCGCCGCCTTCGCAGCCGTTTACCGCCTGTCCCGGCCGGATGGCTCGGAGGGCCGCTTTTTCGGGATTGCCGCGGCCATCATACTCGCCCTCGCCGTCATGGCGGTCATCCAGCTCGCTTTGTCGCCGGCCGCCAGCTATCCCGTGCTGGTGCTCGGCTCCTCCGCCCTGCATTGCCCGCTGCTGATCTTTGCCTTTGCCATGCCGATCCTGATCGCAAATACCTGGGTTCTCCGTGGCGGTGCCCCGAGCAACCTCGGAATCACTGGCTTCATCGCCGGCATTGCCGCCGGCGCATCCGGCGCCTGGGTCTATTCCTGGTTCTGCACGGAAAACGGTCTGCCCTTTGTCACCCTCTGGTATTCGCTCGGCATCCTCTTGACCGGCGCAATCGGCGCGCTGCTCGGCCCCCGCCTCCTGCGCTGGTAGCACCGGCTGTTTGCGGCACTGCGCCACTAGAGCCTTTCCAGGTTAGATTGAAGCATTCTGTTGGCTCAAACGGAGTCGGATGGTCGACCGGCCGGCGCGTGTCGTAGCCCGGCTCTACGGCCAAGCCGGCCGGTCGATCAGCCGGCCCGTTTCAGCCAACCCGAAGGGCCGGGCATCTTTCCGCCAGGACAAAGGCGATCGGCTCGCACGTACCTTGGGGTATGCCCTTCGCCAATCGCCTTTGTCCTGACGAAAATCTGCTCCGGCAGAATGCTTCAATCTAACCCGGAAAGGCTCTAATCCTTCATCCGGCATGAAACCAGATGCAGCATTCCTGCGTACTACTCGGGGGGTGAGTCTTGCGTACCCCCTGGATCGGAAACCACAGGCAGCGAGGAATGACGGCATGGTCAGGAAAGAAGGCGTAGCCCACCTCACCCGGCAAGCCGCGGAACAGGGGCTGGCCAGGCTGATGATGAGGCTGCCTGCGACGCGGGCAACGATCAGAGCAGTTGCGGCGAGCCAGCCCCATTTTTATGAATTATGCGGCGCCTACGGCGAAGCCTGCGCCGTCCTCGATCGCATGCGCCGGGATAGATCGGCCGATCCCGCAATCATCACCGAATACGAGATCATCTGCGCGGAAATCGAAGTCGATGTCATCAGGATCCTGCTCGGCGATCAATGAGACTTCGCAAGTACTGGACGGACTGCCGCCGCGATAATGCAACGCCATTTGCCGCCGGCATCCCTATCAGCTCAGCAGGTCATCCACATGGATGGAGACGCTCAGCGTATCCGTGTCGAAATGCAGCGAAGTCCCGTCGGAGATCTTGTAATGGAAGGTGTCGCTGACATCTCCGCTGAGCCCGGCGAGCTTTGCCGCGTCGGCCGTATAGGTGTAATCGCCGTCACTGTCGACATGGATTGTACCGTATCGGCCGGTCAGCGTTACGCCGTCCTTGTCGACGAATTCGCCCTCGAAACGGCGAAGCAGCAGGTTTCCATTGGCCGAGCTGTCGTTTTCGAGGAGATTGCCGTAATGGGCGCCATCCAGATCGGAGACGATTTTCAGGCTGTCATGGGTTGCGACAATGGCAGGCGCCGTGTCCGTGTGCGTCGTATCGCCGACCGCGAGACTATCGCTGCTCGCCAGCATCGACGCCTGGGCCTCATCGAGCGTCGTGTTGTTGCTGACGGGAAAGGTGTTCGCGGCGATGATAGTGGGAGAGATGCTGTATGGCCTGACATCGCTGGCGATGACATTGTCGTGGAAGGAGCCGGATGCCGGCCTGTCGACCTTCAGCGCTGCCTGCGACAGATCGTCGAAGACGTTGTTGTGGATGTCGATACCTTCGCGAACGTAACTGGTCGTGCCGGCGGCACTGACCGCTACGCCCCATACGCCGTCATGGATATAATTGCCCGATATATCGTAGTCCCGCGTATTGCCCTGGTCGCCGAGACCAATGGCATAGGACCAGCTGTAGCCGCCATAACCTGAAATATCGTTGTCGTGGATAGCGACGTTGGTGCCGGCTTGTGCGGCGATCCCGAAGCCACCACCGATAATCGCGTTGTCCTCGACCAAGGCATTTACCGGCCGAACGAGCGCGATGACACCCTTCGGCGTAACTGCGCCCGTCTGGTCGAGATAATTGCCGCTGATCACGATATTGCTGCTGTCGTTCATCTGGACGGCATCCGCCGCCGTGCCGTGGGCGTTCGTGACGGTGTTGTTGAGAAAATTGACGCCGTTGACTTTTTCGATCCAGACGCCGTCGCCGTTCACGTCGTTGATCGTGCTGTTTTCGATGGTGATGTTGGAGCCGGTCCGGAAGGTGATGGAACCCGACTTGCCCGCCAAGCCGGTGTGATCGACCTCGACGTTGCGGACCGTCCAGTTCGAAACATACCCAGCATAGATGGCCGCGCCGCCGGTATCCGAGATCTTGAGGTTCTCGATGACGATGTTCGATGCATAGAGGCTGTGAATGCCATCATTGGGGCTATGGATGACCGGCGCATCGCCGACACCATAACTGCCGATCGTAATCGGAGCCGCAACGCTGCCGGAGTATTTAAGGTCGAGCTGGTCGTTGAACACGCTTCCGGCGGCGAGCAGCACGCTGTCGCCCGGCTGTAGCTTCAAGTTTTCCACCGCCCAGAACGATGCAAACGGCGTGGCCTCGCTCGTTCCGCTGTTGCTGTTGGAGCCTATTGCTGGATTCACATAATAAATTGCCATATCGCCTTGTTCTCGAATTGCCCGCGCAGCCATCTGAATCGGCTGCGACGCGTGGATCGGATGCGGTCGGGGCTAAAGGCCATGTCAAAAGGCCTTCGATATTGCCCTCACGACGGTTGGCAGACCTGTGGCCCTGCCTTGGTCCCGAGAACGCCTGGCGGAGGCGTATCCTGGAAATGACAACTTATACGGAAACAATCTACTAAAAAGCGACCGAAAGGTGAATGAACGATAATCGTACCCTCGGCGACGTATGGTCGCAGAGGTGAAATGTCCCGTTTCAGGTCAGTCGCAAGCCGGAAAGGTTGGGGCCGCATTGCAGCCCCTTACCCTCACCCGGCGGCAGCCGGATGAGGGTGCTGTGGGAGCCATTTGGTGGCGAGAGCAACGCTTCCCCCAGGGGAGCCACGCCTCCCCGGAAGGAACGCCTCCCGGCATAGCGCCGGCTCCCGGCACACTCACCTCAGCTCAGCAAGCCATCCATATGGATGAAGACGGTCAGCGTATCCCCGTCGCTATGATGCGAGCTTCCATCGTTGATCCCGTAGCTGAACGACTCGCTCACATGTCCGCTACGGTCAGGGAGTTTCGTTTCATCGAGCGTGTAGGCATAATTGCCTTCCCGGTCGACGTGGATCTGACCATATTCCCCGGTCAGCGTCAGGCCGTGCTTGCCGACGGTTTCGTCGCCGAAGCGGCGCAGCACCAGGGTGTCGTTATCCGAGCTATCGTTTTCGAGGAGATTGCCGCGATGGCCGTCGCCCGTATCGGTGAAAATCTTCAAATTATCATGGACGGCGACAACCGCTGGATCCGCGGAGGCCTCCATGACTGCCGCGGTCTTCGCAACCGGGCTTGCCAGCGCCGTCTCGACATTGGCGACCGTATGATTGCCTTTGACCGTGAAAATATGCGCATCGGCAATGGCCGGCGATATGCTGGTGGCCTTGGTGCCGGTCTCGATCGTATTGTTGTAGAAGGAGCCGGATGCCGGCCTGTCGACCTTCAGCGCCGCCTGCGAGAGGTCGTCGAAGACGTTGTCGTGGACCTTGATATTCGTGCGGGTATAGCTGGCGCCGCTGGGGCCACTGACGGCAACGCCCCATGCGCCGTCATGAATATGGTTGCCTGAAATATCATAGTCCCGCGCATTGCCCTGGTCGCCGAGACCGACGGCGAAGGACCAGCTGTAACCGTGATATCCGGATATGTCGTTGTCGCGGATGGCGACGTTCTTGCCAGCGGGCGCGCTGATACCGAAGCCGCCGCCGGTGAGCACATTATCCTCGACCACGGCGTTCGTTGCCCGCACCAGTGCTATCACTCCCTTCGGAGTGCTGGCGTCAGTCTGGTCGAGATGATTGCCCTTGATCAGAATATTGCTGCTGTCATTCACTTGCACGGCATCGGCCGTCGAGCCGTTCGCGCTGGTGACGGTGTTGTTGAGAAGCTTGACGCCGTCGACCTTCTCGATCCAGAAGCCGTCGCCTTTGACGCCCGATATCTTGCTGTCTTCGACCGTGACGTTCTTGCTGCTCCGGAAGGTGACGGCGCCTGCGTTTTCCGACAATCCCGTCTTGGCGATCTCGACGTCGCGGACCGTCCAGTTCGTAACACTGCCGCCATAGATGCCCGAACCACCGGTATTCGATATCTTCAGGTTCTCGATGACGATGTTGGAGGCATAGAGACTGTGGACGCCGTCGCTGCTGCTGTGGATGACGGGTGCCGCACCCGTCCCGTAACTGCCGATCTTGATCGGCGCACTCTCACTGCCGGAATATTTGATATCGAACTGCTCGTTGAACACGCTTCCTTTCGCAAGAAGCACGCTGTCGCCGGGTTTCAGCTTCAAGGATTCCACTTTGGACAAAGTCGCAAAAGCCGAATTCTGGCCCGTTCCGCTGTTGCGGTCGGAGCCACTCGCTGAGTTCACATAGTAGACTGTCATATCGCCATGTTGCCCTATTCGTCGGATCGTTATGTCGCCGCGGGATCGTCCAGGATCGGCCAATCGGATGCGGCGGGGGCAAACCGGCCACGGCAAGAAGGCGATAAGATGTTGTCAATGCGGCAGCGGGCGGGTTCGCGCGCCTCATTCCACAGGCAATTGCCTGGTGTGACAAAAGTTACAACTTGGGCCGAGAAATCGGCGACTTCGAGGTGAATAAATCGCGGCGTGTTTGCGCAACGCACACGTCGCCTTCCATCTGTGCGCCATGTGATTCTTGCCTTCGCTTGCGCTCAGGAGGTGAGGAGCGCCAGCGACGAACGCCTTGAGCGTAAGCGAAAGGCGCACTCCAAGGTGAAACCCTACCCCCTCGCCCTCAAAGCCGAGGTCAGCGGCAACCATGTCGCAGCGATGGGGAGACCTCAGGCCTACAGCGCCGCGCGTCTTTTCAGACGCGCAAAGGACGCTGTAGCACTTTGAATTGCCGCATAATTTTATCCTTAAATCGATCCGATTTAAGGAATTATGCAGTAGCCGCTTCGGCCCTGATCTTCGGCTTCAGCAGGATGATGAGAAGCAAGCCGGCGATGATGAGTGCCGCGCCTTCGAGGTGATAGCGTTGCAACTGCTCGCCGAGGATCAGATAGGCGAGCACGGCTATGAAGATGGTCTGAATGTAGAGGAGGACGCCCGCCCGAGCCGCGCCCAGTGCCTCGATGCTGCGATTGAAGAGGTAGTACATGACCGCCCCGCCGGGGATCGCGACATAGGCGAGCGCGATGAGCCCGCTGCCGTTGAGCGTCGAGCGCTCGTCTGAGAATAGCTCGAACAGGTAGAAGGGCAGCGCCGTCAGCACCGCCGCACCGAGCAGCAGCACCAGGAGCGCAAGGCGATTCATGTCGAATTTCGCGCGGCGGAGCAGGACGGTATAAAGACTGAAACAGAACGCGCCGGCGACGATCCACAGTTCACCCGGGTTGAAGTCGAGCCGCATCAGCGCGGCCGGACTGCCCTTGATGATGATGACCACGATCCCGAGAAAGGCCAGGATCGATCCGATCACCTGCCAGCGTCCCATCGGCTCGGCCAGCATCAAACGGGCAAGGATCATGGTGATGATCGGGATCAGGGCGATGATGATGCCGGCAGTGGTGGCATCGGCATGTTCGAGGCCGACAAAAATCATGCCCTGGCAGATCGCCAGTCCCACACCGCCAATGAGAAGCAGTTCGAGCGGGCGAGCCCACATCAGCGCGACCATGTCGCCAAAATGCCGGCGCACGATCGGCATCAGGATCGCGAAGGCGATCAGCACGCGCCAGAAGCAGAGCGCCCAGGGCGGCATCTCGGTAGAAACCCATTTTGCCGCGATATAGACGCCGGCCGACAGCAGCCAGCAGAGAACGCCCACGGAATAGGCGGCGGCAAGCGAATTGCCTGCCGCCTGTTCCGTCCCGACCGTGTCGCGATGCACCGCCAAGACATTCATTGCCATGGCTTAGTTATGCCATAGTTTCCGTGGGCTGCACATATGCGGCGGCGGCACTCCGCCTGTTGCGGATGTCTCCTTCGGGCCGATCAGGACGGTCGCCGTGATGATGTGACCCGCCCGGAAGATTTAGACAGCCAGCCTCTACCCTCTCGCCCGCAAAGCCGAGGTCAGCGGCAGCCGTGTCGCCGCAAGTGCCGGCAACGCGCCGCCGATTATGCCGATGGCAAGTCCCAGCAGGCCGGCGGTGAGCGCGACGTCGGCGGTGACGTCGAGCTGGAAGGCCATCTTGGTATTGTTGGCGCCCATCGTGCTGGCCTGCCAGCCGTTGAAGGCGACCCATGAGGCGAGGATGCCGAGGGCGGCGCCGGTGATCGCGAGAGCCACGGCCTCGACCCAGGTGGCAGTGAAGGCCGGCAGGCGGCCGAAGCCGAGCAGGCGGAGCATGGCGATCTCTATCGCGCGGTCGGAGACCGAGCTCATCATCGTATTCAAAGCGCCGGCGGTTGCCCCGACCGCCATCAAGAGCGCCAGCGGCCAGCCGAACAGGCGGATGAGGCTCGCGGTACGCTCAGATTGCGCGGCATAGAGATCGGTCTCGGAGAGGGCGGTGAGCGGCGCACCGGGAAATGCGGAGAGATGCTCCTGCAACACAGGCAACCCGCCTGCCCCATCGAGACGCACGCGCAGGCTCTGCACCTGTCCCTGCCGGTCGAAGGCCGATTGCACCGCCTCCAGATCCGCCCAGATCTCGGATTCGAAGGCGCTGCCGCCAGAGATGAAATGCCCGACGACCGTCCAGTCCACCGCACCGAGCCGCACCCTGTCGCCGATGGCGAAGCCGGAGAATTCATCGGCGATGCGCCCTCCGACGACAATCTCGCGGGCGCCCGGCGAAAACAGCCGCCCTTGGGACAGCGCGGCGCGGTCGCGCAGGCCGGGCCCGGCCAGGTCCATGCCCCGCAGCGACAGCGTTTGGTCCGCACCGTCGCTTGCCCTGATGACATCGACGGGAACGACGATTTCGCGCGACAGCGCCAGGCCGCCGACGGGCGCCAAGCCGCCCGCGGCATTGCGCGCCACGCCGATATCGCCGGTCATGGCGGTCAGGCTGCGGATCGTCTCGGCCGGCACATCGGAACCGGTCTCCTGGTTGGTGCCGCCGCCGAGAATGACGGCGATGCCTGATGAACCCGCGCCTTGAAGGGTCGCCTCGAAGCCCCTGGCCATGGCGAGAAAACCCGCAAGCACCGCCACCACGAGCGCGACCGACAGCACCATCGACAGCGAGATCGCGAGCCGCCGCGGCAGGCTGCCGAGATTGACTCTGATCATGAGAAAGATCTGCTTGAGCGCTGATGACATTGGATTATCTCGATCTGAAGGCGTTGATGATGGGCAGGCGCATGGCGTTGACGGCAGGCAGCAAGCCGGTCAGGAGGCCGAGGGCGGCGATGATGGCGACGGATTTCGCCAGCACGGATGAGGTGAAGGCGAGGCCGAATTCCGGCCCGGCAAACAGCGTCGCGAGCTTGGCGAGAACGAGCCCGCCCGCCCCGCCGACGGCGAAGACGAACAGTGTCTCGCCGAGGATCAACGCAATGATCCGCCCCCTGGAAAAGCCGAGCACCTTCATGACACCGATCTCGAAGCTGCGCTCCCTCACGGCAAAGAGCATGGTGTTGACCACGATCATCAGGATCGTCACGAAGGCGGCGCCGACGACGAGGCTGACGATCAGGCCGATATCGGCGAACTGCCGCAAGAAAGCCTCGAGGAACTGCTTTTCCGATTGAGTGCGCGTCGGTGCCGCCGAATTGGCAAACAGCGCGTCGATCCTTGCCGCCAGCACGCCGGATGAAACACCCGGTCGCGGTCGCACCACGAAGCCATCGACTGTATCCTTGCCGCGGGCGCGCGCCGCATTGACGGCATCATAGCGGGCGATCATGAAATAGGTGTCGGTGCTGGCGTCGGCCCCTTCGAAGATGCCGGCGATCTCAAAACTCCAGTTGCGGCTGCCGTCTTCCCTTGTCAGGTGGCTGGTGACCCCGATGCGCTGGCCGACCGACCAGCCCTGCGCCTCCGCCAGCGCCCGGCCGACCAGCACCCGGTCACGGCCCTCTTCCAGCGCTGATATCAGCTGCGGCGTCAGCCCGAGCTCGTCGCCATTGGCCGCGGCGATCAATCGTGGATCGACCGCGCTCGTCATCACGACATTCTTCTCGACATCGACGAAGCCCCGCATGCGCGTCATGTAGGCGACGGCGGCGACATCGCTATCGGCGGCGATCCTGTTGAGATAGGTAAGCGGCAGCGGCTGCGCCCGCCCCGATCTGTTGAAGACGCCGAGCAGCGTATCGCTCGCCCCGGCCGCCCCTTGCGAGCCGCTGAGGAAGCTCGCCGTCAGCCCATAGATCAGGAAGGCGACGCCGACCGAGAACATCAGAAGCGTGGCCCTGAGCGGCTTGCGCCAGGCATTGCGGCGCATCAGCTGGAAGAAGGTCATTGGGCCGACCTTTCCTGCTCGACGAATTCGCCCTTGTTGAGATGCAGCGTGCGCCGGGCAAAGGAAGCCGCCTTGGGATCATGCGTCACCATAATGATGGTCTTCCGCAGTTCTTGATTAAGAAAGCCGAGCATCTCCAGGATATCGTTTGCAGACTTCCGGTCGAGATCGCCGGTCGGTTCGTCGCAGAGCAAGAGATCCGGATCGCCGACGATGGCGCGGGCGATGCCGACGCGCTGCTGCTGCCCGCCGGACATGCTGGATGGAAACTGCCGCTGCCGCCCGGAGAGCCCGACCAGATCCATCACGGTCTCGACGCGCGCCCGCCGCTCCTTGCGCTTGAGCGGTTTCAACAGCAGCGGCAGCTCGATGTTTTCGCCCGCATTCAGCATCGGCAGCAAATTGTAGAACTGGAAGACGATGCCCATGCTGTGTGCCCGCCAGGTGGCTTTGGCGCCTTCGCCCATCTGCTCGAGATGGCTGCGGCCGATCCTGATCTCCCCTCCGTCGGGGCTGTCGATGCCGCCGAGCATGTTGAGCAGCGTCGATTTCCCCGAGCCCGACGGGCCCATGACGGCGACGAAATCGCCGCGTGCTATGGAAAGGTCGAGGCCGGAAAAGATCGGGATCGTCTCCGAGCCGATCCTGAATGCCTTCCTGACGCCGCGAAGCGCGATATAGGGTTCTTGAGTGTCGGTCATCGCTCTGCTCCTTGCTGATGGTCTGTGTTACCCCCGGCCTCACCCACCAGAAGGCGGATGCGCGCGGCCATGGCGGGGCGCATGTCTGGCGGCGGCGAGGAGAGCGACAGGCGAAGCGTCACCGTCCCCTTTTCCCGCGAAATCATCGGTGCGATCTTCGATACTTCGACCGCAAAGGGCCGGTCGGGAAAGCCGTCGAGCACCGCCTCGCCACGCAAGCCTGGCCGCATCAAGGCGATATTCGCCTCGGCCACATCGGCATCGATAACCATGTTCGCCATGTCGGCAATCGCAAGCAGGCTTTCATTTTCCCGCACGCTGTCCTCGCGCGACAGCACGGTGTTGCCGACATGCGCGGTAAGCCGGGTGACGGTGCCTGATATCGGCGCCCGGACGGTCAGCGCTTCCACCTGCTCGCGCGCCCTGTCGATATCGAGATCGGCCTTGGCCACGTCCTGCCGTGCCTGCAGGGCGGCATTCTCGGCAGTGTCGAACGCCGTCTTCGCCTCCTCCAGCGTCTGCGCCGACATCGCATCGCGCCCGGCCAGCCGCTCGGTGCGCGTGAGGGAAGACCGCGCCTGCGCCAATTCAATAGTCTTCGCCGTCAGCGCCAACTCCGCCGACTGCCGGGCGATCTCGGCGCCTTGAAGTGCAAAGCGGGCGCCGGCATCATCGAGCCGCACCAGCACCTGCCCCGATACGACCCTGTCGCCCGCCTCAACCTCGACGGCAGCGATCCGACCTTCATATTTGGAGAAGATGGTGGCGATATCGGGGGCCACGACGTAGCCGGAGCCGGTGACTTCCCGGGACGGCAATGCCCTGTCCGCTGGGTTATTGGAGGGCGGAGCCCGGATAGGACCGGCGGCGGGCACGTCGCTTCCATTGACGGATATTGCGGCCTCTTCCTTGTCTATGAGTCCCGCAAGCATAGTCTCGATGCACCCCAGCGTTTCGGGCCGATTGAGAAGCACCACCACAAGAGATGCCGTTGCGGCAAGGGCCAGCATCGCTCCGGGGATCACCCGCCGCCGGACATGGGGCTCCGGCGGTTCCGTCTTGAAGGCCGCGGGCTCGATCGAAAGTGATCTCAGCTTGGCGGCAAGGTCTCGGTCATGTTCTGATGTCGTGTTCATGCCGCCAGAATGACCAACGGCGACAAAACCGCGACCTCGAACGCGTTTCTGACAGTCCTCGATCGCGATTGTGTACTTGGCGCAGCAAGGCACCCGGGGTCAGCCCTCATGGTAAGGAGGCCCGAAGGGGGCCGTCTCGAACCACGAGGGCGGGTGATTGCGTGGGTACGGACTGGCTGGATGAAGCGGCGGTTGCCAGCCCCGTCCTTCAAGGCCCTACGGGGCGCTCAGGATGAGGCTGGGGAGAGGACAGGCGTCACTTCAGGACGAAGCCGAAGAGACGCCGGATCCGCCCTTCCTCTCACGCCAGGCAAGCGGCGTCATATCCGTGACCCGGCGGAATTCACGGTTGAAGTTGGACTTGGTCTGGAAGCCGACCTCGAACATCACCTCGGTCACCGATTTCTGGCTCGCGGCAAGCAGCCGGCAGGCCTCGCCGATCCTGTAGTCATTGACATATTGCGAGACGTTCTTGTCCATCGCCCGGTTGATCGCCGCCGAGATCTGGCGGGCGGGAATGCCGGCCTTGCGGGCCAGCCGGTCGAGATTGAGATTGGCATCGCGATAGAGTTTTTTTGCCTCCATCAGCGCATCGACCGTGGCGATCGTCTCCTTGTCTTCGGTCGTTTCGGACTTCAGCACCGCCTCCACCGTCTCGGCCGGCGCCCGGCTTCGGCTGGCGGCGGCTGCCGCAATGCCGAGGATGACGAGAACCGCGAGATTGCTGACGCTGATCAGCGTCAGCGCATGCTCGCCATGCGCCCATGTGAAATCGAGAAAGACGAAGATATCGACTGAGGCCGACAGGCACAGCGCCACCGCCGCGAAGATGATGGCCCGATAGGCCGGCACCGCTCCCTCGAAGGGCGCAAGCCGAAGCGCATCCGCGCCCGGCCGCATCAGAAGCAGGATCGCCAGGGCATAGCCGACGAAAACAAGCACCAGCGCGACATCGATCGCATCCCGCCGGAGCGCCATCAAAAGCAGGATGACCGCGGCGGGCACCGCATGCAGTGCAATGCGCGTCGGCAGCGGCCGCCGGCTCGTCCTCACCAGCCTGGAAACCCCGGCATAGGCAAGTGGCGGCACCATCGCCGCGGTGACAGGCGCGATCACGCCCACCGCCTGCACCCCATAGCCCCAGCGCAGGCCGGAGAGGACGGATTGCAGCACGGCGAGCAGGATCAGTGCCAGAAACGGCAGGTTGGGCTGCGCCTCCTCGTCGCGCCTGAGGACGGCAACGAAGAGGATGAGCAGCAGCAGGGCAACGACGAAAGGAAGCGGAATGAACAGCATGGCCTGATAGGATCGAAGTGGCGAATGGATGGCCATCATTGCCGAGATCCTCAGCCGGCGCGACCTCCATCATGTTTTAGGACGCGTTAGGCTGGGATTTTTTTGTGAGCGGCATGCCATGAAGTTGCTCTACTGCGAGGTGCCTAGCCGAGTGCGCTTTGTGCTGCGCAGATCCGATCGACCAAAGCATCGAGATCGCCCCTTGGCGGACGGTTCTTGGCCAGGCGCTGCTTGAGATGCATGATCGGCTCCGCCAGAATTTCATCAAGGCTCTCGGCGCAGGTGAAGTCGCCCGCCACGCTTTTGACCTTTGAATTGTCAAAGATCGCCGACCATGCCTTGTCGCCCCGCAGCGGCCCAATCCACTCCGGATTGTACCGGACCAGGGTGTCCGTCGGCACGTGCACGATCCTGGCCTCGACATCAAGCAATCTGGCGATCGTCTTTTGAATATCGTTCCAGATGTGGGCGCGGTCGGAGGTGATGTGGAAGATCTCGTTCAACGCCGCCGGCTTGCCGAAAAGCCCGACAAAGGGCACCGCGAAATCAACCGAGCGGGTCAGTGTCCAGGGCGTGTGGCCATCGCCGGCTACGATGGTGGGCTCGCCGTCCAGCATGCGTCTCGCCATGACATCGCTGTCGCCCATCATGATCGGCAGGCCGGTGCGAACAGTGTGACTGGGGCGGACGATGGTCCAGGCGAGATTCTCGGAATTCGTGAGCAGCGTCTCGCAGGCAATCTTGTCCTGACTATAGCGCCAGTAGGGGTTGATCGCCGGTGTCTGCTCGGTAATCACATAATGGCGCGGCGGCTTTTCATAGACCGAAGCCGAAGAGATGAAGATGTACTGGCCGCAGTGCCCGGCAAACACATCGATGTCACGCGCGACTTGATCGGGCGTAAAGGCAATGAACTGGCACACGACGTCATAATTGGCCTTGGCCAAGTCCGCATAGGCGGGCGCCGCGAGATCGCCGACGATCGAGGTAACCCCCGCAGGCAATGGGTCGCCTCTCAAACTGCGGTTATAGACGCTGACATCGTGGCCCTGAACCACGGCGCGCTCGACGCATGGATATGAAATCTGGCCGGTACCGCCAACGAAAAGGATTTTCAAAGCCATGTGAAGGACCTCGGTGTCGGATGTAGCGGGGATATGCGGTCAGTCTTCATAGCGCGAAAGAAATCGGTCGTCTCCTGCAAAAACACGTGCACCGGCTCACGTCGTTTGGATCGACCTGTCGCGTAAACCAGCGTGGTGGCAGTCCGCATAAACCGATCGGACGACGTGAGGTTCGGCCGCAACCAGCCATTGCCGATACCGCAAAGATCTCTATCTCAAGCCAATAATGCCCTTCTGTTTGAGATCAGCACAAGACGGAGGCTTTCTTGAAAGATTATCTTCCCTATGCAGCCGGGGTGCTGGCAGGATTATTGGTCGCCTTCCTCATGTCTGGCCTGTTGGCGCTGACGGAGACACCGCAGCTCTTACTTTTCGCATTGCTGCCGGCCGTCGGTGGCGCGCTCGTCGACCGCGTTTGCCGTCGCCGGCCCAACAATCCTTGAAGGATTCCATGGCAAGGCTGAAAGAAATCGTCATCGATTGCGACATTCCCTCGCGTGTCGCCCGGTTCTGGGCGGAGGCGCTCGATGGCTACGACGTGATGCCATATGACGACGACGAACTGAACCGCCTTGCCGCTCTCGGATTGACACCCGAGACTGACCCGACCGTGATGGTCGAAGGTCCCGGAACCCGCCTTTGCTTCCAACTTCGCCAGGGGGAACGTCCCGCCCGCAACCGACTGCATCTCGATATTGCCACCCCCGATCGGGCCAGGGAGGTAGAACGGCTTTTATCCCTCGGAGCGAGCTTCGTCCGGGAAGCGGATGGCTACACGGTCTTGAATGATCCCGAAGGCAACAATTTCTGCGTGGTGTCGGAATAGTCCGCTCCGCGCCGAAGCCGCGCTGCAGGATGAACGGCATCTATCTCCGGACGGCTATACCGGAACCAAACCGGATCTCCCGCGGAATGTCTGGATCAGCGCGATTCAGAAATTCGAGCACGCGGAGGGTGAGCAGCGCGGTCGCATCCGCGTCATAGGACGGCAGCGAGCTGTCGGCGAAGTAGTGCTGATCGCCTGGGTATAGGAAAAGCTCCGCGTCCTCGACCTTCTCCACGATCTCTCGGGCGGCGTCGATGTCGCCCTCGCCGACGAAAATCGGGTCGTTGTCCATGCCGTGAATCTGCACCGCGACACCCCCCGGCCAGGGTCCGAAGGCCCACTCGCCGCTGATCGGCAGGCAGGAATAGAAGAGCAGAGCCCCGCGGGCGCCGGGCCGTGTCTGCGCCAGCTTCTGCGCCGGCAGCACACCGAAGGAGAACCCGGCATAGACGAGCCCGGCAGGTAATTCGTCGGCGAGGCGCACGCCGCGCTCCCGCAGGGCGTCGAATCCGATTTCGCCGATATAGGCGATCCCCGCTTCGATGCTTGGGAATGTGCGCCCGTCAAACAGATCAGGCGTGTGCACGATGTGACCGGCTGCCCTGATATCGTCGGCAAACGAGCGCACACCCGGGGTCAGCCCCTGTGCGTGATGGAACAAAAGGATCTCAGCCATAAGAAGCCTCCGGGCGGGACGGTCGGGCGCATCGCCACTCTACAGCGTCGCCGCTTCGCCGGAAAGACGTCAGTCGCGGACCAAGCCGCCGACAATGTCCGCCTCGCCCCGGAAACGGTCACCTTCTGCTTGCCGGACGCAATTCATCTCCTCTACATAAGCAGGAAAAGAGGAGGCCGAGCATGCATTCCATCAAACACCCCGGCAAGACGATCGGCGATTTCTGCCGGCCGGATCAAATGGCTCTCGTCGTCTATGACATGCAGGTCGGCATCATGCGGCAAATGCCTGACGGCGCCGGCATCACCGCCCGTGTCCTGTCGGTTCTGACCGCCGCGCGGGCATCGAACTTTCCCGTCATCTTCATGCGGCACATGTCGATGCCGCTCGCTCTGATGGGCGCCTTCCAGCGCCGTCAGGCCATGGCCTGGCAAAGGATCGACGATCCGGCCGCCATCAAGCCCTGGTTTCTCAGAGGAAGCGAAGGTTTCGAGATCGTGCCCGAACTTCAGCCGCGCTACGACGAGGCGGTGATCGACAAGATCACCTTTTCGGCTTTCGAAGGCACGCCTTTGTCGATCATTCTGCGCGATCTGGGTCTGACCAGCTTCGCCATTTGCGGCGTTGCCACCGAAATCGGCATCGAGCCGACGGTTCGCCACGGTGCCGACCTCGGGCTTGTGCCGCTCGTCATCAGCGACGCCTGCGGCGCCGGGGATGCCGAGGCCGCCGAGCGCTCATTCGCCAACATGGCCTTCATGGGAGATGCGCTGATCTGCCAGTCGGCCGATTTCATCGCAGCAGCCCGGCAGAGCTGACGCTCTCCCGACCTGCCGTGTGAGGCTTCGCGGCGACCGCGCGCGCCCCTTGGGTCAGCCCCTGTCGTGACGAAACAACAAGACCCCAGCCATAGGGAGCCTCCGGGGTGGGACAATAGGGCACACATTCTGCACCTCTACAGCGCCTCGCCTCGCCGGGAAGACGTCAGCCGCGCGCCAGGCCGTCGAGCATTACAGCTATGTGTGGCAGCAGGAACCGTTTCCGGTGTCATCGGCCGAAGGTTGCAGCAGGCGATTGTCGACACTCTGGCTGTTTCCCTCCGGCGGCAGGTCCATGGCAATGTTGGAAGCGAAGAAGCCGTTCGGTTTCAGCGTGAAACCGGCATATTCCACCGGCATGATCGGAAAATCCTCGGGCTTGCAGACATGGGTATGGCCGAAGGAATGCCACAACACGACATCGGCATTCTCGATTTCGCGGTTCTGCTTGACATAACCCGGCAGGCCGTCGCCGCCGGCATGCACGTTCGGATAATCGCCGCTCGCATATTTTTCCCTGGCATCGAAGGCCGTGACCCAGATGTGTTTCTTGGCGAAGCCGCCGCGCTGGGCAACGGTCGAATCCGGCTGGGCAAGCATGACCGGCGACGGCATGACGACAATCTTGTAGCCCGGCGCATTGCCGATGCTGTTCTTTATGTTGGGGTTGGAGACTTTCCAGTAACGGCCGGTCTCGCCATTGGCGAGTGCCGGCGAATCGAGCTCGCGCTTCAGCACCCGGCTCCTGGTATCGAAGACATTGCCATAGGGATTGTCTTCGCCCCAGGGACGCGGCACGAACTCATGCTCGGTCACGGTATTGTCACCACCGTCGACATCCATGTGCAGGCGCGCATTGAAGAAATGCTGGTGGGTCGGACCGCCGAGATTGTCATCGACCATGCCGCCCCATGGATAGGTTTCGCCGGTCGCGACCGCCGCCGTCTGGATGATGCCGGTGAGCTTGGCTTCGAGCTGGATCGTGCCGTCCTGGTAGAGATACCAGTAGAAGCCGTAATCGTAGTTGCCGACGGTTGCGAAGAAGGAGATGACGAGGCGGCGCGAACGGCGCACTTCGAAAATACCGTTGCGGAATTCGTAATGCTTCCAGAGGATGCCGTAATCCTCCTCATGCATGCAGATCGCGTTCTTCATGATGAAGGGCTGGCCGAGATCATCCGCCGCCGGCACGTCGAAATAGTGAATATGGCCGAGGCAGTCGCAGCCGAGTTCGAGGCAATTGGCTAGGCGTCCGAGGCCATATTCGCCAGCATCGAAGGCGCTCTTCCAATAGTGGTTCGCGGTCGGATCGGCATAGGGCACGACCATTTCCGTGACACTGGCGCGAAAGACGACGGGTCGCAGCCTGCCCTCATCCTTGATGCCGAGTTCATGCAGAACGAGGCCTTCGCGCGGAGTGAAACCGACACGGAAACTCCAGTTCTGCCATTCGACTTTCCAGCCATCGACCGTAAAGCTCGGCCCTTGCGGCTGAACGATATGCAGCGGCGTGAGATCGGGCCGCGGTTCCGGGAAGGTTTCGCGGCCATAATTGCGCTTCTTCCTCGGAACCGGAATGATCTTCTCGTCGTCGACGAGATCGACCACTCGGTTGGTGATCAGATCGACCACCGCCACCACGCCCTCGATCGGATGCGCGTAGCCGTTGTCTCGGACATCCTCGCGCCAATAGGACACGGCGCGGACGATGCGCTTTCCCTTCTCGAATTCGCGGCCAAAATAGCCCGAGGAAAAAGGATCGATCTGGATAAGCGGAATATCCTCGTCGGTAATGCCGCGCTTCTTGACGGCAGCGATCCAGCGCGGATCGGATTTGACGGTGCCTTCAACGGTTTCGAATTCGCACAGCATGATCGGCGGCTGACCGTAGGGCAGTTCATCGAGAGGCAGCCGGATATAGGACACCGTGCCGGCAGTCAGGTCTACGATGCCCTCGAAGGTTTCGCCATTGCTGATGTCGATTGCCAGGATGAAGGCAAGCCGCGGCAGCCTGTCGCCCAGGCGATAGGCGGCAAGATCCGCCTTGGTCGGCTCCTCCAGCCGGGTGATCGGAAAGCGGAAGGTGGCTGCGAGTGTCTGCCTATCCTTGAGTATGGCAACGGCGGAAGCGATCTCGTCGAGGCTCAAAGGATCGAGCGGATGGGTAACTGCGACAACGGCGTCCATTGGTATACCTCTTGTTTTTGGAAGAGACGACGCAACATGGCGCGTCGCAAGCTGCGGTGATCAGGATCGACCGGAGCAGATCTGTGGCTCGATCATCTGGTCTGCATGAATGCAGAACAGAGAGCAGAAGGCGTGTGCCTCGACGGCAACCAGCAATGTTGCGCCGGCAAGGATCGCGACTGCGAGAACCAGAAGGCGATCGACGGATGCAAATTCAGCAACCGCACTCATTCGAAGACCTTTCCAAGCGAGGCGTAGAGAGCGGGCTTGGATCTCTTGACCCGCATCGCAAACAGCGCGCCCAAAATCCCCACCAGCACCATGGCATAGGGGAAAGCCTTGACGATCGGGCTTTCGCTGCCGGAAAGGAGTGAAAGATTGGAACTGACCAGCACCAACGAACCCATGAGACCGAGCAGCGCCAGCACTGGCGCGGTCATCGTGGTCCAGGCGCTGTAGCTGTTCGGCGTCTTGCGAAAGAACATGATGATCGCGACGGAGACAAGCACCTGCACCAGCAGAATACCGATACCTGCCAGCGCCGCCATCCACGAGAACACGACAGTATAGGGATCGGCACCGAAGATCACGAACAGGGCAAGGACAACGGCCGCGACCAGACTTTGCAGAAGACCTGCAGCGTAGGGTGAGCCATGTTTGGTATGAACCTTGCCAAGCACCTTGGCGGCCAGACCTTCACGGCCGAGAGCGAAGAAATAGCGGTTGAGCGTATTGTGGAAGGACAGGATGCAGGCAAACAGGCTGGTGATCAGCAGCACGTTCATCACCTGGCTCGACCATGGGCCAAGCACGGAATTGGCGGCAGTGAAGTAGAAGCTGTCGAGGCTGGCAGCAGCAGCAGCCTGCACCTTGCCCGGACCGTAGAATTGCACGATTGCCCAGGTGGAGAAGGCATAGAAGAGGGTGATGAGCAGCACCGCGACATAGGTGGCCCGGGGAATGGTCTTTTCCGGATCCTCGGCTTCCTCGCCGAAAATGGCCGTCGCTTCGAAGCCGATGAAGGAACCGATGACGAAGACCAGCGCCACACCAAGACCGGGCGCAAAGACCGACGATGGCATGAAGGAGGAGAAGGTGATGCCTTGCGGTCCGCCGCCAGAAAAGACGATGGCAAGATCCAGAACCAGCAAAATGGCGATTTCGGCAATCATGCAGACGCCGAGGATCGCGCCTGAGAAGGCGATGTTGCGCTGACCGCAGACCAGCACGACGACGAGTGCCGCGAAGGCGAAGGCCCACCAGGGCAGGACCAGCCCGAGCGGCGCTATGGCATTGGCCATGAAGAAACCAAACAGGCCATAGATGGCGATCTGAACCGCGCTATAGGTGACCAGCGCCATGAAGGCACCACCCACACCGGCCGGCTTGCCAATACCGTGGGTGATATAGGTGTAGAAGGCTCCTGCCCCGCCCACATGCCGGCTCATGGCGGTGAAGCCAACCGAGAAGAGCAGGTAGAGCAGGCCGGCAAGCACGAAAGCGCCGGGAACGCCTGCGCCATTGCCAAAGGCAAAGGCGGCCGGCGAAGCGCCGACGACAGCCGTCAGCGGCGCGGCCGCGGCAACGACGAAGAACACGATGTGGGCGAGACCGACCGAGTTCCTGGCCAGACGACGCTCCGGCGATAATGGTGCGGGCATGCTTGCTTCCAGTGTCATGGAGAACCCCTCTTTGCTTGTTTGTTGGCAAGAAGGTAAGCGCGGCGATCTGGCCCCGAAATTGCAGTTTATGCCTATGAATCGATAATTCGCGCCACGAAGGTCACCGGAGACGCTGAAAATGGCAGTTGCATCGCATTTGATCAGCCGCATGCCCGCAGTTGCTTCAATTCGAGCCTCCGTCTTGATCCCGCTGGTGCAACAAATCGATAAAAGATCCGGGAAAACCGACCTTCTTCTCGCTTCGCACGGCATTCTGCGCTCGCAATTGGAAGATCCCTACGCTGTCCTGCCCATGGCCCGTTATGTCGCGCTGTTCGAGGAGGCCGCGACGATAACCGGTGAACCGGCACTGGGAGCCCGCATGGGCACTGGGTTCAAGCCCGCCGACATCGGCCCCATCGGCATGCTCTTCGCGCTCTCGCCGACCATTCGCAGCGCTTTCGAGCGGCTGTCGAAATATGTCAACGCGGTCCAGGGCGCTACCAGTTCCGGCGTGTTCGAGGAGAATGGCGATTTTGTCTGGAGCTACCGAATCGTCGATCCCAGCATGTGGCCGCGCCGGCAGGACAGCGAATTCACGATCGCCGCCTCCTGTCAGCTCGTCCGTTCGTGCTTCCGTCGCGGCTGGCGGCCGATCGAAATCCAGCTCGAGCATCACCCCCCGCGCGACGCCGGCGTGCTCGAACGCATCTATGGCGCGCCCATCCTGTTCGGCCAATCCAGCAACCGGATCGTCATGAACAAGGCGGAGGCTGACCGTGTACACCGTGCGGAAGACAAAAGCCTGATCGAAATCCTGGAGCGGCATATCGGCGATCTGGTCAACGAGCCAGCGGCCGGCGATATCCTCAAGGAAAAGGTCCAGGCCCTGATCAGCATCTATCTCGGCCGCAAACCGGTGACAGTTGCAACGCTTGCCGCCGAACTGAAGATGTCGCCGCGAAGCCTGCAGCGCCGGCTGTCAGAGGAAGGCGTGTCGCTTCGCGATCTCGTTCGCCAGCACCGCCAGACACTCGCCGCCCACTATCTCGGCGACCGACATGCCGCACCGATGTCCGAGATTGCGCGTGTGCTGGGTTATGCAGACAACACCGTGCTCTGGCGTGCGCTGCGGTCCTGGGAGAAGAAGGGGAGCCCCCTACCTTCGAGACGTTGAAAATCAGACGATGACCGTGAACCGATCGCTGCTTATCAAGCAGCTTTCAGCGGCGCTCGACGCCCTTTGCCGCCAGAATATCGTCGACGGCTGTCGACGTCAGAAATTCCGACAGCTGCCTGGCCGCTTCTGCGTCCGTTGAATCGGCGCTGATGCCAATAGCGAAGTCAATGTAACTTTGGAGTTCTGCCGGAAACCGACCGACAAGCACGACCTCGGGAGCGGCGGCGAGAATCGACGTCACGGGAACAACGCCCAACTCGGCCTCCCCACGGCCTACGGCCGGCGCGGTCTGCCCTCCTGATATGGCGACCAGCTTGGGCTTTACCTCATCGGCTATTCCCAAGCGCTCCAGCAAACCGGAGAAGTAGCCGCCGCTACTTCCCTCACTGGCGTAGGAGATCGATCTGGCGCTCTTCAACGCATGTTTGAATGCTTCCACCGACCCGATGTCGAGCGGCCGACCGCCTGCCTTGGCCGCCACCCCCATTGCTATCCGGCCGAACGCGACCTCGCTCCCCGCCTTGATTTTTCCAAGACGACCAGATCCTCAACCAGGTTCGGATTGGTGATGACGAGGTCAAAAGGCTCCCCAGCTTCAATCTGCTTCTTGACGACAGGATTGAGCTCCCACTTGACCGCAACTGTGAATCCTGTGTCCGTTTCGAACCGGGATATGAGAGCAAGGACGGCGGGTCGGACGGCAATAGCGCCAAAAAGGCGGATTTCCTGGGTCATGGCCGAAGTCCGCTCCGATCTTTCCATCCTGCCCAGCAGACCCTACGGCCCAGCCCCAAAGAACGCCAGCCGGGTGAAGATCGTGTAGTCTGCTTCCGATACCATCAGCGCCACGAAAACCAGCACCAGCAGCGGCGGCAGCAGGATGGCGTAGACGAGCGCCAGCCGTTCCCAGGCCATGTGCATGAAGACGGCGACGATCAGCCCAGCCTTCAGCATCATGAACACCAGGATCAGCGTCCACCTGAGATAGCCCTGGATGCCGAGATAATCGACCATGTAGGAAAGGGCGCTGAGCACGAAGAGCAGGCCCCAGACGAAGAGATAGAGCCGAATCGGGTGCTGCTGTCCGGTTTGGGGCTGCTGTCCCCCGATGTGTGCATGCGCTGTTGTCTCGCTCATGACGACCTCACCACAGGTAAAAGAACGCGAAGATGAAGACCCAGACCAGATCGACGAAGTGCCAGTAGAGGCCCATGATCTCGACGGCCTCGTAGCGGCCTTTCCGGCTGGTGAAGAAGCCGCGCCGTTCCACATCGAAATCGCCGCGCCAGACCTTGTGGGCGACGATCAGCAGGAAGATGACGCCGATCGTGACGTGGGTGCCGTGAAAGCCGGTGATCATGAAGAAGGTCGATCCGAACTGTGCCGCCCCCCACGGGTTCTCCCAGGGTCGCACGCCTTCGGTGATCAGCTTCGTCCATTCGAAGGCTTGCATACCGACGAAGCATGCCCCGAGAACGGCCGTCAGCAGCATCAGCATCGCCGTCATGCGGCGGTCGCGGCGATAGCCGAAATTGACCGCCATCGCCATGGTGCCGCTGCTCGAGATCAGCACGAAAGTCATGATCGCGATCAGGATCAGCGGAACGTTCTGGCCGCCGATATGCAGCGCGAAGACCTCGCTCGGGTTAGGCCAGGCGACCGGCGTCGACATGCGGGCGGTCATATAGGCGATCAGGAAACAGCCGAACACGAAGGTGTCGCTCAAGAGAAAGATCCACATCATCGCCTTGCCCCAGGAGGCGGTCTTGAAGGCGCGCTGATCCGAGCTGAAATCGGCGGCGACACCGCGCAGACCGGCTGGCCGGAGGTCGGGCTCGCCGTGTGTATCGATAGTCTGTGCCATCTGCAAATCTCCTAACTGAGCAGTGTGCGGCAGAGATCGACGAAATCATTCGCCCATCCGGCAAAGAGCGCGAAGAGGGCGAGCCAGACGGCGAGCATGAAATGCGAGTAGATGGCGGAAAGATCGACGCTGAGGCGCAGCCTGTCCGTCGCCACAGCCGTTGAAAAAGCCCTGACTGTCGTGTGCGCGAGCACGGCAAGCCCGCCGAGGATATGCAGGCCGTGCAGGCCGGTCAGCATGTAGAAGAAGCTGTTGGAAGGGTTATCGGCCAGCACGTACCCGGCCGCCGTCAGCTCCCGCCATGCCTGGATCTGTCCGACGAGGAAGAAGATGGCAAGCGCAAGTCCTGCAGCAAGCGCCGGTCGCAGCACCTCCATGCGGCCATGCCCTGCTTCTCTTTTCGCCCATTGCAGGGCAGCGCTGCTTAAGGCCAGTGCCGCAGTGTTCACCCAGAGCAACCGGGGAACAGGCGTCGCCCACCAGTCGGTCGACGCCATGCGCATGAAATAGGCGCTGACGGCAAGGCTGAAGACGGCGCCGACGACACCGAGAAACACGAAGAGCCCGATTTTCACCGCCGGCGCCGGCAGCCTTTGCCGCTCGGCGCCGTCATGCCCCGGCAACTGCACCGACCCGGTTTCGAGCCAGGGCTTCGAGGTCAATCGCTGCCCGGAAAGCCACCAGAAGATAATGGCGGCGACTGCGGCAAGGAAGATCAGCGTGACGTTCATGCCGGAACCTCCCGTGTGACGTCACCGCTTGCCGGCACATTCTGCGGAATGAAATCCTCGGCCGCCCCCGGCACGCTGTAGTCATAGGCCCAGCGGTAGACGACCGGCAGATCCTTTCCCCAGTTTCCATGGGCGGGCGGCGTCTGCGGCGTCTGCCATTCGAGCGTCGTTGCCCGCCACGGATTACCGCCGGACTCCCTGCCCCGGAAAAGGCTCCAGACCAGATTGAACAGGAAGACCATCTGTCCGGCCCCGACGATTAGCGCCATGACGGTGATGAAGATATTCAGCGTATCGGCCGAAGGCGGAACGAAGGCCGTCTCTCCCATCTCGAAATAGCGGCGTGGCACGCCGAGCAGGCCGAGATAGTGCATCGGAAAGAAGATCGCATAGGTGCCGAGGAAGGTGATCCAGAAGTGGATATGGCCGAGCACGTCGTTCAGCATGCGTCCCGTCACCTTCGGATACCAGTGATAGATCGCCCCGAAGATGACGAGGATCGGCGCGACCCCCATGACCATGTGGAAATGCGCGACGACGAACATCGTGTCCGACAGCGGCACGTCGACGACGACGTTGCCGAGGAACAGGCCCGTGAGGCCGCCATTGACGAAGGTAACGATGAAGGCGAGCGCAAAGAGCATCGGCAGGGTCAGGTGGATGTCGCCGCGCCACAGCGTCAGCACCCAGTTATAGACCTTGATCGCCGTTGGGACGGCGATGATCAGCGTCGTCGTGGCGAAGAAGAAGCCGAAGGCTGGGTTCATGCCGCTGACATACATATGGTGCGCCCAGACGACGAAGCTGAGCGCGCCGATGATGACGATCGCCCAGACCATCATGCGGTAGCCGAAGATGTTCTTGCGCGCATGCGTGCTGATCAGGTCCGAAACGATGCCGAAGGCCGGCAATGCGACGATATAGACCTCCGGATGCCCGAAGAACCAGAAGAGGTGCTGGAACAGGATCGGGCTGCCGCCGCCATGCTGCAGCTGCGTGCCCATTTCGACGATGGCAGGCATGAAGAAGCTCGTGCCGAGCAAGCGATCGAACATCATCATGACGCAGGCGACGAAGAGGGCGGGAAAGGCGAGCAGCGCCATCACGGTCGCGGTGAAGATGCCCCAGACCGTCAGCGGCATGCGCATCAGTGTCATGCCGCGCGCCCGCCCCTGCAGCACGGTCACCACATAGTTCAGCCCACCCATGGTGAAGCCGATGATGAAGACGATCAGCGAGGAGAGCATCAGCAGGATACCCCAGTCCTTGCCGCCAGGCGTGCCGGAGAGAACGGCCTGTGGCGGATAGAGCGTCCAGCCGGCCCCCGTCGGTCCGCCGGGGGCGAAAAAGCCCGCGGCGAGGATCAGCACTGCGAGCAGATAAATCCAATAGCTCAGCATGTTGGCGTAGGGAAACACCATATCGCGCGCGCCGACCATCAGCGGAATGAGGTAATTGCCGAAACCGCCGAGGAACAGTGCGGTCAGCAGATAGATCACCATGATCATGCCGTGCATGGTGATGAACTGATAATAGTGATCGGCATCGATGAAGGTGAAATAGCCGGGAAAGGCGAGCTGAATCCGCATCAGCCAGGAGAGCACCAGCGCCACCAGGCCGATTGCGATCGCCGTCAGCGAATATTGGACGGCAATGATCTTGGCATCCTGGCTGAACACATATTTCGTCCACCAGCTTTTCGGATGATAGAGCTCGACATCCTCGACTTCAGCAGAGGGGATGGCGCCTGCGCTGTCGGATGGAATCTCGACCATGATCTCTCTCCCCTTCGTCTCCCAGCGGTCTGCGACCGCTGGGGTTCAGTTTGGCGGCGGCAGCTCTCCCGATGACGCCGTAAGCTGGGTGAATGTCTGCTGCTGTCCGAGCCAGGTCTGGTAGTCGGCGTCGGCTTCGACCACGACGGTGCCGCGCATTTGCCCATGGCCGACGCCGCAGAGTTCGGCGCAGAGAATATCGAAGGTCCCTGTCCGCGTCGGCGTGAACCAGAAATAGGTGATCATGCCGGGTATCATGTCCATCTTGGCACGGAATTCCGGCACATAGAAATCATGGAGCACATCGACCGAGCGCAGTAATATGTGCACCGGCTTGCCGATCGGCAGATGGAGTTCGCCGCCCTCGATGATGACGTCGTCAAGGCCGCTTGCGTCGTTTTTATCAAGGCCGAGCGGGTTTTCGGGGGTGACGTCGCCGGTCTCGGCGCGGCCGAGCTTTCCGTCGGCTCCGGGCAGCCGGAAACTCCACAGCCATTGCTGGCTGACGACCTCGACCGATGCGGCATCGGCAGGCACCGTGATGAACTGGTTCCACACGATCAGGCCGGGCGCCAGCATCGCCGCAACGCCGACCGCCGTTCCCCCTCCCAGCAGCAATTCCAGCCTGCGGTTCTCGGGCTCGTAATGTGCCCGGTTGCCGGGCTTGTGCCGGAAGCGGAAGACGCAATAGGCCATGAACGAAACCACCGCCACGAAGACGATGCCGGTGATCCAGAAGGTGATGACGAGGGTGGTGTCGATATAGGTCCAGTTGGACGCGATCGGCGTCCACCACCACGGGCTCAGCACATGGAACAGCACGGAGCCGACGACAATCAGGACGAGGATCAGCACGACAGCCATGTCCGCTCCTCCTCGAGCAGGTCGACCCGTGAAACCGCATTCCGCAAAAAGTCCGTGTTTATTATCGCACAGATAGAAAATATCGGCAATTACGGCAATTTAGGCATGCACCCCCCAGGCGCGAGCCGCCATTTGGAGTATTGCCCATCACTTGGAATATTGCTTGAGATAGGCGATGAGATTGGTGATTTCCTGGTCGTCCTTCACCCCGACGAAGGCCATCTTCGTACCCTTCACCTTCCCCTTCGGATTGTGCAGATAGTCGCGCAGCGCCGTCTCGTCCCAGACGAGACCGCCCTCGCCGGCCGCCTTCATTCCGGCCGAATAGGCGTAATCGGGATGCGTTCCGGCCTTCCGGCCGAACAGCCCATTCAACGACGGGCCGACCTTGTTCGTATCGGAATCGGCGACATGACAGGTCGCGCATTTTTTGAAAACGGCCGCACCCGCCGTCGCATCGCCCTCCTGCGCCCCGGCGTTACCAGGACAAAGAGCAATGACGGATGTGGCGATCAGCAGAACAACACGGTAATCCACGGCAAACCTCATCCTCCTCAAGGTTGCCAGCCACTTGCACCCTCCGCTATCTCTCGCGTGTGGGTAGTGGTTGTTATGGCTTAAAGCTTAGTCCTTCGTGGCAACAAGTCAATCGGTTCCGCAATTCGGCACGGGTGTTCGCTGCCACACCTCCCGCCGTTCATGACGTCCGCTCCGGCAAATCGCCCTGCCCGACCAACCCTCTCACGATCTCCAGGAAGCGCTCGCCGCTCGCCGACAATGCCGGCGGGCGCCATGCGGCGGCGATCGGTAGGGATGGCGGCGGCGGCAGGACGGGGCGGTAGGCGACGCCCGGCCGGGCGGCTTTCGCGATGCCCGAGGTGACGAAGCCGAGACCGGTTCCGGCCGCAACGAGGCCAACCAGCGTCGTCATCGGCGTAACCTCTTGGACGATCCGGGGGCTGATGCCCTCGCCCCTGAAAAGGGCGATCACACGGTCGTATATGCTGGGACCGATCGCCCGCGGCGCAAGCAACAAGGGCTCGCCGGCAAGATCGGCGACGCGGATGACCGGCTGCTTCGCCAGCCGGTGCGTCGCCGGAAGCGCCAGCACGAACGGCTCGTCCGGCAGGGAGTGGATAATCAGATCCCGCGAAAGCGGTGGATGCAGCACGCCGAGGTCGATGTCGCCCGATGCAAGGGCGGCTTCCAGCAAAGGCGAACTCATCTCGATGAGATCGACATCGACTTGCGCGTAGCGGGCACGAAACGCTTGCACCGCCTCCGGCAGGACGCCGTAAAAGGCGATCGGCGTGAAGCCGAGCCGCAGGCGCCCGATCTCGCCGCGCACCGCCCGCAGGGCTTCGGCCTTCGCCATCCCGGCATGCAGCACCGCCTCGCGGGCCGGGCCGAGGAAGGCAGCGCCCGCCGGCGTCAGCGCCACGCCGCGGCGGTCGCGCTCGAAGAGATCGGTCCCGACCTCGCCTTCCAGCACCCGGATCCGTTGGCTGAGCGCCGGCTGGGTCAGGTTCATCCGTTCCGCCGCGCGGCGGAAATGCAGGTCTTCGGCAACGGCCACGAAACAGGCGAGCGTGCGGATATCCAGGACAGCCTCATGATGCGAAATACCTATCACAGGCGACAGGATTGCGATTGGAAAATTATCAGCATCGGCGGCATTTTCAAAGGACCGCCAACAAGGGAGCAGGATCATGAACGGACCAGTCCTCACCGCCGCGACGCTCGCCATCACCTTTAGCCTCGCCGCGCCCCAGAGCACGCAAGCCGCCGAAGGCGCGCAAGCCGCGTCCAAGATTCTCGGCCGCATCTCGGCGAGCCGGATCGCCGTCATATCCGACGGTGATTTTCTCGCCCGGACCTACGGCACTGCCGAGCTTGCGCCGCGAAATGCCGGCTATCGCGATCTGCTGACGATCATGTCGCCAGCCGGGGACAAGATTGTCACCGGTTCGATACCGGTCTCCAATTCGGTGACCTCGGCGCCTGAAATCCTCGCCCTCAGCGAAGACGGGCAAACCGCCTTCGTCGCAGAAAGGCTGGGCGAACGTCCAAAGGGCGGCAACAGGATCAGCGACCTGCCGCCGGGCCGGCGGCTCTTCGCGGTCGACCTTTCGGACGGCGCGGCACTCCGCCTCTCCGACACGGTGGAGATCGAAGCCTTCCCCGAGGCCTTGTCCCTCAGCCCTGATGGAGAGAGCGTCGCCGTCGTTTCCAACACGCCGGAGGCGAGCTTCGTCCAGATCGTCGCCTATCGCGATGGCCGCTTCAGCCGCCTCGCCCGGTTCGACCTCGCAGAGCTCGGGGTGAGAGGATCGGAGCCGGCCCCGCGCGGCGGCGTGACCGCGACCAACGTCCACTGGCATCCCTCAGGCCGCTTCCTGGCAGTCAACATCAATACGCAAAACCGGGTCGCCTTCTTCGAGGTCACCGGAGCCGACGGCGCGCCCATCCTGCGCCCATGGGGCAATGTCGTGGAGGTTGGCGCCGATCCCTTCGTCGGCCGTTTCACACCCGACGGGCGCCACTATCTCACCGCCAACTGGGGCCGGAACTTCGCCGCCAAGAACCTGGAGGGCCGTATCCCGCAGACACCGTCGACGATCAGCGTCATCAGGCTCGCCGATCCCGCGACACCACAGCAATCGGCCCGCCACGATCTCCTCGGCGGTGCCGAGACCGGCCTCTCCTCCGAGGGCATCGCCATCAGCCCGGAAGGCCGGCTCGTCGCCACCGTCAACATGCGCGGCACCGCCTTCCCGCCGGGCTCCGCCCGCTTCGACCGCAACGCCAGCGTCACGCTTCTGAGCTTCGACCCGGCGACCGGCGCCATCTCCAGGCTCGCAGACTATCCCTTCGAAGGGGCACTGCCGGAAGGCGGCGCCTTCGATCGGACAGGAGACCACTTCCTCGCCACCGTGTTTCAGGGCCATGATGGGGCGAGGCCCGAGGCCGGCTCGGGGCTCGAGGTCTTCCGCGTCGCAAAAGGCGACCGGCCGGCGCTTAAGCGGCTCGGCCGCGTGCCGCTGCCGCACGGCGCCCACCATGTCGATCTCGCACCGTAGGGCGCCCGCAGATTCACGCAGACGGCGAAGCTGAGGAAATATCATTCAATGTCGGACTGATGACCTTCAATGCGACCTCAGCGGCCGCCATTTGACTGTGCCCCGATCGAAAGCGCCTCCTTTACCGCCAGTTCGGCCATGGCGAGAGCGGCCTCCCGCGTCCTGGCGGCGGCGATGAAGCGGCCGTTGTGGCAGAAGCTTGCGCCCTCGATGCCGCAAACTGCCTCCAGTGCACCATTGGTGAGCCCGGCCCAGGCCGCCGGAAGGTCGGCCCGGAGCTCGAACCCTTCCTCGGCGCGGCGAATGCCGGTCACGCACCAATCCTTTTCACGCGGGTGAACGACGAACAGCAGGTGATCGGCGCCCGCCTTGACGATGGCGGGACGGAAGGGCATGCCCCTCGGTAATTCCAGAACACGCCCCTGCCCCGCGGCCTCGATTGCCCGATGCACGATCGCCTCGGCCCGCAATTTTGCGGCACTTTGGGCGATCCTGGCCTCGACGAAACTGCGGGCAATGGCAAGGGCTGCGTGGAAGGCACGATCGTCGGCCTCAGGGTCCGCTTCGTCGAAAACCGGTTTCAGGGTTTCCAGCAGCACCGGCAGCGTCAGCCCGGCCAGCGGCCCGGATGGGCTGAGCGCGCCATTATCAGTCAGATCGATCGGCAGCACGAAGCCGTCGTCGAAAGAGCCATGCATCGCCTCGACATGCGCTTCGGGAAGGTCGGAGGCTGCGAGATAGTCACGGCCGTAATGCTTCCAGATCAGCCCGAACGAGCTGTAGGGCTGGCCATCCTCGCGCAGCGGCGCGCCGCGCTGGTGGTGATCGAATATCCCGGCAGCAGGGTTATAGGATCCGCCGACATCATAGATGATCCGATCTTCGCCCGGCGTGATCCACTCCGGCGCGCGGCTGCGAACGATACGAGCCTGCGGGAAAAGCCGGGTCAGGATGACGCTCGACAGCAATTCGTCGGCATGAAAGCCACCGGAATGGGTGACCAGGAAATTGGGGATCATGAAAGGCCTTGTCGTTTTCGGCGGGTCCGCCTTGAGTCAACACCAGATAGCGGTTGGCGGATATGACGACAAGCCTCTATGGGATCAGGCTCTTGGACTTTGGCGTATTGGCAACGGCAGGGACTGCGGCGCTGGAACAGCAAGAGCAAACCCGCAGCACCCCCGGCGCCCGGGCGCGGCAACCTCCAACGCCCCTCATCCTGAGGCGCGCAGCCCGCAGGGCGAAGCCTCGAAGGACACGCTGCAGCGCTGCTCCTTGCGCTGCTAATCCCAAGGCGGGCGCACCCGTCTCGCCCTTCGAGGCCCTTCGGGCGCCTCAGGATGAGGCTCTCTTGGACCTTCGAGACTCCCCAGCGGTTTGGCAGGACGGCATACATGAAGAGACAGCCTCGTGACCCCTGGCGATCCTACGGCCGAAAGCGAGGTCGAAGGTCTCCGACCGTCTCGACCAACAATCCCGGATCTCCTCGTTGAGATCGAAATTCCCGACCATCCGTCAATCCATGACGTATTGGATTTGATGCCGGCCGTGCACGGCCGATTTCTGGACATGGGCGCGAACGCCGAAGACCCGGCCGATCATATCCTCGGTCAGCACCTCCTCGGGCGCGCCGGAGGCGACGATCTCGCCTTTCTGAAGCACCGCCAGCCTGTCGCAGAACATCGCCGCCAGATTAAGATCGTGCAGCGCGACGATGCAGGTGATGCCGAGCTTCGAGATCAGCGAGAGAATGTCGAGCTGATGCTGGATATCGAGATGGTTGGTCGGCTCGTCGAGTAGCAGTTCGCTCGGCGCCTGCGCCAGCGATCTGGCAATATGCACCCGCTGGCGCTCGCCGCCCGACAGCGTCTGCCAGAGCTGGCCCGCCCTCTCCTGCATGCCCACCCGCGACAGGGCCTCGTCGACGGCGGCGTCGTCTCCGGCACCCCAGGACGACAGCAGCCCGCGATGCGGCGTGCGGCCGAGCCGCGCGACGTCGCGCACGGTCGGTCGTCGACTGCTGCTCGACGAAGGCGACGCGACGCGCAAGCGCTGCGCGCGGTAGCGAGGAAATGTCGTCGTCGCCCAGCCGGATGATGCCGCTGCGAACCCTGCGCAGCCGGCAGATCAATCTGAGAAGGCTCGATTTGCCGGAACCGTTCGACCCGAGCAGACCGAGCACCTTGCCCTTTTCCACCGTCAGGCTGACGCCGTTGACGATGACGATATTACCGGCGGCAAAGCTCGCCTCGTCGATGCTGATACTCATGCCTTCCCCCGCACGCGACAGAGAATGACGGCGAAGGCCGGTGCGCCGAAGAGCGCGGTGACGACCCCGATCGGCAGGATCTGCTGCGGGATGATGATGCGCGAAATGATATCGGCGCCGACCATATAGATCGCGCCGCCGAGCGCCGTTGCCGGCAGCAGCCGCCTATGCGCCGGTCCGACGAGGAAGCGGGCGGCATGGGGGATGACGAGGCCGACGAATCCGATCGAACCCACCATGCTGACGACGCTTGCCGTCATCGCCGCCGTCATGGCGAACAGCACGATCTGGACGCGGCGTACGGCAATGCCGAGCGAGGCGGCGGCATCCGTGCCGAAGGCGAAGGCGTCGAGCGCCCGCACGTGGGCCATTGAGATGACGAAGCCGGCAAGAGCGATTGGCACTGACAGATAGACATCGGGCCAGCGCACGCCGCTGAGCGAACCCAGCAGCCAGAACAGGATGCCGCGCGCCTGCTCGGCATTCGCCGATGTCGTCACGATGTAGGAGGTCAGTGCATTGAAGAGCTGCGAACCGGCGACGCCGCACAGGATGATGCGCTCGCCGGTTCCCCCCGTACCCGTCGCCAGGATGCCGACCAGCAGAAAGGCAATGACCGCACCGATGAAGGCGCCGCTCGACAGGCCGAGCGCGCCGTAGCCGAAGCCGAGGATCATCACGCAGACCGCGCCCGTCGAGGCGCCGGCGGAGATGCCGAGCACGTAGGGTTCGGCCAGCGGATTGCGCAGCAGCGCCTGGAGGATCGCGCCTGAAAGCGAGAGCGACGCGCCGGCGCTGGCAGCGACGAGCGCGCGGCTCAGACGATAATCCCAGACGATGCCCTGGTGGATGCGGCTGAGCTGGAAATCCGTTCCGAACAGGCGGTTCGAAACCGCCTCCGCCGTTGTCGCAAGCGGGATGGCGATCTCGCCGATCGAAACGGCAAGACTCACCATCAGCCCGAGCAGGAGAAGTGCTGCCATGGTGAGCGCGGCAAGCGCCCACCATCCCTGTTGCCGGACCGACACTGCCTTCACTGCGCCAGGCCGAAGGACTTGATGCCGTTCGCCAATGTCTCGATACCGTCGATCGTGCGGATCGTCGGGTTCATCGACTGCGCGTCCATCATCACGAAGTGCTTGTTTTTGACCGCGTCCAGTTCCTTGGTCACAGGATCGTTCTCGAGGAAATCGACCTTGATCTTGGGATCGTCAGCGGCGTAACGGCGGCGGTCCATGGTTGCGAGCACGATCACCGCTGGATTCGCCTGGGCGATGGTTTCCCAACCGACCAGCGGCCATTCCTCTTCCGTGGTGACGACGTTCTTCGCGCCAATCGTCTTCAGAATATAGGCCGGCGCACTGTTTTTACCGGCGATGAAGGCGTCGCCATTGACCTCCTTGCTGGAGAACCAGAAGACGACGGGCAGCTTCTTGCCCGAGGCGCCTGATATCGAAGCGACGGCATCCGCCTCGCGCTTCTTCAGTTCCGAAATCAGCGCATCGCCGCGTTCCTTCACGTCGAAGATCTCCGAGAGCTCGGCGATCTCTCGGTAGATCAGCTCCATCGTGAACAGTTCCCGACGCACGCCGTCGCCGCCATCGGTGTTGACCTTGGCGACGCAATCGGCCGGCGCGAGATAGGTATTGATCCCGAGATCCTTGAACTGTTCCCGCTTGCCGACCGAGCCCTGTGCGCCGACATGCCATTCGAACTCGGCCGTCACCAGGTCGGGCTCCTGCCCGACGACAGATTCGAAGCTCGGATCATTGTCGGCAAGCCGCTTTATCTTGCTGTTGGCCTCGGCATATTGCGGCAGGACGGGACCGACCCAGACGGCCGTTCCGACGATCTTGTCGGCAAGGCCGAGCGAGAAGAGCACTTCGGTCATGCCCTGACCGGTCGAAACGACTTTGGATGGCGCCTTTTCGAAGGTCGCATGCTGGCCGCAATTGGTGATGGTCAAGGGATATCGGGTCGCGGCAAGGCTTGGTGCTGCAAGGCCGGCGAGCCCGAAGGCAAATGTCATGGTGGCGAGAATCTGGCGCATGGAAAACCTCGATGAAGGGAAAAATCACGGCCGTTCCGCGCATATGCGCGGACCGAAAGCACGCTTTGGCGTGCCCTAGCCGCAGAAGGCCCAATCGAGACGGATGCATGCCGGAATTCGGCGAAGGTTCAGCAAGTCAATCATATCTGTTCCTTGTCCGGGCATCCCCGCCCGGTTGATTGGATCGTGATTGACGGCAGGTCTCCTGGCTTGCGGATATCCGTCGTTTCATCCTCCTTCCCGCGATATCTCGCAGTGGCAGGGCCATGAGCCCTTCAGAGATGGCCAGTCGCTGGCCACTCCTGAGATGATCGACAATCCGCTTACAGTTGCGGGGGCAGCCACGGTCTCGGTCCCTACTGGGTCGTCCTCACCGTGTTCCCTATTAATCCCCTTGGAGTCATCTTCAGGGAACCGTCGCGCCCAGTTACGTCGCCCGCCCATGTGCCGTCAATGATTATTCCGAAGGCGCCATGCCGCCAGCGGATAAATATATCGCACATGGCTTCATGCCGCCGTTCGCTGCGCGAACTATCCCCGCGCCGTCCGTGACCTGCGAAGATTATCCGTTGATATGGTCCAGCGAATGGTCTAATTTTCCAGAAGAAACTGGTCTGCACTGGTCCTGGAGAGTGCGAACGATGCGAGTGTCTGTGACGGATGCCAAGGGACAATTGACCGAACTGGTCCGGCGCGCCGAAGCCGGGGACGAGGTCATCCTCACCCGGCACGGTCATGCCGCCGTGAAGCTGGTTCCGGTGAGGGCAGCGCCCGATCGGAAATCCCGCCGGACGCTCATGGAAGCGGTGCGGGCCTCCGCCATTGCCAAAGCCGCCGACGGGCCGCCGGCCGCACGCAGCCAGGATTTCCTCTATAGCGATGACGGCCTGCCCGAATGATCGCCGTCGACACCTCCGCCCTGATGGCGATCGTGCTTGGCGAACCACAAGCCGATGCCCTGATTGCCGTCCTCGAAGCCGACGACGATCTCCTGATCTCCGCCGGCACGGTCGCCGAAGCCCTGATCGTCTCGGCCCGTCGCAACGTCGGCGATGAAATGGAACAACTGATCGACGGCCTCGGCTTCGAAATCGTCGCCGTCACCCCTGCCTCCGCCCGCCGCATCGCCGAAGCCTACCGCACCTGGGGCAAAGGCGCCCATCCCGCCAGCCTGAACTTCGGCGACTGCTTCGCCTATGAGGTGGCTCGGGAACATGCGTGCCGGCTGCTATTTGTCGGCGACGACTTCGTCAGGACCGATGTGGAAAGCGCGCTTTGAACGATGCGGCGGTTGCCACGGCCACGCCTACCCTCACAACGCATCCAGCGGTATCTTCAGATACCGCCGGCCATTCCCCTCCGGCTCGGGCAGCCGCCCGCCGCGGATATTCACCTGCAGCGCGTGCAGCATAAGCTTCGGCTTCGGCAGCGTGCGGTCGCGCGCCTGGCGCAGCGCCACGAAGCCGGCCTCGTCGATGCCTGATATATGCGGGTTGGCGCGCTTCTGCGCCGCCACCGTGCTTTCCCAGCGCGGGTGCCGGCCGCCGGGCTGATAATCGTGGCCAGAAAAGAGGCGGGTCTCCTCGGGCAGCGACAGGATGGCCTGGATCGACTGCCAGAGGGCGCTAGCGCTGCCGCCCGGGAAATCCGTGCGCGCCGTGCCCGAATCCGGCGTGAACACCGTATCGTGCACGAAGGCGGCGTCGCCGATCAGATAGGTAATCGAGGCAAGCGTATGGCCCGGCGAAAACATCACGCGGGCTTTAAGCGCACCGATCTCGAAGGTGTCGCCATCGGCAAAAAGCCGGTCCCATTGCGAGCCGTCGGTTTCAAGCGCCGGCCAGTTATAGATCTCCTTCCAGAGCTTTTGGACGTCGGTGACATGACTGCCGATTGCGGTCGGCGCGCCGGTCCTCTCATGCAGATAATGCGCGGCGGAGAAATGATCGGCATGCGGATGGGTGTCGAGGATCCACTCGACCGTCAGCCCTTCGCTTTCGATGTGAGCAAGGATGGCATCGGCATTGACCGTCCCCGTCGCCCCCGACATCTCGTCGAAATCGAGCACCGGGTCGATGATGGCACAGCGTTTCGTCTCCGGGTCGGAAACGACATATTGCACACTGCAGGTGCGGGGCTCGAAGAAGGCCGTCACATGAGGTGCCTGCCTCGCCCGTTTCTCCAGAAAATGTCGCGCGCCAGCAAGATCGAAGCCGAGGCTTTGACCGAAAGCCTCGACGTCGCCGGGCTGCATCCGCCCGTCGAGTACCTCGCCCAGCGCATAAAGCGTCAGCGCCCGAGTGCCACTCTTGCAATGGGCAACGACCGGCCCCTTCGCTTGCGTCATCGCTGCCTGGAAGGCGCGGATATCGGCCTCGGTGACCTCGGACCCCTTCACCGGCACGAAGCCGTAGGAAAGCCCGGCGGCGGCGGCCGCCGCCTTTTCCGCAGCATTGCCGGGCTGATCCGGCTCCTCGCCATCCGGCCGGGCATTGATGACGCCGGCAAAGCCGCGCGCCGCGAAATCGGCAAAGTCCGCGGCATTGGGCTGTCCCGCCACCGATATCAGCTCATTGACCCTGACGGATGTCATCGAAGCCCCTGCGCGCCCGTATCATGCAGCATCGCATGTATTAGGTTACACTCTCACAAGTATATCTCCGAGCGCAAGAATAGCTTCCGCCCGGCGCGTGCGTGATTAAAACGACAGCGTCGCCGCACCTTCCTTGATCTCAGCATGCATCGCGCTGGCGCCGACGATGACGACGCCGTCGAGCATGTCCTCCTGCGTGTAACCGCGCGAGGTGACACAGGGCGGGCAGGCCCAGATCGTGCCGCCGCGCTGCTGGAAATTCTCGATCAGGCTCGCGAGCGGATCGAGCGGCGGCACATGCGTCATCTGCTGGCCACCCTTGCGCACCAGGTCGATCCCGGTGCTGGTAAGGAAAACCGAGACTTTCAGCCCGGCGGTGATGCCGCCATTGGCGATGGTGAAGGCGACGGAGGACAATTCGGATTCGATGCCCTTGGTGACGAGCACGACCAGTTTGTCGGTTGCCGTTTGCATAGTATTCTCCTTCAGTTGGTTTGAACGCACTGATGATAGGAGGGCGCGCGGCGCGCGTATTTGGCCGGAATGCGTGAAGCCTTGTCCGAAAATCCAGACGCTGCGGGTGTCGCGCGCGACGACGTGCTGTCGGCGCTGCTTTCGACGATCCGCCTTTCGGGATCGCTGCAATTCTGCTTCATGCCGACGGGCGACTGGCAGACCGATGCCGCGCCGTCGCTTGCAAATCTTTCGGCAAAGGCATCGGGCACGATGCCGTTTCACATCGTTGTGGCCGGCCGCTGCTGGCTGAAAGTGGAAGACGAAGAGACCGATCTTGAGGCCGGCGACGTGCTGGTCTTTCCCTTCGGCACCGGACATCAGCTCGGCGCGGGAAGAGACGGCAAGCTGGTGCTCCCGACCCGCGACCTGCCACAGAAGCCATGGCGTGAGATTCCCGTGCTGCGCTACGGCGACGAGACACAAGGCGTGCGGCTGCTCTGCGGCTATCTGCAGTGGGATGGGCTGAGCTTTGCGCCGCTTCGGCGGGCCCTGCCCAGACTGATCCATGTCAGAACGCGGGCCGCCAATGACGGCGACTGGCTGCGCACCATCATCCGCCAGATGGTCGAGGAGGTCGACCGGCCGCGTGCCGGTGGCGTCTCGATGCTGCCGCGGCTGACGGAAATCATCTTCATCGAGATCCTGCGCCACCAGATCATGATGGCCGAGCCCAGCTCGGTCGGCTGGCTGGCAGCGCTTGGCGACCCAGCGCTGTCGCGCTGCCTCTCCCTCATTCACGACGATCCCAAACGTGACTGGTCGCTGGAGCAATTGGCTGCGGCATCGGGAATGTCGCGAAGCGCCCTCGCTGATCGCTTTCAGACGATGCTCTCGACATCGCCGATCCGCTATATCCGCGACTGGCGGCTCTATCTCGCAAGCGTCGCGCTCGCCACATCGGGTCAGCCGATCGCGGCGATCGCCTATGACGCCGGCTATGCCACCGAAGCCGCCTTCAACCGCGCCTTCTCCCGCGCCTTCGCCACCCCACCGGCGGCCTGGCGGGCGACGGCGTCCAAGAGAGGCTCATCCTGAGGTGCCCCGAAGGGATCGTGTTGCTGCACGTCTGAATATACCGAAATCTCGCGATATCGGATCGACCGGAGAAAATAATGAGGCCGGTCGGAATCAGGATTGCGGCGGTAATGTTCTCGGTTGCCGTTTGGGCTACAGCCGCAATGCACATTCCGATGATTGAGACGCACACATTGATACTGGCGCTCGCCAGATAGCCTGGCATGTCATCGCCAATACGCCACGAGTGCAATCGAATATCCGACGGCGCGGGATTGAGGGTGTACCGGACCGATGAGCGGCAGCGCCTCGAAGGACGAGGCGGGTGCGCCGGCGCCAGATGGATGCAGGGAGCAGCGTTGCGGCGTGCCCTTCGAGGCTCCGCCCTACGGGCTACACGCCTCAGGATGAGGGCTGTTGGTGGATGCCGCTCTAAGCCGCCACCGGCCCCCGGTCGCGCGCCGCCTTCATGTCCCTGACCGGCGACAGGCCGAACATGCGGCCGTATTCCCGGGTGAACTGCGGCACGCTCTCATAGCCGACGGCAAAGGCGGCGTGGCTGGCCGGGACACCTTCGGCAAGCATCAGCCGCCGCGCCTCGATCAGCCGCAGCTGCTTCTGGAATTGCAAGGGTGAGAGCGAAGTGACGGCGCGAAAATGCTGGTGGAAAGAGGATGGGCTCATGCCTGCCACCGCAGCCAGCCTCTCCACCGGCACGGTCTCGGCGAACTCGGCGCGCAGCACTGCCACCGCCCGCGCCACGCGCCGCACATGGCCATCCGGCCAACCGAGCCGGCGGATCGCCGTGCCGTGCCGGCCGGCAAGCAGCCAGTAATGCATCTCCCGCACCAGCTGCGCCTGCAGCACCGGCACCGAGGCCGGGCGGTCGAGCAGGCGCATCAGCCGCAGCGCCGCATCCGCCACTTCCGTATCGGTCGGCTCGACGCGCACCGTCGCGCCATCCGCCACCCGGGCGAGCTTCATCTCGACGCTGAGCTCGGCGATCAGCGCCGGGTCGAGGTCTAGCACCAGCGAGTAATAGGGCCGGCCGACGCTTGCCGCGGTGATCTCGCTCACCGTCGGCACATCGGCCGTGATCAGCAGCGAGTCCCCGGCGCTGAAATCGAACACGTCATCGCCCATCGTCACGCGCTTGGCACCCTGCACGACAAGCGCCACCAGCGGCTTGGAGATCGCATATTGCATGTCGCTCGGCATCGTCGCGCGGATGGTGGCAAGGCCTGGAATCGGCGTGCGCGCCAGGCCGGAGAGATCGGCATGGGTCTCCGTATAACGGCGAACGGCTTCCAATAGCGTCTCTGTCATCCCTGGCCTCTCCTGCAGTCGAGCCACCCTAAGCCGAAATTGGAGGTTTAGGCAATATCCCTAGCGATTCCGGCAACACCACCCGTCTTCCCTCTGAGATAGTCACACCGTCAGAGAGACGAGACGCCTGATCGCAGCGGATCGCCGAACGCAAGGAGGTCTTCGATGACTGAAATCTCCCATGCCGGTACAGGATTCGGCGAAATAGGCAAAATGTCAGGCGCTTCGGGCAACGGGCCTCGCCCGTCTTTTCCGATCGTCGCACCAACACACCACGAAGGAGTTTCGAAATGAGCAAGATTGCAATCGTCACCGGCGCCAGCCGCGGCCTCGGCCGCAACACGGCTGTCAGCATCGCCCGCCATGGCGGCGATGTCATCCTGACCTACCGCAGCGGCAAGGCCGAGGCCGAAGCCGTGGTCGGCGAAATCGAAGCCATGGGCCGCAAGGCTGTCGCCCTGCCGCTCGATGTCGGCAATGTCGCAACCTTCCCCGCCTTCGCCGATCAGGTCCGTAAGGCGCTGCACGACAAGTTCCGGCGCGATAGCTTCGACCACCTCGTCAACAATGCCGGCCACGGCGAAATGGCAATGTTTGCCGAGACCACCGAGGCGCAGTTCGACGCGCTGTTCGACGTCCATGTCAAGGGCGTGTTCTTCCTCACCCAGGCGCTGCTGCCGCTGCTTGCCGATGGCGGCCGCATCGTCAACTTTTCCTCCGGCCTCACCCGCGTCTCCTATCCCGGCTTCTCCGCCTATTCGGCCGCCAAAGGCGCAATCGAGATCCTCACCGTCTACCTCGCCAGGGAACTCGGCAGCCGCGGCATTACGGTCAACACCGTCGCGCCCGGCGCCATCGAAACCGATTTCCTCGGCGGCGCCGTCCGCGACATGCCCGACCTCAACAGCCAGTTCGCCGGCATGATCGCGCTTGGCCGCGTCGGCGTGCCCGACGATATCGGCCCGATGATCGCAAGCCTGATCGGCGACGACAACCGCTGGATCACCGCCCAGCGCATCGAAGTCTCCGGCGGCCAGGTCATCTGAACTCGCCTGCCGCCAGACAGCAAAAAGCCCCGCCAATCATTGACGGGGCTGTTCTTCCTGAAAATCGCTTCGGCATTACGCCCTACAGCGCCGCGCGCCTTTTCCCGCACCTTCGGGATCAAGCGGATGGATTGGCGACGCCGGTTTGTTCCATCTCCTTCTGAACGACGCAGAACCTGTTTCCATCAGGATCAGCCAGAACGATATAGTCCGCGCCTTCGGGATAGCGCCAACCCACACGCTGCGCTCCAAGAGACAACAGCCGCTCGACCTCGGCTTGCTGATCGGATGCATAGAGATCGAGATGATGGCGCTGGTGGGTGGTGGGGTCGGATGAAACGATCGTGATCGCCATCTGCTGTCCTTCGCCCGTGACCGGGACAAGAATGGCCCAATCTTCCGACGGCTCTCGCAAAGGTTTATAATTCAAGGCCGCGCGCCAGAATTCGATGGCGCGCGCAACATCCCTCACACCCCAGACAATCGACCCAATCGTAAGCATCAAATGTGCCTCCTCAAGACCAATGCGCGCGTCGGTGACATGGACGCAGCGCGGTTAGGACATACGGATATTTCCAAGCGACAGGACTCTTGAGAGAGTGCCATGCCGCGAAAGCGATCACGCCGACAATAGACAGACCCGCTCGACTCCCTGACGACCAATCAGCGCGGTTGCGGTGCCGTCAATCCGAGGGCCAGCGTGATGTCGTTGATGATCCCCAGTCGCGCTTCGATTACCGCGATTTTCTCGGGCGTATCGGCACCAAAAGCCTCGATATCGATGAACAATTGCTCGCAGCCGCCCGGCGTGACCGTGCCGAACATCTGGCCGGGTTCGTCGCCTATGTTTCGCCAGCTGTGCAGTACATGTGGCGGCAGAACGACGACGGTTCCCACAGGCGTGTCGAACGCCTCGTCGCCGCACTGGAATCGATAGAGACCGCGAACGACCCGAAAGACTTCCGTCTCCCGGGTGTGCGTGTGCGGGGCCGGACCATGACCCGGCGGCGTGAAGGTTTCCCACATCCCGAACGCGCCGCCGGTCTCGGCGGCCGTGGCATGGATGACGATCCTCGCGCCGAAGGGCGTGCTCGCCACGCGCTCCTTGCCGGGCAAAGAGACAACGGCATTCCTGAAACTCGACATATCCACCTCCCCTCGATTGCATTCTTTGGGCAGAGCCCTGCGCTCACCCTTGTGGCGCCGGCTCGTTGAGCATCGCTTCGATATTGTATCCGTCGGGATCGAGAACGAAGCAGGCATAATAGTTCTCTTCATATTCCGGCCGCAGGCCGGGCGCGCCGTTGTCCCGGGCGCCGGCTTCGAGCGCGGCCCGATAAAACGCCTCGACCTCCGCCCTGCTCCGAACCCGGAAGGCAACGTGCAAACGCGTCAGAGGCGGCTTGTCGTCGGTGTGCTGGATCTCGAACAGGCTGCCGCCGACATCGAAGGCCCAGAACACGCCCTCCTTCCCGAAGGTACGGCGATAGCCCAGAGGGTCGAGAGCGCGTTTCATAGAACAGCTTGCTCTTCTCAAGGTCACTCACTGCAATGGTAATATGATCGATCATGCCGTGCCCTCGCTATCGTTCCAGCGTCCCATCATAGTCGAAATCGCCGCGGCGGAAAAACTGACGACTGATGGCGAAGGGTGAATGCCAGATCAACGGTCCCTGCCCAGACAGAGTGGGAATCAACGATTGCCTGCTGCCAATCGAATCTGGCGCCAAGCTTGCATCTTGGATCCTCGCCTTGTCGACCGGCAGCCGACGCGTCCGCGCAGTCGAACATTCGGACTATCGCATTGACATCAACTTCGTCATCAGCCCTGCTTTGATTTCGAGCACGGGTCGATTGATTTGGGGATGGCCGATGTCCCTCAGCTGGTCGGGCGTCAGATCTGCCAATGCCTTCCGTCTTGCGACGCTCCGCTGCCACCTCCTCAGGGCAGCGACAATGATTGCTACGCTGTTCGGCCTGAACCCGAACAACTGTCCTTTCGGCGCGCTGATGCCGGCGTGAGTTTCCGTGTGAGCCATTTTCAGTCTCCCATTTGTGAGATTTGCAAGTGGAAGCCTGACACGCGGGCGTATTCCGGCTGTTCGGTTCGGCGTGAACGGCCAGGAAAACTTCGACAAGCCGCCGCTAAATCGGTGTTAAATCTATCTGCCGAAATGCTATTCTGCGGTCGCGGTCGAAATCTGGGAGACGATCTTTGCGCATCAGGTTGCTGGGTGGCCTTGAAGTGATGTCCCGGGAGCACCGGCAAATCCGCTTCGCCACGCGCAAGACGTCACTTCTTTTTGCTGCCCTGGTGCTTGCAGGCCGCCGCGGCCATCGCAGGGAACTGCTTTCCGAAGCTTTCTGGCCAGGACGAAGCAATGAGCAGGCCCGCAACAGCCTGCGCCAGGCGCTGGTCGATATCAGGCGATCGTTTCCCGCTGGCGGGGATGCCACCGTCTACATTGACGGGGATCAGGAGACCGTCGCGCTGATAACAGGTCCTGATGAAACCGACATTTCGATCTTCGACCGTAAACTGGAGGCCGGCCGGACCGCCGATCTCGCCTTCGCCGCCGATCTCTACCGCGGCGAGGTGATCTCAGGCGAGGCCATTCCGGACGGGTTGGACGAGTGGTTCGGACCCTATCGCAGCACATATCAACGCAAGGCACTGCAACTGGTGGAGCGGCTGAGCCAAGCGCTTTCCGAGCCAGGCACCGCGGAAGAACCGGCCTGCGAAGGGCTGGCTGAGAGGCTGCTCGCTGCGGACCCGACCGTGGAGGCCGCCCATCGGGCGCTGATGCGGATCCACGCTCTGAGGGGCCACGAAAACGCGGCTCTGCGCCAGTACGAAGCCTGCCGGGCGCTCTTGAAGAAGCATCTTCAGGCTGAACCAGAAGCACAGACGTCCTCCCTGGCAGCTTCGCTGCAATCGCGGCAGGGAACCGGACATCCGCCGATCACACCGAGCCCCGACCTCGCGCTGCAGGCGCAGGCCGTCTCAGCCCCGGCGAAACATCACGATCGGCCATCTGTTGCCGTATTGCCGTTTCAGAATTTGAGCGGCGACGCGGAGCAGGAATATTTTGCCGACGGCATCGTCGAGGACATCACCATAGCGCTTGCTCAATTCCGCCATCTCTACGTCATCGCCCGGAATTCGAGCTTCACCTACAAAGGTCAGGCGGTCGACATAAAGCAGGTCGGGCGTGAGCTGGACGTACGCTACGTCGTCGAAGGGAGTGTGCGCCGGACGGGTGACCGCCTGCGCATTGCCGGGCAGCTCATCGATACGTCGACCGGTACACATCTTTGGGCCGATCGTTTTGACGGAACCCTGGCGAATGTCTTCGATCTTCAGGATCAGGTCGCCTCGAGCATCGTCGGCGCCATAACGCCGAAAGTGGAGGAAGCTGAGATCGAGCGTGCCAAACGCAAGCCGACCGAGAGCCTCGACGCCTACGACTACTATCTCCGCGGCCTGGCGGCCTTCGACCGGACGATTACCAACAGATCGGTCGTCGACGAGGCCTTGCGGCTTTTCAGGAAGGCGATCGAGCGTGACCCGGAATTCGCCACAGCCCATGCCCGAGCGGCACGCTGCTACGCCACACGAAAGAGCAATGGCTGGATGCTCAATCCCGCAGACGAGACTGCCGAAGCCACCCGGCTGGCCCGGAGAGCGGTCGAACTCGGCTGGGACGATGCGGTTGCGCTCACCTACGGCGGATATGTTATCGGTTATGTCGGCGGCGATCTCGATGACAGTGCGGCCTGCATCGATCGCGCACTCTTCCTCAACCCGAATCTGGCCGCTGCGCTCGGCGTCAGCAGTTGGGTGAAGGCCTGCCTGGGCGAACCCGATAAGGCCGTTGAACACGCTACACTTGCCATGCGTCTCAGCCCTTTGGATCCGCGCCTCTTTGCCTGGCAGTTCAACATCGGTCTCGCGCATTTTTGCGCCGGCCACTATGACGATGCTGCCGCCTGGGCAGGAAAATCGCTACACCACCAGCCGAACTACCCGAGCGCCATGCGCGTGATGGCGGCGAGCCAGGCCATGGCCGGGCGGCTTGTGCAAGCCCGCGAAACGATCGCCCGCCTGTGCCTGTTGGATCCCTCCCTCCGGCTTTCCGATCTCGCCGACGTACTTCCACCGTTCCGGCGACCGGACGATCGCAGCCGATATATCGAGGCTCTCAGGATGGCGGGACTGCCGGAGTAGCTGCCGTTTCAGCGGCTTCTTCAGAACGAAAGGGGTCATGCCGGGCTATTACCGACCCCCTATCGGCTAATTGCGAAACGATGCTGCTTCGTGCGAAATTGCCATGCTATGAACCACACGGGCGAAGTTCTCATTCTCACCGGGCCGCCGGGCTCCGGGAAAACCACGACGGCCGAGGCGCTCGCCAGCGAGCCCCGGCTCGCCGAAGGTCCATCTTCATTCCGACGACTTCTGGCATTTCATCAAGAACGGCGTGATCCCGCCCTATCTGCCGGAAGCGCATGAGCAGAATGTCGTTGTCGTCGACGTGTTGACGAAGGCGGCGTCAGGCTATGCCGGCGGCGGCTACTTCGTCGTCGTGGACGGCATCGTCGGGCCGTGGTTCCTGGAACCGTTCCGGAAAATCGCGGCACCCCTCCACTACGTGGTCCTGCGTCCGCCGCTCGATGTCGCCATCCGGCGCTGCCGGGAGCGCGGCGGCGACACGCTGACCGATCCCGGCCCTATTGCCGCGCTCCATCAGCAATTCTCGTCACTGGGTCCGTTCGAGCAACATGTGGTCTCGACGGAGGGGCACGAGAGGGAAGACACGTTGCGCGCGGTGATCGAGGCTATGCGCAGCGGCGCGTTTCGCCTGGCGTCATAACGCAAGCCCCTCAGCTTTTTACCCGATCCCGGTTCGTCCTCTCCGAGCGATCCGGGAAATTCATGAGCGGACCTCATAAGTTCATGCCGATATCTCCGGCTAATCGCCGCCGGGCTTTGCCCTATCTTGGGATCAAATCTGGGAAGGAGGACTTGAAATGATCAAGCGCAAGCTCGGCCAAAGAGGCCCTGACGTCTCGGCGATCGGCTTCGGCTGCATGGGGCTGAACTACCATCGCGGGCCGGCGATGGAGCCTGGTGATGCCGTCGCGCTCCTGCGGGCAGCGCATGAGCGGGGTGTCACATTCTTCGACACTGCCGAAGCCTACGGGCCGTTCACCAACGAGGAACTCGTCGGCGAGGCGCTGGCGCCGATCCGCGATCAGGTAGTGATCGCGACGAAATTCGGCTTCAGGGATGGCCGGCCGGAAGTCGGCCTGGATAGCCGGCCGAAAGCATCCGTGTGGTCATCGAAGAAGCCCTCAAGCGGCTTCGCACCGATCGCATCGATATCTTCTACCAGCATCGGGTCGACCCTGCGGTACCGATCGAAGAGGTGGCAGGCACGGTCAAGGATCTGATCGGCGCCGGCAAAGTGCTGCATTTCGGCCTCTCCGAAGCAGGAAGCGAAGCCATCCGCCGCGCCCATGCCGTCCAGCCCGTCACCGTCCTGCAAAGCGAATATTCGCTGTGGTGGCGCAATCCGGAGCGGGAAATCCTGCCCATCGTCGAAGAACTTGGCATCGGCTTCGTGCCCTACAGCCCGCTCGGCCGCGGCTTCCTCGCCGGCAAGATGGACGAGAACACCAGTTTCGAAGGCGGCAACGACCACCGCCACACCAATCCGCGCCTCTCGGCCGAAAACCGCAAGGCGAACCAGCCGGTGGTCGATGCGATCGAGGCCATCGCCGCCCGCAAAAACGCCACCGCGGCCCAGATCGCCATCGCCTGGCTGATGGCGCTCAAGCCCTGGATCATCCCCATTCCCGGCACCACCAAGCTGCACCGGCTGGAAGAGAATATCGCTGCCGCCGACATCACCTTCACATCGGAGGAACTGGCCGGGATCGATGCGGTCTTCTCAGGCATCGAGATCCACGGCGACCGCTACTCCGCAACCTCGGCAGCCCGCGTCACGCAGTGAACCGACGACATCGATCGGTCGATGCAACAGCACGAACGTTCTTGTCTCTCGGTGCGCCGGCATCGGATGGATGCAAGGAGCAGCGTTGCGGCGTGTCCTTCGAGGCTCCGGCCTTTGGCCTCCGCACCTCAGGATGAGGGATGTTGGAGGATGCCGCACACCCAACAACAGGCGTGAGAGGACGCGGCAACCCCTTCCGTCATGCTCGGGCTTGTCCCGAGCATCTGCAACCGGTGCCGCAGAGCCTCGGCACAAGGCTGACATGACCGGAGAGCGAGGCGGCGTTCGCGTCACACTGAAACCGCCCGCAGAAGACGCGGGCGGTTGCATCATCGTGTGGCACCCGCCTCAAGCGCGGATGATCAGTCCTGCCCCTGCAGGCGGTCTATAACCTGGAGCAGGAGATCGGCGCAGGCCTTCATCGGTTCGTCCTCGGCGCATTTGAGATCGATCCGGGTGTTCCCATCCTCGATCCGGAAATGCGCTGCCTTGGACGGCGGTGGCGGGCGATGCCCACGGAAACCACGGAAACCCATGTCGCCTCTCCGACCATGCCAGCGGTAATCGGGGCGATCTCCCGGCCGCGCATCCGGCCGGTCCGTCATCTGCTCATCGTCATCAGGAGCGGACGGAGACGGCGGAAGAGGAGGCGAGCCGGGTTCGGCCGCTGCGGGCGGAGTCCCGGCGGATGGCGGAGCCGACGGCTGCTGGGCGAAGGTTGTGCCGGCCAGTGCGGCAAGGGCAAGGCCCGATAGCAGAAATCTTTGCATTGGAAGCGTTCCTTTCGGAGTTATGAGGCGTGTCTGTAAACACCGCGCTGAGGCTTTGGTTCACCCCCGTTACCGCTTGTGATCGAAATCGGCGCGCCAGGGGGCCATGCGCTCGGTCGGCTTCCACCATAAATGTGTCGGCAGGCGGCTGACGACAGCTTTACGCCACGTGACAGGAACCATCGGCACCGAGACTTCGTTTTGCAGCGAAACAACTGCCGGGTGGAAATCATGTACATCGTTCTGGGTGCAGGGGGAAATGTCGGGTCCCGTGTCATCGAAACGCTGAGGCCCGCGGGCGAGAAGATATTCGCGCTCGTCCATAGTGAGCAGAAGGCGAGCGCGGTCGACGGTGGCAATGTCGAGGCCGTGGTGCTTGATGTCTTGGACAGCGCGGCACTGAGGGCTGTTTTCCAGAGAGGCCGACGCGCCTTTCTCCTCAACCCGCCGGCACATCCCGGCACCGATACGAACGCCGAAGAGCTGAAGACTGCACGAAGCATTGCCACAGCGCTGACGGATTCGGGCCTTGAAAAACTCGTGGTGCAATCGACCTATGGCGCCAGGCAAGGCGATGGCGTCGGCGACCTCTCGGTGCTGTATGAGTTCGAGCGCCTGGCTGAGGCAAGCGGCATTCCGGCGGCGGTCAACCGGGCGGCCTACTATTATACCAATCTCGATATGCTGCTGGAGCCGGCGCGCAAGGGTATGATCACCACCGCCTTCCCCGAAGACTTCATCTTGCCAATGGTTTCTCCCGCCGATCTCGGTAAGGTGGCCGCCGCGCGCCTGGCAGGCTCAGTCAGTGATGTCGGCATCAACTATGTGGAGGGACCGCGGCGATATGCTTTCGCCGATGTCGCCGCAGCTTTCTCCGCGGTCGTCGGAAAGTCGGTGAAGGTGAAAACGACGCCGCGCGACCAGCTCGAAGAAAGCTTTCGCAAGCTCGGCTTCTCGCCTGCCGCCGCCCGCTCCTACACGCGCATGACCGAGGCGACGCTCGACGGCCCCGAATTGCCGCGCGAGCCCAATCGCGGAGAGATCACCCTCGAAGACCACATCGCCGCACTTCGGTGAGCGGCGATCGCGGACGCATTCCTGTCGAGAACGATAGTCACATGTGAAAAGGTTCGCTGCCCCCGAGACGTCTTTCGCCTCGCCTCTGCCTTGTTGCTCGCGTATCCTGACGCCCGATTCGCCGTCCGCATATGAGGGTGGGCATGAACGAAGCATCAAAGGAGAGCGCGATGACGGACGCCAAGGGCGGCATTTCTGGACTACGGCCGCATATTACAGTCATCGGCGTCGGCGGCGGTGGTGGCAATGCGATCAACAATATGATCGCGGAAAAGCTGGCGGGCGTCGAATTCGTCGCCGCAAACACGGATGCTCAGGTACTGGCCACCTCCAAGGCGACGCGCCGCATCCAGCTTGGTGCGAATGTGACGGAGGGTCTCGGCGCCGGTTCGCTGCCTGAGGTCGGCCATGCGGCCGCCGAAGAGTCGCTCGATGAGATCATGGACCACTTGGCCGGCTCGCACATGTGCTTCGTCACCGCCGGCATGGGCGGCGGAACGGGCACGGGTGCTGCACCTGTCATCGCGCGTGCCGCGCGTGCCGCCGGCATCCTGACGGTCGGCGTCGTCACCAAACCCTTTACCTTCGAAGGCAACCGCCGCATGCGGATGGCGGAAATCGGCATCGAGGCGCTTCGCCAGGCAGCCGATACGGTCATCGTCATTCCCAATCAGAACCTCTTCCGCATCGCCGATTCAAAAACGACGTTCGCCGATGCCTTCATGACGGCCGACCGCGTGCTCTATGCGGGCGTCGGCTGCATTACCGACCTGATCGTCAAGGAAGGCCTGATCAACCTCGATTTTGCCGACGTGAAGTCGGTCATGTCAGGCATGGGCCGCGCCATGATGGGCACTGGCGAAGCCTCCGGTGAGAGCCGCGCGATGAAGGCGGCGGAAGCGGCGATTGCCAACCCGCTTCTCGACGATATCTCCATGCGGGGCGCCAGGGGCGTGCTGATCTCGATTTCCGGCGGTTCGGATATGACGCTGTTCGAAGTGGACGAGGCGGCAAGCCGCATTCGTGACGAAGTGCAGGAAGACGCCGATATCGTCGTCGGCGCGATCTTCGACCGCAGCCTCGACGGCAAGTTCCGTGTCTCGGTGGTGGCGACCGGTCTGGAAGGCAGCCCGCTGCCCGCATCTGCGCCTCACGCCGCCGAGCAGATCCAGACGCGCACGCTGCAGTAAGCGCAGCGGCGCGACATATCCGAGCACGACAGCCTGCCGCGTCTTTTCAGACGCGCGGCGCTGTTGTGCTTCAATGTCATGCGCTCCGGGGAAATCGCTGCGATCACCGGTCGTTGATTCGCGATTACCTGTCGTTGATCGTGGGAAGGTGCGTTTCGACCTCTATGCGGCGCTTGTCATCCAGCGGCTCAATGTGCTTTTGCCAGAAGGCCTCGGCCTCCGGCGTGTCATCCTCCCAGTGGCGGATTTTAACGATATTGTCATCGATCTTCGCCAACCGTTTGCCGCCAAGCCGCAGGTATTCCTCCGCCAGTTCTTTCGATCGGGTCGTTTGCATGTCGTGTTCCTCCATAGGCGAACCGAAAGGCCGATCGTCATTACTGGGTTGGCCGGCAATCGGCATCCCCGTTATCGGCGCTTCCGCGCCTTCCAGTTAAACAGTACGGCGGGATCATGGTTCCAGATCATCGGCCGAAACCGGTTCAAGCGGCCGGCTGAAGGCGTCGGCCGCCATCCATGTTCTGCACGGCCCGTCGCTCTATGCCGGGACAGCCAGAGACGCCTCGTGCTGGCATCGTGCTAGACGAACAGGACGTCCGAGATATTGTGCACCACGGAGATTTCGTCGATGCCGGTGTTGGTGAGGTAGAGATTATCCGCCGCTGAGTCATAGACCACGTTGGTGATCAAGTCGTCTCCTGGTATGGCGATGTTGACGTCAACCGTTGTCTTGACCCCGGTCGCAAAGTCGAATGCCGTGCCGATATGCTCGCTGCCGGAGGAATCGCCGAAGAAGAACGTGCCGTCGACGGCAAAGCCGTAGCCGAGCCCGCCAGCGGCGAAGGTTTTGGACTCGATCGGGTTCAGCGTGTCCGGATCGAGCTTGGAGACCTGCCAGGTGGAATCATCGATGCGGCCGACGACGTAAATGCCGGTCGAATCCTGCATCGTATTGACGGCCGTGAATCCACCCCAGTCGAACGTACCCGCCCCATTCTCGCCGATAAGGCCCGGGATTGGGTCGCCCCGCTGATCGAGCGATCCGTCTGCGGCATCCCACTTTGCGAGATAGGTCTGATCGGGGAAAGGGTCCTCCTCGCCTCTCGCCTCGTTGGTTCGGCCGATGATCTCGCCGCCGCGGACCGAAAAATAGGTTCCGCCGATGTCATATTCGCCCTTGTCATAGTCGCCAAGAGAGATGGCGCCGCTGGCGTTGTCGGCTTCGAATGCCGCGGCGTTGTCGTAAATGCTCACCATGGAATCATCTGGGAAACCACGGCCGGAGCTGACGTAATACTTGCCCGTTAGCGGATCGACCGCGCCCCCCTGGAGTTCGTAATGGTCCAGGAAGGGGCGCACCACATCCGCCTGGGCCTCGACATGATGAGTGTTCAACGACTTCCCATCCGTCACGCCGTCGACGGTCAGGGTGATCACGCCGACATCCGCGTGACCGGCACCGTCGGAGATCTTGTAATATTGGAGTTTCTCCGTGACATGCTCGCCGTCATCGAGGCCCACCTTCACGGCCGGATCGAGATCGTAGGTGAAGCTTCCATCGCCCGCGAAATGGAAGGTGCCGAATTCACCCGCCACGTCGGTCGTCTGCCCTGGCCCGGCAGGAATGCTGGTGCCCTCGACCGAACGCAGGAAGAGCGTGCCCGCCTCCCCCGGGTGATCATTGGCAAGCACGTTGCGGGCCATCTCGCTTCCTTCGCGGAAGGAGAAGGCGTCGTCGACCGCGATTGGCGGGCTCGTGACTCCGTGAATGTCAAGCGTGAAGTGGCCGACATCGGTATTGCCGGCACCGTCGGAGATCTTGTAGCCGATCGTCTCCGTCAGCGTCATCCCGTCAACGAAGCCCGCCTTAACGGCCTCGTTCAGCGTATAGGTATAAGAGCCGTCGGCCTTGACGTGGAAAGTGCCGTATTCACCCTCGATATCGGTGATCGCACCATCCTTCTTGGCAAGCGCCCGCTCGCCATCGAAGAAGTTGAGGAACTTGCCGGAGCCCCCGGCGAGATCATTATCCAGCAGATTTCCTGAGATCACCTCATTCTCGGAAGCGCTGCTGACATCATCGACCGCCACAGGTTTTACAAGCACTGTCATGGATATCTCCTTCAAGATCCATTCGCCTTGGTCTATCGGGAGGAAAGCAGCTGAGACCGGGACGGTCAATGACTTTTCTATCATGAGTGGTATTTTAGCCTTTCACAGCTTTGTCATGCTTGGAGGACTTCGCCCTATGGGCTGCACACCTCAGCATCAGGGGCGTCAAGAAGCTCCACTGCAACAGAGCGACAACGCCACCCCTTCACACACCCGCTCAGCTCACGCCCACCAGCTCCCTGATCTTTGCCGCATCCTCCGGCGTCGCCGGGTTGTAGACCACCATGCTGAGATCCGGCCGCCCATCCACCTGGAAGGCGGAATATTCGAAAGCGAGTGGGCCGAGAATGGGGTGGCGGATGTGCTTGGCGCCTTCGCCGTGTGTGCGCACGTCGTTATCCCTCCACATCGCCAGGAATTCGGGGCTTTTGCGGCAGAGTTCGTCGACGAGGGGCTCGACCTCGGCTGCAGCACCCGCGCGGGCCGCGTCCACGCGGAAGGCGGCGACGACGAAGCGGGCGACACTTTCCCAGTCGTATTGGGCGGCGCGCACGCGCGGATCGAGGAAGATGAAGCTCAGCACGTTGCGCTCCTCAGGCGGCAGCGCACCGTAATCAGTCAGAAGCACGGTTGCCGCCCGGTTCCAACCGACGACGTCCCAGATCGCGGTGCGGATCAGCGCCGGGCTCGGGTCCAGCGCGTCGAGCACGCCCTGCAATCTCGGCGTCACGCCCTCTTGCCTGTGGTAGCGCACCTCGGGCGGCCGACCGAGGCCGATGAGGAAGAGATGTTCGCGCTCGACATCCGTCAGCATCAGCGCGCGCGAGATCCGGTCGAGCACGTCGGCAGACGGCGCCCCGCCGCGCCCCTGCTCCAGCCAGGTGTACCAGGTCGGGCTGATATTGGCGCGGCTTGCCACCTCCTCGCGCCGCAGACCCGGCGTGCGCCGCCTCTCTCCCGCAAAGCCGAAGGCGGCGGGATCGAGCCTGACGCGGCGGTCCTTCAGATAGGCACCGAGCCGGTTGTCCGAGGTAACGAATTCATCCATCCTGTTAGCCTTTATACCATGATAATGTCACTACTTTACCCTGATACAGGCAGAGCCGATATGTGTCTCCCAGCAAAACGGAGATAACACATGCGCGTATTCGTTACTGGAGCCACCGGCTGGGTCGGCTCGGCCGTCGTCAATGAACTGATCGCAGCCGGGCACAAGGTGTTGGGCCTCACCCGCTCGGACAAGGGAGCGGATCAACTGGCGGCTGCCGGCGCCGAAGCCCATCACGGCACGCTCGACGATCTGGAAAGCCTGAAGAGCGGTGCGGCTGAGGCAGACGCCGTGATCCATACGGCTTTCAACCACGATTTCTCGAAATTCGCCGAGAACTGCGCCGGCGACCGACGCGCCATCGAGGCGCTCGGCGAAGCCCTCCAAGGCTCCGATCGTCCGCTGCTGGTCACAGCCGGCCTCGGCTTTGCCCCCGGCCGTGTCGGCACCGAGAAGGATCCGCCCATGCCTCCGACCGAAACCTATCCCCGTGCCTCCGAAATCACCGCAGTATCGCTTGTCGCCCGCGGCGTGCGCGCCTCCACCGTCCGGCTCCCGCCCTCGGTGCACGGCCACGGCGACCACGGCTTCGTGCCGATCCTGATCGATTTGGCCCGGCGCAAGGGCGTCTCCGCCTATATCGGCGACGGGGCCAATCGCTGGCCGGCCGTGCACAGGCTCGATGCCACCCGCGTCTATCGCCTGGCGCTGGAGCGCGGCGCCGTCGGCGGCCCGTTCCTGGCAGTCGCGGAAGAAGGAGTTGCCTTCAGGCAGATCGCCGAGGTCATCGGCCGACGGCTCGATGTGCCCGCCGTCTCGCTCTCACCGGAAGAAGCGGCCGAGCATTTCGGCTGGTTCGCCATGTTCGCCGGCTTCGACGTGCCCACGTCGAGCAAGCACACTCGCGCCCTGCTCGGCTGGCAGCCGCAGGAACCCGGCCTGCTCGCCGATATCGACCACCCGGCCTATTTTTGAGAGAGCCTCATCCTTGCTGAGGAGAGCTGCAGGCCTTGAAGGACGAGCCGGGTTCGCCGACACTCGACGGAATGCAAGAAGCAGCGTTGGAGCGCGTCCTTCGAGGCTCCGCCCTGCGGGCTGCGCGCCTCAGGATGAGGGCCGTAGCGAATGCCGTTCTCAATATCGAGCGTTAGAGGATACTGGCCGCCAGAGAGGACCTCATCCTTGCCCCGCAGGGGCCTCGAAGGACGAGGTGGGCTCGCCCGTCTGGAATCAGGGGCGCGCAGCTCACTACCGCATTCGGCCCTCGTTCATATCCGCCGGGTCATAGTTGATGTCCCAGTCCTTCTCGGGCTTCTTCTTGCCAGGCGGGTTCTTGTTCACCGTCGCATCCTCGGAGCCGGTGATGACGGTCGGCTTGGCGCTGGCGACGCCGCTGCTCTTCCGGTCGGCCCGCGACTTGGCGAACTGGCCGGCCGCGTCGTTCTCGGGATTGGGCATGTCAATCACCCTTCTGCTTCAGCGCATCGCCGAGATCTCTGGTCTCCGGGTCGCGATTGTTTTCGCCATGCGCGTCGCGGTCGCGATCCGGATCGTCCTTGGCCTTCATGTAGCCACGAGGCTTATTTCCCTTCGGGCCTTCCCAGCGGGGTGACTGGTCGGTCGTGCCGGGGGCGCCGTCTTTCGGTGTCGTCATGCCCATCGTTGTTCCTCCTTGGTTGGAAACAAGGAAAACCGAAAAGATCATCAACTGTTCCCGCGGCGACACTTTCGCGTAAAGCGGCTTACCGTAGCGAGGCGAGCGTTGCGCAGCAGAAGGCAAGCAAGGTGACTGCGGCATTGACCGCGTGCGAATATTCCCATTGGGCTCGAAGGCTTTCCCAATTTTCCGGCTGCACGGTCCAGTTCTCCGTCGCCGCGTTCGCCGGCTGGGTCAAGACCATGAAGATGACGAGGTTGAGCGCGATCAGCGCCGCTGCCGCGACCGACAGCATCATGGCGGTTCCATCAGCCCTGAGTGCCACGGCATTACCGATATTCGCCAGAAGCGCCAGCGGTAAGAGGAGACCGACGACCCACCATCCGGTGTAAGCCTGTTGCGCAATGAAACAGTCCGCCTTCGCCATCCCGATCTTGTTTAAGAGCGCGAAGGCGTGCGCCGCAGGTGCTGCGAACGCCAGGCCCGTTATGATGACGGCAAGGAATCTCATGGCGGATAAACTGGCCGCGAGGCGATGGGTTTCTGCAGAAAATATGGAACAGTGTCGTCCGCCATCGGTTGACCATTGGTCCACTTCAAACATGGAGCCGAAAATGAGCAAGACCAACGTTCGTCAACTTCAGAAACGCGCCGAACAGCAGGTCAAGAACACCAGCGCCGGCGGCCATCTCGGCGGCACCTATTTCGGGCAGCAACCGGACGGAAAAACCGTCTCGTCAACCACCAACGACAGCGCCAAAGCGCGGCCGAATGACGGAAGCAACTGAGTTGTTTCCGCCGCCACGCGAAAGAATCCTTTTGCGGATTACTTCATTCACGGCGCAGACGCGCCGTGGCTGGATGCCTGTGACATCCCTCGGGTCAACCCCGAAGCGTCATAGCCTTGACACTCCCAAAGCTGCAAGTGCCAGGGCTATTCCGGAAGCCAGCGCCCTCACCTGGTTCCAGACCTGCCATCGCTGCGAATAGTCCCGCCAGATATCCCGCGCCGCCGCGATGTCGCCAGGAACGGCAGTCGCGGCCAGTGCCTCGTTCATCGGCACGTTGACCATCAATGTGAGCATCAGCCCGAAAGCCAGATAGATGGCCGCCGCCGCGCAGAACCAGAAAGCCGCCGCTCCGCGGCCGCTGAAATGCGCAGCTGCGGCAGTCAGCCCGAGAACGGCGGGCGTCAGGAAGAAGGCCGGGAAAAACACCGCGTTGCGGACCGACGCATTCATCGCCTGCATCGCTGCGATCGCCACCCGCGGGTCGGCCCGATCGAGCCCCCACATCGTCGAACAGACCCAGGCGTAGAAGAAGCCGAAGATCGCGCCTGAGAAGACGACCGATGTTACCGACAGTCCCAGAACAGTGCTGCGCATCGCTTTTCTCCGTACCGTATTATTTTGTACGCATTTACACAGGCGTATAACATTGTACGATTATCGTCAAGACGATGCGAGTGGCCGGAATGCGGGAAGACACGAAAACCAGGCGTCAAGCCGAGATCGAGACAGCGGCCTACGAGCTTCTGAAGGAAAGAGGCTACCGCAGCACGTCGATGCTCGACATCGCCAAGGCGGCGAAAGCCTCCAATGAAACGCTCTATCGCTGGTACGGCGACAAGAATGGCCTCTTCAAGACGATGGTCGAAAGCAATGCGAGGGCGACGAAAGCGGAGCTCAATACGGCGATAGCAGACGATGTGGATCCCCTGGAAACCCTCGGGCACGTCGCGCCGATCCTGCTTTCGATGCTGCTCGGCGACAAGGCGATCTCCCTGAACCGGGCCGCCGCCGCCGACGAAAGCGGCGAACTGGGAGCGACGATCGCCGCCGCCGGCCGCGATAGCATCTTTCCGCTGATCGAGAAGCTGGTCGGCCGCGGCCTTGAAACGGCAGCGCTCGCGGCGCCATCCGCAAGTGTGGCAGCCGAATGGTTTCTGAGCCTGCTGATCGGCGATCTGCAGATCAGGCGAGTGAACCGCACGCTGCCCGAACCGCCGGACGAGGATATCCGCGCGCGCGCCACCGCCGCCATGAGGGCATTCAGAAGGCTCTGCGGCGCGTAGAGCAATTCCCGTAAAGTCCGGCACCCACCCTGCCCGCTCCGATCGATCCAGCCGCTATTGATCGGCGACGCCTCCGCTCTAGCTTCTGCTCGCGGCCGAGCGGCCGCGGGATACGATCTTTGGGCGAAGGCGGAGGGGCGACGTGACATCCTATTCGATTGACGATGCGATCCGGGAACTTGCCCCGGCTCTCGGAAAGGCGCCGGCAGGCGCGGTCAGTGGCGATTGGACCGCCACCACGATGCAGGCAGGGCACTCCTCCCGGACAGGCGGCTACCTCGATGCCGAGGGAAAGCATGTCCCGGAGGATTCCAGACATCCGCTCGACATCATCGCGAATGTCGTCGAAAAGCTCGAAGCCTCAGAGGTGCCGCGTTTCAACAAGGTGGTGATCCGCTGGAAGAAGCCGAAATTTCCCTTCATGCAGGCGAAGATCACGCTCGAAACCAGTTATGACCAGACGATCGTGCCGCGCGGCCCCGACGACCCGATCTACGAGACCGCTGCCGCCGCGCGGCGCGCCTTCTGGCAGAGCCGCGGCACGCTGCAGGAGGACTTCGCCGTCGAGCGCGGAACGGCCAATATTCACGCCCAGACAAAATGGTTCGGCCCGCATCGCCGCATCCTCGCCATCCATGCGCCGGGAAGGCTGACACTTGCCACCGACGGGCTGTCGACCCCCTGGGCCGGCATATCCGAACCGGAAAACGGCGTCGAATGCGAACTTTTCATGGAATTCGACGCCGCGACACTGGATGTGGCCGGGATCGAAAACTGGGCGAACCTGTTGATCAACATCGGCGACCTCGTGGCAGACGGTTATCGTGTCGCCCGCGATGTCGAGAAGCACGGCGCCATCCTGTTCTGCCGGCTGACCGAGGATTACCGCCCCATGACCCGCATTATGCTGAGTCGCGACGCAGGCCGGATCGACGGCCTGCCTTTCGGCTCCGTGCCGCTGATCCGGGCAACCCCGATCGCCGAAGCCGAAATCGAAGGGCAGGACCTTTCCGACGACTGGGGCGCTGCGGCCGCCCGCAACGCCCTGGCCAAACGCGGCATCAGATGATCTCAGCCGGATCGTCGCAATCCGGCGCGATCTTTTGCTATTCCTGGATGTCGGGTTCGACGACTCTCGCGAGGTTTCGCAGCGACTCCTGCCAGCCGAGATAACAAGCTTCGGGCGGAATGACGTCAGGCACGCCTGCCTGCACGATATCCACCTCGGTGCCGACCGAAACCTTCTTCAGCGTCACGGTGACTTCCATTTCGCCGGGCAGGTTGGGGTCCTCGAATTTGTCGGTGTAGCGCAGACGTTCGCCGGGGACGAGCTCGAGATATTCGCCGCCGAAGGCGTGGCTATTGCCCGTCGTGAAGTTGCGGAAGGACATTCTGAACGTGCCGCCGACAACCGGCTCCGAATGATGCACGGTGCAGAGGAAGCCGTTCGGCGGAAGCCACTTGGCAAGCGCGTCCGCCTCCAGGAATGCGCGATAGACTTTCTCCGGGCTGGTCGCCAGAACACGGTGCAGGCGTATGGTACTCGGCATGGTCGTGATCCTTTTGAATGGACGGAATGGACGAACCTAGGACGGGTGAGGCTTGGCCGATCCGACACCGGATCGAACTTTTCTTCAAGAAAAATTTCTTGGAGTGTCGTGGTTCAACCCGGCATCCCGAACTGCGGAAGATCGAGCCTTCCCAGGTCAGCCGGCGCCGGGTGAACATCTGGACCCCCGGCTCGATCTCCTCGCGTTATGCTTTCGATGAGGATTTTTTCGTCGTCAGGCATCGATAGCTCCTTTGACAGCGATGTCGGGGACTTTGAAACCCATCGCAATCCACGCGGTGAGAAGTCTGCCATAGAAGCCGGCCGTCGCCAGTGCGCCGGAAGGCACGTCATCGGGCACGCGCGCGCGATCGAGCGCATTCTGGGTCATCGTGCGCAATTGGAGGGGTGGAAGCTCGTCCTGCTTCCAGAGATTGCCGTAGAGGCTAAGCCAGTGACCACCCTTGAACTCCAGAAAAATGGGCGTGTTGCAGCAGGATGCCAGGACACGTCGCGTTGAAGCGTTGGGGCCGAGGCGGAACTCTCTCAGGTTTTCGGTTCCGGCCAAAAGGCTGATCCGATCCTTGCGATAAAGCACGTAGCGCGTACCGCCATGGATCGTCCGGATCGCCTCCGGCAAGGGAAGCGACTCCAGCCTTCCGGCTGCGTCGCTGCAGTTCTTGCAGTGGCATTCCGCGCTGATGATCGGGGCGCCGCGCACGTCGAGGTGAAAGGTTCCGCAGGCACACGTTAGATGGGTTATCTTGTCGTTCATGACATCGCTCGCTGTTGAGGATCGCTGGATAGCCGCAAAATCAAACTAGACCGTGTAGTTCCGTTGTAAGAACTAGACGGTTCAGTTTGATCGTGTCAAGTAGGGTTGGAGCGGAGATCGAGAATGTTGATACCGGGTATGAAAGCCGACCTGGCCCAGGGGCGGGCCGGCACTCGTTCGGAGCGCAAACAGGTGGCGATCGTCGGTGCCGCGGCCGAAGTCTTTCTGAACACCGGTTATGCCGGAGCCAGCATGGACGAGATCGCCAGCCGGTCCGGCGTGTCCAAGCAAACGGTCTACAAGCACTTCTCCAGCAAGGAGGCGCTGTTCGTCGCGGTACTCACCCAGATGATGGGAGAAGCAGATACCGCCGTTCACACCGGCCTCCCCCAGGTGGAGAACCGCGCTCAGCTGGAAGCCTATCTCCTTGACTACGCCATCCGCCAGCTCACCATCGTCCTGACGCCCGGGCTGATGCAATTGCGCCGGCTCGTGATTGCGGAGGCGCAACGCTTCCCGGAACTCGCCAAGCTGCTTTACGCGCGCGGCCCTGCACGGGCGCTCGAGGTCATGGGCAGCGCTTTCGAACAATTGGCCAGCAAGAAGCTGCTGCAGTTCTCCGATGCAATGGTGGCCGCATCACAGTTCAACTGGCTGGTGATGGCCGACCCCGTCAACCGGGTCATGATGCTGGGCGATGCGGCCATTCCCACCAAGCAGCAGATCTACCGCCACGCCGAGGCGGCCGTCGCCACGTTCCTGGCGGCATTTCTGCATCCAGATAGGCGATGAACGCCGTCGAAAGTCGGGGTATCACAGCAGCAATGACTTGAATTTTCCGCACGTGCCAACAGGCCGGCGGTCACAAAGCCGCCGCTCAATCGTCAGCAAATCGCCCCGTTACCGCCGCATCGTGCCCTCTTAAAGGTTCCATCGTCGCGACCTCGCCCGGCCTTTGAGGGCTGAGCGATCGACCGAGGCGGTCTTGCTGCCGATCAAATCATGCACTTGAAGAGGAATGAATATGATCACTCGCTACACATCTGTCGCAACATTGAGCGCGGCAGTCTTCAGTCTGCTTGCTTTCAACCCGGCATCCGCTGTCGACATGGCCCAGGCGCAACAGCAGCCTGCACAGGCACAGCCGCCGATGCAGGAACAGCCCGGCGGCAACGGTGCGAGCGCGCCCGTCAGCGACCAGAAAATCGAGGCCTTCGCCGTTGCCTATCTGCAGGTCGACAAGGTGAGACAGGAATATTCGGCCAAGATCGGCGCGACGAAAGACGAGGCTGCCAAGCAGCAGTTGCAGGAAGAAGCCAAGAAGCAGATGGTCGATACCGTCCAAGCCTCTCCCGACATCTCCGTCGAGGAATATTCGTCGATCCTGACGGCCGCGCAGAGCGACCCGGCTCTGGCCAAGAAGGTACTGGAAAAGATCGGTACGCCGCCGCCGGGCCAGCAACAGCAGCCGCAGCAGGGCCAGCAGCAGCCGCAGCAATAGGCTGCGCGGGCGTACTAAGTCGCTACGAATAGGCAGCAGTGCCCGCCATTTGCCGGGCCCTGCTGTCCATCTCGGCAGTCGACGAAGAGATCGGCTGGAACAGGATGTCGTCCGAAAATCGCTCACACTTTTCGGCATGGTGCTCTGGTTCAGTATTGCGACCCGCTCTTGTTGTTCAGGTCGTGCCGTTCGGTGCCTGTCAGTGGCGGGTTGAAGATGCTGACGAGAATGAGATCCTGATCCTTGCCGCCGCGCAGATAATGCCGGTCGTGTTTGTCGAGCACATAGATATCGCCGGCGCGGATCGGAAAGACATTGCCGTCCATATCCTCCACTTCGCCCTCGCCCTTGATGCAGTAGCAGGCCTCCAGGTGATTGCGGTATTGAAGCAAGGCCTCGCTATTGGCGCGAACGACGGTATGGCACACCGTAAAGCCCATGCCGTCGTCTTTGGTCAGCAAGCGGTGGCTCGTGCCGTTGCCCCAGTCGACGAAACGCTCGGTGAGCTCCACCTCCTTCAGATTTCTGACGAACATCGTCGATACCCCCGATAATTTATTGAAGATGCAGCGATGATACATTTTCATCGCTTACGACAATTAGCTATTGAAACGGCTAGCATTTTCAAATGATGATTCCTGCGTCATCTGTTAGGAAATTTTACACATGCAGTTGCCGCCGTTAAACGCTTTGCGCGCTTTCGAAGCCACGGCCCGCCTGATGAGCCTTTCGAAAGCGGGCGACGAGCTGCACGTCACTCATGCGGCGGTCAGCCATCAGATCAAGCATCTGGAAACCTGGCTCGGCCGCAAGCTGCTGCAGAAATCGGGCCGCGGCATTATGCTGACCGCAGCCGGTGGCGAATATTACCGGGCCGTCTCCGGATCGTTGGCGGCGATCGCGCATGCGACCGGCAATATGCGGCGCGATCACGACATGCGGGCCATCACCGTCGGCTGCATTCCTTCGATCGCATCGCGCTGGCTCGTCCCGGCCCTGCCCTCCTTCCAGGATAGCGCCCCCGATCTCGACGTCAGGATCGTCTATGCCCGCGCTGAAGAACGCTTCGACGACGAGAGCCTCGACGTGCTGATCACCATGGGCGAGGATCTGAGCGGCAGGGAAAGCCGCCTGCTCTTCTCCCGCCGCAACCAGCCTGTCGCCAGCCGCCATTATCTTGCCAAACGCAACTGGACGATCGGCGATGTCTCGCTCGCCGGCGCCGATCTGCTGCACGACGAATCCGTCGATGGCTGGAAGGAATGGTTCCGCAAGGCCGGCCAGAAAGCGCCGGAGCCGCTTCGAGGCCCGATATTCCAGGATTTCAACATGCTGGCGACGGCCGTAATCGCCGGCCACGGTGTGGCGCTCTGCCCCGTCGAGGTGTTTCGCCGCGAGATCGAACGCGGCGATCTGCTGGTGCTTTCCGGCGTCGCGACGGCAGAAAACCACGGCTATTACGTCATATCGAACAGCTGGGCGAAAAAGCCGGTGCGCCGCTTCATCGACTGGTTCATGACGGAGTGCGGATCGGGCGCTTAGATCCCCCGTCCGCAGCTCATCGAAGGGGTCGCCGCCGAGACGATGGATGCAAATGCGTCGCGGTAATAAAGGCGTGGCATAAGCCCATCTGTGCGCTAGTTGGGCAGAAGTTGGGGATTGTTAATCAGAAATGCCTAATGTAAATCTTGGCGTGCACAAGTTGTGTTGGAGCTAATTTGCTACGATATCTGGTTATGACATGCGACTAGGGAGAGCCTCGGACATGCGGAAAATTCGTGCGGCCCCCTCGGCGCTCGGACAAACAGAGGCAAAAGCTTCGAACTTAATCGACCGGCTTTTGTTCTTTGACCGCGATTTCAATCCCGTCGAGAATTTGCTCGGCAATGAGCTGCCGGCTGCTGTCAAACCAGCAGCGTCGTTTTGGGAGCATTTTCCTGAATTGGACAAATCGGCGATTACACTCGCCCTCCGTTCATTGGGTGACAGTGCCCAACCCTTGCAAATATCGGGGGATCTTGGCACGCCCGCGTCGCACGGACTGACGATCTATCGGATCGGAGATCTGTTTGCCGTGGTTCGGTCCGAGGAGACTATCGACGATGAGCGCGCGACCCTTTTGCATCTGGCGACCCACGATCCGCTCACTGGACTGCCGAACCGACGCCAGTTCAGCGAGGACCTCGCTGTGTTGTTACGGGAGACAGCGGGCTCGGACGAGACTCTGTCCCTGATGCAACTCGATCTTGACGATTTCAAACCTGTTAACGACACGCTTGGGCATCCGGCTGGCGACAAGCTTCTTCAGCTCGCTGCAAGCCGCATTCAAGAGTGCCTTACCAGGGACGACAGAGCCTATCGACTGGCGGGTGACGAATTCACCGTCATATCACGGGGCCTGGGACATCCCGCCAAAGGACACCAGTTAGCAGAAGCTTTGGTTGATGCATTCAAAAAGCCCTTCACCATCGATGGCATCGCGCTATTTGTCGGTGCTAGTATCGGCATATCTGCTGCTCCACCGGACGGTACAACTCCGGAGCAGCTGATGAAGGCGTCCGACGTCGCACTCTACGCCGCGAAGAAGGACGGGCGCGGTCGGGCAAGACCGTTTGATCCCTCAATGCTTGAGTTGCTGGAACAACGCGAACTGCTGCGCCGCAGCCTTCGCATGGCCCTGGTCCAGCAACAATTCTTTATTGAGTACCAACCCATCGCCGAGGGCGGCAGCATTGTCGGCTTCGAAGCATTGCTCAGATGGCACCACCCTCTCCTTGGAAAAATCCCACCAACGGCATTTATTCCGATGGCCGAGGCCGATGGAATAATGCCGGAAATAGGTGCATGGGTTTTGGAGCAGGCATGTCGCGAGGCAATGAAGTGGCCGCAGAACTACATCGTCGCGGTCAATTTGTCCGCGGCTGAATTCTTGACAAGCGGCCTCACTGATCGGGTATCCCAGACGCTGGATCTGATCGGGTTGCCGCCAGACCGTCTGGAGCTTGAGATAACCGAAAGCGTGCTCCTTGAGCGGACCGTCAACAATATCGACACACTGAATACGCTCAACGTGTTAGGAATACGAATCTCGCTTGATGATTTCGGCACCGAATATTCTTCGCTCAGCTATCTGAAGACATTCCCTTTCGACACGATCAAAATCGACAAATACTTTATCACCGACCTCGAAAGCGATCTGAAAAGCCAGGCAATCGTCCGCTGCATCGTTAACCTCGCACATGACCTCGACATGCAGGTGACAGCCGAAGGGGTTGAAACGCTAGGTCAGGCGGAATGGTTGCGCAGTGTGGGCTGCGACAGACTTCAAGGTTATTTGATTAGCAGACCGCTTCCGGTCCAGGCGATTGGCGAATTCATCACCCGGGCGGGAACATCCGTAAGCCCCGCGCTACCACAGTGAACAACCGATTTTCGCCGTGCCTTTAGCTATCGCATGATCAACCTGACGCCCAGGCAAAAGAAGGGAGGGTGTATTGGAACAGGAAGCAGCTAGCTTCGATGACCATGCATTTGCGCCGATGGTATCGCTGGAACTGAACGTTGCGATGTTCAAATCCCGATGGCAGTTTTGCGACAAGATTACCGAATATCTCTCAGACATCCTCGGCCAAGGTCACAGCGATCCCGCTCGATATTCCAATTTTCTTTCCGTCGCGACGAACGAGCTCATCGAACTTGCTTTCCGTTCGACGAGCGAGCTGGGAAGGATCAGTTTCAGTCTCTACCGGAATGCGACATTCAATCGGCTGAGAATTACGTTTCCGTGCGAGGAAGTATCTAGCCGAGAGCACACGAATGCGAGAGCAAGCGAACACCAGCCTGTCCCCGGCGCCGGCTCTGGATACGTGGTGATGAAATCCGACGGGACGGTTTTGCTTAGTGATTTGGCAGCAATATTCCGCGCCACGATCCGAATTGAGAAAGACGGCAGACAAGGGATTCAAATCATTGCGGATTTCCCCTCGACCGAGGATTTCCAATGAGCCTGCTTCCCCAACCGTTCACTGTTCATTTTGATCCGACAAATCAGGAGCTGTTGCTGTCTGGAAAGATGCGCCCCGAAAGCGCCGCTGAAATCACCGACGCCCTCAAGCTGGTGCAGCAAAATTTGGAAAAATACAGCGGGGTCGTTTACGTCAATGTCAAACGTCTGACGCACATCAACATGACTGCCTTCGCGGCCCTGGCCGATATACTCGCGGCAAGTTGCCGGATCAGACCGGAACGGAAGATCGTCATCATTACGTCGAGCGTGGTGGCATGGTCGACCTCGTTATTCCAAACGCTGGCGGCATCACAACCAAGCCTGTCGGTTGAAGTCTACGATTCGGCGTTTTATCCGGGGCAGAGCTTTGTCGAGGATGAGACTTTCATTCCCATTCTGCGTACCCAGACGAAAATGACATGGAGGCACGAACGCGAACTGTTGCCTCGCCACGGCCTGCGCAGCGGTCTTGTCATCGCGGATATCTGTTGCGGAATTGGTGATTTCGCGGCTTTGGTTCAGAGGGAATTTAAACCGGCACGCCTTGTCGCGCTGGATCATTCCTCGCGCAGCCTCGAATATGCTCGCAGGGTCGCGGCCGACTTCGATCTGCAGGGGATAGAGTATACCTATGGCGACGCTTCCCAAATGCTGCTGCGAGACAATCAATTTGACTTTGTGACCTGCCGACATTCGCTGCAGATTTTCGACCGTCCCGAGATGCTGCTCAGGGAGCTTTACCGCATCTGCAAGCCTGGCGGCCGTGTCTACATCACCAACGAAAAAAACTCGCATTGTCTGGGCGAGCCACATGCTGAAACAATAAGATGGACTTACGAAGAAGTCGCCAAACTGTTCAGGTACTTCGACATGGATGTCGAGATGGGGCCGAAAAGCCGCCATCTCCTCGCCGACGCCGGTTTCGATAACATCAAGGTCGATTGCTTTATGGTCACGAATCTTGACGGGGATCCACAAGACTTTGCAGACATGATCGAAGCTTGGGAAAATGTCTATGCGGGCGAGATGGCCGTCAGACGGGGCGACTCATCAGATTTCATTCGCAGGTTCCGGCAGGGATTCAAGGATCATGTCTTTGCTGCTCTTCATCCCAAGGGTTATGCAGGCTGGCCGATCTGGGCAGCTTCCGGCCGAAAGCCGCTGTGATGGACGAGAGATCATCGAAGAGGCCGGCAAGATTAGGCTCATTTCGGGCAAAGTTCATTTTGGTCGTCGGCGGCGCTGTCCTCTTTGATCTGCTGGTCAGCGGTGGACTGGCACTTTGGAATGTTCAGAGGCTGTCGCGCGACGCCACCCTCGAAGTCGGACAGGGTCTGGAAGCAGCAAGCCAGGAATACATCCGCACATATGCCGATTCCACCGCAGCCCAGGTGAGTTTGCTCCTGCGGCAGGTTCATAGCGACGTCGGCACCCTGGCAGGTGTGCTCCAGGCGCAAATCGACGATCCCGAGCGTAATTCCGATGTCGGCGCGGCGATCGCGCGCACATCGCCTGGCAGCGTCAGCCTTGTTTACGACGAGAAGGGAAAATGGTCTCAGAACCTGCCCGGCTCCGCTTCGGTTGTGAGCGTCTGGGGTTACTTGCTCGGACCTGACCATCGGCCGAAACCCGACATCCAGCGCGATCTAGAGACGAGCGCGGTTCTCGACATCGTTGCGCCGAGCCTGCTGCAGCACGGCGCTTCCAAGCTGCAGATGTACTACATCGGACCGAAAGAACGGCCAATCTTCAGGACGGCCCCCTACACCGACCAGGCTCAGACCTTCGATCGCCTTTATTCGGGGCACAACGAAGCCGATTTCTGGGACTTCTTTTTCCCCGGGCTTTACGAGTCCTGGCAGAACTGGGCCAAGGACACGAAAACGCGGCCGGTCGCCGACGATATCACGCAGACCGCTCCATATACCGATGCCATTACCGGAAAGCTGATCGTCAGTTTCTTTCATCCATTGTGGACAGCCGACCGGCAGGATGTCGCCGGGACGGCTGGCGCGGACATCACACTCGACCAGCTCGCGCAGATTGTTGAGAATGTGAAAGTGGCCCAGTCCGGCTTTGGATTTCTCGCAATGTCCGACGGAAACGTTGTGGCGATCAACAGCACAGGAGAAAAAACCCTCGGTCTGCGTTCTGCAAGCGATGCGAGCGGAGCCGGCGCCTTGACCGGCCTGGAGCGCTCCCTGAAGGGAAGCTCCCAGCCTGCCATCGCCAAACTGGCTCTTGACCGAGAACAGGGCATTCAGCACCTGCTGTTGCAGCAGGACGGCAACGAGGTCCCCTATATCGCTATCGTCAAGAAACTGCCGGCGACCAATCTCTGGGTCAGTGGCCCGGTTCGGCAAGAGGCGATGTTGCTGGGGGTGGTTGTGCCTGAACGAGAAATCCAGGCCTCCCTCTATGCGGCCCAAGCCAAAATTTCGGAAGCTACCAACCGGATCGTGCTCTACCAAATACTGGCGATCCTAATGTCACTGCTTGTTGTGGCTATAGCAGTAATTGCGGCTTCGAAACGAATAACGAGCGGAATCAGTGCACTTGCAGATGCCGCCAAACGGATTCAGGCGAAGGATTATTCGGTCAGGGTGGCCATAACAAGCAAAGATGAGGTCGGCGAGGCTGGTGAAGCATTCAATCGGATGGCCGAACAGATCAGCTATCACACGGAAAATCTCGAGCAGCTTGTCGAAGAGCGAACAGCGCAAATCGAAGATGCAAAGGAAGAGATTTCGACCCTGAACGCACAGCTCCAGCGAGAAAATCGACGTCTGGGAACGGAACTCGCCGTCGCCGAGAGGATCCAGCTCATGGTTCTTCCGCTGCACCAGGAGCTTGAGGAATTTCAGGCCCTTGAGATCGCGGCCTATATGAGACCTGCAGAAGAAGTCGGCGGCGATTATTACGACGTATTGAAGAGCGGAAATCGGTTGAAGATTGGCATCGGCGACGTCACCGGACACGGGCTCGAAAGCGGCGTGTTGATGCTGATGGTTCAGTCCGTCGCCCGCGCCCTCCAGGAAGCCGGAAACACCGACGCCGTTAAATTTCTCACAGACCTGAACAGCGCCCTGTTCAAAAACATCGTGAGAACTAAAATCGACAAACATCTCACTCTGGCGTTTCTTGACTACGACGGCAAAGAGATGATCCTGTCGGGACAACACGAGGAAGTTGTCGTCGTGCGGGCGAACGGCGAGGTCGAGCGCATAGACACCCTGGATCTGGGTATACCGATCGGGCTGGAAGCCGATATTTCTGCCTTCATTAAAACCCGGGAAATAACCTTCGAGACGGGCGACCTCATACTCCTGCATACGGACGGCGTAACAGAAGCCGAAAACGACGCTGGAGAACTCTTTGGCATCGAACGTCTGTGCCGCGAAGCACTGCGCTTGAAGGACCAGAGCGCTGAGAAAGTCGTTGCCGGAATTATAGCGACATTAATGCTCTTCATCGGATCGCAGAAGATTTACGACGACATCACGCTTCTCGCAGTGCGACATAGGTGAGACATGACGCCAACGGTATATGGTATCGAATCTCTGGCGGGCATAAGCTTGGATTCAAGCACGCGTCTCACGTTAAGCGACGGACCGCTTCAGCTTGGATGGAAGCACTCAGGAATGACTTCCGATTTTATAGCGGAAGTCATGGCTCTGCGGTATTCACGTTCGAGAAAAGACTACGTGCAGGCGCATCATGATATCGGATATCTCAGCAATGAGTTGATCGAAAATGCCGTCAAGTTTCGACAGCCTGGGGAGATCCTCATTGAAGCCGGAATATTCGACGGTACTTTTTTAATAAGGGTGAAAAACACGATCGATGGCGTGACATCCTCTCGCTTTCAGCAACTGCTGCATCGCCTTCAATCGAGGGACCCCGGGGAACTTCTTCTTGAGCAAATCGAAACCAATGCCATATCGGCAGAAAGCGGTTCGGGCTTGGGGTTGCTGACCCTTCTGAGCGATTACGATGCAAAAATGGCATGGGCATTCGAAGGGAAAGATAACCAGCGTATCATACTGACGACGACTGCAGCCGTGGCGATGCCGCCCTCCTCCAATCTGTGAGCGAAGAATGGAAATCAGCGACGAAAACTTCCGCGTATGGGCTGAGAAAAACGAGGTCTATTTCGATGGCGTATTCCGGCTGGCGGGACCGGACGCCTATGCGCCCATTTACTCATTGATATCAGGCCTGCTCCATGAGGGGCACAAACAGGTGACATTCAACCTGACGGGTCTCGAGTTCCTCAACTCCTCTGGCATAAATCTCCTGGCCAAGCTGACGATTGAAGCCAGAAAGATGGGCGACCTCCTGCTCGTCGTCAAAGGCACCAGCCAATATCCTTGGCAAGCGAAATCGCTGCCGAATCTCAAGAAGTTACACCCGCTTGTCGATTTGCGCCTGGCGTGACTCTCTATTGAATGCCATTTGACGCTCTCGCAAAACCCAGCGAGGCGTCCTGCATCAAGTCGACATGTTTTCGATAACAGGCCCGCGGCTCCCGGATCGGCGAGCTGTTTCCAGTTATGCCAAGGTATGGCCGAGATAGCTTACCGAAAATGGACTGCAAGCCTGGAATGTATCGTGCTCGCTCAGCAAGGCGTACCCAAGGTAATGAAACCGTCACCAACCTATGGAAAATGAATGGTGAGATGACGTCGACTTGATGGCAGGGAGCAGAAATGGGGTTAATACCAGCAACGGGGCATGCGGTGTTTGGATATCCATTCAATCGGAAAGAGGTCCATTATGAGAGTTTTGTTGCTGTCCGTCACCTTGGTCCTGACGACGTCAACCTTCGCATTTGCAGATGATAACTGCGGCAATAAGACAAATCAGTCGGACATGAACATCTGTGCGGCTGAATCCCTGAAGAAGTCGGATGCGGAGATGAACAAGGTCTACAACGAGATCGAAGGTCGGCTGAAGGATGATGCCGACACCACCAAGCTTCTCGTAGCGACCCAAAAGGCATGGATTGCATTCCGTGATGCCGAGTGCAATTTCCAAAGCTCGACCGTCCAGGGTGGCACCGCCTATCCGTTCGTCAACAGTTCGTGCCACGACGGCCTGACTCAAAGCCGCACGGAAGCGCTCAAGGTTTACCTGAAGTGCAATGACGGGGACCTGGACTGCCCGGTCCCGGGGGCAAATTAAACATCTGAAATATCGAAGTTACGCCTCGGCTCCTCGGTCCCGCCTTCCCGTCCCGTCGACCGGTTCCGACCAGGAATCGTTAATTATACGAAGCCGTGTAGGACTATAGACGGGACCGGCATCGGACCTCGGTCCGATGTGCAAGGAGCGATCAACGTCTAACCTCCCCTACCTGCTCAAGCCGTGCATCTGCCCGGCGCTTGATGATCTGATTCGGAGGAAAACGATGCGCACGGCAACCTTAGCGTCCTTGGCCTTGCTCTCGCTGGCTCTTGCAGCAAGCCCGGTAACGATTGCCGGGATCGACATGGCCGCACTGGCAAAGAGCGGTGGAAACGGCGGCGGCAACAGTGGGGGCAACGGCGGCGGCGGTGGTCATGGCGGCGGCGGTGGAAACAGTGGCAACCATGGCAGCAGCAGCCAGGGTAGCGGTTCGACCCATGGCAGCTCCAAATCGCAAGGCGTGAAGGGCAAATCCAGCGAGGCGGCAAGCAAGTCCAGGTCCGTCAAGGCAGACGAGACTAAAGTCGGCACGAAAGAAAAGAACCTGTCGGCGCAACTTGCGGGCCTGAACTCCTTGAAGCGAAACTACAAGGCGTTGATGCATACGTCGGACCCACGCATGACGGCGATCGCCGCCTACGCCGTGGCTTATGCCCAGTATGAACTCGACAATGGAATCGAGCCCGCGGCCGATGACCCTCTGTTGGGGGACGAGGCGCTGGAGGACGCATTGGCTTCCGCAACGAAAACCGGTGAAGTCAGTCCGGCGGTTCTGGACCAGGCCAAAACCATCCTCGGGGTTGGCGACGCAAACGGGAAGATCGATCAAATTCGCACCTCGCTGGAGAACGCCGCGCCGGCGACATCAGACGAATAGCCGCGATTTCAGGTGCGAGCAGTGTGGAGCTGACAAGTATAGCTCTGCACTAAATTAAGAGAGCATTTCCGTTTTGTTTGAGTACGGAAATGCTTTTTTTTGCGTATTTTCGAACGCAAACCGCTCCGCAGCGAGCGAGGCCCGGATGACGTCCTTGTTCACGGCACCTGCGCGATGCGGCCATTACCCTTGATCTCTGCACGCCGCATCGCCGGATGCCCCGACAACTCGACATTGCCGCTCCCGGAAATCGAAACATCCGCATCTACCTTCGCGGTCACCTTTGCATCGCCGCTCCCACGGATTTTCACCGTCGCCGACTGCGCAGTCAGGCCTTCAAACCGGGCTTCGCCTGAGCCGGAAATGCTGAGATTAACTGCGTCTGCAATTCCAGTCGCGGAGGAATTTCCGCTGCCCTTGATGTTCACCTGAAGCTCCGGCTGGTTGATCTGCGACAGAGTCAGGTCGCTATTGCTGAGCAAATCCCATCTGGTGATGGCTGGCCCCGATAGCTTGACATCGAACTGCGACGCAGACCAGCCAGGCGCACAATCCAGGCCCAGTCGGCCGGATTCGATGCGCAAGTAACTGAGCAGTGCTGAGTCTCCGCTGACGACAACCTCTGCCTTTTCCCCCGGCTGGTAATGTATGAAGCCGGGCAAGTCGATCACCAGCCTGTCGCCCGCAATAAAAGGCAGCGTAATTTTCTGCTGCGTGCCGCTCGCAGGCTCGCACGTCGATCCCCCGTTCCATAAATATGCTGCGCTGGCCCAGCCAGATCCGGAAAGAACGGTTCCGAGCGCCAGAAAGGCGGCAGCACCGATCAGTCCACCTGTCGCGATGAATGTCAGTGTGCGGGTCATGTCTCGTCCCTTCGATAACTTTGGTTGAAATTCTCAGTTGCCGAGCCGATCCGGCCGGACCAGACGGAAATGCAATCGCGCATACTGGCCGAGTACGCGGATACCGACCCCCAGCCCCATTAGAAGCAAAGCGCCGCCTCCGAGGAAGCCGCTCACAAGTCCAGCGCCGATACAAAGGCGGGCCAACAGAGCCATCAACGCGTCACCTGGGTGAAAGAGCAAAGCCGTGACAATGACATTCAATCCGGCTGCTCCAATCGCCAACAGTCCAGCCGCAAACCCCACCGCCAATAGAATTGCCAGTAACAACAACGGCAGCAGGAAAAGGAGATCGACAATAGCCAGTCCGGCCAGTGCCATGGCCGCAGCGATAAGGTTCGAGAGGCTCCAATGCTTTTCGAAACGCCTGAGTCCGATGTCGGCCAGCAGTTCCCGCGCGATCCTGGCAGGCTCACCGAGTGCCGAGACCACCTCCGCCTCACTGCGTCCCCGGCTCTCGGATTCGGCAAAATGGGCCGAATAGTCGGACATGATTTCTTCCATCTCTTCGCCTGGAAGACCGCGAAGCCCAAGCCGCAGCGTGTTCAGAAAGGCATCCCTGGTCATGATAAATCCTCAAGAAGTTTATCGACGGCCGCCGTAAAGGATCGCCAGTCGCTGCGATGCGCCTCGAAAACGGTCTCACCGAGCGGCGTGAGCCGATAGTATTTGCGGGGCGGCCCGCTGCTGGATTCGACAAGTCGCGTGGCCACAAGGCCATCATTCTGCATGCGGCGCATCAGGGGATAGATCGTCCCTTCGCCCATGCCGACAGCCGCGACCAAGGTGCTGGCGATTTCATAGCCATAGCTCTCACCCCGTGACAGCACGGCCAGGACGCACAGATCGAGCGCGCCTTTTCTCAGTTGGATTTGGATCGAGTCAACCATGTCATTTCCAGTATTTACAGACTGTTTATAACACGCTACCTGTTATTGCAAGATAGTGAACCAACCTCGCCGAATTTCTCGTTCTCGACACGAACCGCGCGGTGAAAGGCCGGGCCGCCGCATAATTCTCTCGGATCGGAGCAATCCCCATGACACGCATCTGCTTGGCCCTCGCGGTCGCTTTTTGTCTCACTATGTCGACTGCGCAGGCGGCAGGCCTGAAATACCTTCACATCCCGGGCGGGCGGGATGTTCCGGCAATCGACGCGGCGATGTGGTCGCCTTGCATCAAAGCGCCTGAAGAAGTGCAGATCAGAGCGCTTACGATTCCAGCGGTTCCGGATTGCCCGATTGCTGGAGAAGGGTTGCCGCTCGTGATTATTTCGCACGGCTATGGCGGCTGGTACCTTGGCCATCATGACACGGCCGAGGCCTTGGCCGATTCCGGCTTTGTCGTGGTCGCCATCAATCATCCGCATGCAAACTATGCCGATATGAGCCGCGGGAATGGCTTGAGCGCCCTGATCGGACGCCCCGTCGATATCAAGCGAACCATTGATTTCATGCTCACCGACCTCCCGGATTCCGCCAAGATCAATCCGCAAAAGATCGGCTTCTATGGCTTCTCCCAGGGCGGCTATACTGGTCTTGTTCTTGCTGGGGCCAATCCAGATTTCAGCAAGTTGCCGCCGCGTTGCGCCGACCCGAAAGCCGTCGGCTGCCCGCAGGCCAATCAAACTCGCCCTCCGCAACAACCTCCGTTGCCCCAGACGCTAACGCATGATTCCCGCATCAGGGCGATGGTGGTCGCAGACCCTTTCAGCATCGTCTTTCACACGACAGATAGCGTGAGGGACATCACGATTCCGCTTCAGCTATGGGGATCGGAGCTGGGAGGGGGTGGCGGCGCATCGCCGGAAAATGTGGCAACACTTGCGCGTGTATTGCCGGAAAAGGCTGACTTCCGAGTCGTCCCCAACGCCGTCCATCTGTCGTTTTTGACGATGTGCCCTAAAACCCAACTGTCTTCGGAAGTGTGTATCGATGCTCCGGGCTTCGACCGTGCCGCTTTCCACAGGGAGTTCAATGCTGAAGTGGTCGCGTTCTTCCGGCGAAATCTAGGGGAGTGAACTGCCTTGTGATACGAACGGCTTAGGTTTTCACGGCAGTCAGCCCCATCGCACCCAGAAAGCGCCGCCGACCGATTGTCGTTCGGGTCATGAAGAAAACCTCCAGGTCGATATCTGATTAGAACTGCCAGCCCGCCGGGACCCAGGCGTAACCCATGTCGGTCTTGAGCATTCGTCCGAGCCCCGGGAACGGGTAATGAAACCCGAGAACAAGGAGCTTATCGGTCGCGGCCATATCGAATATGCGACGGCGCGATGCGAGCGCGGTATCCTTGTCTCGGTCAGGTCCGGGTCGCCATGGATGGTCGATGTTGACGACCGGGTGGTAGGCAAGGTCCGCAGTGAGGAGCAGTTGGTCGTTTCCTGAATGGACCAGGAATGTTGCCATGCCAGGCGTATGTCCAGGCGCAGCGATCGTGGTGAGGCCCGGCACGATTTCCGCACCTGCCTCGTAGAGCTCGATGTCCTTTGCGATCGGCTCGACACTCCGTTTGATCGCCGCTGCAAACCGGTCACGAAAGTCCCTTGGTACCGGCATGTAGGAGAGATCGGGATTGTTGCGCACAAAAAAATCCCAGTCTGCCCGGGGTGCGTAGACGGTGGCATTGGGAAACGCTTTTTTGCCTTCGAAAGTGCTGAGATTGCCGACGTGATCAGGATGCGTGTGGGATACTACGATCGTGTCGATATCGCCTGCATCGAGACCGATGGCGGCGAGATTGTCGAACACACGCCCCGCATTCGGTCCCATCGTGGCCCCGGCTCCCGCCTCAAGCAATATCCGCCTGTCGCCGACCTCAAGCAGCAGCGTGTTGAGTTGAAGGGTCATGTGATCGGTAGGAAGGAAAGCGCGACGAAGGACCTCTTGCAGCTCGGCCTCTGGAGCATCGTTGGCATAGACCGTCGGTGGGCCGCCGATCACGCCATCGCTCAAAACTGTCGCTTTGATCTGCCCCACCGGAAATCGATAATATCCAACATTACGGGCGTCCGGGCTCTGCACCTGCGTATTGCCTGATCCGGCTGAACCTCCAAGCAGCAGAGCGGCCGTTCCAGCAACCGCTGAAACCATGACCGTGCGCCGGTTCAGTGTGAGTCGATCCACTGCTTTTCCTTTCAGTCGACAATCCGCATGTGCGGTTGAGGTATTTAGATGACCTCAAATCACTGCGCTGATAAGACGAGCAAATCTACGCAGCTTGATAAGGTATGCTTCGCAATGGATCAGCTTCGTTTGGATAGCCTGGATGTTTTTGCGGCGATCGTCAGGTGCGGGGGATTCAGGGCCGCCGCCTTGGAGCGAGGCGTTTCATCATCGGCACTCAGCCAGACAATCAACGCTTTGGAAGAGGCGCTCGGCATCCGCCTGCTCAACAGGACAACAAGAAGCGTTTCGCCGACGGAGGCGGGACAACGTCTCCTGCTGCGCCTCGGTCCAGCATTGACGGACATCCGTCTCGCAGTCGATGACCTCAACCAGTTAAAGGAAAACCCGTCCGGCACCCTTCGTATCAATGCGCCAGGCCCCGCAATCGATCACCTGCTCTGTCCGGCAATGTTCACCTTTATGGACACATACCCGGACATCAAGGTCGAGCTCATCAGCGACGCAGCGGTCATCGACATCGTCGAGCAAGGCTTTGACGCGGGCGTTCGGTTCGGAAAACAACTGGCACAAGATATGATCGCAGTACCGCTGGGACCATCGCTTCGATACGCGATCGTGGCGTCGCCGGACTATATTGCAAAGCATGGCTTGCCTCTGACCCCCAATGATCTCGCCGGCCACAACTGCATTCGACGACGATTTCCCGGCGGCACGCTGGTATCCTGGAAATTTGAAAAGGGCGGAGACGCCCTCGAAGTCTTGCCGGAGGGACGATTGACGGTGAGTTCGGCACACAACGAATTGCAGGCCGCTGTCGCCGGATGCGGATTGGCCCATGTCTTCGAGGACTACGCCACACCCGACCTGACGAACGGCCGGTTGACGGAGGTTCTGAAGGATTGGAGTCCTCTTTTGCCAAGCTGGTATCTCTATTACCCGAGCAAAAGACACTCCAGTGCCGCCATGCGAGAGCTGGTGAGCTTCTTGCGGTCCTACGATTGGAAGCTGTCCCGGATGCCGGCTTAATTGAACGGTCATGACCTACGCCTGACTCGCTTCTCGACGTGAAAGGACAACGCCGACGTTGACAGGTCGTGATCGGCGCGTCCGCGCCATGAATAGTCCTTCCGCTGGCAGTCCTCTCCATCATGCTCGGGATCGACCGGAGCATCTACAATGGCACCCGTCAGCGCCCGTGATATGGATCCTCGGCTCAAGGCCGAGGACGACTGAGAATGCAGCAGCAGCCCTCGCCAAGCTTTCACCTGGCGAGCGCAACTCACCCCGCGAGCTCGATGATCGCGCAGCCGTAGCCCTCGAGATCGAGCCTACCGGCAACCGGTTTTTCGTCATCGAGGAGATCACGGCCAGCGGGAACGCCGCCGATGGCGGCCGACTGGTCGGTGTAGTTCTGGATGAACAGCAACTGGCGGTCGTCATTCATCCGCATGGTCACCTCGACGCCCTCGGGAAGGTCGCCGATCAGCGGCTCGATGCCGAAGGGCGCAAACAGCCGCTCGGCAAGCGCTGCCGTCAGATCCTCGGTGAGATAGGTGCCGACATAGACCACCTGCCCCTTGCCGAGCTTGCGCGACGTCGCCATCGGCTGGCCCTCGGCATAGCGGTTGGACCAGGCCGCAACCACCTCGACATCGCTTGCGATCGCCAGGTTTTCATAGAAATAGCCGCCGACCAGTTCGCGGTTGCCAATCTTGAAGCGGCGTTCGCGGCGGCGCGATTCCGCCGGCTTGTTCGGCGGAATGACAAGCCCGCCCGAACGTTCCATCACATCGAACAGCCCGTTGGCGCTGGGGGCGGCGAGACGGCCGAAATCCTCGACACGTACGCCTGTGAGCTGCGACAGCGAGGTGCCGGGCGCGGTCTCGCGGATGACGTGGTTGTCTTCGTTTCGCGTGCCGGTGCGCGCGCCGATGACGACGGTGCCGCCCTGCTCGGCGAAGGATTTCAGCCTCTCGGTCCATTCGTCCTTCCACATCACCCAATGGGGCACATAGAGCAGCTTCAGCTTGGAAAGATCGTCCTCGGGATGAATGAACCCGCAGGCAATGCCGCGGTCGTAGCAATATTGATGCAGCAGGATCGCATCGTCCTGTGGGCTCGGCAGGCCGATCGGATAGGTCTTGTGGGCTTCCTGATTGTCGAAGTCGGAGCCGGCGATGCCGACATCCATGCGCACATAGGTGCCAAGGATCTTGGGCGCTAGCGCGGTCATCTCGGTGGCGAAGCGTTTCGCCTCGTCATAGCGATGGCGGGCGACGTCGTCGTGGTCGATGATGCCCATCCAATAGATCTCGGCGCCGAAGTGCGCGGGGCGCCAGCGGAAGAACATCAGACCGTCAGCGCCATGGGCGACAGAGGAAAGTGCCATGCGGCGCAGTTCGCCCGGCTCCGGCGTCAGCGTGCAGAAGCCCGGCTGGCTGCCGAAGCCCGATTGCTGCTCAGGCACGATGTAGTTGCCGGAAAAACCACGGCAGATATCGAGGTGCAGCGCCTGGACCTTGGCGTGGTTTCCGAGCCGCTGGAACTCGTCATAGAGCATCGGATAGATGTCGTAGCCGACGAAATCGAGATCGGTGGTGAACTGGCCGCGGAAATCGATATCCCTCAAGCCGCCGAGATTGTGGAAGACGAACCAGGAAGGCTTCACGGCGCGCAGGATCTCCACCTGATCGTGCTGGAAGCGCGCCGTCGAGAAGGCCAGAAAGCGATGATAATCCTGCAGATGGCCGGGGCTCGGAAAGGTCGGGCCGAACTCGATCGGCAGCACCACCTGGTCGAAGCTGTCATAGGCAGTCGCCCAGAAATCGCCGCCCCACGCCGTGTTGAGCTTGCCGATCTCGCCATATCTGCCGGCAAGGAAGGCCTGGAATTCGGTGAGCGTTGCCTTCGAAAAGCTCTCCGGCATGCTGGTGTTCAGCTCGTTGTCGGTCTGCCAGCCGACGACAAAAGGATTGTCACGATAATGCTCGGCCATTGCTTTGGTGATGCGCCGGCTGTGTTCGCGAAAGACCGGACTTGCCGTGTCGCAATGCTGGCGCGAGCCATGGCTCATCGGCCGGCCCTTGCCGTCGACCCTCAGAATCTCTGGATGCGCCACGGTTAGCCAGCGCGGCGGCGTGGCTGTCGGCGTGCACATGATCGTGTCGATGCCGTAGCGCCCGAGCATGGTGATGGCGCGGTCGAACAGATCGAAATTGAAGGTGCCGAGCTTCGGCTCGAGAATATGCCAGGCGAATTCGGCCATCCTGACCACGTTGAAGCCGGCCTTCGCCATGCGCTCGGCGTCGCGTTCCCAATAGCTTTCATCGACGTGCTCGGGATAGTGCGGCGCACCGACGAGAAAGCGGTCGGTCTTGACGGGGTTCCATACGGAGAGGGTCTTGTCGGACACGGTGATGTTTCCTGTGATTATCTGTCGAGGGTCGTCTTGCGGGCGCTGATCGTGCGTCCGCCATCGGGTGAGAAGAGATAGAGTTCGTTGGCATCGAGCTTCAGCGCCACATTCTGGTCGGCAGCAAAGGGCGCGACATAGCTCAGCTGCACCGTGATGTTGCCGGTGCCGCTTTCCGAGGCGATGGTTCTGAGACTTCCGGCGTCGACATAGAGAATGGTTTCGCGCCCGAGATGCTCGACCAGCCGGACCTGACCGTTGATCGCTCCGCCCTGCGCTCCGTCGGCGACCATCGATATGTTTTCCGGCCTTACACCCAGCGTCAGGCTGGCGCCCTTCGCCAGCACCGTCGCCTCCGCCAGTTCTACCGTCACCGGCACGAGGCCCGGCGCCGAAACCGTGACATGGCGGCCGGACACCTCGTCGACGGTAACGCCGAGGAAGTTCATCCGCGGGGCGCCGAGAAAGCCTGCGACGAAGAGATTGTCTGGGTTGCGGTAGAGTTCGAGCGGCGAGCCGACCTGCTCGATCACCCCCTGGTTCAAGACGACGATGCGGCTTGCCATGGTCATGGCCTCCACCTGGTCGTGGGTGACATAGACCATGGTGGCGCCGAGCTCGGCGTGCAGGCTGCTGAGCTCGACACGCATCTGGGTTCGAAGTGCCGCATCGAGGTTCGACAGCGGCTCGTCGAAGAGGAAGACGTCGGGCGAACGGGTGATGGCCCGGCCGATCGCCACACGCTGCCGCTGCCCGCCGGAGAGCTGCTTCGGCCGCTTCTCCAGCTGGTCGGTGATCCTCAGGATCTTGGCTGCGCGCGTCACCGCCACCTCGATCTCGGCCTTCGGCCGCTTGGCCATGCGCAAACCGAAGCCCATGTTCTCCGCCACCGTCATATGCGGATAGAGCGCGTAGGACTGGAAGACCATGGCGATGCCGCGATCGCCTGGCTCCTGTTTGCTGACGTCGCGGCCGTTGATCAGGATCTGGCCGGAGGAGATCTCCTCCAAGCCGGCGATCGTCTTCAAAAGCGTGGACTTGCCGCAGCCGGAGGGGCCGACCATGACGATGAACTCGCCTTGCGCTACGGAAAGATCGATGCCGCGCAGCGCGTGATAGGCGCCGTAATTTTTGTTGATCTGTCGGAGTTCGAGACTGGTCATGCGTCCTGGCTCTCTACTGTTGAAATCGGAACTTCCAAGGGCCTGTTGTCGAGATCGCTCATCCCTTCACCGCGCCCATCGTCAGACCGGCGATGAAGTGCCGCTGCATCAGGAAGAACATGACGACGGGCGGTACGGCGACGACGATGGTGCCGGCGGAAATCAGGTTCCAGGCCGAGACCCACTCGCCGCGAAGATTGGCAAGGCCGGCAGTCACAGGTTTGACGGAGTCGCTGACGGTCAGCACCACCGCCCAGAAGTAATCGTTCCAGATGAAGGTGAAGATCAGGATGGCGAGTGCGGCAAGCGCCGGCCGCACCAGCGGGATCGCCACATGCCATAGCGTCTGGAAGGGAGACGCCCCCTCGGCGCGCGCCGCCTGAAACAGCTCGTCGGGCAGTGCGGCGATGAAATTGCGCATGAACAGCGTCGCAAAGCCGGTCTGGAAGGCGACGTGGAAGATGATCAGCGCTGCCGTGGTATCGATCAGGTCGAGCCGGACCATCAGGTCGCGCACCGGGATCATCATGATCTGGTGCGGCAGGAAATTGCCGCCGACGAACAGCGCGAAGATCAGCATGTTGCCAGGAAAGCGATAGCGCGACAGCACGTAGCCGGCGAGTGTGGAGAGCACCAGCACGCCGATCACTGAGGGAATGGTAATCGTCAGGCTGTTGAGGAAGTAGCGGGCCATCGGCGTCTGTGTGAAGACATCAGTATAATTATCGATGACGCCGATGCCGGTCGGCCATCCCCACAGATTGCCGCCCATGACATCCTCGGTCGAGCGGAACGAGGTGAGGATGATCGCAAACAGCGGGCAGAGCCAGAGCAGGAGGACGATGACGACGGCGAGCACATAGAGACGGCGCTGCCAGACGGCGGCATCGGGAATGGGACGAGGATACATCAGCCTCCCCTTTCTTCGGTATGGATGATGCGGCTGAGATACCAGACGATGAAGACGGCCATGATCACGAACAGCACCGAAGCGATCGCCGCGCCGTAACCGAAGCGGTAGGAGAAGATCGACTGCTCGAACATCTGGTAGGCGAGAACCGAGGACGAACCGAACGGGCCACCGTTCGTCATCACCGACACCATGTCGAAGGACCTGAGCGCCCCGACGACGGTGACAGCAATGGCGATGAAGGTGACCTGGGTCAGCTGCGGCAGCACGATGTGCCACAGCATGTTCCAGCCCCTCGCCCCGTCGACGCGCCCCGCCCCGATCAGCTCTTCGCTCAAATTGTTGAGGCCGGCGAGATAAAGCACCATGCAGAAGGTGATCTGCGGCCAGAGTGCTGCAATCACGATGGCGAAAGTGACGAAATGCTCGTCGGAGAGAACCGCCGGCGCCGTCGCCCCGAACGCCCTGAAGATCAGCGCCAGCAACCCGAACTCCGGCGTATAGACCCATGTGAAGACGACGCCGACCGTCACTGAGGCAAGCACCAGCGGAATGAAGAACAGCGACTTCAGGAATCGCATGCCACGGATTTTCTGGTTGACCAGCAACGCGATGGCGAGCCCGAGAGGTGGTGCCGCCATGAACATCACCAGCCAGATCAGGTTGTTCTTCAGCGATACGTAGAATTGCGGATCGTTGTAAAGCTCGACGTAATTACCGAAGCCGATCCACACCATCGGGCCGAAGCCATCCCAGTCGTGCAGGCCGATCCAGAGACTTCTGACCGCCGACAGCAGGATGACCGTGAAGAACAGCACGATCGCGGGCGCGATGAGCAACGTCGGGGTAAGCCACCAACGCTGGCGGCGCCATAATGTCTGCATTTCTGGAGCCTCATGTTAGAGGTGCGGAGCCTTCAAGCTCAACTGCTGACAAAGCCGCCAACCTTTCTTTCGTCATGCTCGGGCTTGTCCCGAGCATCTGCCCACGTCGATGCGCAGCAGATCCTCGGCACAAGGCCGAGGATGACGTCGAGTGACGGGCGCAGCTCGGCAACAAGCTGGGCTGCGACGCCCGAGTTAGATCTTGTATATTCGCTTACGCGTGCCTTCGAGGCGCGTCAGGATCGCCTTCCGTCGCTCGGGCTTGGCCATGAACTCCTGGAAGCCGACGAGACCTGCCTGCGCCATGTCGGGGTCGCTGTCGCGGTCGTAATATTGCGACGTGCCCTGCACCGTCTTCATCGTCTCGACGGCGACGTTGACCAGAGGATCTTTGCTCGGCGGCAGATCGCTGCGTGGCGGCACGTTGCCGCCCGGCTCCAGATAGGCCGCCAGATTCTCCGGCTTGTAGAAATAAGCGAGGAAATCACGTGCTCCCTGCTTGTTCTTGGCCTTTGCGGGAATGTGGATCGAATTAACCGAGAACTCCTCGAAGTGGCCGACCTTGGCGTCGAGCACCGGGAAGGTCGCATAGGAGAGCTGCGGCAGATCTTCGGCGGTGAAAGCCGAGCGCAGGAAAGCGCCGAGGTTCATCATGCCGGCCTTCTTCTGCGCCAGCAGCGCCGCGGCCTCCTGCCAGCCGAAGGACGTATGGTTCTCCGTGAAGAACCCCTTCGAAATCATCGCCTCCCACTGATCGAAAACCGCCGTCAACGCGGGATCGAGATAGCTCATCTCGCCGTTCATCAGCGCCATATGCTTGTCGAGGCCGTTGATGCGAAGGTTCATCTGGTCGAACCAGCCGGCCGCCGGCCACAATTCCTTGGTGCCGATCGCGACTGGCGTGATGCCCGCGGCCTTGCACTTGTCGCCATAGGCCATGAACTCGTCGGCCGTCTTCGGCACGGTCAGACCATGCTGCTCGAACACATCCTTGCGGTAGAACATGCCCCAGAGCGTGCCGCCGGTGGGAAGGCCATATTGCTTGCCCCCGTCGGTGACGGCGCCGGCCGTGGCACCCAGCACGTCCTTGTACTTCTCCTTCTCGAAAAGGTCGGAGATGTCGTCAAACAGGCCCCGCTTGACGAAGGCGCGCATGCGGTTACCCGAAAACCAGGAGCAAATGTCAGGCGCGCCGGCGACGAGATAGTTGCGGATGGCCGTCTTGTGGGCCTCGTGGTCCATATTGTTGATGACGACGTTGACGCCGGCTTCCTTGCTGAAGCTCGCGGCGATCGCCTTCAGCGCGTCGAGCGCTGCGCCATTGTTTTCGGCCGAGATGATCGTGACCTCTTGGGCCTGCGCGATCGCAGGGATGGGAAAGCTGCCGCTGACCGCTGCGGCGGAAACCATGCCCGCGCCTTTCAGGAAGCTTCTGCGGGTCGTCGACGGAAATTGCTTCGAAAATGCCATTGAATTCCTCCCAGTTGATCGATCAAACACCACCTTCCCGGCACCTCCTCCACGAAGCGCTCGATCAGGTATTCAACGCTGCGATCCACCCGCGATCCCGGCATATAATCCGCCTAGCTCAGTTGATCGGCGGCCAAACTTATGCATAGATCGAACCAGCCTGCAATAATTAATTTACAAAATTAAGGAACTCAATCGTGAAGCTGAAAGGCGACCAGACCACGGCGAGAGCCATGAACCGACGCCTCATCCTCAACCTCCTCCGTCGCGAGGGGCCGAGGAGCCGTGCCGACATCGCCACCGTGATTGGTTTAAGTCCCGCCGCCGTCACCTTCGTCGTCGCCGATCTTTTGGAGGAAGGCATCGTCAGCGAAGGGAAGACCGTTCCCGGCCTCACCGGCCGCCGCCCGATCCCGGTGGATATCAACTATGAGCACGCGCTCGCCGTCGGCTTTAAACTGATGGTCGATTCGGTGGAGTGCGTGGCAACCGACCTTGCCACCAACCCCGTCGCCGCCATGCGGGTGAGCCTCGACGGCCACGACCCCGATAAGGTCGCCGACCTGCTGGCGGGCACGGTTCCTGAACTGGTGAAGCTCGCCGGGCGGCCGAACGCGAAACTCGCCGGCATCGGCATCTCCATGCCGGGCGTCATCAATCACGAACAGACGGCCTGCGTGCGCAGCCATCGCTTCAGCTGGGATAACGTCCCCCTGGCCTCGCTGGTCGCAAGCCGCGTCCATGTCCCGGTCTGGCTCGAAGACGACACCAACGCCTATGCCATCGCCCAGCAGCTCTTCGGGCTCGGCCGCCAGCATCGCAACATGGCGGTTCTCGCCGTCGGCGTAGGTATCAGCTGCGCGCTTGTCGTCGACGGCAAGCTCTACCGCGGCGCCAATGGTGCTGCCGGCAAATTCGGCCACACTCTCTACGAAGAGAACGGCCGGCTCTGCGAATGCGGCAAGCGCGGCTGTCTTATGGCCCATCACTCCGAAGCCTCGATGCTGAGACGCTGGCGGGAGGCGACTGGCCGCGAGCAACTGGGACTGCCGGACCTGACGGCTGCGCTCGCATCAGGTGATGCCGCGGCTCTCGCCCTCGTCGCCGATTCCGGCCGCGGCATCGGCACCGCCCTTGCCAATCTCGTCAACATTACCGATCCCGAAGTCATCGTCGCCGGCGGCGAAGCCGTCTCCCTCGGCGACCCTTTCTTGACGCCACTGCGCGAAGCTCTCGCCGCCCGGACCTTCCGAACCGCCCCGCCCCTCTTGCCCGACTGGGAGGACAATTCCTGGGCCCGAGGTGCCGCCGCCCTGGTCACCCAGAAAATATTCGACTTCGAATCCTCCGGCGGCATCACCGACATCGCCAATCTTACCGGCGTCAGAGCCGTGGACTCATCGCCGGCCGCCTAATTCAGGCAATGGCGTCACCCACGTTCCCTTATTCCTGTGCTTGTCACAGGAATCCAGCCACGGCGCGTCCGCGCCGTGATTGACTCTGCTGCAGGAACAAGTCTCCCGCGCCCAGGGACCTGGGCGCACTGGATCTCTGTGACGAGCACAGAGATGAGGGAGATTGGGTTGGTGGTCTCGCCAACCCCGCACCGCCTCTAAGTAGGACCACGTCAGAGCAGCCTCACAACCGATCGCGCAGCAGATACACTGGCTTACAAAAATAGGGGTCCGCAGACACATCCCTGGTTCAATCATCGACTTAAATCCCGATACGGCCAACCGGTCGGAAATGGTCAATTCAGGAAGGATGACGACATGAAAATGATCCAGGCTATCGCGCTCGCCCTTGTTCTCGGCGGCGCAGTGACAGCACAAGCGGAACAGCCGCTACAGCGCACCGATCTCATCAAGAACGATATCGATGTGCCCGGCCACGAGGTCGTTCAGGTGCGCGTCGATTTTGCGCCCGGCGTTCTCGCCCCCAATCATTCGCATCCCGGCGAGGAGATCGCCTTCGTCATCGAAGGAACGCTGGAATACCAGCTCGAGGGCAGGCAGCCGGTTACCCTTAAAGCCGGCCAATCCTTGTTCATTCCCACGGGCGTCGCTCACTCTGCGAAGAATGTCGGCAGCGGCAAGGCTTCGGAATTGGCGACTTACATCGTTCGTAAAGGGGCGCCGCTCGTCGTGCCTGCCAAGTGAGCCTTTCGTATAACCAGTGATCAGGCCGGCACCACCTTCTTCCATTCCTGTGCTCGTTGCAGGAATGGAGGGAACGTGGATCTGGCTGCCGTTGAGAGGAATTGGCTTTGCCGACGCCGCCCCTCGGACCCGCTTATTAGAAGAGGGTTGGCTCGTCATCGAAGGCGCGCCCGACATCTGGCTCGATGGCCATCTCTATCGGCTGAAGCCCGGCGACGCCGTCGGATTTCCTGCCGGCACCGGGATCGCCCATAGTTTCCTCAACAACACGCAAGCCGAAGTGCATCTCCTCGTCGTCGGCGAGCGCCACAAGGCCGAGAACCGCATTTTCTACCCGCTCCACCCTCACCGCAGACCGCTGCATAATGATTGGTGGGATGACCATCCCACCCATGCCCTCGGTCCGCATGACGGGACGCCGGATCTGGTGCGGGAAGCAAAGGGCCGAGGAAACAACGAATAGATCAGCCGGGCCGATAGCCGGCCGCAATGGCGGCTTCGCGCAAAGCTGAGACCAACGCTTGCTTGAGCTTCGACAGTTATCAACTCACGCCAGCCAACCGCAACAGCTCGTCATTTTCCTGCGCAACGCCTTCGGTCAGTCGGGCGGCGGCAATCGGGGGAAGCCAGCCCAGAATGCCGCTGACCTCCGATCCGGTGACCGAGGCGTAAGCTTCGACATAGCCCATCGCCCGGTCCGGCATCGCGTGGTGCAACAGCACGTATGTTCGGCAGACATCGGCCAGAGGATTGCCACAGCACGCGTCGAGCCAGTCGACGATCATCAACCCCTGCCCTGAGCCGTGGATATTCCAGGGGTGGAAATCGCCGTGACACACTCTGTCGCCATCTGGCAGGGATTCGAGTTGCGCCAGAAGCCGCTTTCTGAACGCAGAATCCAAGTGCTCGGCCCGGCGGATCCTTGCGGAAAGCCTCGCCATCAGAGACGGCAACCCGTCGCCTGGTTTTTCGTGAATGCTTCGATGCAGTTGCGCCATGTCTTCAAGCGGCACCCTTCCTGCCGTCGAGACGAATTGCTCGGCAAAACAGGAACTGGGCGCGCGATCCATCAACACGCCCCAGCGCCCATCGAATTCACCGACCGCGTGGACCTTTGGCGCCGGCAGCGCAAGCCTCTCAAGGATCGACAGGTTCGCGGCCTCCCTGAATGACGACGCCTTGGAGGCGGCTCGCCTGTACAGCTTCAGCGCCAAGGCGCCATATTCGAAGACCTCGGCCTCTTTGCCCGAACCAAGGATCCGACCGATTTCAGTCATTGCGGTGCCTCCATCTGAAGTCAGGACAGCTCGCGGAATTGTCGCAATCACCGTCATCGCAATCTGCCATATCGGCGAAAACAGTGGAACGAATGTCGAGGCCTGCTCCCGCCGCCGCCACAAGATCGGCGCCAATCCGCCCGAAGGTATTCAGATCTGGCTACTTCATCAGGCCGAAAGACTTCGCATGACGCGGACAGAAGGCTGGCCTGGGAGCGTTGTCCATCAAGGTCACATATTGCTCAAAGGATGGAATGAGCCTGAGCTTGACGGCCAAGGCATAGCAGTCGTCGAGATTATCTTTGCTCTTGAAGCATTTGTTGACAGATTGGATTTTGCCGGAAACGTCAGGCTCCATGTACTCACCGAAGAGACCATCCGGGATTCCGTGCTGGCGCAACTCGCCCCCGAATTGCTTTTCATCCTTTCGAGAGTAAATCGCAAGCGCGATAATATGGTTGCCCAATTGCTCCACCACAAGCTCTCTACTGAGCGGGAAGTATGACGGCGGAATAATCGATGCAGCGCTGATTGCGCCATAAAGCGCATTAAGTGCTACCGTATTGCCCTTGCGTGCCTCTTTCCACATCGCTTGCCAAGCTTGCGCACAATCGCCTTGCCTAAACTGTCTTCCAACTTCTTTTTCCCAAGCCTGCATATTTTCCTGGTTTGCAGCGGCGATTGCAGGAGATGACAGTATAAAGCAGGCGGACAAGAAGACTGAAATGAATGGCCCGATCAGAAAACAACGAATGAAATTGCGCATGATAATTTCCACCCCAATAAAATCTCCGGTCGCGCACTTGGAGTCATAGAAGTCTTTGTGTTTTTGCTGCGGCGAAATTCAATTGCGTCATACTGATTTTGTCGCAGGGTTAATTCACGTCGCGTCAACGTCGCGGCGCACGGATCGCGCAGGCGAGCCCTGCAGGCCACAACAAAGCCCGTCGGTCGGACGTGTCATTCCCTTGTCGCGCATCGACCCGCGGCATAATCTTCTGGGCAGCGGCCGCGCTACGATATCAGGGCAGCCACGACGGTATCGCGTGCCGGGCAAATGAGTCACGATGGGAGGCAATCCGCCGCGTCTGAGATTGTTAGGTTTCTCAATATGCCGACAGCAAATTGCGATCGCGGCGATAACCCACGCATGATGACGTTTATAGCAACGGATCGGAACCCAAATGTCCACCGCCACTTTGCCTGAACCGCCATACTACATGGTCAGTTTTTCGTCTCAACGAACAAAGGTCGACAACGGCTATGGCGAGATGGGTTATGCGATGACGGAACTTGCAAAACAGCAGCCGGGCTATCTCGGCTTCGAAAGCGCTCGAGGGGCAGACGGTTTCGGCATACTCATCTCATATTGGAAGGATGAGGACAGCATTCGAGCCTGGAAATCTGTCGTCGATCACGTTCAGGCGCAGGATCGCGGTCGGTCAGACTGGTATACTCGGTACGAAATCCGTGTTGCGCTCGTCGAGCGAGCCTATTGATTCAATATTGAAGAGACATGAGTTGGCTTGTTGAAGAGAGTTCTGCGACAGCCCAAGAGCAGATTCAATCTCCTCATGCTCAGATGCTGGGTGACTTCACGGCCGAATTGGCGAAGCGCCTTATTCGCCTGCCGGCACCTCCCCCGCTTAAGAAGAGGACGCGGTAGCGGTCTCGCCCTCCTAAACTTATCTTCTGTAAAGCGACTGGAAGGCCTACCGCGCAAACCTGCGGGCGCCGGCCACGCAGAGAATGACGGCAACAGTCACGGCGAGCATGGCTGAGGTCACGGGCTCGTGCAGCAGGGTTGCCGCGAGCGCTAGGCCGAAGAACGGCTGAAGCAGCTGCAATTGGCCGACCGCCGCGATGCCGCCCTGAGACAGGCCGCGATACCAGAAGATGAAGCCGATCAGCATGGAAAACAGCGAGACATAGGCAAGGCCGAGCAGCGCCGGCGTTTCGATGCCGGAGAAGGTTGCCGGCCGATGGAAAAGTGCCACCGCGACCGTCACCGGCAGCGACAGCACGAGCGCCCAGGAAATCACCTGCCACCCGCCGAGCGTGCGTGACAGCCTGCCGCCTTCGGCATAGCCGAGGCCGCAGACGACGACAGCCGCCAGCATCAGCAGATCGCCGACCGGCGAGGCCGTCAGGCCCTGCGTCAATGCGAATCCCGCCACCAGCGCGCTGCCGAGAACCGAAAAGACCCAGAATGCCGGCTTCGGCCGTTCTCCGCCACGGATCACGCCGAAGATCGCGGTTGCGAGCGGCAGCAGGCCGATGAAGACGATCGAATGGGCCGACGTAACATGCTGCAGCGCCAGCGCCGTCAGCAGGGGGAAACCGACCACGACACCGAGCGCGACGACCGCCAGGGAGAGGATATCACCTCGGCTCGGCCGCTTCTCTCTGAAAGCAATCAGCAGGCCAAGCGCGAGAAAGCCGGCGATCGCCGCACGTGCCACGGTGAGGAAAACCGGATCGAACTGCATCACCGCCACGCGCGTCGCCGGCAGCGATCCGCTGAAGATCACCACCCCGATAAAACCATTGATCCATCCCGATGCCATGCGGTCCATGATGTGCTGCACTCCTTCATTCTGACTCTTATCGGCCAACACGGATGGTCATGATAGTGACAATCTGATACGATTTTGCGAAACTGTAGTGATGCAGAAAGCAGTACAGATGAACGAGGGACGCACACGCGTAGAGATGGTCGTCGCGACGATCAGGCAGCGCATCGCCGGGCGCAGCCTGACACCGGGCGCAAGACTGCCTTCCGTCCGGGGGCTGGCCGCGACGTTGAAGCTGTCGACTTCGACCGTCGTCGACGCTTATGAGCGGTTGGTCGCCGAAGGCGCGATCCTGGCAAGACCAGGCTCGGGATTCTACGTCGCCAACCAGGCAGCGCCCTTTGCACTTGCCGAGACTGGCCCGAAGCTCGACCGCGCGGTCGATCCGTTCTGGATATCGCGGCAATCGCTGGAAGCCGGCGAAGCCGACCTGAAGCCCGGCTGCGGCTGGCTGCCGCCCTCCTGGCTGCCGGGAGACGGCATGCGCAGCGGGCTCAGAACACTTGCCCACGCCGATGGGCCGGCGCTTGCCGACTACGGCTCGCCGCTCGGCTTGCCGCAACTGCGCCAGCTGATTTCCCGCCGCATGGGCGAACGGGGGATCGAAGCCTCTCCCGACCAAATCATGCTGGCCGATTCCGGCACGCAGGCAATCGATCTGCTCTGCCGTTTCCTGCTGGAACCCGGCGACACCGTGCTGGTCGACGATCCCTGCTATTTCAATTTCCATGCGCTGCTGCGCGCCCATCGGGCAAAGATCGTCGGTGTGCCCTACACGCCGTCCGGTCCCGATATCGATGTATTTGCCAAAATCGTCGCTGATGAACGTCCGCGGCTCTACATCACCAACTCTGCCATCCACAATCCGACCGGCGCAACCTTGTCTCCCGTTACGGCTCACCGGGTTCTAAAACTCGCCGACCAGTTCGACCTGACCATTATCGAGGACGATATCTTCGCCGATTTCGAATATACGCCGGCACCCCGCCTTGCCGCCTTCGACGGGCTCGAGCGAGTCATTCACATCGGCAGTTTCTCGAAGACCCTGTCAGCCTCGGCCCGCTGCGGTTTCGTCGTGGCGAAACCGGAATGGATAGACGGCCTGACAGACCTGAAGATCGCCACCTCCTTCGGCGGCGGCCGGCTGACGGCGGAACTGGTGCTGAACGTCTTGAGCGACGGCAGCTATCGCAAACACATGGAGACGCTGAGACACCGGCTCTCCCGGGCGATGAGCGAGGTCTCGGCCAGACTGAAGAATCTCGGCATAACGCCTTGGCTGGAGCCCCAGGCCGGAATGTTCCTCTGGTGCCGCCTCCCCAACGGCATCGATGCGGCTGATGTGGCGCGGGCCGCACTCGAAAAGAGGATCGTTCTGGCTCCCGGAAACGCATTCAGCCTGTCGCAATCGGCAACGAATTTCATGCGCTTCAACGTGTCTCAGATGCTCGATCCGCGAGTGTTCGAGGTGTTGGGCAATGCGCTGGCAAGAAGAGGATAATGGAAGGTGGGCGGTAACGGATCAAGCGCCCTCTTCTCGCGGGGTCCACCAACGGTGATTGTTTAGGAGCGGTATTCACCAACGTCCCTCATCCTGAGGCGCGTAGCCCGGAGGGCGAAGCCTCGAAGGACACGCCGCAACGCAGCTCCTTGCATGCATCCACGCCGGCGCGCCCGCCTCGCCCTTCGAGGCCCCTGCGGGGCACCTCAGGATGAGGCTCTCTTGGGTGCCGCCCAACCATCAAAACGACCGGTGAACCGCCTTGTCGTTGGCAAGACGCGTCACGCAACCTTCGAGCTTGGCGAGCAGCAGATCGAAGTCGAGCGGCTTCGTCAGATAGTCCGCCGCTCCGCCGCGCAGGCCGGCCAGCGTGTTTTCCCGGTCGGTCAGCGCCGTCAGCAGGATGAAGGGGATATTGGAGAGCTCCGGGTGATTGATCTGAATTTCCGCCAAAAGCTGGTGCCCGTCCATGACAGGCATCGAAATGTCGCTGATGACGATATCGGGCCACTTCGACAGGATCATTTCCAGCCCCTCGGCGCCGTTGGAAGCCTCGAGCGTCTTGTAGCCGGCTTCGCTCAACTCTTCGACGAGCAGGTTCCGGATCTCGACTTCGTCTTCTATGCACAGGACGGTAACCATGAGCTCTTCCTTAAGCTGCGACTTGTTGATCCGACAGTAGAAACTCTATTGGCAGAAGAATGGTGAATGTTGTGCCTTTGCCGAGTTCGCTCGTCACCTCGACGGTGCCGCCATGCAACTCGACGACCTGTTTGACGACGTTGAGGCCGATGCCCGTTCCGGCAATACCCGTCGCGCTGCGGGCGCGATAATAGGGCTGGAACAGCTTCGGCAGATCGTCCGCATCCATGCCGATGCCGCTGTCGGAGATGGCGATCTCCACCGTCTTCTCATCGGCCTGGGCGCGAACATGAATGTCAGGCGCGTTGGGCGAATATTTGACGGCGTTCGAAATCAGGTTGGTGAAGACCTGCTCCATCGCGCTGCGGTCGAACGTCAATACATCCGGTATCGGCTCGAGATCGAGATGGAACACATGCGAGCGGCTGAGATGGCGCTGTCTGTCGCAGCAGGCGACAAGCAGGGCTTTCAGATCGCCTTCGCTGCGCTTCAGTGTGATCTGTCCGGTTTCGAGCCGGCCGCTGGCGAGAATGCTCTCCATCAGATCGACGATGCGCACGACCGCGCTTCGGATCACGCCGGCTTTTTCGTGAACGTAATCGCCGCTGACGTTGGTCGTCGAGCGGCAGAGCCGCTGGGCAGCGGCGTCGATGATGGCGAGCGGCGTGCGAAACTCGTGCGAAGCCATGGCGACGAACTGGCGCTGGAGCGCATTCACCTGGCGTTCGTGCACCAGCAGGCGATCCAGTTCCTCTCTCTGCCTTTCGATCTCGGCCGTTCGATCGACCACCATCTCTTCCAGATGGTTGCGGTGGTGGGTGAGCTGCGCCTGGCTGTCCAGCAGGGTCACCGAGGTGCGATGCAGACCTCGTCCGAGCCAGAAGACGACGGCAATCAGCAGCGCAAGGCAGCCAAGTCCCGCCGGCGCAATCTGCTGAAGCAGCATGAATCCGGGCAGAATTGGCGGCCACACGAGATAGCCGATCGTGCCGCCGTCATGGGACGGCACTGGCACTTGCGCCCGCTCGTCCTCCCCTTTCGAAGGCGCGAAATGCAATCCTTCGAGCCGCGCGTAATGGGCGATGCTTTCTGCAGCTTTTCCATCGATGAACTTGACAGAGATGGCGATGAACTCCTGGCCCGCCTCGATCTGCATCCGGGTCGAGCTCGGCAGAATAGGACGCGCGCTGGCAATTGCCGGCCGGTTGCCGATCATGATCGTCCGAACCGCGGCCAGTTGCCCGAGCGCTTCGGCGCCGGGTTTTGCAGCCGGCTCGACGAGAACGGCGCGAATCTCTCCGGCGAGAGCGGTCACTTCTCGGCCATCGTCGTCACCGAGCCGCGGCGGCACGGCATCCGCGCCGTCGCGGAACGCAAACATCAGGCGATTGGTATCGTCGAAGATATAGGTCCTGTCGTGCCCGAAATACCGGCTCGTCCATTGGCCGACATTGTCGAGCAGCCATTCATGGTTCCGCTGCTTGGCATAAAGGAAGGCATCGTCCCATTTGGTCACGCTTTCCTGCTCCCGGGGAAGTGCCGCGATCTGCTCTTCCAATCCTTGGCCGACGAAGTCGGCCTGTCGGCGCAACGAGAGATCGTCGACCTTCACCGCGGCGAGCCACGCAAATCCGCACAGCAACACAGCCGCCGCGCAGGTGAGCGTCACCAAGACGAATGTAATGTGGGATGTGAGCCCGACCTTCAATACCTGCAACCTTTTGATGGCGCCCGCTGCCGAGAAACTGACACGCAAAGGTTGACGGACCGTGAATTATGCGCTCCCGTGTGGCTCTGCGGCAGGTGCCCCATAGCCATTCCGCAATCGTTGAAGGAGAAGCACATGGATGCAGCAGCAGCATCGGATACGTTGGGCATCAGGATCGAACCGATCGCTGCCGTCCATATCGACAGCTTTCATCGTACGCTTGACGTGGTCGCGCGGGAGAAAAAATACCTGTCCATGCTGGAAGCAACGCCGCTGCCCCAGACGCGTGAGTTCGTGATGGGCATGATTGCAAAAGGCAATCCGCAATTCGTTGCCACCGCTGAAGGCGAGGTCGTCGGTTGGTGCGACATCAGCCGGCATTTCTTCCCGTCGCGCGCCCATCGCGGAAGGCTGGGGATGGGGGTCCTTCCCGCCTATCGCGGCAGAGGTCTGGGACGAAGGCTCATCGAGACCACATTGAAAGCGGCGCAGGAAGCCGGTTTCGTCAGGGTCGAACTCGATGTTTACGAAGACAACGCCGGTGCTATCGCTCTCTACGAAAAGGTGGGATTTGCGCCTGAAGGCATCGTCCGTCGTGCGGCGTGCATCGATGGCCGGTTCATCGATGCGATCAGCATGGCGCTTTTGTTCGATGAGCGCGGCTTCTCATAGATCCTGGTATCGCCATCGATTTCTGAAAAAGCCCCAGCAAGCCCGACTGATCAATCATTTGGCCTGGAATTGGAAAAAACGCCCTTCGCGCAATTAAAGCTTGTCGCGTGGCGAGTGATAGAGCACTTCCGAGGCCTTCCAATCAGCAAACAATAAGCAGAATCGACGCGGGAGGCTGGCAGTGGCGCACCAAATATCGGCGTGCCACCCACCGATAGAATCGACAGATGGCCGAAGCGGCCGTCGCCCTCCGGGGTCCAGCCGAATTTCCTTGTCCAATCCGTATACGCGCTGTGCATCCGAACCAACAAACTCTATCCCAGATCAATGATCCTGAGCCGGTGTGCGACGGCTGCGGCCGCGCCCCGGCTGGAGACGGAAAGCTTGCTCAAAATGTTAGACACATGAACGCTCGCCGTTTTCGAGGAAATGAATAGATTCTTCGCGATCTCCCGATTGCTCTGGCCAGCCGCGACTAGCCGGAGGACCTCGAATTCCCGATCTGTCAGGCCGAGGGGCGCCTTCGGCGCCCCCTCATCCTCTTCATCACGTAAATTAATACGCGCTTTTGCAGCGAGGGCTTCAATCTGGTTGGCCAAAAGGCGGGCGCCGATCGAATGAGCAAGCTCCGCACCGTGCCTGAAATGGCGCGCTCCACTCGCCCGCTTGCCGGCGCTCACTGCGGCGGCACCTGCCTGCATAAGGGCGTACGCCTGCCGAAAGGGCTGGTTCAATCCAGCCCAGCTTTGGGCAACCGCAGCCCATCCATCGAGATCAGAAACCGTGGCGCGCGACATCTCAGCCAAAATCGCCAGCCTCTCGGTCTGCTCTACCATATTTCGGAATGGGGTCTGACCGGCAAGCTCGGCCAGTTCCAGAGCAACGTCTCTCTGGTTCGTATCGACGGCAACGCGGATGGCGGAAGCCAGGAGCGGCCAGGAGGCGCTCCCTCGCTTCTCCAGATGAGCCAGAGCAGATCTCACCAAAAGCGCCGACTGATCCATGTCACCTGATAAAGCCGAGCTTTCAATGTCAAATTTCAGAAGGTTGGCTGCCATACGGCTGGCAACTTGAGGCCCCGGCGGGAGAGCCCGCAAGGATCTTGCCGCTGCAGCAATTCGATCCGCATCCCCTAATGCCAAGGCGATCTCGGCTTGGCATTCGAAGACGTGAACAAGCCCCAATGGCAGCGGATCCAGCGCCGCCATCCGTTCGCATGTCTCAGTGGCTTCGGAGACATGGCCCAAGACCAAGAAGGCGCGGCAAAGGGGCGAACCGACCAGTGCTCCTATATACCGTGCCTGCCCGAGCTCGACCGTCCGCGCAAAAATTGCCGGTCCGATCTCAATGATCTGACCATATTCTCCTGCGTCGAGCAGCGCCTGCAGCAGTGCTGCGCCCGCAAGAATCTCGACTCGGCCTATGGACACCTGCTCCGCCCGCATTGCGACGGTCCGATGGGCATCGATGCGAGACACGTTCGGCGCCCTGTCCAGCGACGCCGCAATGATTAGGGCCTCGATACGGTATTCCTCATCGTCGAGCCTCTCCGCCAAATCCCTCAGTTCCTCGCCCAAACACCTGGCGCGATCGAACTCTCCCCGTAAAATCAGCGCACGGGAAAACTGCCCGAGGGCATCAGCGCGCAACCTTGTGGGACGGACTGCATGATCGAGCGCGTGCTCAAGGTCTGCGATCTCGCCTGGGAGAAGCGCGTGCTGACGCATTACCGCGCGCTGCAGAAGAAGCGCCGCCAATTGCTCGCCATCGCCGTCGGCATCCAGTGCGGCGAGCGCGCGTTCGACAAAGGCGAGCCCCTGCTCCGCCTCCGCTGCCCAGCAGGCGGCGTCAGCAGCGAGTTCCAACACCTTGCAATGGTCGACGCCGATCAATCCAGTCGCATCTTCGACCTCCGGCCACTCCGCTAACACGAGCTTCAGCATCTCCATCTGGTCTACATAGGCGAAAGTGGCAGCGGCTTCCGCCGCAGCATGCCAGGCCCATTTCAGGCAACGTTCTGCTTGGCCGGCGCCGTGCAGATGACGCGCGAGCGCTACGGAATGCCAAATCCGGTAGCTTGGAACCGGTCCGCGTTCGAGCACGTCGGCATAGAAGCGATGGATGGCCACCTTTTCGCCGGCGATCAGGTCGCCCCGCACAGCGTCCTGGATGAGCGCGTGGCGGAACGCATATCCATCACGATCGGCCGCCACGACCCCCGCCGAAATCGCGGGGCGCAACAACTCCGCGAGCTCGAGGTCGGGTTTGTTCGCCACGTTGCGAAGTAGCGAATGGGTAATATGCGGTCCGCCGAGCGCCATCACTTTCAACAACTCGGCCGTGGATGCCGGCAGGTCTCTCACGCCTCTCAGCAGGTAATCGTTGAGCGAGCCTGGAACATCTGTGCGCAAGCTTCCGCTCGCATCGATAAGTGCTTCGGTGAACAGCGGGATTCCGCAGCCCCGCAAATTGACGCTGTTTGTCATAGCAGGCGTTGGCGGCGACCCGAGCAGGCCCTGGAGTTGCGTGGCGATCTCCGCGCGGGTGAGGCGAGGAAGTTTCAGCACTTCACAACCCTCGGAAAGAGAGAGGTCCACGATGGTTGTCCGCAATGCGTTGGGGCCGTTCGCCTCCTCGGGCCGATAGGTGACGATCAGCATGAACCGAATTTTCTTCAGCCGCGTCGAAAGAAAGCGAAGCAAATCGCAGGTTCCCTGATCGGCCCAGTGAATGTCCTCGATGACCAGAACGAGCGGCATCTCGCGCGCCAATTCCTCGAATAACTTTCGAAGTGTCTCGAACAGCCGTGACCTTGCGATGCCCGCATCAAATCGCTCAGAGGTTTCGCCGAGTTCGGGAAGAAGCCACGCCAGTTCTCGGGCACCCTCGCCACTGACAAGCGATCCGACTGCGGACTGGCCGCGCAGACGAACCAATTCATGCAATAGAGCTGTAATAGGCGCGTAAGGTAAGGCCGATTCCCGTTGCTCAATGCACCCACCTTTCAGGATCAAGGCCCGGCCTGAGAGTCGGTCGGCGAACTCGTCGACCAGCCGGCTTTTTCCGCCACCTGCTTCTGCCCCGAGTAGAATGCAACATAGCCGACCGCCAGAGACATCTCGGAAAGCGGTTTCCATGGAATTGAGTTCTGCGGCTCTGCCCGAAAACCGCGCCCTTTTACGGAAAGTCGACACAAAATGCTCCGATACCTGGAGTTCGAGATTGCAGAGATGAAGCCATAATCATCCCATGTGCACAACCGGCAGCAGCCTGCCCGATCCCGACGGTTAGTGCCGCCGACTAGATGCGCTCAGTCGGTTCGACTGGATTTTTCTGCCCCCGGACATGCATTTCAAAGCGGTCCTACTCAATATGCCCGATGCGGCACCCCCACCTTAGGCGCAGTATGCGGACATGAAGAGAACGTCTGAACGCGGGCGATCGGGTAACCGCCTGACGCTGCCCACCTCTTCTTGGACCAGGGCATATGAAACGAAGAAAGGAGCGGTTGGATGAAACTTTACTTTGCGCCCGGATTCACCAGCTTGGCGGACCACATCGCCATGCTGGAGGCTGGAATTCAATTCGACCTGGTCAAGGTCGACCTGGAGACGAAGCAGCTTGAAGGGGGCGGCCGATACATGGACATCAATCCGACGGGCTATGTGCCCGCCCTTATGTTCGACGATGGCGAGGTGCTGACCGAAAATGTTGCCATCCTGGCTTGGATCGCCGACCGCGCACCGGAGTTGGCACCGCAGGGTCATCTGTGCCGCGTCCGCCTGCTCGAGATGCTGAGCTTTATCGCAACCGAGATTCACAAGCGCTTTCCCACCTACCTATCGCTTCCGGAGGAAGTCCGGGAGCCGACGGGCCAGCAAATAGTGCACTGGTTCGGCTTCGTCGCCGGCCGACTTGAGCGGGGTTATCTGTTCGGAGAGACCTTCACGGTCGCTGATGCCTATCTTTTCCAACTCGCCTGGGGCGCGGCTCAACTCGGATTCGCTCTGCCCGAGCCGTTAGGCGAATACATCGCCCGGATCGAACAAAGGCCGGCGGTGCAAGCCGCGCTGCACCGCGAGGGCTTGGCATGAGTGGGCTGATGATCCGCACTGACGGGGTCGAGCTCGCGACGCAGAGCTTCGGCAATCCGAACCAGCCGCCGTTACTTCTGATCATGGGCGGAATGGCGTCGATGCTGTGGTGGCCGGAGGAATTCTGCCGTCGGCTCGCCGAACGCGGTCGTTTCGTGATCCGCTACGACCAGCGCGATTCCGGCCTTTCGACCAAATATCCGCCTGGTCGGCCCGGCTACACCTTCGAGGACGCCGTCGATGACGTTTTCCGTGTGCTCGACGGCTACGGAATCCCGAGCGCTCATATCGTCGCCTTTTCCCTCGGCGGCATGGTCGGGCAGGTGGCCGCACTGAAGAGCCCGGAACGCGTGCTTTCCCTAACGGCGATCAGTACCTCGCCGGTCGGTGTGGACACATCCCATTTCCCTCCGAGCGGCGAGGCCTGGCTGGAACATATGGCCGTGGAGGCGGACTGGTCGGACCGGGCGGACGCGGTCGCGTACCTGGTCGAGGATGCGCGCCTGACTGCCGGAACGGCACGTCCATTCGACGAAGCCGGAACTCGAGCCTTCCTCGAACGGGATTTCGACCGCTCCGGAGGCTATCTGAGCGCCACCAACCACAGCGTTCTCTTTGAAATTGGCGAGACATGGCGGGGGCGGCTCAACGAGATGAACGTGCCGCTTCTCGTCCTTCACGGCACCGCCGATCCGGTCTTTCCGTCGACGCACGGAGAAACACTCGCGCGGACTGTGACAGACGCGAAGTTCGTGAAGATCGAAGGTGGCGGTCACGAACTTCATCCCGCAGATTGGGAAGAGATCATTTCCGCCGTCGACGAACACGTCGAAAGATCGATGTGCGTCTAGTAACAGAGACAAGCCAATTGGAGATAGAGATATTGCGTCGTGCCCGGCCACTCTCCCTATCGGGCGAAAGCCTCGAAGGGATTCTCGTGGGTCAGGCGCATCAGGGTCCCGTCGTCTATGCCCCGCCGTTTCAACTCGGGCAGCAAGACCGTGGAAAGATGGGTGTAAGGCTTGGGTGTTCCGCCCATCGGCAGCGCCGGATCGAACCAGCCCCGGTCATGACTCAATAACAGGCGATCGCCGCAGCCCGCTTCCAGCGCCTTGATCACCAGCTCTGCCACCTCGTTGTCCTCGCCCCGGCCGACATGGTCATATTCGATCCAGGCGCCTCGCTCGGCGACGGCGACGTTATAGGCGAAGTCCGTTTCTTCCTGCGTATGGATCGAGATGAACCTGTCGGCCCTGTAGCCCTCCGCCTCGATGACATCGAGCTGATCCATGACGACCCGTCCCCTGATCGTATGACTGCCGATAACGGCGTCTGTCTGCGCCGCGGCGCGCGCGGCTGCCCGCAGGATTTTCGTCTCGAGCGCCGTCATGCCGTCATCGCCGGCGCTGAGCTTGATCCAGCCCGCCTGGAAGCCGGTCTCGCCGATCTGCTCGGTCAGCTCGGCAAGCATCCACGCCTCCAGTTCCTTCTCGGAAGCATGGCGAACCCATTCGGGAATCCAGGGCTCGCGGTAATTGCCGGTGGGAACGACGATCGGAAAATCCGTCGCGAGCGACACGGCAAGATCGATATCCGCGCGGCGCCCGACGCCGCCCGTCGAGCATTCGACCAATGCCGTCACACCGAGCTTCTTGATCCGTTCGATCTCGGGGGCCATCAGCCGAACGACGTCTTCGATCTCAGCTTCGGCATAACCGGGCTGGTCGGGCGTCCTGAGGTCGACGAAGACATGCTCGTGCGGCAGGATCATCCCAAGTTCGGATTTGCTCTTGGGCCCGAGCGTCGTGCGCAGATGTTTCAAAGTCTCTCCCCCGCGATCATACCGGCTTTGCCTACAGGCATCGACTGACACTGCCGCCAAAGTAGATCGTCACGTAACGAAATCAATCGCTCACTCGGTTGAAATTCCCGCAACCTGATCCTTGATGTCGACTTCCGACTTGCTGGCAGGCCGCCTGTCGCTGGGGAAGGATATGCTGCATTGGCCTCTTCAACGTCGCATCGCGGCTACTTCCCCTTCCCCTCCTTGCCCTGCGCCGGCCGGCTGATCGCGCGGACCTTGCCGCTGGCGCCGCCACCGCAAAAGAAGCAGTCGGCGCCGTCGGATTCGAGGCCGGAAACGCCGGTTCCCTCGGGCATCTCCAGCCGCTCCAGCACTTCGCCGGTTTCGGGGTTGATGCGCCTGACGTCGCTGTCATCGCCCTCCCAGGTACCGTGCCAGAGCTGGCCATCGACCCAGGTGACGCCTGTCACGACGCGGTTGGATTCGATGGTGCGGAGGATCTTGCCCGTCTCCGGGTCGATCTGATGGATCCTGCGGCCGCGGTGCTGGCCGACCCAGAGCGAGCCCTCGGCCCAGGCAAGGCCGGAATCGCCGCCATTGCCGGGCGCCGGGATGGTGGAAAGGATACGTCCGGTCTTCGGGTCGATCTTGTGAATGACATCCTCGGCGATCTGATAGAGAAACGTGCCGTCGAAAGCCGTTCCGGCATGGGACGCAACCTCGATCGAGCGCACCACCTCGCCGCTTGCGGGATCGAGCGCGTTCAGCCTGTCGCCCGAGGCGAACCAGACATGCTCACCGTCGAAGGTGACGCCGTTGACGCGCTCGGCGCCGGGAAAAGGTCCATATTCACGAATGATCGTCGCAGCCGATTTTTTCATCTCTTCCATCCTGTTCGCCCGTAGGGCCATCTTCATCGGTCAGGCCATACTAGTCGCTTAGCAAAGGTCCCGGGAGTAACAAGATCGTCGGGAAACCGGGCAGCGGCGGGCTCATCCAGCGCCGCGCCCGTCCACGCCCGAAGGATTGCACTTTGGCCTCCCCGGCAAGCGAATCCAGCGCCCGCTGCACGGTGCGCGGGCTGGCGCCGAGCGCGATCGCCAGCGCCGAGCTCGACCACGCCTCGCCATCAGCGAGAAAGGCGAGCACCGCCCCATGCTGGCCTTCGACCAGCGGCGCCAGCACGACGGTCTCGCCGGCTCGCCGCGGCGAAAGCGCAAAACCGCGTTTCGTCGCCGAAACCTCGGCGAGCGCCCGCAGCTCGGCGCGCAACCGGCCGATCTCGACGCGCAGCCGGGCACGATGCGATTCATCGGCATGTTTCCCGCGGAAGGCGCGCGCGACGAGCGTGCCCCTGGCCATGTCCCCCGGCGAGGCTTCGGCGAGCGCTCGAGCGAGCGCAAAGAGCACCGGCCGCGTTGCCAGCGACACGGAAAGCTGATCGTCTCGCACGACATGGCGGCAGGCATCGACGACGAGCGCACCCGAGCCTAGCAATTCTTCCACCTCCTCAAGCCGTAGCGGGCTTTCCCGCCAGCGCGAGATCAGCCGTGCCACGGGTGCGTTGAGTACGGCGGCGGCATTTTCCACTTCCGCCGTCAATACGGGCATACCGGCCTCGCGCGCCGCCTGCCTCGCCCTATCAAGCGCCGCACGCGCCGCTTTCGTCTGCAGGCGCCGGATCGCGATACCCGCCACCACCAGCTCGTGGGCAGCCCTTGCCGCCGGCGGCAGCGGCGTCGGGTCGAGTGTTTCGAGTGCCCGCTCGGCCTCGTCGAGCCGGCCGATCAGCACCAGCCGGCGAAGCTCGACATTCCTGGCATGGGCGGCATTGACCCTGTCGCCGTGCGCTTCGAGCACCTTGCGCGCGCCCTCCAGCGCTTTGGGCGGCCAGGTGAGATCGCGCGAGACCAGCGCGATCTCGGCCTCGGCGACCACGCAGCGGGCGCGCGCCACCGCCTCCCGCGGACCGAAAGCACGCGCCGCACTCTTCAACAGCGCCTTGGCACGGACGAGATCGCCGAGCTGCGCCATCGCAATGCCGCGCAGCGCCAGCGCCGGCGCATCATCGCGCAGCGCCACACGCTTCAGCGCGCCGAGCGCATCTCCCACTGCCAGCGCCCGCGCCGCTGCCGTGATCAGCGAGTCCATTCAAATCCCGTCACACTTGTCACTCCCACCATTTCCCCACCCGGCCTTAGATTTGTCGTCGACCGGCAAGCAAGCCTGCGCCGGATGCTACGACGAGAGACAGGCAAAGGAGAAGACTCATGACGACAGAGCTGAACGCAACACGGCAGCAATGGCTGGCGGCTCGCCTCGATTTGCTCGAAGAGGAGAAGGCGCTGACCCGGCAGAGCGACGCGCTGGCGATCAAGCGCCAGCAATTGCCGCGCGTGAGGATCGACAAGCAATACCGCTTCGACACCGACGCCGGCAGCATCTCGCTGAAAGACCTCTTCGGCGGGCGCTCGCAGCTTCTCGTATATCACTTCATGTTCGGGCCGGATTATACCGCGGGATGCCCCTCCTGCTCCTCGATCGCTGACGGTTTCAACGGCTTCTTCGTTCACCTGGAGAACCACGACGTCGCCTTTTGGGCGGTCTCGCGGGCGCCGCTCGCAAAGCTCGAAGCGTTCAAGCAGCGGATGGACTGGAGCTTTCCCTGGGCCTCCTCCTTCGGCAGCGACTTCAACGGCGATTTCAGCGTCTGGTTCTCTGCCAAGCAGCAGCACCAGGGCGAGGTAGACTATAATTACCGCCGCGAACCGCCCGCTCCCGAACCGCTCCCAGGCAGGACTGTCCAGGAATGGCAGCCGCGCGACAGCGAGGCCCCGATCACCCAGATCGCTGCCATGACCGGCACCGATGTCCCCACCTATACCCGCGACCGGCCGGGCGTCAGCGCCTTCGAACTTATCGATGGCGCCGTCTACCACAGCTATTCCAGCTATGCGCGCGGGCTGGACGGGCTCTGGGGCATGTATCAATGGCTCGACCGCGCACCCAAGGGCCGCAACGAAACCGGCATCTGGTGGCGCCACCACGACCGGTACGGCAAGGAGTGACGCCGATGCTGCTTTCAGCCCACACTCCCGAGCGAGGCGACGGCAACGCCGCTCTCAACGCCGCCGAATGGCTCTCGCTGGCCGCCTCAGCAGACGGATCAGTTGCCAAGCCGAGCGCTGGCATGGCGAGCGCAGGCGGCCGGATCGCCGGCCGCGTCGCTGATTGGCTGTCGCTCGCCGCTGCCCCGACATTCGCGATCATGGCGCTGCTGACGGCCACGACCGGCAGCGCCGACATGATCTGCACGACGACGCCGGATGCCTTCCCGATCGGCGGAATGGTACCCATGTACCTGCTGATGAGCAGCTTCCACCTGGCGCCCTGGCTGCGGCTGGCCGCCGGCTGGCGGGTCTGAGTGGGCGGCGACCTCGCGCCATCTTCTCCCCAGCGGGGAGAAGAGGGAGCAAGCCGCACTGCCTCCTCCCGTAATATCTCCCTGCCGGCCCTCCCAAGTTCACGCCCTCACCGCGATAAAATCGATCGGTCCGCCGGCAATCTCGTCATCGAACACCGCGCAGGAAAGCTTGCCACCGAAGACGCAGCCGCTGTCGATGTTGGTGCGGTTTCCTGTCGTCACCGGATTGGACCGTGACGGCGTATGGCCGTGGACGAGATGTTTGCCCCAATATTCGCCTGGCTGATCGACCGGAAATCGCATCCATAGAAGATCGTCCTGGCTCTGCCGGTCCAGCGGAATTTGCGGATCGACACCAGCATGGACAAAGATGCGATGCCGATCGACATGCATGAGGGGACGATCGGTTGCCCATTGCAGATGTTGCGGCAAAACCCTGCCGCCATAGGATATTTCGGTTTCCAGCCCGCCGTTGCCGAGCCACACCGCTCGGCTCTGACCGTCGGCATAGGCAGCGACCATCATATCCTCATGATTGCCTTTCAGGCAGATCCATCTCCACGGCTCAGATGGACCGGCAATGATCCGATCGAGGACACTTTTGCTGTCAGGCCCGCGATCGACATAGTCGCCAACGAAGACGACGGTCCCTTCAGACGCATAAGCCTCGATCCGATCGATCATCCTGTTCAGCGGATCGATACAGCCGTGGATATCACCTATGGCGAACGTGTAGCGCATGTTTCAAGCTTCTCGGTTGCAATGCGACGGCCCGCGGCCAAGGATGAGAAGACACGCCAGGACTTTGTGCGGAGGCTCACGCCGCTCGTCGTCCACCGCATCATAGCAAAGGAAAGCCGGCCGCCATCGCGAAAACCGACTCGTTCTCCGGCATTTATGGCCATTGGCTCTCCTTCCGCTTGAATTCGGATATGATCATCGCACCAACCATCGAAGATGCCGATCCGCAGACGGGTGCGACCTTGCATTGTGCGGTCGCCAACGGCTATGCCTTCATCACCATGAAGAAATACGGACGAACCTATCACCTACCGATTTCGCCCGGAGCGACAAGCGACGATAAGGTCATGGCGAAGCTTGACGGGCTGATGATTGGCGATCTTGTCATCACAGAGAAAATGGATGGTGAGAACACGACCATTCATCTGGGCGGGTCTCATGCCCGTAGTCCCGATAGCCGTTACCATTCATCGCGCGATTGGCTTAAGGCTTTTGCTGCCGGCATCAGTCCGCAACTGGCAGATGGCGAACGCATCGTGGGTGAGAACCTCTATGCCCCGCACTCGATCGGCTATGATGATCTTCCGTCATACTTCCTCGGCTTTGCTTGGATTATCGACGGCGAAGTTCAATCCTGGGATCCGACTCTCGCTCGATTCGAAGAACTGAGCATCGTTCCGGTGTCGACTCTGTATCGGGGGCCATACAAAACCGGCCTGTTCGAGGATACTGCGGCCTCGCTGGATAGGACCAAGCAGGAGGGCTTTGTCGTTCGGATCGCTGATGCGTTCCTGGAAGCCGAAATGCCAGTTCGGACGGGCAAGTATGTGCGGGACAACCACATTCAGAGTGAAACGCATTGGATGCAGTCGGAACTCATCCCCAATCGCTTGGCAAATTCCTGACGGCCGCTCGCCTCTCCTCCGTCATTCCTGTCACAGGAATAACGGAGGGTGGGTGGCGCTTCTGCCCAAACTTCACGCCGGCGCAATGCCGAACCGAACCACAACCGCTATCACCCCTCCGTAAAACTCCGGCGGATCGCCTCCCAGCTTTCCGCATCCGGCGCCAGTAGCAGCCGGCCCTTGGTCATCGCAGGACGATAGGTTTCGCCGCTGAGCAATGCCCCGTAGCCGCCGGCTTCGTGGTGGATCAGCACGCCGGCGGCGTGGTCCCAGGGCTTGAGCTCGGCGTTGAGCGAAAAGCTCATAGCGCCTGTTGCCACCGCCCGGTATTCATAGGCCGAGCAGCGCCATGTGGTTGTGCGGGCAAAATGCAGCAAGCCCTGAGCGTAGACCGGTTGCTCCTCGGCGGGAAACATATGCAGCGGCACGAAGCCGTGCATTTCCCCGATCGGCCCCGGTGGCGCGACGCTGAGCCGGGTCTGCGTGCCATCACGGGCAATATGCCACGCCCCTCGCCCCGGCCGGGCGGCGAGGAAATCGCCGGTCACGGGATAGTGGATCAGCCCGGCCACCGTCTCGCCGGCAGAGACGATCGCCACGATCATGCCGAACAGCGGCAGGCCATGGGCGAAATTCCAGGTGCCGTCGACAGGATCGATGATAACGGCGAGATCGGCGTCGGCAAGCCGCGTCAGAATCGACGGATCGGCGGAGACCGCTTCCTCGCCGACCAGCAGCGCCTCGGGAAAGTGCGCCGACAGCGCTTCGGTGAGCCGCCGCTCGGCACCGATATCGGCATCGGTCACCAGATCGTCAGGCGCGGTCTTGGTGCGAATGCCCTCGGCGGTGACGCCGAGGAAGCGGGGCAGGATTTCCGCCTCCGCCGCCCGGCGCATATCCTCCATCACGGCGAAGAATATGTCGTCCAACACGTCCCTCATGCGCGGCGCCCCTCGATATAGGCCTTAAGCGCGGCGGGCTGGTCGGTCTGGATGACGCTGATGCCGGCCGCCATCATCCGACCCCAGATCGCATCGGGATATTCAAGGGCCGCACTATCGGTCAGGCCGCAGGAGGAGACCGGATCGAGTGTGTTGACCCAGAGGGAGATCCCGGCGTTGCGCAGACGTTCGTGCTGGCCGGCCAGCGTCTCAAGCTCGTCGAACTTGGCTTCGCACATGAAGGGGCGCGCCGCGATGACTGCCTTGGCGGTCTCTTCGGCGCTCCCGACCCTGAAAAACGCCTGGCCCATGAACGGAATGCCGTCGATCCCGGGCTGCCTGGCGAGCCAGGCCAGCGCCTCCGGCGTATCGGCGCGAGCCTTGAGATCGACCTGGTCGGCCATGCCCATCTCTTTGACCTTGGCCGCGACGATATCAATCATCTCGAGGTCCTTGAGGTCGAGATCGACGAAGATGCGGCCACGTACGGTTTCGAGCACCTGTTCCAGCGTCGGAACCGTCTGCGTCGTGAACGGCTGGTCCGGCCCGCCATCGGCCATGCGCAGCCGCAGGCTGGTGATCTCGGCGATCGTCATCTCCTCGGGGATGCGATCGATGCCGGCCATGCGCTCGAGCGTGTCGTCATGCAGGATGAACAGCACGCCATCGGCGCTCTGGCGGATATCCACCTCGACGATGTCATAGCCGCCGGCAATCGCATTCTCGATTGCGGCAAGGCTGTTCTCCGGAGCCTGATGCCAGGCGCCGCGATGGGCGACGATAGCGCAGGAACGCGACGGATCGGCAATGTGGTCGATGTATTTCATGGGACTTCCTTTAGTTTGCGCTGAGGGCGCCGGGTATGGCCCTGCCGCTCGCTGCATCGAAGAGATGCAGGCGGGAAGCCGGGAGATTGAGAAGGAGTTGGCTGTGATCCGGTATCTCGACGCCGAAGGGCGTCGCGATCCTGACGACCGAGCCGCCGAGCTCGGCTGCCAGGATCGCGTGCGAGCCGAGATCCTCGCGAAACCGCAGAGCTGACGTGACCACATGTCCGTCGGCCCCGCCGTCAATCAGGACATCCTCTGGCCGGATGCCGAGCTGATAGGCGCCGGTAAGCCGGGCCTGCGCCACCACCTGCCCGTCGGCGAGCCTGAGCACCGTGCCGTCGCCGATGACAGGCAGGATGTTCATCGGCGGCGCGCCAATGAATTTGGCGACGAAGACCGAGGCCGGCTGGTGATAGATCGCTTTCGGCGTGTCGAACTGTTCGATCCGCCCCTTGTTGAGGATGAGGATGCGGTCCGCCAGCGTCATCGCCTCCACCTGATCGTGGGTGACGAAGACGGTGGTGGCGCCGATGCGCCGGTGCAGTTCGGCAAGCTCGACACGCATGTCGTGCCTGAGCTGAGCGTCGAGGTTGGAGAGCGGCTCGTCGAATAGAAGCACGCCGGGCTCGCGTACGATGGCGCGGCCGATCGCGACGCGCTGGCGTTGGCCGCCGGAAAGCTGCCCGGGCTTGCGGCCGAGGAAGTCCGACAGCCCGAGCATCTTCGCCACCGCGCCGACCCGCTCGATGCGCTCGGCCTTCGCCATGCCTGATACCTTGAGGCTGTAGGCGATGTTGTCGAAGACGCTCATATGCGGGTAGAGCGCATAGTTCTGGAACACCATGGCGCAGCCGCGATGTTTCGGCTCCAGATCCTGCACCTGCCGGCCGCCGATGACGATCGTGCCGCCGCTCACCCGCTCCAGCCCGGCGATCATCTGCAACAGCGTGGACTTGCCGCAGCCGGAGGGACCGAGCACGACGGTGAATTCGCCGGCTCGGAGTTCGACATCCATCGGCGGGATGACGACGGTCTCGGCGTCATAGGCCTTGGTGACGCCTGATAGCGTGATGTTGGCGGCAGCGGCGCGGATGGCCATGTCGATGGCGTTCATGCCTATTTCTCCGTGAGAGCGAGGCCCTGGACCAGATAGCGCTGCAGGAGCGCGATCATCGCGAGCGGAATGATGGAAACTATGACGGCGCCGGCCATGATCATCGGAAAGTCGGGGATCTCTCCGTCCGAATCCGGCACGAGCCGCGCCAGCCCGACGACGGCGGTCTGCATGTCTGACGTCGAGGCGGCGACCAGCGGCCAGAGATATTGCGTCCAGCCGCTGAGGAAGGTCAGCACGAAGAGCGCGGCGAAGCTGGTGCGCGACAAGGGCAGCAGGATATCGAAGAGAAAGCGGATCGGCCCTGCCCCATCCATGCGCGCCGCCTTGAACAGATCCTTGGGCAGGGTGAGGAAGAACTGGCGGAACAGGAAGGTACCGGTGCCATGCGCCACAAGCGGCGCGATCAGGCCGAAATGCGTGTTCAGCACGCTCCATTCGAGCTTGACCGGCGCGCCGAAGTACTGGGCGATCAGATCGTTCAGGCCGGTGATATCGAGCAGCGCGTTGACCGGCGAAAACACGTTCGACGCCACCTGATAGGTGGTGATGACGCGGATCTCGATCGGCAGCATGATGGTCGCAAGGATGAGCGCGAAGACCACGCCCGCCCAGCGAACACGGAAATAGACGATGGCATAGGCCGACAGAAGCGACAGGACGCAGGTCGCCAGTGCATCGCCAAAGGCGACCACAAGACTGTTGAACATCTGGATTGGGATTGATGTCTCGGTGAAGATGTGCGCCGCGTTGGCGAAAAACTGGTCGCCGGGATACCAGGCGAGCCCGTTGCGCAGGATGAATTCATAGGATTGCGAGGCCGTCGCCAGCGTCAGATAGAGCGGCCCGAGGATATAGACGATGCCGACGATGAGCACGAAGCCGGCTGCGATGTTGAGGGAACGTGCGTTTTCGATCATGGGGTCACCGCTCGTAGTTGATGCGCCGGCCGAGGAAGAGGAACTGGGCGGCGGTGAGGAGGACGATGAAGACCATCAGGATCGCCGTCTGGGTCGAGGCGCCGGAGAGGTCGTAGCCGCTGAAGCCGTCGGTATAGATCTTATAGACCAGCAGCGTCGTGGCGCCGCCGGGACCGCCATCGGTGATCGTATCGATCAGCGCGAAGGCCGAGGTGACGCTTTCGGTGAACTCGAGCACCAGCGTCAGGAAGAGCTGCGGCATGATGAGCGGCAGTTGCACGTCGAAGATGCGCCGCCACGGCCCTGCCCCATCCATTGCGGCTGCCTGGTGCATGGTCTTCGGGATCGACTGCAGGCCGGCGAGCAGGATGACGAAATTGAACGGGATGCCGCCCCAGACATGCGCGGCGATCAGCGTGATGAAGGCGTCTGTACCGTCGATGCCGGGCGCCCAGATGCCAGGAAAGGCTGAGTTGAGTGGCGCGAGCACGCCGACGAAGGGATTGAAGATGAAGGCGAAGACGACGCCGATCGAGGCGCCGGCAACCCCCTTCGGCCACACGAGCACATTGCGCGCCGGCTGCGACATGCGGATCTTCCGGTCGGCCGCGACCGCAAGGATCAGCGGGACCGCGACCGCAAGCGCTGAGGCAGTGACCATGAAGACGATGGTGCGCCAACAGCTCTTCCAGAACTCCGGATCGGAAAACACGCGGGCAAAATTATCCCAGCCGACGAACATCGAGCCACCGCCGAAGGGGCGCTCGAGGAAGAATGACCAGTAGAAGGCCTGAAAAACAGGCACGTAGAAGAAGAGTGCGATCAGCAGCATAAGCGGCGCTACCAGCAGAAGCGGCAGCCAGCGGTGGCTGAAGAGAGAAGATTCCGACGTCATGGAGAAGCCCTGCATTGGGGAAGACCGGCACGGGCGTATGGGGTCCCATGCCTGACGCACGGGAGCGCTTGGGACGCGCCCCCGTGCGTGGGATGTCGGGATCACTGCATCCTCACGCCCTTGTAGGTCTGCTCGAAGCGGCGCAGCAGCTCGTCGCCACGCCTCTTGGCATTGTCGAGCGCCACCTGCATGGTCTCCTGGCCTGCAAAGGCCTTCTGCGTCTCTTCCACGAAGACTTGACGGAACTGCACATAGAAGCCCAGACGGATGCCGCGGGTATCCGGGGTGCGCGGCTGGTTCATCGATTCGATGCCGACGGCGGCCGTCGCATATTTCGGCGAATTCGCCTCGCCGCTCTTGGCGATCGCATCCATCACGTCGTTGGTGACGGGGACGTAGCCGGTGGCGGCGGTCAGGAACATCTGCTGTTCGGGACGGCGCAGGAAGTCGAGGAAGGCCTTGGCGCCTTCGACCTCGGCCTTGTCGTGACCCTTCATGATGTAGATCGAGGCACCGCCGACGAGCGTGTTGTGGCGCTCGTAACCCTCATACATCGGCGCCATGCCGACTGACAGTTCGTATTTGCCTTCGAACGCCTTGGCCGAAGTGGTATAGGAACCCGAGGAATTCTCCATCATCGCGCATTCGCCGGTGTTGAAGGCGGCAGTGAAGTTGCCGGCCTTGGTATCGGCATTGAGCTTGACGAGGCCTTCCTTGCGCCAGTCGATCAGGTTCTGGAGATGCTTGGCGGCGAAGGTGGTGTTGAACACATATTCGGCGTCGAGACCGTCATAGCCGTTATGCTTTGAGGCGATCGGCAGGCCATGGCGGGCGGAAAACTGTTCGAGCACGCGCCAGGTGTCGCCATCGGTGGTGAAGGGGCAGGCATGACCCGAAGCCTTCAGCTTGCGGGCGGCCTCGATGATCTCCTTCCAGGTCGCCGGCGTCTTGGTGATGCCGGCTTTCTCGAGCTCGGTCTTGTTGGTGTAGAACAGCAACGTCGAGGCATTGTAGGGTTGCGCGAAAAGCGCGCCGCCGGAAGTTTCGTAATAGGCCCGCGCGCCGGCGATATAATTGTCCCACTTAACCTCGGGCAGCGCCTCCTGGACCGGCACGACGGCATCAGACAGCATCAGGTCGAGCGTGCCGGCGTCGAAGAACTGGATGAGAACTGGATGTTTTTTGGCGCGGAAGGCGGCGATCGCCTTCTGCATCGACACTTCGTAGCTGCCTTGACCGACGCAGGTGATGTGATGCTCCGATTGCGCGGCATTGAAAGCGCTGCACTGGTCCTGGATCGCCTTTTCGACGACACCGGTATTGCCGTACCAGAATTCGATATTGGCGGCCTGCGCGGAACACGCGCCCGCCATCAGCGCGGCCGCAGCCGCCAGAATGGAAATCTTCATCTTGCCCTCGCCTGATTTGATCGGCCGGCTTCGAGCCCGGCACGGTGACGGCGGATTACTACACACAGTGTGTAACAATTTGGTGACGGTCGCAAACGCTTGTAGCGCGGTGAAGCTGCTGCTATAGGCTGCACATCGGATACGGCGGCGGTGGCGACACTAATTACTACACACCTATGGTAATTATTGACGGCAGAGGTGTTGGATATGGCCTATTTCCCGGAGCATCTGATTGCGCCACGTTTCCTGCGCGAAGGCGGCGGCGTCGTCTCCTCCAACGAACGCGATCTCCTGCGGCTGATCTGGCGCAATCCCGGTCTCTCACGCTCCGAAGTCACCAGCCATACCGACCTCACCCAGCAATCCGTCTATCGCATCATCGACCAGTTGGAGGAGCGCGGCATCATTTCCTTCGGCTCGCCGAAACCCGGCGCCGGCCGCGGCCAGCCGAGCCCGACACTCCGGCTCGACGGCCGCTACGCCTATTCATGCGGCATCTCGGTCAATACCGACGTGATCGGCATCTGCCTGATGGATCTCGCCGGCAACGTGCTGGCCGAGAGCAGCGTCACCTTGCGCGAACGTTCGATGGCCCAGGCACTCGATCTCGTTCGTGAGCAGCTCATCGAACATCAAAGGATGAACAACCTCTCCGAGGAGACCTTCTTCGGGATCGGCTTTGCCATCGCTGGCTTCCACGTCAGCGGCACCCGCTACAATGCCCCGCTGCCGCTGCACGAGTGGTCGCTCATCGAACTCGGGCCACTCTTGACGGAATTTTTCGGCAAGCCGGTCTGGGTGCACAATGGCGGCAAGGCGGGAACGGTCGCCGAATCCATGTTCGGTGCCGGCCGCTACATCAAGCACTTCGCCTATCTGAGCTTCAACTACGGCTTCGGCGGTGGCCTGGTCAGCAACGGCGAGCTGCTGCATAACGGCATCGGCAATGCCGGCGAATTCTCGGGCATGTATGACGCCGAGGAGAATAAGCGCCGGCCGGCTTTGCAATATCTGATCGAAAACCTCAACCGCAATGGCGTCGACGTTCCCTCGATCAGTTACATGCGCAAGCATTTCGATGCCAAATGGCCGGGCGTCGTGGAATGGGTGGACGAAGTGACACCCGCCTATAGCCGCCTCATCAACGCGATCTGGGCGATCTTCGATCCGCAGGGGATCGTGTTCGGCGGCCAAATTCCCTCCGCCCTGGCACAGCTTTTGATCGACCGCACCGAGATCTTCGACCGCCCCCGCTACGGCGTGCCACGCCCCCGGCCGAAGCTGATCATCTCCGAGATAGCAAGCGACGCATCGGCCATGGGAGCCGCCATCGCCCCGTTCAAATCGGCCTATTATTGATCCGAGCGACTTCGCGGCCAAATCGGCTCGCTCTCAGCCGTTTACGGCAATTCCCTCTACTTCCGCTTGAGGAGATCTGGCATTTTTCGCCCGGAGGCAACGCAGGCGATTTTCGGCCGGCCGTTCCTGCGCTATGATCTGATTCTGGCGCAGCCCACGCCTCCCCCCTCCATCGGGAAAGCAGACTTCATGCGGGGCCACCTGAACCGAACCGACTGTTCGAGCATCTTGCATAAGGAGGGATTGCGAAAACCGCTCGCAATAGGAGGTTTATGAATGAAGATGTCTGCGCCTATCTATCACCTGAAGCGTAAAGCCAGAAAGCTCTCCCGAGCCGAGGACATACCCTTGCATCAGGCGCTCGACCGCATAGCCCTGGAAGAAGGCTACGGCGGCTGGAGCCTGCTTGCGGCAAAAGCAGCGGCGGAAGCACCTGCCGGCAAGCTGTTTCAGCAATTGCTGCCCGGCGACCTCCTGCTCGTCGGCGCCCGGCCCGGCCACGGCAAGGCCCTGATGGGCCTCGAACTCGCCGTCGAGGCGATGAAATCAGGCCGTCCCGGTGTATTCTTCTCGCTGGAATATACGGAAGAGGATATTGCCGATCGCTTTCGCGCCATCGGCGTCGACCGGGCGCAATTCCAACACCTGTTCGAATTCGACGGCTCCGACGCTATCAGCGCCGCCTACATCGCCGAGAGACTGGCGTCCGCACCGCCCGGCGCGCTCGTCGTCATCGACTATCTCCAGCTGCTCGACCAGAAGCGGGAGAACCCCGAACTCTCCGTCCAGGTCCGCACTCTGAAGGCTTTCGCCCGCGAACGCGGTCTGATCGTGGTCTTCATCTCCCAGATCGACCGATCCTACGAGCGATCTCAAAAGCCCCTGCCTGATATCGCCGATATCAGGCTGCCGAACCCGCTCGACTTGAAACTGTTCGACAAGACGTGCTTCCTGAACAACGGCCAGGTAGCGTTTCAGGCTGCGCGATAAGGACCTGCCGTGATCGCTCGCGGGCCTCACGCATGGCCAGCGGGACCTTGCCCTGCCACGCCGGTTTTATCATACTGCCCGGCATGAGCGGAGATGAGAGCCCTGTCGATTTCTACACGCGCCCCGGCCAGATGACATCGGCCGGGCCGCATGCCCTTGCCCTTGCAGCGCTCAAGGGCGTCGAAACCGTTGCAGCGGCCGTGCACGGCACGCTGCTGCATGATGCCTGGGCGCAACACTACGATCAGGTGCTGACCCCGGAGCGAAGGGCGCAGTCACACACGCGGCCGGCGCAAGAGATACTCGATACGATCATGGGGATCGATCCCGCCCCGCTCGACATCCCGCGCCCACCGGAGAGGCGCAGCATCGGCGTGTGCCGCCATTTCACCGTTCTCGCCTGCGCGGCACTCAAGGCCCAGGGCGTCCCGGCACGCGCCCGCTGCGGCTTCGGCATGTATTTCGAGGCCGGCAAGGGCATCGATCACTGGATCGCCGAATATTGGGACGGAGAGCGCTGGGTCTCTGCGGATTTCCAGATCGACAATCTCCAGCGCGCCGCCTTGTATCTCGATTTCGATCCCCTCGACCAGCCGCCGGGCAAATTCCTCAGCGCCGGCGAAACCTGGCAGCGCTGTCGCGCCGGCGCCGCCGACCCCGGCAAATTCGGCATCTTCGACGAGTTCGGTTTCTGGTTCATCGCCATGAACCTCGTGCGCGACTTCGCCGCCCTCAACAACATGGAGATGCTTCCCTGGGACGATTGGGGAGCGATGCCGCAGCCCGAGGAGGAAATATCTCCGGATGGCTTGGCGCGCTTCGATCGTCTCGCTGCGCTGACGGTCGACGTAGACCAACGCTTCGGCGAGCTGCAGGCCCTCTACCAGGACGATGCCGGGCTGCGCGTGCCGGCGCAGGTCTTCAACGGCGTGCGGCAGCAGATGGAGAATGTTGGCGGCGCGTGATCTTGAGATGGAACTTCCGGTCCCGATTGTCTTCCGGGCCGAAACTGTGCGATGACCGGTCGACCCCAGATACAACAGATCAAGGTGCGGCATCGGCATGAAGAAGATCGGTTTCCTCTCGTTCGGGCACTGGACGCCCTCACCCCAATCGCAGACGCGCTCCGCCGGCGATGCGCTGCTGCAGTCGATCGAGCTTGCGGTGGCAGCCGAGGAACTCGGGGCTGACGGAGCGTATTTCCGCGTGCATCATTTCGCCCGACAGCTGGCCGCTCCCTTCCCGCTGCTATCAGCGGTCGGTGCTAGAACCAACCGGATCGAGATCGGCACCGCCGTCATCGACATGCGCTACGAGAACCCGCTTTATATGGCCGAGGATGCCGGTGCGGCCGACCTCATCGCCGGCGGCCGACTGCAGCTCGGCATCAGCCGCGGTTCGCCTGAACAGGTGATCGATGGCTGGCGCCATTTCGGCTATGCCCCGCCCGAAGGCCATAGCGAGGCCGACATGGCTCGCCACCATGCCGAAGTCTTCCTCGAAGTGCTGCGCGGCGAAGGGTTTGCCAAGCCGAACCCGCGGCCGATGTTTCCCAATCCGCCCGGCCTCTTGCGCCTCGAGCCGCATTCCGAGGGCCTGCGCGAGCGGATCTGGTGGGGCGCAAGTTCCAACGCCACCGCCGTCTGGGCGGCCAAGCTCGGCATGAACCTGCAGAGTTCCACGCTGAAGGACGACGAGACGGGCGAGCCCTTTCATGTCCAGCAGGCCGACCAGATCCGGGCGTACCGCGAGGCGTGGAAAGCAGCCGGCCACACGCGCCAGCCGCGCATCTCGGTCAGCCGCAGCATCTTCGCGCTAGTCGATGATCGCGACCGCGCCTATTTCGGTTACGGCAACGACGGTGAGGACAAGATCGGTTTCATCGACGAGAAGACCCGCGCAATCTTCGGTCGCAGCTATGCCGCCGAGCCCGACGCCCTGATCAAGCAGCTCGCCGACGACGAGGCGATTGCCGAAGCCGACACGCTGCTGCTCACCGTCCCCAACCAGCTTGGCGTCGATTACAACGCCCATGTCATTGAAGCGATCCTCACCCATGTCGCGCCTGCGATGGGTTGGCGCTGATGTTCTTTCCCGGCGAGCTGTCTTCGCCGGCTCCAGCACATTACGGCTCATGCGCGGTTTGATTTGCCGCAGCCAATTTCCCCATGGCCTGCTGGATGGCCGAGAAGAAGAGCGCCGTCGTGATCCCGAACATCATCAGCCCGTTGGCTGCCTGCAGCGGCGCAAGCAGCCGGATACGGCCGTCAAGCACCACGTCGCCATAACCAAGCGACGTGAAGGTGACGCCCGAAAAATACATGGCCGTTTCGAAATCCTCGAAGGCGCCGAGCGCACGATATAACAGCGCCCAGAAAGCGACTTGCAAGATATTGCCCAGCATGAGGACGATCATCAGGACCGCGAATTGCAGGAAGATCCTCCGCCGAGGCTTTCGGCCCACGGGTTGCGTGCGCGCGTGAGCAAAATAACGCGCGGCCAGCACTGAAGCCAGTGCCTGGAGCGCGAGGCACATCGACATCGCAAGCAGGCCGAGACCAATGACTGTAATCATGGGGCCGGACCTTCGATCTGGGGTCCGTCCTCAACCGGCCGCTGATGCAGCCATTCCATCAGCAACACGAAGCCAACAGCCAGCAGCACGGGGCCGACAAATATACCGAGAAGGCCGTCGGCTATCATCCCTCCGATGACACCCACCAAGATGACCGGCATCGGCACGTCCGATCCACGGCCGAGCATCAATGGTTTGAGCAAATTGTCGCTCAGCCCGGCGATCAAGGACCATATGGCGAAGATGATTGCCGGTGTTGTCGCCTCCGTGGCAAAGACATAGGCCATGACGGGCAGCGTCAGCAGCAGCGGCGGTATCTGCACGACTGCCAAGAGAAACGTGACAAGCGTCAGAGCGCCGGCAGCCGGAAGGCCGATAGCGAAGAAGCCAATGCCGACGAGCATCGACTGGATCACCGCCACGCCGACCACGCCGACCGCCACTCCCCGGATGGTAGCGGCGGTCAGATGGACGAGCCGGGCACCCCGCGCCTTGCTGTTGGTAATGAGCTCCAGCAGACGGAGGGCAAATGCCGCAGCACCCTTGGCATAAGCGACAAGCACGGCGGCGATCGCGATGGAAAGAACGAAGGACAAGCCACCGGTGGCCAGGCCGCCGGCGAAAGATGCGAGCCACGCAGCGGGCTTGCTCAGCATCTGGCCGTATTGACTGAGCGCCAACGGCAGATTAGCGACAGTGAGCGACCAGCCCTCCGAGAGCTTCGCTCCGATCACCGGCAGGTCGGCAAGCCACGTTGGCGGCGGCGGGATCGTCAGGCTGTGGTTCTGCAAGCCGGAAACAAGCCAGTAAATGGAAGACCCAAGCGATGTGACCACGACGAGCATGGGCACCAGCACCACGGCAACACCGACCATCCCGATAAGAAATGCCGACCACCGATTGCCGATCCGACCGGACAGGCGCAGATGCAAGGGATAAAGCATGACCGCCAGGATCACCGACCAAAGCAGAATGCCCATGAACGGCAATATGATCCTGGCACAGACATAGACCAGAAGCGCGACGAGGCCCAATTGAACCGCCGCATGGATGATGGATGGTCTCGACGACGCAAGGTCGGCGTTCAATGCGCTGGACGTCATTTTCCCCTCCCGATCCGGAACGTTCGCGAATGAGCGAAGCCGGACGTTCCCCAATCGGACAACGAAACCTTCCTGCCGGTAACACGCCGTAATTGGTGGTTCGGCGAAAATTTTGCCAACGCCATGAAAGGTCGTCTCCAACGCCCGTCATCATACATGACTTCGTGAAAACGGGATACGGCCGCCGCTGCCGGGCTCTCAAACCCGCGGATATCTCGCACGGAATTCGCGAGGGCTGCAGCCCTCGCGTTCATGAAAAACCCGCGAAAAATAAAACGGGTCATCGAGGCCGATCATGGCGGCTACCGTTTCGATCTTTTCGTCGGTGGTTGCCAATAGTTGTTTGGCATGGTCCATGCGCGCCCGAAGCTGAAATGCCTTGGGAGGCAGTCCGGTCTCGAGCGTGAACCGCCTGCGCAGCGTGGCCGGAGACATGCCGTGCTCGGCGGCAAAGGCTGCGAGGTCCAACGGTTGCGTCGCCCGCCGCCGTAGCGTTTCCACGATGTCAACCATATCTCGCCTTTCCTGGCGTCGATCGGCCGCGCCGCTTGCCTGTCTGGCGGCTGATATGACGATGCGATGCAGCATCAATGCCGCCGATGCCTGCCCGAGGTTGGTGTCGTCAAGCAAATCGGCATGAAGTTTGCCGAAGAGCCGCACCACCTCGTCGAGATGATGCAGGGCCACGAGGGGATGTCGCTCCGCGATGATCCTCAGCCTCACGAAGTCGCGCGTGAACGACCCTTCGAAAAGCGCCCAGCGCTCGTCCCAGCCGTCTTCGTCGGGGGCATAGGAATGCACGCGGTTGGGAAACAGCCAGAACAGTGCAGGTCCGGTCAGGCTCAAACGGCCGCTGGCGGCGGTCTCCAGCCAGCCCTGCCCCCGCTCCACCAACACGACGGCGAAACTCGGTAGTTTCCGGTCCGTCACCGCGCGGCGGGCATGCTGCCTGCCGCTGCCGGTGACTGCCAGTCCGCCGGCCGCGCTGAGCGGTGTTCTATAGATGGCCTCGGCGTCTCTCATGGTGAGCGAAAAGTCCAGCTATGAATTTCCTCTATGTCGGTTGGTATGCCGGATCAGGTAATTGATGACAAGCCAACTCAAGCGACGGAGGAGTGAAATGTCAATTGCTGCAGAGGTCATACAAGCTCGCAGGATGGATTTGCCTCTTGCCGCAAATGGCAGAACCTTGCCCGCGGAGCGGGTCGGTTGGCTCGCGCCGACCGATCCTGGTATCGGCATCGACGCCATCCGCCGCCGCTATCAGGACGATGGTTATGTCTGGCTGAAGGGCCTTCTGCCGCGGGCCGATGTGATCGATTTTCGCCGTTGGGTTTTCGAACGCCTCGCCGAAACCGGGCTGGTCGAGCCCGGAAGCGATTTTTCGCTGGGCCTGGCGTCTGCCGGTGGCTTCGACAGGAGCCTGGCGGACAGGCGCCTGATGTCGCTCGTCCGCTCCGCCGCCTATGAAGGCTTCTGCGCGCAACCGCCACTCGCCCGCTTCATGGACGATTTCCTGCAGGGTATCTCCTATCTCCACAAGCGCAAGATCATGCGTTTCGTCCAGCCGGGAACGCCGACGGCCACACCCGCCCACTACGATCTCGTCTATCTCCGCGGCGGCACCAGCCGCCTGGTGACGGCCTGGATTCCGATCGGCGACATCCCCACCGAGATGGGCGGCCTGGTCTATCTCGAAGGCTCGCACGCGCTGGGCGTCAGGATGGAGGCCGAGTTCCAGGCCGCGAGCGGGGATATTTCTGCGGAAGAGCGGGTCAGTGCCTATAACCGCCATATGGCGGAAGGCGGCTGGATCTCGAAGGATCTGCCCGATATGGCGGAGCGCTTCCACACCCGCTGGCTCGCCGCCGATTATGAGGCCGGCGACGTGGTGCTCCACTCGCCCCACATGATCCACGCCTCGACCACCAACCAGGACCGCAGCCGGCGGCTGCGCCTCTCCACCGATATAAGATATCAGAATGTCGACGACGAGATCGACGTCCGATGGAACAACCATTGGAGCCTCGGCGATATGCTGTAGTCCGGCTTTCCAGGGCCCATTCGGCAGAACCCCGATCGTCTGACGTCGATGCCGGCCGCGTCAGCCGGCACTGGCGGCCATGTCCCTTTCCTGCCCGTTTTGTCGTGCCCCGGCCACCCTTGTTGACCGGCGATCCGGTGCGATGGCTGCTATAGGAGCTTGTTTGACGAAGGGATGTCGACACAGAAGCGAAGCGGTCGGACCTTACTGCCGCGTTGGACGTTGATGGTCGGAACCTTGAATCGATCCCATGACTGACCGACTTATGGCTGTAGCCGAACCGCGCGAGTTGCCTGATGCCGCGTACGAACCTGAACGATATTCTGATCTTCATGGCCGTCGTCGATGCCGGAAGCTTTATCGCCGGCGGCCAGGCCGTGGGCCTGTCGCGTTCGGCGGCAGGCAAGGCTGTCATCCGTCTGGAAGACCGGCTCGGCGTGCGCCTGCTCAACCGCACGACGAGGACGTTGAGCCTGACCGAAGAAGGCCGGATGTTTTACGAGCGCGGGCTGCGGATCCTTGTATCGGTCGACGAGGCGGAAGCAAGCGTTGCGGGGCAGGACAGCACGCCGCGAGGCGTTCTCCGGCTTACCGTTGACGATGCTTTCGGGCGGCTCGTCGTACTGCCTTTGCTTGAAAAATATCTTCGGGCCTGGCCCGACATCCAGGTCGAAGTGAGCTTCACCGATCGCCTGGCTGACATTGTCGAGGAAGGCTTCGATCTGGCGATCCGGATCGGCGCGACGGCGACGGACACCCGCCTGGTCTCACGGGTGATCGCCACCTATAAGGCGCGACTCTGCGCCTCCCCGTCCTACCTTGCCGAGCGCGGCGAGCCGCGCGATGTCGACGATCTCGCGGTCCACGACTGCCTGATCTCCGCCGGCCGCAATCAAAGGCAGGGCTGGCGCTTTCGCGGGGAAGGCGGCTCCTGGATCAAGGCGCGGGGCCGCAGCCGACTGAGGCTCGACAGCGGAGAGGCGATCCGCGACGCCGCCTTGGCGGGGCTGGGCATCGCACTGCTTCCCGATTTTCTCGTCACCGACGATCTCGCCGCCGGCCGCCTCCGGCAGATCCTGGCCGACTTCGAAACCGACGACGCAAAGATCGTGACGCTCTATCCCGACAAGCGCCTGCTGGAACCGCGTGTCCGCCGCTTCATCGATCTGATCGTCGAGGAGCTTGGGCGCGGCTAGAGCCTTTCCGGATTAGATTGAAGCATTCTGTTGGCTCAAACGGAGTCGGATGGTCGACCGGCCGGCGCGTGTCGTAGCCCGGCTCTACGGCCAAGCCGGCCGGTCGATCAGCCGGCCCGTTTCAGCCAACTTCAGGCGAGGCCCTGTCAAACCCGCGAAAGCTCTTCAGCGCCAGCGGCGCAAGCGTTGCCGCGAGATAGGCAATCCCCATCAGGAACAGCGCCGCGGCAAGGCCGAGCGTGCTGATCAGCGCGCCGCCGGCGAGGCCGCCGAAAGGGATGAGGGCGAAGCAGAGGGCGGTGTTCAATGCGGTGACGCGACCAGTCAGCGGCTTGGGGATACGCTCGAAGATGACCGCCGACAGGATCGGATTGAGGAAGCCCGACGCGAATCCTGCGATGGCGAGCGTCGCAAAGACGAGGCCGATGGGCGCGTCCAGCGCCGGAACGAGAAAGCGCGGAAAACCGGTCAGGAGGAAGGCCACCGTATAGACCATCAGTCGCGGCATGCGCTCGCCGATCGCCGCGGCAATCGCCGCGCCTGCGATCGAGGCGCCGGCGAAGGCGGCGAACATCGCACCGAGCAGCTCCGGGCCATGGCCGGCATCCCGTGTCCAGACCGGCAGCAGCACGGCATGATAGGCTTGGTCGAAGAGATTGGTAACTGCCACCATGGCGACGATGCTGACGAGCACCGCATCGCCGCGCAGAAAGCGCCAGCCTTCGCGCAGATCCTCGATATAGGAAGCCCGCTCAACCGGTCGAGTCTCGGGCGCGGGCGTGCGTCGCGTCTCGGGTATGCCAGCGGCAACGATCAGCGCGGCGGCGGCGAAAGTGGCGGCATTGACGAGCAGCGCCTGGCCGGGGCCGATCAGCCCGATCAAAGCGCCGGCGCCGGCCGCACCCGCCGTCGAGGCCAGCCGCTCGATGGCGCTCGCAACGCCGGTCACTCGTTCGAGCGGTACATTGGCGAGTGTGGCGATACCGGGAACCATCGCCTGCTTGGCCGCATCGGAGGGGCCGCGCAGCACGCCCATGGCAAAGACGAGCGGCAGCAGCACCGGCATGCCGAGCATGCCGAAGAGATCGAGAAGCGGCACCAGAGCGACCACGAGCACCGAGGCGGTGTCGCAGATGATGGCGATGCTCTTGGCGCCGGCGCGGTCGATCAGCGGTCCGCCGAGCGCCTTGGCGATAACATAGGGTAGCATCTCCATCATTGCCGTCAGGCCTGTCAGCACCGGGCTGCCCGTCGTGCTCAGCACCAGCCAGGGAATTGCGATGGTCGAAAGCCGCGTGCCGGAGAGCGAGAATGTCTCCGCAGCCGCGAGCGCCAGGAACGGCCCGCCCCGTCTCACTGCTTATCCTCACCTTCGCGATGCGGAACGCGGCCCGGATAGGGAAAGGCGTGCAACATGACATAGAAGGGAACCATGCCGGGAACCTGCGACACCGCCTCCCCGAGCGGCGGGGCCGCCCGCATCGCCTCCAGGATGATGTCGCTCAGCCGTTTTGTCAGGGCCTCAGCCTGTACCGCCGTCATCGGGATGATGATGTCGTCGGCAGCCGTCGCCTTGCGCCATTCAGCCGGCAGCTCGGCATATTCCTCCAGCGCCTGCTGCATCTGGCCGACCTGCAGCGAGAGTGCGGCCTGGTTGAAGGCGATGTCGAGATCGAGCGCCTCCCCTTCGGCCTCACTTGGCGGCACCGAGGTCAGCTCATGGCTGGCGCGCCACCAGCGGTCGCGCCGCGAGGCATGCGGCGCCTCCTCGATGAAGCCGTACTGAGCAAGCTGGCGCAGATGATAGCTCGTCGCGCCGCTGTTCAGGCCGAGCCGCGCGGCAAGCTGCGTCGCCGTGGCAGGCCCATCGATCCTGAGCATGCCGAGCATGCGCAGTCGGACAGGATGCGCCAGCGCCTTCAGCGCGGTCGGCTCGGGCACGACCCGGCTAACGGTGCGGGCAGCGGCGGCATCTGCGGCAGGTTTGGTGTGCGGATGTTTCATGCGCGAAGCATATAATCGCAAACATATCTTTGCAAAACTTTCTTTGCAAAAATTTGACTGCTGTGGAAGGCGCTCGAAAACCGGCTTCTGATCTAGCCAAGCATGACCACGCATTTTAAGACCGTCACCGTGATCGGCATGATGCGAGGGGCAAGAGGATGGCTGAGGAAGCGCAGAAAAACATCGGCACGTGGTATATCGATCCCGATGCCGAAGACAGGATGGCCGATGGACATGCGCCAATCTGGCGCCACCTGACCGACCTCATCGTCGAGCGAGACCTGACCGACAAGAGCGTGCTTGATTTCGGGTGCAATCAGGGCGGCCTGCTGCGACATCTCTATGCGATGCGCCCATTCCGCAAGGCGCTCGGCATCGACATCGCCGAAACCTCGATCGCCAAGGCAGAGACGCTGAAAGGCAACCTGCCGATCCAGCACCAGGTTGGCGGCCAACTGGAAGGCTGGGCTGAGGAATTCGATCTGGCCATCAGCCACGAGGTCATCTACCTCGTTCCCGATATCGACTCCCACGCCGCCGATATCTGGCGGGCGCTGAAGCCAGGCGGCGTCTATTATGCGGTGACGGGATGCCATACCGACAACCCGCTCTGGCCGAAATGGCGCGAGCTCGTCGCCAACCGTACGAATACTGTCGTTCAGGATCGATCGATCACTGATTATGGCCGCGCCTTCGAAAAGGCGGCCTTCGACGTCTCCGCCCGCAAGCTCGAATATGACGGCTTCATTCCCTTCGTCGCGGACGGCTGGACGCCGGACTTCGCCGATGCGCTGACCTACTATACCCAGACTAAAACCGTCTTCAGACTGGTGAAGCGCTAATCCCAGTTTCGGATCGTTGAAGCCTCATGAGCTCGACGTCGAAATGCGGCGGGCTGTCCGGAGCGACCTGGACGAAGCGGCCCCTGACGCGGAAGATTTGCTGGATCAGGTCGCATTCGGCCAGCTCGTGCGGTGCGCCGTCAAATCTGAGCTGTCCCTTTTCGAGCAGCGAGATGCGGTCACTGACGGCGATTGCCTGGTTGATGTCGTGGATCGCCATGATGACGGTGACGCCCTTTTCCCGGCTCAGACGATGCACCAAGTCAAGCACTTCGACCTGATAGCCGATATCGAGGAAGGACGTCGGCTCATCGAGCAACAGGATCTCCGCTTCCTGCGCAAGGGCGGCTGATATCCACGCCCTTTGCCGCTCGCCCCCGGACAGTTCCCGAAGGCTGCGATCGGCAAGTCCTGTAAGTCCGGTGCTTTCGAGCGCCCATTCGATCGCCATCTCGTCGCCGCTGTCATAGGAGCGGAACAGACCGACATGCGGATAGCGGCCCTGCCGGACGAGTTGGGCGACAGTCATCTCGTCCGGTGCGGCTGGCTGTTGCGGCAAGAATGCCAACCTCCTCGCCAGCATCCGCCGCGACATCGAGGTGACGGCAACGCCGTCCAGCGACGCCTTGCCCTCCGCCGGTTTGATCAGGCCTGCAAGCGCATGCAGCGCCGTGCTCTTGCCCGAGCCGTTCGGACCGATCAGCGCTCGAATCTCGCCCTTTTCAAGCGAAAGGCTGAAGCTGGTGAGAGCCTTTCGCTGGCCGTACATCACCGACAGGTCAGAGCAGGACAATGGCATTTTCGGCCTCACATGGTTTTGCGCAGCAGCGCGAGCAGAAGCGGCACGCCGAAAACAGCCGTCACCACCCCGATTGGGATTTCCTCCGCCTGTCCCAGCAGCCGGCCGGCGAGATCGCCGAGCGTAACGATGATGGCGCCGAGCACGATCGTCAGGGCAAGCGACAGGATGAAATTCCTCCCCGCCAAAAAGCGGGCGAGGTGCGGCACGATGAGTCCGACGAAGACGACCGGACCGACCGCGCCGACGGCGCTCGCCGCAAGTGCGCAAGACACGATCAGCACGAGCGTGAACTGCCGCCGATAGGCAAGTCCGAAGGACCGGGCAACAGGCGCATCGAATTGCAGCAGCATCAGCGGCCGGTAAATGGCCGGCAACATGGCCAGTCCGGCGATCGTGAACGGCAGCAGGAAGAGCGCGTGATCCCAGCTGCGGGCGTAAAGGCTGCCCGAAAGCCATTCGAGAATGATCTCGATGCGGGCCGACCCCCATCCGGCGATGAGGCCGATCGCCAGTGCATGCAGCACCGCGCCGACCGCCACACCGCAAAGCGTGATGCGCAGCGCACTCAAGCCGAGCCGAAAGGCCAGCAGATAGATGGCGCCGCCGGAGAGCATGCCGCCGGCGAGCCCGGCGGCGGGCAGCCATGCGACCGGCAGCTCGGCAAGCGTGTTCGAGCCGGGCTGGAAGATATAGACGGTGAACAGCAGGAAGATCGTGACGGAGAGCGTCGCCCCTTGCGACACACCCATCAGCGACGGGTCGGCAAGCGGATTGCGGGTGATGGTCTGTAACAGATATCCCGCCAGCGAAAAATGGATGCCAGCCAGAATGCCGGTGACGATGCGCGGAAGCCGGATATCGAGAATGATCGAACGCGATTCAGAGGATCCGCCGCCGGTCAGCACGGCTACAACATCCGCCATCGGAATATCGGCGACGCCGAGGAAGATCGCGGCGGCAAGCGACAAGACCGCCAATGCGGCGAGCGCGGCAACCATCCATGCGGCCGAGAAGCCAACCTTTGTCGAAACCGAAGCGGTCATCGCGTTTCACCCGCAAGGTTGAGCTGCCCGCGCTGGATGAGGTAAATGAAGACGGGACCGCCGAGCAGCGCGGTGATGATGCCGACCGGCAGCTCGCGCGGAATGGCGACACTGCGGGCGATAACGTCGGCGACCGTGACGATCAGCGCGCCGAGGGCGGCGGATAATCCGATCTCCCATCCCGTGCCCCGCGGTTTGAGCAGCCGGGCAATATGGGGAGCGGCAAGGCCGACGAAGGCGACCGGCCCGGCGACCGGCGCGACCCCCGCCACCGGGATGACGGCGAGAATGAGGATGAGCGGTTTCCACAGGCCGAGCTGAAGCCCCATGCCGGCCGCCGCATGATCGCTCAGCATGAACATGCCGATGACGCGCCGGAGAACGAGCGCACCGGCGACGCCGGCGACCGTCCAGGGCAGCATGTAGAGGAGGTGCGACCAGGTGCGCCCCTGGAAGCCGCCGGCCAGCCAGAAGAGCAGCGATGCCGATTGGGGCCCGGTTAGTAAAAGCACATAGGTGGTGATCGCGCCGAGGAAGAGCGAGACGCTGACGCCGCCTAGCGCAAGCTGCAGCGGCCGCCCCTGCCCGCCGCGCGACACCCAGAATGTCACCGAGGCAGCCGCGAGCCCGCCGGCAAGGCCGATGAAGGGATAATAGCCGGCCGAAAGCCAGGGCACGAACACGAAACAGCAGACGATCGGCGCGACCGCCCCCGATGTCACGCCGGTGATGCCGGGATCAGCCAGAGGATTGCGCGTCAGCGTCTGCAGCACGTAGCCGGAAACAGCAAGCCCCGCGCCGCCGGCAACGGCCGTCAGGCTGCGCGGCAGACGCAGCGTCCAAACAAGGATGGATTCGATCTTCCCATCGGGTGCGAGGAGCACGCGGACCGCCGTCTCGATCGAAATCGGCTTTGCGCCGACCAGCAATCCGAGCATCACGGCCAGCATGGAAGCAACGACGATGAGCCCTATGGCCAGGAACGATTGCCGGGGGCTCATCGCAGGTCTTTTCCTGAGCTTTAGTTCTGTAGTTCGGCGGGGATCAGCTTGGCGGCCTCCGCTTTGACATCAATGGCCGGGAACGTATCGGGATAGAGATAATGTGCCGCCTCGCGCAGGACGATTTCGCGGGCGATCGGGCCGTTGGTCTCGACCCACTGGTCGCCGACATAGAAGACCCGGTTGTTCTTGACCGCCGACAGCTGCGACCAGATCGGATTGCTCTCATGCGGGCGATCCGGGCCGGAATCATAGATGAAGATGACCTCGGGATCCTTCTCCAGCATGGTTTCGAGGCTGAGATCGATGCCGAATTCACCACCTGGGCTCTTCGGCCCCGGAATATTGTCACCGCCGATTGCGGCGACGATCGAAGCCGAGGTATTTTCCGTGTGGAAGGCGAAAGGTGTTGCGCCACCCCACATGATCAGGAAGCGGGGATGAACATCCTTCGGCGCCTTGGCTGCGTACTCTGCAAGATGCTTGCGGAAATCGGCATTCAGCTGCTCGCCGCGTTCGGGCTTGCCGAGCAGCATCGAAAGCGCGGCGGTTTCGCTGTAGCTCTCTTCGAGCAGTTCCATATTGTAAGCGACATAGGGGGCGATGTTCTGCAGCTGCGCCGCGTTGCCGACGGTATAGCGGCGGATCGCGATGATCAGGTCCGGCTTGGCTTCGGAAAGAAGTTCCAGATTGGGTTTGGCACGCTGGCCGATCTGCTTCATCCCGGAGGTCAGGCCGAGCAGGAAATCGGGTTCGCGGCCCGCCGTCATATAGGTGCTCGCAACGGGCTTGATGCCGAGCGCCAGCGCGACGTCATCGGCGAAATAGGAAATCGAGGCAATGCGCTTCGGCTGCGCCGGGACTTCGACGGTGACGCCGCGGTCGTCAACGATCGAGTCTTTCTTGCCCTCTTCGGCCCGAGCGGCCCCTGCCATCAGAATTGCAGACAGACCCAGAGCAGAGAAAAACGTGCGTGTGTATCGAGCCATGCGTGAAACCTCCCGTGCGATGTGCGGACAGGCTTTAGCTAAAAAAGCGGAGTTTCACAATCATGATTTTGCGGTGCGATTTCCCGGGTGGACAAATCGCAACTGGAAGAAACCGTTGCATATCCAACTCCATCGGGCAGTGTCCTGTTGACGGCTCAATCCGCCGGCAGCGTGAACACCGCACAAGGGTCGGCAATGCCGCGCAAGGTATGCTCTCCGAGCGGCGTCAGCGCCGTCGCCGTATTCGCTGCCACCGCGCCCGAGATCAGCACGCTTCGGCCGAGCGGCTTGCAGAGCCCTTCCAGCCGGCTGACCAGATTGACGGCGGGGCCGATGGCGGTGAAATCCAGCCGGTCGGCCGCGCCGATATTGCCCCACAGGATTTCGCCGAAATGCAATGCTGCGCCGAAGGGCAGCGGCGCCAGCCCCTGCGCCAGGCGTATCTGGTCGAGATGGGCCATGCCGGCACGGCTCGCGGCAACCGCGCGAAGGGCGGCCTCGCAGGCCTCGCGATCCCCTCGGCCAGCGTCTGCCTCGACCGACCCAGCCGTGACCGGAAAGATCGCCAGCACACCGTCGCCCATGAATTTCAGCACCTCGCCGCCGAAGGCGTGCACGGCGCCTGCCACACGATCGAACCAAGCGTCCAATGTGGCGATCATTGCGTGCGGCTCGGTCACCTCCGAAAGCGCGGTGAAATCGCGCAGATCGGCGCAGAGAAGAGCGGCACGGATGGTCTCGCCGGTGCCGCGGGCAAGCTCGCCGGCCTGCACCCGGGCGGCACTACGCCGGCCGAGATAGGCTTCGAGCAGAGCTGCCCGCGCCTCCCGCGCCGCGAGTGCTGCGAGTGGTGCGGCGGCAAAACGCGCAACCTCGCGCAGCCGGTCGGCGTCGGCCGGAGCGAATGCGCCCGACCCTGCCCGGTTGTCGATACCCGCCCAGTCGAGCATGGGACTATCCTGCGAAGGCCCTATTCGCTCCTCCCATACCGGCCCGAGCGCGGTCAGCCAGTCGCGCCCGGCCTCGCTCTGCGGAGCCGCGGCAAAGGCCAGCGCCTCGATGACAGCACCGGTCTCGGCCCGCCATAGCCAGGTGCGCCGTGCAATGATCGGATGCGGCACCGAAAGCGTCAGCGTGCCGCCGGAAAGCGGCAGTCCGTCGGCCAGCAGCCGGCGCCCGAGTTCGGCCAGAAACCGTTCGGGACCAGGCGAGGCTCCGGCCTCATCAACCAGCCAGGCAAGGGGAGACGGCAGATCCATCGCTTAACATCGCACGCCCACGTGGACATCCGCAAGGACATCCCCGGGTGATCGTGGGGACGTTTCCAGCGACTCGGCCTGTCGCCCGCAAAGGCCGTCCGCATCGGCTGTCGAAAACCATTCGGCGTGGTGGAAAACAAAAAATAAACACTTTAAACTTGCGCGACTTTGATTCCACTATAGGGTCGTTCGTCATCGTGTGATTGAGGGGTGCGATGGGCACGATATTCTGGCCGAAAGATCCGCTGGATGGGAATGACATGACGCTGCTGACGTCGATCCTTAGGCGATGGTGCGAAAGACATCAGGTCGAGCTGACGGCGGAGGAGAGCAGCCGCAAGGCGAAGGAACTCGTCGAATGGTTCGAATTCGGCGTCAAGGACCCGGTCGAGCTCGAGGAGCTGATCGACGACAAGTACTGGCTCGTCAGCAGGATCTGACCGTATCGGACAAATCGGGAGGACGCTGCCGGTCAGCGTCGTGAAGCTGTCTCATCAGAAAAGGCCGGGCGAAAATCGCCCCGGCCTTCGTCCATCTCCAACTAAGCAAGACCCTTAGTCATCATCCCGCCAACGGCGGTCGCGATCCCAGCGCCGCTCATGGCGCCAGCGCGGACCATCCCAATCCCGGTGACGCCGCTCCCAGCCCCAGCGGGGCGGGCCACCGTAGAAAGCTACCGGCGGTGGGCGGCGCCAGTTTCGTCGGCATTCGCCCCAGCGCGTCAGATGCCAGCCGCGACCGCAGGCGTAGTCGACCTTTGTGACATTGCTCTGGACATTGATTGTCCCCATCGGCATCGCCTGCGCTGTGCCGAACGAGAGGCTGCCAGCGAGCAAGGCAGCCGCGATAGAAAGTGCCTTCATCGAGAACTCCATTTCAATCCAGCCGTCCACACCTTATGACCGCCAAATTGAACTGGAGATGAACTGCGCGTTCATGTTTGCGGGAGAAAAAGAAGCGCTTCCGCACGGCTGGTCCGAGCGCTCGCCGACCGCTGTTGTCGCAACGGCAAGCGCTTCAGAACCGCCCCGCCGCCCGCAAAAAATTGTTCATGTCCTGCCGTAAAAAGGATCGGGACCCGGATCCCCCCCGGCGGCGACCTCGGTCAGCCGTCCGAGATAATGTGCCCAGCCTTCCGCATGGCCGGCGCATTGCTCGGCGCTCGGCAGGCCGCTGTGGGTGAGCCGCAGCAGCGTTCCGCCCCCCTGCTCGATCAGGTCGATCTCGACTAGGCTCGACCCCGGCGGCACCACCTCGCTGCCGTCCCAGCCGAAGCTGTAGGCAAGGCGATGAACCGGCACCACCTCGCGAAACGAGCCGCGCGCAAAGCGCGCGCCGGTAACGTTGACGAGATAGAGCCCGCCGGGCTGCGGCTCGACCTGCGCTTCCGTTCCCATCCAGCGCAGGATCTTTTCCGGGTCGGTCATCAACGCGAACACCGCAGCCGGCGGCGCCGCGATATGCGCCTCGCGGTGGACGACAAAGGGGTCTTGCATCTCTCTCTCCCATGGTTTCCACGGCCCTGCCCGTCTCCGGTGGAGACGGCGCAGCCTGTCTTGCCGTGCTATTCTGACGTGAATATCCTCACGCACAGCATGTAGGCGCAAGCCCATCCTCCGCAAGAGGGCTTGCCCGTCGCGATCGACCAACAAGCGAAATCGCCGGGTCGGGAGCGCTGATGCTGCATTGGCCGCCAAGCATTTCGACCTATTGCCAGCCCGTCACCTTCCCCCTATTGTTCGCGCCGTTCTCAGGGCGGGGTGCAAGTCCCTACCGGCGGTATGCAATTTAGATTGCGAGCCCGCGAGCGCCTTCTCAGGAAGGGTCAGCAGATCAGGTGAGATGCCTGAGCCGACGGTCATAGTCCGGATGAAAGAGAACGTGCGTTCCTGCCGCCCTGCGGCTGTCGGGGACGTTCGTGATCGCCTTGGGTGATGTGTCTGTTCGCCAAAGGAGATTACCATGACACCCACCCGCTATGCCTTCGTCAAAGCCAGCTGGCACGCCGATATCGTCGACCGCGCCCTAGATGGCTTCCATCAGCTTATTCCGCCCGAGCAGATCGATGTGTTCGATGTTCCCGGCGCATTCGAAATGCCGCTGCTGTCGCGCGATCTTGCGGCAACCGGACGCTATGCCGCTGTCGTTGCCGCCGCCTTCGTCGTCGACGGCGGAATCTACCGCCACGAATTCGTCGCCCAGGCCGTCGTCGATGGGCTGATGCGCGCCGGCATGGATACCGGTGTGCCGGTGCTGTCGGTTTCGCTGACGCCGCATCAGTATCAGGAAACCGAGCACCACAAACAGATCTACCGCGCACATTTCGTCGAGAAAGGGCGCGAGGCAGCAAAGGCGGCTCTGACGATCGGCAAAACCCGCGCCGCTCTCGCCGCGTAAGAACTTCCTGCACGCCGGCTCGACGAGCCGCAGGACGACAGACGAAGGTGGCGGGGATCCGACCCCGCCGCCTCACGGACGACATGCCCTCACCAACCGCACGAATCGAGAGCGACGCGCCGTGTGTCGCAGCGGACTCCGCCAATACCGGCCAAATCAGACAGAATAATTGATTCGACGACCCCACCGCGCCGTGGTCAACTTGACCGTCACGTGTCCGCAATTCTCAAGACATCCAGAACCCAAGGAGCTTAAGATGAGCAATGCACTGCGCAGCGAACCCCCCATTGAGACCCCGAGAACACAGCCCGTCGATACCAAGCTCGAGGTGGTCGTCATCCCCGTTTCCGACGTCGACCGCGCCAAACGTTTTTATGACGACCTGGGCTGGCGGCTCGACGCCGACTTCGCCAATGATGCCGACTTTCGGGTGATCCAGTTTACGCCGCCGGGCTCCGGCTGCGCGATCATCTTCGGCAAGAACGTCACCGCCGCCGCCCCCGGCTCCGCTCAGGGGCTCTATCTTATCGTCTCCGACATCGAGGCCGCCCGCCGCGACTTGATCGCCCGCGGCGTCGAGGTCAGCGAAGTCTTCCATGATGCAGCCGGCGTCTATGCCGGCAAGGACGAACCCTATCTGTTCGGGCGGCTCCGCATTGCCGGCCGCGATCCCGATCACCGCAGCTACCGCTCCTTTGCCTCCTTCAAGGATCCCGATGGCAACGGCTGGCTGTTTCAGGAAGTCACCACGCGCCTGCCGGGACGCATCGACGCCGACGGGACGACATTCACGACGTCGACCGATCTCGCATCAGCCATGCGCCGTGCGGCGACCGCGCACGGCGAACACGAGAAACGGAACGGCGGCAAACACGACGAGAACTGGCCGGACTGGTACGCCGAATACATGGTCAGCGAACAGGCCGGCAAGCAGCTGCCCCTATAGGCAAGAGCGGCGGCGTCACGTAGACGGTGACATCATTTGAGAAGCGTCTCGGCGGGCAACGGCGCGGTGCTTTATCGCGCCTTCTTGGCACACAGCGGTCACCATACCATCGAGCCAGTCCCGCTGCCGTTGATCGTCGAACTGGGCGTGGCACTGGCCAGCTCCTTGCCGGCTTGGCGATCTGCGTCTCCTCAGTCAGGCCCGAGCGAGGCCACCCGACAGATCTTCGAGAAGCCAAACTTTAGATATCGAGCCATTAGACATCGACGGCGGCTGGATCTCAACCGCCATACCACATCCGCCGCAGCAGGTGATCGCCGCGGACGAACTGGTGATAGAGCGCGGCGCCCGCATGGAAGACCAGCAGGCCGACAAGCAGGAAGGCACCGAACCCATGCGGGCCACGCGGCGGATAGGCGGTGAAATCAGGAAGTGTGGCGCCGGCTGCCCCGAAGACGGCGGGAGCAGCATCGCTGAGGATCATCATTCCGATACCGCTGGCAACCATGCCAAGAATGAAAATGTAGAAGGCGACGTGAACAAAGACCGCCAGCCGCTCCTGCCAGCGAGGCGATGCCTGCACCGGCGCAGGCTTGCGATCGAAACGCCACCACCAGACAATGCGAAGAGCCGTCAGAAGCAGGACGACGATCGCCACCGGAATGTGGAAGCGCAGCAGCCCTGCCTTGGTCGCGGCATCCATGGCGTTGGCGGCCCGGAAGCCGGAGCCGAGCAGCGCCAGGATCAGAATCGCACTCAACCAGTGGATCGAGACCGCTATTGCGCCATAGCGGTCAGGCCTGCTCTTCAACATCTCCATGTCCTTCCAGTTTGCTGCGCAGCGCCTTCATGACGGCATGCGTGGTTTCGAGATCCTCGACCTGAAGCCCTTCCGAGAGCATGTCGACCCAGGGAGCCTGCAGGCGCATGGCGGTTTCGTATGCCTGTTTTCCCTTGTCCGTCAGCACGACGAGCTGTGCCCGCCGGTGGTGCGGGTTGGGCTGGAACGCCAGAAGCCCTTCCTTCTCCAGATCGTTGACGATGCGCTGGACGTTCTGGCGGTTGGCCCCCATGTCGCGTGCCAGCCACGCAACCGGCTGTGGCCGGCCTGCTGTGACGACGGTGCCGAGAACTTGCCAGCGGGCGCTGGTCAGGCCGAGCCCGTCGACAAGCTTGTCGCCCGCGTTGATCATCCGGTTGTTGAGCCGGAAGAGATCCAGAATGAGGTCGGTCAAGGCTGTTCCAGCCGGGGTCCGTCGGGGTTCTCGCATTTGTCACCATATAGCTATATTGACATCATAGTGTCAAATTGAATATGTATCGTATCACCAGATTGACATCATGTAACCAAACCAGATGGAGTCGACCATGTCGCTCATGCGCCCGATGGACCCCGCCTTCCCGATCGATCGCCAAATCGCGATCGATGCCTCCGCGATCATCCTCATCAACCTCTTCACGCTCGACAAGGCCGACGAGCAGGCCTTCCTTGATGCCTGGCAGGCCGATGCGGCTTTCATGAAACGGCAGCCGGGCTTCATCTCGACCCAGATGCATCGAGCCATCGGCGAAAGTCCCGCTTATCTCAATTATGCCGTCTGGGAATCGACCGCCGATTTCCGGGCGGCATTTTCGCATCCGGAGTTTCGGGCGAAGCTCTCGGTCTATCCGTCATCGGCGGTCGCCTCCCCGCATCTCTTCCAGAAGGTTGCGGTGCCGGGCATCTGTGTGGCGTAAGCAAAGCGACCGGCGCCGACCCCTTGAGCGTCGGGATGATCTCGGCCTCCGGCTCGCCGGAAGCCGTCATTGCGATGCGGGAGACATCTGCGACGTCATCCAATCGGAAAATGCGAGCATGGCCGCTGTTGGCGGCCTCGATTGCAGTCGGGTCAGCCAATAGCTCCCCAACGATATGGTCGTAGGAAAAGGTTGTCTTATAGCCCCCGAGGATAGATGTCTTGAAAACATCGACGGCGGCGCCAGAGCGATCCCCAGTCCTTGTAGGGCCGCCTCCATCATGGCGAGGGAAGAGTCGAAGACGATACCGGCGTTTATCTGTGCCGCCGGCGGAACGTTCGCTGCCGCAAACCACGTGCTCCATTCGTCCGCCCTGTAGCTCCGCAAAAGCGTCGCCTCGACCAGGTCTGCAGGCGACCTTAAACGCTCGGCCAATTTGGGCGTGCACAGAGGAGTGAGCGGAGCGTCGAACAGACGCAGTGCCTCTGTGCCATGCCAGGAACCGCTTCCGAAGCGAATGGCAAAGTCCAGCCCCTCGGCCGCCATATCGACGCGATTATTGTTTGTCGAAATGCGCACATCGATGAACGGGTGCTGCCGTTGAAAATCCGAAAGCCTTGGCAACAACCAGCCGACGGCAAACGTCCCGACCACGCCCAGGAACAGCAATTCCCGAACCTGCCCGGCTTCAATCCGGTCCAGCGTGATCGCCATCTGATCGAAGGAATTGGTCAGGGTCGGCAAAAGAGCTTCGCCTTCTGCGGTGATTTTCAAGCCTCTTGGAAGACGCTGAAAAAGCGCAGCCCCCAATCGCTTCTCCAGGCTTTTGACCTGCTGGCTGACAGCCGCCTGGGTAACACAAAGCTCGATCGCGGCCCGGGTGAAGCTGAGATGTCTTGCCGATGCTTCGAAAGCCCTCAGGCCATTTAAAGGGAGGAATTGCCGAACCATCTTAGCCCTAGATTTTCTTGGATCTCCTCCGAGATATCATCGTTTGCCGCCACAAAACAGTGCCGTTAAATGCCGTTCCCATGCGCTTTTGCGCTGATGAAAAGCTGCCTGCGGAGGATGAAAATGAATCGTAGTTGGATAAAAACTCTATCGGCCACCTTGGTCTCGACATGCATTTCCACAAGCGGCTTTGCGGCCGACGAGATGAAACTGAAAGCCATCTCGGACGCCGCGATAAAACCAATCATCGATAAATACGGCATTCCGGGCTTGGCCGTCGCCATCGCCGTTGACGGAAAGGACCACATCTTCAACTACGGTGTCGAGTCGAAGGACACAGGCAGGCCCGTCACCTCGGCGACCATGTTCGAACTGGGATCGATCAGCAAAACGTTTACAGTCACCCTCACCTCTTACGCGGACGTGACCGGCCGGCTTTCGCTGTCGGACAAGGCAAGCAAATATCTTCCGGCTATGAAAGGAAGACCCTTCGGCGATGTCGCGCTGATGAATTTGGGCACGCACACGGCTGGCGGATTTCCGCTGCAAGTTCCCGATGAAGTCAAAACCGAAAAACAGCTGATGGAGTATTTCGCAGGCTGGAAACCATCACATGCCGGCGGAACGCACCGAACATACGCCAATCCAAGCATCGGCGCGCTCGGATATATAACGGCAAAAAGCATGGGCAAAGACTTCGCAGCTCTTATGGAAGACCAATTGTTTGCTTCTCTCGGGTTGACGAGCACGTATATCAATGTGCCGAAATCGAAAATGGCCGACTATGCCCAAGGCTACAAGCGAAGCGGCGAGCCGGCTCGGATGACACCCGCCACTCTTTCGTCCGAGGCCTATGGAGTAAAATCCACAGCAGGCGATATGATCCGGTTCATCGAGGCGAACATGGGACTGGTCGAATTGGACGATAAGCTCCGGCAGGCGATCACCAATACGCACAGGGGATACTTCGATGTCGGCGCGATGACCCAGGACCTTATTTGGGAACAGTATTCCTATCCCGCGACATTGACGACGTTGATGGACAACAATTCCAGCGCGATGCTCAAGACCATTCCCGTCAAGCAACTGATGCCCGCAATGAAACCGCGCGACGATGTGTGGATCAATAAAACCGGCTCAACGAATGGTTTCGCCGCATATGTCGCGTTCGTCCCGAAAGAGCGGCTCGGCATCGTCATTCTGGCCAACAAAAACTATCCCAACGAGGACCGTGTCTCCGCCGCTTACCAAATACTGACTGATATAACTTCGGCGCGTTGATCCAGAGCATGATGCCGAAAAGTGTGCGCGGTTTTCGGACGACATCATGCTCTAACTATGTAATTCAGAACAGGATGATTTTAGGCCGACCCGGCCTAAAATCATCCTGTTCTGGCATCAACGGTCGAAAATATCACGCCACTGCTTCTCACCAATCAGGCAGTCGGCACCCGTCTCGGCGCCGGCTGTTTTCTGCACCGTCGCCGGCGGGGAAACGCCGCTGATCTCCAGCACCAGCTTACGGCGCACGGCAACGGCGAAATCCTCGATTTTGCGGACCGGCAGCACGAAGGCGCCGGGACCGCCGATCACGCAATCCGCATAATATTTATCGAGCCCGTTGGGCGCATCGGAGGGCCGCAGCATGATGGCGAGGCCATTGATGATCATGCCGGCTTCCACCGCCTTGTCGCGGGCGGGGGTGACGGGATCGCCGGAATTGTTCGGCCCGTCGCCGGAGACATCGATCACCTGCCGCCTGGACTGAAAGGGACTGGAAACGATCATGCTGGCGCCCTGGACGATCGCGGTGGAGATCGATGTGCGCCGCTGCGTGGCAATCGGCCGGGCTTCGAGCTTGTCGGCAAAAGTGATCGCATCCTCTTCCGTCTCGATCACCTGCCAGTCGATGACGGAATCCTGGACGACATAGCCGGCCCATTCGAAATAGCTGATGGCGATGCGGCCGGTCAGCCCGCCCTTGACCGCGTCGATGAATTCCTTGTGCTTGAGCGCTTCGACATAACCCTCGCGCTGGATGCCGATCTCCTCGAAGTCCATCGACCGCGAGGTGTCGACGGCAAGCACGAGGGTCACATCGACCTCGCTTCCCGCCGCTTGCACGATGGGGACGAGGCCGGAAAGACCTATAAGCACCGCAAGTGTCGTCAGCATTGGTATTCCGATCCCTGCGCCATCCAAGCCGGCGAACTCTAACACAGCTTGGCCGAGGGAGGACGCTCGCCCACGCGCACGGCTTCAATTTTCGGTGATGGAATTGGAAGCCTTCAATGCAAGGGAAGCCACAAGGGGGTCTTCCATGCTTTCAGCGCCTCGAGAAAGACCAGCAATCGGGAGGGCAGGAAGCGGCGCGTGGGATAGACGGCGTGCACGAAAATTTCCTCGGACGACCAGTCCGGCAGCAGGCGGACAAGTTCGCCTCTTCTGATCTGTTCGTCGCAATAAGTCGAAGGCAGCAGGCCGATGCCGTGTCCGCGATAGGTAAAGGCGCTCACCGCATCGAAATCCCGGCTCGATACCGGCCCCGACACATGCAAGCGAACCGATTTGCGACCGCTCACGAGATGCCATTCCGCCTCGCCGTTGCGGCCGTTCAAGAGCACGCACTGATGGTCCTTCAGGTCTTCGGGCTTCAAAGGAAGCACCCTGCCCTTCAGATAGTCCGGTGCGGCGACCAGATAGCGCACGCTCTTGCCGAGCCGCTGCGCCACGATGGAAGAATCCTTAAGTTCGCCGAAGCGAATGCCGAGATCGACATTCTCGGCGACCAGATCGAGAAACAGGTTGGTGACGAAGAGATCGACCTGGATATTGGGATAGGTCTTCAGGAAGGATGAGATGAATTCGTAGAAGACCTCCTGCCCGAAGATGACGGGCACGGAGATCTTCAGCAGACCTTCCGGTTTTCTCTGTGTCTCGGTGAGTGCCTGCTCGGCGTCGACGAGATGGGCGAGCGGTTCGCTGCACCTGTCGTAATAGGCCCGGCCCTGCGCAGTCAGGCTCAATTTGCGGGTCGTCCGCTGGATGAGCGTCACGCCGAGCTGCTCCTCCAGCGACGTCACCTTCCGGCTGACGGTCGATACCGGCATGCCGAGGGAATGGGCAGCACGGCTGAAGCTGCCGTATTGCGCCACCTTCACGAAAACGGCGATGTCGTTCAGATCGGCCACGCGATCATTTTTGCATGGATGCAAAAGAGAATCCATATATTTCCATCTAATCGGGTAATGGAGTTTTCGCCATATTCACCTTGCGAAAACAACCACAACCCGATGGAGGCGCATTCGCAGCAGCCCCATCTCGAGCGACCCCGCCTTTGCAACCGCAAGGCCCGCGTTGCCCGAACCAGATTATGGAGATCAGCATGACTACGAGAAAAACAGTCATCGTCACGGGCGCCTCCCAGGGTATCGGAGCCGGCCTCGTCAACGCCTTCATCCAGCGCGACTACAATGTCGTCGCCACCTCGCGCCAGGTCAGCGCTTCGGAGGCTTTCCAAGCCTCGGACAGGCTGGCGCTTATCGACGGCGACATTGGCGATGCCGAAACCGCAGCGCGGGTGGCAAGGACCGCAATCGATCGCTTCGGCTCGATCGACGCGCTCGTCAACAATGCCGGCATTTTCCTAGCCAAGCCGTTCGTCGAGTTCACGATGGCCGACTTCGAGAAATTGTCCTCGACCAATCTCGAAGGCTTCATTCATCTGACGCAACAGGTCGTCAGGCAGATGCTCGCGCAGAAAACCGGCGGCAGTGTCGTCAGCATCACCACGCCATTGACCGACCATCCGATCGCCGGCTTCTCCGCCTCAGTTTCGATGATGACAAAGGGCGGCATCAACGCGATTTCCAAGAACCTGGCGATGGAATATGCGAACGAGAAAATTCGCTTCAATATCGTCGCTCCGGGTGTTGTGGACACGCCGTTGCACAAGGACAATCCGAAGGACTTCCTGAGCACGCTGTCGCCGATGGCAGGCATTTCCAACGTCGAGGAGATCGCCGATGCCGTCGTCTTCCTCACCGAAGCGCCGCGCATAACCGGGGAGGTGCTGCACGTCGACGGCGGCGCACATCTGGGCAAATGGTAGGCCATGCGAAAGCTGAGGCAGCCGGCGCGGAACGGCGGCTGCAGGACCTCGGCCTCGCCCTTCCCCCACCGCCGACGCCCTTGGGCGCCTATGTCGAGGCGGTCAGAACCGGCAAGCTGGTCTTCTTCAGCGGTATGCTGCCGGTCGTCGACCGCAAGCCCCGCTATATCGGCCGCGTCGGCGGCGCGCTGACGGCCGAAGACGGCAGGAAGGCCGCCGAGACAGCGACCCTTAGCGCCCTTGCGGCCGCCAGGGAATATCTCGGCTCGCTGGACAGGGTGGCAAAGGTCGTCAAGCTCGGCGTCTACATCGCCACCGAAGGCGATTTTCGCGACCACCCAAAGGTCGCCGACGGGGCATCCGAAATGCTGCTCCAGGTCTTCGGCGAAGACAAACTCTCCGGCCGTATCGTCCTCGGCGTGGCCAGCCTGCCGTTAGGCGTGCCGATCGAGCTCGAGCTCGTTCTCGAGATCGAAGATTGAACCGGCGGGCGCGCCTCGGCGCGCCCTGCATTCTTGGCCGCGCCTGCGATCGGCGCATTCGCTGGTTCGCCGCTTACTCCCTCACAAAGCAATCAACAGCAGCACATAGGCGATCACGCTTACCATCAGCCCACGAAACGCGAAGGTGACGCAGCGGTATTTGTTGCGGGCGATGGCCGAAAGAATGTTGGCGTTTTCGAGATATTGGTCGAAGAGGTAGCGCTCGTCACGGCGAAGCGCGGCCTCGAAGAACATATCGCGATGATCAGGCCAGGCGCCCCAGAATAGCGAGGTTGAGGTGCCGAGACGCCGCGGCAGCACGACAAGAATCGCCGACAGGATCGAGAAGACCGAGGCTGAGGCAAGCAGGCCGGAAAAGAGCATGCTGCCCGGTGTGCCGCCGGTGTAACGCGTCAGGCTGAACACGGCCCTCACCTCGCTGGAGCTCACCAGAAAGGCGAGCATGAAAGTAAAGATATAGGCGGCCTTTTGGTCGGATATCTTGATCTGATCATAAAATATGTCGTTGATTTTCTTGATATGATCGAAATACTCGGTGCTGACGTCCCCGCTTGAGGGCTTGCTCAGCATAACCTCAGTGGCATTTTCAAATTCACTCACCTGAATACTCCATACCCCAAAGTGTTTCCCTGATATTACACTTGACGACGAAAGCAAGAACACGTGTGCAACATACTTGACTTTTCCACTCTACACGGACAAAGGGGAAGCGGGGTATGGGGTCGAGGACATGCGGGGTTATTCCAGTAACATCTGTCGCGTCGGGATGGCGCTGGCGTTTGCCGTGCCCGGTTTCGGGCTGCCGGCGATGGCCGATCCCGTGCCGCGCGCTACGCCGGTCGCCGGCTCCGTCATCGCCCGCAAGATCGGCGAGGAAGTCCGCTTCATCGACGTGTCGAACTGGCGCGTCGTCGACATCAATCAGGATCTTTTGACCGGCGACGTGCTGCGCACCAACGCCAACGGCCAGCTCGCCATCGTCTTTTCCGATCACACCCAGGTCCGCCTCGGCCGCAATTCCTCGCTGCAGGTCAAGAAGATGGCTGCCGCCGGCGATACGGTGCTCAATCTCCAATCCGGCACCATCTGGGCACGCGCCGAGCGTGGCGGCCAGGGCCTGACGGTGGAAACACCGGCCGCCGCCGCCGCCATCCGCGGCACCGACTGGACCATGACCGTCGAGGGCGCCAAAACCTCGATGATCGTGCTCGAAGGCCGCGTAGCGCTCAGCAACCCGCAGGGCAGCGTCGAGGTGAACGAGGGCGAAGGGGCGGTCGCGACCATCGGCCAGGCGCCGAGCAAGATCATCAGCGTCAATCCTGACGACCGCGAACAGATGCTCTTCTATCTGGACTTGCGCGACGGCTTCGACCTGATGCCGACTTCGCCGCTGCGGGCCGACCGCATGGCGACCGAACGCCGCCGCCTGTTAGGGCTGCCGCCGGAGCGCCGCACCACCGAAGATTGGCTGGAACTTGCCGAAGTGCAGAGCGCCTTCGACGGACGCCAGGCTGCAGCCGCAACGCTGCAGAATATCCGTGGCCGCAAACTGACGACAGCCCAGCAGGCGCGCGTCGACCTGATCGACGCCACCATCGCCGGCTCGGAAAAGCGTTATGGCGATGCCGCCAGGCTCTTCCAGAAGGCCCTGCCGCATCTCGACCCGACACGCCGCAACATGGCCCAATATGGCGGCTATTTCGCCCGTTCGCTGGCCGACCCCGCCCATGCCGAACCGCCGCCGGCCAACACCACCGGCCCCTATGGCGCGATCATGGAGGCCTATACGACAGGCTTCCTGAAAAATCCGCGCGCAGCGCTCGAGATCATTAAGAAAGCGGAGCAGCGCTATCCCGATGATCCGACCCTGCCGGCGGTTCGCGCCCAGTTGGCGGAGCTCACCGACGACCGTGAGCAGATGAAGGAAGCGATAGAGCGCTCGCTGTCGCTCGATCCAGATCATCCGATGGCGCTCTCAGCCCGTGCAGGCTACAAGGCAAGCTATGAAAGCGATATCAACGGCGCGCTCGCGGACCTGAACCGCGCCATCGCTCTTGCCCCCGGCGCATCAGGCACGCTGAATTCTCTCGGCCTGCTGCAGAGCTCGCGCGATGCCAATAGCGAAGCGGAAAAGGCCTTCAAGAAGGCGATCGAGCTCGATCCGCAGGACCCGTTGCTGCGCGCGAATCTCTCGATCCTTTATCTCGATCAGGGGCGCATGAAGGAGGCCAAGCGCGAAATCGACACCGCGATCGCTCTCGATCCATCCTTCGATCACGCCCTGCTTGCTCGCGGCCGCTATTACCTGCAGACCGGCGAGCGCGACAAGGCGCTGGCAGATCTGCTCGCCGCCAGCACCGCCAATCCCGCGCATTCGCAATCGCAGTTCATGCTTGCGGCCGCTCATTACGAAAAGGGCGACCGGCTTCCCTCCGAGCAGGCGCTCGACAATGCCAACCGGCTCGACGATGACGATCCTGTTATCTCGTCCTTCCGCACCGCGATCGATATCGACGATTATGATTCAGACGGCGCGATCCGCAACGCGCAGGAATTCCTGCGCCGCTCGCGCGCCCGCGGCGGCGATTACAGCGGCCTCGGCGCCAATGCGAGCGCCGGTTCGACACTGAACGACGCCTTCCGCCTGCAAGGATTGGATGCCTGGGGCCGCTATTACGGCGATGCCGTCTTCGATCCCTTCAACGGCACGGGTTATATCGATCAGTCGATCAAGGGCAGCATCTTTCCTTTCGTCAACGCGACCAGCTTCAGCGACGACAATATCATCCAGAACCGCGGCAACGCGTCGAGCTACTCATCCTTCATCCAGGGCCTGCTGCTTTCGCCGCACATGCTTTCCGGCCGCTCACGCTCGGTAACGCTGTTTGATGTGCCCTTCATCGAAGGCTCGCTCGGCGGCGGCATCAACAGTGTCGACGGCCATACGAGGCGTATCGGCGAGGCCGAAATCCAGGGCTATTCCAACGAAACCATTCCGCTCAGCTTCTACGGCAACCTGACCTGGGAAGAACTGGCCCTCGACGGGGATTATCGCGACTTTGGCGGCTTCGAGACCGAAAACAAGATCGTCGGCGGCAATGGCTACCTGACGGCAACGGTAACGCCGGACGATCGCGTAGTGGCCTATGTCAACCATGCCAAGAACGATGGCACGCTGAACGCGCTGTCGGCCGGCTCAGCACTGACGGACTTCCTCAACCTGCTAGGCGCTGGGGTACCGACTGAAATCTCTTCGCAATACAGTTATAGGCGCAATGTCAGCGAGACGACCAATGCCGGCCTCGGCTGGAGCCATACTTTCAGCTACGAGAATATATTGAACGGCGCCCTCCTCTATTCGGAAAGCAAGTCGCGGACTTCCACCTCCCTTCAGGTCGACGATGCGCCGGTTCTTGGCCTGCGTGACCCCGACATTATTCCGTTCTTGGACGGGACCGAGGAGCTGTCCTCGAAAACCTATATCGGCGCTCTCAGCCATTCCATCGGCAGCGGACCACTTACCTGGCGGTACGGCATCGAAGGCGGCTGGATCGATGCCAGCACGACCACTTTCTCTCGCCTTCATGAACTCTTTCCGCGCTTCCCGGTCCTCCCTGAGACCACTAGCGGCCCGGATACATTCGGCAACCGCGTCAATATCGGCCGCGCCTATATAGACGTGCTGCACGAGATCACGCCCAATCTCAAGGGCGAATATGCTCTCTTCGGCACGCGTATGGAAGGCGATGGCGTCGATGTCAGCCGGTTCGAGCCGCGCTTCGGCCTTGCCTGGTCACCCGTCCAGAACCATTGGCTGCGCGCCGCCTTCATGCGCCAGAGCCTCGACACCGGCGTACCCACTCTTGCCCCGATTGGCATCCTCGGCTTGCAGGCCAACCAGTATTCGGTGGGCGTCGATGGCTATACCGACACGGCGGCGCTGCAATGGGATGCCGAGTGGACGGACCGTTTCTTCACCTCGGTCGAATACCAGCACCAGGAACTGCATGATTTCTCGATCGACTTTCCGCTGATCTCGCTTCCGGCGGCCGACAGCCTGCCGCTGTCGCGCGGCAGCATCGACCGCGCCGCCGTGACTGCCAACGTCGCGCTCGGCTACGGTTTCGGCCTTTCCGCCACCTACGCCTATATGGAATCGGAGAACAAGGACCCGCTGGAGCCGAATTATGGCGGTTCGCTGCCGTTCATCCCGAAGAATTCCGGCCAGATCGCACTGACCTGGGTCAATGAAGCCAAGGTCAAGGCGACGGTGGCGGCCAATTATATCGGCGAGCGCGACGGCGACGATCTCGGCACGAAACTCGACGATTACTGGAGCCTCGACGCCCATCTGGTCTGGGAACCGTTCGACAAGCGCATCGAGCTGGAAGCAGCCGCCTATAACCTGCTCGACGAGGACTTCGAGATCACCCCCGGCGTGCCCGGCTGGGGCCGCGCTTTCAAGGGCACGCTCAAAGTTCGCTTCTGATGCGGCCGCAGGAGAAGTCGCGGCAGGCAGGGCAGACCAGGAGCCGCCATCTCAGGCTGCTCGTGCTGTCGCTGACGACGCTGATCGCCATCTCTTTTCTATCGCGCCTGCCCGCCTGGTCGCTGCTGGAGCTCCGAAGCTTCGACTATCTCTCGACAGTCGACGATCCCCGTCCGCCGCCCGGCGGGCCTGTCATCGTCGCGATCGACGAACCCTCGCTTGCCGATATCAATGCGCAATGGCCCTGGCCGCGCAGCCTGCATGCCGAGCTCATCAGCCAGCTGCGCGCCGCCGGCGCCCGCGTCATCGGCCTCGACATCATCATGGCCGAACCCTCGAACCCCGATAATGACGCAGCCATCACCAAAGCCGTCGGCCCCGATACCGTGCTTGCCGGCGACGAAACGCTGATCGAAACGCCGCAGGCCTCGCAGCTGATCCGCGCCACACCCCTGCCGCAGCTGACCGAAGCGGGTGCCGTCACCGGCATCGCCTCCGTCGAACTCAGCGGCGACGGCACCTTCCGGCGCATCCCGGGCTATGAGGACGGCTTTGCCGCCATGCTAGCCAAAGTCTCCGGAGTGGCCCCCGAGACCCTGCCGGCCGGTCAGCTGATCCAATCCTTCGGCCCGGCCCGCTCCTATCCTACCGTCTCCTATTACCAGGCGCTCGATCCCGCAAATCTGCTGCCGCCGGACTATTTCAAGAACCGGATCGTGCTCGTCGGCCTCAGCCTGCAGAATGCCCCTGTGATCAACAAGGGGGGCGTCGATGCCTTCGCCACGCCCTATACCGTCCACACCGGCACGCTGACATCAGGCGTCGAGATCCAGGCGACGATCTACGACAATATCCGCAACGGCCTGTCAATCGCGGAAGCCCGCCTGCCTGTTGTCGCCGTCTGCATCCTGATATCGGTGCTGCTCGCCGCCGCCACCGTCTGGCGCTCGACGGGATGGCTGACGATCGTGACCAGCGCAGCCGCCCTTCTCGCCTTCGCGGCCATCAGTTTTTCCGGCATGCGGCTTGCCCATATCTTCGTCTCGCCGCTCGGGCCGACGGTCGCCTATATCTCGGTCGTCTTCGGCCAAGCCGCCTTCGACTACGCCGAAGAGCGCCGCAACAAGCGCCAGATCATCCGCGCCTTCGCCCAATATATCTCGCCCGATCTCGTCCGGCGCCTGTCGCAGGATCCCTCACAGCTGAAGCTCGGCGGCGAGCGGCGCACGCTGTCGGTGTTGTTTTCCGATGTGCGTGGGTTCACCACCATCGCCGAGGCCTTGAAGGATGATCCGGAGCAGCTGACCGGCCTGATCAACCGGCTGCTAACGCCGCTCTCCGACGTGGTTATGGACCATGGCGGGACGATCGACAAATATATGGGCGATTGCATCATGGCCTTCTGGAACGCGCCGCTTGACGATCCCGATCATGCCCTGCACGCCGTCAAAGCCTCGCTCGCCATGCAGGCGGCGATATCGAGCCTGAACCACGAGCTGGAGCGAGAGGCAGCGATGCGCGGCGGCAAGCCCCACGTCTTGAAGATGGGCGTCGGCATCAACACCGGCGAATGCATCGTCGGCAACATGGGCTCGACCCGCCGCTTCGACTATTCCTGCCTCGGCGACAGCGTCAACCTCGCCTCCCGCCTCGAGGGCGCCTCGAAGAATTATGGCGTGACGCTGCTGCTCGGCGAGGAGACCGCAAGGCTGGTCGCCGGCACCTATACGGTCGTCGAGCTCGATCGCATCATCGTCAAAGGTCGCACCGTGCCTTCGCCGGTCTATACCGTCGTGCACAAGGCGGAAGCCGAAGCCCTTGCCGCCCACCAGGCCTTCATCGCGGCGAAATACGCAGGCACGCTTGCGCCATCCGACCCCACCTTCGACAGGCTGGCCGCCGATATCCCCGAGCTCGCCCCCTATTACGCGATCGTCCGCGAGGCGCTGGCCGAGTCCGGCGAGGAATGACCGAGCAGAATGCAGGCAACGTAAATCGATACTATTCCAGGCGGCGCGCTTCCAGCGGCGCGTCCTGTCTGAACCCCTCGAAATAGCGGCCGCCATGCAGGGCAAGCTCCCGATCGGCCAAAGTCAGAAATCGGGCGCCGTCGCCCGCTGCCGCCACTTTGAACGCCGCGTCGAATTCCGTTGCCAATTGTGCATCGAGCTTCCGCATCAGGCGCGGCGCCCACTTGCCGCGGCCGGCCCATGCGCCGCGCCCGAGCAGGATCAGGTCGGCGAGCTTCTGGTAGAGCAGCGCGGCAATAGCGGCGACCTCTTCGGGCGGGCGGGTACCGCGCAGATCATCGGCCAAATCGGTGACCTGGTAGCGCACCATGTCGTAGTCTGCCCCGGCAAGAGGTTTCGGTCCTGCCGCCAGCATACTTTCCGCCTTTGCCTGGATGACGTGCGCGCTGTCGATATCCGATCCCACTATACAGCCCGTCGCGACCATGTGGGCCATGATGGGATAGCCGCTGTCTGCGTCCCGATGGAGGTAATGCGCCAGCGTCTGCGGATCGTGGACAAAGGCTTCCACCGGAAACCCATCCGCGCTGAACGACTCCCGCCAGGCTCTTTGGAGCGACGGGAACACCACGACGAGATCGATATCTGAAAAGGCGGTGCCTTCGCCGCGCATGATGGAGCCGGCGACATAGGCGAATGCTGCCCCGGCATAGCGGCGGGCGATGCAGCAGCGGGCGACGGCCAGCGCCCGCTCCGCAAGAACATGTTTCTGGATATCGTCCACGATCTCGTCCTCGAATATGGGAGACGAGCGGCAACAAAAAACCCGCTCGTATCCGGCGGGTTGGTTTCAGCAGCAATGAACGGGATTCAGTTCACGCGTCTACCACCCACCGCGGCGCGGTGGTCGTAGACGTCGTCGAAACTGTAAAAGTCCTGCTCATGGCGGTAACGATACCGCTGGATAGTGATAGCGTCAATGCACCAGGCGCCGGCCAAGGACGCTTCCCCGGCGCGCCGATTTCCGTCTAAGATGACCACAAAGCAAGACTCGAAACAGGAAGAGCCCGCCAATGTCCGATCCCGCCACCGTCATCCCGCTTCCGCAACCGGTGTTGTTGCCGGTCGAAAGCAGCGCCGAACGTTTTCCGGTGCGCCGCGTCTATTGCGTCGGCCGCAACTATGCCGACCATGCGATCGAGATGGGCCATGATCCCAGCCGTGAGCCGCCCTTCTTCTTCCAGAAGAATGCCGACAACCTGCTGCCTGCGGGAAAGGCCTTTCCCTATCCGTCGCTGTCGAACGACGTGCATTACGAGGTCGAATGCGTGCTGGCGCTGAAATCAGGCGGCGCAAACATCGAGGCCGCGGACGCGCTCGACTGCGTCTATGGCTATGCCGTCGGCATCGATTTTACCCGCCGCGACCTCCAGGGCGAGGCAAAGAAGCTTGGGCGTCCCTGGGAGGTCGGCAAGGCCTTCGAACATTCCGCCCCTATCTCCCCAATCGTTCCGGCAAGCCGCCTCGGCCACGCCGCTCAAGGCAAGATCTGGCTGGAACAGAACGGCAAGCGCGTGCAGGACGGCGATCTCAACCAGATGATCTGGAAGGTGCCGGAGATCATCGCCGAATTGTCGAAGCTCTTCACTCTCGCAGCCGGCGATATCATCATGACCGGCACGCCCGCCGGCGTCGGCGCGGTGGCTAGGGGCGATCGCATCACTTGCGGCATCGACGGCGTCGCCACCCTATCGGTCGAGGTCGTCTGAGGAGAGAGCCATGCCCGTCTACGCGCTTGGCGGATCGACGCCGAAACTGCCCGCCGCCGGCCTCTATTGGATTGCACCGGATGCCAACATCATCGGCCAGATCGAACTCGGCGAGAATGTCGGCATCTGGTTCGGCGCCGTGCTACGCGGTGACAACGAGCCGATCACCGTCGGCGAAGGCACCAACATCCAGGAAGGCGTGATGGCCCATACGGACATGGGCTTCCCGCTGACGATCGGAAACGGCTGCACCATCGGCCATCACGCCATCCTTCACGGTTGCACCATCGGCAACAACACGCTGATCGGCATGGGCGCCACCATCCTGAATGGTGCGAAGATCGGCAATAACTGCCTCGTTGGCGCCAATGCGCTGGTGACCGAAGGCAAGGAATTCCCCGACAACTCCCTGATCGTCGGCGCACCTGCCCGCGCGGTGCGCGTGCTCGACGAGGCGGCAATCGAGGCCATCCGTCGCTCGGCAGAAAACTACGTCACCAACTGGCAACGCTTCGCCCGCGATCTCAAACAGATCGGGTGATTGGGTACCTCGGCGGCAGGTGGCCAGCCCTGTCCTTCGAGGCCCCTGCGGGGCACCTCTGGATGAGGCTGGAGAGAGGGCCGCGGGTGAGAGAAGGGCGACGGATGACGCTCGCGAATTCATCAGCCTGCCAGACACCCATCAGCCTCCCAACCACACGGCATAGCGATCAGCCCTCATCCTGAGGTGCGCAGGCCAAAGGCCGGAGCCTCGAAGGAGGGGGCGGGGGTGGTCAGGCGCCCTCTCCGCCCGCCCCCGCCGCTCACCACACGCCCGGAATCCACCGCCATCGCACACGCTCCATGTACTCCGCATAACCTTCGAGGCCCTTGCGCAGTTCGGCTTCCTCGCCGAGCGTGCGGCCGAACAGGACGACGACGAGCAGGCCGGCGGGGATCAGCGCGTAGAGCGATCCAAGCGACAGCGCCATGCCGGCGCTGAGCACGATGGCGGTTGCGTATCCGGGATGGCGGATTACGGCGTAGGGTCCGGTGTCGATCACCTTGTGGTCGCGGTCGGTCTGAATGCGCACCGTCGGCTCGAAATGCCGGTTGACCGATTGCGCCCAGGTCAGGCCGAGATAACCTGATGTCATCAGGAGATAGCCGATAAAGACGACCCAATCGGGCTGCGGCGCCCAGTGGAAACGTCCGTCGTCGAATGCGCCGACCGGAAGAATGGCGGCAAAGAGAATGATCGTCAGCGTCGCCACCACGGCGTCCCAGGATTTGGTACCCTTCTGGTATCGGCTGCGCGCCGCAAACAGCTCCGGATTCGTCCGCCAGATCCAGATGATTGCGACAACAGTCAGCACAAGGAACAGGCCGAGAAAGATCCAGCCGCGCGGCCAGTCGAGCGTGCCGGCCGGCCAAAACAGCGCCGCAAACATGACGGCAATGGTGATGGCGAGCGATCCGAGCGATGGCGCCGCCGCGAATGAGTGACCGGGCCGAGTGTCCCGCTGCGTCATGATCGCTCTCCGTTCCATGACAGCGCAGCGCGTCCTCTTAGACGCGCAGAAAGACGCTGCACATGGCGGATTTCATTGAAAAAATCGCCTTACTCGGCGGCTTCGAGAAACTGGCTGTTTCGTGAAGATGAGGCAAGAGCCTGAACCCTGGCTTCCGCCTTGGCGATCAGCTGATAGAATTCGTCCTGCGCTTCGACATCTAGCTGAATGACAGCGTTGACGTCGTCGGGCGTATCGCAAACGCAGGCGACCGCAGAAATCGGACAGATGCCGCCGGGATAGCGTCTGCCGGTGCCCGTATAGGCGCGACGTCCCCAACGCTCGGAATAGACCGTCTCTTCCCGCTCAAGCTGCAGGATCGTTCCCTTGCAGGCAGTCACGATAGCCGCCTTGCCGTAGGCGAACCAGTGATAGTTCAGCCTCCGGAGAATATATTTGCCGGTGATATCTTCGCCAGCCAGTTCGGCAGGGTTTTCAATCATTCTAATCATGACGGCTTCCTCAACGTTTAAACAATATCCGTCATGTCTTCGCGCGCAGCAAGTCAAAAAACGCAGCTTTTGGAGACACTTAGTCACAAAGTGTTTCCGATTCTTACATTAAGCACGCGCCGAGCACCCCCTTGTGCACACAATTCTTCGTCGAATTTCGCGCAACCTGCTACCGATTTCGTCATTGTCCGAAGTGGCAGTCACGTCAATGTCCCCTTGTGTTTTTCGGCGCGGGCTCGATATGTCTCCCTGATCGGCCCGAAGACCGCGCCGTTTTCATCCCGGGAAGCGGGCGGCTGGTTCGCCGGTTCTCCATGAGCATGATGCCGAAAAGTGTAAGCGGTTTTCGGATGACATCATGCTCTAACTCTTTAATTTAGAACAGGATTCAGGCTTTAGGTCGACCGGACCTAAAATGATCCTGTTCCAGCAGGAGAGCATCATGGTCGACGCGATCAACCCCATCTCCGCCACCGCCGCGTCCGAACCCACCAAGGTCGGCACCAGCACCTCGATCGGCTCCGAACCAGACAATGCCTGGGTCGCCGCTCGCCAGTCGCAGATCACGGCCGATCAGCTGGCAGCGAAGGAGGCCGCAAAAGGTCTCGTCCCGCACGCGGATCTGATCGTCGAAAACGAGGAGCATCCGCAAAAGCGGCACGGGCATGCGGCATCGGACGACGGGGAAGAGGCCGGCGAACAGGCGGAACAGCCGGTCTTGTCAGGTGAAAGCGATCGGATCGGCACCCGGAATTTCGACGACGATACGCCCTTCGGCGAGCGCGTCGCCATCATCTGATCGACGCAGTCCGGAAACCGTCCGCGCCGTCAATTCGAGCCCGCAAGCCGGGCTTCGATCGCCGACTTATCGATGACCGACCAGACCTCGACGATCTTGCCGCCGCGAAATTCGTAGATGACGTTCTCGGTGAAGGAAAGGCGCCTGCCGTTCACATCGAGGCCGAGGAATTTTGCCTTTGGCCTGCAATCGAAGCCGAGCCGGCAGGCGATGTATGGCGGATCGCAAAGCAGCATCAGCACCTTGAAATGGAGATCGGGAATCTCATCGAAGTCCTGCTCGAGCATGCCGACATAACCCGGCAGCCCGAGCCGCCGGCCGTTATGAACCGCATCGTCGCCGACGAACTGCCCGAGATTGTGCCAGTCCTGCCTGTTCAGGCAGGCGATGTAGCCGCGGTATATCTCCGCGAGTTCGGTTTTCGTCACGCGATCGCCCCCGGCTTGGTTTCTCAGGCAAAGATAGCGCCGGGATCAGCACTTGCCAGCAGCGAACGCGCCGCCTCGAGAGTTTCAGTTCAAGAGAACTCGCCTGCACGGGGACCAGCAAGCGTCACGCGCCAGCCCGTTCGCGATTGGAAATCTTGGGTGGCCAGAAACGTATAGCCTGTGGTGCGCCAGAGCCTCACCGCGCTGGTCAGATTATCGAGCACATAATCGCCGCCGTCCGTCCGGGCAATGAGAACGACGTGGTTTTGATCCTGCGGTCCAATCACCACGGAAAGCGCCAACCTGTTCGATGGAAAACCAGCTTCGATCAGGTCCTTCATCTTCTGAAGAGCGTAGTCCTCACAGTCGCCACGGCCGGCAACCGGCAGAGACCAAATATCCTTATTTCGGGAAGACGGGCGATCTTCCGCGGGAATGATACGTCCATTTACGGCGCGATTGACCTTTTGAAGAAGCGCTATTCCTGTCTGATCATTCAGCTGTTGCGCCGCCATCCTGCCGCACAGCCACTTGTACTTGGCGCAGGCTGCGGCGAATCCCACGGGTGCGCCGATGCTTCGCGTCACAGGAAGTGATGATCCCGCAACAGCTTGAAATTGCAGAAGAATGAATAAAAAGGCAGCGAGCGAAAAGACGCGCTTCATAGCCGATTCCCTTTAGTTGTTGCGAGACGATAACATAGGCTTAATAAAAATTTAGTAAAATTTTATACTTGCGATTTTAACTCTATTTGATGAATGAGACAGATTAACCATTATCTATTCTTCATGTTAATTGATCGTTAGTGTAAGAGTTCTCCCAGTTAACATTTAGTTAACCTTGGGAGACGATTGAAATGATCAGCAGAGCCGCGAAATTCAGCATCGCCGTTGCTTCCCTTCTGGCAAGCAGCAGCTTGGCAACGGCAGCCCCGGCAGTCGTTAATTGCAAGGCCGCAGTTCGCGGCACACTCGAATACAGACTATGCATGCCGACCAAAGCAATTCGTGCCGATAGCAAGTTTAGTCCGAACGATAAGGATCGCGGCAGCCGAGACATTGGCGGCAGCCAGAAGACGTCCAGCACCGCCTCCGTCGCCAGCAACGGGAATAGCGGCGGCGGCAACGGTGGCGGCAACGGTGGCGACAACGGCGGCGACAACGGCGGCGGCAACGGCGGCGGCAACGGCGGCGGCAACGGTGGCGACAACGGCGGCGGCAACGGTGGCGGCAATGGCGGCGGCAACGGCGGCGGCCATAGTGGCGGCAACGGCGGCGGCCATGGTGGCGGCAACGGTGGCGGCAATGGTGGCGGCCATGGTGGCGGCAATGGCGGCGGCCATGGTGGCGGCAACGGCGGCGGCCATGGTGGCGGCAACGGCGGCGGCCATGGTGGCGGCAACGGCGGCGGCCATGGTGGCGGCAACGGCGGCGGCCATGGTGGCGGCAATGGCGGCCATGGTGGCGGCAACGGCGGTGGCAATGGCGGCGGCAACGGTGGCGGCAACGGCGGCGGCAACGGTGGCGGCAACGGCGGCGGCAATGGTGGCGGCAACGGCGGCGGCAACGGCGGCGGCCATGGTGGCGGCAACGGCGGCGGCAACGGTGGCGGCAACGGCGGCGGCAATGGTGGCGGCAACGGCGGCGGCCATGGTGGCGGCAACGGCGGCGGCAACGGTGGCGGCAACGGCGGCGGCAATGGTGGCGACAATGGCGGCGGCAACGGTGGCGGCCATGGCGGCGACAATGGCGGCGGCGGCGACAACGGTGGCAATAACGGTTCGGGCAAGGGCGGGTCGGAATCTAAACCGAACTAACTTGATCGGCGACATGAAAATGGACGTGAGGCCGGGTAACCGGCCTCACCTTTTTGATCGCCGCTTTGTGTATCAATGGGCGTCTAATACAGTCCGGGACCCCTGCGGGCTCAGCCATCGCGGTCGCCCATGTGGGCTATAGCATCGCTTCCAGCGAGCACCTTGGCAGCTCATGTCCCAACAGATATGGCCGTCGACGCCGAGCGGCATCCGTGAAAACGGAATACGATACCGTAAGAATGCAAAGAAGCCGGCGAAAAGGGGGAACGACCAAATCCGCGCCCGCGACTTTGATGACGACGACCCCTTTAGTGAGCGCGAGGCGATCGTCTAGCGAATGCGAAGAAGCTTACGCCGCGCAGGCCTCGCATAATCCGCGGATCTCGATCGTCGTCTTTTCAGGCTTGAACTTCTGCCCGCGCACCCATTCCATCAGTCGGTGGTCGACCTCGTGGTCGTGGAACTCCGTCACCTGGCCGCAGCTTTCGCAAATGGCGAAGGCGACGATGCCGTGACTGTGGCAGTCGTCGCCCGGATGGGCGCAGGCGACGAAGGAGTTGATGCTTTCGAGCCGGTGCACCACGCCATATTCGAGCAGCTTCTCCAGCGCCCGGTAGACCTGCAGGGGCGCGCGAAAACCGTGGTCGCGCAGCTTGTCGAGAATGGTATAGGCGCTGAGCGGCCCTTCGGCCTTTTCGAGCACATCGAAGACCAGCGACTGGTTCTTGGTCAATTGCGGTGTCGTCATGAGCCTTGTCCTTGCATGACCGCGCGGTGTCGCCTGACGGGAAGCAGGCTGAGCATGAAGAGGATCAGCGCCGCGACCACGATCGAGGGGCCGGAGGGCGTATCGTAGGTGAGCGAGCCGAACAGACCGCCAACGACGGCCGCCGCCCCGATCAGCGAGGCGAGCACTGCCATGATCTCCGGCGTCGGCGAGAAGCGCCGCGCCGCAGCCGCCGGTATGATCAGCAGCGAGGTGATCAGCATGATGCCGACGATCTTCATGGCAATGGCAATGACGACGGCCATCAGCAGCATGAAGAACAGCCGCGCCCGCTCCGGCTTCAGCCCCTCGGCCTCGGCGAGCTCGGCATTGACGGTCGCAGCCAAGAGCGGTCGCCAGAGCCAGGCCATTGCCACGAGCACGAACAGCCCGCCGCCCCAGATCAGTGCGATGTCGGTGGTGGAAACGGCAAGAATATCGCCGAACAGGAAGGCGATGAGATCGATCCGCACCCAGCTCATGAAGGCGACCATGACGAGGCCGATCGCCAGTGTCGCATGCGAGAGGATGCCGAGCAGCGCATCGGCCGACAGCGCCTGGCGCTTCTGCAGGAAGAGCAGCAGCACCGACACGAGGGCGGCAACGGCAAAGACAGCCAGTGTCAGGTTGAGTTCGAAAAGCAGTGACAGTGCGACGCCGAGCAGCGCCGAATGGGCGATCGTATCGCCGAAATAGGCCATGCGCCGCCAGATGATGAAGCAGCCGAGCGGCCCCGTCGTCAGCGCCAGGCCGACGCCGGCAAGGATGGCGCGCACGAAGAAATCGTCAAGCATGGCGCTCTCCCGCTTCATGCGCGTGCGGATGGGCATGGTCAGGATGATCGTGATCATGTTCATGACCGGCATGCCCATGCTCATCCGCGTGATGGCCGTCGTCGGGGTGGCAATGATCGGTGACGGAGCCGTCGGCATGTTGCACCCGGCCGTCCGGCAAGTGCGTATGATCATGGTGATGGCTGTAGACGGCCAGCGTCTGCGCCGCCCGGCTGCCGAACAGGCGCACATATTCCGGGCTGCGGCTGACGGATTCAGGCGTGCCACGGCAGCAGACATGTCCGTTGAGGCAAATGACCGTGTCGGTTTCGGCCATGACGACATGCAGGTCGTGCGAGATCAGCAGGATGCCGCAGCCCGTCGCATTGCGGATCGACTTGATGAGGTCGTAGAGGGCGATCTCGCCGGAAAAATCGACCCCCTGCACCGGCTCGTCGAGGACCAGCAGATCGGGCTTGCGGGCAATCGCCCGGGCCATCAGCGCCCGCTGGAATTCGCCGCCGGAGAGGTGCTGGACCTCGGCATCGAGCATATGGGCGATGCCGGCTGATTCGAGCGCCGAGAGCATATCGCACTCAGGCAGCGGTCCTGTCAGCGTCATCAGCCGGCGTACCGAAAGCGGCAGTGTCCAGTCGATCGACAGCTTCTGCGGGACATAGCCGACCTTGAGGCCGGCTTTGCGCTCCACCCTGCCCTCATCAGGCTTCAACACACCGATCGCCGCCTTGGCGCTGGTCGACTTGCCCGAGCCGTTCGGCCCGATCAGCGTGACGATCTCGCCGCGCGAGACGGAAAAATCGACACCGCGCACCAGCCAGCGGCCGTTGCGCAGAATGCCGACATCTTCAAGGGAAACCAGCGGTTCGGCCCTGATACCAGCGGGGGTCTTTGCGGGAGAGAGCATCAAATTTTCCGAAAGTGCTGTTGCGTCCTGCTATTGCACACGTTATAGCATAACGCAATTGATGTAATAACATAACAATCGCAATTCAAGCGGAGCATATTGATGAAACGCGCCTTGGGGCCTGCCCTCAAAATCTCGGCCCTCAGAATGCCGGCCCTCGCAATCCCGGTCCTGGCGATCCCCACCCTGCTCTTTTCCGGCACCATGCGAGCAGCCGATGCACCCGTCGTCGTCACCTCGATCAAGCCGATCCATTCGCTGGTTTCGGCGATCATGCAGGGTGTCGGCGAACCTGAATTGATCGTCGATGGCGCCGCCTCCCCGCATACCTACAATCTGAAGCCCTCCAATGCCCGCGCCCTGCAGGATGCCAAGGTGATCTTCTGGGTCGGCCCCGGCCTCGAGGCCTTTCTCGAAAAGCCGCTGCAGGCGCTGGGTTCGGATGCCAGCATCGCCGCGCTCGACGACGCCCCCGGCCTGGTCAAGCTGCCCTTCCGAGAAGGCGGCGCCTTCGAAGCGCATGATGATGCCCCCGAGCACGATAGTGCTTCCGGTCATCATGAGGCCGAAGCCGCGCATGGCGCTGAAGCTGATCATGACCACGGGCACGACGATCACGACCACGGCGCATTCGACACCCATCTCTGGCTCGACCCGATGAATGCCAAGGCCATGGCGACCATGATCACCACGACGTTGGTCGCCGCCGATCCCGCCAATGCTCTGACCTATCAGGGCAACGCCAAGGCGCTGGACGACAAGCTGGATGCGCTCGATACCGAGATCAAGGGCATGGTCGCTCCCGTCAAGGACAAGCCCTTCATCGTCTTCCACGACGCCTACCAGTATTTCGAGCACCGCTACGGCATCCGCGTCTCCGGCTCGATCACCGTCAGCCCGGAAACCATTCCCGGCGCCGAGCGCGTCTCGGAAATCCACCGCAAGGTCGGCGAACTCGGCGCCACCTGCGTCTTTGCCGAACCGCAGTTCGAGCCGCGCCTCGTCAATGTCGTCATCGAAGGCACGCGCGCCAAGTCAGGCGTGCTTGATCCCGAAGCGGCAACACTGAAGGCCGGTCCCGATCTCTACTTCAACCTCATGCGCGGCATCGCCAACAACATGAAGGACTGCCTCTCCGGCGCATGACTCTCATGCGCCGCTCCGCGCGTCCTGCCGGACACGCGACGCTCCACGGAGAGCTGAGGCGGAAAGGCGGACAACCCCGTTCCGCCTTTTTTCGGCCCCTCAGATGTAATGATATAACATTAATAAGACTCTGATGAGGTTCCCATGAACAACAGACTTCCCGTTACGGTGCTTTCAGGCTTCCTCGGCGCCGGCAAGACGACGCTGCTCAACCATGTGCTGACCAATCGCGAAGGCTTACGCGTCGCGGTTATCGTCAACGACATGAGCGAGGTGAATATCGATGCCGCCCTGGTGCGCGACGGCGGCGCCAATCTCTCCCGCACCGAGGAACTGCTCGTCGAGATGACCAATGGCTGCATCTGCTGCACGCTGCGCGACGATCTGCTGAAGGAGGTGCGCCAGCTCGCCGATCAGGGCCGCTTCGACTACCTCTTGATCGAATCGACCGGCATCGCTGAGCCCCTGCCCGTTGCCACCACCTTCGAATTTCGCGACGAGAATGGCCAAAGCCTTTCCGACGTCGCAAGGCTCGACACCATGGTAACCGTCGTCGACGCCGCCAATCTTCTTGCCGATTATGCCTCGGCCGATTTCCTCGCCGACCGCGGAGAAACGGCCGGCGACGGCGACAACAGAACCATCGTCGACCTGCTGGTCGAACAGATCGAATTCGCCGACGTCGTGGTGCTGAACAAGATCGGCACGGCAACCAAGGAAGAGCGCGACGCCGCGCGCAAGATCATCACCGGCCTCAACCCGGATGCGAAGCTGATCGAGGCGGATTTCGGCAAGATCGTCCTGAAAGACGTGCTCGGCACTGGCCGCTTCGATATCGACAAGGCCGAAACCCATCCGCTCTGGTACAAGGAACTGCACGGTTTCCGCGATCACGTGCCGGAGACCGAGGAATATGGCATTCGCTCCTTCGTCTATCGCGAGAAGCGGCCCTTCCATCCGGCAAAGCTGCAGGCCTTCCTCGATCGGACTTGGCCAGGCGTGGTGCGCGCCAAGGGCTTCTTCTGGCTGGCGACGCGCCCGCACCATGTCGGCGAGATCAGCCAGGCGGGCGCGATCGTGCGCACCGGCAAGATGGGTCTCTGGTGGGCGGCCCTACCCCGCGAACAATGGCCTGAGGAGCCGGCCTTCATGCGCGCCATCGGCCCCTATCTCGACCCCGTCTGGGGCGACCGGCGCCAGGAAATCGTCTTCATCGGCGCCGATCCGATGGACGAAGCCTGGATCAGGAAGGAACTCGACGCCTGTCTGGTCGACAGCACGGTGTTTGCTCCGGAGCGCTGGCGCAACCTGCCCGATCCTTTTGCCAGCTGGAACAGGCAGGCGGCATGACGGCGAAGGCAATCAAACGCACTCTTTGCGTCTGTACCGAATGCGAACCGCTGCCGCCGATCGAAGGGCTTCATCCCGAAACCGTCGAGGCAACAGGCGAACGGTCCGATCGGCAACGACGATCCGGCGGCCTGTTCCGAAGCCTCGCCGAACGCATAGTTCCATTCAGGACGCCCTCCTGACGAGATTCGCCTGCCGGCAAACGAAGAGGGCGGCCGAAGCCGCCCTCTTCTCATCCATCCGCCGATCAGCGACCGGCAATAATGCTGGAGATGACGCCGCTGGTGACGCCGATCAGCAGGTAATCGTTATCGGCCCGCACCCAGCGATACCCGCGCGGCGGAGGCGCGAGACGGTAGCGGCGGTAGTCGTTGACATCGGAGAACCGGCGACGCTCGCTGGCATTGACGCGGTATCCCTTTTTCCAATGCGACCGGACGACCGTCTTCTTGACGACCACCTTCTTCTGCACGACGACAGGCGGACGGCGATAATCGTCGGCGCTGGCCTGGGAAACAACCATCGGGGCAAGAAGGAAGGAAGCGGAAAGAAGAGCTGCAAAAATCTTTTTCATGTGGGGTTCCTCATGTTGGGCACGAGACCAAACTAGGGCCGAAAAGATGAACCGAAACTGAAATAAAAATTAAACTTTTGTAATGAAATCCAATAGCTAGGGGAAGACGTTTATATTTTAGATTAAACTTATGCACTGTGACGAATATTTCGTCGCCATAGACGAGGCATCGGCGCCGCCGGCCAGTTTCGTCCTTTGGCAGCACCTCAAAGCATGACGGAAGAAAAGATATTTGCGGAGCATCTGAGGATGAGGTTGGGCGACGCCGCCAGTGCTCATCGCCTGGAAGGCGCCGTCGTGGAGGGATGTCCTGCTGCTGGCGGCGGCAGGTGCTCAGCGATTTGGCATAACGAGATGCTAAAAAAAACTTGAAACGGGCGCATAATCGAGTTTCGAAGCGACGTATCTTGGGCACAGGAGGAATTCTGCATATCTGGTGAGGGGACGATCAGACCAAGACAACAATGGAGGAAAACATGCCCGGTATCAGCATGCGCTATATCGTCGACGACGTCGACGCCGCGGTGGAATTCTACACGAGACATCTCGGCTTCTCCGTCGCGCTTCGTCCCGCACCGAGTTTCGCCATCCTGACCAGGGACGGGTTTCGTCTGTTCGTCAGCGGTATGACGGGACCGGGCGGAGCATCTCAAGCAATGCCCGACGGGCGAAAACCGGAGCCTGGCGGATGGAATCGTATCCAGATCGAGGTCGGAGATCTGGAGGCGAAAGTCACCGCACTGCGCCAAGCCGGTGCGCGCTTCCGCAACGAGATCGTGCAGGGCATCGGCGGCAAGCAGATCCTGCTCGATGATCCGGCCGGAAACCCGATCGAACTCTTCGAAGCGCCCAAGAGGTGAACGAGGCGACGTCGGTAATGCGGTTCACCACGCGTTTTACGCTTCGCATCGATGAACCGCACGTATGATCCAGGTCATGCGGTTTGCCACGCATTTTGCGGCCAGCATAGCAAACCGACGCAGTATTTCCGATTACGCAGCCCGGCTTCGGCATCTCTCGCCCCAGGACTAGCCGGAACGCCTTGCCACCGGTGTGCGAGCGTGTAGTTTCGGATTCCCATCAATTCGAAGGCAGGGAAAACATGTCCGATTCCGCCGGCGGGCTCTCCGACTATGTTGGGATACTAGCCGTGTTTCTTCTTGTCGCCGCCAATGGCTTCTTCGTTGCCGCCGAATTCGCCCTGGTGTCGGTCAGGCGTAGCCGCGTCGCCGAACTCGCTGCGGCAGGCCGCATGAACGCCTCGGCACTTCAGCGCGCCGTCGACAATCTCGACTCCAACCTTGCAGCCACCCAGCTCGGCATCACCATCTCGTCGCTCGCCCTCGGCTGGGTTGGAGAACCGGCGCTTGCCCACCTGATCGAGCCGCTGCTGTCCTGGCTGCCCGGGCAATGGGCGACGGCGGGCGCGCATACTGTTGCCGTCGTCATCGCCTTCGTCATCATCACGGCGCTGCATATCGTGCTCGGCGAGCTCGCGCCGAAGAGCCTGGCACTTCAGCGCAGCGAGGCCACTTCGCTTGCCGTGGTGCGCCCGCTCGGTCTGTTCCTGGTGCTGTTCAAGCCGGCGATCTTTGTCCTGAACGGCATGGGCAACATGGTGCTGCGAGGCGTCGGTCTTCGCGCCGGAACCGGGGAATCGTCGTTCCATTCGCCGCAGGAGCTCAAGCTGCTCGTTGCCGAGAGCCAGGAGGCGGGCCTTCTCAACCAGGTGCAGCAGCAGCTCGTCGAGCGGGTTTTCAACATCGGCGACAGGCCGATCTCCGACATCATGACGCCGCGTCTCGATATCGAATGGTTCGACGCCGACGACAGCGAGGCTGAAATCCTGAAGACCATCCGCGAATGCAGCCACGAACAATTGCTGGTCGCCAGGGGCTCGATCGACGAGCCAATCGGCATGGTGTTGAAGAAGGACCTTCTCGATCAGGTTCTCGACGGCGGCAAGGTCCGGCCGATGGAGGTGATCAAGCAGCCGCTGGTGCTGCATGAGGGCACCTCGGTCGTCCGCGTGCTCGACAGTTTCAAGGCCTCACCCGTTCGCCTCGCGATCGTCATCGACGAATATGGCAGTCTCGAAGGCATCGTCACCCAGACAGACCTGCTCGAAGCCATCGCCGGCGATCTGCCGGGGTCCAACGAAGAGCCCGATATCGTCGTCAGGGAAGACGGGTCGCTGTTGATCGATGCGATGATGCCGGCCTTCGACGCCTTCGAACGGCTAGGCCTGCGCGATCGTCCGGATGCCGATTTCCATACGCTGGCGGGCTTCGCGCTGCATCAACTTCAGCACATCCCCGAAGCTGGCGAAACCTTTGTCTTCGACAACTGGCGCTTCGAGGTGCTCGACATGGACGGCATGCGCATCGACAAGATGCTCGCGACGCGCATTTCCATGGATGGGGCGGAGGCCTAAAGCCGGAAATGCTCTAGTTCACCGCCAGCGTCCAGAGCATTCCCGCGGCTGCGCAGGCTAGCAGCGTCGCGATGACGGAAGCCTTGAAGCGGAAGATCGCTATCGCCGCGGCGGCAGACAGCGCCATTGCCGCCGGCACGGCCGATTGCAGCACGGGAATATCGAGCCGCAAGCCGCCAAGCTGGACGGTCGCAACCTCGGCAAACAGCGTGTGCAGGGCAAACCAGATCGCGAGGTTGAGGATGACCCCAACCACCGCCGCTGTTATGGCCGACATCGCGCCGGCGAGCGCGATGTTGCCGCGCAGTTTTTCGATGAACGGCGCACCGAGGAAGATCCAGAGAAAACAGGGCACGAAGGTGACCCACGTCGTCAGCATCGCCGCCAGCGTGGCGGCTAACATGGGATCCAGCGATCCGGGATCGCGGTAGGCGCCCATGAAGCCGACGAACTGCACGACCATGATCAGCGGTCCCGGCGTCGTCTCGGCCATGCCGAGACCATCTAGCATCTCGCCGGGTTTCAGCCAGCCGAAATGCTGCACGGCCTCCTGTGCGACATAGGCAAGCACGGCATAGGCCCCGCCGAAGGTGACGACGGCCATCTTGCTGAAGAACAGACCGATTTCGGCAAAGACGCTGTCCGGCCCGACGAATGCATAGAGCCCGGCGACCGGGACGAGCCAGAGGGCAAGCAACACGCTCGACATGCGCAACGACCAAGCGAGGTTTGGACGAGCATGCGCCGGTATGTCCTCGCCCAGCACTGAATCGGCATCCGACAACACCGCCCCGCTGCCCGCCTTGTGTCCGCCACCAGTCCTGAAGGCGGCGATCCCGGCCCGGCCGCCGAAAAAACCGATAATGCCGGCGGCAAGTACGATCAGCGGGAACGGGACATGGAGAAAGAAGATGGCGATGAAGGCCGCGGCCGCGATACTGACCATGACGCGATTCTTGAGCGCGCGGCTGCCGATGCGAATGACGGCCTGCACGACGACAGCGAGCACCGCCGCCTTCAGCCCGAAGAATAGGCCGGCGACGATGGCGACGTTGCCAAAGGCGGCATAGATGTAGCTGAGACCGAGAATCGACAGAAATCCCGGCAGCACGAACAGAATGCCGGCAACGAGACCACCCACAGTCCGGTGCATCAACCAGCCGATATAGATGGCGAGCTGCTGCGCCTCGGGGCCGGGAAGCAGCATGCAATAGTTCAGCGCGTGCAGGAAACGATGCTCACCGATCCATCGCTTCTCGTCGACGATGATGCGGTGCATGACGGCAATCTGGCCGGCCGGGCCGCCGAAACTCAATGCAGCGATCCGCAGCCAGACCCGGAAAGCCTCGCCAAACGCGACGCCGTGATTATGTTCCTTGCCTGTGTCTTTTTCCACCATCTCGCCGGCGGACGCATTTCCTGTCATCTCGACCATCTCATGCCCTCTTCTTTGGAGCGGGCCAGTTGTGGGTTTCCTCGGTTGCGTCGCGGCACCAGCGGAAAAAAGCGTCGTAGAGAAGCATCCCCGCCTCGAGTTGCTCCAGATCGTCGGAATACATTCTGGAGAGGCCGAGCGACGCCGCAAGCAGGCCCGCCGCCTCGGGGGCAAGATCGAGCCTTGCGGTATCCGCCGCCCTGACGATCCGCGCCAGGCGCAGAAGCGGTTCCGACGCTAGCCCGAACTCTTCGATCATGACGTCGAAAGTGCATAATTCGCCGCGATGGCTCCAGAACACGTCTTCGATATCGAAGGGCGTCGCCGCGAAGCGCTCGCTGACGGCTAAAACGTCAGGCGCCGGCACGAACAGGAACACGGCGTTCGGATCGACGAAGCGCCGGATCAACCAAGGACAAGCGATACGATCGATCTTCGGCCGTGCGCGCGTCACCCAGACGGTGCGCTCTTCAGCGTCGCGTTGCGGCAGCTTTGCATCGGGCACGGCCGGTCCGCCCGCGATCCACGCCTCGAAGCCACCTTCGAGGCTTTCCGCGTCGAGCCCGGCATGGCGGAGATAGGCGGCAACACCATGACTGAGCTTGCCGCCTCTCTGGCATACTACGACCACGGCTTCGGCATCGACACTGCCAACCCAAGACGCGACGCCGGCATGGGCGCGCCGGATCGAGCCCGGCACCAGGCGCGGATCGAGCGCGAAGTCCTCCTCCGTGCGCACGTCGATAATCATGGGAGCCCCAGGTGTCCCGATGAGACGGCTGAGCTTTTCAGGTGAGATTTCTAGAAATGACGGCATGACGCGTCCCTCCGTTGATCGGTTTTACTGGACGCGATTCTTCAGCATGACGCCTCGTGGGGTGATCGCGACCCCATGCAGAAATCATTCGCAAACAGACCCCGTGGTGTCAAGCGCATTGCGCCCAGGCGGCTGCCGTCCGCACCGGCGGGCTGCCATCCACCAACGCACCCGATCAGCCGGCAGCTCTACTGCCGGGTCCCTGCTGGTCGTCCCCAAGCAGATGAGCAAGGGGTGTGAGCGACAAAGCCCGCGAATGCGCGGAGCGCCAGTAAAGCGAGAATAATGAGTACGAAAACCCAATCAGCACAAGCGCTTCGGCCCAGAACGGAACAAAATGCCCACTTCGGCATTCTTCTGTCACCGAAAGAGGAGAAAGTACCATGACGTACGACCCCAATAATGCCAACGACCCGAACCGCCCGCTGAACCCAAATCTGGATCTGCGCACCACGCCGAGCGCGCGCAGCAGTAATACGTGGGTTGTCTGGGTCGCTGCATTGGCCGTGATCGCTGTCGCTGCATTCGCCTATTCGCAGTGGAGCACCCCCGGCACATCCCCGGACACGACAGCCTCCACGACCCAATCAGAGCCGGCGCCGGCCAAGCCGATCGCTCCGACCGACAACAGCGCAACGCCTGCACCGGCACCAGCACCGGCCACCCCGCCGGCTGCCCCTGCACAGCAGTAATCGCTGCCCGGTCAGAAGAAGCCGACCCAGTGCCGGCTTCCTCTCGGCTGCGAGCTCTTGAGGATTTTTAAGCAAACCCTATTTAAGGGATACTAAATCTGTCTCTGACGGCTGACCACGGACGTACTGGCAGCCGTTATCGAGACTGATCGAGGAAGGTCGGTGCGAGTTTCGCCCGGCCTTTTTTCTTGACCTCGTCATCCATACCGAACAGGCTACTGGCAACGCCTGGATCAGGATATTATTTGGGAATCCTATTATAGAAGGACTGCGGATCGTACACGCACTCGTAGGCGAGGAGGCAAAGCTTGCCATTGGCATCCCTCACCCTCGCGGTGTCGTACTTGTCGCCGAGATTGCATCTGGCCGGCGGATAACGGAAGCTGCGGCCGCCAAAGCCCATGCGCACAAAAACCGCCTTGTCCTTGCGGATGATCTGCGCAAGCTCTTCGCAATTGTGATCCCTGGCATTGACCTCCACCGCCTCCGCGGCAAGAGCGACGGACGGAAACAACAGTGCGACGGCCAGAACAACGCTTTTCACGGAAACTCCTGAATGAGAGAGAGCGAAGGTAGGGCATCGCACCGCGTGCCGCCAGTGCGGGAACCGCCGCAATTATACACTGAGCACAGCTCTGCCTTTTTACCTCTCGTTTTTCATCGTCGCAGGCCTCTGGCTCGCAGGCATGAAACTGAGCGGCGGCGATTGAGGGACACACAAAGAACGATTTTCGGAAAGCGCGATGCGCTAGGGAAAGTTATAGGGCGACGCAGGGTCGAAGACGCAGGAATAGTCAAGGATGCACTGCTTTCCCAGCGCATCGCGCAAACTGGTCGTGGTGCGCTTATCGCCCATGCTGCATTGGGCGGGCGGATAGCGGAAACTGCGGCCGCCGAAACCGACGCGGACAAAGACCTTTTTGTTCTGGCGGATGATCTGCGTAAGCTCACTGCAGCTATGCTCGCTCGCTTTGACGTTCATGACGCCTGCGGCAAAGGCAGGCAACGGCAGAGACAATGCGACGGCAAAAATAACGCTTCTCATAGCCCCCTCCCGATACGCGAGAGGGAGATAGGGCGCACGGACCGACGCGGCCAGTCCCGCGGAGAGCGCGAACCATGCCGCTCGCTTCGAGAACAGTTTCCGGCAGGCCGGAAAATCCGGCCTGAATTCGAATATATCAATGTTTTCAAGAAATTTGGTGGGTGATGTAGGGCTCGAACCTACGACCCGCTGATTAAGAGTCAGCTGCTCTACCAACTGAGCTAATCACCCGTTCGCGCTTGGCTGCGCGGTGTGACGGGGCGTATAAACAGGATCGGCAGCCTTGTCCAGCGCATAGCCGAAATTTCTTTGGTTAATCGCGAAGATTTTTCGGTTTGGCTGAAATGCAGCCCATTACCCCGAAAATCGGAATCGATTTTCGGAAAGGATTATGCGCAGATTCAAAGTGATAGAGCGTCGCTTAGCGCGTCCTTGGGCGCGGCGCTCCAATACATGTCGCCCAAAAGTGCGCAGCGGTTTTGGGATAACGACTTGCATAAAACAAAGACTTAAAGCGCGTCGCATGAATCCGGATTGACGCGACGCGCTTTAACGAAATCAAAGGTCGAGCGTGCCGCTGGCCAGCCGCACTGCCTGGCCGCCGATCCGCGCGTTAGAGATTGTCCCGCCGTCGACATCGATATGCAGGTGGATGAAGGACGGCCGGCCCATCTCGACGCCCTGCTCGATCATGATCGGGTGATGCCCGTCCGTCAGCCGGTCGAAATGGTGGATCGCACCGGAGAGTGCGGCCGCCGCCGAGCCGGTGGCCGGATCTTCGGCGATGCCCATGCCGCTTGCGAACATGCGCGCATGGAACTTCGCCACGTGGTTGACGCCGCCGCGGCAATAGACATAGGCCGAGGCAAGCGCGCCATCGACGAAGGGCACGATTTTTTCCCAGAGTTGCGGATCGAATTCCACCCGCTGCGTGGCTCCGACATCGTGCACCGGAATGAGCAGGAAGGGAACGCCGGCGCTCCAGACGGAGGGCACATGATTTTCGAAGCCGATCTCGGTCACCTTCAGCGATAGCGCATCGGCGATGCCGAGCTTGTCGAGCGGCATGATGGCCGGCTGCGATTTGCGCGGCAGGTCGAATTCGGCAAAACTCGCCTCCCCCTCTCTCAGCCGCACCGCGCAGCGCACCGGCCCGACATTTTCCTCGAGCACCGAGACAAGATCGCGCGTAGCAGCACCATGCGCCCGTTCGGCCAGCGCCACCGCCGTACCGACCGTCGGATGGCCGGCAAAGGGCAGTTCGCGCCCCGGCGTGAAGATCCTGAGCTTCGCCGCATAGGCGGGATTGGTCGAAGGCTGCACGAAGACCGTTTCGGAGAGATTGATCTCCCGGGTGATCGCCTGCATCGCCTCGTCGCTGAGATCGTCTCCGTCGAAGATCACCGCCAGCGGATTGCCCGCAAGCTTTCGATCGGTGAACACGTCATAGACGCTGTAGCTTCGCGCCACATCGGCCTCCTTGAATCGTCATCGCGCCGCCAACCTGCCCGACCACGCGAGCGAGTGCAAGGCGCTAAAACGCGTCACGTCAACCGGATTCACACAACGCGCTTTCGATCTTTACGTGATGCGTGTCGTTATCCCGAAACGCTACATGGCTTTGGGCGGCATACATCAACTCCGCTCGGCCTTACCGAAATACCAGTCGATCACGGGCAACATGGCGATGTTATAGGCATGGGCGGAGGGATCGGCCGAGCGGATCGCCACCGCACCCGCGATCTCCTGATCCTCGGCGACGAGCATATGCCGCTCGATCCGCTCGATCATCTCGTCCGCCGTCATGTCGAAGCGGAATAGCCGCAGCAGCGTCACCGTGCGCTTGTTATGGGTGGCGAACAGCCCCTCACCCGCGACGGATTCGGCAAGATCGAGCCCGGTCTCCTCGTGGACTTCGCGGCGCATGTTCGCCTCGATGTCGCAGCGCCCCTCGACGATATCCTCCGGCTCCAGCGAGCCGGCGGCGAAATAGACCTGGCCGGGATTGGCGGTATGGGCGCCCATGCGGATCGCCACCAGTGCGCCGTCGGAGGTCTCGAGCACCGGATAGGCGAAGATGTGAATGCCGCCCTGGCGCTGCGGCTGCCGGCGCCACCACATGAAAGCGGAAAAGGGAATGACGTGGCCCTCGCCGGCAATCCCGTCTTCACCGAGCGATACCAACCGCTGGAACACCATGCGCCCGTCGAACAGCGCCGGATTGGCAGCGGTCTCCCTGACCCAGTTCTCCCGGATCGCCGCTTCTTCGGCGGCGACGAGGGGATGGGGACCGGGCAGAATGCGCAGATCCACGCCGGCAATCGGAAAGATCGTCGCCTCCGGCGGCCAGCCGGCGAAATCATCGGAAAAATTGATGTTGGTGAAATTCGCGTTCAAATTTGCATTCATGGGAGATCCAGTGTCATGACGACGGGGCAGTGATCGGACGCCTTCGGCCTGTCCCAGCCGGTGCGCGGATAACGCTCCACCTCCTGCCCCGGCGGGAAGACGGTGCGGTAGGGCTGGCCGCTGCGGATGATTTCGGGCAGGCGGCCGGCATTATGGGCGGCAAGTGCTGGCGAAAGCCAGAGATAGTCGAGTTGGCAAAGCCACTGCTCCTGTGGCCCGCGCGCGTGATAAAGCGTCCAGCGGTCGAGGGGGTCGCGGCGGCGCACGACATTTTCGGCAAAGCCGTCGCGACTGAAAACGTCGAGCGCGCTTTCGGTCTCGTTCTGATATTCGAAGCGATAGCCGGTGCCCCGGCGGCCGATGACATCGACACGCTCCTGATAATCGTTCATGTCTCCGCAGATGGCGAAGCTGTTCGTACCGGCTTGCTCCGCACTGAAGCGATCCTCGATGATGCGGCGCACGGCGCGCGCCTCGGCGCGGCGGATCGGCATGGTCGATTGCCGCCCGTCCAGCCCGTCGCGCGGATTGCCCATCGACTTGAAATGCACGACGTAGAGCGAAAACGGCCGGCCGCCGATCAGAAGGTCAAGCTCCAGGCAGTCGCGCTTGAAGATCTTGTCGTCGATGCGGTTGGTGAGCATCAGCTCCTCATTGAAGAGATCGAGATCGCGATAGGTCGTCATCGCATGGCTTCTGATATCCCGCAGCTCGATCTTCTGGCCGTCGCGCGTTTCCTCGCGCATGACGACGGCAACATCGATGCCGCGGCCGTCATTGCCCTCGACCAGGAATTTCTGCCGGTAGCCGTTTCCAACCATGCGGAAGAGGTAGCCGTATTCGAAGGCCTGAAGGGCGGCCATGTTGTCGATTTCCTGCAGGCAGAGGATATCGGCATCCGCATCGGCGATAGCCAGCGCCGTCATCTGCCTTGTGTCGTCGGTCGCGGCGACTATCCGCGCCTGCTCGAGCTGCTGGTAGACGCCCTCGCTCGACACTTCGAAAAGCTTGATGACGCGGTCTTGGCGCAGCTGGTTGCGGAAGCCGGTGAAATCGAAACGAGTAAGCAGGTTTTCGACATTGAAGGTGGCGAGGCGAAACGACATGGAATGAGTCCGGTTGCGGGCAGTACCTTAACCAGTAGAAGCAGGAGGAAAAGATGGATGCCGCAAGAAAAGTGCGAATGGCCGTGGCTTTCGAAGCCTCGGACGTGATTGCCTGTGACTTAGGCCGCTGACATTTTCCCGCAGCCGCGGCCACTTTTGCGCGACATGCTTTAGACCTCTCAAAGCCGCCACCCGGCGCGGATGACGATGTGTACGACTTCACCGGGTACGACAGGGACGCGGCTGAAGGCGCGCAGCGTCTGGCCGTTGCCGAGCGTCAGTTTCGCAGCATAACGCTCGCCCTCGAAAAGCGCGGATTCGACGGTTGCCGGAGCCCCCTCGCCGCCGATGATCACATCCTCCGGCCGCACGAGGATATCGGTGCCATCGATATTGGTGGCCTGGAGCGCATCCTGCAGTTCATCCCATTCCAGCTGGCGTTCGCCGCCCATTACCGACAGTGTCAGGATCGCGCCGCGCCCGATCAAGCCGCCGACGATGCGCCCTTCAGGCCGCGCGTAGATCTCGGCGGGCGCCGCCACCTGCAGCAGCCGCCCTTCCGACATGACGGCGACGTCGGTCGCGAGTGCCATCGCCTCGCTCTGGTCGTGGGTGACGTAGATCATCGTCGCGCCCGAGCGCTGGTGGAACTCGCGAAAAGTCTCCTCCATCTCCTGTTTCAGGTGCCGGTCGAGATTGGCAAGCGGCTCGTCAAGCAGCACGACGTCAGGCGATGTCACCAGGCAGCGGGCAAGCGCCACGCGCTGTCGCTGGCCGCCGGAAAGCTCGGCCGGGCGCCGTTCGGCGTAGTCGGCGAGCCTGACGGTGCCGAGCGCATCGCGCACCTTCGCCTGGTAGGCTTCGCCCGAGATGCCGCGCACTTTGAGAGGATAGCCGACATTGTCGGCAACACTCATATGCGGCCACAGCGCGTAGGACTGAAACACCATCGCCATGTTGCGCTTTTCCGGCGGCAGCGACTGTGCGGCATCGGCAAGCAATCTCTCGCCGAGATGGATCGAGCCGTCGCTCGGCGTCTCGAAACCGGCGATCATCCGCAGCACTGTCGTCTTGCCGCAACCGGAAGGCCCGAGCAACGCCAGGAAGCCGCCCTCGCGCACATCGAGCGAAAAGCCGCTGACGGCGGCGCGACCGGTGCCGAAAACCTTGCCGAGCTGGTTGAGGATCAACCTCGCCATGGGACCACTCCTTTCGGCAGTCGTTTCGCCAGAAGTTCGAGCAGCAGCATCAGCACGACGACCATGAGCACGACGAGCACCGAGAGCGCCGAAGCAAGGTCCGAGCTGCCGCTATCATCGAGATTGTAGATGGCGACGCCGAGCGTCTGTGTGCCGGCAGACCAGAGCAGCGCCGAGATTGTCAGCTCGTTGCAGGCAATCAGAAAGACAAGAATAACGGAGGCGCCGGCGGCCGGCGCAATCAGCGGCACGATGATATCGGCAAGCCTGCGGAAGAAGCCGGCGCCGGAAAGCCGCGCCGCCTCTTCCAGCGCCGGATCGAGCTGGTGGAAGGCGCTGACCACGGGTTTTAGGCTGACGGCGAAGAACGAGGAGAAATAGGCGATCAGGATGATCCAGATCGTGCCGTAGAGCGAGACGTGGAGGATCGGGATCGGTGCTGCGAACACCAGGATGAAGCAGACCGCCATGACGATGCCGGGCAGCGAATATGGTATCTCGATCAGGCTGGCGACGATCCGCGACGCCGCATCCTTGCGCCGCGTCAGCGCATAGGCCGCAAGCACCGTCACCACCAGGAGACCAAGCGCGGTGGCGCCGGCGAGCGACAGCGAATTGATAAAGGCGGTACGCGTCACCGCCTGCCGGAACAGGATATCCTCAAAGGCATGCAGCGACATCGTCTGGAAAGTGAGCGGCACGCCATAGGCCGGCACCAGCGCGCCGGCGACAAGCGCGAAGAAGGGTGCTGCCAGCATGAAGAACAGGATCGCCCAGACGAGCGGTGTGAAGACCAGGCGCCAGGTGCCGAGTTCGAAGGCGGCACTCGCCCCGGATAACCCGATGACGCGGTAGTCGCGGCCGCGCAACGCCCGGTCCTGGATTATCAGCCCGACGACCGAGATGATGGCGATGATCGCCGAGAGCACGGCGACATCACCGAAGGTGCGGCTGGTGAAGGCGGAGAACTTGGTGAAGATCAACGTCGGCAGCGTGAAAATCGAGGCCGGAATGCCGAGAATGGCGGGAATGCCGAAATTGCCGGTGCAGGAGACGAAGGAGATCGTCGCACCCGCAATGATGCCGGGCAGCGACAGCGGCAAGATGATATCGCGGAACACCTGCAAGCTGGAAGCGCCGGAAAGCCGTGCGGCTTCGACGCCATCGCGCGGCAGCGTCATCAGCCCGGCTCGGAGCGCCAGATAGACCAGCGGCGCATGCTGCACGCCATAGAGCAGCGCGATGCCACCCACCGAATAGAGCGGCTGCGGCGAACCGAGTGGCGGGGCGATGTGCAGCGCCTTCAGCAACGGGCTGGAGGGGCCGGACATCTGCACCCAGGCAAGCGCCGTCACTTGCGGCGGAATCATCATCGGCAGCACGAAGAAGAAGCTGAGCAGCCCCTTGGCGCGGATATCGGTCAGCGTCAGCAGGAAGGCAAAGAGGCAGCCGATGACGAGCGAGATGATCGTGCCCAGGATGGCGGTGACGACGGTGTAATAGGTCGCCGACCACAGCGACGCCTCGCTCAAAACATCAATCACGCCGCCATCGGCGAAGGCCGCCATTCCGACCAAGGCGAGGCGGGCGAGCGGCAGCACGCTGAGGATCAGGACGATGATGACGACAAAAGGAAACAGCCAGGCGGGCTGGCTGTTTCCGGTTTTGATGTATCCGTACATCAAAGGATCAGTTCGAGCCGTAGATGCCCGAGAAGGTCTTGAGATCCTGGTCGGTATTCTTCAATGCTTCGGCCGCCTTGATCGGCAGGACCTTGATGGTGTCGCGCGCCGGAAAGCCTTCCGGCAGCTTCATGCCGTTACGGGCCGGGATGTAGCCGAGCTTCAGGAAGCCTTCCTGGCCTGTTTCGGAGAGCACGTAATCGACGAATTTCCTGGCGGCATCGGCATTTTTGGTGCTGGCGAGGATGCCGACAGGCTCGGTGACGGCCGAAACGCCTTCGCTCGGGAATACGAACTCGACGGGCGCGCCCTTGGCCTTCTCGCGGATCGGCATGTAGTCAACGACCATGCCATAGGCCTTTTCGCCCGAGGCGACCGACTTCAGCACGGCGCCGTTGCCACCGGCTGCAATCGCGCCGTTTTCCGCAAGCGACTTGTAGAAGTCCCAGCCGAGTCCCGGAACGGCGGCAAGCGTCTGGGCGTGGATGAGGGCCGCACCCGAGGCAAGCGGGCTCGGCATGGTGACGAGGCCCTTGGCTTCCGGCTTCGTCAGGTCCTTCCAGCTCGCAGGTTTCATCGCGGCCGAGGTATTGTACATGATGCCGGTGGTGATCAGCTTGGTGGAGTAGTAATAGCCGTCGGCGTCATAAAGGGCGGCGTCGTACCCTGCGGCTTCCGGCGACTTGTAGGCCAGGAGCTTGCCGTCTTCCTTGAGGCGCTCCAGCGTCACCATGTCGGCAATGAGGAGAATGTCGGCGACCGGGTTGCCGGCCTGGATCTCGGCCTGGAGTTTCGCCATGATCTTCGGCGTGCCGTCGCGTACCCAGTCGACCTTGATATCGGGATTGGCGGCCATGAAGCCATCGACCGTCGCCTGCGCGTCTTCGTTCGGCTGGCTGGTGTAGAGAACCAGGTTTGCGGCCGAAGCCGGAATGGCAAAGAGGCTCGCGGCGACAAGTGCTGCGGCGGAGACGATCGTTTTCATGGGAGGGGTCCTCGATTTCGATACCCCTCCCTTATTAGGGGTCGTTGACAGAGATGTGACAGGGCGCCGCGGTTGGTCCACGCCCTGCGCCACAGCTTTCCCATCGACCGGTCGTGACCTCGCCATGCGCGGACAAAACCTCCGCAGCGGCCGACCACGGCGCTCACACGCCGTGGCCCCTCGGATCGAATACTACTTTGCAGCTTCTTCGATCAGTTCAGCCACCTTCTCGGGATGCGACACCATCACGACGTGGGAGGCGCCATCGACCACCACGGTCCGCTTGGAGCCTGCCCGCTCGGCCATGAAGCCTAGGGCTGCGGCCGGGATGTTCTTGTCGCCGGTGCCGTAGACAAACCACGACGGCAGCTTCTTCCAGGCGGGTTCGCCGGATTTGTCGGTCAGGGCGGCCTCGGTGACTGGACGTTGGGCAGCCGCCATCAGGGCCGCCTGCTCGGCCGGCACGTCGCTGGCGAACTGATCATGGAACTTCGCCTGGTCGATATAGAGATCGACACCGCCGGTGCTGAGCTTTACCGGGGCCGCCAGCGCTCCGCTCAGCGTGCCGCCCGGAAACTTGCCGGCAAGATCGGCAACCGATTCCCCTGCATCAGGGGCGAAGGCCGCGACATAGACCAGCGACTTGACGTTGTCGTGGCCGTTGGCCGCGGTCGAAATGACCTGGCCGCCATAGGAATGGGCGACGAGGACCACGGGGCCGGCGATGCTGCCGACCACGTCGGAGACATAGGCAGCGTCATTCGCAACGCTACGCAGCGGATTGGCCGCTGCCACGACAGAAAAGCCATCCTTGCGCAGGATTTCAACGACGCCGTTCCAACTGGATGAATCGGCAAAGGCGCCATGGACGAGGACAACGGTCGGCTTGGCCGGCTGGGCAACAGCAGCACCGGAAAGAAGAGCGCCTGCCAGGGCGACGGCAGCAGCAAACTTGAACATTGGTCATTTCCTTTCGTCGGTTGAGTTTCAAAGGAACCGAATCGGGAGCCACAAGGGATTCATGTGCTTGCGCATCCGTTGACGCAGCAAACCTCTGCAGCTTTCCGTGTTTGGCGTATACTTTGTCAGCGATTTCTTTGTACGCTATCTAATTAGGCCGCCTCACTTGCCGAGTCAATAGCTTGCAAATAGATCGCGCACAAATTATATTGAGATCAAAGGAGAGCGTGATGAAAGAAACCAGATCAAATGATCTCGCTGACGTGCCCAAGATCGATGAAATGCTTTGCTTTTCGATCTATTCGGCAAGCCACGTCTTTAACCAGCTTTACCGTCCCCTGCTCGACGAGCTGGAACTCACCTATCCGCAATTCCTTGTCATGACGGCTTTGTGGGCGCGCGACGAACGCACGGTGAAGGATCTCGGCGGGACGCTTTTTCTCGACTCCAGCACCCTCACGCCGCTGCTGAAGCGGCTGGAAAATGTTGGGCTCGTCACACGCAACCGAAATCCCGCTGATGAGCGCCAGGTGCTCTTGCGCCTGACGAAGAAGGGACTGGCTCTCAAGAGCCGTGCCACTCATGTGTTCGACTGCATCGGCAAGGCCGTCGGTCTCGACGCCGAGACTGTCAACAAGATTCGGGACACGATTGCTTCGCTTCGCGACAATATTCACAACAAGGACAAGCACGAGAGCTGATGCGGCCTCCAGCGCGTCGACTGCGCCAAGACGATTTCCGTCGACAAGCCGATGACATATTGTACGATCTGCCGCCCGGCTCGTGATCGGCCATAGCCGCCACATGACCGGAAGATGCCGGCGCTCAGGAATCTTTACCTAAGCCTCGCGAACACGCCGCCATTGCCATCTCGGAGCGTTGAGGTACGTCAGTCTCGTTTAAAGGAGGAGTTCCAATGGAATATCGTTTGCTTGGCCGTTCGGGCCTGAAGATTTCCACATTGACCATGGGCACTATGACCTTCGGCGGCGTCGGTTGGGCGAAGATGGTCGGCGATCTCGGCACCTCCGAGGCGAAAAAGATGATCGATATGTGCATCGATGCCGGCATCAACCTGATCGACACCGCCAACGCCTATTCATCAGGCGAATGCGAAAACATCATCGGTGACGTGCTCTCCGGTAAGCGGCCGCAAGGCGTGTTGCTCGCCACCAAGGCCCGCTTCAGCATGGGCGACGGCCCGAACGACCAGGGTCTGTCGCGCTACCACCTGATCCGCGAATGCGAGGCGAGCCTCAAGCGCCTGAAGACCGATGTCATCGACCTGTACCAAGTGCATGAATGGGACGGCCAGACGCCGCTCGAAGAGACGATGGAAGCGCTCGACACCCTGATCAGACAGGGCAAGGTGCGTTATGTCGGCTGCTCGAATTATTCCGGCTGGCACATCATGAAGGCGCTCGGCATCGCCAACGAGCACAGGTACCAGCGCTTCGTGAGCCAGCAAATCCACTATACGCTGGAAGCCCGCGACGCCGAATACGAGCTGCTGCCAATCTCGATCGACCAGGGCCTCGGCGTGCTGGTCTGGAGCCCGCTCGCCGGCGGCCTGCTCTCCGGCAAGCATCGCCGCAACCAGGCAGCGCCCGAAGGTACGCGCCAGTTCGCCGGCTGGACCGAACCGCCGATCCGCGACGAGAACCGCCTCTGGAATATCGTCGAGACGCTGGTCGCGATCGGTGAGGAACGCGGCGTTTCCGCCGCTCAAGTTGCGCTCGCCTGGCTGATCGGCCGCAAGGCGGTGACGTCGGTCATCATCGGCGGCCGCACCGAAGCCCAGTTCCGCGACAACATCGCAGCCGCCGAGCTGAAGCTCACGGACGAGGAGCGCAAGCGCCTCGACGCGGTCAGCCTGCCGCCGGTGATCTATCCCTACTGGCACCAGCTGAACACGGTGAGCGACAGGCTTGGTGAAGCCGATCTCGAGCTTTTCGGACCGCATCTTCAGCAATAGCGTCGGCGCTCCTCCCTTGCACGGTGAAAGATATGCGTCACAAAAGATGCACTTTCACCGTGCTACCATGAGATCCCGCCACCGCAGCGAGGGTTTCCATGCTGAAGAACTACAAGGTCCTGAAGGGTACGGCGAGCGCACTCGCCCTTGATGACGACAACGATCCCCATATCGAGATCCGCATCGAGGCGGACGGCGTCAGCTACCGCATCGCGCTGAACGTCCGCTCGAAGATGTCACCGCACGACCTCCTCTACGCCAATATCGTCGATTTCAAGCATCCGGCACTGACGGACGCGCTCGAAGCCCTGCCGATGGGCCTGACCGACATCCGCAAGGACCGTCCGGAGCTTGCGATCGACTACGTCCGCGGCGGGCTGATCGAGCGCGAGGACATGAATGTCGCGCCCTTCCAGCTTTCCGGCCCGAAGAACGATCTCAGGGAATTCATCGAACCGATCGTCGAGGAAGGCATTGCCGATCCCGACATCCATTTCTATGCCTTCGGCGAGGCCTGGGGCCCCGAGCATAACAAGCACGACCAATATTTCGATTTCGAGCCTGGCAACGGCATCCACGACATCCACATGAACCAGGGCGACGGCGGCAGCTTCAAGGCCACCAATGGGCCGAACCAGGACGGCGCGCTGCTCGTCCATTTCAACGATACCGACGAATGGGCGGCGATCTTCCTCTGCTTCCAGTCCCAGAACTGGAACACCGATGCGGCGACCGGCCATCCCGTTTCGGAGAACCGCGGCGGCCAGGGCCGCGGCGAAGGCACACGCCGGCCGCAGCCGATCGTCGCCTCGTCGCTGCGCATCGTCGCCGCGCTGATCAACCCGGTCAACGGCGAAGGCGGCACCGAGGCCGAAACGGTGACGATCATCAACCGCTCCGACATGGAGGCATCGCTCGAAGGCTGGAAGCTGGAGGACGAAAACGGCAGAACCCAGACGCTGTCGGGATCGCTTAGCGCAGGCGAGCTGCGCACCATAGCGCTCGATGCCGCAGCCGGCGGCCCGCAGCTTGCCAACCGGGGCGGCGACATCATCCTGCGCAATGCCGACGGCGCCGTCGCCGATCGGGTCGGTTACGGCAAGAGCGAGACGGCGAACGAAGGCTGGACGACGATCTTCTGATCGGCGCCCTGCCTGCTGTTTTGCAAAACGGGAAGTCCAGGGAGCTGCATGGCATATCCCACATGTTGCCCTTCGCTTGCGCTCCGTGCATTCGCGGCTCTGCCGCTCACCCCCTCAACCTTCTCCCCGCTGGGGAGAAGAGATTTGTGGCGACGCCTCGCCTCCTCGAAAGCGTTCGTTATGGAAGCGAGAGCTTACGGCTTGCTTCTTCTTCTCCCCAGCGGGGAGAAGGTGGCCTGAAGGGTCGGATGAAGGGCCGCACGGCACGCCCTCTCCTCAACCTCTCACGCTCAGCTACCGATCTCGGCCGAGATCAGCGCGCTCAGGCGGCCTATGCCGTCTTCGATCATCTGCTCGTTGGCGCAGGAGAAGCTGAGGCGGAAGGTGTTGGCGCCGGAACCATCGGCGAAGAACGCCTTGCCGGGCACGAACGCGACCTTGGCGGTTTCGAGCGATTTCGCCAGCAACTTGGCGCCGTCCATGCCCTCCGGCAGCGTGATCCAGATGAACATGCCGCCCTCCGGCTTCGTCCAGCTGGTGCCTTCCGGCATGTATTTCTCAAGTGCGGTCAGCATGCAGTCGCGGCGTTGGCTATAGGCGCCCTTGATCTTGGCGACCTGCGCATCGAAGCCGCGCTCGGCGACATCTGATATCGCCATCTGGTTGATCGTCGAAGAATGCAGGTCGGCCGCCTGCTTCATCAGCACCAGCTTGCGGATGACGGGCGCATTGGCGACGATGAAGCCGACGCGAAGGCCGGGCGCCAGCGTCTTCGAGAAGCTGCCGCAATAGATCGTGCGCGTATCGTTGATATGGCCCTTCTCGGCGATCTCCAGCGCCAGGATCGGCGGGATCGGATCGCCGTCGTAACGCAGCGACTGGTAGGCCGCATCCTCGATGACGGCGATGTCGAGATCTTCCGCCAGCGCCAGGACCTTCTTGCGGCCGTCAAGATCGACGGTCTCGCCGGTCGGATTGGAGAAGTCAGTGGAGAGATAGGCGAACTTTACCTTGCCGCCGGCAGCGGAAGCGGACGCACGGTAGGACTCGGGCGTCCGGTTGCCGTTCGGCGTCAGCTGGTCGTAGAACGGTTCATAGGCATTGAAGGCCTGCAGCGCGCCGAGATAGGTCGGCCATGTCACGAGTGCGGTGTCATCAGGCGACAGGAAGAGTTTGCCGAGATAGTCGAGGCCCTGCTGCGAACCGGACACGATGAAAACGTTGTCGAGTTCGCAGGGGATGGCGAGAGCCGCCATCTGCCCGACCAGCCATTCGCGCAGCGGCTTGTAGCCTTCGCTGACCGAATATTGCAGCGCCGAGTTGACGGCGGCGCCGTCGAAGATATCGGCATAGGCCTGCTTGAATTCCTGATCGGGAAAGAGCGCCGGATCCGGAATGCCGCCGGCAAATGAGATGATGTCCGGCCGGTCGAGAAGCTTCAAGAGCTCACGGATCTCGGATGCGCGCATGCGCGACGAGCGCGACGCAAACATGGTGTCCCAGTTCAGCATGGAGTTTCCTCATATTTTCTATACCGCCGACAAACCATGCCGCCGGAATTATGTCAATAATACTGACCTATTTTCTTGTCATGGTGACAAGAAAGCGATGATTCCTCTGATCGATGCCGAAACCGGCTGATTCAGGCCTTTCCAAGACCAGCCCGGCGGCGGTAGTGTCGCCGCCACTATTCAATGTACTATCAAGGTGCCAGCAATGACCGCGACGACGACCTCTCCTGAAATCAAAATCGAACTCCACAAGTCTCCCGTCTCGGACGCCGATCGCATCCAGGCACTGGAGACGCCCGGCTTCGGCAAGGTCTTCACGGATCATATGGTCCTGGCACGATGGACTGCCGACAAGGGTTGGCACGATGCGAAGGTTACGCCGAGGCGTCCTCTGGAGCTCGATCCTGCGAGCGCCGTGCTGCACTATGCTCAGGAAATTTTCGAAGGCATGAAAGCCTACAAGGCAGACGATGGCCGGATTCTACTCTTTCGACCAGAAGAGAACGCCCGCCGCTTCGCGCAATCGGCGATCCGCATGGCTATGCCTCCTGTGCCCGAAGAACTCTTTCTGAAGGCAGTCGAAGAACTGGTCCGCGTTGACAAGGCCTGGATTCCATCCGGCGACGCCAGCCTCTACCTTCGCCCCTTCATGTTCGCCAACGAGGCGTTCCTGGGCGTTCGTCCGGCTCAGGAATATGTCTTCTGCATCATCGCCTCTCCGGTCGGCGCCTACTTCAAAGGCGGAGCGAAGGCGGTCTCCCTATGGGTCGAGACCGAATACACCCGTGCTGCCGCCGGTGGCACCGGTGCTGCAAAATGCGGCGGAAACTACGCAGCCAGCCTCGTGGCGCAAGCGGAAGCCGCGAAGAAGGATTGCGATCAGGTCGTCTTCCTTGATGCAGCCGAGCATCGCTGGGTCGAGGAACTCGGCGGCATGAACGTCTTCTTCGTCATGAATGACGGATCGGTGGTCACCCCGCCTCTTGGCGGCACGATCCTGCCGGGTATCACCCGGGCCTCGGTGATCGTGCTCGCCGAAGAAAAGGGCTTGCGCGTCGAGCAGCGTCCGTACTCCTTCGAAGAATGGCGGCAGGACGCAACCAGCGGCAAGCTCGTCGAAGCCTTCGCTTGCGGCACTGCCGCGGTCCTGGCGGGCATCGGCCTGGTTCGACATGCCGGCGGCGAGTTTCTGGTCGGAGACGGACAGACCGGTAAGTTGACCAGCGAACTGCGCCAGCAACTCGTCAGTCTGCAGAAGGGCGTAACCAACGATGAGCGCGGCTGGACGCGCCTTATCCCGGCTTGAACTCCGGACGCGTCACGCAACGGCGGCGTCAACACCGACTTGGTGGGCGCCGCTCTCCGCCTCACTCGCAAAGCCGCCGGGCTGGCGATCTATTCCGCCCGCGTCCAAGTTCGTTTCGACCTGCACGATACTCTATATATGTTCTTCGAGCCGACAGCCATTGAGCAATCCGCGGACCTCTTTCGAAACCGAGCGCCGCCCGGTTTTTTTGGCCGAGTCAGCGGGGAAAAACCGTCGTCAACTTCCCATTTGGCGACCGAAATAGCAGCAACGCCAAAAACGATTCGCCATTGACCGACGCCAAGTGAATTCTTACTATCCACTAATCGATAGAGGAAAGGTAAGAATGGCAACAGCAACCCTCTCTACAAAATTCCAGATCTCCATTCCCAAGGAAGTGCGCGAACAACAGCACTGGTCAGCGGGACAGGAATTCGTGTTCATACCCAAAGGCAAAGGCGTATTGCTGATGCCGGTCCCGACGCTTGCTGATCTTCGCGGCATTGCCGAAGGCGCAGACAAGAAAAATTACCGCGACCGGAACGACCGTTTCTGATGCGCGTGGTCGACAGCTCCGCATGGATAGAATGGCTGACGAAAAGTGCTGCCGGAACCCGGCTGCAGGCCGAAATCCCGGAACGCGATCAATGTATCGTTCCGACGATCGTGCAGCTCGAGCTTTCCAAATGGCTGGCACGAGAAAAGGACGAGGAAGCCGTCGACAGCTTCATCGCCTATACCGCGACATGCATGGTTGTTGCGCTCGACACGACGCTTGCCCGCCGTGCCGCCGAAGTATCGGCAACCCACAAACTCGCCACCGCCGATGCGATCATTTATGCGACCGCGGAGTGCCACGATGCCGATATCCTGACCTGCGACGCCCATTTCAAGGGTCTCGAACGCGTCATCTATATCGATAAAAAAGACTGATCCGCATGTGACCCAAGCCCTCGACGGCGCGGCACAACGCTTCTATCACAAATTGGGAAATGATAATCTGGCATCTGGAATGGCTGATAACCGGCATGTGCAGGCGGCACCGAATCCAATGGCGAAAATGACGATCTCGCTTCCGGATAATCTGGCGGAATACGTCGAAAACCGTGTCGCAAGCGGTAGATACAGCAGTGCCGACGCATTCCTGGCGGAGCTTGTTCTGAAGGATCAGCTCCATCATAAGCTTGACGATGAAGAACTGCGCAACATTCTGAGACAGGCTGAGGAAAGCGGCCCGAGCGAGCGACGCATTCCCGACATCCTGTCGGAAACGAAGGCAAAGCTGCGTGACAACCACCTATAGGCTGACCCGAACCGCGTACTCCGTGCTATCGGGCATCGACGAATATGCTTGCCTCAATTTCGGCGAGGCGCAGGCAGACGCCTATCTTCTCGACTGGGACAGGATTTTCGTGCTTCTTTCGCATGCTCCCTCCATGGGAGAAGAGTGCGACGAACTCGGCGCTGGCCTTCGCCGCCTCCTCCACATGCGCCACGTCGCTTTCTACCGGGTGACGTCGGAAGGGATTGTCGTCATTGACATCATCGACGCCGACCGGCTTCCTGAAAGACATCTCCAATCCAACCGACGCCCGCGATCGGCCGAACAGCATGCCTCTTGACCGCACCTCCGCCTTCTATGAGGAAAATGCCGAGACATACGCCAAGCGGGTGCGCAGCCTGCCGAAGCAGCTCGATGGCTTCCTCGCCGGGCTTGCGCCGGGTGCGGCAATCCTCGAGCTCGGCTGCGGCGGCGGGCAGGACAGCGCCTACATGCTAGCGCACGGTTTCGACGTGACGCCGACGGATGGCTCGACCGAGCTTGCAAGACAAGCGGAGGCGCTGATCGGCAGGCCGGTGAGGGTCATGCTGTTCCAGGAGCTCGACGCCGACAGCGCCTTCGACGGCGTCTGGGCGCATGCAAGCCTTCTCCATGTTCCAAGATCTGAGCTGCCCGACGTCTTCGCCCGCATCCGGCGCGCGCTGAGGACGGGCGGCATCATTCACGCGACCTTCAAGGCAGGGGAAGCGGAGGGCCATGACGGCTTCGGCCGCTATTACAACTATCCCTCTGCCGACGGACTGTTGGCGCTTCTGACAAAAGGCGGCTGGCGTGACATCACCATCGAGGAAAACGACGGCGGCGGTTATGACGGTGAGCCGACACGGTGGATCACGGTGATGGCGCATCGGTAGGGGCTGCTTGCTTTCCGGGCTGAGCGTCCATTCCCGGTTGAGATCATGATCTTATTCGTAGAGGCGGATTTCTCTGCAGTTGACGGAGGTCTATGTCTCGCTTTGCCCCGTCAATTTTTGCGGCTGCTATCTGAAATCCAAACCGTGCTTCAAGAAACCCTGCATCCATAGCAGGCTACTTCTCAATGGGTCGGGATGGCCTTGAGTTTCCCACCGATACGACGGCCACGCCCGTGCTCAAAATGAGAGCTACATAACGCACATACGGGCGCGGCGACAGGCGGCCGGAAGATGGGCTCATCCACGGCCGCCAGAGGGCATTTACAGCGAGGTGGCAGCCTCCGTGTTCAACCGTCAGACGGCAATCTTGCCACCGCCAATCTTGGTGATGGCGACGACCGCAGGCCGCACTGGCATGCCGGGCTTGAAGTCCGGCCAGCGGGTCGAAAGGTCCTCGTAATAGGACGGGCGGCCATGGCCCGGCCAGTCCTCGCCGCCATCGGCGGGATGCTGCACGGCGACGAAGGCGGTCTCGTCGTCCGGCGTGAAAAGCGGGCCGCACATTTCGGCGCCGACCGGCACGCGGAAGAACAGCTTCGAAGTGGCGCGCGCCGCCCCTTCCGTATCGACGGCCCACAGACCGTCGGTGCGGCCGGTGGCCTTGTTGTTGTTGCCGTCGGTCGAAACCCAGAGGCGGCCGGCAGCATCGACGGCGCAGTTGTCGGGCATGCCGAACCAGCCGTTCTTGGTCGTTTCGGTGGAGAAGGTCGCACCGACGGCCGCAACCGAGGGATCGCCGCACTTCAGGAGCACTTCCCACTTGCCCGATGTGGCAGTGAAATCGCCGTCGTTTTCAGAGATCTCGATGATGTGGCCGAAGGCGTTTTCCGCGCGCGGATTTGCGGCATCCACCTGGTCGGCCTTGCGGCGGGTGTTGTTGGTCAGCATGACATAGACCTTGCCGTTGACGCTGTTCGGCTGGACGTCTTCCGGGCGGTCCATCTTGGTGGCGCCGAGCGCGTCACCGGAGCGACGACATTCGATCAGCACATCGGCCTGGCTGGTGAAGCCGTTTTCCGCCGTCAGCGGACCCTGGCCGAAGACCATCGGCAGCCACTGCATGGTGCCGTCCTCGTTGAACTTGGCGACATGGAGCGTGCCGCTGTCGAGCAGGTTCATGTTGGCGGCGCGGTCGTTCGGGTTGAATGTCCCGTCGGTCACGAACTTGTAGACATAGTCGAAACGCTCGTCGTCGCCGAGATAGAAGACGACTTTGCCGTTCTTGGCGACGATCGACTCGGCGCCCTCATGCTTGGTGCGGCCGAGCGCCGTGCGCTTCTTCGGCGCCGACGTCGGGTCCATGGCGTCGACCTCGACGATCCAGCCGAAACGGTTCGGCTCGTTCGGCTCCTTGGAAAGATCGAAGCGGTCGTAGAAATTGGCCCACTCGTAGGCGCCTTCCGGAACGCCATAACGCTTATAGTTCGGGGCTTCCTTGTGACCTTCCGGCAGCGCGCCGGAGAAATAGCCGTGGAAGTTCTCTTCGGCCATGATGTAGGTGCCCCAGGGCGTGACGCCGCCGGCGCAGTTGTTGATCGTGCCGATGGCGCGGGTGCCGGTCCCGTCGGCACTAGTCTTCAGGCGGTCGTTTCCGGCGGCGGGGCCGGTAATTTCCATCGGCGTGTTGGCGGTGATGCGGCGATTGTACTTGCCGTCGGCGATGACCTGCCACTTGCCACCCGTCTTGCGGATCTCCACGATGGTGCCGCCGTGGGCCGCCATCTCGACATCCACCTGCTCCTTGCTGAGCGCGCCCTGCTTGATCTTGCCGTCGACCACCTGGACGAGGCCGGGGAACATCAGATGCGGGTTCGTGTATTCATGATTGACGACGAGCAGGCCGTGCTCGCTGGATCCTTCGAGCGGAATGAAGCCGACATAATCATTGTTGTAGCCGAACTGCTTGTTCTGTGCATCGGCCGTCTGCTTCGCCGGATCGAATTGCGGGGCACCCGGCAGCACGGCATCGCCCCAGCGCAGCAGAATTTCGGCATCATACCCTTCAGCGATATGATGCTTGTCATCGACGCCGGCCTCCACTTCGGAGAAGTTGAAGGCAGACCCTTTATTGTCTGCAGCGCGCGCCTCGTCCGCGCTCATCAGCGCGATCGGGCTTACCGTGGCTGCAATGGCGGAAACGGCAAGCGAGCCCTGCAGAAAATTGCGGCGTGAAAAACGCTTGCCGATGATTTCACCCATCGTCGGATTGGCGCTGGTGTTGTGGCCGTCACCATCCGCGTCTTCGAGCTGAGTCGTCGGGAAAATCCTCTGGGAAAGATGCTCGTTCATCCAATGCCTCCACGGTTAAAAACTGGTGTCAAATTGTCTTGTTTTAGATCCGTTCTAAACCTAGAGGCACGATATTACGGTTTTGCGACAGGAACGTCTTCGGGATGCTGTTCTCTCTCTCTCTCTCTCTCTCTCTCTCTCTCTCTCTCTCTCTCTCTCTCTCTCTCTCTCTCTCAGGCGGAAGCGACACGGCTCAATGAAGGCCAAGACCGGGCATTGCCGTGGTCGGCACGTTGCTTCCGCTCTATGATTCCTGCGTCATGAAGATGAGACAATGGACCGCGCGACGAGCTCTCCGACACGAATGAGGCTTTCGAGCGCGCCTTGACCGGTCCCTATGCCGGGTTTGCGACGCCTCAGGTCCACCAGATGCGTGGCCATGCCACGATCCAGGGAGGCCTCCCCTGTAGCGGAGAAGCATCAAGCCTCGCCGCCTCGCAAGGCTTTGGCGAGCTGGACGACCCGGGCGGCTGGATTGTTCTCGCGGGGCCGCGCGCCGGCTCGGCAACGGGTCGCGTCTTTTGGGACGCCAGCGATCTCGTCATCATGGCTCCGGCCGCTGACGTTGCAGCCCGAAGCTTCGACTATTGCGTGCTCTTGTCCGGTTAGTCCGACACAAGCGGAAAGCCGCTACCGATGGCAACGGCTTGGCAGGACGATATGCACGGAGGATAACCGCAAAGCGCGCCGCATGAACCAGGTTCGATGCGGCGCGGAAAATCGCTTAGTTGACCGACTTATCGACCAGCTTGTTCTTGCCGATCCAGGGCATCATGCCGCGCAGCTTGGCGCCGACTTCTTCGATCGGGTGGCTGTCGTTCAGGCGGCGGATGCCCTTGAAGCGCGAGCCGCCGGCGCGGTATTCCTGCATCCAATCGGACGTGAACTTGCCGGTCTGGATGTCCTTGAGGACGCGCTTCATCTCGGCCTTGGTCTCGGCAGTGATGATGCGCGGACCGGAGACATATTCGCCCCACTCGGCCGTGTTGGAGATCGAGTAGTTCATGTTGGCGATGCCACCTTCATAGATCAGGTCGACGATGAGCTTCACTTCGTGCAGGCACTCGAAATAGGCCATCTCGGGCGCGTAACCGGCTTCGGTGAGCGTTTCGAAACCGGCGCGGATGAGCTCGACGAGACCGCCGCAGAGAACGACCTGTTCGCCGAAGAGGTCGGTTTCGCACTCTTCGCGGAAGTTGGTTTCGATAATGCCCGAACGGCCGCCGCCGACGCCACAGGCGTAGGAGAGAGCGAGTTCAAGCGCATTGCCCGAAGCGTTCTGGTGAACAGCAACGAGGCAGGGAACGCCGCCGCCCTTCTGGTATTCGCCGCGAACCGTGTGGCCCGGGCCCTTCGGTGCGATCATGACGACGTCGACCGAAGCCTTCGGCTCGATGAGGCCGAAGTGAACGTTGAGGCCGTGAGCGAAGGCGATGGCTGCGCCATCGCGGATGTTGCCGGCGATGTCGGCCTTGTAGATGTCGGCCTGCAGTTCGTCCGGGGTCGCCATCATCATCAGGTCCGCCCAGGCGGCAGCTTCGGCAACCGTCATGACCTTGAAGCCATCGGCTTCGGCCTTCTTGACGGTCGGCGAACCGGCCTTGAGTGCGATGACGACGTTCTGTGCGCCGCTGTCCTTGAGGTTCAGCGCATGGGCACGCCCCTGCGAACCATAGCCGATGACGGCGACCTTCTTGGCCTTGATGAGGTTAAGATCGGCATCACGATCGTAATAGACGCGCATTTGAAGTTCCTTCCCTTTGCTTGTCTTGTTGACTGTCATTAAAGCGGAATCAGCCGAGAACCGGCATCTCCGCCAGAACCTTGTCCGTGCCATAAAGCCTGAGGAAGGCGGTGACCGCCCTCTCCGCCTGGCGTGCGGTATCCTTGAGGCCTGGTTCGCCGAGCAGCATGCGCACATGCAGGTCGGAGACAACAAGGCCGTAAAGCGTGTGATAAGCCTCGTCGGCATCGGCAAAACGCAGGAGCCCTGCCCTTTTGCCGGCATCGATCAGCGCCATGGCGCGCCGGTCGATCTGGCGACGGCCGCGCTCGAGCAGCAGTTTGCCGAGTTTCGAGCCGTCGCGGTTCGACTGGCCGATCGCCAGCCGGTTGAGCGCCAGCGAGACGTCGCCGGCAAGCACCTCCAACAGGTCACGCGCAAAAATGACGACATGGTCGTGCAGGCTCGCCGCCGTCAGCCGCTCGCCGTTGCGCTCGAAGGTGCGCACCTTGCTGGCCTGATAGGCGATCATCGCCGACAGCAGCCCATCGCGATCGCCGAACCACTTGTAGAGGCTTTCCTTCGAGCAATTGGCGGCTCGCGCCACGCCCGAGGTCGTCAGCGCCTTCTCGCCGCCATCGACGAGCAACTGCAGCGCCTGCTCCAGAACGGCGTTCTGGCGCGGCGAAAATTCGCTCGGCTCTGCGGTATCGACGGACACGGTCATGGCTCCCATATACGTACCGTACGGTACGGTTCGTGAGATTTATGCGACAAACCGATCAGGTCGTCAAGAAGCCGCGACAGATTTTTTATACGGGAAAGCTGGATAAGACACCAGAATTGGATAGGCGCACTACATCAGGGACCGCATAATGCCGCACCACGCCATTTGCCGGAGCCTTCCATGCCGCGCCTGCCTGCAGCCCTTCTCCTCGCCGGAACGATGCTTCTGGGAACTGCGCTTCCGAGCACCGGCGCCTTCCCCCAGTCGGAAAACGAGGTCTATAACCGCATCGAGGAACTGCACGGCGATGCCGCGAGCTTCGATCGGCCGCTGCGCCGACTCGTTCGGGCGATGCGCTCGGGAGACGCCGAGACAATCGCTGGCCTTGCCGAATACCCGCTGACGGTCAAGGCCAACGGCGAGACCTACGACGTCGAGAACGCCGAGGATTTCATCGACAATTTCGACGATCTGGTGACATCAGAGACCCGCCGTGCCGTCGGACGCCAGCAATAGGAGGATCTTTTCGTCAACAGCGACGGCGTCATGCTGGCCGGCGGCGCCGTCTGGATGGGCGCGGTTTGCGGGGACAACGCCTGCGAGGCGAGCCATTGGGCGATCATCGCGATCAACAACTGACACTTGTCGTGGGGAAAAGGCAATGAGATACTGGATAGCCGCCGCGGTCATGACCACAGCTCTCGCCATCGCAGCAAACGCACAGGCCGCCGAAACGCGCTGCGGCTGGATCGAGAATCCGACGCCCGCCAACTGGTGGCTGGAGGACGCGGAGAACACCTGGACAATCATGACCCAGGGCGACGATGCCGGCGAGGTCGAAGGCATGGAGCTGATCTCCGACATCTCCGAACATGATTATGTCAAAACCAACGGCAATTATGGCTATGCCTGCGCCTGCATGAGTGTGGAAACGGATGGCAAGGATCGCATCACCCGCATCCTCTCCTTCCGTCAGTTAAAGCTCGCCAAATGCCGTGCTGACAAGGCGCTGAAATTTCCCGGCTGACTATCGCCTCACCCGAAAAACGGATGGCGGCCGCAATCATGACCCCATCGTCCAGAAACAATCGGTCCACCAAGAGCCCCGACCTATGACGCCCTGGCGCAGCCGGTGGGGATCGAGAGAGGCTCTGCCGGCATCGTCTTGTCGATTGCGTAAAGCTTTGCGAAACCCGCATCTTCGACCAGCGTCAGGCCCGCCGGCATCAAGGTGCCGACATAGCGGTCGGGGATATCGGCATTGGCGACGAGAACGAAATCGAAACGCCTGCGCCAATCCGACAGATAAGGCGTAAAGTTTCCATATTCCTGCATCATTGCCGGGCATGAAAGCACGCCGATCGACAGCAGATTACCCTCGGGAACCGCGATCTCAGACCATGGCGGCAGAACGGAGAGCGGCTGCTTGCCTTTTGCCGTGAAGAGCGTCGGCACGAAAGCATGAGACAAGGGCACGGCGAGCGTCGGCAAGTGCCGGAAGGTATCCAGCCCCCAGGCAAAATGCCGGTTGGAGTGGGCAAGACTGCTCACCGTCTCGGGTTCATGTCCCAGAGGCAACACGGCCGCACCGGCCGGCACTTTTTTAAGCACCGTCTCGACGGCGGCAACATCCTTCTGTGCCAGCCACCAGTTCCAGCCGACCCAGCCGCTGCGACCGAAGACTGCGAGATTGATGATGAGCGCCAGCAACAGCGCTTGCCGGCGCGTCAGATTGGCGAAAGGGCACACCATCGCCATGGCCACGAGCGCCGTCATGATCGGAAAGCGCCAGCTGATCCAGCCGGTTCCTAGCATGTGGCGAGGTGCAATGCAGGACAGCAACAGCAATCCGCAGGCGGTGACGGCAAGCCCCGCATGGATGCGGATATCGCTCCCGCGGATGGCACGCGTGCAGATGAGGATCAGCGGCAGAACCAAAACGACATCCACCACCGGGACATAGGTGGTGATGGCGGAGAGCAGGTTCAGAAGGATCAGGACGATGCCGTCGTTCCAGGCAAGGCCGAGGCCGTTGCCGCCGGCGTTGGGCAAAGCCGCCGTATGGAGATAGAGCGCGAGCGGCGGCAGGACGCAGGCGCCGAGCGCCAGCGCCAACCGGCCGGCGAGCCTCATCAGAGCCGCCTTCGATCGCACTATTTCGATGCGCCAGGAAAATTCGAGGCCACAGACGATCGCCATATAGAAGCCAAGCGCGAAGAGATGCATCACCGTCAGCAGCAGCGCGGCGGCGAGCCGCCAGGCAAAAACCAGGGCGGGATTTCTGCGCTGCAGCCGCAGATCAACGCAGGCAAAGAACAACGCCATGCCGAGGCCGATCTGGAAGTTGATGAAGCCGCCGATCATGGTGGCGCACCAGCCGAGCGACAGCATGGCGGTCTGCCAATGGTGTCGGCCGCCGAAAAGCGCGCGATGCAGGCCGATTGCCCCGAGCGGCGGCAGCACGATCGCCAGGAAAAGCAAAGCCCGCGCAAGCCTGTCTGCGCCGACAAGCGGCCCCAGCCTGGTGGCCAGAACGTCGATCCCGACATTGGTGAAGGTGCGGTTCCAGTCGACGGCATAGATTTCAGGAAACGGCTGCTCGCCGATCCCGCCAGTAAGGAGCCAGATACGGGCGTAGTGATTGGCGTAATCGAGAACCGGCGGAAAGGGAAACAGGAGAACCAGAGCCGCGGCAAATCCGACGAAAGCGGCAATCGCAACGGTGGAATCCTGCCTGGCGATCGATTCCTCAGGCCCGGCTGCGGCCACAGCAGGCGCGGCAATCCGGTCCATTATCCGATCCGGCTGTTCTTTTGCGAGCGCGGCGGCTCTTCGGATGCAAAGGCCGCATCCAGCGCGGCGCGCTTGTCGCTGGCGCTCATCTCCGAGAAAGCGATCGACAATTCTGCTTGTTCACTGCCGCGCACGATCGTCTCGACCATGAACATCGGCCGCTTCTTGCTCTCTTGTACGAGACGGCCGAGATACTCACCGATGATGCCGATGCAGATCAGCTGGATAGCGCTGAAGGCGCTGACCGCGGCCATGATCGACGACCAGCCGGTCACCGTCTCGCCCTGCAGCCAGCGAACGAAGGTGTAGATGAGCAACGCGATCGCGACGCCCGCGCTCATCATGCCAAGCCAAGTGCTGATGCGCAGCGGCGTCGTTGAAAAGCTGGTGATCGCATCGAGAGCGAAATTGATCATCTTTCGCAGAGGATATTTCGTCGTGCCGGCAAAACGGGCGTCACGCTCGTAAGGCAGCGCCACCTGCCTGCCGCCGATCCAACTGACCATGCCGCGGATGAACCGATCGCGCTCCGGCATCGCCAGCAGGATATCGACGACACGCCGGCGCATCAGCCGGAAATCACCGGTATCGCGCGGAATGGTCACGGAAGCGAGCTTGGACAAAGCGCGATAGAAAAGCGAAGCGGAGGCCAGTTTGAACCAGCTTTCGCCCTGACGGCGCGTGCGCTGGCCGTAAACGACGTCGGCGCCGCGCTCCATGATCGGCATCATCATCAAAAGCAGCTCTGGGGGATCCTGAAGATCGGCATCGATCAAAAGCACGCGCTCGCCGCGCGACGCGGAAAGACCCGCCGTCGATGCCAACTGGTGGCCGTGATTGCGCAGAAGACGAACACCGAGCAGCTGCGGCACATCGGCCGCCAGATCCGAAATGATCTCCCACGTGCGGTCGGACGAGCCGTCATCGACGAGAATGAGCTCGAAGCCATCGCCGGCAACACTATGCGCGGCAGCAGCGGCGCGGCGGCAGAATTCGCGCAAGCCCTCTTCCTCGTTGTGACAAGGAGCGACGATGGAGAGAAACGGTGCTTGCGTCATGCGGACATCTGGGCCTGCTTGATATCTGCCGCAAGACTAGTCGGAAACGTCAAACAATCCTTTAATGATCCCACCGCACTTTGGCACGTTCTTGCTGGGCGCGGTACTCTATTCCGCCGCCATGACATCGCGGGCGCCATCGACATCGCGGGCCGGTGAAGCGCCGTAGAGGCGGCTGTATTCGCGGCTGAACTGCGACGGGCTCTGATAGCCGACGCGGTGACCGGCAGTGCCCGCGTCGAGTCGCTCCACGAGCATCAGACGACGCGCCTCGTGCAGGCGAAGCTGCTTCTGATACTGCACCGGCGTCATCGCCGTGACCGACTTGAAGTGGTGATGGAACGACGACACGCTCATGCTGACGCGGTCGGCAAGGTCTTCGATGCGCAGCGGCCGCGCGAAATTCTCCTTCAGCCATGCAACGGCGCGCGCAATCCTGTTGCTGTGGCTATCTGATGTGGCAATGTTGATCAGCCGCGCGCCATCCGGCCCGGTCAGCACGCGATAGAGGATTTCCTGCTCGATCAGCGGCGCCATGGCGGGAATGTCGCCCGGACGATCGAGCAAACGCAGCAGCCGGACGGCAGCATCCAGGAGCTCTGGCGGAGCGACATTGACCGCCATCCCGCGCTGCCCGTCGGTATGGGCGGCCGGACGCGGAATATCGATGCGGCTAACTAATTCCAGCAGCTTTTCGGAATCGATTGCCAGCCCCAGGCAGAGATGCGGAACCTCGGGGCTTGCCTCCGTGACGCGCCAGGCGACCGGCAGGTCGAGCGAGGTCAGCAGATAGTCGCCGGTCCCGTAGCTGATAAGTTCCGTGCCGAGGCGCAGGCTCTTGGCCCCCTGCAGTACAAAGGCGAAACAGGGCCGATAGCTGCTGTGCAGCGGATCGCTGGGCCTGGACCGGCGGCTGACATGAAGATTGCCGATATCAGTCGAGAACTCGCCGTCACCAGGCGCGAAGCGCATCGCGATGTCGACGATCTCCCGATAGGGGCTGAAAGGCAAAGTCATGGGGCAACTCTTTCTGTCAACTGTCTGACGCCGGCTATACCGCCCCTATCTAGAGTGTCTTCGCCATTTCGCAAACAGGCAGGCGTCTCACTTTTGCAGGATCGTGCAAAAAGCTGAGAGGATCGCTCTAACCGTCTCACGCAGTTCCGGGCAATAGTCCACCATCCCGTTCAACCCCTCCACAATCGAAAAGGAAGGTTCCCATGCCTATTGCAAGAGGCTACGCCGCGACCGACGCTTCCAAGCCGCTGACCCCTTTCACCTTCGAACGCCGCAACCCGAACCCCGATGACGTCGTCATCGACATCAAGTTTGCTGGCATCTGCCATTCGGACATCCACACTGTCCGCAACGAATGGAAGAACGCCGTCTATCCGATCGTGCCGGGCCATGAGATTGCCGGCATCGTCTCGGCCGTCGGCTCCGCCGTGACCAAGTTTAAGGTCGGCGACCGCGTCGGCGTCGGCTGCTTCGTCGATTCCTGCATCGGCTGCGCCGAGCGCGACCTCGATCGGGAACAGTATATGCCGGGGCTCGCCGGCACCTACAATGACTTCGAAGCTGACCGCAAGACACGGACCCAGGGCGGTTATTCCGACTCGATCGTCGTTCGGGAGGGCTATGTCATGTCCATTCCGGACAATCTGCCGCTCGATGCCTCCGCGCCGCTGCTCTGCGCCGGCATCACGCTCTACTCGCCGCTGCGCCACTGGAATGCCGGCCCCGGCAAGAAGGTCGCGATCGTCGGCATGGGCGGTCTCGGCCATATGGGCGTCAAGCTCGGCGCCGCCATGGGCGCCGATATCACCGTTCTCTCCCAGAGCCTTTCCAAGAAGGAAGATGGGTTGAAGCTCGGCGCCAAGGAATATTACGCTACCAACGACCCGGAAACCTTCACGAAGCTCGCCGGCACGTTCGACTTGATCATCTGCACCGTCAGCGCCGAGATCGACTGGAATGCCTATCTCGGGCTCCTGAAGGTGGATGGTTCCTTCGTGGTGGTCGGCGCGCCGGAAAAACCGATCCCCGTGCATGCCTTCTCGGTCATCCCCGGCCGCAAGAGCATTTCCGGCTCGATGATCGGCTCGATCAAGGAAACCCAGGAAATGCTCGACTTCTGCGGCGAGCACAACATCGTCTCCGAGATCGAGAAGATCAACATCCAGCAGGTCAACGAAGCCTATGAACGCGTCCTGAAAAGCGACGTCCGCTACCGCTTCGTCATCGACATCGCCTCGCTGGCGGCCTGAGGAATGAGAGGCGGCTCGCGAGAGCCGCCTTTTTGATAAAGGCATCCTCCATCCGTCCTTATGCTGAGGTGCGATCCAAAGGGTCGCCTCGAAGCATCGCCGGTCAACGCCGCTTCTGCCCGCCGCATCGGAGCGCCCCGCTCGTGCTCGATGTTCGGGCCTCTGGCCTGCGCACCTCAGCATGAGGATCTCGTGGACTGCAGCCGCAGCAAATATTCGACTGGATTGAACGGATCAGGCCCCGAACGCCGGCGCAGGCGCGGCGGCCCGGCCATCGGGGCGTAGTGATCGAAGCCGGTTTCCATCGTCCCCACCCCGCTCGTTAGACACGGCAATTGCTGATGGACGCTCTGGACCATCTGAGACGCCAGAGTGCCTTCGAGTCGGGCGACCCTATCGGCAATCACGGAATCCGTCGTCATCGCCGCCGATTTCGCGAGCAGGGTGAGCACGCCGCTCAAGCTCTCCGCCGGCGCTTCGAGATGGAAACGGTCGACCGGCTCGCAGAGGATAGTCTGCGCCGTCGATAGCGCAGTTGCCAGCACCCATGGAGTCAACTGCCGGAAATCTGCGGCGGTGCTAGCGGGCGAACTATGCCGGGCCGCCGTCATTGCCACGTGGCAATCGATGACTTGCCAGCCGAAAACACCCTGCTTCAGCGTCTCGAACACGGTTTCCTCGACCGCCCGGTAAAAAGCTGCCGGCATCTGGCCGACATCCACTTCCAGCGCGAAGCTGTTGCCCGCGCCGGCAGGCCGCGGCTCGACCCGCAGGCCTACCGTCGCCAGGAAGGGATTGGGTTCCTTGAAGAGGATCTGCAAGCCGGTCCCAGTTCCTACAGGCCTCTCGACCAGAATGACCGTACTTTCCTCGAAGCTGGCGTCGAGGCCGAAATCCGTCAGCAGGGTCGACTTGATAACCTCCTTCTGCACCTCGCCATAGAGCGATACGAAGACCTCGTCCGTTTCCTCGTTCCGGCGCAGATTGATCAGCGGATCCTGTTCGGCCATCTGGTTCAGCGCAAGCCACAGCGCCGCCTTCTCGGAAGGCCGCCGGGCAAGAACTCGGGTTTCCAGCGTCGGCGGCGCGAAGTAAGCCCGTCCGTCGGAGAGCGGATCGCCGCCCACCGCATCGCCGATCCGGGCACCGGTTAGGCCGCCGACACGCGCGATCTGCCCGGCGCGGACGCTGTCGACGCCATGGCTGCGGCCTTGCTCGAAGAGCTGGATCGCGGTTACTCTTTCCGGGCCTTTCGGCAGATCCAGATATTGCCGGAGCCGCACCGTGCCTGAGGTCAGCGAGAGATAGCACAGCTTTTCCCCGCCCCAGCCGCGCTCGATCTTGAATATCTTGCCGGCAACCGGACCATCTGGATCGGGGCGCCGCTCCGGCAAGATCGTCGCAATGGCCGTTGCCAGCGCGGCTATGCCGACACCGGTCATCGCGGCGCCTGCAAAGACGGGATGCACGAGGCCGCGCGCCACCTGACCGGCTAGAGAGCGGCCAAGCCTTTCCTCCGTCAGGCGCTCGGGAGCGAGCACATAATCCTCGAGCAGTGCTTCGTCGTTTTCGCCGAGCGCCTCGCAGAGCGCCGAAAAAAGCGGCTCGCGTCCCGGAGCGAGCGCCTCCACCCGGGCAAGTTTGCTGCCGGCATCGATAACCGCGGACATGGCGATCGGCCGGACCGAGAGCTGCGCGGCAAGTGCCTCCAGCACCTCCCGATAACGGGCGCCGAGGCGGTCGACCTTGTTGACGAAGAAGACGAAGGGAACGCCAAGCCGCCGGAGCGCCCGAACCAGCACGCGCGTCTGCGCCTGCACGCCTTCGACCGCCGAAACGACGACGACGGCCGCGTCGAGCAATCCAAGCACCCGCTCGACCTCGGCGATGAAATCGGGGTGGCCGGGCGTATCGATCAGATTGACGACCTTATCGCCGATCGCATACGACACCACCGCGGCCCTGATCGTGATGCCGCGTTGCCGTTCGAGCTCGAGAGTGTCCGTCTGTGTGTTGCCGGTATCGACGCTGCCGAGCTTGTCGATGACGCCGGCGTCAAAAAGCAGTCTTTCGGTAAGGCTAGTCTTGCCTGCATCCACATGGGCGAGGATGCCCAGATTTAAAGCGCGCATGAACCACCAATTTCTCAGAAATTCGGATGTGATTTTCGTGAGAAGTGAGTCTGCGCATTGGAACCTCTACTCGCTGTAGCTACGGCTGGATGCGTAACCCCCGGTGGTATCCGGAAGACACGGCGCAAACCTAAGGGCGGATCCGAAGATATGTCAAGCTTGGCTACATCGCTGCTTCAAGGCTTGGCCTCTGGAGGACGGGAGAAGAGTTACTCCTCCTCCCGCATCGTCTCCCGCTGGGTGATCAGCCGGGCGCTGTGCTGGCCGCTCAGATAGATCCACAGCCAACTCCAGGCGACGGAGAAGCGCGAGCGGGTGCCGATCAGGAAGTAGATATGGGCAAGGCCCCAGATCCACCAGGCGAGCCAGCCTTTCAGCTTGATCCGGCCGAAATCGATGATCGCCGCACTCTTGCCGATCGTCGCCAGGCTGCCCTGATGCCAATAGCGGAAGGGCGCCGGCGCCGGCCTGCCCGACAGGCGCGCGCGAATGACCTTGGCGACGTACCCGCCCTGCTGCTTGGCGGCAGGCGCAATGCCCGGCACCGGCCTGCCATCCTCGCGCATGACGGAGGCGGTATCGCCGACGACGAAAACGTCGGGCAGGCCGGGCGCGCTCAGATCCTTTTCGACGATGACGCGCCCTGCCCGGTCGGCCGGCACGCCGAGCCATTGCGCTGCCGGCGACGCGGTGACCCCGGCGGCCCAGACGATCGTCCGGCTGGCAACGAAGGTCTCGCCGATCTTCACGCCGTCGGCGTTGCATTCGGTCACCGGCTTGCCGAGATGGATCTCGACCCCGAGTTTCTCCAGCGCCTTCTGAGCATAGGCCGAAAGCTCCTCGGCGAAGGTCGGCAGCACCCGCGGGCCGGCTTCGACCAGAACGACGCGGGTCTTGCGCGTGTCGATGTTGCGGAATTCCTTGGGCAGCGTGAAATGCGCAAGCTCGGCAATGATGCCGGCCAGCTCGACGCCGGTTGGTCCGGCCCCGACGATGGTGAAGGTCAAAAGCGCATCGCGCACGGCCGGATCGGCCTCCATCTCCGCCTTCTCGAAGGCAAGCAGCACGCGCCGGCGGATCGTCGTCGCATCCTCAAGGGTCTTCAAGCCGGGCGCCACCGGCTCCCACTCGTCGTGGCCGAAATAGGCATGTGTCGCCCCGGTCGCCAGCACCAGCGTATCGTAACCAAGAGTCATGCCGTTGCGTAAGGAAACAGTCTTCGCGCCACTGTCGACGCCCGTGACCTCGGCGAGAAGCACCGTCACGTCAGGCCGGTCGGCATAAAGGCGGCGGATCGGCCAGGCGATCTCCGAGGTGGAGAGAATAGTGGTCGCCACCTGATAGAGCAGCGGCTGGAAGAGATGATGGTTGCGCCGGTCGACGAGGGTGATCTTCACACCCACCCCCTTCAAGCCGTTGACGAGCTGCAGCCCGCCGAAACCGCCGCCAACGACGACGACATGATGATCGCTCATGACCTACCCCTTTTGCGCCATTTCGCTCAAAGCCAATGTGGCCTTCGCCGCGCTGGTTGCAACTGCCGTTTCGGCATAGCTCCCCTGCATCCCGGCCGGTGGAGCCGGCTCAATCGGCATACCCCACGGGGATCGCCGTGCCGCCCTTCAGAAGCTCCATTGAGATTGAGGCCGAGACGTCGAAGAGCTCGATCTTGCGCACGATCTGCTTGTAGATCACATCGTAGTGCTCGACGCGCGGCAGCACGATCTTCAGGATGTAGTCGTGATTGCCAGTCAGCCGGTGCGCTTCGACGATCTCGGGAATGTCGCTGATGATCCGGCGGAAGGTCTCCGTCCATTCGTCGGAATGGTGCGCCGTCTTGACCAGCGCGAAGACCGTCGTCGGCACGCCCATCTTTTCCCGGTCGAGCACGACGATGCGCCGGGCGATATGGCCGCTCTCCTCCAGCCGTTGGATGCGCCGCGAGCAGGCCGATATCGAAAGTGCCACGCGCTCGGCAAGATCGGTCACGGATATGCCCGCATCCTTTTGCAGCATGTCCAGAATGCGTCTGTCGCGATCATCAAGCATGTGTCGAACATATACCTCTCGCGTCTTTTTTGCAGGATTTCATAAAATGACGCAAAATCCTGTCACATATATGACGCGACAGACAAACAAAGCAAACACATCGCGCCGGGATTGCGGCATCATTTTCGAAAGTTCAGAAGCATGGAGAGCATGAAGAGATGGAAACGATCGGCCTTATCGGCGGCATGAGTTTCGAAAGTTCGGCGGTCTATTACCGTGTCGTCAACGAGATGGTGCGTGACCGCAAGGGTGGCCTCGCCTCGGCCGAACTCATCCTGCATTCTGTCAATTTCGAGGAGATCGTCGCGCTTCAGAAGGCGGGCGACTGGGATATGGCCGCCCGTCGCCTCGCCGACGTGGCGCTGCGCCTGCAGATCGCCGGCGCCGGCTGCATCCTCATCTGCACCAACACCATGCATCTGATCGCCGACAAGGTCGCAGAGAAGATCTCCGTACCGCTGATCCACATCATCGACGAGACCGCGAGATCGCTGCATGCGGCCGGCCGCAAGCGCCCGCTGCTGCTTGCTACCCGCTATACGATGGAGCACGGCTTCTATAGCGACCGCATGAAGAGCCTTGATGTTGATATCATGGTGCCAGATGCTAGCGACCGCACGACCGTGCACGACATCATCTTCAACGAACTCTGCGCCGGCAAGGTGCTCGACAGCTCTCGCGACAAGCTCATGGCAGTGATTGCACGCGCCATCGACAACGGCGCCGACAGCATCATCCTCGGCTGCACCGAGATCTGCATGATCCTCGATCCCGACCATTTGCCGCTGCCGGGCTTTGACACCACCGCGATCCATGCGAGGGCGGCGGTCGATTTTGCGCTCGGCGCAGACGAAGCGGCAGAAGAGGAAGCAGCTTGATATTGCCATGTTAGTTGACTCAGTCCACTAAATACAGGACAAGATCTCCAACTGGAGATCTTGTCGGACTGCTGACAAAGTCGGCCAACTCCTCTTTCGTCATGCTCGGGCTTGTACCGAGCATCTGCAACCGGTGCAGCAGATCCTCGGCACAAGGCCGAGGATGACGCCGAGCAAAGAGCGAGGTTTGTCAACAAACTGGCAACGATCTCCATCTGGAGATTTTTGCCATGTCCGATATTGCCCTCATCGAAACCGCTCGCGATTTCAACCGCTTCTATACGAACTTCCTCGGCCTGCTGAACAAGGCCTATCTCGACACGCCCTTCACGCTGACGGATGCCCGCATCCTCTTCGAGGTCGGCTCGCATGACGGCGTCAGCGCCGCCGCACTTGTCCGCGACTTGCATCTCGACGCCGCTTATCTCAGCCGCATCCTCAAGCGTTTCCGCGCCGAGGGGTTGATCGAGACCAGCCCCGATCCGGCCGACCTGCGCAGCCAGGTCATCATTGTCACCGACCGGGGACGAGAGCAGTTTAAAGAACTCGGCCGGCGCGCCAATGCGCAGATCGCCGCCCGTTTCGACAATCTCGCCAGCGGCGAGCCGGAGGCCGCGGTCTCCGCCATGCACACGATCCGCACGCTGCTCGACCCGGCGGCAAAGCCCGCACCGGCCATCATCCGCGCCCACCGCGCCGGCGATATCGGCTGGATCGTTCAGAGCCAGGGCCGTTTCTATGCCGAGGAATATGGCTGGGACCTGCGCTTCGAGGCGCTGGTGGCCGACGTCGCCGGAAAATTCCTCGCCAATTTCGATCCGGCCAAGGAATATTGCTGGATCGCCGAACGCGGCGGCGTCAATATCGGCTCCGTCCTCGTCACCAATAGCGGCGACGGCATCGCCAAGCTCCGCCTGCTCTATGTCGACAAATCAGCCCGCGGCCTCGGGCTCGGCAAACTGCTGGTCGACGAATGCATCCGCTTCTCCAGGCAGAAAGGCTACCGCGAACTCTCGCTCTGGACCAACGACATGCTGGAGACCGCCCGCGCCATCTACGTCAAGGCGGGCTTCCGCCTTGTCTCCGAGGAGAGACATCGCATGTTCGGCCCTGAGGCCAACGGGCAGACCTGGGTGCTCGACCTTTGAATTTGCTGCGTCGCAGAAATTTCACTTGATTTGGAAACGTTCATTCCCTAATTAGGCGCCATGACCGTTGCCACTCTCACATCAGAAGCAAAGACCCGCAGCCGTGGCCGTCCGCGCGAGTTCGATATGGACGCCGCATTGGATTCGGCCTTACGGGTCTTTTCCGAACGCGGCTACCACGCCACCTCGATCAGCGATCTGACCGAGGCAATGGACCTCGCCTCTGGCAGTATCTACAAGGCGTTCAAGGACAAGCGCGGCGTCTTCCTCGCCGCTTTTGGTCGTTATCGCCAACTCGGCCGGTGGCGTCTCGAAGCGATGATTGCGTCGGCGGAAACAGGCCGCGACAAAGTCTTCCAGATGGTGATGTATTATACCGAGCTCTCCTATGGCGAGGCCGGCCGTAAAGGCTGTCTCGTCGTTGGCGGCGCCAACGACTTCGCCCTGCTAGACGAGGAAGCGGCTGCCCACGTCGTGACTGCCTTTGCCGCAGACGAAAAGCTGATGGCCGATCTCATCCGCATCGGCCAGGCAGACGGCAGCATTCCGAAGACGGTGGACCCGGATGCCGCCGCCCTCGCCTTCCTCTGCTTTACCAAGGGCCTGCGCGTCATCGGCAAAACAGGACGCAGCAGGGAAGAGATGATGTCTGCGGCCGAGGCCGCGATGAAGCTCGTGACCTGAACAGTCCGCACCGTGGACGAGAGAAATACCGGCATTCGGTCAAGGATCGGGTGGCCGCAGCCAGCATTTTTGCATTCAATCCCTACAATCTTTGAATACCGGAGTTTCTGATGAGCGTTTCAGCCACCACGCCGGATGAGGCCATTCCCCGAGAGTTATCCCCCTGGCTCACCTTCCTTTTCGCCGCCGCCTGCGGGCTGGTGGCCGCCAATCTCTATTACGGCCAGCCGCTCGCCGGTCCGATCAGCGCCGATCTCGGCTTCACGCCTGCCGCCACTGGCCTGATCGTCACGCTGACGCAGATCGGCTATGGTCTCGGTCTGCTGCTGATCGTGCCGCTCGGCGACCTCACTGAAAACCGCCGTCTGGTATTGATGCTGATCGCCGTCTCTGCCGTTGCGCTCATCGGCGCGGCGCTGTCTTCGACGCCCACAACCTTCCTCGTCGCCTCGCTCTCTATCGGTCTTTCATCGGTCGCAGTTCAGGTCCTGGTTCCCTTTGCCGCCAACATGGCGCCTGATGCAACGCGCGGCCAGGTCGTCGGCAACGTCATGAGCGGCCTGCTCTGCGGCATTATGCTCGCCCGCCCCTTCGCAAGCTTCGTCGCCGAGGCCTCTTCCTGGCATGTGGTCTACTACGTCACTGCAGCGCTCATGCTCGTGCTCGCCGTCGTGCTCCGCGCCAACCTGCCGGTTCGCCGGCCGACGACCAGGCTACGCTACGGCGAATTGCTCGCCTCCATGGGCCATCTGGCGCTGACGTCGCGGGTGTTGCAGCGCCGGGCGCTCTATCAGGCCGGCATGTTCGGCGCCTTCAGCCTGTTCTGGACGACGACGCCGCTGCTGCTCGCAAGTCCCGCCTTCGGCCTGACACAGAACGGCATCGCCCTCTTCGCCCTCGCAGGTGCTGCCGGCGCGATCGCCTCGCCGATTGCCGGCCGGCTTGCCGATCGCGGTATGACGAAGATCGCCTCGACGCTTGCCATGCTGCTCGGCATGGCTGCCTTCCTGATTGGCCATTTCGCCGGCGACGGCTCGCTTGGCGCTTTGCTGCTCTTGACGGCAGCGGCGATCCTTCTCGATTTCGGCGTGACAACCAATCTCGTCTGCGGCCAGCGCGCCATCTATGCGCTCAACCCGGAACACCGCAGCCGGCTCAACGGCCTGTTCATGGCGACCTTCTTTGCCGGCGGCGCACTGGGCTCAGCACTCGGCGGCTGGGCCTATGCGACCGGCGGCTGGACGATGACGGCCTGGATCGGCTTCTGCTTCCCGGCGCTGGCTTTCCTGCTGTTCCTGACGGAAGGACGCGGCAAGTAAGGCGCCATTAGAATCCAGGATCGAACACCTAAACCTTGACAGAGCCAACTTTTGGATGCCCACCTCCAGGAGGCAGCGTATTCATCCGTTTGAGATCTGCAGAATTTTCGCCTTTTTGCATGGGATTCCGGCATGGAGATAGACGAAGAGAAAATCGACGATGCCGTTCTCGCATTGTTATGGCTGACCCTGCATGACGGAGACCGTGCCTGGAAGGGTTTTGACTGGGGCGTGATGGACCGTTTGCATCAGAAAGATCTGATTGCAAATCCCGCGGGCAAGGCCAAGTCTGTGGTTCTGAGTGACGAAGGTTTGCGACGATCGGAGGAATTGTTCCGCGCTCTGTTTATGCGATCGACCTGATAGTCCGATTTATCAGTGGCACTAGCCGTTGGCGGAATCGAATTGCGAACGGGCGGCGCGAACCGCATCATGGTTCGCTTCCGCCCAGTTCAACAGTTGCGCCAGCGTCTGATAGAGCGAGCGGCCGAGTTCGGTCATCGAATATTCCACACTCGGCGGCTTGGTTGGGAACACCTCGCGGTGGATATAACCGTCCCTCTGCAGGTCGCGCAGCGTCTGCGTCAGCATGCGCTGCGAAATATCGGGGATCATCCGCCGCAGCTCGCCGAACCGATAGGGCCGATCCGCCAGCACATCGAGGAGCAGCGTCGACCATTTGCCGCCGATCTGCTGCATCATGTCCCTGACCGGGCAATTGCCGAAATCGAGGCCGGCAAGATCGATCTCGCGCCGCGTCCCCGGCATCCTGTTCTTCAAACTGAGGACTGCACCGCTCATCTGCTGGTTCCCTTTTGGTAACGTACAGCCGAAAAACTGCCTCCTTTACACCGCCAAGTCAATTCCTATTCTAGTGTTACTCTCTTTTTGAGACCACCGCTGAAACATAGAAGGAAACGACTTATGAGCGAAACCATCCTGGTCACCGGCGCTGCCGGGCAGCTCGGCCAGCGAGTCATCCATCACCTCATCGAGACCTACAAGGTCGCCCCCGGCAACATTGTCGCGGCAACGCGCAGCCCCGAAAAGCTCTCCGAACTCGAAAAGAAGGGTGTGGTCACCCGCAAGGCCGATTTCGATGACGCGGCTGGCCTGGAAAAGGCTTTCGCCGGCGTCGACCGGTTGCTGATCATCAGCACTGACGCACTGGATACTCCCGGCAAGCGCCTCGCCCAGCACCAGGGCGCCGTTGCGGCGGCAGTCAAATCAGGCGTAAAGCACATCGCCTACACCTCGATGCCGGCGCCTGATAATTCGGTCGTCACCTTCGCGCCCGATCATCTCGGCAGCGAAAACGCCATCAAGGCAAGCGGCATCGCCCATACGATCATCCGCGACGCCTGGTATCACGACAACTATCTGCACGGCATGCCGCACAATCTGCAGGGCGGCAAATGGTACAGCGCCACGGGCGGCGGCAAGATCTCGACCATCTCGCGTGACGACTGCGCCCTGGCGATCGCCGCAGCCCTTGCCTCCGGCACATCCGAGAGCGCCACCTATACCGTAACCGGCACCCAGTCGCTGAACAGCCGGCAGATTGCCGCCATCGTTTCCGACGTCGCCGGCAAGCCGCTCGAAGTGATCGACGTCACCGACGAACAGCTCGGCCAGGGCATGCGCGGCGCCGGTCTTCCCGGTTTCGTCGCCGACATGCTGGTTTCTGCCGACGCCAACACCCGCGCCGGCAAGTTCGACATCGTCACCGAAGACTTCTCCAAGCTGACCGGCAAACAGCCGCAGCCGTTGAAGGATTTCTTCGTGGAGCACAAGGCTGCCCTGACCGCCTAACGCAGCATAAGGTCGTCTGGAAAGCTCGCCTCGCACATCACGAGGCGGGCTTTCTTCAATGATCAAACCGCCTGCCCACACGCCCTGCAAAAACGCCGGACCGTTTCCGCCATGCCGTATTCCAGTGCATCGGCGGTCAGGCCGTGGCCGATCGAGACCTCGGCAAGCTGGGGAATGCGCTTCACCAGATCCGGCAGGTTTTCGACCGTCAGATCGTGGCCGGCATTAACGGCGAGCCCGATCGCAAGGGCCGCATCCGCCGTCCGTCCGAGCGCTTCGAGGATCGGGGCCGCCCGCTCCGGCGCTTCGAAGCAGCCGCCATAGGGGCCGGTATAGAGTTCGATTCGATCGGCGCCGACCGCCTTGGCGATCTCAACCGCTTCTGCATCCCCATCGCCGTCGGCAAACAGCGACACCCGGCATCCCATCGTCTTCAGCCGCGCGACGGCTTCGGTCAGGAACGCCTGGTGCTTGCGGAAATCCCAGCCGTGATCGGAGGTCGCCTGCGCGGGATCGTCAGGCACCAGCGTCACCTGCTCGGGTGCTGCCCCGGCGCAGACTTCGAAAAATTCCTCTGTGGGATAACCCTCGATATTGAACTCGGCCTTCGGGAATTCATCGTCGATCAGATTGCGGATGACCGGCAGGTCGGAGAAACGAATGTGCCGCTGATCGGGGCGCGGATGCACCGTCAGGCCGCTGGCGCCGGAGGCAAGCGCGATCCGCCCGAGCGCTTCGACGCTCGGCCAGGGCAGGTCGCGCCGGTTGCGCAGCATGGCGATGGCATTGAGGTTCACGGAGAGCTTGGCGGGCATGGCTGATATCCATCGGTCACGGAAACGGGAGGCCCTGCTTTTAAGCCAAGGGCCATGCGATGGCCAACGAGATTCGCAGATGGATGCGATGCGGATCGCTGATGAAACCCCGGTATTTCGGCTCGGCATTGACCGGGTGCGCACCGCAAACAGTATTTCCCGTCGCCGTTGAAGACGACCGACCGATGCGGCGGTGCAACAGATGACTTGCTGCAGCACACCCGAAATCATGCCGTCACGTTGCTATCCCATTTAAAAGAGATTATTTTTAGCACTTATAAAAAAGATCGTTCACGCATAACGTGGAGATCGTATCGCGTAGTGTACGCCGCGTACTGCTTCTTTCCCAATGAGAAGAACGCCTAGAGGAAACCCCACTCGCCGCGCATGGGAAGCAACTGGCAAAACCGCATGAGGTGCAACAACATGCCCCAGGAGGGTTCATGCCAGACGGTTCCAAACGCCTGTTTGCCACCGCCGGTATCGCTTCGGAGGCCCGGTCGAAATACCGGTTCCTGCCTTCGGCCGCGCTACCGCCGGATCTACCGGTTGGTCCGGTGCCTATTGCCGACATGGCAAACGCATTCGGCGTCACGCACAGGACACTGCATTTCTATGAAGAGAAAGGGTTGATTTCAGCCAACCGCATCGGCCTGATGCGGGTCTACGGCCAGGACGACGTGATGCGCATGGCCGTCATTACAGTCTGCCGCGAAACCGGCATGCCGATCGCCGTCATCCAGGAACTGATGGACGAACTCCGCAACGCCGATTCGCAGGAAACGGCCGAGGCGATGTTCCGCGAGGCCCTGCAGGTGCGCAAGCGCGAACTGACGGCCGAGATGTCGACGCTGCACCGACAGCTCCAGCAGGTCGGCGATCTCCTGGATTTCGACGGCAGCGTCGAGTCGCCGCCGCTAAACGACAATCAGGACAGTGCAAGCCTGACCGCACAGGAGCGGCGTTGCCTGGAACTGATGGCCGAGGGTTATTCGACCCAGCGAATCGCCCGGGCGCTCGACCTGAAACATGACGAGACCCGTGACCTGGAGGCCGGAATTATCCTGAAATTCCGCGCCAACAACCGTTTCCAGGCCATCGCCAAGGCAGTTCTGCTCGGAATCGTGCAGGCCTGAATCACGCCCCCTGACGGCCGCCACCGTCTCCTCTTTCTTTTGTCCGATCAGCAGAAGCGAGCTGCTCGCGAGTGCGACTGGGATTAGCGGACGATCGTCAGCGTCTCCGCCGCGCGCGTGATCGCGGTATAGAGCCAGCGTTCCCGGGTATCGCGAAACGCCCAGCTCTCGTCGAAGAGCACGACATCGTTCCATTGCGAACCCTGCGCCTTATGCACCGTCAGCGCATAGCCAAAGTCGAACTCGTCGTAGCGTTTGCGGGTGTTCCAGGGAATCTCGCCCTCGACATCCTCGAAGGCCTGCTTCAGCAGTTTGATCTTGGCAGCCCCGCGGTCCATGTCGTCGTCTTCGGGGCGAACGAGCAGATTGATGCCCGGCTTCGTCGTTTCCTTAGATGAGGTCATTACCTGCCAGAGCGAACCGTTGAGCAGGCCCTTGGCCGGATCGTTCCTGAGGCAGACGAGCTTGTCGCCGGTCTGCGGATAATCGGCATTGAAGCCTTTCAGCTCACGCAGGCGCTGATTGTAGCGCCGCCGCGTACGGTTGGTGCCGACGAGCACCTGGTCGGCATCGAGCACCAGCTGCTGCGTCACCTCGTTCTTCGAGATCACCTTGGCCGTGCCGTAATCGCCGTACATCACCTCATTGCCTTCGCGCACCTGCATGGCGAGCTTGATGATCGGATTGTCGCGCGCCTGCCGGTGGATATCGGTGAGCAGGTAGTCCGGATCCTGATTGGTGAAGTAGCCGCCACCGGTCACCGGCGGCAGCTGGCCGGGATCGCCGAGCACCAGGATCGGCGTGCCGAAGCTCATCAGATCCTTGCCGAGCGCCTCGTCCACCATCGAGCATTCGTCGACGATGATCAGCGCCGCCTTGGCGACCGGGCTTTGCCGGTTGATCGAAAACATCGGCGCGATCGAGGTCTTGCCTGTTTCCTCGTCTTCCACCGCCTCCTCGCCGCGCGGCCGGTAGATCAGCGAATGGATCGTCCGGGCGTTGGAGGCGCCGCGCGAGCGCAGCACCTGCGCCGCCTTGCCGGTAAAGGCGGCAAACAGCACGTCGCCATCGACATTCTCGGCGAAATGCTTGGCAAGCGTCGTCTTCCCCGTTCCGGCATAGCCGAACAGGCGAAAGAGCGGCGAGCGCCCTTCCTTCAGCCATTTCGAAACAGCCTTCAGGGCTTCGTCTTGTTGCGGCGCAAATTGCATGATCGCAGGACTTGGCAGGATTCGCGGGCTTTAGGCAAGGCGGAAAACGGCAAATCGCCCGGCCGGACAATCATCAGTTCCACTGCCGGTCCGCGCCACTGGCACACATCGACGGGTCCTGCCCCATAGCGTCGGTGAGAAAATCGAGAACCGTCTTGACGCGCAACGGCATGTTGCGCCGCGAGGGATAGACGACGGTAACCGGCAGCCGGCTCGGCTGGAAATCCCTCATCACGGGGACCAGCCGGCCGGCGGCGATATCGGGCATCGCGATGATATGCGAAAGCACCGCAAGACCCGCTCCAGCAAGGGCTGCCCGGTGGATGGCGACCGCATTGCAGGCGGTCAGTCGCGGCGAGATCCGGACCGATATGTCTTCCGAACCGTTCGAGAAGGACCAAGTATTGGCCTCGCCCGCCCTGTTGTAACACAGGCATTCATGGTCCTTGATCTCCTTCGGTGTGCGGGGGGCAGCCCTGCGCGCGAGATAGGCGGGCGAGGCGACGAGGAAGGCCGTCGTCCAGCCGATCCGCCGGCAGACGAGGCTGCTGTCGGCGACCTGGCCCAAGCGCACTTCGAGATCCAGGCGCTCCTCGATCATATCAGAGCCCTGCTCCCTGAAGATGAGTTCGACCGAGAGCTTCGGATGGGCGGCAAGAAGATCGCCGAGCCGCTCGCTGAGATAGAGGCCGAGTGGTGCTGGAACGCTGAGCCTGACCTTTCCCGAGGCCATGGTTCCGTCCGATCCGGCCGCATCGCCAAGCTCCTCAACCGCTTCGAGAATCCGCAGCGCCATCGGCAGCATCCGCTCCCCCTCTGCCGTCAGCGACAGGCCACTCGTCGTGCGATGCAGGAGGCGGGTGTTGAAATGGCCCTCGAGGGCTGCGACCTGTCGCGAGACGGCGGGCTGCGTCACGTCGAGATCGTGCGCCGCCGCCGAAAACGAACCCGTCTCCACGACGCGCTGAAAGGTCCGCAATGCCGAAACGATATCCATCCCCGTACCCTCATACTTTTGCGCATAGGCTTTATGCAGCCAGACTAAACGAGAATGGCTTTACAGTCCAGCAATTAAGGATATCTTCTATCCATAAGGATATTCAATATCCTTAATTAAAGGAGAGACACATGACTCAGCGACTGAACTACGCCCAACAGTCCCCCGAGCTTTTCAAGAAATTCATGGAATTCAGCATGGCGCTGAAGAGCAGCGTGATCGACGAGAAGCTGCAGGCCCTCGTCGAGATCCGCGCCTCACAGATCAATGGATGCGGCTTTTGCCTCGACATGCATGTGAAGCAGGCCAAGATCTACGGCGAGACGGAACTGCGGCTCTACCACGTCGCCATCTGGCGGGAATCGAACCTGTTCATCCCCCGCGAGCGCGCAGCCCTTGCCTGGACCGAAGCACTGACCGAGCTTTCCGAAGGCGGCGTTCCCGACGAGATTTACGAACGGGTGCGCGGCCAGCTTTCCGAGAAGGAAATCTCGGATCTGACTTTCGTCGTCATGGCGATCAACGCCTGGAACCGCGTCAATGTCGGCTTCAAGACCGTGCCCGGCACGGCCGACAAGGCCTACGGCCTCGATAAGGCTGGCCTGAACTAAACCGCGCAATTCATTGAGAAGATTCACCTTTGACGCTGCCGCACCACGACAGCGAACGGAGATCCATTATGAAAATCGTTGTCATCGGCGGAACCGGCCTCATCGGTTCAAAGACTGTCGAACGCCTGCGCAAACGCGGCCATGACGTGATCGCCGCCTCGCCGAACTCCGGCGTCAACACGATCACGGGAGAAGGACTGGCAGAGGCGCTCTCGGGCGCCGAAGTCGTGCTCGACCTCGCTAACTCGCCGTCCTTCGAGGATAAGGCCGTGCTCGAATTTTTCGAGACCTCGGGCCGCAATCTTCTCGCCGCCGAAAAAGCTGCCGGCGTCAAGCACCATATCGCCCTCTCCGTCGTCGGCACTGAACGTCTGCAGGAAAGCGGCTATTTCCGCGGCAAGCTTGCCCAGGAAAAACTGATCAAGGCATCGGGAATTCCCTACACCATCGTCCATTCGACGCAGTTCATGGAATTCCTCGGCGGCATCGCCCAATCGGGAACGGTCGGCCAGACGGTCCACCTGTCTCCGGCCTATGTGCAGCCGATTGCTTCCGACGACGTGGCGGACGCCATGGCGGACGTGGCCCTCTCTGCTCCGGCCAACGCGACGCTCGAGATCGCTGGTCCGGAACGGGTGCGCCTCAGCGAGCTCGTCGCCCGCTATCTGAAGGCCATGAAAGACCCGCGCACCACCGAGGCTGACGTCGAGGCGAGATATTTCGGCGCCAGACTGAACGACCAGTCGCTCGTTTCCGACGACAATCCGCGGCTTGGTTCGATCACCTTCGAGCAGTGGTTCGCAAACTCCACCCAGCCGACATGATTGACGTGCCCTCAAGACGCGACCGCTCGGGCGCGTCTTCCCCCGACCACCCAGCAACCACGGAGATTCCGATGATCAGAACATTTTTCCTCGCCGCCACCCTCGCCTTTCCGGCTGCCACCGGCGTCAGCGCCCATGACAGCAGCGAGTCTGCGAAGGTGACACTCGTCTATGAGCACGAGCTTCCGAACGTGCCGGGTAAGAGCATCAAGGGCGTGCTGGTCGAATACGGCCCGGGCGGCTTCTCCGAAGGCCACACTCATCCCGACACCGCCTTCATCTACGCCACCGTGCTCGAAGGGTCGATCCGCAGCCAGGTCAATGACGGCCCGGTCAAGGTCTATCAGGCCGGAGAGAGCTTCTCCGAAATGCCGGGCGACCGTCATGGCGTCAGCGCCAACGGCAGCGAGACTAAGCCCGCCCGCCTGCTCGCCGTCTTCGTCGTCGACACCAACCAGAAAGAGCTGACCTATCCGCTCAAGAAGTGACGATCGCATTACAGCGCCGCGCGTCTTTCAGACGCGCAAAGGACGCTGCAACACTTTGCATCTACGCATCGTGCTTTCCGAAAGTCGGTTCCGATTTTCGGGCCGATACAATACCGCCTGCGCAGGCCTGATGCTTGCGCAGGCGGCCGAGATGCTGAATCATGTGCGGCCTGCACCCCGGAGACAGAGAGATGATTGACGACGCCCTCTTCGGCAAACCTCTGATATCCCTGATAACAGTAGGATTTGCCGGTATCGTCGTCTGGCATCTGCTCTCCCGTCATCGGCCGACGACGCGGCTGGTGGTGCAGATCCTCTTCTTTGCAGTGATGACGCTGATCCTCGTCGGCAGCGGCATCGAACCCCACCGGTTTCAAGGATATGAGTCCGAGGATCCGCGGGCCCTGCTCGTCATCGTCGCAAAAACGCTCTGGTGGATCCATCTGGCATGGGCCGTCATCGGTTTCATCAGGCTCTATCTGGTGCTGGAGGGCAGTCCGCGAGAGGCTCGCCTGCTACAGGATCTGGTCATCGGCGTCGTCTATATCGGCATGGCCCTGTCGGTTCTGGCCTTCGTCTTCGGCGTACCGATCGGAACCCTCGTCGCGACCTCGGGCGTGGTCGCCATCATTCTCGGCCTGGCGCTGCAGAACACACTCGCGGACCTCTTCTCCGGCATCGCCCTGACACTCGGCCGGCCATACATCATCGGCGACTGGATCCTTCTCAGCGACGGCACCGAGGGACGCGTCGTCGAAAGCAATTGGCGCGCGACACACATCCTGACCAGCGCCAACAATGTCGTCGTACTGCCGAACAGTTTTCTGGCAAAGCTCGGCCTGACGAATGTCAGCCGGCCTGACGAGAGCCATCTCCTGATCCTCACCATCCGCATCGCCCCGACGCGGATGCCGGCATCGGTCCGGCACGTCATGGCAACGGCACTTGCGAGTTGTAATTCGATCGTGCGCGAACCGCCGCCGGTCGTCGCGCTGAAGGGACTGGATGCCACCGCACTTGAGGTCGAGCTGCAGTTTCGGGTGACGAGCCCGAGCCAGCGGGTGCCGGCGCGGAACGAGGTGCTCGATCTCGTCTATCGCCATTGCAAATCCGCCGGCCTGCTGCTGGCCATCCCGCCCTCGGCGACGGTGCTGACCGCCGATCTGCCGACGGAAGAAAGCGCAAAGCCGCCGAGCGTAACGCCGCTTGCCCTGATCGAGGCCATTCCGGTCTTTACGACACTAACGTCCGATGAAAAGCGCAGGCTCGCCGAAACCGCGACTGTCCGGGAGTTCCGCAAGGGCGATGTGATCGTGCGGGAGGACGAAATGCTCCCCTCACTGATGATGGTGCGCGCCGGCATCATCGCGGCGAGGAACGCAGGCGAGGAACGCGGACGGCTCGCGCCGGGCGACTTTTTTGGCGAGACCGGACTGCTCGCCGGCATGCAGGAAGTGTGCACCCTGGAGGCTCTGACCCCCGTGACCGCCTATGAAATCGACCAGGAGGCCTTCGCGCCGCTGCTAAGCGAACGCCCGGCGCTGGCGGAAGAAATCGCCGACCACCTCGCCAGCCGCGCCGAGCGTTTCCGCAATGGCGCCTCCTTGCCCCCGGAACATGCCCGCAGCGCCCATGCCATCCTGAAGACCATCAGGACCATCTTCAAGGCATAGAGACCGGCACGCCGCTCAGCCGGCGCGCTTGAGCACCCATTCGAACGTGCTTCGCCAAATGTCGGCCGGCACTTCCTCGGACAAGGTGCCGACCAGATCGGAAAGCCGGACGCGCCTCAGCGTATCGCGCCAGGCCTCGTCGGCTTCCCACATGATGCGGGCAACCGCGCAGGGCTTGCTGTCGCAATAACCGGCCGGCCGGCAGGGATTGTTCTCCCGGATGTTCGTACAGGTGAAGCTGCGCGCCTTCCCCTCGACCGCCTCGACGATCTCGAGAAAGTTGATATCCGAGGGGGTCTTGGCAAGCCTGTAGCCGCCACTCGGACCGAGCGTGGTCTCGACCAGCGATGCCTGCGAAAGGCTCTGCAGTGCTTTGGAGAGATATTCCTTCGGCAGACCATGAAGCTCGGCGAGCGCCTTGGTGGAAAGATACCTGCCCTCTGGCAGGCCCGCGAGAATGGCGCAGCAGTGCAGCGCCCACTCGACCTGGCTTTTCAGGATCATTCAGCAACTCGTGTGATAGCTGGTTCCGCCAATGGAATTAAGGATATATCATATCCGAAAGCAGCAGTGATGTAAATGACCTGCAAAAGCAGCGTGTTGCTGCCTGAACGGTGACGGCGTCGATCACCATTCAGCCGGCGTTCTCGCCCTCTGCCCCACTTCGCGCCTGCTCACTTTCAATTCCTGCGATCAGCTTGCGCAGCAGCGCCGCAAGCGCCTCACGCTCCTTTCCATCAAGAGCCTGCAGAAATGAGGATTCGCTCGCCATGTCGGTACGGAAGGCCTGTTCGGCGAGTGCCGCACCCGCCTCGGTCAAAGCCACCAGCACGCTGCGCCCGTCACGCGGCGATTTCTCGCGGCGGATCAGTCCCGCCTTCTCCAGCCGGTCAAGCCTGTGGGTCAGGCCTCCGGACGAGATCATCAGCGCCGAATACATCTCCGTCGGCGTCATCAGGTAAGGCGGTCCGGAACGGCGAAGCGTTGCGATCACATCGAATTCGCCGCGGTCGAGGCCAAAATCGGCAAATGTCGCTTCGATGCTGGGGCGCACCAGGTTGGATAGACGAAAGGCCCGCCCCAGGATCGCCATCGGCTCGGTGTCGAGGTCGGGCAGTTCCAGCGCCCATTGCCGGCGCAGCCGGTCGACATGGTCCTCCCTGGGGCAGTCCTCGTCCCCGGGGCGGCCACCGTCCCCTTTCGTTCCATTCATCATTCTCTGCCTCACATCACCACAAGAGAGACATACACCTTCCAACCGAGTCTCGGAAGATATCTTGACAGGAAGATAGTTTGCAAATATATCTTCTCGCGAAGATAGTTTTGCGTTCTAGACGGCACCAAGGGGAGGCACGTGATGTACAGGATTCTTCGCCACCAGGAAGTGCGACCCGATCAGAGCCGCACTGTCCGCTTCGAGGGCCGCGACCATGGCGGCGAGATATCGCTTTTCCTGGTCGACAACGAGCCCGGCCAAGGGCCCGCTCTGCATGTCCACCCCTATTCCGAGACATGGGCAGTCAGGAAAGGCGAAGCCGAATTCACCGTAGGCGACGCCAAGACCCGCGGCTTTCCCGGCGATATCGTCGTCGTGGCCGCCAACATTCCACACCGCTTTGAGAATGTCGGCACCGGAAGGCTCGAAATCGTCTGCATTCATGCCAGCGACACCATCGTGCAGGAATTTGTGTGAGGCAAAGCCCTCGCCTGGAAGACAAAGCCTGGAGACAAAGGAAGAGGAGAGAACTGCAATGTCGAAGATGATTTTCGTGAACCTGCCGGTGAAAGACCTTGCTGCTGCGACCCGCTTCTATGAAGCCATCGGCTGCAGCAAGAACGAACAGTTCAGCGATCACCAGGCGTCGAACATGGTTTGGACCGACGCCATTTTCTTCCATCTGCTGACGCGCGATTTTTTCGCGACCTTCACGCCAAAGCCTGTCGCCGAAGCGCAAAAGGCGAGCGAAGTGCTGATCGCGCTGACGATGGACAGCCGCGAAGAGGTGGACGCTATCGTCGAGGCAGCCGCAGCCGCCGGGGGCAAAGCCGATCCACGCGCGCCGACGGACATGGGTTGGCTCTACAACCGTGCCTTCGAAGATCCCGATGGCCATGTATTCGAAGCGGTGTGGGTCGACATGGCGGCAGCCTCCGCGTCAGGAGAATAGTGGCAAGCCGCTCGACGCGACATGTGCGGGCGAAAACGGGCTTCGGCCCACCTCGCCCGCCGCGAAAACTTTTGCTGCGCCTGGAATAAAACCACCGCGCCTCGTGTCTCATCTCAGGTAGCGCAAGATTGCGTGCCCAATCTGAGGAGAGACACCATGAAATCCGTGAAATTCCTATCCGTCGTGGCCGCCGCCGCCCTTGCCGCGACCGCTGCTTTCGCCGCTGCTCCCGTCAAGGAAGTCGACTCCGCCAAGGGCAAGGTGCTTGCCGGCGAAAACGGCATGACGCTCTACACCTTCAAGAAGGACGTCAAGGGCGTGTCCAACTGCTACGACGATTGCGCCAAGAACTGGCCGCCGCTGATGGCGGCTTCCGATGCCAAGGCCGATGGTGCATATTCGATCATCGATCGCAAAGATGGCACGAAACAATGGGCCAAGGACGGCATGCCGCTCTATTATTGGGTCAAGGACACGAAGATGGGCGACATCACCGGCGACGGCGTCGGCGGCAACTGGGATCTCGCCAAACCTTGATTGCAGGGGCCCTGATGCCAAGAGAGCCGGCATGAAGATACCCGCACCCGAAACCTTCGAGGGCCAGATCCTGGCCCTCCTGCCCTCGCTCAGGCGCTATTCGCGCAGCCTGACTCGTTCGGATGCCGATGGCGAGGATCTGCTCCAGGATTGCGTCGAAAAGGTTCTCACGCGCCGCGGCCAATGGCGCGGCCTCAACCTGCGCGGCTGGGTCCTGACCATCATGACCAATCTCTACCGCAACGGCCGGCGCGGCAAGACTCGCGATGGCCTTGTCGAGCTCGATGCCGCAGAAAATCTGGCCGTGCCCGAACCGCCGGCCGATCCGCTGGAACGTGCTCGGCTGGACGATGCGCTGAACAGCCTTTCGGAGGAACACCGCGCTGTGCTGATGCTCGTGGTCATCGAGGGATACACCTATGGCGAGGTCGCAGCCGCGCTCGATATCCCGATCGGCACCGTCATGTCCCGCCTGTCGCGCGCCCGCCGGCGCGTCGCCGAGCGATTGAAGGCCGACAACATCATTACGCTTCGGAGACCGAAATGAACGAGACCAATCCGAGCGTCACCGAAGCCGACCTTCACGCCTATGCCGACGGCCAGCTGCCGGAAACGGTGCGCGCCCGCATCGAGGCCTTCCTGACCGACAATCCCGACGAGGCGGCGATGGTCGCCGAATGGCAGGCGCAGAATTCAGGCATCCGATCGCTGTTTGCCCGTTATGAGAAGGCGAAGGACACCGATCCTCTGCTCGTCGTCCCCCCGCGCGCCGTTTCATCGGGAGCGAAACGCTGGGCGATCACCGCATCAGCCCTCCTCGTCTTCACGCTCGGCGCCGTCAGCGGCCATTATGGCCCCGCACTTCTGGAAAAGCCGGAACTGCAGCTTGCCGGCTCCGAAACCCTGCCAAAACAGGCCCAGACCGCGTTTACGGTCTATGCCGCCGAGGTTCGCCACCCTGTCGAGGTCTTCGCAAACGAGGAGGTCCACCTCGCCAGCTGGCTCGGCAAGCGCCTGGCAATCCAGAACCTCAAGATTCCGAACCTACAGCCGCTCGGCTTCAAGCTAGTCGGCGGCCGCCTGCTGCCGGTCGACGGCAGGCCGGGCGCGATGTTCATGTATGAAAACCAGGCCGGCGAGCGCCTGACCGTCATGGTCGGCCGCAACACGGAGAACCGCACGACGAGCTTCCGCTTCGCCTCATCGGGCAATCTTGAAACCTTCTATTGGATCGACGGCGAACTCGGTTATGCCGTGACCGGCGAAATCTCCCGCGAGACGCTGCGTCAGGTAGCCGAGGAGTGCTACCGGCAATTCCCGTCGTAGAGTAATTCCAGGAAAAGTGCGAAGCGGTTTTCCGTCCGGAATTACGTAGAAAACAAAGACTTAGAGCGGTTCTGCGCTTCCGTGAACAGCTGAACCGCTCTAAGGATCAGCGTGAGGGATCGTTGCCGAGCTCGATCGGCCGTCCATGCGGCGTCGCCTCCGCCGCCCGCTGCCAGCTCTGTTGCAGTGCCAGGATCGTTTCCGCATCGGCAATGCCGTTGTCGACGATAAGGTCGCAGAGTGCCCCCACCCAGCAGTCGAAATAGTCGCTGCCATCTTCGGCCCGGCCAGGCTTGTGCAATTGCGCGGAAAGCGTTTCAGCCCATTCGCTCCAGCTGAACAGGCCTTTTGCGTGCAGGTGCACGGTCATGGCGAAAGCTTCGGCCGCCCATGGCTCGGGAAAAACCGGCTCGCCCTCCGGCGACGTCGGCAGCCCGGACGATTGCGTCAGCGGCGACATTTCATGCCGGCTCAAGATAGCTCTCCCAAGCATCGATCGACACGGTCAGCGTGGGATCGGCATCTCCACCCCAAAGCTCCGCGCCGTCGAAAACGACCGTATAGAGCCATTGCGGGTTTTCGCCCTCGCCATGCGCATTGTCGTCAGGGAAGACGAAAGCACCCTGCACTGCCTCGACCACGCCTGTTTTGGCTCGGGCATAACGCGGCAGGCGCGTATGTGTTACTGGATTGAAATTCTTTGTCTTCACCCCTTCGCCGGCCACGAAGCGCGGCGCGGTCTTAACAGGACGATCGCAAGGCCCGCCCTTCGCAAGAACGCCGGGCACCATGTCCGCCTTCAGCACCCGCTTCGGAACGGCTCCTGGCTGCTGCGCATGACCGGACAGCAATTCCGCGCGAGTCGCAAAGCCATGCCGTTCGAGCAGCTTGTCGATGCCGCGGATCCAGATCTCGTAATAGCTGGCGGCGAGATAAGCGGCCGGCGGAATATTCTCGCGCGCGTGCCGGCTTTCGTCGATGGTCCAGGCGCCGAAAGCGCCGCAGGAAAGCGTGATGCCGAGCGCCCGCTTTTCCCATTCGGCATGGAAATAAGGCTCGTCCTTTTCGGGCGCGACAGGTCCGAACCCCATCTGCCCGCCGAGATCGTGCGGTCCGTTCATGTCAAGCTCTCCGGCTTGCCGGCAACGGCCGTACCGATCATCGCATCGCGGCTGACGAGGCCAGCGAGCGCCTGCTCGTCCATTCCGTCGGTCCCTTCGGGCCGCTCGGGAATGACGAGGTAACGCAGCTCCGCCGTCGAATCCCAGACGCGGACCTTCTTATCCTCAGGCAGCGTCAGCCCGAATTCGGCCAGCACGCCGCGCGGATCGATGACGGCGCGCGAACGATAGGCCGGCGCCTTGTACCAGACCGGCGGCAGGCCGAGCACCGACCAGGGATAACAGGAGCAGAGCGTGCAGACGACGAGATTATGGGTCTCGGCCGTATTGAAGACGGCGCGCATATGCTCGCCCTGTCGGCCGGTATAGCCGAGGCTGGCAATGGCCGCCGTCGCATCACGCTTCAGCCAGTCGGCGAAATCAGGATCGCTCCAGGCCTTGGCGACGACATGCGCGCCGTTCCTCGGCCCCACCTTCGTCTCGTAGGTCTCGACGATCGCGTCGATCGCTGCCGGATCGATGAGCCCCTTCTCCGTCAGCAGCGTTTCCAGCGCCTTCACGCGCGCCTGCATGTCGGAATAATGGTTGTCGTGATCATGCCCGTGGGCGTGCTCATGGTCGTCGTCATGGTCGTGCAAGGCGAAGCCCTCCCGAAACTGCCCGCTATTTCTAACAGATGCCGCAGGCCCGCCAAGCCCTTCTATGTCTCATGCGCTTTTCCGCTAATCTCCTGCCATGAACATTCTGATTCTCGGCGCAACCGGTTTTATAGGATCCGTCGTCGCGGCCCGGCTCGTCGCCGACGGCCACGTCGTGACCGGCCTCGGCCGCAATCCCGCGCGTGCGCGCCTGAAACAGCCGGCGATCGACTGGCGGCGCGCAGATCTTTCATGCATGACGAAACCGGCGGATTGGGACGAGATCCTCAAGAACCGGCATGTTGTCGTCAATTGCGCCGGCGCTCTGCAGGACGGCCTCTCGGATGATCTGTCGGCCACCCAGGCAGAGGCGATGCTGGCGCTCTATTCCGCCGCAAAACGCTCGTCGCGCCCGCTGATCGTGCAGATATCGGCAAGGACGACGGGAGCCGCTGGTGATCTGCCCTTCCTCGCTACCAAGCGGCGGGCCGACGAGGCGCTGGCGACAAGCGGTCTGCCTCACCTCATCCTGCGCCCTGCCCTCGTTCTCGGCCGCAATGCCCATGGCGGCTCGGCGCTGCTGCGGGCGCTTGGCGCCTTTCCCCTGGTGCTGCCGCTGGTCCATGCCGAAAGTCTGGTCGAAACGCTTTCGGTGGACGATGTGGCGAAAGCCGTGTCGCAGGCGGTCTCCGGCGGCATCTCCGGCGATATCGATCTCGCCGCCGACGAAGTTCTGACGCTCACCGATCTCGTCCGCCTTCACCGCCAGTGGCTCGGCCTGCAGCCAGCCCGTGTGTTTTCCCTTGCCCCCTGGCTTGCCAGGCCGGTGACGTGGCTGGCCGATATCGCAGGCCTCCTCGGCTGGCGTTCGCCGCTGCGCTCGACGGCGATGACTGTCATGTCCGAAGGCGTGCGGAGCTCGAAAACAGGGAGCAGCCTTGCCACAACACCCGCGGCAGCGACGCTCTCGGCCAATCCGTCCGGCGTACAGGATCTCTGGTTTGCCAGGCTCTATCTTCTGAAGCCGCTCGTCATATCGGGCCTATCCGCTTTCTGGCTGCTCTCAGGTTTGATCCCGCTGCTGACGCTGGAGAAGACATCCGCTCACTTCCTGCCGTTCATGCCTCAGGCCGCAGCCACGGCGCTGACGCTTGCAACCTGCCTGATCGACATCGCTCTCGGCGCCGCCGTCCTCCTTCGCCCGCTGGCGAAACGTGCCCTTCTCGGCATGCTGGCCGTGTCGTTCGCCTATCTTGCCGGCGCCAGCCTGCTCGAACCCGCCCTCTGGCTCGATCCGCTCGGTCCCCTCGTCAAGGTGCTGCCATCGATCCTGCTGACGCTCACCGCACTTTCCACGCTGGATGAACGCTGATGCTTGAGGAATGGCTGCTGCTTGCCCATGTCATCGGCGCGACCGTGCTCTTAGGCACCGGCGCCGGCATCGCCTTCTTCATGGTGATGGCGCACCGGACACGCGATCCCCGTCTGATCGCCCATGTCGCCAGCACGGTTGTCATCGCCGACACCCTCTTCACGGCCACCGCAGCTATTTTCCAGCCGGTGACCGGCTATCTGCTGGCCCGGTCGATCGGCTGGGACCTGTCGGAGGGATGGATTGCGCTGTCGCTGCTGCTTTATGTCGTGACCGGCCTGTTTTGGCTGCCGGTCGTCTGGATCCAGATCCGGCTGCGCGATCTCGCCCGTGCCGCAGCCACAGCGCGAAAGGCCCTGCCGCCGGCCTATTTCAGCCTTTACCGCATCTGGTTTGCCTGCGGTTTTCCGGCCTTCTTCGCCGTCATCGGCATTCTCTGGCTGATGCTCATGAAGCCGGCACTCACTCTATTTTAGCATCGGCCAGAGGCTTAGCACCAACAGCACCGCCATGCTGATATTGAACCATTTCAGCCGCACCGGATCGGAAAGCCATTCCCTCAGCGCCGAGCCGAAGCCGGCCCATGTCGAGACGCTGGGCACATTGACCGCCGCAAAAGCGAGACCCACGATCAGCACGCTCACCAGGTAGAGTTGCGGATTGGTGTAGGTCGCCATCGCGGTGACCGCCATCACCCAGGCTTTCGGGTTGACCCACTGGAAGGCGGCCGCCGCGAAGAAGGACATCGGCTCGACGCCGCTCCCGCCTTCGCTGAGCGAGCGCGACGAGGCGATCTTCCAGGCGATCCAGAGGAGATAGGCTCCGCCCGCAAATTTCAGCGCCGTATAGACCATAGGCACCGTGTGCAGCAGCGCGCCGAGCCCAAGGCCGACGCCGATCAGCAGCGAGAAGAAACCGACACCGATGCCGAACATATGCGGGATCGTCCTGCGGAAGCCGAAATTCACGCCCGATGCGAAGAGCATCATATTGTTCGGCCCCGGCGTGATCGAGGTCGTGAAGGCGAAGAGAACGAGGGCGAGAAATGTATCCAGCGGCATGCGACCTCCCGAAGCCAGCTTTCTGCGGCCTGTTTATTTAGGTCAGCATAACTGTCCTAAGTGGCCGATACCATTACATCATTGTCATGGTGACAGGATTACTTGAAAGATAAGAAATCGCCGCAATCTCCTGCAAAATGGAAAAGATCATGCAAGACAGCCGGATTCCGACAATCACCTTCCCGAACGGCGTAGAAGTGCCGGCGCTCGGCCAGGGAACCTGGGCGATGGGCGAGGATGCCGGCCATGCCAAAGCGGAGATCGAAAGCCTGAGGGCCGGCATCGATCTCGGCATGACGCTGATCGACACCGCCGAAATGTACGGCGACGGTGGCGCAGAAGAGATCGTCGGCCAGGCGATCAGGGGCCGGCGCGACGAGGTTTTCATCGTCAGCAAGGTCTATCCCTGGAATGCCAGCCTGACAGGCACGATCGAGGCGTGCGAGCGCAGTCTCGAACGGCTGGGCACCGATCGCATCGATCTCTATCTGCTGCACTGGCGCGGAGACCATCCGCTCGCAGAGACCGTCGCCGCCTTTGAAACACTCAAGGCATCCGGCAAGATCGGCGCCTGGGGGGTCTCCAACTTCGACACCGACGACATGGAGGAACTGCTCGGAGTGCCCGACGGCACCAAGGTCGCCGCCAACCAGGTGCTCTATAACCTTTCCCGCCGCGGCATTGAGTTCGATCTGCTGCCCTGGTGCCAGAGCCGCGGCATTCCTATCATGGCCTATTCGCCGATCGAGCAGGGAAATATCCTGCACCATCCCGAGTTGATCCGCATCGCCAAGGCCTATCAGGCAACGCCCGCCCAGCTGGCGCTCGCTTTCCTGCTGGAACGCGGCGGCGTCATCGTCATTCCGAAGACCTCGAATGCCGAGCGCGCAGCCGAAAACCGCGACTGCGTCTCGCTCGACATCACCGACGACGACTGGGATGCCCTCGACGCCGCCTTTCCACCGCCCACAAAGAAAAAGCCGCTGGAGATGCTTTGATCTCAGCGGTTTTCTCAATTATTGCAGCATCGGGCTTTGATTCCCGGGCTGTAATCCTTACATGCCCGGGCTGTAATTTTTACATGCCCTGCACGCCGCGGTTCATCGCCGCAATGCCGGTACGGCACACCTCGATGAGGCCGAGCGGCTTCATAATCGCCACGAACTGATCGATCTTCGATGATTTGCCGGTGATCTCCAGAATGAAGTGGCCGACCGTCGCATCCACCACCTTGGCATGGAAGGCATCGGCAAGGCGCAGGGTCTCGGCGCGCATCTCGCCCTCGCCGATCACCTTGACCAGCGCCACTTCGCGCTCGATCGGCCGATCCTGGCCAAGCTCGCGGGCGCGCACCGTCAGATCGACGACGCGGTGCACCGGCACGATGCGCTCGAGCTGCGCCTTGATCTGCTCCAGCACCTGCGGCGTCCCGCGTGTGACGACGGTGATGCGGGAAAGATGCGCCTGATGCTCGGTCTCGGAGACCGTCAGGCTCTCAATATTGTAGCCGCGGCCGGAAAACAGGCCGATGACCCGGGCAAGAACGCCCGGTTCGTTGTCGACGAGAACCGAAAGCGTGTGGCTTTCGACCGCCGCCGTTTCCGGCGAGATGAAATAGGCGGAGCCCGTGGGCTGTAGGTGTGCGTTCATGTTCTTAGTTCCTTCCCTGATCAGACGAGCGCGCGGCCCTTGGCGTCGATCGCATTGGCGACCGCTTCGTCGGTGGCTTCGTCCGGCAACAGCATTTCGTTATGGGCCTTGCCCGAGGGGATCATCGGGAAGCAATTGGCGAGATTGGCGACGCGGCAATCGAAGATGACAGGCTTTCTGACCTCGATCATCTCCAGAATGGTGTCATCAAGCGCATCCGGCTTTTCGCAGCGCAGGCCAACGGCGCCATAGGCTTCCGCCAGCTTGACGAAATCGGGCATCGCCTCCGTATAGGAATTCGAAAGGCGGTTGCCGTGCAGCAGCTGCTGCCACTGGCGCACCATGCCCATATACTGGTTGTTCATGATGAAGATCTTGATTGGCGCATCGTGCTGGATCGCCGCCGACATTTCCTGGATACACATCTGGATCGAGGCGTCGCCGGCAATGTCGATGACGAGGCTGTCGGGATGGGCGATCTGCACGCCGAGCGCGGCAGGCAGGCCGTAGCCCATCGTGCCGAGACCGCCCGAGGTCATCCAGCGGTTCGGCTGCTCGAAACCGAAGAACTGTGCCGCCCACATCTGGTGCTGGCCGACCTCGGTGGTGATGTAGGTATCGCGGTCCTTGGTGTGGGCGAAGAGCCGCTCCAGCGCATATTGCGGCATGATAACGTCATTGCTCTTCGTGTAGGCGAAGGAGTTGCGTGCCCGCCAGCGGGCGATATCGGTCCACCAGTCGTCCAGCCGACCCTTTTCCGGCTTCTTCGGCAGCGCCCTCCACAGGCGGACCATGTCTTCGAGGACATGGCCGACATCGCCGCGGATGCCGATATCGACCCGGACGTTCTTGTTGATCGAGGATGGATCGATATCGATATGGATCTTCTTCGAGTTCGGCGAAAAGGCATTGAGACGGCCAGTAATGCGATCGTCGAAGCGGGCGCCGATGCAGACCATGACATCGCAATCGTGCATCGCCATGTTGGCTTCGTACGAGCCGTGCATGCCGAGCATCTTCAGCCAGTTCTTGCCTGAAGCAGGATAGGCGCCGAGGCCCATCAGCGTTGAGGTGATCGGGAAATCGGTGAGCTCGACCAGCTCGCGCAGCAGCTTGGAAGCCTCGGGGCCGGAATTGATGACGCCGCCGCCGGAATAGATGATCGGACGGCGCGCATTCGCCATCAGCTCGATCGCGGCATGGATCTGGTTGAGGTCGCCCTGGATCTTCGGCTGGTAGCTCTTCTGGATCGCATAATCCGCCGGCGGCGTGTAGGTGCCGGTCGCAAACTGCACGTCCTTCGGAATATCGACGACGACAGGGCCTGGACGACCGGACTGGGCGATGCGGAAGGCCTCGTGAATGACGGCGGCAAGCTGGTTGACATCCTTGACCAGCCAGTTGTGCTTGGTGCAGGGCCGGGTGATGCCGACCGTATCGCATTCCTGGAAGGCGTCGGAGCCGATCAGTGGGGTCGGAACCTGTCCGGTCAGGCAGACGAGCGGGATCGAATCCATCAGCGCATCCTGCAGCGGCGTGACGGCATTGGTGGCGCCCGGGCCAGAGGTCACGAGCATGACGCCGACCTTGCCGGTGGAGCGGGCGTAACCTTCGGCCGCATGGCCTGCCCCCTGCTCGTGGCGGACGAGGATGTGCTTGACATCCTCCTGCTGGAAGATCTCGTCGTAGATCGGCAGGACGGCGCCGCCGGGATAGCCGAAAATATGTTCGACGCCGTTGTCCTTCAGCGCCTTGAGAACGATCTCCGCTCCCGTCATCCGATTGCCTGCCGCCTGATTGTCCGTGCTCATCTGTCTGTTCCGTTTGATGCTGGGATTGCGTTTGTGGCCGGAAGCCCGAATTTCGGGCATAAAAAAAGGCCCCTGAGGAGCCTGTCATCTAGCGCATGGGTGGCTATCGCCGGATGGTTACACCATCCTGCCCATGCGCTTTCCCACCACGATAAGAGCCGTTGCGATTTTCATGGTCGGAAGTGATAGACAGAAAATTTCGCAGCGTCAACGCATGCCGCAATAAAAACTGCCCCACGCCTGCATCCCCGAAAATCGATAGGATGAAGGATTTGTTAAAGGATCGACTTTATTCTTCTACGCTACCGCATGGAGTAGCCCCTTTGCTCAACAACGACTTGCGCACCTCTGGCAAGGCAGGCGAGCATGATCGCCGCGATGGCCATGCGCCGGGAAATCGCTTTCTCGGCCGCGTCGTTGCATGCAGCGGGTCGCGGGCGACGATTGCCGCCGTCGCCGAACAGGGCGGCACCGATCTGACCGAACTCTGGTCCGTGGGGCGGCTGATTTCGATCAGCGTCGGCCGCAACCGCGTCGTCGCGCTCGTCTATCAGATGAACACCGGCAGCCATGCCTGGGGCGAAGGCGAAGACAATATTTTCAAGATCGAGACCGAGCTGCTCGGCGAAGTCCGTGTCGACGAGGACGGACGCGAGGAATTCTCGACCGGCATCTCGCGTTATCCCTATCTCGGCGCCATCGCCCACCGCATCCGATCCGCCGACCTGATGCGCATCTACGATGCCGGCGAAGGTACGACCGCCGTCATCGGCAAGCTGACGCAGGACGAAAGCATCGATGCGGCGATCCACATCCCCTCGATGCTCTCCAAGCATTTCGCCGTCGTCGGCTCCACCGGTGTCGGCAAGTCGACGGCCGTGTCGCTGCTCCTGCACAAGGCGATCGCGGCGGACCCGAAGCTGCGCGTCCTGATCCTCGATCCGCATAACGAATTCGCCGCCGCATTTCCTCAGCACGCCGTCACCATCGATACCGATACGCTTGATCTGCCCTTCTGGCTGATGCGGCTGGAGGAATTCGCCGAAGTCGTCTTTCGCGGCCGCCCGCCGGTGCCCGAAGAGCTCGACATGCTGCGCGATATCCTGCCGGAAGCCAAGCGCGCCTTCCGCGGCAGCGACAATTCGCTGGTCCGCCGCACGACGGAAAAGAGTTCGATCACCGCCGATACGCCGGTTCCCTACCGCATGGCCGATCTGCTGGCGCTGATCGACGAGCGCATCGGCCGCCTGGAAGGCCGCTCGGAAAAGCCCTTCCTGCGGTCGTTGAAGATGCGCCTCATCGCTGCGATCAACGATCCGCGCTATCACTTCATGTTCTCCAACAACACGATCAGCGACACGATCACCGAAACCATCGCGCAGATCTTCCGCATCCCCGGCGAGAACCGGCCGATCTGCACCTTCCAGCTTGCCGGCATCCCCTCGGAGGTCGTCAATTCGGTCGCCTCCGTACTCTGCCGCATGGCCTTCGAGGTGGCGCTGTGGAGCGACGGCGCCATCCACATGCTCGTCGTCTGCGAGGAAGCTCACCGTTATATCCCCTCCGATCCGAGCCTCGGCTTCGTGCCGACGCGCCAGGCGATCGCCCGCATCGCCAAGGAAGGCCGCAAATACGGCGTCTCGCTCGGCATCATCACCCAGCGGCCGGGCGAGCTCGACCAAACGATCCTGTCGCAGTGTTCGACACTCTTTGCCATGCGCCTCGCCAACGACCGCGACCAGGAAATCATCCGCTCGGCCATCCCGAACTCGTCGATCTCGACGACGAGCTTCATCTCCTCGATCGGCAATGGCGAAGCGATCGCCTTTGGCGAGGCGATCAGTGTGCCGATGCGCATGCGCTTTTCCCGCGTCGACGAAAAGCTCCTGCCAAAGGCGAGCAGCGCCAACAGCAAGCAAAGCGAGGAAGATCCGGATACGGTCGATCTGCGCAAGATCGTCACCCGCATGCGGGCGGTGACCGTCGGACCCGACATTTCGAATTTCCAGCAGAACTATGCCGCGTCGGTGGCAGGTTTCGACGAGGCTGATGCAGCCGACGAGGATATCGACGCGAAGCCCTACCCGCCGCCCACCTCTTCCGTCGCGCCACTCGAATCCTACCGCCGCGAACTGCTGCCGCATACACCGCGGCTGGACCCGGCCACGTCACCCGCGATCGATCCCCGGTTGGATGCGCTCCGCCGCGAGATGCGCCGCGACGAGCCGGTCTTTCCCCGGCCGATACCGCCGGCGGATCAGCCCGCCGTCTCCCGCCGGGAGCCAGGCACGTCGCTGCGCGAAAGCATCCTGAAAAAACCGCTGAGCGGCCTCTACAACAAGGATTGAGGCTTCAGCTCGCTCTCCAATGCGATCAGAGGCTCGACGGCCTCGAGCACCCGTTGCCGGTCCATCGACCCGAGCGGCAACAGAGGGCGTGGGAGCTCTGCCCTGGCGAGTGAGAGAAGGTCGAGCAGCGTATAGACCACGCGAAGGCTTCCGAACTCTTTGAACGTTTTCCAGAGCGGCTGGAGGAGACCATCGAGCCGATGCGCCTCGCCGCCCTCGCCTGCAATCGCGGCCTTGCTCAGGGCAAGGGCGACGCGCGGAAGCACGCCGCCGATGACGCTGTACCAGGCGTCGGCACCTGAAAGCAGCGCTTCGGCCGCGCCCCAGTCGCCGCTGTAGCCGATCGCAAGCCTGGTCTTCTCTCGCAATGCCGCCAACTCGCCTGCGAAATCGCCGTCAGCAGGCAGAGGCATCTTCACGGCGCTGACCGTCTCGATATCGGATAGGCGCTGCAGAAGATCCCGGCTGAAGGTGAAGTGGGTCGTGCCGGGATTGTTGTAGATACAAAGCGGCAGTTTCGCCGCCTCGGTAACCGCCAGGAAATGCTCGTACGCTTCGTCCTGGGTCAGCGGCGTGTAGGACACCGGCGCAAGCAGAAGGGCGTCTGCACCGGCGACCTCGGCATCCCTTGCCAGGCTCCGAGCATGGTCTGTCCTCAGAGCACCGACGCCGACGACGAGGGGAATACGACCGCGAACGCACTCGACCGCAGCCTCGACGGCTCGCCGTCGTTCCTCGCGTGTGAGAAAGGCATAGATCCCGGTGCTGCCGAGAAGGCCTATCGACGTGACGCCTGCATCACACAGGCGTTCCAGCAGGCGGCCGAGGGCTTCGGTGTCGACCCGGCCATCTCTATCGGCGGGCGTGGGCGGAAAGGCCGAAAGACCATGAAACGGAGAAGCGATAGACATGATGAAAATCCGGTCAATGTGAGAACAGAAGGCGCGATCCGGCGCCCGCGAAGAAGACGGCAAGACTGCCCTCGATCCACCGCCGCGCACGGGCGTAGCCGCGCACCATCGGTGCCGTGGAGAAGAGCACGGCATAGCCGGCAAAAATCGAGATCCCCAAGAGCACGCAGCCGCCGAAGGCGGTGACGGCCATCTCCGGCGAAGCGCCCGGCTTGAGGCCGAGCGACATGATCGCCACCCAGGCCAGAACCGCCTTCGGATTGCCGAGATGCATCAGAACGCCGCGACGATAGAGCGCGCCGCGTTGCGCGGCAGGCCGCACGGCCTCGCTTGCCGGCCTATCCGGGGCGGCGGCCGAGCGGGCCGCTCTCCAGGCGAGCCAGAGAAGGTACAATCCGCCTGCGATCTTAAGGAACAGCAGGGCATGGGCATAGCGGACGAGGAGTGTCGAGATGCCGGTGACCGCGATCAGCCCCCAGCATGTCGACATCGTTATAACACCAGCGGCAAGGGCGAGCGCCGGTCGACGCCCTTGCCGCATCGCCACATTCATGATGGCCATATTGCTTGGTCCGGGACTGCCTGCAGCGATTGCGTAGGCAATGTAGACGACGAGAAGATCCTGGTAGACGACGAGAAGATCCTGCATTTACGTTTTTTTCCGAAGTTTGCGCCCGCACGCCCCACGAAGACGAAGAATGCCCCGTCGGGAACCGCCAATAAGCTTCCTTTTCTTCCAAAATTGGTTCATCATGAAGCGCCATTTTGAAGAATTTGTATAGACCATTTTGCGATGTCCAAACGGCGCAGCACCATCGAAATACCATCGCTCGAGGCGATCGATCGAACGGCCAATGTCGGTCGCCAGCTTGCGCAGGCCCTGCGGAACGCAATCGCCCGCAGTGAGCTGAGGTCGGGAGAACGCCTTCCTTCGACGCGTAGCCTTGCGGCTTCGCTGAAAATCGCGCGCGGCACTGTCGTCGAGGTGTTCGATCAGTTGACCGCAGAAGGCTATCTCGAAGCGCGGGTCGGAGCCGGAACCCGCGTTGCCGCTGATCTGATGGACGCGACGCCGGCCCGCCCGCCCACTCCGGCAGTGCCGTCTACTGCGGATGCTGTCGATCTGCCGTCCCAGGCGGCCCGGCTGATTTCCATCGCCCGTGCGCTCACCCCTCACCCGCCCGTTCCCTTCGCCATCGCCGTCCCGGCCTGCGGTATTGCGCCGGACGACAACTGGCGCCGTCTCGGCAATCGCGTGCGCGCGTCGCGACAGGCCGCCCCCTCGGGTTACCACGATCCTATGGGTTTGCTCGAACTCAGGTTTGCCATTGCCGACCACGTCCGCCGCGCGCGGGCCGTTCATTGTGAGCCCGAACAGGTCATCGTCACGTCAGGCACCCAGCAAGGCCTCTATATGGCAGGCCGGGTGCTTCTCTCGCGCGACGATCCGGTATGGGCCGAGGATCCGGCCTACCCCGGCCTGACGGCGGTGCTCGATGATCTCGGCGTCCAGACGCACCGCCTGCCGGTCGATGCACAGGGAATGAACGTGGAACGCGGCCTCGAGCTATGCCCGCAGGCGCGCGCCGCATTCGTGACCCCGTCGCACCAATATCCGATCGGAATGCCGCTCAGCATGGCTCGGCGCAATTCCTTGATCACCTGGGCCGACCAAAATCGCGCCTGGATCGTCGAAGACGACTACGACAGCGAGCTGCGTTATGCCGGACACCCGTTTCCCTCAATGCAGGGATTGCGTCCCTCACGCGTCATCTATCTCGGCACCTTCAGCAAGGTGCTCTTTCCCTCCCTGCGCCTCGGCTACGTCATCGCCCCTTCGCCACTCGCGGAAGCCTTTGCCGGCGCCCGTGCCATTCTCGACCGGCATTCGCCGACCGCCGAACAGCACGTTCTGGCGGCCTATATGCGGGAAGGCTATTTCGAAGCGCACATCCGACGCATCCGCGGCCTCTATGCCGAGCGCCGCGCTGTTCTGCTTTCGGCGCTCGATCGGGCCTTGCCTGAGGGCTGCCGCGTCCAGCAGAGCGACCAGGGCATGCATATTCTTCTATGGCTGCCCGAGGAGGTCGACGACGTGCAACTCGCAGCCCGCGCCCTCTCGGCCGGCCTCGCCGTGCGGGCGATCTCCCCGATGTATGCCACGCGGCCGGCGCGCCCCGGCCTGATGCTGGGCTTCGGCGGATTTCTGCCGGAACAGCTGCAGGCGGCGGTTAGCGAACTCGTCAAACTGCTGAGCCAGCAGATGTCTCAAGCAGGAGGCCCGCAATAAGCTGAAGCCTAAACCGTCAGCCGCTCCCAGCTGTCGTCCATCTGGTTGCGGAACCATGTCATTTGCCGCTTGGCATATTGCCGCGTCGCCGCAGCACCCTTCTCCAGTACCTCGCCGCGCGTTATCTCACCCCTCAGCATCGCCGCAATTTGCGACACGCCGATTGCCTTCATCACCGGCGTCTCGGCCGGCAGATCGAGCGCAAGCAGAGCCCGTACCTCGTCTTCTGCGCCTTGCTGCAGCATCTTTTCGAAACGCCCGTTGATGCGCTGGTGCAGCACTGCTCTGTCCGGCAGCACGACGATCTTGCGGGCCTCAGCCGCGTCGATGACCATCGGTCCCGACCGGCCTTGGAAATCGGCGATCGACCGCCCCGTCGCCTTTACTACCTCCAGCGCCCGGACGATGCGCTGCCCGTCCTGGCGGTTCAGGCTTGCCGCCATGGCGGGGTCGGCCTCGGCGAGTTCGATATAGAGCCCGTCCGGCCCCTCCTCCAGCAGCCGCGTCCTGAGTTTCTCCCGCAACACCTCCGGTATCTCGGGCATATCGGAGAGACCACCGGTCAGCGCCTTGAAATAAAGTCCCGTGCCGCCGACGAAGACCGGCAGCCGTCCTGCGTCCCTGAGCCCCGGTAATAGTGCCGAGACATCCCGCAGCCAGGCGCCGGTCGAATAGGCCGCAGCCGCCGGCACATGACCGTAGAGATGATGCGGCACGCCCTGCATTTCCTCTTCCGACGGCCGCGCGGTCAGCACCCGCAGCGTGTCGTAGACCTGCATGCTGTCGGCGTTGACGACCGCGCCGTCATGGCGCCTGGCCAATTCGACGGCGAGCGCGGACTTGCCGCTGGCGGTCGGCCCGGTTATCAGGATCGCGTTCACTGTGCTCAGAAGGTTTTCCATCATGGCCCTCGTTGCCACGCTTGTTGCCAATCCGTCAAATCCCGTGCTGACCCCGGAAACCGCCGAACGGGCGGCCGAGGCCGTGAACGCTTCCGGTCTCTATTGGCTTGCCGATGGCGTTGCCTGCGACATCGCGCTACGCGACGGCACCGATGCGCAAGCGGCAGAGGCCAATATCCTTGCCGTCATATCAAGCGCGCCCATCGACCTCGTTATCCAGAAGCAGGAGACCCGCCGCAAGAAGCTGCTGATCGCCGACATGGATTCGACGATGATCGGCCAGGAATGCATCGATGAACTCGCCGCCGAAGTCGGCCTGAAGGAGAAGGTCGCGACCATTACCGCCCGCGCCATGAATGGCGAGATCGCTTTCGAGCCTGCCCTGCGTGAGCGTGTCGCCCTGCTGAAGGGGCTGCCGATATCGGTCGTCGACGAGGTCATCGCCAAGCGCATCACGCTCACCCCGGGCGGCCTGGAACTGATCGCCACCATGAAGTCGAAAGGCCATTACACCGCGCTTGTCTCCGGCGGCTTCACCGTCTTCACCAGCCGCATCGCCGCCACCCTCGGCTTCGACGAGAACCGTGCCAACACGCTGCTCGAAGACGGCGGCATTCTCTCCGGCTTCGTCGCCGAACCGATCCTCGGAAAACAGGCGAAGGTCGATGCGCTGAACGAAATTGCGGCAAGCCTCGGCATTTCGCCGGAAGAAGCGATCGCCGTCGGCGACGGCGCCAACGATCTCGGCATGCTGCAGCTAGCCGGCTCCGGCGTTGCCCTCCACGCCAAGCCCACCGTCGCTGCTCAAGCGCAGATTCAAATCAACCACGGCGACCTGACCGCCCTGCTTTATATCCAGGGTTACCGCAAGACGGATTTCGCTTCACGATAGCCTCTTGAAATTTTACAAATTTGTACGTACAATTTTGTCGGATAAGACTGCCGCGGTTTCAATGGAACGACGAGAAGAACCGGACCAACAAGGCCAAGCATGGCGTTATCCTTCGAGACAGCGTGTCTGATCTGGAATGATCCGCAGTATCTTCTCATTCCGGACGCGGTCTATGACGGCGAACAAAGATGGCTGGCGATCGGCGTCGTGGGTTTGGTGACTGTACTGGTCGCCGTCCATATCATCCTCGGTGCCGAGGATGAAGAGACCGTCCGAGTGATCAGCGCTCGAAAGGCGACATCTCACGAGAGAAGACGATATGAGCAATCGACCCTTAACTGACGCGCAGCTCGCCGAACTTCGGGCACTGGAGAAGCTTCCCGAAGAGGATATCGACACTGGCGACATTCCTGAGATCACCGATGAACAGTGGCGCCTAGCTCGCAAGGCCAATTTGTACCGGCCGCTGAAGCAATCAGTGACTATCCGCCTGGATGCCGATATCCTAGACTGGTTCAAGAGCCATGCGGGCGGCCGCGGCTACCAGACGGACATCAATGCCGCGTTGCGCACCCACGTCGCTAGGTATCAAAAGAGGAGCGGCTGACCGCTCCTTCGTTTACTCCATCGGCACCGCCACGAACCGCAGATCGCCATTCGCCCCTGCGATCATCAGCTGGGCATTGCGGCGGCCTTCCTGTTTCAGCGCCTGCACCTTGGCGGCGACCGCATCCGGCGACTTCATGAACTCCTGCGCCACCTCGACGATGACGTCGCCGGGCTTCAGCCCCTTTTCAGCCGAGGCGGAGCCGGGCGTCACTTCCGTCACGACGACACCATCGACGCTCTCGGCGATGCCGAAAGCCTTGCGCGTCTCAGCGCTCAACAGCGACAGCGACAGCCCGAGCACGTTCTTCGGCGTGGCCGCATCCGGCGACACCTGGCCCTTATGCTGGTCGGGTGTATTAGGTACAGGCTTGGCCTGATCGTCGGAATCCGGTTGGTCCATGTCATTGTTCTCGCCGGGATCCGGAATGATCACGCCGTCGTCCTGCGAGCCATCGGGTGCTGCATCGTCGGATGCAGCCGCCTGGTCGCTGTCTTCGAGCCGGCCGAGCTTCACCTTGACGGTCTGCTCCTTGCCGTCGCGCAGCACCACCACGTCGACTTCCTTGCCGACAGTGCTTTCCGCCACGACGCGCGGCAGGTCGCGCATTTCGCTGACGGTCTTGCCGTCAAATTTCAAAATGACGTCGCCCGCCTTGATCGAGCCGTCGTCGACGGGGCCGCCCTTGATGACGCCGGCGACCAGCGCGCCCTTTGCAGTGTCGAGCCCGAGGCTGTCGGCGATATCGTCGGTCACCGGCTGGATGCGCACGCCGAGCCAGCCGCGCCGCGTCTCGCCATATTCGCGCAACTGGTCGACGACGCCGGAAGCAAGCTCCGACGGCACCGAGAAGCCGATACCGATCGAGCCGCCGCTCGGCGAAATGATCGCCGTGTTGATGCCGATCACTTCGCCCTTCATATTGAAGAGCGGGCCGCCGGAATTGCCCTTGTTGATTGCCGCATCCGTCTGGATGAAGTTGTCGTAAGGACCGGCATTGATGTTGCGGCCACGCCCGGAAATGATGCCCACCGTCACCGAACCGCCGAAGCCGAACGGATTGCCGATCGCCATCACCCAGTCGCCGATGCGCATCGTGCTGGAATCGCCGAATTTCACGGATTTCAGCGGCGTCTTCGGCTCGACCTTCAGCACCGAAAGATCGGTCTTCGTATCGGTGCCGATCAGCTTCGCCTTGAGCTTCGAACCATTGGCGAAATTGATCTCGATATCGTCAGCGCCCTCGATCACGTGGTTGTTGGTGACGATATAACCGGTCGGATCGATGACGAAGCCGGAGCCAAGCGAGCTGACATTATGGTTGCCGCCCTTGTTGCCCTGCTGCTTGTTGAAGAAGTCGTTGAAGAACTCCTGGAAAGGCGAGCCGTCGGGGGCGCGCGGCGCCGGACCCGCGCCCTCATCGTCCTTCACCTTCTGCGAGGTCGAGATGTTGACCACGGCGTCGAGCAGGCCTTCGGCAAGATCGGCGACGGAAGCCGGACCGGTGTTGGGCACGGCGGCCTGGATCGGAGCGGTCTGCTGCGGTGCGACGGCTGCGGGAGGCGTAGGAGCGGGCGCAGCCGTTTCCGGATTAGCTGGAGCGGGTGCAACAACCCCGGGTGCGGTCGTCTCAGGCGCGGTTTGCGCATAGGCCATCCCGCTCACGCCGGCTTGCGCCAGGATTGCGGCGCTGGCCATAAGCGCTAGCGTTCGTCTGAAGGGCGAGCGAATCGTGGGGGCCATCAAGCTTCCTCATAAGGGTGCAAGCGCACATTGAGCATCAGCATAAGGCGGAATGATGGAGGGTGAAATCACCTTTTCGCGAAATCCCCGTGCAATGTGACGTGGCCTCGCAAAAGCCTGATCGTCTCAATCATTCCACGAAAAAAGGGCCGGCGCTCGGGCCGGCCCTTCCGAAATTGTCGGTGGTCGTTTCGCTGGCTGTCAGTTCGCCGGGACCGGTGCTGCGGGAGCAGCTGCGCCCGGAACTGCCGGAACTGGCGCGGCCGGATTTGTCGGCTGCAAGGTGCCGGCGGCATTGTCGAAATAGCGGAAGAATTCCGAATTCGGCGACAGCACCAGCGTCGTGTCCTGCGACGAGAGAGCGGAGGAATAGGCCGCCATCGAGCGATAGAACTCGAAGAAGGCTGGATCCTTGCTGAAGACTTCGGCAAAGACGCGGTTTCGTTCCGCATCGCCCTGGCCTCGAAGGATTTCCGCATCGCGCTGGGCGCCCGCGGTGAACTCGACAACCTGACGGTCGGCGATGGCGCGCCGCCGCTGGCCTTCCTCATTGCCCTCGGCACGGATGCGCTCGGCCTCGGCAAGGCGTTCCGAACGCATGGCGTTATAGGTGTTGGGCGCAACCTCCGGCGAAAGGTCGGTGCGGCGGATGCGAACGTCGTCTATATGCAGGCCGAGATTTTCGGCATCCGTGCGCAGGTCGTCGCGAATCTCCAGCATCATCGCGACACGCTCTTCCGAGAGAGCGGCATTGTAGTCACGCAGACCGTAGACACGACGAAGCGATGAATCGAGCTGCGCTCTCAACCGCGCTTCCGCGGCTTCGCGATCGCCCGAGACCGTTTCGCGGAAGCGGCGAACATCCGAGATGTTATAGATCACGAAGGCATCGACGTCGAAGGTCTGACCATCCTGGACCTGAACGCGAATATTGTCGAGATCGAGCCTCAGCGCCTGCTTTTCGACCAGCTGAACGCGGTCGGCATCCATGAAGCCGAAGGGCAGCTTGAAATAAATGCCAGGCTCGGTCTTGACCGACTGGATCTGGCCGAAACGGACGACGATGGCCTGCTCGCGTGCATTCACCACGAAGATGGACGAATAAAGCCCGACCAGCACGATGGCGAGGATGATGAGAATGATGGGAAGTCTGTTCGATGTCATGACTCAACCTCCCTGCTGCGCGGGCTTGCCGAGCTCATTGAGCGGCAGATAGGGCAGGACGCCCTGCTTCTCGTCGATAATGACCTTCCGGGAATTCTTCAGCACCTGCTCCATCGTTTCGAGATACAACCGCTTGCGGGTCACGTCGGGCGCCTTCGAATATTCGTCGTTGATCGCCGTGAATCGCTGCGCTTCACCTTCCGCCTCCTTCACGACGCGGTCTTTGTAAGCGGCTGCATCTTCACGGATTCTGGCCGCATCGCCTCGCGCCTGGCCGAGCTTCTGGTTCGTGTAGCGATTGGCCTCTTCGATCGTGCTGTCGCGGTCACGGCCGGCACGCTGCACTTCTTCGAAAGCATCGGCGACTTCCCGCGGCGGCGCCACGTTTTGGATCGTCACGCCGGTCACGGTCACGCCCGCGCCATAGCGGTTCATCGTGTCCTGCAGGATATTGAGCACGTCCACTTCGATCGGCTGACGATTGCTGCGGAAAGCGTCCTGCGCCGGACGTCGGCCGACGATCTCACGCATGGCACTGTCGGATACCTGCTGCAGCGTCTCCGCCGGATTTTCGACGTTGAAGAGATAGGCCTTGGGATCGCTGACGGTATAGAAGACCGCGAACTGCACGTTGATGACGCTTTTGTCGCTAGACAGCATCAGGCCGTTCGAAGACGATGCCGAAGTCGCCCCGATGTTCAGCTGCTGTACGGTCACCTTGACCGTCTCCACTGTTTCCATCGGCCAAAAGTGGAAATGCAGGCCCGGCATGGAAATCTCGTCCTTCGGCGTGCCGAACCGCAGCTCGACGCCGCGTTCGTCCGGCTGCACGACATAAATGCACTGGATCAGCCAGAAGACCGCGACGATCGCCGCGACGATCACTGCCACGCCGCCGTTGAAGCCGCCGGGTATGATGTTGCGCAGCTGGTCCTGGCCGCGCCGGATAATATCTTCTAGATCAGGCGGTCCGCCCTTGCCGCCGCCACCGCGCGGCCGGTTCGGCCCCTGTCCCCATGGTCCCTGATTATTACCGCCGCCGCCGCCCCAAGGGCCGCCGCCGCCATTCTGATTGCTCCAGGGCATCAAAACCTCGTTGTTCGTTAAGTCTCCACGCATCCGAAACCGTGGGGGCTGGCCGGCGGACGCGTTGGTGACCGTTATAGGTATCAGCGCATCGGCTTTCAACGCAGCGTGAGAAACTTGGTCAATTTAATTGGAAAATAGTTCATTTTCAGGCGTGGCGGCGTTCGTAGACGATGAAACGTGTGGAATAACTGTCCTTTTCGCCAGCCGGCACCGCGATCACCTCCCCCGCCTGCCAGATGTCGGGATCGATCGCGGGAAACGACGCGTCTCCGTCGAGATCGGCCTCGACATGCGTGATGCACATCCGGTCGGCAAGACCGATCGCCTGCGCGTAGACCTGCCCGCCGCCGAGAATGCAGATCTCGTCGACGCCGGTTTCGAGCGCCAGCCTTTCAGCCGCCGTCATCGCCTCGGGCAGAGAATGCGCCATGGAGACATCGGGATGGTCGATCGCCGCTTGCCGCGAAATGACGACGTTCGGCCGTCCCGGCAGTGGCTTGCCGATCGAATCGTAAGTCTTGCGGCCCATCACGACAGGCTTTCCCAGTGTCAGCGCCTTGAAGCGCTTCAGATCGCTCGAAAGCCGCCACGGCATATCGCCGTCGCGGCCGATAATGCCGTTGCGGGCAACCGCGGCGATAATGGTCCTGCGAATGTCGGCCATGAAATATCCCGGATCAGACGGCGATCGGCGCCTTGATGCTGGCATCGGCCTCGTAGCCGATCAGCTCGAAATCGTCGAAGGTGAAGCCGAAAATGTCCTTCACATCAGGATTGATGCGCATGAAGGGCAGCGGCTTCGGCCGGCGCGCCAGCTGCAGCTTCGCCTGGTCGAAATGGTTGTGATAGAGATGGGCGTCGCCGAGTGTGTGGACGAAATCGCCGGGCTTCAGCCCGGTCACCTGAGCCACCATCATCGTCAGCAGCGCATAGGAGGCGATGTTGAACGGCACGCCGAGGAAGATATCGGCCGAGCGCTGGTAGAGCTGGCAGGAAAGCTTGCCATCAGCCACATAGAACTGGAACAGGCAATGGCAGGGCGGCAGCGCCATTTCGTCCACTTCGGCCGGATTCCAGGCCGAGACGATGTGGCGGCGCGAATTCGGGTTGTTGACGATGCCTTTGACCAGATTGGCGATCTGGTCGATATGGCCGCCGTCGGGCGCTGGCCAGGAGCGCCATTGGGCGCCGTAGACCGGCCCGAGATCGCCGTTTTCATCGGCCCATTCGTCCCAGATCGAAACGCCATTCTCCTTGAGATAGCGGATGTTCGTCTCGCCCTTCAGGAACCAGAGAAGCTCGTGGATGATCGAGCGCAGATGCAGCTTCTTCGTGGTAAGGACGGGAAAGCCTTCTTCGAGGTCGAAGCGCATTTGGTAGCCGAAGACCGAGCGCGTGCCGGTGCCGGTGCGGTCGCCCCGGTCGGAGCCCTTTTCCATCACATGATTCAAGAGATCGAGATATTGCTTCATGTCGCGCTGATTCCGTTTCGGCCAATTTAAGCCTTCGGAACCGGGAAACCAATCACCGGCGGGCATTTTCCCAATGTTTCTGATGGGTCGCATAACGCTTTTATGACGTTTGCCCTTTCCTTGGGCTGAGGAAACCACTATATCAGCCTTGCCGGCTTTCGGGTCGGCTATGGCGATAAATGAGCGGTGTAATAAACCTATTGGACCCGGGGGCGGTACCCGGCGCCTCCACCAAAAACCGGCGGCCTTAGAGGCCGGCTTTTGATGGGGGCGAAACAGGATCGACAAGGGTGTAAAGATCGTCTTTTTGCTCGGCATTGTACCGCCGTTATCGGGCTAAAATTGTAGTTGCAAACGACAACTATGCGGAAGCTCGTCTCGCTGCTTAATCGCGGTGTGACACTTCAATCAAAGTCCTAGTGGTTCGCACCTCTAGGCGGGGTCCGAAGGCACCTGGCAACAGAAGCCTTCACCTTCTCCCTGCCGCCGAAATCATGTATGCTGCTTAAAAACGTGACTCGGCTCCGGTCTTTCCCAAGGCGCCCGGACGTGGCATATAACCTTGTGAAAAGACTTCCGAACCGACGAAAGACAGGAAAAGCATGGGGCAGGATCATATCCGCTACGACATTCTGGCACAGGATGCACTTCGCGGCGTCATCCGCAAGGTTTTGGCGGAAGTCGCAGCGACGGGCCGTCTGCCCGGTGATCATCACTTCTTCATCACCTTCCTCACGGGCGCCACCGGCGTGCGCATCTCCCAGCACCTGAAGTCGAAATACCCCGAGCAGATGACCATCGTCATCCAGCACCAGTTCTGGGACATGAAGATCACCGAGACGCATTTCGAGATCGGTCTTTCCTTCTCGGACGTTCCGGAAAAGCTGGTCATTCCATTCAATGCGATCCGCGGCTTCTATGATCCCTCCGTCAACTTCGAGCTCGAATTCGACGTGCCGCTCGCCGATGGCGAGGAATTGCCGTCCGGCGAAATCACCGCCTATCCGGTGGATGCGGCCGGAAAGCCCGATGACGCCGCAGGCGCAAAACCCGCCGACGGCGAGGAGAAGAAACCGGGCTCCGTCGTCTCGCTCGACTCCTTCCGCAAGAAGCAGTGATTTGAAGGGAGGCCAAGCCTCCCTTTTTCGTGAGGGTCCAGGCAACCGCATGAGCGCCGAAATCGTCAATCTGCGCCAGTTCCGCAAGAAGCAGGCTCGCTCCGAAAAGGAGAAGCAGGCCGAACAGAACCGCGTCACCTTCGGCCGCACCAAGGCCGAGAAACAGCTGACCCGCAGCCTGAACGACAAGGCCGACAAAGCCCATCGCGACGGCCGGATCGAGACGGATGACGACGGCGCGTGACGGTTTCACGCAACGCGTGAAAGCCGGAATGGATGCGATCAGCCACTTGCGCACTTTCCTTGAAGCGATCTGCCAACCCACCCTTAATTTGATGGAGAGTCTTGAGCGCGTCGTCTCGGACGCGCTGTGCTCTATCCGGGATGTGAAGGCTCCATGATTCGCAAGCATTCGGCGACATTGCACGGCCATCGCACCAGTTTCTCGCTGGAGGACGAGTTCTGGGCCGAGCTGAAGACGATTGCCGGAGCCCGTTCGATACCGCTCGCCGCCCTGATCTCCGAAATCGACGACCACCGCCCGCCGGACAGCAACCTGTCCTCGGCGCTGCGCTTGCATGTGCTTTCCTGGCTGAAGGCCGCCGCCAGCCACAAGGCTTGATGTACGCCGCTCAAAATCGCGTAGCGATTTGGGATGACATCAATGAAAACAAAAGCCTGAAGCGTCTTGCATGAATCAAATTCTATGCGCTTTCACTGCGCCTGAACGCCCGGCAACTGGTCGAAATTGAGCGGACCGGGCTGCACTTGCCCGCTGCGCCGTGCTGCTTCCGCCTCGGCCGCCGCCCTCGCCTGCGCATCCGCATCCGCATCCGCCTTCGCTTTGGCTTCCGCCGCGCGTGCGGCCTCCGCCTCGGCAGCAGCCTTCTCAGCGGCGGCTTTCCGCGCCAGCGCGCGCAGCCGCTCTTCCTCTGCCTGCCGTTGCCGCTCGATCTCGGCCGCCTTGATGCGCTCGGCGTCGTTGAACCGGTAAAGCGCCACCTCGCGGCGCAGCCGCTGTTTTTCGAGCACGACTGCCTGCAGCCGCTCGACACGCCGGCGCTCGCGTTCGAAGGCGCGCAGCGACAGATAGCTGGTGATATCAGTCACATCCATCGTCTTGCCGGGCGACGGCAGCATGCCGGAAAAATTCAGCCGAAGCGCCGGCTCGGCGCCGGAAAGCGCTTCCGTGCCAGGATTGAACCCGACACCTAGTGTCGCGCTGATCCGCTCTTCCGGCAGCGCGATCTGCGCATCGGCAGTGATGCGGGCGAGATCGTTGGCGACGGTGACATTCTGCACCCTCAGCGTCCCGTCGGCGATATTGAAGGGGATGCCGAGTGGTGGCAGCTTCGCCTCACCGTTGCTGAGCAGCGTCTCGATGATCGGATGCACCTTGCCGGCATTGATCTGCTCCTGCATCGTATCGGTCGCGGCAAGCAACGGCGGCAAGATGGCAAGGTTCAACCCGCGTATGCTGGTATCGCCGAGCCTCAGTTCGCCCGAACCATTGAGCGAGCTGGCGATCTCGCCGATCGTCTTGCCCGAGGCCTCCATCGACAGCGACAATCCGAACTTCCCGTTGGCGATCGGCGCGCCGTCGCGCAGCCAGACGACGCCGGAAAGATCGGAATCGGCAAGCGCAAGCTTCGTCTGCAGGAAACCTGTGCCGCTGGCATTGGTGAACAGCAGATTGCCGGAGAGCTTTCCGCCATCCCAGTTCCCGGCCATGTCGTTGAGCTGCAGCTCGTCGCCCTTGTAGGTGACATTGCTGGTGAAGTCCGACACCGCCGTTTCCGGCAGGCCGGGCCAGAACTGCTTGGCCGCCAGCTTCACGTTGACGTCGAGATCCTTGAAGATGGGCAGCCCCAGCGGCGCCGTGGTCAGCTGACCGTTGGCGGGATCGACGATCTGGCCGAACACCGCCTCGCCGAGCCAGCCGGCATCGGCCTTGGAGAGTGTCAGCCCGCCGCTCGCGGTCGTCTTCGCAGCCTTCCGGTCGAAGGTCAGTGCACCCGAAAATTCGTTGTCGGCCGCATGCCCCTTGAGATCCGAAAAGACGATCTTGTCGCCGTCGACGGCGGCATTGACCTGCAGGCCGAACGGCAGCCCGGTTCCGGTCTGCGGCAGGGCGATGCCGTTCATGATGAGATAGGGGTCGATATCGGCGCTGTCGAGCGAAAGCGCGATCTGGCCGTTCATGAAGGTCTCCGGCCGGACGTCGACCTTGCCGTTGGCCATGAACGAGGTCCGGTCGGTCGCAAAGGTCAGCGCCGCGTCGGCGGGATCGCTGCCCGATGCCTTCACCTTCAACGTCAGGCGGCCGTTGGGCCCGACATCGACCGGCAGCGGGTCCAGCCCGGCCTGGCCGAACAGGACTGATGGCACGGCATTTTCGAGCGTCGCCTCAAGGCTCGTCGTGCCGTTGCCGGTCAGCGCCAAGAGGTCCGACATGCGGTAATCGAGATTGACGCGGCTGCCGTTCGCCACACCGGCAAGCGTCACCGTTAACGCGTCGCCCTCGTCGCCGCCGAGCGTCAGCGCGCCGCGCAATGCCGTATTGCCGTACCAGCCGGCGTTGCGCACCAGACGGTCGAGCACCGGGTGATGCGGCAGGTGCTCGCGCAACATGGTGAAGAAGCCGCCGGGATCGGCCGATTTGAAGGTGATTTCGCCCGCACCCTTGTAATCGAGCAGCGAGCCTTCCGCCCCGCCCGTTGCCGTCAGTTCGGCGCCGGCGATATTCTTGATCGACAGCCGGTCGACGGCAAGCGCGCCATCGGCGATCGTAAAGGTGGTCTCGACATTCTCGGCACTGACGCCAAAGGCGGTAAACTTGTCGGCCTTGAGCTGGGCGGCGATCTTGTGGTCGAGCACGTTGTCGCCGGCATCCTGGCCGGTCATCAGCCCGCTCAGCGCCTGCAGCGCGTCGAGATCGAGCGTATCGCCGTTCAGCGCCACCGACAGCGTCGGCGTCTGGCCGGAGATCGCCTGGCGCTCCAGCCGACCCTTCAGCGTCGCCGGTCCCATGGCAATCTCGAGATTTTCAAAACGCTGCAGTTCATGCGTCAGGCTGACATTGGCGGAAAAGCCCGCCTGCCGCAATTGCCGGAGGGCCGGATCGACCGAGCCGGCAAGCCAGGAGGCAAGCCCCGTCGGCTGGCTGGAGGCCACCACGATCTGGCCGTTGAACGAAGGTTCGCCCTGAAGCAGGAGCTTACCCTTGCCCTCCACCTGCGTGCGCCCCGGCAGCGTGCCGGTGGCGCTGTCGATCATCCAGCCGGTGCCGGCCGGTTCGAGCTCCAGCTGCACGTCGCGCAGCGTCGTATCGCCGGCGACGATCGCCGGCAGCTTGACGCTCGCCTTGCCCGGCACCTGCGGGATCGGCACCTGCGCGACGATATCGATCAGCGAATTCAGCCGCTGGCGCGCCGAAACAGCTGGATCCCGCGTCGTCTTGCCGGCTGACCCCTGATTGCCGATGCGGTTGACGTCGATCTGCTGCCCGACGGCGGTCAGCAGGAATTCCGGCGCATTGCCAGTATCGAGCGTCGCCTCGCCGGTTATGACATAGGGATCGTCCGTAGGGCCGATCTCCATCCGGTATTCGGGAATGCGGATGCGTTCATTGGTGAGCTCGAAGCGGCCCTTGACGCGCGGCGGCTGCTCTTTCTTGTTGGCGGGCTTGGCGCTGTTGCGGATCTCGATCGCAGCCGAAAGCTGGCCCTGATAGTTCGGCTTGCTGTCGACGAGCTTCAGTTCGCCATCGAGATCGACGCTGACAGGGTGTTTGTCCGGCGAAAGCCTCGTGCGCATGCGCAGCACGCCCTTCTCGTCCGGCTGACTGCTCGAGATCGAGAAGCCGCCGTGCTCGCCGTCCAGCGCTGCGTCGCCCTCGATGCGCCACGGACCAGCCAGCGACTTTGCCGACATTTCCGCGTTGAGGCCGGTGATGCGACGCGAGCGACCCGACTGATCGTCGATGAACTCGACCTCGCCGCCGCTGACATGCACGTTTTCGAGAACGACCGTCCTTGCCGGTATTTCCGCGCGGCTGCCGCGCATCCAGTCGAGCGTGCCGTCCTTGAGCAATCTCAAGCGCACCTTCGGATTGACGACGCGCATGTCGAAGATCAGCGCTTCACCCGACAGGAAAGGTGCAAGCTCCGCATCCATGGAGAACTGCTCGACCTTGACGATCGGCGTGCCGTCCGCTTCCTGGCCGACGCGCACGTCATGCAGCGTCACCGACGGGAACGGCAGCAGGCGTGCATCCACCGTGCCGTAGACGGTGACCTTCTTGCCGATGATGCGGCTTGCCTGATCCTCGAAATTCTTGCGGAAATCCGTCCAGTCGATGAACAGCGGCGCAAGCAGCGCCACAAACAGCACTACGACGATCACTCCCCCCAGAAAGACGAGGAACCGGCCTACCAATGCAAAGCGTCTCCATTCGGGATTCTGTTGCCGACACCAGAGCATGATGCCGCAAAGTGTGAGCGGTTTTCGGACGACATCATGCTCTAACTCTTTATTTGAGAACAGGATTCAGATTTCAGGGCGAGCCGGCCCCAACATCATCTTGTTCTAGCGCTATTCATGCAGGGGGCAAGGCCCAACTTCATGAGAATGTTCCGTTTTCAGCCATGGTGGAAAATCTTGCCGGGATTGAAGATATCGTCCGGATCGAGCGCCTGTTTCACCTGTCGCATCAGATCCACCGCGCCGCCGAGCTCCTGTTCCAGAAACGCCATCTTGCCTTGCCCGATCCCGTGTTCACCGGTGCAAGTCCCGTCCATTTCGAGCGCCCGCTGGTTGAGTCGCTGCACGAAGCTCTCGGCCACGGCGACGCCTTCGGTGCTCTTGTCATCAAACAACAGCAGCACATGGAAGTTCCCGTCGCCGGCATGGCCGACGATCGGCCCCAGCAGCCCATGCTCCTCGATATCCGCCTGCGTTTCGGAAACACAATCGGCAAGCTTCGATATCGGAACACAAACATCGGTCGAAAGTGCGGCAAGCCCGGGCGCCAGCGCCCTTGCAGCCCAATAGGCGTCGTGGCGCGCTTTCCAGAGCTTCGTCCGCTCCTCGGCATTGGCGGTCCATAGGAATTCGCCGCCGCCGCATTCCGCCGCGATCTCGGCAAAGGCTGCCGATTGCAGCGGCACCGTCTCGTCGGTGCCGTGGAATTCGAGGAACAGCGTCGGGCTTTCGGCATAGGAAAGCTTGGAATAGGCGTTGCAGGCCCGCATCTGTACCGTGTCGAGCAACTCGATACGCGCCACCGGAATGCCCATCTGGATCGTCATGATGACGGCATCGCAGGCGGCCTTGATGCTCGGAAAGGCACAGGCCCCTCCGGCAATCTTCTGGGGGATCGCCTGCAGGCGCAGCGTCACCGAGGTCAGAATGCCAAGCGTGCCCTCGGCGCCGACGAAGAGCCGCGTCAGATCGTAGCCCGCCGAGGACTTGCGGGCGCGCCGGGCCGTGCGGATCTCCTCGCCATTGGCAGTGACGGCGGTGACGGCAAGCACATTGTCCTTCATCGTTCCATAGCGCACGGCATTGGTGCCGGAGGCCCGCGTCGAGGCCATGCCGCCGATCGAGGCGTTGGCGCCGGGATCGATCGGGAAGAACAGGCCGGTATCGCGCAGGTGGATGTTCAGCGCCTCGCGTGTCACACCCGGTTCTACGGTGCAGTCGAGATCTTCGGGATTGACCTCGATCACCCGGTTCATGCGGCTGAAATCGATCGAAATACCGCCATTGGCGGCATTGACCTGCCCCTCCAGCGAGGTGCCGACGCCGAAACCGATTACCGGCACCTTGTGGGTCGCACAGGCATTGACCGCCGCCTTCACATCCTCAGCGCTCTCGGCGAAAAGCACCCCGTCGGGCAGTTGCGGCGGAATATAGGTGGTCGTATGGGCATGCTGTTCGCGGAAGGACTGGCCGGTCTGGAAACGCTCGCCAAAGCTCTGCTTGAGAATGCCGAGCACCGCGGCAATCCCCGCCTCGTTGCGTGTGCCCGCCTTCGCGTCCTTCAGCGCCATCCCTTTGATCTCCCTGCCATTCCGCAGAAACCATATCGTGTCCCGCAGGCTACAGCGCCGCGCGTCTTTTCAGCCGCGCAAAGGACGCTGTAGGACTCTAGAATTGCTGCATAATTTCATCCTTAAATCGATTCCGATTTAAGGAATTATGCAGCAGGCTGGGTATGCGGCAAGTCAAAGCGGCTGTCCAGTTAAGATTGGCAGAAGATTTCATTCCCCTTTTGTTATAGGGCGGTTGCTATAGCCAAGTCCGCCGCCCTCGCACCTCAGACAATCGGCGGATTGAGCCGTGCAAAACCCTCCTGCCGCCGATAGGGAAAATAGGGATAGGGCGCCGTCACGGTGCTGACCGCGTCGAGTCTTTCAATCTGCTCCCTCGACAGGCTCCAGCCGACCGCGCCGAGGTTCTGCCTGAGCTGCTCCTCGTTGCGGGCTCCGATGATGACGCTCGATACCGTCGGCCGGTTAAGCAGCCAGTTGATGGCGATCTGCGGCACCGTCCGACCGGTCTCACCTGCGATGGCGTCCAGGACCTCGACGATGTCGAACAGCTTCTCGTCGTCGACGGGCGGGCCGTATTGCGCCGTCTCGTGCAGCCGGCTTGCCTTGGGCAGCGGCTGACCGCGGCGGATCTTGCCGGTCAGCCGTCCCCAGGCAAGCGGGCTCCAGACGAGAGCTCCCACACCCTGTTCGGCGCCGAGCGGCATCAGCTCCCATTCGTAATCGCGCCCTGCCAGCGAATAATAGACCTGATGGGCGACATAACGCGGATAACCGTGGCGCTCGGCGGCGGCGAGCGACTTCATCAGTTCCCAGCCGGCAAAATTGGAAACGCCGACATAGCGGATCTTGCCTGCTGCAACGAGCCCGTCGAGCGTCGACAGCACCTCCTCGACCGGCGTCGAGGCATCGAAAGCATGAAGCTGCAGCAGATCGATATAGTCGGTCCCGAGCCGGCGCAGCGCATCCTCGGTCGCGCGGATCAACCGCGCCCGCGACGTTCCCCAGTCCTGCGGCCCCTCGCCCATCGGCAGCGCCGTCTTCGTTGAGATCAGCACAGCGTCGCGCCGGCCGCGGATGGCCTGGCCGAGCACCTCCTCGGACGCGCCGGCCGAATAGACGTCGGCCGTGTCGAAGAGATTGGCGCCGGCTTCCAGGCAGATGTCGACGAGCCGCCGCGCTTCCTCGGCATCGGTATTGCCCCAGGCGCCGAACAGCGGCCCGCTGCCGCCGAATGTGCCCGCGCCGAAGCTCAAGACCGGCACTCTGAGGCCGGAGGCACCAAGATTTCTATAGTCCATGGATCTGTCTCCTGTATTTCCTATGAGATAGACCTCGGGCATTCGATGATATAGATTGCCTATCAGCAAATCATCTGTGACTTGAATTCATCATGAGCCGTCAGGACATCAACCGCTCCGGCGAAATGGAAGTCTTCGTCAGCGTCGTCGAGCGCGGCGGCTTTTCCGCGGCAGCCACGGCACGGCGCATGACGCCGTCGGCTGTCAGCAAGCTCCTCGCCCGGCTGGAGACGCGCCTCCGCGCCCGCCTCGTCAACCGTTCGACCCGCAGGCTGCAGCTGACGCCGGAAGGCTGTGCCTTCTATGAGCGCTGCGTCGCCATCCTTGCCGATATCGCCGAGGCTGAACGTCAGGCCTCGACAGGTGAACAGGCCTCAGGCCGCATCCGCATCAACACCAGCGGCTCTTTCGGCAACCATGTGCTGGCGCCGCTCGTACCGGCCTTCATGGCGCTTCATCCGGCCGTGACGCTGGATATTTCTCATACCGACAGGATAGTCGACCTGATGGAGGAGCGCGCCGATGTCGCAATCCGCGCCGGCCCCTTGAAGAATTCCAGCCTGATCGCCCGCAAGGTCGGCGCCACCGGCAAGATCATCGTCGCATCGCCGGATTATCTCTCGCGTCATGGCAAACCACGCACGATCGCCGATCTCCGCCGCCATTGCCGCATCGGCTTTTCTTACGCCCGCGCCATCGAGGGCTGGCCTCTGCGCGAGGACGGCGAAACGGTGATGATCCCGATCACCCCGGGCCTGCAGGTGGAAGACGGCGAAGCCATGCGCCACCTCGCTTTGTCAGGCGCCGGCCTTGCCCGGCTCGCCGCCTTCACCTTGCGCGCCGATATCGATGCCGGCCGCCTGGTGCCGGTACTCGAAGAGGCCAATCCCGGCGATCTCGAGGAGTTCTACGCCGTCTACATGGGCCAGGGCGGCCCGCTGCCGGCGCGTGTACGCGCGCTGCTCGATTTTCTCGTCAGCCATGTGCGCTTCTGAGGCACCCAGCCCGAAACAGTTCAGCGCTTTTGGAATGATGACATGCATAAAAACAACGACTTGAAGCGGTCGCATGAGTCAGTTTCGCATTCCAGCGCGCCGAGAAGCCAGATTTCGCAATTGACCGCCCGCCTCGCGCCCGCCTATACCGAACCCGCGTCAGCCGGTCCTTGCAGCCGGCCTCTCTTCGTCATGCCGGAGCCTCTTCCCATCTTCAGCCCTTAAGGGTTCGCGCCGGTCATGCTCTAACTATTTAATTAGAGCAGGATTCAGATTTTGGCCGCCCCGGCCTAAAATCATCCTGTTCTAGGAAAGATACGGAGATCATGTCATTCAGCGACGCGAGCCGCCTGCTGCGGGATGCCGGCCTGCCGAAATGGGCGCTGCTGCTGGCACTTTCGACCACTCTCGTCGCCTTCCTCGAACTCTTCGCGCTGCCGGCCTCGCTGCTGATCGGACCGATGGTCGCGGCAATCGCACTGGCGCTGACCGTCGGCAAGGGAAAGCTTCGCGTGCCCTTCTGGCCGCTGCAGTTCGGCCAGGTCCTGGTCGGCCTGATGATGGCGCGCACCATCACCCCTGACATTCTCGGCACCATGGCGAAGGACGCACCGCTCTTTCTGCTGTTCATCTTCTCGGTCATCGCCATCGCCACCGGCCTCGGCTGGCTTTTGACGCGCTGGCAGGTGCTGCCGGGGACGACTGCGGTCTGGGGTTCCTCGCCGGGCGGCGCCTCCGCCATGGTCATCATGTCGGAAGCCTATGGCGCCGATGCCCGTCTCGTCGCCTTCATGCAGTATCTGCGCGTCGTCTTCGTCGCCGTCGGCGCCTCTGTGGTCTCGCGCCTGTGGGTGGCAGCCGACGGCGCCGAGCCGCCGCCGCCCGTCCTCTTTCCCGAGATCGACTGGCCGGCCTTTGCAGCGACGATGGCTTTTGCTGCCTTTTGTGCCTATGGCGTCCGGCGCCTGCGCCTCCAGGGGGGCACGATCATCGTGCCGCTCTTTCTCGGCGCCTTGCTGCAGGGCATGGGCCTCCTGAAAATTGAGTTACCGATGTGGCTGCTCGCCATCGCCTATGCACTGGTCGGCTGGAGCATCGGCCTGCGTTTCACCCGCTCGATCCTCAAGCACGTGGCGCGCGCCCTGCCGAGGGTATCGGCCTGCATCGTGCTGCTGATGGCGCTCTGCGGCTGCATGGCGGTGGCGCTTCACGTCTTGGCCGGCATCGATCCGCTGACCGCCTATCTCGCTACCAGCCCCGGCGGCGCCGATTCCGTCGCCATCATCGCCGCCTCCAGCGATGTCGACGTGCCCTTCGTGATGGCGATGCAGACTGGCCGTTTCCTGGTGATCCTGATGATCGGCCCGATGCTCGCCCGCTTCATCGCACGCCGTTCCGGCCTTGCGGAAAACCCCGTCTAGTGCCCTGCTTGGGGTTGTGCGCGAGTGCTGCCCATTGGCCGGGCGTCATGCCATAGGCCTTCTTGAAATGGCGGTTGAGATGGCTCTGGTCGGCAAAGCCGGTCGCCGCCGCCACATCGGAAATTCCCTCGCCGACGCCGATCATCGCCCGGGCCCGCTGCAGCCGCCGCATCAGGAGGTAACGATGCGGGCTGGTGGCGAAGGCTGCCCGGAAATGCCGCGCCAGCGCGAAACGATCGAGACCCGTCACCGCCTCAAGCTCGCCGGAATTCACTGCCCGGGTCGCATGTGCCTCGAGATAGTCCCGTGCCGTCCGCGCCTGCCGCCAGGCGACGAGGCCGAGCGGCCGGCGCGGCATGCGCGCATGCCGTGACAGCCCGCCCGTCACCCGCGATACGAAATCGTCGACGAAAAGCTCATCCAGTTCGCGGTCGAGTTCGCCGAGTGCTGCCAGCAGCACGCCTGCTAGCGCCGGATCGCCGATAACGGGTTCATCGACAAAAGGCAGGCCGACGCCATCCGCCTTCAGGCATTCGAGAAGCAGCGACGGTTCCAGATAGAGCATGCGGTACTGCAACCCATCCTCCGTCCCCGCCCCGCCATCGTGCTCCTCATCGGGGTGCAGCACGATCACCTGTCCCGGCAGGCTGAAGCGCCGCTCGCCGCGATAGCGGAAGGTCTGAACCCCCTTCAGAGTCACGCCGAGTGCATAAGTGTCGTGCCGGTGCGGCTCGAAAGCATTGCCTGAGAACTGCGCCTCGATGCGCTCGATGCCGGGAAAGGCCGGCGCAGCGAGGATGGCGTTGCCGGATGGTCCCGCGCACAAACGTTCAAGACCTTCGAAGACCTTCGGATGTAAGTCCTGGTTCAACGCGCCCGATACTCCATAACCCGTAGATAGGTGAAAGACCGTCCGATGTTTGATACCAAAATTGCCGTCGTCCTGCGAAACAATCTTGCCGGCTGGCAGAAGCTGAACGTCACCGCCTTCCTGATGACGGGCATCGCCGGCCGGCATCCCGAGATCATCGGTGAAGCCTACAGGGACCGCGCCGGCAATCTCTACAATCCCTTATCGATCCAGCCGATCATCGTGCTCTCCGCCGACGAGGCTACCATATCAGCCGTTCACCGCCGCGCGCTGGAGCGCGATATCACCAGCTCGCTGTTTATCGAGGAGATGTTTGCGACCGGCCACGACGCGGCCAACCGCGCCGTCTTCGCAGAATTTGCGCCCGAAGACGCCAAGGTGGTCGGCATCGCCCTGCGCGCCGAAAAGAAGATCGTCGACAAGATCACCAAGGGCGCGACGATGCAGCATTGACGAAAAAGGCCGGGCGTGACCCGGCCTTTCCGCAAACGGTATGAGCCAGAATCAGCCCTGCGTGATCGGCGCGATCTGGATCTCGACGCGGCGGTTCTGCGCGCGGCCGGCCTCGCTCGCGTTGGAGGCAACGGGCTGCGACGGGCCGAAGCCGACGGCGGAGACGCGGCGCTGGTCGATGCCCTGGCCGCCGAGATAATCGGCAACCGAAAGTGCGCGGCGCTGCGACAGGTCCTGATTGTGCTGCAGGCTGCCGGTCGAATCCGTATGGCCGTTGACGTCGATCAGCGTGCGGTTGAACTTGCGCAACACGATCGCCACCGAATTCAGCGTCGGATAGAAGCCCGGCTTCACCGCGTCCTGATCGACGTCGAAGGTGATGTTCGACGGCATGTTGAGGATGATGTTGTCGCCGTTGCGGGTCACCGAAATGCCGGTGCCTTCGAGCTGGGCGCGAAGCTCGGATTCCTGCTGGTCCATGTAATTGCCGATCGCGCCGCCGGCGAGAGCGCCGACGCCCGCGCCGATCAACGCCGCATTGCGCTTGCCGTGGCCGCCGCCGCCGACAGCCACGCCGACGAGAGCACCGCCCAGCGCGCCAAGCGCCGCGCCGCCGGCCGTATTGGAAACCTTCTGTTCACCGGTATAGGGATCGGTCGTCGTGCAGGCGCTGAGATAGCTAGCGGCAATAGCGAGAAGTATGAATTTTTTGATCATGGACAGGACGGTCTCCGTTCGACTGATGCGAGCAAATGGCAAGGATTGCGGCAAGAAAATGAAGATGTTCTCCTGATAGGGCAAATTCGGACGTCGAAACACAGCCATGTTGCGGGAATGCGCTGATATCACCAGTTTTAGCGGATGACCGCTCCTGCGCCTCCATAGGCATAAGGCGTGCCTGCCATTGCGGCCTTCAGCCCGATGGTGGCGTTCATTACGATTGCCGTCATCGGCTGACGTCTCCATAGCGCGTGTTGGAGCGCCCACTTCTCCTCCCTTATTCCTGTGCTCGTCCAGGAATGAGGAGAGTGGAGTCGCCCTCTTAGAAATTCTGGAACAACTGCCGCATCGTGTCATAAGTCGCGTTGGCGATGTTCAGCGACTGCAGGCCGAGCTGCTGCTGCGTTTGTAAAGCCCGCAGCCTGCTCGACTCCTCCTCCATGTCGGCATCGACAAGCCGGCCGATGCCGGCGGTGATGTTGTCGTGCAGTTTCGTGGCGAAGTCGTTCTGCAGGTTGATGCGCTTTTCCAGCGCGCCGAAGGCCGAACCGACCGTCGTCAGCTGCGTCAGCGCGGCATCGACGACGCTGATCATCTGGCCGATCTGGCCCTGCGTCGTGCTTGATGTCACCGAAATCACCACCTGCCCGGTGGTGGTGCCGTTCTTGCTCGTCATCAGCACGTAATTTTGCGCAGCACCGAGTTCGGTGGCGAAATAGGCCGATGTCAGCACCCCGTATTCGCCGGAACCGGTGGCGCGGTCGTCGATCAGGTAGCGCGCGTCCTTGGAGGTCGTCGCCCCGACGGGCGTGTTGTCGATATGGTAGCTCAGCATGCCGATCGAGATCGTGCCGTCGGCGTTGCGGATGAACGAGGCCGGGATCTGGCGCGGCTGCGTCGGCGTCGCATCGTTGGTGAGGACCACCCAGTTGTCGCTGTTGAAGGTCGCCGATTCCGAAACGCTGCGCAATTGCTCCTGCAGCTGCTTGATCTCTTCGTTGATCTTGTTCTTGTCGATGCCGTCTTCGGTCGCGGCAACCAGCTTCGCCTTGATTTCGGAGACGACGTCGATGACGCTCTGAACGCCGGTATAGGCCGTTCCCATCGTCGCTGCGGCCATGCCGAGCGCATCCTGGATGGCCGAAACGGCTTTATTGTCGGTCCGCGCGGTGGTGGCGATCGACCAGTAGACGGCGTTGTCGCTGGCTTTTGCGACACGCATACCCGTCGTGATGTGGTTTTGCGTGACCGTCATATTCCGATTGATATCGCGCAGCACATAAAGCGCCGCATCCACGGAGACGCGCTGATAAATACTCACGGGACTAAACTCCAAAACACAACAGACGCAAACTGAACTAAAAATGAACCGTGCCGCACGGACATTCATGTCCGGGGTCGCTGAAACTCCAGCGCATCGCAGCCTTCAAGAAAAGAAGAAGACCAGTCGGTTACTGGTCACAATCATTGCCGTTTATGCTTAACAAACGGCTAAACTTCAGAAGTAATTTAGCTAATTTTGCAAGGTTTCAGACACCATAAGAAACGCCGCCGGACGAGGTTGGCCGGCGGCGTTTCGTAATCGGATAAAACCTTATTCGGCGGCCTGCAGCTGCTCGTCGTCGGGTGCGGCGCGCGGCCGTGTGGCGATCGACATCTCCTCGTGCAGGCGCGCTTCCTCGTGGGCGTGCGGCTTGGCGAAGCGGGCAAGCAGCAGATAGGCAACCGGCGTGATGAACAGCGTCACAAGCGTCGCGAAGCCGAGGCCGCCGACGATCACCCAGCCGAGCGCAACGCGTGCTTCGGCACCGGCGCCATGGGCAAAGACCAGCGGCACGCCGCCGAGGATGGTGGCGATCATCGTCATCATCACGGGCCGAAGACGCAGCGCGCAGGCCTTCTCGATCGAGGACCGCACATCCTCGCCCCGGTCGCGCAGCTGATTGGCGAATTCGACGATCAGGATACCGTTCTTCGCCATGACGCCGACGAGCAGCACCAGGCCGATCTGGCTGTAGATGTTGAGGCTGGAGCCGGTGATAACAAGTGCGAAGACGGCGCAGGCAAGACCAAGCGGCACCGTCGACATGATGATCAGCGAGGACAGCACGCTTTCGAACTGCGCGGCCAGCACCAGGAAAATGATGACGATGGCGAAGCCGAAGGTCAGTGCCATGCCGCTCGAATTTTCTTCGAGCGTCGCTGCCTCGGCCAGTGGCAGCAGGCGGGAGCCTGGCGGCAGCAGCGGCTCGGCGAGCGCAGTCACTTGGCTGACGGCATCGCCGAGCGACATGCCGTTCCTGAGGCCGGCGGTGATCGCGACGGAGGCGAGCTGCTGCTCGCGGTTGAGCTGCGGCGCGACCGAACCTTCCTTCATCGTGGCGATGACCGACATCGGCACGATCTTGCCGTCGCCGGTCTTCAGGAACACGTTCTCGAGGTCGGTCGGATCGTCGATCGGCCGCGTCGTCGAGGTCAGAAGCACGGGATAGGATTCGCCGTCGACGAAGACGTCGACCACCGAGCGCCCTTCGAGCAGCGATTGGATTGCCGTCGAAAGCCCGGTTATGTCGATGCCGAGATCCGAGGCGCGCTCGCGGTCGATCGCCACCGACACCTGCGCCTGGCTGGGCTCGTTGGTCAGGCGCGGCGTATCATACCGGCCGGTAGCCTCGAGCGACTGAACCAGCTTGGCGGCCGCCGCCGTCAGCGCCTCCTGATCATTGCCGATCAGCGCCATCTGCAGACCACTGCCGGCGCCGCGGATGCGAAGGCTGTTCGAGGAAATTGCATTGCCGCGCAGGGCCGGCACCCTGGAGGCTGCCTGGTTGATATCGCCGACGATCTCCGTCTGCGTCCTGTCACGCTCTCCCCAGGGGGCGAGCGTCAGCACCATGAAGCCGCTGTTCAGCGAACCGCCCTGCCCGGAGATCGAGAAGATATTGCGGATGTCGCCGCTGTCGACCAGCGGCTGCAGATATTCCTCGACGAGCTGCATCTTGTCGCGGGTATATTCGAGGCTCGATCCCTGCGGCGTCGTCAGCCGCATCATCACCATCGACCGGTCCTCTTCGGGCGTCAGCTCGCTCTTCACCGTCGAGAAAGCGACGAGTGCCGCACCGGCAAAGATCACCGAGAACAGGATGACGACGAAGGGCGCGTTGAGACAGCCGTGCAGCGCCCATTTGTAGAGATCGGCAAGCGCTGAGCCGAAGCGGCCGAGCGCGCCGTGGTCCTCGATCATCGGTTTGGTCAGCATGCGCGAGGCGAGCATCGGACACAGCGTCAGCGCCACGATCGACGACAGACCGACCGAGAAGGCGAGCACGAAGCCGAATTCGCGGAAGAGGCCACCGACCTGTCCCGGCAGGAAGGAGAGCGGAATGAACACCGCGGCCAGCGTCGCCGTCGTGGCGATGACGGCGAAGAACACCTCGCGCGTTCCGAGCACGGCGGCAGCGCGCGGCCCCATGCCTTCGGAGCGCCGGCGTACGATATTTTCGAGCACCACGATCGCATCGTCGACGACGAGGCCGGTCGCCAGCACGATCGCGAGCAGCGTCAGGATGTTGATCGAGAAGCCGACCATGTAGATCGCCGCCAGCGTGCCGATCAGCGCCACCGGCATGCTGACCGCCGGGATCAGCGTCGCCCGCCAGTCGCGCAGGAAGAGGTAGATGACGGCGGTGACGATGACGGCGGCAAGCACCAGCGCCAGCACCACTTCGTGGATCGCACCCTGGATGAAGACGGCGTCGTCGCTGGTGATGGCGATCGTCGTGCCCTCGGGCAGGGTCTTCGACAGCTGGTCGACGGCCGCCTTGATGCCCGTCGATATGTTCAGCGTATTCGACTGCGCCTGGCGGATGATGCCGAGGCCGATGCCCGGCTTGCCGTTGGAGCGCAACGCCGTTTCGCCGTCGCGTGGTCCAAGCATCACCGTCGCGACATCGCCGAGCCTGACGCGGTCCTGCAGGATGACGTTGGAAAAATCCGCCGGGGTCTGCAGGTTGGCGGTGGCGCGCACCACGATATCCTGTGTATTGCTCTTCAGCGAGCCGGCCGGCACGTCGAGTGCCGCATTATCGAGTGCCTTCGTCAGGTCGCCGATGGTCAGCCCGCGGCTGGCAAGCGCCCCCTGGTCGACATCGATGCGGAAGACCTTCTCCTGGTCGCCATATTCCTCGACGTCGGCAACGCCGTCGACAGAGGCGAGGCGATCGATCACCTCGTTTTCGACAAGCTGGGTCAGATCGTCCATGTTGAGATTGGTGGAGGTGACGGCAAGGCGCATGATCGCCGAGGAATCCGAGTCCGCCTTGACGATCTGCGGCGCATCCGCTTCATCCGGCAGGTTCTGGGTGATGCGGCCGATCGCGTCACGCACGTCGTTGGCGGCGACCGAGAGATCGATCGCATCCGAGAATTCCAGCGTCACCCGGCTCTGGCCGAAGGAAGAGGTCGACGAAATCGATTTCAGGCCGCTGACGCGCGCGACCGCCCCCTCGATCACATTGGTCAGTTCCTGGTCGATCGTCTGCGGCGATGCGCCGTCGAAGGTGGTGCGCACGGTGACGACGGGACGGTCGACATCGGGCAGTTCGCGCACCTCGACGCCGACATAGGCGGCAAGGCCCGCAACGACCATCAGCGTGTTGAACACCAGCGCCAGGATCGGCCGGCGAACGAAAAGTGCAGTGAAGCTCTGCTTGCCCGACGCCCTGTCTTGATGAATCTCGGTCACGTTCATTGCGTGGCGACCTCCGCAGTCGCGGCGACATCGGCGCTCACGCGCACCGCCCCACCCTCACGCACGCGCTGCAGTCCCTGTGTGACGATCACGTCGCCATCCTTGAGATCGGCTTTGACCAGCACGAAATCCGGGTTGCGCTGCACGATGCTGACCCGCACCTTATGCGACTTGTCGTCATTGACCTGCCAGACGAAGGAGCCCCGCGAATCCCACTGCACGGAGACGGGGTCGACAGCCGGATATTTGTCGCCGGGAAATTTCATGCTGACACTGAAGGACATGCCGGCACGCAGCTCATCGGAACTGTTGTCGATCCGGGCGCGCAGGCGAAGCGTGCGGCTTGCCGCATCGATGCGGTTGTCGACGGCTTCGACCACGCCTGAAAACACCTGCCCCGGCCTTGCCACAGACATCGCCTCGACCGGCTGGCCGACCGACACCGTATTGGCGAAGCGCTCCGGGACCCAGTAGTCGACGAGGATTTCCGAACGATCATCGAGCGTGACGATCGGGATGCTCGTCGTGACGTTGTCGCCGATGTTGACCGGCACGATGCCGACGATGCCGTCGATCGGCGCGGTGATGTTGCGCCGGGCGAGATTGAGCTCGGCAGCCTGCAGCTGCAGCCGCGCGCCCTGCTCGGCGATCTCCGAATCGAATACGTCCATGCGCGACACGCTGGACTTGATGTTGTGATAGAGATTGGACTTCTCGACGGCGGCCTTGACCGCCACATCAGCCTGGCCGCGGGCGATCACCTGCTCCTCGCTGTCGAGCTTGGCGAGCACCTGGCCGGCCTTCACCCTGTCGCCCGACTTGATGAGGATTTCGCGGATCGTGCCCGATGCCTGCGGCGTGACCGCGACCGAACGGATCGCATCACCCGTGCCGATGGCATTCAGCCGGTCGTTGACGATACCCTGGACGACCGCCTGCGTCGCGACGAGAATGGTGTTGTTGCGCCCGCCGCCATTGCGGCGGTTCCCCTGTCCCTGCCCCTCACCACGCTGCTGCCCTTGCGCCCGGGCCGGAGCGTCGGCATCGGCCGTCTCCTCGGCCTTCGGCGCGATCTTGGAAACGATGCTGTCTGGAATACCTGCATCGCGCATCGTATCGCCAGCGCCGGGCACGAAGAAAACCCCCGCGGCAAAGCCGGCAATAATGACGATGAGCGAAAGTACAAACTGCTTCCAGAAGGCCATTCACGTCTCCGGAGGGACTCGAGGTGGACCAGGGTCGGTCGAAAGAGGCGCTGCGGGATCGAGATTCCCGTCTGATGCGACAATATCGCGCGTTTACAGCTTACCGGCAAGCATAAGCAGCCGGCATTACCGATTTGTAATATCAACAAAGAATGGAAATAACCCAGCCGCTCACTTTTGCTTGAATGAACACTCGCCCGTGTCTTTGATCCCGCCAAATGTCGGGCAAGATACCGTGCAAAATCCCTGAGGATGCGGGTTGGATGCCTATCGGCGCATCGACCACCGCAGGCCCATCACGGCCGCAATGCCCAGTATCGGCCAAATCGCCCAGAACTGCCCCGTCCAGGTGAAGAGGTTGATGCCGGCAAGGCCGAGCGCCAGGATCGCCAGCAACGTGATCTTGCGATTGAACCGGGTCTGGTCGCGGTTCCAGGCGAGCGCCGCGACGACGGCAAGCGCCAGCACCGGAAAACGCGCCCAGAAGACGCCCTGCCACGACAGCAGATTGATACCGATCAGGGCGCCGGCGATGACGCCGAGCACGCCATACAGCCTGCGTCCGCCCGGTGCTGGGGTTGTCTCGGCCTTAGCGGCCGCCATAACCGGCGCCGGCGCCGGCTGCGGCCGCGCGGAGCCGGATCGTTCTGCAGGGGGCGTCTCGTCCCTGGTATCGCCGATCTTTACCGCGTAGCTCGGCACGCCTTCATCGACGTTCTTCACCATAAGCGGTCCGAGAAACTCGAAACCGACAGCCACCTTGTTGCGGACCTGGTCGTAGACGGTGCTCGATATCACGATGCCGCCGGCCGCAGCCGACGTCTGCAGCCGCGCCGCAATATTGACGCCGTCGCCATAGATGTCGTCGCCCTCGACGATCACGTCGCCGAGATTGATGCCGATGCGGAAGAGCATGCGACCGTCGGCCGGGCGGCGGGCGTTGAAACCCGCGAGTTCGTTCTGGGTGTCGACGGCCGCACGCACCGCCTCGACCACGCTCGGGAAATCGGCGATCAGCCCGTCGCCCCAGGTATTGACGACGCGGCCGCCATGGCTTTCGATCAGGCGCCCCATCGCTTCCCGGCAGCGCTTCAGGCTCGCAAGCGTCCCCTCCTCGTCGGCCCCCATCAGCCGCGTATAGTCCTGCACGTCAGCACAGAAGATCGTCGTCAGCTTGCGCCGCGTTTCACTCATGGTCTCTCGTCTCCGCGCTATCCGCCGCCGGGAAAGATCGCTGCAAAGGCTGAAACTGGTCGATTGGAGATCATGGGCTATTGCAGCCGCGGTAAATTACTAAGCCTTTGTGTTCGTTACCACCGATAATTGCTGATCGTCGACCCGCGTTTCCCAGGCATGAGAGGCGGCGTGGACGATTCAGCTTCCTTCACTCGCCCAGTCATCGACCTTCAAAGGCTCCGAAACGCGAGCAAAAGCCTTGTCGCGCGTGACGAGGGTTGCGGCAGTTGCAACGGCATGAGCGGCAATCATCATATCGAGGGGCGCCAGGATCACGCCTTTGGCTTCGCAGGCAGCGCGCAGGTCGCCATAAGTTCGCGTGACATCGTGATCCCAAGGCAGAACGTCGACCCGGAGCAGGAATTGGCGGATCCGCTCCGACAGCGCTTTCGGGTAGCCTCGCTTGGCAAGACCGTAGAACAGCTCCCCTTCGGTGATCGATGAGATGACGATGTCCTCCATCGGAAGCGCGGCCAACCTTTCGATGATCTCCTGCCGATCGCCCTTGATCACATGGCTCACCATATTGGTATCGAGCATCCAGGCTGTCATTCCTTCCAGCCTTCGAATGGATCACGATCATGAGAAGGCTGCTGGCGGTCGTCAGGCCCCAGGAAATCGTCCGGAACCTGATCCTTGCCATAGAGTTCAAAGAGACCATCCCATGACTCCGGCTTGCGTGACAAAATGACATCGCCGGTCTTCGGATCACGACGGACGAACACCTCGCTCTCCTCGAAGCGGAACTCCGCAGGGAGCCTGACCGCCTGGCTGCGGCCGGTCGTAAAAATCTTGGCAGTTCTCGTTGCCATGATAGCCTCCACATCGCGATAGCTACCATGATATATACCGATAGCCGGCGGCGAGCAAGAAGTCCGGCGCCTCAAGAAGAACGCTCGATCACTGAACGATCTTGCGCGGGCTCGCCGTGTGTTCCCTCGCCACCGTGCTGGAACTGTCGATTTCCTGAAGCAGGACGTCGTAGCCCCAGAGATCGGCAAGATGCTGCAGGACGAGTTTCATGTCGGCTTCCTGGAGATAGCAGCCATTCATGACGATGTGCTGCAGAAGCAGGCGGCGGTCGCCGGCGAGGTCGACGTCAACGATATCGATTGCCGGATCGGTCCAGCCGATATCGTATTCGCGCGAGAGCTGGCGGCGGATGCGCAAATATCCGCGCTCGTTGTGGATCGCCGAAACCAGTACCCCCTCGGTCTGCTCCGGATCGTCGTAGAGATGGAACAGCCGCAATTGCCGGATCAGGTTCGGGCTCAGGAACTGGCTGATGAAGCTCTCGTCCCGGTAATTGGCCCAGATGTCGCGCAGGACCGCCATCGCATCGCCTCGTCCGGCGATATCGGGAAACCATGCGCGGTCCTCTTCCGTCGGCGTCGTGACGATCCTCTCTATGTCCTGCATCATCGCAAAGCCAAGCGCATAGGGATTGAAGCCCGAAAACCGCCGGTCGTCATAGCTCGGCTGGAACACGACGTTGGCGTGCGACTTCAGGAATTCGAGGAAGTTTCCGTCGCTGATCTGCCCCCGCTCGTGAAGCCGGTTCATGACCTGGTAGTGGACGAAGGTGGCGGTTCCCTCGTTCATCACCTTGGTCTGCCGCTGGGGATGAAAATATTGCGCGACATGGCGGACGATGCGAAGAATCTCGCGCTGCCACGGCTGCAGCCGCGGCGCCGACTTTTCCAGAAAGTATAGGATGTTGTCCTGAGGGAGCCCGAGGGCGGCGCGGCGCTTTTCCAGGCCGCTGTCGCCCGCCTTCCGCGCCTTGCCGACGGGAACCGTGCGCCACAGGTCGTTGAACATCTGCTCCTCGTGGGTGCGGCGCTCCTGCTGCCGCTTCTCCTCCTGGCGAAGGTCAATCGTGGTCTTGCCCGCGTATCGATGCACCCCGTGCGACATCAGCGCATGGGCTGCGTCGAGCGTGCGCTCGACGGCCGTCTCGCCGTAACGTTCTTCGCAGCGGGTGATATAACCCTTGGCGAAATCGAGGTAGTCGAGGATGCCCTCCGCATCGGTCCAGAGCTTGAAGAGATAGTTGTTCTTGAAGAAGTGGTTGTGGCCGAAGGCCGCATGCGCGGTGACGAGCGTCTGCATCGTCGCCGTGTTCTCCTCCATCAGATAGGAGATGCAGGGAGAGCTGTTGATGACGATCTCATAGGCAAGGTCGCGCATCCCGCGGCGGTAGAAGGTTTCGTGATGCGCGAAATGCTTGCCGAAAGACCAATGCCGATAGAAGAGCGGCATGCCGGTCGAGGAATAGGCATCCAGCATCTGCTCCGAGGTGATGACTTCGATCTGGTTCGGATAGACGTCGAGGCCGAGTTCGCCGAGCGCGATCTCCTCGCAGGCGTCGTGGATGCGCTGGAGCGTTGCGAAATCCCAGTCGGCCCCCTCGAATAATAGCCGCTCTCGTGGCCTCATCGTCATGGTCATGGCGTCACCTTCGACTGTGCGTCACGTTTCTGGAAGAGATCGTGGAAAACAGGGAATATTTCGTTTCGCCGGCAGACCTTGCGCATTGAAAGCGGCTGCAGTTCGGAACGGATCCCGTCATAGAGCATCCAAAGCGGCGAGCGGGATACTGAGGAGTCACCGCCTTCTTCGCCGACCTCGATATAGGCGAAATACTGGCACAGCGGCAAAATCTCGCGCAGCAGCTGTCCGCTCAGGTTCCCGTCCGAATGGGCGTTGTCGCCGTCCGAGGCCTGGGCGCCATAGATATTCCATTCCGCCGGATCGAAACGCGCCGCGATGATGGCCCGCATTGCCGCTAGCGCACTGGAAACCAGCGTGCCGCCCGTTGCCGGGCCATAGAAGAAGGTTTCCTCGTCGACTTCCTCGGCCTTGTCGGTATGGCGGATGAAGACGATCTCCACTTTCTTGTAACGCTTCGACAGGAAAAGGTAGAGCAGCAGATAGAACCGCTTCGCCAGGTCCTTCATGTGTTCCGACATTGAACCGGAAACGTCCATCAAGCAGAACATCACGGCCTTCGCCACAGGCTTCGGCTCGTTTTCGAAGCGGCGATACCGCACGTCGAGCGGATCGATATAGGGAATGCGCCGGCTTTTTTCCGTCAGGGATTTGAGTTTTGCCTCAAGCGTCAGCCGGCTCTCGTCGTCTTCGCATTCCTCCACCTGCCGCTGCAGGGCTTCGATTTCTTCGCGGCGCGGACGGTGAAGCGCGACACGGCGCATCATCGCGAGCCTGGTCGTGCGACCGACGGCGATGTTGGACGGCGATCCCGACACGGAATAACCGGCACGGAACGGAGTTTCCTCCTCGGTTTCGGCCAAGCGCCGCTTGGCAAGGTCGGGCAGTTCCAGATCGTCCAGGAACACATCCAGGAATTCCTCGCGCGTCAGCACGAAGCGGAAGCCGTCCTCGCCGTCGCCCTCACCCGCATCCTTGGGTTTTCCGCCCCTGCTCCCCGGCGGGCGCGGAAGAATGTCGCCTTCGACGAAGGCCCTGTTTCCAGGCAGGATATGATCGCGGATGCCGCCGTCGCCCCTTCTCAAGTTCGGCTCGGCCATTCCATCGATCGGCAGGCTGATTTCCCCGCCGTCGAGTACATCGCGAATGTTCCGGTTTTGCAGAGAACGTTTTACCGCCTGCTGCACGGCGCCTTTCATGCGCCGAAGAAACCGTTGCCGATTTTCCAGACTTTTACCGCGCGGATTTAGCCGACGGTCGACAATGTGCATATTGGCTCCACATTAACTTGCCTGTTTGACGCGCATGTACCATTCGACGAGGCGCCGAACCTGCCTCTCCGTGTAACCCCGCGCGGCCATGCGCGAGACGAATTCGCTGTGTTTCTTTTCTGTTTCCGAATCCTTCTTCGATCCGAAGGAAATGACCGGCAAAAGATCTTCGACCTGCGAGAACATTCGCTTTTCGATGACTTCCCGGATTTTCTCATAGCTCGTCCATGACGGATTCTTTCCGCCGTTGGCTGCCCGCGATCTCAAGCAGAACTTGACGATTTCGTTGCGGAAATCCTTCGGATTGGCGATTCCCGCCGGCTTTTCGATTTTCGTCAGTTCCTGGTTGAGGAGCTCGCGATCGAGAAGCTGGCCGGTATCGGGATCCTTGAAGTCCACGTCTTCGATCCAAGCATCGGCATAATCCACGTAGCGGTCGAACAGATTCTGTCCGTAATCCGCATAGGACTCAAGATAGGCCTTCTGGATTTCATTTCCAATGAACTCTGCGTAACGCGGCGCAAGATCGGCCTTGATGAATTCCAGATATCGCTTCTCGACATCGTCGGAAAACTGCTCGCGGCGGATCGACTGCTCCAGCACATACATCAGATGAACCGGATCGGCGCCGATATCCGTGGTGTCGTGATTGAAAGTGGAGGCGAGCACCTTGAAGGCGAAGCGGGTCGATATGCCGTCCATGCCCTCGTCGATGCCGGCGGCATCCCGATATTCCTGGACACTGCGGGCACGCGGATCCGTCTCCTTCAGGCTTTCGCCGTCATAGGTGCGCATCTTCGAGAAGTATGTCGAATTCTCATGCTTGCGCAGGCGGGAAAGCACGGAGAAGCGGGCCAGCATTTCGAGCGTTGCCGGGGCGCATGGCGCATCGGCGAGTTCCGATCCCTCGATCAGCTTCTCGTAGATCTTCTGCTCTTCCGTAACGCGCAGGCAATAGGGCACCTTGATCACGCAAATACGGTCGATGAACGCTTCGTTGTTCTTGTTGGCCTTGAAGGTCTGCCATTCCGCCTCGTTCGAATGCGCAAGGACGATGCCGGAGAAGGGTATGGCGCCGATATTCTCGGAGCCGATATAGTTCCCTTCCTGCGTCGCCGTCAGCAGCGGATGCAGCATCTTGATCGGCGCCTTGAACATCTCGACGAATTCGAGCACGCCCTGATTGGCGCGGTTGAGGCCGCCCGAATAGCTGTAGGCATCCGGATCATTCTGGGAATAGGTCTCCAGCTTTCGGATATCGACCTTGCCGACCAAGGACGAGATATCCTGATTGTTCTCGTCTCCAGGCTCGGTCTTGGCGATGGCGATCTGGCGCAACCGCGAAGGCTGTACTCTGACGACACGGAAGCGGGAAATATCGCCTCCGAAGTCGTCGAGCCGCTTCAGGCACCACGGGCTCATCAGTCCGCTCAGGCGCCGCAGGGGAATGCCGTATTGCTCCTGCAGGAGCGATCCCATCGTGTCCGGGTCGAAGAGGTTGAGCGGACTTTCGAAAACGGGGCTGATCTCGTCACCGGCCTTCAGCACGTAGATCGGATGAACCTCCATCAGCAGCTTCAGCCGCTCCGCCAGCGATGACTTGCCGCCGCCGACCGGGCCGAGCAGATAGAGGATCTGCTTGCGCTCCTCGAGCCCCTGCGCCGCGTGCCGGAAGAAGGAAACGATGCGTTCGATTGTCTCTTCCATGCCGTGGAAGCCGGCAAAGGCCGGATAGATCCGGATGGTCCGGTTCATGAAGATCCGGCCGAGGCGGGTGTCCCTGGCGGTGTCGACCATCTGCGGCTCGCCTATCGCGGCGAGCAGACGCTCGGTCGCATTGGCATAGGCAAGCGGTTCCTTTTTGCAAAGATCGAGGTACTCCGAGATCGACATATCGGTCTCGCGACGCGCATCATAACTGCGGGTGAACGCATCAAATACGGATTCGCTCAGCATGGGCCCTCCATTCAAGGTTAATGCCACAGGCTTCAGGTGTCCTTATAACCATCGAGATGGCCATGACGTTCCTGAGAATCAATAGTTTCGTCGGTTATTCCACGCTCACCGGCCATTTCTAGCAATGCACGAAATTGTGCATCCACCGGATCTTTAATTACTGTACGAAACTGTTGGTCAGTATAGTTCAGAAAGACGCCATCGCGGTATCAGCACATTTCACGACGTGACAGAAAGATGAAAAAGGTGTGCAATACCGCCCGTGATTCGAGATCCCGAAAATCAGCGATCGGCAGGCGGCGAGCCCGTTCGATTGGTGAACATCGATGTGCGACGGGCCATATGACGCTGGAAAGTTCGGGATATTCTTAGAAACGGAATATTCTTAGCGAAATGGGCGCATGACGATCATGCGCCGGATATTGCGATCATGTCTCCGCAGGCCTTCAGCCGTTGAACGCATCCTCGAGCGCGGCGACGTCGATCTTGACCATGCCGAGCATCACTTCGGTTACCCGCCTCGCCCGCTCGCGATCGCTGTCGGCGAACATCTCGGAGAGCACGCGCGGCACGATCTGCCAGGAAAGGCCCCAGCGGTCCTTCAGCCAGCCGCACGCTTCCGGCGTGCCGCCATTGGCGAGGAATGCCTCCCATATCCGATCGATCTCGGCCTGGCTTTCCACGAGAATCGCGATCGAGAAGGAATGGTTGAAACTATCAAGCGGGCCGGCCTTCATCGCCAGAAAGGCCTGGCCGGCAAGCGTGAACTCGATCAGCTCGACGCTGCCGGGAGGCCCGCTCGGCGTTTCCGCCGGCAATATGGTGGTGCGGCCGATCCGGGAATCCGGGATAACAGACACATAGAATTCGACGGCTTCGCGCGCTTCCTCGGCGAACCAGAGATTTGAAACGACCTTCGGCATGAAAACGGCCTCCTTGTTGACAGGTGGTGATTCGGACTGCTGTCCGATGATCCAAGGACGCCCCACCAGCGCCGGTTCCGACACGCCTGATCCGAATTTTTTGCCCTGCTTGCCTGCATGGCGACCACAGCCGCGCTCGGCGGCGACCTTGCCGACCGCAACATACCGCCTGAGATGGCGGCGGCTCGGGAATGAAAGCAGAACATCTTTTCTGGTCTTTCCTTCCCGAATCACTACATTACGCGCCATGAGCAATAGTTTCGACGATATGCCCTTCTTCGACGAAGAGCCGGGCGAGATGGCGCGCAAGCCGCAGCCGCCTGCCGCCCCCGCCGAAAGGGCGCCCGCCGCCGGTGGCGGTATCGCGGCGCGCGCCATGGCGGCTCGCGACGGCGGCAAGCGGCCGGATTACCTCGCCGGGCTGAACCCCGAACAGACCGAAGCCGTCGAAACGCTGGAGGGCCCGGTCCTCGTGCTCGCCGGCGCCGGCACCGGCAAGACCCGCGTACTGACGACCCGCATTGCCCATATCCTCAATACCGGCCGCGCTTTTCCCTCGCAGATCCTCGCCGTCACCTTCACGAACAAGGCGGCCCGCGAGATGAAGGAGCGTATCGCGTTGCTGGTCGGCGGCGCCGTCGAAGGCATGCCCTGGCTCGGCACCTTCCATTCGATCGGCGTCAAACTTCTGCGCCGCCACGGCGAGCTCGTCGGCCTGCGCTCCGATTTCACCATTCTCGATACCGACGACGTCGTCCGCCTGATCAAGCAGATCATCCAGGCTGAAGGCCTCGACGATAAACGCTGGCCGGCCAAGCAGTTCGCCGGCATGATCGACACCTGGAAGAACAAGGGTCTCGGCCCCGCCGATATTCCTGAGGGCGACGCCCGCGCCTTTGCCAATGGCCGCGGCCGCGATCTCTATTTTGCCTATCAGAACCGCCTGACGACGCTGAACGCCTGCGACTTCGGCGACCTGCTGATGCATCCGATCGCGATCTTCCGCAAGAACCCGGATCTCTTGAAGGAATATCATGGTCGCTTCCGCTATATCCTCGTCGACGAGTACCAGGACACCAACACCGCCCAGTACATGTGGCTCAGGCTTCTCGCCCAGCGCCCCAAGGGCGAGCCCCAGAACGTCTGCTGCGTCGGCGACGACGATCAGTCGATCTATGGCTGGCGCGGCGCGGAGGTCGACAATATCCTGCGCTTCGAAAAGGATTTCCCTGGCGCCAAGGTGATCAAGCTCGAGCGCAACTACCGCTCGACCGAACATATCCTCGGGGCCGCCGCCCATCTGATCGCCCATAATGAAGGCCGCCTCGGCAAGACGCTGTTCACCGACCGCTCCGATCCGGACGACGTCAAGGTGCAGGTCCATGCCTCCTGGGATTCGGAGGAGGAAGCCCGCGCCATCGGCGAGGAGATCGAGCAGCTCCAGCGCGGCAAGCATCTCTTGAACGACATGGCGATCCTCGTGCGCGCCTCCTTCCAGATGCGCGAATTCGAAGACCGCTTCGTCACCCTCGGCCTCAACTATCGCGTCATCGGCGGCCCGCGCTTCTACGAGCGCCTCGAGATCCGCGATGCCATGGCCTATTTCCGCCTGGTTGCTCAAGCCTCCGACGACCTCGCTTTCGAACGCATCATCAACACCCCGAAGCGCGGCCTCGGCGATACGACGGTGCGGGCGCTGCACGACTATGCCCGTGCCCGGGATATCCCGATGCTTGCGGCAGCAGTCGACATCATCGAGACGGACGAGCTGAAGCCGAAGGCGCGAAAAGCCCTCTTCGACGTGATTCAATCTTTCCGCCGATGGCAGGAACTGCTTGAAAACACGCCGCATACCGAACTTGCCGAGCAGATCCTTGAAGAGTCCGGCTATACCGACATGTGGAAGAACGACAAGAGCGCTGAAGCCCCCGGCCGCCTCGAAAACCTCAAGGAACTGATACGCTCGATGGAAAGCTTCGAGTCGATGCGCGGCTTCCTCGAACACGTCTCCCTGGTGATGGATGCCGAGACCAACGAGAACCTCGACGCCGTCTCGATCATGACGCTGCACTCGGCCAAGGGCCTGGAATTCGACACCGTCTTCCTGCCGGGCTGGGAGGAAGGCCTCTTCCCGCACCAGCGCTCGCTGGATGAGAGCGGCCGTGCCGGCCTGGAGGAGGAACGCCGCCTCGCCTATGTCGGCATCACCCGCGCCAAGCACCGCTGCCACATCTGGTTCGTCTCCAACCGCCGCATCCATGGCCTCTGGCAATCGACCCTGCCCTCGCGTTTCCTCGATGAACTGCCGGAAACCCATGTCGAGGTCGCCGAAATGGAGCAGAGCTACGGCGGGTATGGCCGCGGCGGCTACGGCCAGTCCCGCTTCGACAAGGCCGAACCCTTCGCCAACTCCTATTCCACTCCCGGCTGGAAACGCGCCCAGGCCAACAAGACAGACGCTACACGCGACAACTGGGGCACCCGCTCCGGCCACGCCGTCGAACGCATCGGCTATGGCGAAAGCGGCCCGAAGGGGCGCACCATCGAAGGCGAGCTGGTGGCGAAATCGACCTCGTCGGAACCGTCGAGATTCACCCTCGGCGATCGCGTGTTCCACCTGAAATTCGGCAACGGCAACGTCACTGGCATCGAAGGCAACAAGCTGACGATCGAGTTCGACCGGGCGGGACAGAAGCGGGTGCTGGACGGATTTGTCGAGCGCGTGTGACCTCGCGTCAGCAGCGCTCACCCGAGCATCCGCATCCTTCCAAGCCCGAGAATATCGTTGACAAGCGCAACACCCATGCCCGCGGCGACGATTCCCAACCCGATCAGAAAGAGCCGGCGCGACCGATCATATTTCGCGGCGAAGAGGGAGTCCCGCGCCAGCAAATCGGCAAAGACCTTCACCTGGATGGCGATGCCCACGGTCAGGAACAGCATCGGCAGGATATCGATGCGGCTCCAGTCATTGGGATTGGAAACCCAGACACTGATGAAATTGAGCGAGAAGCCAAGGATGATCCCGGCCGCCGTCAGCGAGCCGTTGCGAAACGTCGCATCGATCTTTTCGTCGGGATCCGGCTCTGACATGGCTTTGCTTCCGGCTTGCTTCCAAGGGTTAGAAAGGCAGAAATCATAACCCGGAGCAAGGTCGGCCTGACGTCACCTCTCGCAGAAAGCAGACGAAATGCCGCAGCCGCGCAAACCCGGGCACTCCGCCCATAGCTCGTCCGCACTGCGTTACGGCAATTTCGGGTCAACACCGGCATGGATTTAATCGCGCTCAGACACCGATCGCCCCGTCAACTCTCGCAGTGATCGTATTAGAGCGCTCTGTTTTGGTGACTTCCTACCGCTAGTGCCAGAATTAACACTTGCGCGTCCGCGCCTGGAAATCCACTAGTTGATCCATTCGGTGTGCTTGGCGTCTTACACTGCAATAAAGCGAAGGGATTGGCCTTGATGAAAGCGCTGCTGCTCGTCGACATTCAAAACGGCTTCTGTCCGGGCGGCAATCTACCGGTGCCGGAGGGCGAAAAGGTTGTTCCCGTCGCAAACAGACTGATCGACAGCGGCAAATACGATCTGATCGTCGCCTCGCAGGACTGGCATCCGCCGGGCCACGGCAGCTTCGCCTCCGCCCATCCCGGTGCCGCCCCCTTCGAGATGGGAGAACTTTCGGGCAAGCCGCAGATGATGTGGCCTGATCACTGCATTCAGGGTACGCTCGATGCCGAACTGCACCCCGAACTCAAATCCGAAGAGATCGACCTGATCCAGCAGAAGGGCGAGGATCCTGATATCGACAGTTATTCGGCCTTCCGCGACAATGACCGCGATGCCTCGACCGGCCTCTCCGATTTCCTCGAGGATCAGGGCGTCACCGACCTCGACGTCTGCGGGCTGGCGACCGACTATTGCGTCAAGTTCTCCGCGCTCGACGCACTGGAAATGATGCCCGGTGTCCGCGTGCGCTTCATCGAAGATGCAAGCCGCGGCATCACGCCCGAAGGCGTCGCCGCCGCCATAGAGGAAATGCGGGCGCATGGCATCGCGATCATCGACAGCGCCAAGGTCTTAGTCGGCTGATTGAGATCAGCGACAAAAAGCAATGTGGCGGATGTCGGATCGGCACAGGTCCATTCGTCCTTGGCTCTGAACACACCAATCATGGGAGTTGAGAGATGAGAAAGCTTGTTACCGCAGCCTTCGTGAGCTTGGATGGCGTCATGCAAGCGCCGGGCGGGCCGCAGGAAGATCCGACCGGCGGCTTCACCCTTGGCGGCTGGACCGTCAATTACTGGGACGAGTCGATGGGCGGTTTCATGGACGGGATTTTTACCGACCCCTTCGCGCTGGTGCTCGGCCGCAAGACCTACGAGATCTTTGCGGCGCACTGGCCCTTCGTCGGCAAAGACGATCCCATCGGAAAAGCCTTCAATGCCGCGACCAAATATGTCGCGACCACTTCCGCCGAGCCGCTCACCTGGGAAAATACCGTTGCGCTGCGCGGCGATGCCGCCGCCGAGATCGCCCGCTTGAAGCAGGAGGACGGTCCGGACCTCCTGACGCAGGGCAGCAGCGGCCTGCTGCAAACCCTGCTGGTGCACGACCTGATCGACGAACTCCGGCTCCTGACCTTCCCGCTCATCCTTGGCCCCGGGAAGCGCTTGTTCGGCAAGGGCACCAAGCCAGCGGCGCTGAAGCTCACCGCCAGCTCGGTATCGACGACAGGCGTCATCATGAGCGTCTACCAGCGCGCCGGCAAAGTCGACACCGGCAGCTTCGCGATGGCCGAGCCCTCGCAGGCCGAACTCGCACGCCGGGAGCGGATGAAGCGCGAGGGCTGAGAAAGCGCGGGCGAGCGAAAGAGCGGAAGTTAGGCAGGCAGCCGTCTGGCTTCTTATTTCAAGACATAGGCGTCGTAGGTCTCATCGCTTCCGGCAACCGCACCGAAGCTTTTGACGAGCTCTGTCGCGCTTTGGAAAGCCGAAATCTCCTCTGGCGTCAGAGACAGCCGCCATACGTAGCTTTCACGCAAGGAGACGGGAGCAGTGATCCGATCGAGCCGCTGCGAGAGAAGAATGATGACAGGCACCCCCTCACTCTGCTGCAATCGGCGTGCTGATTGGAGGATATCGGCAAGGCTGAGCGAAAGCCGCGCGTTGCGGGTACATCGCACAATGGCGCCGAACCGCTCCTCCCGCAGGAGATAGGTGCGATTGGAGACGTAATAGGGCAAGGCTTCCACGAGATAGTCGGGATCCGCTATGATGACCGCGTCCTTGAGATCAGGGCGCGATTGCATGAACGCGCCGAAATCCTTGCTTCGGCTCAGGGGTATTTCGGCTATGAAGGCCTGATTGATCTTTTCGATACCGGACACGACCTGTAGCGCCAGCAATATCAGGAAGCACAGACGCCCGAACCTTACGATCCCGCCAGCAGCCTCGATGCTGGCAGCGCCCGCCCCCTCGCGCTGAGTATGTCTGGTCAAGGCGGTGATCGCGATCATGAAAACCAGCCAGAGCACCTGATGTCTGTATCCGCCCGGATAGACAAGCGTAAAAAGCAGCGAAAGCCCCAAGAGAACCAGTCCGGCTGCGATCATCGCCGGCCGCCGGTTCGCCAGCGCCAACAGGCTGGCGTAGATGAGCACGGACATCAACGCTGCGAAAATCCGGGAGGCCAACGGATATGCCACGACCAATTCGAGGATCCGGTCGGGATAGAATGCCATAAAATGGGAACTGGGTGCGGCAAGTGCACCAAGGGCAAACAAAGCGAAATTCTTGCCGCTGAGATCGTTCTGCCCCGTATCATTGAAGGTCGGATAGACCGTTACGAAACATAGAACAACTCCAACCGCGGCAACGGCAGCGGCTGTCGCAAAGGCCCGATATTCCGTCAGAGGAGGCCTTGGTCGCGCCAGAAGCAAACCGAAAAACCAATAGGCAAGGAAGCCGCCGACGAGCACGACCGAATGGACGTTGGTATTTGCCAGCAATGCAAACAACAGGCCGAGCAATAGCCCGTTGCGTGTTCCTTTCTCCCAATTCAAGACGATAAGAAAAATCACCAGCATGCTGATGCCGTAATTTCGCGACATCGCGGCGTAGTCGAAAATCGAAAAGCTGCTGAACAGCGAAAGCAGCATGATGGAAAGCGGCAGTTTCAGCCTGAAAACCAGAAGATAGGCCGCCGCCGCTGCAACCGTCAGGGCGACGACCTTCAGGACGACAGGTGAGCCGACCACGACATAGGCGGCGCGCAGCAGAATATACCAAAGAGCAGGATGACCCTCGCCATGCATCTGGCGAAGCATATCGATGAAATTATCCCCCTGGAGGGCGAGTGACAAAGCACGAACCTCGTCACGCCAGACCGTTTCGGACCAGCAAAGCGCAGACGCCAGCGTAAGCCAGACCGTGAAGATCAACGCTTTGCCGAGCTTGGCGGATCGAGGTTCATCGATAACAGAGACAATCACGGCCAAATAACACGCAACCCGGTGAACGAAAGCGTCACGACCATATCGGTGCAGACATAATTTGGCGTTAAGTGAAGGCTCTGGTTTGATTCTAAGGCGCTAGAATTTTTTCCTCCCTCTCAAGCAGATGGATATCTTCGGCCATGTCTTCCATTCGCTTCAACAGGGCGGCTTGGGCATCTCTCAGCCCTCGATTGTAGACGTACGGGCCGATCTCCTCGACGAAGAAGTCAAGCAGGAATTCAGCCGGCAAAGCGCCGATGGGATCCAGCTCCCGGTCGAAATAAGCGCGGATGCGCGAAACGATCTCAGCCTTTTCTTCCTTCGAAAATTCGATCTTCTTCATGGTTGCCTCTTTACCGAATGCGATCGGGAGTTTGATGGTTCAGCGAAATCGATTGGTCAATCAATGAAATTCAATTGCCGTTGCAAGCAGTAGACCATAAGGGAAAACCTGAATTCCAACAGGAAAGATCCCATGAATCGCGCCGACTTTGTTGAAGGTTTGCGGGGCGGCTCCGCCGTTGCTCTGGCATCGGCGCCCTTTGGCGCCCTGTTCGGAGCGCTTGCGGTCGAAAACGGCATGTCGCTCTCCGAAGCTGCCTTCATGAGCGCCACCGTCTATGCCGGCGCCAGCCAGATGGTCGGCATCGAACTCTTCGGTCACAATGTCCACGCCTGGCTGATCGTGCTGTCGATCCTCGCCGTCAATTTCCGCCACGTGCTCTATTCGGCGGCGCTGGCGCGCTACATCGGCCATTTCACGCCGGTGCAGAAATTCTTCACCTTTTTCCTGCTCGTCGATCCGCAATTCGCCGAAGCGGTCAAGCGCGCCGAGACCGGCCGGCAACTCACCTTCGCCTGGTATTTCGGCTTCGGCATCATCATCTACATTCCCTGGGTGCTGATCAGCGTCGCCGGCGGCATGCTCGGCGGCTTCATTGGCGATCCCAAGGCCATCGGCCTCGACATCCTGCTGCCGGCCTATTTCCTCGGCATCGTCCTCGGCTTCCGAAAGCGAGACAATTTCCTGCCCGTGGCGCTCGTCAGCGCTGTGGCTTCCGTACTCGCCTACCGCTATGTCGGCTCGCCCTGGCATGTCAGCCTCGGTGCCGCCGTTGGCATCGTGCTCGCCGCCCTGTTGCCGCTGCCGCCGCAACCGCAGGATCTGGAAGCCGACGCCCTCCAATCCGAAGTGCACGAGGTCTGAGCCATGGAATTCGATCTTCACATGGCGTTCGTCATCCTCGCAGCCGCCGCCGCCACCTTCGCCACCCGCATCGGCGGCTATATCCTCATCACCCGAATGAAGAGCATCCCCCCGCGCATGGAGGCAGCGCTGAATGCCGTGCCGGCGGCCGTGCTGACGACGCTCGTCGCGCCTGCCTTCTTCATCGGCGGCTGGGAATCGAAGCTGGCGCTGATCGCCGCCCTCTTCATCGGCTTGCGCTTCACCCATACATGGATGCTGGTCGCCGCCTGGATCGTCGTGATGACCTGGCGCCACTCGATCGGCGCCTGAGCACCGGCCCGAAAGCCGGCGCAGAAATTCAAGGTGCTACAGCGTCGCCGACGCTGTAATGCCGTTCTCAATATTCCAGCGGCAGCGTGGCGTTTTCGAGCCAGGCCCTGACATCGTGATCGTGGATGAGTGGCATCAGCGCCTCGCATGTGCGGCGATGATAGTCGTTGAACCAGTGCAGTTCGTCATGGGTCAGAAGATCGGGAATGACGAGGCTGCGGTCGATCGGGCAGAAAGTCAGCGTCTCGAATCCGAGCATCGGCGCATCGCCGCCCTCGATCTCTTCGGCGCCGCGCACATAGATCAGGTTCTCGATGCGGATGCCGAAGCTGCCGGGCCGATAATAACCGGGCTCGTTCGAAAGGATCATGCCGGGCAGCAGTTCCTGCGTCGACAGCCGGGAGATGCGCTGCGGCCCCTCATGAACCGAGAGATAGGAGCCGACGCCATGGCCTGTGCCATGGGCGAAATCGGCACCGGCCCGCCACAGCGCGATGCGCGCCAGCGGATCGAGGTCGCAGCCGCGCGTGCCCTTCGGGAAACGCGCCGTGCTGATATTTATCATCCCCTTCAGCACCAGTGTGAAGAAGCGCCGATGCTCTTCCGAAACAGTGCCGATGCCGACGGTGCGGGTAATGTCGGTCGTGCCGTTGATATATTGCGCGCCCGAATCGATCAGGAAGAGTTCGCCGGCTTCGATCATCCGGTTGGTCTCGGTCGTCACGCGGTAATGCATGATCGCCGCATGTTCGCCGGCGCCCGAAATCGTGTCGAAGGAAATGTCCTTCAGCGGGTTCTGCATGCTCTGGCCGACGCGGGCGCGCGCCGCTTCGAGATGCTCGGCAGCAGCGATCTCGCTCACCGTGCCGGGCTTCGTCTGCGACAGCCAATAAAGGAATTCCACCATCGCCGCCCCGTCCTGCAGATGCGCGGCGGCCGAGCCGTTGATCTCGACGTCGTTCTTCACCGCGCGCGGCAGCTTGGCGGGATCGGCGCCCTCCACCACTTCGCCGCCCGCCTTGCGGATGATCTCGGCCAGCGCATAGGCGGCGATGTCAGGGTCTATCAGCACGCGGCCGCCATCCCTGGAAACGGTGGCGAGCTTTTCTTCCAGCGCCGATGGCGGCAGCTGCGTGCAGATCTGCGCGAGATAGGCCTCCGGCTCGATGCCGGTCTTGCGCTTGTCGAGGAAGATCTCGGCCCCGCCGTCGGCATGGATGATGGCGCGTGCCAACGGATGCGGCGTGTGCGGCACATCGGCGCCGCGGATATTGAAGGTCCAGGCGATCGAAGAGGGATCGGCGATCAACACCGCCGCAAGGTTCTTATTCGAAAGATCGGCGGCGATCGCCGCGATCTTCTCTCTCGCCAGCACGCCGGCCTGCGCGACGTTCTGGACGCTGACCGCGCCGAGTGGCTCGGCCGGCCGGTCAGCCCAAAGCCTGTCGAGCGGATTGTGCGGCAGGAAGACCAGCGTGCCGCCGATCTCCGACAGCGCCCTTTCCAGACGGCGCACCTCGGCCCCGGCATGCAGCCAGGGGTCGATGCCGAGCCGCAGGCCCTTGGCTCCGTTTGCGGCAAGCCAGACATGCGGCGGCTCGTTGACGAGATCGCCACCCGAAAAGACAGAACCGTCGACCTGTTCGGCAAGCTGCGTCACATAACGTCCGTCGACGAAGACGATCGCCTGCGTGCGCAGGATCAGCGCAATGCCGGCCGAGCCGGTAAAGCCCGTCAGCCACGCCAAGCGCTCCGAACATGCGGGGACATATTCGCCGTTGAATTCATCGGCGCGCGGCACGAGGAAGGCGTCGATGCCGAGCGAATCGAAACTAGCGCGCAGCGCTGATACACGATCCCTGCCGAATTGCGGCGTGGAGGTAACCTCGAAAGACTGGAACATGCTGGAAACCCGAATGATTGAGACGAATCCGGTTAATGGGATGCCGGCCATGTTAGCGAAATTTCAATCGATGGGGAGAAAAAGCGACAATACGAGTCGAAACCGCTGGAACCGCTCAACATTTTGACGGAACTGTGACGCCAAAAGTTAATTTGGCACGCTTTATGCGTTGGCCGCATGGCTCCCATGAGCAAAACCCTCTGCCTCCGCATTTCAGAATAGCTATATAGGCGTCATCGAACGGTTCGCGATGAACCGGTAAATAAAGGAATTCTTGAAATGACCGCCTCTCTCTCGCGCTTCGCATATAGCAGCCCGGTGCAGGCTGGCGAACGCCAGACCGTGCGTCACGTGATCGGCGCCCGCCGCCCGCAGAACGAGGACAGCCTCAAGCTGCTCGGCGCCGGCCAGCGGGCCACGCGCCACAAGGGCGCCCCCAGCTACGCGTTCTAAGCCTGAAAGCCAGTCCGTCTCCTCCCTCCCGGACAGGCCTATTGGAATGCAGTAGAGCCCGCTTGAGCGCTCCTCCCCTTGAGCTCGCGGGCATTGACCGGATAGACCGGTCGAAGGCGGTGCCATCGGCACCGCCTTTTTCTTATCTTCAACAAGGCTTGGGAGGTACGCTATCCTGTGGAATGATCCGGTCGCAGCTTGCTCCCTCTTCTCCCCTCGGGGAGAAGGTGGCCCGAAGGGTCGGATGAGGGGGCCACACGGCACGCCATTCATTGCCCTTCGCTGCGCTCTGCGCATTCGCGGCTTCGCCGCTCACCCCCTCATCGCCTCGCTATCGCTCCGGCACTTCTCCCCGCTGGGGAGAAGAGGACACCGCATTCGCCTCCCCAACTCTCGCCCCATCAAGGCCGATCGAGATGGATAGTCACCCAGCCGTTGCGCCAGATGGTCCTGACGTGGCGAAGCCTCGCGCCACTATAGGCGGCAATCACCTTCCAGCGCTGCCCGGCAAGGATGCCGGAGAGAATGACCGATCCGCCAGGCGCAAGATGCGTCGCAAGCTTCGGCGCCATGCGGATCAGCGGCCGGGCGAGAATGTTGGCGATGATGAGATCGAAGGGGCCATGCTCGGAAAAGGCCGTCGAATGAAAGCCCGGCGCGGTCCTGGTAACGATGCCCGAGGCGATGCCGTTGCGGCGCACGTTCTCGGCCGCCACCTTCGTCGCGATCGGATCGATGTCGGTCGCCAGCACCGGTATGTTCCTGAGCTTGCGCACCGCAATCGCCAGCACGCCGCTGCCAGTGCCGAGATCAAGCGCGTTGCGGACCGGGCGCGAACGCACCACGCTATCGATCACCTCGAGGCAGCCAGCCGTCGTGCCGTGATGGCCGGTGCCGAAAGCCTGGCCGGCATCGATCTCGATAGCGATGTCGCCGGAACGGGCTTTATCGCGGTCATGCGAACCATGCACCAGGAAACGCCCTGCCCGGACAGGCTTCAGCCCCTCCAGCGATTTCACCACCCAGTCGATCTCTGGGATGACTTCCCGCTCCAGCCGGGCATCAGGGAAAGAGGCCTTCAATGCGTCCTCGACACGGGATTGCACCTCAGCCTCGTCCTCGGCCATCATGTAGATTGAGGCTTCCCAGATATCCTTCTTCTCATCGATCTCGGTGGTGCCGATGGCAAAGTCTTCTTCACCGAAGACTGCGCTCAGAAGGTCGAGGATCTCCTCGGCTTTGGCTTCGGTCGTCGTCACGTAAAGGCGGATTTCACTCACGATAGGCGGTCTTTCCCGTTTCCGTTGCCCGCCGCCGATCGAGCCAACGCCCCATCACGCTGAAGCTGTCACCCCTTGCTGACGAGATTCTCCAGCTTCTTTACCGCCGTGTCCGGGTTTTCGCCATAGGCGATCGTTCCGGAAAACCGCCCGGCCGAATCGAGCAGGAAGACCGAGGCGGTGTGATCCATCGTATAGTCGCCATTCGGATCCTTCTCGTCGACCGGCACTTTCTTGGCGTAGACGCGGAACCCCTTGACCACCTCGGCGATCTTGTCGGGCGCGCCTGAAATGCCGGTGATGCGCTTGGAAACATTGGAGACGTATTCGTTCATGATCTCGGGCGTGTCGCGCTCCGGATCGACGGTCACGAAATAGGCCTGCAGCTTGTCGCCCTTCGGATCGACCTTCTCCATCCAGCCGTTCAGCTCGAAAAGCGTCGTCGGGCAGACTTCCGGGCAATGGGTGAAGCCGAAGAACAGCGCCGTCGGCTTGCCGCGCAGCGCCTCCTCGGTGATCGGCTGTCCGTTCTGGGAGACCAGGGTGAAGGGTACGCCGAAGGGAGGTTCCGCCACCACATCCTTCGACTTCGTCAGGTTGAGCGTGACCGCTCCGAGAAACCCGGCAAGTATCAAGACACCGACCCAGACGGCGATGCGGAATGTCTTCATTGGCATGATCCTCAATCCGGGCGGAGACGCGTGGCCCGCCCCTGCTGGCGTGATTATAGCCTCGAGCGGAGGCGCGCAATTCAAGAATATGTTTTCGAACCCGTGTTGAATTGTCTCACCGGTGGAAACTGCCACGGCAACGAAATCCGCCCTCAGGAATCTGCGCGGATCAAAATTGCATGTGGTTGAATAACTTACCTCTAGAGCGACGGCCAACCCGAAAATATATATCGTTAGGAAAGACTTAAGCCGTCACATCTATATTTAACGGCGGTTCTACATCGCCTCTCCCGCTGGGGACAACTGGGAAGATTTCTGACTATGAACAATAATAACGCCATCAAGCAGTCGGGCGCTTATCTCGAAATCGTTTCATTCCACCTGGGCGATCAGGAATTCTGCATCGACATCATGGCCATCCGCGAAATTCGCGGCTGGGCGCCGGTGACGCCGATGCCGCACACCCCGCCCTACGTCTTGGGTCTCATCAACCTGCGCGGTGCGGTGATCCCCGTCATCGACATGGCCTGCCGCCTCGGCATGAAGATGACCGAGCCCTCCGAGCGCTCGGCGATCATCGTCACCGACATCGCCGGCAAGCTGGTCGGCCTGCTGGTCGAGCAGGTTTCCGACATGATGACCATCAAGAGCGAAGACCTGCAGCCGCCGCCGGAAATCATCCCGGAGGCCCAACGCGCCTTCTGCCGCGGCATCGTCGCGCTCGAAAAGACCATGGTCTGCTTCTTGAACCTCGACACGGTCATTGCCGACGAGCTGACACAGGCCGCCTGAGGAATACTCATATCTGGAATTCGAGGCCTGGCTCGTCCGGGCCTTTTGATTTTGGGGTGGAGAGCAGAGCGGACATGGTTTCCAACTTGTAAAACCCCTCCCCAACCCCTCCCCACAAGGGGAGGGGCTATGCTCAGCCCTTGCCTCGCTCATCCCGAAACGTCGAAAATCAGGAAAGCGGGTGCGGCAAGTTAAGCCCCTCCCTCTTGTGGGGAGGGGTTTGGGGCGGGGTCTTTAATCTCGATACCGAAAGACGCGGGAATCTCCCAGACTTATTGCGGCTTCCCATTCTTCCAGACGACGTTCTGTCCGTAGAGCGGAATGGTCGAGATCGACATCTTCGCCGAACCGTCGGTCAGTTCGCGCGAATGGGCGAGATAGATCAGCGTGTCGTTGGTCTTGTCGTAGATACGGTTGACGACCAACGTCTTCCAGATCAGCGACATGCCCTGGCGGAACACCTCGCTGCCATCCTTGGACAAGTCGACATTGCCGATCTCGATCGGCCCCGTCTGCCGGCAGGCAATGGAATTGTTGGACGGATCCTCGAACCAGTTGCCGTTCTTGAACCGGTCGATCAGGCTGCGGTCGAAATAGGTGACGTGGCAGGTAACGCCCTTGACGTCAGGGTCGGAGACCGCCTCGACGATGATGTCGTTGCCGATCCAGTCGACCCCGACCTTGCCGACGACTTCGGCCGAGGCAGCACCTGTAGAAAGGGCGGCGAAAGAGAAGGCGGCGAGGAGAAGATTGCGCAGTCTGGACATGGCGGCTCCCTGAATAATCCGCATTCTAGATAAGCATGCACCCATGCTTTGCAAGAAAACGAAGTTTGCAGAAAGGGATCAGCCTTTTCGGCAGGTGCAGGGCTCGTATGCCCGCGCCGTCAGCCGGCCGGGTCTCATGCCGATCAATGCCGGTATGGCGTGGACGGCATGGGCCTTGACCGCCCTTGCCATCTCGATTGCGGCCGCTGCGCAGACGGCGGCATCTTCGGCGGCATTGTGGTGCACGAAACGCAGGCCGAGATGCTCGGCGATCAGGTTCAGCCGGTGCGAAAGGAAATGCGGCCAGATCCGCTGCGCCATCTTCAGGCTGCAGAGATAGGTAAGCTCCGGATAGGATTGCCGGTAGAGATCGAGGCTCGCCCGCCAGACGCTGAAATCGAAGGCGGCATTGTGCGCGATCATCGTCGCGCCGCGAAAATCCTCCTCGAACTCGTCCATTACCTCGGGAAACTCGGGCGCGTCCTCGACATGCTCCGGACGGATGCCGTGGATCGCGATGTTCATCCCGGAAAAGCGCATGTCCCGCGGCCGGATCAGCCGCTCCTCGACGCGCGTCACCCTGCCGTCCTCGATCCAGGCAAGGCCAACGGAACAGGCGCTGCCGCGCTGTTCGTTCGCCGTCTCGAAGTCAATCGCGATGGTTTTCAATGCCGCAGTCCGAATCGTTTCTTCGGGAACAGGAATACCGCCCCGCTTCCTGCCACGCAAATTCGACATGACGCCCGGTTGACTTTTTAACCCGCATATCGAAACTTGTTGGCATGATCGGTTCCGTAACCATGGCAGCACTTATCCATCACACCACGACCCTTGAAGGGTACGCGGGAGCGATGGTGCGTTAGCAGCGATCCGATCATCCCGAAAACCCTGCCGAGGCGAGCAGGGTTTTCGTAAAGCCGGCTCTCCTCCTGAAACAAACGGAGAGCATGAATGTCCGAAAACAAAGAGAACGAACCTCGCGGCCGAGCGCGCCTGCCGGATGGCGTACTCGTGCGCGCCGTTCGCCTGTCCGATGCGGAGGAGATCACCGATCTGATAAATCTGCCCGGCTACCGGGCCGGCACCTTGCGGCCGCCATACCAGAGGGTCGAGGAAGTTCGCAAGTACATGGAAAACCCGTCGCCGGGCGCACTCAACCTCGTCGTCACCCAGGACGGCAAAATCGTTGGCAATGGCGGCCTCAACCGTCTTTCCGGCCGCAGGCAGCACGTCGCCAGCATCGGCATGGGCGTGCATGACGATTTCATCGGCCGCGGCTTCGGACGGATCCTGCTCGGAGCAATGGTCGATGCTGCCGACGACTGGCTCGATATCAAGCGGCTGGAACTGACTGTCTACACCGACAACGATGTTGCCATCGGCCTCTACCGGAAATTCGGCTTCGAGCAAGAAGGCCTGCTGAAGGCCTTCGGATATCGCGCCGGTCAATACGTCGATGCCTATACGATGGCGCGCCTCAGGCTATGAGAAAACGGGCTGCCGACTTGCCGTCAGCCCCTCACCCGCTGATCAGTGCCAGCCATTCGTCCTCGTCCATCGTCTGCACACCGAGTTCGCGCGCCTTGTCGAGCTTGGAGCCGGCGCCGGGGCCGGCGACGACGATGTCGGTCTTCTTCGAGACCGATCCCGCCACCTTGGCGCCAAGACTTTCCGCCCTCGCCTTTGCCTCGTCGCGGGTAAACTTTTCCAGCGAGCCGGTGAAAACCACGGTCTTACCGGCAACCGGGCTGCCTGCCGTCTTCGGTTGTTCGGCCTCCTCGGGCGTCACTTCCTCAAGCAGTCGGGTGATCACCTCGACATTGCGCGGCTCCTTGTAGAATTCGACGATGGCCCGCGCCACGACCTCGCCGATACCTTCGATGGCGTTAAGATCGCTCCAGGCGTCGCCGGAAAGCGCCTCGGCCTCTCGCATTGCGGTTTCAAAGGCCGCATAGGTGCCATAAGAGCGCGCCAAGAGCTTCGCCGTGGTCTCGCCGACATGACGGATGCCGAGCGCGTAAATGAAGCGGTGGAGCGCAATGCTGCGCCGTTCGGTGATCGCCGCATAGAGCTTGCCGACGCTGACCTTGCCGAAGCCGTCAATATTCTCCAGCTTGGTCAGCGATTGCTGCTGACGCTTCTCCAGCGTGAAGATATCCGGCGCGGTGCGGATCTGCAGCGACGCGTCCTCGTTTTCGAAGAAGAAATCGATCTGCTTCGAACCGAGCCCTTCGATATCGAAGGCGTTTCGCGAAACGAAATGCTTCAGATGCTCCGTCGCCTGCGCCCTGCAAATGAAGCCGCCGGTGCAGCGGGTGACCGAATCGAGCTTGCCGGTCTTCTCATGTCTTTCACGCACCGCATGCGAACCGCAGACCGGGCAGGTCTTCGGAAATTCATAGGGGCTAGACTCGGCCGGCCGCTTCTCCATGACGACGTCGAGCACCTGCGGAATGACGTCGCCGGCGCGCTGGACGATGACGGTATCGCCGATGCGGATATCGTGCTCGTCGTCGCGGATGCGCTCGCCGTTATTGCCGATACCCCTGATGTAATCCGCGTTGTGCAGCGTCGCATTGGTGACGACTACGCCGCCGACGGTGATCGGCGTCAATCGCGCGACGGGTGTCAGGGCGCCGGTGCGGCCGACCTGAATGTCGATATACTCGACGATCGTGAAAGCCTGCTCGGCAGGAAACTTGTGCGCCGTCGCCCAGCGCGGCGAGCGCGAGCGGAAGCCGAGGCGGGCCTGCAGCTCGAGGCTGTCGACCTTGTAGACGACGCCGTCGATGTCGTAGTCGAGATCCGGACGTTTGAGGCCGATCTCGTCATAATGCGATAGGACGTCGGCGACCGAGTTCAGCCGTTTCATCAGCGGATTGACGGGAAAACCCCAGTCCTTGAAGGTCTGCACCATCCCAAATTGCGTATCTTCAGGCATCTCCGACATCTCGCCCCAGGCATAGGCGAAGAATTTCAGCTTGCGGCTCGCCGTCACCTTGGCGTCGAGCTGGCGCAGCGACCCGGCAGCGGTGTTGCGCGGATTGACATAGGTCTGCTTGCCCTCCGCCTCCATCTGCCGGTTCAGCGCCAGGAAGTCGCTCTTGGCCATATAGACTTCACCGCGGATCTCTACGACCGCGGGAACACCTTTCGGCAGCTCGTTGGGGATTTCGGCGATGGTGCGGATATTGGCGGTGACATTCTCCCCAGTCGTGCCGTCGCCGCGCGTCGCAGCCGTCGTGAGCCTGCCGTTCTCGTAACGGATAGACATCGACAGGCCGTCGATCTTCGGTTCGGCGGTAAAGGCGATCGACTGGTCCGGCAGCCGGCCGAGGAAGCGATAGACGCCGGCGACGAAATCCTGCACGTCCTCCTGCGAGAAGGTGTTGTCGAGCGACAGCATCGGCCGGGCATGGACGACAGGCGAGAAGGTGACGGAAGGTGCTGCACCGACATGCCGCGACGGGCTGTCCTCGCGGATCAGCTCGGGAAACCGCACTTCCAGCGCATCGTTGCGGCGCTTCAGCGCGTCGTAATCGGCATCCGAAATCTCCGGTTGGTCCTTGCCGTGATAGAGCGCATCATGATGCGCGATCTCCTTTGCCAGCCGCTCGAGCTCGGCGGCAGCCTCTTCGATCGTCAACGTGTCGACGGTGAAACCTTCGGTGGACATGGAACATCACTCCAGAGAATCTGGCCAGAAAATCTGGATTGTTTTTAGAGCAAAATTTCCGGATGAAAAGAGAGGCTGGATATCCTGCATCGGGAAGATCGGTCTACCCCGCCTATTCCCAATCCCTGGCATTGCGCAGCCGTATGCCGCTGACATGCAGGCTGGTGTTGCAAAGGTTCTTCAACGGCCGCAGGCTATCGACTACCCGAAGCTCCACCCTGCGCGGCGCAAACTCCTGGTCGAGCCGCGAGATGGCGGTCCTCTCCAGGGGAATGACGCGTCTGCGGGCCACCCACATGCCGGCATCGTCCAGATCCTCGAAGCCCTCGGCCGGCATCTCGTAACGGTGGATCGTCTCCGCTTCGAGCCTTTCCAGCCAATGGCGCTCGACATAGGCGACGGCGCGCCAATCACCAAGCCAGTGCCGCCGCTCGGTCTCCAGCGTCTCGGGTTTCGCCCAGAGCAGGATGCGGGGGCAATCGCGCGGAAAGAGATACATGAAATCATGATCGGCATCGATTGCCCAGACGAGCGGACCGTTCAGCCATTCCCGGCCGGGCGCACGGGCAGACGGGACGCGAACCGCGCGTGGCTCGAACGCCGCAATATCGGAATCGTCGCTGAAATGGAAAAGCCGCATGGATTGAGTTCGCCGCCGATCGAAGCTTCAGCGCATATCGCGCCGCGGGATGATTGTCATCCCGCCGGCCTCAGGGGAAAGAGCATCGGAAGAAAAATCAGCCGTTGCCGGCCAGCAGCCGCTTTGCCGCCGCCCTCGCCTCTTCGGTGACCGAAGCCCCGGCGAGCATACGGGCGATCTCTTCGGTGCGGTCCTTCTGCGCCATCGTCGCGACGCGCGTGGCGATCTTTTCCGAACCGTCAGCCGACGGTCCCTTAGAAATCAAGAGATGCGTCGCCGCCCGCGCCGCGACCTGCGGCGCATGCGTGACCGACAGCACCTGCACCCGCTCCGACAGCCGCTTCAGCCGCTGGCCGATCGCATCGGCCACCGCGCCGCCGACGCCGGTATCGATTTCGTCGAAGACGAGCGTCGGGGCCGATCCGCGATCAGCGAGCGCCACTTTCAGCGCCAGCAGGAAACGCGACAGCTCGCCGCCCGAGGCGACCTTCATGATCGAGCCCGGTCGCGTGCCGGGATTGGTCTGGACATGGAACTCGACGACGTCGATGCCTTCGGCCAGCGCCTCGCCCGCATCCGTGGTGATCTCGACCATGAAACGGGCGCGTTCGAGTTTCAGCGCCGGCAGCTCGGCCATGACGGCCCCGGCCAGTGCGGTTCCGGCATGATGGCGCTTGTCTGACAGCGAGCGCGCCGCCGCATCGTAATTTTCCCGCGCCAGGCCGACCTCGGCATCAAGCCGCGCAAGCCGCTCCTCGCCCGCGTCGAGATCGGCAAGATCTGCGATCATACGGACGGCAAGCGCCGGCAGTTCGGTGACGGGAACGGAATATTTGCGCGAGGCGGCCCTGAGCGCGAAAAGCCGTTCCTCCACCCGCTCCAGCTCCCTGGGATCGTATTCGGTCTTGCGCAGTGCCGCCTCAACCTCCATCTGCGCGTTGGAAAGCTGGTCCAGCGCGGCATCGAGCAGCGTCACTGTGTCTTCGAGCAATCCCGGCGCCTCATGGCTCTTGCGCTCCAGCCGGCGCACCAGCGAGGCGATATGGGGCACCGGCGAGGCATTGCCGTTCAGGAATTCGGACGCCTCGGCGATATCGCCGGCGATTCGCTCGGCCTTCATCATCTTCTGCCTGTTATCGGCGAGCTCTTCCTCCTCGCCGTCCTGCGGCGAGAGCTTCTCGAGTTCTTCGACGGAAGAGCGCAGGTAGTCGGCTTCGCGCGCCGCACTTTCCACCTTCTCGCGGTGCTTCTTCAGCGTCCGCTCGCTGTCGCGCCACAGGCGATAGAGCCGGGCGACCTCTGAAACCTCGTCGGTGAGGCCCGCGAAGGCGTCGAGCAGGGTGCGGTGAGCGTTGGTGTCGACAAGGGCGCGATCGTCGTGCTGTCCGTGGATTTCGACCAGCAGCTGACCGGCCTGGCGCATCAGCTGCACGCTAACCGGCTGGTCGTTGACATAAGCCTTGGTGCGCCCGTCCGCCGATTGCTGGCGGCGGAAGATCAGATCGCCCTCGTCATCGATGCCGTTTTCACGCAGGAGGGTGCGGGCGCCGTGTTCCATGCCCACGTCGAACACCGCCGTCACCTGGCCCTTATCCTCGCCATGGCGCACCAGGTCGCCGTCGCCGCGCCCACCGAGCGCCAGCGACAGGCTGTCGAGCAGGATGGATTTGCCCGCCCCGGTCTCGCCCGTCAGCACGGAGAGGCCTATCTCGAAGGCAAGATCCAGCCGCTCGATCAGGACGATATCGCGGATCGAAAGCTGGATCAGCATTGGCCTCAGGAACCGAGAAGAAGTTTCTTGCCCGCAGCCGCGATCCACGAGCCCTTGTTTTCACGCGGCTCGGCACCGCCGCTCTGCAGCAGCTTGTAGGAATCAGCATACCACTGGCTGTCGGGGTAATTGTGACCGAGAACGGCAGCGGCTGTCTGCGCCTCGTCGACGATGCCCATGGAGTAATAAGCTTCGACGAGACGCGCTAAGGCCTCTTCGATCTGGTTCGTATTCGGATATTTCTCGACAACGATGCGGAAGCGCGAGATCGCGGCGAGATATTCCTTCCGCTCCATGTAATACCGGCCGATCTGCATTTCCTTGCCGGCGAGTTGGTCGCGCGCAAAGCGGATCTTGGCCTGTGCGTCGTCGACGTATTCGGAGTTCGGATAATTGTCGACGACAGCCTGCATCGCCTCGATCGTCTTGGCCGAGGCGCGCTGGTCCTGCGTCACGTCGACAATCTGCTTGGAATAGGTGAGACCGATCAGATACTGCACATAGGCGGCATCCTGGGACTTCGGATATTGCGACATGTAGCGGTTGCCGGAAGCAAGCGCATCGTCCAAGCGGCCTTGGCGGTATTTGACGAAGGTGCTCATCACAAGCGCCTTGCGCGCCCATTCGGAGAACGGGTTCTCGCGGTCGATCGCGTCGAACTTGCGCCCCGCTTCCGCCATGTTGCCGGCCTTCATATTGGCAAGGCCCTGGGTGTAGAGCACGTCGGGCGGATCGGTTTCGAGGCCGAGCTTGGTGATGTCGATATCGGGGTCCGACTGGCAACCGGAGATCAAGGCGCCTGCGCTGAGCACCAGAAGCGATGCGAACAAAGCACGCGCTGTCTTCATCATACCTTCAGATCCTGCATAACCCATTCGAAAGAACCCCACTGCTGCCGCTCTCTCCACGGCAGCCACGCCTCGCTGGCGTTTCTAGCCACAAATGTGCATCAAGAGCAACGCAATGATAAGGCATTAACGCATTTTTGTGGCAGCAGCCGCAGAAATGACCGGCTTTTCAACTTCTTCCCGACCTGTGGCGGCCAAGCATCGGCCTATTGCCGCAGACGCGCCCGGACACAAAAAAAACCGCCTCCGGGAAAGAGGCGGCCTGGTCTTGAGAATATGCTGGAGGTCATGCCGACCAGGGAGCGAATTCCGAAGCGCTGACTGCGATCAGTTCGCGGGCAGCGACACGCTGGCGCGGCGTCGACGTCTCCACAACCTCGTAGGCGGAGGGATCGGCGAGCAGCGCCTTCAGCGCATTGGCGTTCATCTTGTGACCACCGCGATAAGAACGGTAGCAGCCGATGAACTGGGCGCCGGCAAGCGACAGATCGCCGACGGCATCGAGCGTCTTGTGGCGGACGAATTCGTCCTTGGCGTAACGCAGTCCTTCGACGTTGATGACGGTGTTGTCGTCCGAAATGACGACGGAATTTTCGAGTGAAGAGCCGAGCGCGTGGCCCGACGCCCAGAGACGCTCGACATCGCGCATGAACCCGAAGGTGCGGGCGCGGGAAAGCTCGGCCTTGAAGACGGCGGCAGTCATGTCGCCGGCCCACTTCTGCCGGCCGATCAGCGGGCAATCGAAATCGATCTCGACTTCGAAGCGCGTGCCGTCATAGGGGCGGAATTCGCTCCAGGAGCCGCCATGCTCGATTCGCACCGGCTTGGTGATCCGGATATAGCGGCGCTTGACGCCGAGCGAAACGAGACCGACCTGCTCGATCGCTTCGACGAAGGGCAGCGAGCTGCCGTCCATGATCGGCATTTCGGAACCCTGCACCTCGATCACCACATTGTCGAGGCCGAGCGCATAGACGGCGGCCATGACATGCTCGATCGTCGCAACCGAATGGGCGGGCGAGAAGCCGAGCACGGTGCAGAGGTCGGTGTTGCCGACCTGCGAGGAAACGGCCTTGAGTTCGGTGATATCGCCATTGTCATGCAGGCGCTGGAAAACGACGCCGGTGCCCGATTCGGCCGGGTTCAGGGTGATCGAAACGTCGGCGCCCGAATGGACCCCGATGCCCGAAAGCGTCACGGGACGCGATACCGTCGTTTGAAAACCCAGCAAGCCAATCGCCATAAATTCTGCCTTTATTCTTCCGCACCGGCGGTCTGTCCGATCGGCGCGGTCATCGTTTATTCTGCAGCCGGAGCCTGTCAAAAGGTCTCCTGGGGCAGTTTCGTTGCACCATACTTACGTGCGCCGGCGCTCCAATCCAAATCACTGTTTCTTTCGCTTTGTTACGAAGTCACGCGATTGAAATCATTTGCGAATCACGGGCGAAAAAACAGCAATGCCCGGGACCTTGATCCCGGGCATGAGAGGCCCGAAGCACGGCCTCAGTTCGACTGGCGACGCAGGAATGCCGGGATTTCCAGCTGGTCGTCTTCCTGCATCATCCGGGCCTGCGGAACCGCGCGGCCCTGGTCGTCGAGGTTGCCGCGACGCGGTGCGTAGAGGCTTGCCTCCGGCGACAGCGGACGGCGCTGCTGCGAAGCGGCCGGCGGTGCTGCAGTCATATCGGCGGCAACGGCGTCGTCGTCGCGGCGGCCAAGCGAATTGGTGATTCGCTTGAGCAGCCCCATCGGACCGCGCTCTTCCGCCGCATGCGCGGACGCCGGCTGCGTGCGGTGGTCGAGTTCGGCCTGAACGACGGGCGGGAAATCCTCGACCTTCGGCATGCGCATCGGTTCGGGCGCCTGACGGATGGTCGGCTCCTGCCGGACGGGCTGCTGCTGCACCGGCTGCTGCTGGACGGGCTGCTGGATCGGCTGGCTCATCACCGGCGCCGGAGCCTGCTGCTGCACCTGAGGACGCATTGCCGGCGCTTCCGGTGCAGGCGCGAAGATCTTGCTCTGCGGACGGAAGGTTTCCTGCTGTGCCGCCGGCTGCTGCAGCGGTGCGGCAGCACGCGGGGCCGGAATTTCGAGCTCGCGTTCCATCTCGGCTTCGCGGATGGTCTGCGCGATCGGATCCATGGCCTTCTGTGCCTGCATCACGGGGGCAGGCTGAACTGCGGCCGCTGCCGGAGCAACAGCCGCGGAGGAACGGATAGCAGGCCTTGCGGTCGGCTGGAAGTTCCGCTCGGCGGCTTCGTTCATCGCCCTGTCGATGCCGGTTGCGACGACCGAGACGCGGATGATGCCTTCGAGCGATTCGTCGAAGGTGGCGCCGAGGATGATGTTGGCGTCCGGATCGACTTCCTCGCGGATGCGGGTCGCGGCTTCGTCGACTTCGAAGAGCGTGAGGTCGCGACCGCCGGTGATGGAGATCAGCAGGCCCTGGGCGCCCTTCATCGAGGTTTCGTCGAGCAGCGGGTTGGCGATCGCAGCCTCTGCAGCCTGCAGCGCGCGGCCGGAGCCGGAAGCTTCGCCGGTACCCATCATCGCCCGGCCCATCTCGCGCATCACCGAGCGGACGTCGGCGAAGTCGAGGTTGATGAGGCCTTCCTTGACCATCAGGTCGGTGATGCAGGCAACGCCCGAATAGAGAACCTGGTCAGCCATGGCGAAGGCATCGGCGAAGGTCGTCTTGTCGTTGGCAATGCGGAAGAGGTTCTGGTTCGGAATGACGATCAGCGTATCGACAGACTTCTGCAGTTCCTGGATGCCCATCTCGGCCAGGCGCATGCGGCGCCCGCCTTCGAAATGGAACGGCTTGGTGACAACGCCGACCGTCAGGATGCCCTTGTTGCGGGCCGCCTGTGCGACAACCGGGGCAGCACCTGTGCCGGTGCCGCCGCCCATGCCGGCGGTGACGAAGCACATATGCGTGCCGTTCAGGTGATCGACGATCTCGTCGATGCACTCCTCGGCGGCCGCGCGGCCGACTTCCGGCTGCGAGCCGGCACCGAGGCCTTCGGTGACGTTGACGCCGAGCTGAATGATGCGCTCAGCCTTCGTCATCGTCAGCGCCTGCGCATCCGTGTTGGCGACGACGAAGTCGACGCCCTGGAGGCCGGCGGTAATCATGTTGTTGACGGCATTGCCGCCACCGCCGCCAACGCCGAACACGGTGATGCGCGGCTTCAGCTCTGTGATGTCAGGCTTTTGCAGCTTGATGGTCATGGTACCTGTTCCTTCTCTCTCTGGCCGCATCGCCACGCCGGCCAATTACGCAATTTCAGAAGCTTTCCTTCAGCCACTGGCCCATGCGGGCTATGCGACTGTTATTTCCCCCAAGCGACATGAGCAGACCGCTCTGTGACGCATGTGTCTCCATGTCCGCGACCTGCGGATAGATCATCAGGCCGACGGCCGTCGAAAAGGCCGGGCCCTTGGCCGCCGTCGGCAGCCCCGAGACGCCCATCGGACGGCCGATGCGGACGTTGCGGGCAAGGATGCGCCGCGCCACGTCGGCAAGGCCGGTCAGCTGGCTCGCCCCACCGGTCAGCACGACGCGCTTGCCGACGATCGGGCTGAAACCGGAGCGCTGGATACGGTCGCGGATCAGTTCCATCGTCTCCTCAATTCGGGCCGACACGATGCGCGAAACCAGCGCCCGCGGCACCTGCGACGGCTGGTCGCGATCGTCCTCGCCGATCGGCGGGATCGAAATCAGCTCACGCTCGTCGGAGGAATTCGAAAGGGCCGAGGCATGCACTACCTTCAGCCGCTCGGCATCCTCGATGCGGGTCGAAAGGCCGCGCGCCAGGTCTGTGGTGACGTGATGACCGCCGAGACCGACGGCATCCGTATGAACGAGCTTGCCTTCGGCAAAGACCGAGATCGTCGTCGTACCGCCGCCCATGTCGATCGCCGCGCAGCCGAGCTCGACCTCGTCGTCGACGAGAGCTGCAAGGCCCGATGCGTAAGGCGTCGCAACGATGCCCTCGACCGACAGATGCGCACGATTGACGCTAAGTTCGAGGTTCTTCAGCGCCGAGCGCTCCGCCGTGACGACATGCATGTCGACGCCGAGCGCATCGCCATACATCGCCAGCGGATCGCGAATGCCGCGCTCGCCGTCGAGCGAGAAGCCGGTCGCCAGCGAATGCAGCACCGAACGGTCCTGGCGCAGCGACTGCTGGCAAGCGGCCGACAGCACCTTCTTCAGATCGTTGAGCTCGACTTCCTGGCCGCCAAGATCGATCGTCGCGGTGTAGATATCGCTGCCGAGACGGCCGGCCGTCAGGTTGACGATCAGGCTTTCGACGGTCAGCCCAGCCATGCGCTCGGCCGCGTCGACGGCAAGGCGGATGACGCCTTCCAGCGCGTCGAGATCGGCGATGACGCCGGTCTTGATGCCACGGGAACGCTGGTGGCCGATGCCGATGATCTCGATATTGTGCGTGCGGCCCGGCAGGATCTGGCTTTCCTCGCGCGGCGTCAACCGGCCGATCATGCAGACGACCTTGGTCGAACCGATGTCGAGCACCGAAACGACATGTGACCGCTTCGACGAAAGCGGCTTCAGGCGCGGCAATCCGAAATGGGATGAACCGAACAAGCTCATATATTCTGCCCCGCCTTCTTCAATTCTTTCGTACGCTCCGTCACTGCCGTCTGCCTGCGGATCGCCGCCTCCGGCGTCAGCTGGATCGCGGTTCTGTCGGCCAGCCTGAGATCGACTGCGGCAATGTCCCGCTCCAGGAGCCGATGCTCCTTGTCGAACTTCGAAAGCGTCGCTAGTGCCTGGTCGATATCGTCTTCCGGCAGCTTGACGACGACGCCGTTGTCCATGTGCAGGTCCCAGCGACGGCCTGATATCCAGACATAGGCCTTCACGCGGGCCTTCACGTCGGGCCACTTCGAGAAGGCTTCGTCGAGCGAAGCCGCCGCAGTTTCGGCATCGCGGCCGACGACGAGCGGCAGCGCCGAAAACTTGTTGTCGCGCAGCGGCGCAATGACGCTGCCGTTCTTCTCGATCAGGGAAAGCTCCTGTCCGTGCTGCCAGATCGCATAGGCCTGACGCTCCTTGAGCTTCACCTCGATCGTCTTCGGATAAATCTTGCGGACCTCGACATTTTCGACCCAGGGAAGATGCGCGATCTTCCTGCGGGCGGCATCGACGTCGAGGGCGACCAGCGAGGTCGTGCCGTCAAGGCCGATCAACTGCAGTATCTCGATTTCGGAGGTCTCCGAATTGCCGGAGACCTTGACGTCCTCGATCGCAAAACCCGCGGCCGTCGTCGTCGCCTGCGCCACGGCTTCCGTGTGGCCGCCGAGCGACATGCCGTAAAGCCCCGTCGCGCCTAAGAAAGCGAGCGCCGAGACCGTGCCCGTATGAACGGGAATGTAGATTCGGCCACTGCAGAGGCTGATCAGGAAGCGCGTGACCCGGCGCAGCGGGCGCGGCAGCACGAACCGCTCTTCGGCTTCCACGATCGGAAGCACGGCATGATGGCTGGGGCGCCCAATCCTCTTGACTGTCAACGCAAACAAGACGCGTCCTCCACCATCCACCGGAGAAACTGACCAAATGAATAGCCGGCATGACCGGCCATTTCGGGCACGAGCGAGGTTGGAGTCATGCCTGGCTGGGTATTGACCTCCAGCCAGATGATTTCGCCGTCTTCGGAGAAACGATCGTCGTAACGAAAGTCGGACCGACTGACGCCGCGACAACCGATTGCCTGATGCGCCCTTAGGGACAATGTTTGTATTTTTTGGTAAATATTCGGTGAAATTTTCGCGGGGATGACGTGTTTTGAACCGCCCGCCGCATACTTGGAGTCGTAATCATAAAAATTGTGTCCCTGCGGCACCACTTCCGTGACGCCGAGCGGAGTTTCACCCATGACACCGCAGGTGAGTTCGCGACCGTAAACATAGCGCTCGACGATCACCTCCTCGCCGTAACGCCACTCGGGCGAGCTAACGATCTGCGGCGGATGCGCCTGATCTTCCGTGACGATGACGACGCCGAAGCTCGACCCCTCGCGGACGGGCTTCACCACATAGGGCGGCTTCATCGGATGCGTCGAGGGAAAGGCGAAACGGTTAACCACCTGGGATTCGGCGACCGGAATGCTGGCGGCGGCAGCGACACGCTTCGCCTTGGCCTTGTCCATCGCCAGCGCCGAGGCAAGCACTCCAGAATGGGTATATGGGATTTCGAGATATTCGAGGATGCCCTGAATAGTGCCGTCCTCGCCGAACGGGCCATGAAGCGCATTGAAGACAACATCGGGCTTCAGCGCGGCGAGTTTCTCGGAAACGTCGCGCGCCACGTCGATGCGCGTCACGTCGAAGCCCTCCGCTTCGAGAGCTTCTGCGCAAGCCTTTCCCGAGGAAAGGCTGACCGGCCTTTCCGAGGAAAATCCGCCCATCAGGACAGCGACATGCTTGCGACTCATCAACACCCCCAAAAAATAACTTCCATTTTCGAAATCGACGCTTGCGCGAAGCTGTCTGCGCCGTTTCGGGCCTTTGTCCGACCTGAGTGCATTAGAGCATCATTATGGTTAATGAAGTGTTTACTTTCGTTAACTTCGTCTTGCCGCGCCCCGGATTTTTTAACCTTCTCTTCTTCGCGATTGCCAGATCGAAGATGTCACCGATCCGCGAAACAGAAAAACCCGCACGGAAAAAACCGCGCGGGCTCAATGGGATAGATTAGTTTCTTGCGGTCAGTCGGCGTCGTCGAGGAACTTCCACACGAGCCCGCCGAGCGCCCCACCCGCAAGCGGCGCAATCCAGAACAGCCAGAGCTGCTGCAGCGCCCAGCCGCCGACGAAAAGCGCCTGGCCGGTGGAACGCGCCGGATTGACTGAGGTATTCGTCACGGGGATAGAAACGAGATGGATCAGCGTCAGCCCGAGGCCGATCGCAAGCGGCGCGAAGCCCGCAGGCACCCGACTGCTGGTCGACCCCAAGATGATGATCAGGAAGAACATGGTCAGCAGCACTTCGATCAGCAGCGCCGAAAGCAGTGAATAACCGCCCGGAGAATGATCGCCATATCCGTTGGCGGCAAATCCGCCGAGTTCGAAACCCGCCTTGCCGCTGGCGATGAGATAAAGCAGCGCCGCCGCGGCGATGGCGCCGACAATCTGCACGACGATATAGGGAACGAGACGCGCCGCCGGAAACCGTCCTGCAACCGTAAGGCCAAGCGAGACGGCGGGGTTGAAATGACCGCCCGAAATGCCGCCCACGGCATAGGCCATGGTGAGCACGGTCAGACCGAACGCAAAGGCCACGCCAACAAAACCAATTCCAAGCTCGGGATAGGCCGCGGCCAGCACGGCACTGCCGCATCCGCCGAAGACCAGCCAGAACGTGCCGAGAAATTCGGCAACAAGACTCTTTTGCATGGATATCTCCTCTGCCCTCAACCAGAGGGTTAGCAATGAATCTGTTACAATTCGATTCCGGTCAAGCATGTGAGCAACGCCACGGCAAGCCTCGCGCAAGGAAGGAAAACCCAAGGATTTGAGATGACGTCGGGGGACGCGAGCCGGTAATGCATGCGGGCCACGTCCCCAGTACCGACTGCATGTTTTGACATTTTCTCGGATCTGAAATTGGGTTAAGACCCGCGAGCCTCCCAAGGCGCTCCATAAAAATACTGATTGGAATGAAAATGACTGACGCGATCTCCGCATCGCCGACCCCTGCCTCGAACAGCACGCAAGTTAATTCTCCGGCTCGCGTCCTTATCGCCAGCCTTGTCGGCACCACCATCGAATTCTTCGACTTCTACGTCTACGCGACGGCAGCCGTCCTCGTCTTCCCGCATCTCTTCTTCCCGGCAAGCGATTCGAACGCCGCAACGCTGCAATCGCTGGTCACCTTCTCGATCGCCTTTTTCGCCCGCCCCATCGGCGCCGTGATTTTCGGTCATTTCGGCGACCGCATCGGCCGCAAGGCGACGCTCGTCGCCGCGCTGATGACGATGGGCCTTTCGACCGTGCTGATCGGCATGCTGCCCGGCTATGATGCGATCGGCATCGCAGCACCCTTGTTGCTGGCGCTTTGCCGTTTCGGCCAGGGCCTCGGCCTCGGCGGCGAATGGGGTGGCGCCGTTCTGCTTGCCACCGAAAACGCTCCTCCCGGCAAGCGCAGCTGGTACGCCATGTTCCCGCAGCTCGGCGCACCGATCGGCTTCATCCTCTCCTCCGGCTTCTTCCTCATCCTGACGGAAACGATGAGCAACGAGGATTTCCTCGACTACGGATGGCGCATTCCCTTCATCGCCAGCCTCGCCCTCGTCGCCGTCGGCCTCTATGTCCGCCTGAAGATTGCCGAGACGCCGGAATTCCGCAAAGCCGTCGAAAAGCACGAACGCGTCGCTGTGCCGATCGAGGTCGTCTTCCGTAATCATCTGCGCAGCCTGATCCTCGGCACCTTCATCGCCGTCGCGACCTTCGTGCTGTTCTACCTGATGACGGTCTTCACGCTCTCCTGGGGTACGACACCTCTGGAAAAGGGTGGGCTCGGTTATACGAGAGAGCAGTTCCTGGTAGTCCAGCTTGTCGGCGTCGTCTTCTTCGGCCTGACGATCCCGCTCTCCGGCTGGCTCTCCGATCTCTATTCGCGCCGCATCATCCTGACGCTGACGACGATTGCCATCACCATCTTCGGCTTCTTCTACGCGACGCTGTTGACCAGCGGTCTCACAGGCGCTTTCCTGTGCTCTATCATCGGCCTCGCCTTGATGGGCTTCACCTATGGTCCGATCGGCGCTGCCCTTGCCGCCCCCTTTCCGACCACGGTGCGCTATACCGGCGCCTCGATGACCTTCAACCTCGGCGGCATCTTCGGCGCTTCGCTCGCCCCTTATATCGCAACCTGGCTCGCCACCCATTATAGTCTGGACTATGTCGGCTACTACCTCGCCGCCTCGGCAGTGATCTCGCTGGTCTGCATCCAGCTGTCGGGCCGCGAGGAAGTCTGAGCCTCGAGCAGTAAGTAAATGCGAGGATTGAAAGTGTTAGAGCGTCCTTTGTGCGTCCGGAAGGACGCGCGGCGCTCTAACGTCGCGGCTTTTTATTGATGCCGTGGGCACTTCCGGTTAACCGGAACACTGACGGCAAAACGGGGAACAGATCATGCGATGCCTCATTACCGGCGCAGCCGGCTTTGTCGGTGGGCCTCTCGTCGAAAGACTGCATGCAGAGCGGATATCCGAGCTTGCGGTGACGACGCGATCTGCAGCCGCCAGCTTCCCGACATCTGTGCGGCATTTCCCCATCGAGATAACAAGCGAAACCGATTGGACGGCAGTTCTCGAGGGTATCGATGTCATCGTCCATCTCGCCGCTCGTGTTCACATCATGAACGACCGCGCAGCCGATCCGCTTGCGGAATTTCGCCGGATCAACACCGCCGCCACGTTGAACCTCGCCGCACAGGCCGCCCGCGCAGGCGTAAAAAGGTTCGTCTTCATCAGCAGTATCAAGGTCAATGGCGAGGAGAACGATCGGCCCTTCCGGCATGACGATACGCCAATGCCGATCGATCCCTATGGCATCTCGAAGCTGGAAACTGAAATCGGGCTGCATGAAATCGCCGCCCGAACAGGCATGGAAGTCGTGGTCATTCGCCCGCCGCTCGTTTATGGACCCGGCGCGCGGGGCAATTTCGCCCTGCTCGTCGGACTTGTCCGGAAGAAAATGCCGCTCCCTTTCGCGTCGCTGAAGAACCGCCGGACACTGGTCGCGCTTCCAAATCTCGTCGATCTGATCATCGCCGGGATGAAGCATCCCAACGCAGCCGGCCAGACTTTTCTCGCAGGCGATGGAGAAGATCTTTCGACTCCCGGGCTTATCGAAGGGATTGCCGCAGGGCTAGGTGTCAAACCGATGCTGCTCCCCTTCCCTCCAACGCTGTTGCAGATGGGCGCGAGAGTCACGGGAAAGAGCGCAGTCTACCAGCGTCTTTGCGGTTCCCTGCAGGTCGATATATCCCATGCCCGCGATGTGCTCGGCTGGTCGCCTCTCGTCACGCCGCGCGAAGGCCTGAAGCTTGCAGTGACGTAAACCGTTATTCGCTCGTCACACCGTGGAACGGACGCACCTCACGGCCGGGCATGAAGACGCCGAGGCGTTTGATTTCCCATTCGAGTTTAATGCCGTCTTTTTCGAAGACCTCGCGACGCACCTGTTCGCCGAGATATTCGAGATCATAGCCGGTTGCCTGCCCCATGTTGATCATGAAGTTGCAGTGAAGCGACGACATCTGCGCTCCGCCGATGACGAGACCGCGGCAGCCTGCCTCATCAATCAGTTTCCAGGCCGAATGACCAGCCGGGTTCTTGAAGGTCGAGCCGCCGGTCTTTTCGCGTACCGGCTGCACCGTCTCGCGATGGTTGCGCACGGCGTCCATCTCGGCGCGGATCTGCGCGCGCTCTTCCGGATAGCCATCGAACAGCACGGAGGTAAAGATTAGATCTGTGGATGCGGTCGAATGGCGATAGGAATAGCCCATCTCGGCATTGGAAAGCACATGCTTGCCGCCCTTGCGGTCGACCGCATGGACCTCGATCAGCCGCTCCCGCGTCTCCACACCGTTGGCGCCGGCATTCATGCGCGCCGCGCCACCGATGCCGCCGGGAATACCGTATAAGAAATGGAAGCCGCCGATGCCATTGTCCATCGCCATCGCCGCTACATGTTTATCGGGGCAGATGGCGCCGGCGAGAATCCGGTTTTCGCCGGCAAGCTCGACGAAGCCGAACCCCTTGGCCGACAGGCGCAGCACGACGCCGGGAATGCCGCCGTCGCGCACCAGGATGTTGGAGCCGACGCCGACCACCGTCAGCGGCACCTCCTCCGGCAAGATCTTCAGGAAAGCGACGAGATCGTCGACGTCATGCGGCTGGAACATCAGCTCGGCCAGGCCACCAGCCCTGAACCAGGTGACGCGGTCCATCGGGGCATCCGGCGTGATACGACCGCGGATATCCTTTACACCGTCTCCGAGAGACGCGAGAAGCTTTTCCCCATTCACCTGTTTCATACGGACTTTCCCGATAGGCCTTCCAGTTGCTTGGGCAGTGCCGCTGCCCAGGACGTGATGCTCCCAGCCCCCAACAGAACCACGAAATCGCCCGGCTTTGCAATCTCCGCGACCATCTGCGGCAGAAGTTCCGCCGAAGTTAGAAAGCGGGCATCGCGATGGCCGCCGGATTTTATGCGAGAGACCAGCGACACGGAATCGATACCCTCGATCGGGTCCTCCCCCGCCGCATAGACGGGCGCCAGGAAAATGCTGTCGGCATCGTTGAAGCAGGCGGCGAATTCCTCGAACAGGCTCGCAAGACGGCTAAAGCGATGCGGCTGGTGGACGGCGATGACACGCCCCTTGCAGGATTCGCGGGCGGCGCGCAGCACCGCCTTGATCTCGACCGGATGATGGCCGTAATCGTCGAAGATCTGCACTCCGTTCCACTCGCCGGTCAGCGTGAAGCGGCGCTTGACGCCGCCGAAGGAGGCAAGCCCCTTGGCGATATCTGCGCTCGATATGCCGAGCCGGTTGGCAACGGCAATCGCCGCCGTTGCGTTGGAAATATTATGCCGCCCGGGCATCGGCATGACCAGCCCCTTGAGCTCGATTACCTGGCCGGTGCGGCGGCGGCGGATTTCGACGTCGAAGATCGAGCGCGTGCCGTCGATGCGCACATTCTTGAAGCGCACGTCGGCCTGCGGGTTCTCGCCATAGGTGATGATCTTGCGGTCCTCGATGCGGCCGACCAGTGACTGCACCTCGGGATGGTCGAGACACATGACGCCGAAGCCGTAGAACGGCACGTTCTCGACGAACTGCCGGAAGGCGGCACGCACGGCGTCGAAATTGCCGTAATGGTCGAGATGTTCCGGGTCGATATTGGTGATGACCGCAACATCGGCCGGAAGCTTCAGGAAGGTGCCGTCCGATTCGTCGGCCTCGACCACCATCCACTCGCCCTCGCCCATGCGGGCATTGGTGCCGTAGGCATTGATGATGCCGCCATTGATGACGGTCGGGTCCAGCCCACCCGCTTCGAGCAGTGCAGCGACCAGCGAGGTGGTCGTCGTCTTGCCATGCGTGCCGCCGATGGCGATCGCATTGCGGAAGCGCATCAGCTCGGCGAGCATTTCGGCACGGCGCACCACCGGCAGCAGCTTTTCGCGCGCGGCGATGAGTTCCGGATTGCTCTTCTTGATTGCCGTCGAGACGACGACGACTTCGGCCTCACCCAGGTTTTCAGGTCGGTGACCGACGAAGACCTCGATGCCCTTGTCGCGCAGGCGCTGGACATTGGCGCTGTCGGCCTGGTCCGATCCCTGCACCTTGTGGCCGAGATTGTGCAGCACCTCGGCAATGCCGCTCATGCCAATGCCGCCGATGCCGATGAAATGGACGAGACCGATCGTCTTCGGCAGTTTCATGCGCGTGTCCTCTTGAATTCCGCAATTGTCCGTCTGGCGGCAATAGCCTCAACCATGTCGGCAAGCAAGTTCGCAGCGTCGGGTTTCCCGGCGAGTTTCGCCGCCGCCGCCATATGCGCAAGCTTTTCCGGATCGTTCATGACAGCCGTCAGGATCGCCGCGATCTTCTCCGGCGAAAGCTCCGACTGGGCGATTACCTTCGCCCCACCGGCCGCAGCAAGTGCCGCCGCATTCGCCGCCTGGTCGTGATCTAGAGCGTGCGGGTAAGGCACAAGGATGGCAGGCCGGCCGATGACGGAGATTTCCGAAACCGTCGAGGCGCCCGAACGGCAGATTACGAGATGCGCCCTCGCCAGCCTCTCGGCCATGTCGGTGAAGAAGGGGGCGATATCGGCATCCATTTCCAGCTTGGCGACGCAGCCGCTGACCATCTCCATGTCCTCGGGACGCACCTGCTGAGTGATGCGCAGACGCACGCGAAGCGCGTCGTCGAGCAGGCTGATCGCCGTCGGCAGCGTCTTAGAGAAATATTGCGCACCCTGGCTGCCGCCGAAGACGACGAGATTGAAAACCTCGCCCGCGTGCGACGGCATGTAAGGCACCTCGGCTGCGGCGATGATCGCCGGGCGGACTGGATTGCCTGTCGCCACCGTCTTGTCTGGAAAGGCACCGCCCCCCTCCGGCAGGAAACCGCCGGCAATGGCCTGCACGCGGGTTGCCAAGGCCTTGTTGGCGCGCCCCATCACCGCATTCTGCTCGTGGATCATCGAGGGCACGCCGAGCCGGGTGGCGGCAAGCAGCGGCGGCACGGTGGGATAACCGCCGAAACCGACGACGATGACCGGTTGCAGCCGCTGGATCAGCTTCTTTGCCGCCCGCATGCCACTCCAGAGCGTCCACAGCGAGCGGGCGACGGCGATCGGGTTCTTCGAGCCGATCGTCGCCGAGGGCACGACATGGATCTCCTCGGCCGGGAACTTGCCCGCATAACGCTCGGCCCGGCTGTCCGTGACGAGATGCACCGAATAGCCGCGCTCCTTCAGCTTGAAGGCCAGCGCCTCCGCCGGGAACACATGGCCGCCGGTTCCCCCGGCGGCAAGCAGCACGATGCCTTTGCTCATGGTCTTCTACTCCGCCGGCATCCCGTGCGGGACGCGGAAGAGGCTCCGGTCCTGCGCGCGTTTTTCCGGTCGATGGCGCGTCAGCGCCAGAATGAAGCCGGCGGTGACGCAGATCGCCACCATAGACGAGCCGCCATAGGAAATCAGCGGCAGCGTCATGCCCTTTGCCGGTAGCAGTTCGAGATTGACGCCGATATTGATGATCGACTGGATGCCCATCTGCAACACCAGTCCGGCGACGGCGAAACGGTTAAAATCGTTCCGCTCGCGATAGGCATGCGAGAGGCCACGCAGTACCAGCACGGTAAACAGCGCGACGAGCGCCATGCAGAAGACGATGCCGAACTCCTCGGCCGCGACCGAGAAGATGAAGTCGGTATGCGCATCCGGGATGATGCGCTTGACGATGCCTTCGCCCGGTCCCTGGCCGAACCAGCTGCCGCGGATGATCGCCTCGCGCGCGGTATCGATCTGGAACGTATCACCCTCGCCGGTCATGAACTTGTCTATTCGGCCGGCGACGTGCGGAAAAACGTAATAGGCGCTGAGCAAGCCGCCGGCGCCGCCGATACCGAGTAGCATGATCCAGATCCATGGCATGCCGGCCATGAAGAACATCCCGCCCCAGACGGCCGTGGTCAGGATGGTCTGGCCGAGGTCCGGCTGCGCGACGAGAAGGGCCGCGACGATGCCGAACAGAATGATGGCAAAGAGATTGCCGGGGATCTCCGGCTGGCGCGCATGTTCGGCAAACAGCCAGGCGCAGACCACGACGAAGGCAGGCTTCATGAATTCCGACGGCTGGATGGAAAGGCCGGCGATCCAGATCCAGCGCCTGCCACCCTTGACCTCCTGCCCGACGAACAGCACCAGCACCATCATGGCGACCGAGATGATCAGGATCAGAATTGCGGTTCGCCGCACCTGGCGTGGCGTCAGGAACGACAGCCCGAGCATGACGCCGATCGAGGGGATCATGAAGGCCGCATGGCGCTTGACGAAGTGGAAGGGCTCGAGCCCGATGCGCTCGGCGACCGCAGGAGATGCCGCAAACGACAGCATGAAGCCGATGCCCATCAGGAAGATGAACATTGCCAGGAAGAAGCGATCGATAGTCCAGAACCAATCGGCCAGAGGCCCACGTTCCGCGCGGCTTACCATGTCATTTCTCTCCTGTTGCCGGACCGATCAGCATCGCAATACCGTCAAGCGCTGCCACGTGGCCGACGAAGGCTTCGCCCCTGACTTCGAAGTTCTTATACTGGTCGAAGCTTGCGCAAGCCGGGGATAACATCACGGCCGAAGCAGCGCTCTCGTCGCGTTCGGCATCGGCGGCCGCATGCGCGACGGCGCGCTCCAGCGTGCCCGAGATCTCGTAAGGCACGGCCTCGCCGAGCGTCGCGGCGAATTCCGCCGCCGCCTCGCCGATCAGATAGGCCTTGGCGATGCGCGGAAAATAGGGAGCAAGAGTCGTGATCCCGCCAGCCTTCGGCAAGCCGCCGGCGATCCAATAGATGCGATCATAGCTCGAAAGAGCCGGCGCTGCGGCATCGGCATTGGTCGCCTTGGAATCGTTGACGAAAACGACGCGGCCACGCTGCCCGACCGGCTGCATACGGTGCTTCAGTCCGGGAAACGAGGCAAGACCGGTGCGGATGTCGTCGGCGGAAACCCCGACCGCGAGGCAGGAGGCGACGGCGGCGGCGGCGTTCTGCGCATTATGGCTGCCGCGCAGCGTCTGGATGCCGTCGAGATCGGCGAAGGGCAGCATGGCGCCGCCGGCGGCCTGGATGAGTTTGGTGCCCTCGGCATAGATGCCGTCGGCCAGCACGTTGCGGCGCGAAATACGGACCACCTTGACGCTTGCCCGCTCAACACGGTCGGCAATCAGCGCCGAATGGCTGTCGTCGACGCCGACGATCGCGACATCGCTGCCGGCGACCAACCTTTCCTTGATATCGGCATAATGCTGCATGGTGCCGTGACGGTCGAGATGATCGGGCGTCAGGTTGAGCAGGATGCCGGCAGACGGGTCCAGTGTCGGCGCCAGATCGATCTGGTAGGAGGAGCATTCGACGACGTAATAACGCTCGGCCTTCGGCGGATCGAGCGTCAGCACCGCCGTGCCGATATTGCCGCCGAGCTGCGTGTCGTAGCCTGATGATTTCAGGATATGGGCGATCAGCGCCGTCGTGGTCGACTTGCCGTTGGTGCCGGTTATGGCGATGAAAGGGCAATCCGGCGCATGGGCGCGGCGCTCGCGCACGAAGAGTTCGACGTCGCCGACGATATCGACGCCGGCCGCGCGGGCAAGATCGACGGTCCAGTGCGGCTTCGGATGGGTGAGCGGCACGCCGGGCGACAGCACGAACAGCGCCTGCTGGCTCCAGTCGATGTTGTGCAGGTCTTCCGTCCTGATGCCTTCGGCAGCGGCCTTGGCGACACTGTCGGGATTGTCGTCCCAGGCGGTCACATCGGCACCGCCTGATATCAGCGCCCGGGCGGTGGCAAAGCCGGAGCCGCCGAGCCCGAAGAGCGCGACCTTCCTGTCCTTGAGCGTCGTGACCGGGATCATCGCTGCCTCACCGGAGCTTCAGCGTCGAAAGGCCGAGCATCGCAAGGCCGACGGCGACGATCCAGAAGCGGATCACCACCTGGCTCTCGGTCCACCCCTTCTTCTCGAAGTGATGATGGATCGGCGCCATCAGGAAGACGCGCCGGCCGGTCATCTTGAAGAAGCCGACCTGGATGATGACCGACAGTGTCTCGATGACGAAGAGGCCGCCGATGATCGCCATGACGATCTCGTGCTTGGTGGCGACGGCGACGGTGCCGATCGTGCCGCCGAGCGCCAGCGATCCCGTGTCGCCCATGAAGATGGCGGCCGGGGGCGCATTGAACCAGAGGAAGCCGAGGCCGGCGCCGATCACGGCGCCGAGCACGACGGCGAGCTCGCCGGTACCGGGCACGAAATTGATCTGTAGGTAGTTCGCAAACACCACGTTGCCGGCGAGATAGGCGATGACGCCGAAGGAGGCAGCGGCGATCATCACAGGCACGATGGCAAGCCCGTCAAGGCCGTCGGTCAGGTTGACGGCATTGCCGGCGCCGACGATGACGAAGCCACCGAAGACGACGAACATGATGCCGATATTGATCATGAAGTCCTTGAAGAAGGGAAAGGCGATCGAGGAGCCGAAGGTCGAGCCGGCAATCCCCGAGGCAAGGGCGGTGCGCATCATGAAATAGACGGCGATACCGGCGATGACGAATTCGATGCCGAGACGCGCCTTGCCGGAAAAGCCCATGTGGCTCTGCTTCGTGACCTTGAGATAATCATCGTAGAAGCCGATCGCACCGAAGCCCAGCGTCACCAGCAATGTAGCGACGACATAGACATTGGAAAGATCGGCCCAGAGCAGCGACGCGCCGACGATGCCGGCAAGGATCATCAGCCCGCCCATGGTCGGCGTGCCGGCCTTCTTGAAATGAGTCTGCGGCCCGTCGGCGCGGATCGGCTGGCCCTTGCCCTGCCGAATGCGCAACGAATTGATGATCGTCGGCCCGAACAGGAAGACGATCAGCGCTGAGGTGAAGAGAGCGGCCCCCGTGCGGAAGGTAATATATCTGAACAGGTTCAGAAATTTGAAATATTCCGACAGTTCGACAAGCCAGATCAGCATTCAGGGCCCCTTGTTTACCCGATCAAAATTCGCGTTGCGTGTCGGCAAATGGCGGGAACTTGTCAAGGAGTGCGGCGACGATCTTGCCGAAACCGATGCCCAGAGACGATTTCACCATCAACACGTCGCCTGGCGCGACCGAGTTCAATACATAATCCGTCAATTCGTCCGTGTTCTCGCGATATTCGACATGGACGCTTTCCGGCAACGATTCCTTGAGCGCAGCCATCTCGGCTCCTGCGAGCCACACATGTTCGATGCCGGCCGCAAGCAGCGGCACGGCAAGGTCGGTATGGACCTTCTGCGCATAGTCGCCCATCTCAAGCATGTCGCCGAGCACGGCGATACGGCGTCCGCGACCGGTCGGCTCGGAGGCCGCCAGCAGCGCGATTGCCGCGCGCATCGAGGCCGGATTGGCATTGTAGCTCTCGTCGATCAGCGTGAAACTGCCGCCGCCGATGACAAGCCGGTGGCGCTTGCCTCGGCCCTTTTCCGGCCTCAGCGTCGCAAGCGCTTCGATCGCCTTTTGCATATCGGCGCCGACGATCCTGACGACGCCGAGCGCTGCGAGCGCATTCTCGGCGATATGGCGGCCCGGTGCGCCCAGCGCAACCTCCAGCGTCTCGCCACCGATCGTCAGCCACAGCGTCGAATTCTCGTCGGAACCATTGAATTCTGCGAGCCGGAATTCGGCCTTGGCATGCTGGCCGAAGGAATGGATATGCTCGATGCCGAGCGACTGCGCCGTCCGATCGAGGAAATTGAACTGGTCGTTGTCGCGGTTGAGCACAACATGGCCGCCGGGTTCGAGCCCCTCGAAGATCTCCGCCTTGGCGGCGGCAATTTCCTTGATGTTCTTGAAATTGCCGAGATGCGCCGGCGCGATCGTCGTGACGACGGCGACATCGGGACGGATCATCGCCACCAGCGGCCGGATCTCGCCGGGGTGGTTCATCCCGACTTCGAAGACGCCGTAATCCGTATCCTCAGGCATGCGCGCCAGTGTCAGCGGCACGCCCCAATGATTGTTGAAGGAGGCGACGGAGGCGTGCACCTTGCCGGAGGGCGACAGCACATGCCGCAGCATTTCCTTGGTGGTCGTCTTTCCCACAGATCCCGTCACCGCGATGATCCGGGCCCGCGAGCGCTCACGCGAGGCAAGGCCGAGCCGGCCAAGTGCGGCGAGCACGTCTTCCACGACGATCATCGGCACCGTCAGCCGACCCATGGCGGGAAGCCTCGCCTCGCTGACAACGAGAAGGGAGGCGCCGTTTGCCATCGCCATCGAGGCGTAGTCGTGACCGTCGACGCGGTCGCCCTTGATCGCGAAGAAAGCTTCGCCCGGAGCAATCGAGCGGCTGTCGATGGAAATGCCGGAGATGCCTTCGGGCAGCGTGCCGAAAGGGCGCCCCGCCATCGCCGCGATCATGTCTTCCGTCGTCCAGAGCCAGCTCAAGATTTCAACTCCTCCAAGGCCTTGCGCACCTCCGCATGATCGGAGAACGGCAGGGTAACGCCGCCGATCGTCTGCCCTTCCTCATGCCCCTTGCCGGCAACGATCAGCGTATCGCCGGATCTCAGCATGCCGACCGCCTCGCGGATCGCCATGGCGCGATCGGCGATTTCCGCCGCGCAGTTTGCTGCCGCCATGATCTCCGCCCGGATCGAGGCCGGTTCCTCAGAACGCGGATTATCGTCGGTGACGATAACGACGTCGGCAAGTCGGCAGGCGATTTCGCCCATGATCGGCCGTTTGCCGCGGTCACGGTCGCCGCCGCAGCCGAAAACGACAATGACACGGCCGGTGGTGAAGGGTCTGACCGAGCCCAGCACGTTTTCCAGCGCATCCGGCTTGTGGGCGTAGTCGACATAGGCGAGCGCGCCGTCTTTTGTATGGCCGACGAGTTCGAGACGGCCGGACGCGCCGACGAGCTTCTCGAGCGCGGCCATTGCAACCCTCGCCTCAACGCCGGTCGACATGGCAAGCCCTGCTGCAACCAGCGCGTTGGCCACCTGGAAATCGCCCGCCAGCGGAATGTCCACCTCGAAGATCTCGCCGCCGATATGGATCTCGGCCATCTGCTTGTGGCGGAAGTGCTCTACGCGCTTCAACGAGAGGTAATCACCCTTTCGCCCGACGGTACGGATGTCGTGACCGGCATCGGTCACGGCCTTGATCGCCTGCGCCGACCACGGATCGTCGGCAAAGATCACCGCGGGCGATCCCCTCGGCAACAGCGTATCGAAAAGCCGCATCTTGGCGGCCATGTAGGCCTCGACGGTCGGATGATAATCCATGTGATCTCGGCCAAGATTGGTGAAGGCAGCGGCCGCAAGCCTGACGCCGTCGAGCCGGCACTGGTCGAGACCGTGGCTGGAGGCCTCCATCGCGGCATGTGTCACGCCTTCTCCGGCAAGTTCCGCCAGCAGCGCATGCAGCGACACCGGATCCGGCGTCGTCAGCGAGCCATATTCGTTGCGCGTCGGTGAGACGACGCCCGTCGTGCCGATCATCGCGGCCGCGTGGCCCGCATGCGCCCAGATCTGCCGGGTGAAAGAAGCGACGGAGGTTTTGCCCGCCGTGCCGGTGACGGCGACCATGGTGTCGGGCTGCCTGCCGTAGAAACGCGCGGCGGCGATGGAAAGGAAACGGCGCGGCTCCTTGACTACAAGCACGGGGATCGAAGCATCGACGGCTTGGGCGGCGATGGCGACGGCAGCGCTGCGGCCGGCGGCATCCACGATGAAGCCCGCGCCGTCCGCCTTGGTGCCGGCGACCGCGACGAAGACATTGCCCGGCACCACCTTGCGGCTATCCGAAGACAGGCCTGAAATATCAAGCAGGCCTGCCGGGCCTTCGAGCTGTGCTTCAAGTTCCGGAAACTGATCTCCGGCCAGGTCTCGCAATTTCATCGAATGCACTTTTCTCTCTTGAAGCCGGTTCACCCCTCGCGAATCGGCGTCGATATTCATTCACACTCAATAAGACACCAGCAAGGCCGATCCGCCCTCCCCGAATTTCGGCTCGATACCGAGAATTGGGGCCGCGCGGCTGATGATGTCGCGGGCGATCGGACCGGCGGTACCTGCGGAGAGCGTTCCGCCATATTGCTTTTCGCCCGTTTTTGGCTCGTCGCAGAAGGTGATAACGGCATATCGGGGATTATCGATCGGGAAAGCGGAGATGAAGGAGTTGAAGTTCAGCGTCGAGGAGTAACGCCCATTCACCACCTTGTCCGCCGTGCCGGTCTTGCTGCCGACGGCAAAACCCGGCACGCGGGCGACCCGCCCCGATCCCTTGTAACCGTTGAAATCGAGGAGATAGCGCACTTCGTCGCTAGTCGACTTCTTAAGAACTTGCTTGGCGATCTGATCGGCCTGTTCGCGTGTGCGCGGCAGGAATGTCGGCTCGATCAGCTTGCCGCCGTTGACGAGTGCGGCAGCCGCCACCCCTGTCTGCAGCGCCGTCGTCGAGACGCCATGGCCGAAGGAAATCGTGATCGAATTGATCTTCTTCCAGACGCGCGGCTGGCTCGGCATCTTCACTTCGGGCAGCTCGGTCTGCATCTTCGTCAAGAGGCCTAACTTGGTGAGATAGTCCTTCTGAGCGTCGATGCCGACGATATCGATAACGCGCGCTGTACCGATATTCGAAGAATACTGGAAAATCTCAGGCACGGTGAGCCAGCGGCGCTGCCCGTGAAAATCGTGGATGGTGAAGCCGCCGATATAGATCGATTTGCTGGCATCGAAACTGTCGGTCATCTTCACCTTGCCGCTATCGAGCGCCATGGCCAGCGAAAAGGTCTTGAAGGTAGACCCCATTTCGAAGGTGCCGTTGGTCATCCGGTTGAGCCAACCCTCCTTGGCGCCTTCCTGCGGATCGTTCGGATCGAAATCCGGCGCCGATGCCATCGCCAGCACTTCTCCCGTATGCACGTCGATGACCGCGGCACCGGCACCTTTGGCCTGGAAGTTGTTTACCGCGTTGACGACCGCGTCCCGAACGATGTTCTGCACGCGCAGGTCGATCGACAGCCGCACCGGCTCGAGCGGCTGGTCGCTGGTCATGCCGACGGAAGCGAGATCGGCAAGGCCTTGGTCGTCGATAAATTTCTCCATGCCGGCGACACCGCGGTTGTCGATGTTGACGTAACCGAGGATGTGTGCGGCGGTCGCCCCGCCCGGGTAGAAGCGGCGCTTCTCCGGCCGGAAACCGATGCCGGGAATGCCGAGCGCCAGGATCTGGCTCTGCTGCTTCGGCGTCAGTTGCCGGCGCAGCCAGGCGAAATGCGAGGTCTTGACCGAGAGCTTCTTATAAGTGTCCCTGACGTCGAGCTCGGGCAGTACCGTTGCAAGCTTCTCGACCGCCTCGTCAGCATCGACGATCTTGTTCGGCTCGGCAAACAGCGAGACGGTGCGGATGTCGGTCGCCAGCACCTCGCCGTTGCGGTCGAGAATGTCGGGGCGCGAGGCCATCAGCCGGTCGGGCGGCAGGATGCTGGAAACGACCTCCTGATCCTTCATCGCATATTCGACGAGACGGCCGCCGATGACGGCGTAGACGCCCATGAAGCCAAGGATTAGCAGGCCGACGCGGCTTTTTGCCTGCCCTGATTTCTTCTTGCGCGACCCCTCGATCGCCAGGCCGGCGGGGGAAGGACCGCCGAACCGGTTATAGACGCCGGCGGAGAAATGCGCTTGGCTCTTCAAAACCATGATGCGGGAAAGAAACGACATTATTCCTCCACTGATCCGGTTTCGATCTGGTCTGCATCCTCTGCCTCGCCGCGCGGTGCGGGCATCGGAACGGGCTGCGCCTTGGCGGTGGCCTGCGCGCCCTTGGTGCCTGGCGCGCCTTTGGCGCTGGCCTCGGTCGCGCTCTTGGCGCTGGCCACGGTCGCGCCTTTGGCGCTGACCTTAGCCTCCGTCACGTCAGGCACGGGAACCTCAGATTTCAGCATCGGCAATTCCTTGGCATGCACGAGCGCCGTCGATTCCGTCGGCTGCAGCTTCAATTCTTCATTATAGGCCTTGACCAGACGCTCCAGCCGGTTCGGCTGCGATTGCAGCGCCCAGTCGGCCTTGAGAAGGTCAATCGTGTCCTTCTCAAGCTTGATCTCTGCTTCGAGGCGATGAACCTCCTCGACCTTCAATTCGGCGCGGTGCTTGATCGTGTAGGTCACGGTGGCGGTGGCCGTCATGACGCCGATGAGCACGAGATCGAACGTTTTCAGCATATCAACCTCCAAGCTTTCCGAGACTGGCAAGATTGGGAAACCCGAAGAGCGACATATCCGCGGCTTCGGCGGCGGCGTCCGTCCTCAGGCCGGCGCGCAGCTTGGCGGAACGGGCGCGTGGATTGACCTCGGCCTCCGCCTCGCTTGCCGAAACCATTGGCTTGCCGATCGCCGCAAAGGTTGCCGCCCGCTCATGCGCGACCGGCAGATGCCGCGAACCCGAAGCCTTGCCGGCGCGATCGGAGAAGAACTTCTTGACGATGCGGTCTTCGAGCGAATGAAAGGTGACGACGACAAGCCGCCCGCCGGGCTTCAGTACCGTTTCCGCCGCGAACAGCGCCTGCGCCAGTTCGCCGAGCTCGTCGTTGACGAAGATACGCAAGGCCTGGAAGACGCGCGTTGCAGGATGGATCTTGTCTTTCATCTTGCGCGGCGTTACGAGCTCGATGAGACCGGCGAGATCGCGTGTCGTTTCGAACGGTTTTTCCTCGCGTCGCTTCTCGATCGCATGGGCGATGCGCGGCGCCTGGCTTTCCTCGCCGAGAAAATGGAAGATGCGGATGAGATCGGCGACTTTGGCGCGGTTGACGACATCGGCGGCCGAAACGCCTTCGGCCGACATGCGCATATCGAGCGGTCCGTTTTTCTGGAAGGAGAAGCCGCGTTCAGCTTCGTCGATCTGCATGGAGGAGACGCCGATATCGAGCACAACGCCGTCGAGCCCGCCTTGCGGCGCATGATCGGCAAGATGCGAGAATTGCGAATGAACGAGCCTGAGACGACCGCCATGGGCGGCAACCATCGCTTGGCCGGCCGCAATCGCAGTCGGATCGCGATCGAGCGCGATCACCTCGGCGCCGGCAGCAAGGATGGCCGAGCTGTAACCGCCTGCACCGAACGTACCGTCGAGGATAAGTTTGCCGGGCGCGGGCGCCAATGCCGCAAGGACTTCATCGAGAAGAACCGGAATGTGACGAACCGGTCCGCCACCGGCATCAGTTGAACCTCCGCCAGGATTCGCCACCATTCCGTTCCCTCGTTCTTTCAGGAACGCTTGCCCGCCAGCTTGCGCTCCCCTCGTGCCTGCGCCTGCGCTGCCACAAAAGCCTGCGGCTGCCAGAGCTGAAAATGATCCGCCCGACCGACGAAGGTCACTTCGTCCGAGATGCCGGTGAAGCCACGAATGAAATCCGTGATCATCAGCCGCCCCTCGGCGTCGAGCTTCATGAAGACCCCGCCTCCATGAATGAGAAGCGACATCTCGTTCGCATCCGGCGAAAACGGATCCTCCGCAGCAATCTGCCGTTCGAATCTTTCGAGAAGATCCGGACCGCCGATGCTGATCGCCGGAAACACAAAGTCCTGGAAGCAGTAAAGCTCCTGGACGTTGCGCTGCGCCAGCACGGAACGGAAAGCCGAAGGCACGGAAACTCGGCCCTTGGCGTCGATCCTGTTGGTCGCATTCGAAAGGAAGCGGCTCATGACACGAAACATCCGTTCCCGCAGGGATCCGGACGATCAAAAGACGCCCGAAACTCCCGATATCAGGCACAGCTTCGCAGGCCGGATGAGCAAAAACCCCTCCGACGCTTCCGGAGAGGAAGACGCCTTTGCTTTGCGATAAATGGGCAGATAATTGCCCTGGTGCAGTGCGCGTTTGGGATAGCATGGGACCATATGGGCGTCAATGGGATACGCCTATTTTGCAATAGACGCATGATCAAAAATTTATAAGCCGTTAAGTTTAACAAAGGGTTAGCGGCGTCATCTTACACATGACACGCATTGGTATCCCTTCAGGAAAAATCCATCCGATGGATGCATAAACATCTGCTTGAAAACAGCCGGTTTCAGCGACTTACGCTGAAAATCCGGCTGCCGCGCCGTTAAGATGATAATCGCCAGTTGGCCTGTAAGCCGGGTTCTGTATGGCTCCGGCGTGAACCGGAACGTGGCAGCCATTCCTCTGGGACAGCGTTCGCACGCTGCCTCACGCAACCCACCCGGATGACTGGCCTGGAAACCAGCCGGAAGGCCTTTCGGCCTACCGCGTCATCCCTATTCGGTCTTGCTCCCGGTGGGGTTTACCGTGCCATTTCCGTTGCCGGAGATGCGGTGGGCTCTTACCCCACCCTTTCACCCTTACCTGTCATGACAGGCGGTTTGCTTTCTGTGGCACTTTCCCTGAGGTCGCCCTCGCCGGACGTTATCCGGCACCGTGTTTCCGTGGAGCCCGGACTTTCCTCACCCTACCGCCTTTCGGCATTGGTAAAGCGCGGCTGCCCAGCCAACTGGCAGGGTTCCCATAAACGAGAGAGATCGCAATTGCTATCGAAAACAAAATTTACTTACCGAAATTGCGGTGTGAAATCCGTGGAGTAGCCCTGTTCGCTGATTCCGCCTGACAAAAGCAGCTCGGCCCCAAGCCGACCGATTTCGTCCGAGCTCTTGGCCGACGTCCCGGCGCAGCCCGTCAACACCGCGATCTCGGGCGATGAGCTATAGCCAATCATCGGATAGCCGCTTTCCGTATGCGACACGACGCAGGCGGCCGTCGAAATCGAAAGCGGCACCATATCGGGCACAAGACCTTCAACAATGCGTTTGAGGTGCGCGCGCACCATATCGCGCCCCTCGGTCTTGAACCAAGCGCGCATTTCCGTGTCGTCGCGGAGCGCCAGATCGTCAGGATCGCCGCCGATCTTCAGGTAGAATTTGCCGTCAGGATAGCGGATCGGCGGCAGCAGGTAGATATCGATGCCGGGCGCCCGGAGAATGAGCGACGGCATCGCGGCCAGGCGCGCCGCGTCGGCATCGCTTACCTCGAAAAGCGTCACTGTCCGGGCATAAACAGTCATAGCAACAGGCTGCGGCAACAGATTCTCCGCAATGGAAAATCCGCCAGCTGCCAGCAGCACCTTTTCAGCACGATGGCTCAGGCCACCTGATGTCTCGACGACAGCCGACCCACCTTCGCTGCGGATCGAAACGACATGATCGCGGATGACCGTGGCGCCTGCCTTTTCCGCCAGCAACGATTGGGCTTTCACAAGCTTACGCGGACTGATGTGGCCGGCCCCTCTCGCTTCGAAGACGCCCGCGCCCCCATCGGGAAAGGCGAGGAAGGGAAAGGCAGCCTTCAGCCCTTCCTCGTCGAGCAGGCTGGTCTCGACGCCGAGCGAAACGGCGGCCTGTCGGGTTTTCTCGAGATAATCGCCCCCGGTCGGCGCGACGACGACACAACCGACCTCGCGATAGAAATCGATGCCGCTGTCGCCGGCGATCTCGCCATAGCGGTCGATCGAGCGGTTGGCGAGCAGTGCCCAATTGCGGTCGGGATCGATGGTACGAGTGATGCGCCCCTCATCATAATGGCTGGCGAAGACACCCTGATGCGTCTTGCGGTCATCAGGCTCGTCCGGGCCGATGACGGCGACGCCATCCGTCTGGCGTGCCAGATATTTTGCGGCCGCGGCACCCATCATGCCGCGGCCGATAACGATGAACCTGAAATCGACCGCCATATCCCACCTCGCTAAATTCCAGCGATACCATAGCAATCATCTTGAATCATCCGCTCTTGTCAGGGATATGCGCTTCAGCGCTCAGAGCATTGCCAGAACCTTGCCGCAATAGGACTTGGACACCGGGTTCATGCGCGTGGCGCCATGGCCGGCATTGTATTTGAGGATGGTGTTGCAGGTCTCGCCACCACCGAGATCATGGGCGGCAGCCAGATATTTCATGCCGTACTTGATATTGGTTTCCGGATCGAACAGGCCCTTGGCGCTGCCGGAATAGCCCATCATGCGGGCAGTTGCAGGCTTTATCTGCATCAGGCCGATTTCACCGTGGCTGCCGCGCGCATTCGGATTGAAATTGCTTTCGATGCGGATGACCGCGGTCGCAAGCGCAACCGGTACATCATATTGGTTCGCATATTTGCTGATCAGTACGGAATAGGAATTGCCGGAAACATTGGCGACGGGATAACCGCTCTGGCGCTCTACCGTCTTCAGCGGGCGTTCCGCCGTCTTGAGCGGACGCTTCGCCGGTTTGACCGAACGCTCCGCTTTCTTCACCGGACGCTCTGCCTTCTTCGAAGGACGCTCGACTTTCTTCACCGGCGCATCGGCTCGCACGCCCCAATCATTCGCAAAGGCAAAGCTATTTCCCGCCAGCACCATGCCAACGCATGTTGCAGCAACAACAATCAGTTTTCTCATGTAGTCTTGAACACTCCGACCCAAAGAATTTCCGGACTGCGCGCCTCGCCGTCATAATGAATACCAGATCAAGGATCGATCGGGATTCACGGTAATTCTTATCGTTTCACATAACGCCCGTGGTTTAACTCGAAAACAACCCCGAGCACCGCTTGGCGGACGCTCTTAGACCATCGCAATGAGGAGATAATAGGGAAATGATGTGGCAGGCGGAATTTCGCGCTGCAGTGCGAAATTCGGCGTTTCAGTAATTGCCGAGGAATCAGGAATAACGCGGCAGCGCCGACAGCAGCCGGTGCAACGTGTCGATCGTCGAGAAATCGGCGATACCATCCACCCGTTCGGGCCGAAAATGGCGCTGGAAAGCTTCGACGACGCCCGCCGTTTTTTCCGAGAATTCACCCGTAATTTCAGCGCTGTAACCATAGAGAGACAGCATCGACTGCAGCGCTTCCACAGGTTGACCGGTATCGCCGCGTTGGAAGAAGCGGCCACCGGTGATCGTTGCCGGCTCGACCCAGTGCCCAATGCCCGCTTGGTGGAGCGCGGCCCAGGGGAATTTCTCGCCCGGATCGACCTTGCGGATCGGAGCGACATCGGAATGCCCGAGGACCCGTTCAGGTGTGATCGACCAACGTTTGACACAGTCGCGACACAATTCGATCACCGCGGCGATCTGCTCTTTCGGATAATCAGGAAGCCCGCCCGGATGGCCGGCATTGGCGATCTCGATGCCGATCGACAGCGAATTGATATCGGTCTCGCCGTGCCAGCTGCTTTTTCCCGCATGCCAGGCACGCCGCATTTCCGGTACGAGCTGCACGACCTCGCCATTCTCATGCACGAAATAATGGCTGGAAACCTGGCTTTCGGCGCGACAGAGCCAGTCGAGCGCACCATCTGCCGTCGGCATGCCGGTATAGTGCAGCAGGATCATATCGGGACGGCGCCCGTCCGCCCGTTCGCCATGGTTCGGCGAAGGCTGCACGCGGGCGCTTCTGCAGTCGGCCTCGAAAGAGGTCATGCGGCGCGGCGTTCCTTCTCGATCGCCTCATAGGCCGCGTTCAGCGCCGCCATGCGCTCATTGGCGATCACATGGAATTCCTTCGGCACGCCGCGCGAAACCAGCCGGTCGGGATGATGTTCGCTGACGAGGCCGTGGTAACGGCGGCGGATGGTCGGGAAATCATCGGAAGGCGAGACGCCGAGGACCTTGTAGGGATCGCCGCCGGACGAGACGTGGCGGGCGGCGATCTGCTCGAAGCGGATCTCGCTCATCTGGAAGATCTCGCCGATATGGCGCAGGAAATTCAGTTCCTTCTCATGGATCAGCCCGTCGGCCTTGGCGATGTGGAAGAGGCCGTCGAGCACGTCTTCCAGCACCGGGCAATTGGCCGCACAGGTTACGCAGAGCGTCGAGAGCCGTTCGGCATAGGCTTCGTAGCCGGCTACGTCCTGGCGCGCGAGATTGTAGAGCCTGGCGACATTCTTCGCCTGATCCTGCGGAAACTCGAAGATTTCGCGAAAGGCTTCGACCTCCTTCTCGCTGACGATGCCGTCGGCCTTGGCCATCTTGGCCGACAGCGCGATGATCGCCACCGAGAAAGCCACCTTACGCCGGGTCTCGGGATCGCCTTCAAAAACCGTGCGGATAGCCTCGACCACCGCAGACAGCGCATTGCCTGCAGTATTGCCAATGGCATTCAACAGTTTTTCCCAGAAGGACATCGAAAATCTCACACACGTGTCAACTTATAGAGAAACAGCTTGACCAAAGAATCGCAGCCTTTGCAAGGCGACTATTCGTCGTAGGGCCGAACACAGTTTTCACGATTTGGTAATTGTCGCACCGCAGCAAACGATTCATCACGCCCGCTTTCATCTCGCGTGAGGGCATGGACGGCGGTCGCCGGCATTGCCCGGGCACGTGGATTCCAGAACGCGCGGCGGAAATTTCCACGGGCAGTGCTCGACAAGCAGACCGGGTTGAAACGATTATATCAGCACTTCGCCTCGCCTTTGCGGTCCAACACGGCAGAAACGCGCATTTTTCGTAAATTCTTTACTTTACAGGGCCCTTTCCCTGCCGCATCCATGCGCTAGCTAACGCTGCCGCACCGAAACACCGCAGGAGGGATTATGGCCAAACAGAAAGTCGCAATGCTGACCGCCGGAGGCCTGGCGCCCTGTCTTTCGTCCGCCGTCGGCGGCCTTATCGAACGCTATAGCGACGTCGCGCCCGAACTCGAAATCGTCGCTTACAAGTCGGGCTACCAGGGTGTGCTCCTCGGCGACAGCATCGAGATCAGCCGCGCGATGCGCGAAAAGGCGCCGCTGCTGCACCGCTACGGTGGCTCGCCGATCGGCAACAGCCGCGTCAAGCTCACCAATGCCGCCGACTGCGTCAAGCGCGGCCTGGTCAAGGAAGGCGAGAATCCGCTGCGAGTCGCCGCCGAACGCCTCGCCAATGACGGCATCACCATTCTCCATACGATCGGCGGCGACGACACCAACACCACGGCCGCCGACCTTGCCGCCTACCTCGCCGCCAACGGCTACGATCTCACCGTCGTCGGCCTGCCGAAGACTGTCGACAACGACGTCGTGCCGATCCGCCAGTCGCTCGGCGCCTGGACGGCCGCTGACGTCGGCGCGCACTTCTTCGACAATGTCGGCAACGAGCAGACCGCCGCCCCCCGCACCCTCGTCATCCATGAAGTCATGGGCCGCCATTGCGGTTGGCTGACGGCCGCCACCGCCCGCGCCTATCTGCAGCGCACCAGCCGCAACCAGTATGTCGACGGCCTGATGATGGACGCGCACCTGAAGAGTATCGACGCCGTCTACCTGCCTGAGATGGCCTTCGACCTCGACGCCGAGGCCGCCCGGTTGAAGGAAAGCATGGACCGCAACGGCCACGCCACGGTTTTCGTCTCGGAAGGCGCCTGCCTCGACGCCATCGTCGCCGAGCGCGAAGCCGCCGGCGAAACCGTCAAGCGCGATGCTTTCGGCCATGTGAAAATCGACACGATCAATGTCGGCGCCTGGTTCCAGAAGCAGTTCGCCAATCTGCTCGACGCCGAGCGTTCCCTGGTGCAGAAATCAGGTTATTTCGCCCGCTCGGCGCCCGCCAACGGCGATGACCTCAGGCTGATCCAGAGCATGGTCGATCTCGCCGTCGAAAGCGCGCTCAATAAAGTCTCCGGCGTCACCGGCCATGATGAAGGCCAGAACGGTAAATTGCGCACTATAGAATTCCCGCGCATCAAGGGCGGCAAGGCTTTTGACCTTTCGACGGCATGGTTTGCCGAAGTCATGGACAATATAGGCCAGAAATACAAAGAAGCGTGATTGACGGATGGTTAATATGATGTCTTTGCTTGTTCCTGAGGAATAGGAGGAGACACCATGTCACTTGAAGCTTGGCTCGCTTTTGCGGCCGCATCCGCCATCATGCTGGCCATACCGGGGCCGACGATACTGCTCGTCGTTTCCTATGCGCTCGGTCATGGGCGCCGGACGGCGTTCGCGACGGTGGGCGGCGTGGCGCTTGGTGACTTCACGGCGATGACGGCCTCTCTCTTCGGTCTCGGCGCCGTCCTGGCCGCCTCCGCGACCCTCTTCACCGTCTTGAAGTGGATCGGCGGCGCCTATCTGATCTGGCTGGGAATCAAGCTCTGGCGGGCTCCCATCATCGGCGAACCGATTGCAGACAACGACAACCTGCCGGAGGAGAAGTCGCTCAAGATTTTCCTCCACGCCTATGTCGTCACCGCCCTCAATCCGAAGAGCATCATCTTCTTCGTCGCCTTCGTGCCGCAGTTCCTCAATCCGGCCCTGCCCTTCGTCGGGCAGATGGCGATCATGGAAGCCACCTTCCTCGTGCTGGCGATCCTCAACGCTTCCACCTATGCCTTTCTCGCCCATAGCGCGCGCGGCCTGATTCGCAAGGCGAGCATCCAGCGCGCCGTAAACCGAACCGGAGGCACTCTGCTGATCGCTGCAGGCGCCGTAACGGCCGGGTATCGCCGTATTGCAGCGTAGAAATATTCCGAAATATTCCGTGGTTGCCGGAATGTCACGAATAGGTTAATGGGGTCACCAGGGCTTAAGGCTTTTGGTAACTTTTATACGCTGCCGGGGGCGGCGCGATTTCACGAAAGTGGCGGAATGGTAGCGATCGGATTATCCGGCCTGAAACGCAGTCTTGTCGTCTCGACGATACTCTGCGGCGTGATGACGGGATGTACGAGCGTCGAATACACGTCCCAGGCCGAACTGACAGCCGCCCAGACCGTCGTGCCCATGCCGAAACCCGGCGAAGATGCAACACTCGCCGCGATCCCGACAGCCGAAGGCGCAGCCGGTCAGTCGGTTGCAGGCGCCACCATCCCGCAGACATCCCCCTCCCTGACCGCAACGGCGATGCCGACCGTGACAGCCTCCCAGACTGGCGATCTTACCATGCAGGCAGGCATGCAGCCGGCCGCCTATGCGCAGATCCCGCTGACGCCCGAGATGACGGCGATCCAGTCCGTCGTGCCGACGCCACGTCCGGGAACGCCGGCACAGCCGACGACGCAGCTTGCCTTTGCCGCGACACCGCAAAACAGCGCGCTTGCAGCACTTGCCGCAGTCGACACCACGCCGCGTGCCAGCATGGACTACGGTTTCGACGAATCCGGGCCGATCGATCCGCCGACCGCGCCCCCGATGTTCAGCGACGACGACAAAGACGATGCGCCGACCGTCGAGAAGAGCTTTGTCACCAAGCTCATCCAGAAATATTCGAAAATCTACGAAATTCCCGAGACCCTGCTCCATCGCGTCGTTCATCGCGAGAGCCGCTATAATGCGAAGGCCTACAACAAGCGCGGCTATTTCGGCCTCATGCAAATCAAGTACAACACCGCCAAGTCGATGGGCTATGACGGTGCCCCGGGCGGCCTTTTCGATGCCGAGACCAACATCAAATATGCGGCGAAATATCTGCGCGGCGCCTGGCTCGTGTCCGACAGTAAGGAAGACGACGCCGTGCGCCTCTACGCGCGCGGTTATTATTACGACGCCAAGCGCAAGGGCATGACCGACATCGCCCACGGTAACTACTGAAACCCGGCAATTGCTGAAACAGGGATGACGGGTGAAACGGTGGCCTATGGCTACGGCTGGGCTTGCCGTTGCGATCCGGCCTGCTGCTCCGGCGCTCCCGATTGCGGCAAAGCCGCCAGGATCGCCTTGAGAAGCGTCCGCGGCTGGTAGCCGAACCAGCTGGGCGTCAGTCCGAGCCGAACCACGACCAGATTGGCGGACGGCACGATCGCCATGCTCTGCCCGTCATGCCCCGTCAGCCAGAACGTATCCTCCGGCAGCCCAAACGCGGCGCTCGAGCCGCCGCCGGGGGCAAGCCAGGCCTGGCCCTGCGTATACCGGCCGTTCGAAGCAGCCGTCGGGGTGCGCATGGCGCCGACAAAACCCTCCGGCAATAGACGCTGGCCGTTCCACACGCCATCCTGCAGCAGGAACTGCCCGAAGCGCGCCCAGTCATGTGCAGTCGCATAAAGATAGGAGCTTCCGGCGAACGTGCCGCGCGCATCGAGTTCGAACACGGCGCTCGTCATGCCAAGCGGGGCAAACAACGCGTCGCGCGGATAGGAAAACGCCGCCTGAGCATTGCCGACCCTGTCCATCCAGATGCGCGACAAAAGCACCGCCGTGCCACTCGAATAGCGGAATCGCTTGCCGGGGGCCGCCTCCATCGGCGCATTGGCCGGCAGCGATACCATGTCGGGATCGAGATAGAGCATGCGCGTTACGTCGGCGACATCGCCATAGTTCTCGTTGAAGGCAAGGCCGCTTTCCATGCCAAGCAGGTCGGAAACCTTTATTTTGGCGCGAGCATCGTCCTTCCACTGCGCCAGCAGATGATCGTCGTCGAAGGAGATCTTGCCGTCGAGCATCAGGCGACCGAGGATCGCCGCATTCACGGTCTTCGTCATCGACCATCCGATCAGCGGCGTCTTCGCCGAGAATCCGGGGGCATAGGCCTCCGCGACGATGCGACCACCCCGCACTACCACGACCGCCCGCATGGCCGGGCCGGCAAGCCCGGCATCGGCCAGCACAGCGGCAACCTTCGTGTCGGGATCGCCGACGTCCTCGCCCTGCGGCCATAACGCAGGGTTCGTTTCCATCTTGGCCGGCGCGTCGAAGGGGACGGCATTCGCTGCCGCCTCGAAATCGCCATCCGGCACACTCGTGCAGCCAAGCCCACCGCGATAGAGCGCATAACTCGATGCAAACAGCCCCATGAAGCGAGCCGTCACTCGGCCATTGTCACGGTCGACACTGACGCGTACAAGCCGCAGCAGCGGGTTTCCCGGCGCCTGCACATCGTCCTCCAGCACGTCCTCGGCGTTGCGCCCGGCGATAAAGACGTTGGAACAGACAATCTTGGCGGCATAGCCGTCCCCGACACGCAGGAGCTCCGGCGGGCTGACGAACAACCAGGCGGCGCCGGCAACGACGAAAAGAACGAGAAGGAGAGCAAGCGCCTTCAAGACACGCAGGACAAATCGCATGGCATTCCTCCGAATGCCCGGAGAGAAGCAGGAATTCCGTTTGCCGGAAAGGGGGCGGCGCGAAGAAGATCCGTCGCCTCGATCACTTTCCGAGGAGCTTGATGTTTTCGAACGGCGCGCGCCCACAGCCCACGTCATCAAACTGTAGCAGTGGCGCGCTACACGCCCTGAACGCTAAAAAGGTGACAGACTCATGTCAGAATTTGCACCGGATGCCGGCTTCCGCAAGAACCGGAAACTCAAGGACGCCCTTCTCCGCCATAAGGCTTTTTCGAAGGATGGCTTTTCCGAGCGTCTCTTCGGCCTTCTCTTCTCCGGCCTCGTCTATCCGCAGATCTGGGAGGATCCGGATCTCGACATGCAGGCGATGGAGCTGAAGCCAAACCATCGCATCGTTACCATCGGCTCCGGCGGCTGCAACATGCTCGCCTATCTCTCCAAAGCGCCGGCCTCGATCGACGTCGTCGATCTCAACCCGCACCACATCGCGTTGAACCGTCTGAAGCTTGCCGCCTTCAAGCACCTTCCCGGCCATGCCGATCTCGTCCGCTTCCTGGCAATGCCGAACGAGAAGTCGAACAGCCGCGCCTACGACCAGCATCTCGCCGCCCGTCTCGATGAGGCGACCCGCAGCTACTGGAACGGCCGTAAGTTCGGCCGTCGCCGCGTCACAGTCTTCGACCGCAACATTTACGAAACGGGCCTGCTCGGTCGCTTCATCGGCGCCGCCCACCTTCTTGCCCGCCTGCATGGCGTCAAGCTGCACGAGATGACCAAGACCCGCTCAATCCGCGAGCAGCGCCAGTTCTTCGACGAGCAGATCGCGCCGCTCTTCGAAAAGCCGGTCGTGCGCTGGATCACCGGCCGCAAGAGCTCGCTCTTCGGCCTCGGCATTCCGCCGCAGCAATATGACGAACTTGCAAGCCTTGCCGCCGATCATTCGATCGCGCCAGTGCTGAAGCACCGCTTGGAAAAGCTCGCTTGTCATTTCCCGATGAGCGACAACTATTTTGCCTGGCAGGCCTTCGGCCGCCGCTACGGCACCGAAGAGGAAGGCCCGCTGCCGACCTATCTGAAGTCGGACCACTATCAGGTAATCCGCGCCAATGTCGATCGCGTCAACGTTCACCACGCAAGCTTCACCGAGCTTCTGGCCCGCGAGCCGGCCGCCTCACGCGACCGCTACATCCTACTCGACGCGCAGGACTGGATGACGGACGAGCAGTTGAACGACGTCTGGACGGAAATCACCCGCACGGCGCGCGAAGGCGCCCGCGTGATCTTCCGCACCGCCGCCGAAAAAAGCATCATCGAAGGCCGCCTGGCTCCGGCGATCCGCGACCAATGGGATTATTTCGAAGAGAAGTCGCGTGAACTGACTGCGCTCGATCGCTCGGCAATCTACGGCGGCTTCCACATTTACGGGAAGAAGGCGTGAGTAAGGTCGGCACCGAGACGGCAGGACAGAGCGATGAACATGCCAGCCTCATGGATGGCATGTACCGCTATCAGCGCCATATCTACGACCTGACCCGCAAATATTATCTTCTCGGCCGCGACAGCACGATCCGCAATCTCGACGTGCCCGAAGGCGGCACGCTGCTTGAAGTCGGCTGCGGCACGGGGCGCAACATGGCTTTCGCCCACAGACATTTCCCGACCGCCAAGCTGTTCGGCCTCGACATTTCCCAGGAGATGCTGATTTCGGCGCGCAAGACCTTTGCCACCAAGGCGACGATCCCGGAATTGCGCGTCGCCGACGCCACGGCGTTCACACCGCGCGAATTCGGCGTCAGCGGCTTCGATCGCATCCTGATTTCCTATGCCCTGTCGATGATCCCGGACTGGCAGCGCGCCGTTGATGCATCGATTGCCGCCCTCAATCCCGGCGGCCAGCTGCACATCGTCGATTTCGGCCAGCAGGAAGGCTTGCCGGGCTGGTTCCGGCGCATGCTGCAGTCCTGGCTTGCAAAATTCCACGTCACCCCGCGCCCCGATTTGCGCGAGGTCCTGGAAGCGCAAGCCCATGAAAACAACGCGACATTGTTGTTCGATACCGTCGGCGGCGGTTATGCCTGGCGGGCAGCTATTATCAGCAAGCGCTCATAATTCGCTTGAAACTAACCGATTTTTTACGTTGATATGGCGAATAGAGGGTTATCCTCGGCTGACTCGTCTTTTTCGAAGGTCAGGTTGTGGGGCAAAGAGATCATTCGAGCTACGACGGGACGCCCATGCGCCGGCTATTGTTATGCGTTTTGCCCTTGGCCGTCCTTTTGGCCGGCTGCAGTTCCTCGGGTTATGACTATCTCGAAACGGCGTCGATCAAGCCGAAGACGCGCTTCAAGGACACCGATCCCCAGGATTTCGGAGCAAAGCATCCGCAGCAGAATCCGGTGCACGGCATCGATATTTCCAAATGGCAGGGCGATATCGACTGGGGCACGGTGAAGAATTCCGGCGTCTCCTTCGCCTTTATCAAAGCCACCGAAGGCAAGGACAGGGTCGATCCGCGCTTCGACGAATACTGGCGAGAGGCTGGCGCCGCCGGCATCCCGCACGCTCCCTATCATTTCTACTATTTCTGCTCATCCGCCGATCAGCAGGCCGACTGGTTCATCCGCAACGTGCCGAAGGCGGCCATGCGGCTGCCGCCGGTGCTCGACGTCGAATGGAACGGCGAATCGAAGACCTGCCGCTACCGTCCCGACGCTGAAACGGTGCGCGCCGAAATGCAGCGTTTCATGGACCGGCTGGAGGCCTATTACGGCAAGCGCCCGATCATCTACACCTCGGTCGATTTCCACCGCGAAAATCTCGCCGGCTACTTCCAGGATTATCATTTCTGGGTCCGTTCGGTGGCAAAACACCCCGAGGTGACCTATTCCGACCGCCGCTGGGCCTTCTGGCAATATACCTCGACCGGTGTTATTCCCGGCATTAGTGGGCCGACCGACATCAATGTCTTTGGCGGCAGCACAAAGAACTGGAACAATTGGGTCGCCGCCGTTTCCAAGGATAGAAATTCTTAGTAACGTCTTGCGATGTTTCTTGCTTCCGTCACATTCGTCTGTGAAAGCGACGGAAATCTGTTTGATATAAGGACCGCATCCATGCACCGCTCGCTCGCAAGCCGCTCTGCACTCGCCCTTCTGTTTGCCTTCGCCCTCGCAGGCGGCGCGGCCGCCCAGCAGGCGCCGGGCGCAGCCCCGGCAGCGCCCTGTGGCGGCGATCTGTCCGCCTTCCTCGAAGGCGTCAAGAAAGATGCTGTCGCAGCCGGCGCCAGTGCGGCAGCCGCCGACGAGGCCTTCGCCGGCGCCGATATCGACCCCAAGGTCCTGAGCCGGGATCGCGCCCAAGGCGTCTTCAAGCAGACCTTCCTCGAATTCTCCCAACGCACCGTCAGCCAGGCCCGCCTCGATATCGGCCGCCAGAAGATGAAGCAATATGCCGACGTCTTTGCCCGCGCCGAGCAGGAATTCGGCGTGCCCCCGGGCGTCATCACCGCCTTCTGGGCGATGGAGACTGATTTCGGCGCCGTCCAGGGTGATTTCAACACCCGCAACGCCCTGGTGACGCTGTCGCATGATTGCCGCCGCCCGGAACTCTTCCGTCCGCAGCTGATCGCCCTCATCGAGATGGTCGAGCACGGCGACCTCGATCCCGCCACCAATACCGGCGCCTGGGCCGGAGAAATCGGCCAGGTACAGATGCTGCCGCGCGACATCATCGCCTATGGCATGGACGGCGACGGCGACGGTCATGTCCGCCTGAAACAGAGCAGCCCGGACGCCATCCTGACGGCGGCGAAATTCATCCAGCATCTCGGCTTCGAGCGCGGCCAACCCTGGCTGCAGGAGGTGACCCTGCCTGATAACCTGCCTTTTGAGAAATCCGGTCTTGGCGGCACGATGAAGGCCGCCGAATGGTTTGCACTCGGCGTCAAGCCGCGCGACGGCAATACCGCCTTCGGCAACCTAGAAGGAGACCTCGTGCTACCGCAGGGCCGCATGGGACCGGCCTTCATCGCCTATCCCAATTTCAAGATTTATCTCGAATGGAACAAGTCGTTCATCTACACGACCTCGGCCGCCTATTTCGGAACGCGCCTTTCGGGCGCCGAGCCGTACCTCAAGGGTGTGCCGGAACAGGGGCTTGCCAGCGACCAGATGAAGACGCTGCAGACCAAGCTGCAGTCGCTCGGCCATGATGTCGGCGAGATCGACGGCATCCTCGGCTCCGGCACGCGAGTCGCGATCCAGAAGGAACAGAAGCGCCTCGGCATGCCGGCCGACGGTTGGGCAACGCCTGCCCTTCTTAACGCCCTTTGATCCCTGCTAACATTGCACCGCCATCCGCTTCGCAAGAAACGGGTGGCGCGATCCGCCGCCTGCGCTAAAGCATGAAACCGAAAACCGTTTTCGGCAAAACGGCTTGCGGTGGAGGAATCGGCATGGACAGCAGAATGAATGCCTGGACCTGGGCTCTGCTGGTCCTGCTCGGCCTGATCTGGGGCGGCTCCTTCTTCTTTGCCCGCATTGCCGTCCAGCACGTGCCGCCGCTGACCCTGGTCTTCTTCAGGCTGCTGCTCGCGGCGCTGGCGCTGCATATCTATATCGCCGGCCGTTTCGATTTCTATGCGATCTTCAAGGCCCGCTGGCGTGAGTTCCTGATCCTCGGCCTCATCAACAATGCCCTGCCGCATGCGCTGATCTTCTTCGGCCAGACCCGCATCGGCGCCGGTCTTGCGGCGATCCTGAATGCGACGACACCGATCTGGACCGTGCTGATCGCCAACTACTTCACCTCAGATGAAAAGCTGTCGCCGGCAAAGATCGCCGGCTGCCTCGTCGGCCTGGCCGGAACGATCGTGCTGATCGGCCCAGGTATTTCGGCCGGTCGCGAAGCCCCGCTCTGGGCGCTGCTTCTTCCCGTGCTTGCTGCCATCTCCTATGGTTTCGCCGCCACTTACGGAAAACGCTTCAAGAATGTTCCCGCCCCTGTTACCGCAGCCGGCCAGTTGACCGCCTCTTCGCTGATTGCACTGCCGCTGTCGCTGCTGGCCGATCGTCCTTGGGCGCTTGCCGCACCGCCGCTCGATGCCCTCCTCGCCATCCTGGCATTGGCGCTGCTGTCGACCGCCTTCGGCTACATCCTCTATTTCCGGATCATGGCGACGGCCGGCGCCACCAATGCCTCGCTCGTCACCCTGCTGGTGCCGCCGAGCGCCATCCTTCTCGGCGTGCTCTTCCTCGGAGAAAGGCTGGCACTGAGCGAGTTTGCCGGCATGGCGCTGATCGGTTTCGGCCTCGTCATTCTCGATGGCCGCGCCTATCGCCTGCTGGCCAAGGCCGCCTGAAACTGGTTGCGAATTCCACATGTTTTCAACCGGTTGCGATCCCGCCATGTTTTGAGCGCATAGGTAAATGCGCAATCGCCCGATTTAACGGCATGTTAAAATCTGTGAACAAAAATTTGTTGAAAATTAACAAATAATTTCAAACGCTTGCCGAAACGCTATTCGACTTATCCACTGAACCCTTCTGCAGCGCAGCATAAGATCTGCTTCCCAACCGACATATTTCAGACATATTATTGGCCGGTTAACGCGAGGAGACAGACATGGGACTCACGCAATCCTTGAATGTTCTGTTGGTCAGTGCAGCGTTTGCTTTCGTCTTGTCCATGCTCTTCATCTGAGCTGGCCGACGAAAGTGTAATGACTGATAGTGCCTAAACTCCTGAATAGCTGATCAATCCGCCAACGAAAAAGCGCATGTCCCGCCCGACATGCGCTTTTCACTTTTGCAGCGCCGCGCGTCTTTTCGAGAGCCGCAAAGGGCGCTGTAGACGCGTTGATTGGCTGAAAGGATCAGGCGGCCGCGCCCGCACTTTTTGCCGCCCGGCGAGAGAAGCCGAGATTGTCGAGCACGGCGGAAACCAGCGGCGCACGGTTCATTGTATAGAGATGGAAGTCGTGGATACCGCGCCGGACGAGATCTTCGATCTGTTCGGCGGCGACTTCGGCGGCGACCTTCGCCCGCTCCTCGGGCTTGTCGTCGAAGCCTGCGAAGCGCTCATCGAGGAAGGCGGGGATAACAGTGCCGCAGGCGCCGGCGAAACGCTTCAGCTGCGTCAGGTTCTGGATCGGCATAATGCCGGGCACGACAGGGATCGAGATGCCGGCGCCGCGCACCCGTTCCAAGTAGCGCTCGAAATTGTCGTTATCGAAGAAGAACTGCGTCAGTGCCCGGTCGGCGCCATTGTCGGCCTTGCGCTTCAGCATGTCGATATCAGCCGCCGTATCAAGGCTTTCCGGGTGTTTTTCCGGATAGGCGGAAACCGAAATCTCGAAATCGCCGATTTCTTTGAGGCCGGCCACCAGCTCCGCCGCATTGGCATAACCGCCGGGATGCGGCTGGTAGGGCGCGCCGGCACCGCCGGGCGCATCGCCGCGCAGCGCCACGAAATGCGTCACGCCGGCCTTGCGGAAGGTGTCGACCACCTGATGGGTCTCCTCCTTCGTTGCACCGACGCAGGTGAGATGCGAAGCGGTGGCAAGCGGCGTCTGCGAGAGGAAGCGCGTAACGGTGGAGAGTGTCGGCGCCTTGGTGGTGCCGCCGGCGCCATAGGTCACCGAGACGAAATCCGGGTCCCAATCCTGCAACTGGCCGACGGCGTGCCAGAGCTGGCCTTCCATCTCCTCCGATTTCGGCGGGAAGAATTCGAAAGAGACTCTAATGTCGTTGCGGCCGCGTGCTTCGTTTTTCAAAGCCATATCATACCCTCCCGGCAAATGTAGGTTCGGCGCCTTCGCTCGTCTGCGAAGCCATGAGGCGCCTCGGATCGCGCGCGAGCCAGACGGTGACCGTCAACCCCTGCCCGCTTTGCTGACCCGGATGAAGATCGACAACCTGCTCGACGTCGAGCCCGGCCTTGCGCAACCAGTCGGACATCGCCTGGTGCGAAAAACCGAGACGGACATGCGCATGCTCGTCGCGGAGATATTCGAGCGTGTGCGGCGCAAGGTCGATGACCACGAGCCGGCCGCCCGGCCGGAGCATGCGCGCCGCTTCCGCGATCGCAATCTCCGGCTGATCGAAGAAATGCAGCACCTGATGGATCGTCACCAGATCGAAATCCTGTCCCTCGAAAGGCAGGTTCAGGATATCGGCGTGGCGCACGGTGGCCTTGGTGATGCGGGACTTGTCGAGATTGGCGCGCGCCACACTCAGCATGTCGCGGCTGGCATCGACGCCGGTCGCCCGGCGGTAGAGCCCGGACAGGAGTTCGAGGATGCGGCCGGTGCCGGTGCCGAGATCGAGCAGCGAGTCGATCGGCTGGCTGCCGAGCAGCCGGATGACGGCGGCATCGACCTCTTCATCGGCCGCATGCAGGCGGCGAAGCTCGTCCCATTCGGCCGCGTTGCGGCTGAAATAGGCCTGTGCCCGCTCGGCGCGCTGGCGTTTGACCTGCGACAGCCGCTCGCCGTCACGAAGGATGGTCGGATCGTTCTCGGAAACATGCTTCAGCAACGCCCGCACCAGCATGGCGGCCTTACCGTCCTGCCTGAGGCGGAAATAGGCCCAAGCGCCCTCCTGGTAGCGTTCGATCAGTTCGGCCTCGCCGAGCAGCTTCAGGTGGCGGGAGATGCGGGGTTGGGATTGGCCGAGAATTTCGGTAAGATCGGTCACCGTCAGATCGCCGCCGTCAAGAAGCGCCAGAAGACGCAGGCGCGTGGGCTCGCCGGCCGCCTTCAAGACGTCCACCAACGCATCCAGTCCAAGCTTCAAGGGTTCGCTCATCTTTGATCCAATCAAGATATAAAGATATCTTTATGTGATTTGAAAAGCGGTGGCAAGCGGCAATTCGCACTCTCCGCGAAATTGGCTGCTCAGATTGCGACAAAGGCGTGATATGAAAAAGCCCCGGCCGAACCGGGGCTTCCGCAAGCAACAATGAGTGAAATCAGCGTGTCAGGCGCTTATGGGCCTGGCTACCCGGGTTGAGGGCATCGGGGCCGAGGCGGCGCACCTTGTCCTGTTCATAATCCTCGAAGTTGCCTTCGAACCATTCGACATGGCCGTCGCCTTCGAAAGCGAGGATGTGCGTCGCCAGGCGGTCGAGGAACATGCGATCGTGGCTGATGATGATGGCGCAGCCAGCGAAGTTCTCCAGCGCGTTCTCCAAGGCACCCAGCGTTTCCGTATCGAGGTCGTTGGTCGGTTCGTCGAGCAGCAGAACGTTGCCGCCGGCCTTCAGCATCTTGGCAAGGTGAACACGGTTGCGCTGACCACCAGAGAGATTGCCGACCTTCTGCTGCTGATCGCCACCCTTGAAGTTGAAGGCGCCGCAATAGGCACGGGAGTTCATGTCGAACTTGCCGAGCTTGATGATTTCGGCGCCGCCGGAGATTTCCTCCCAGACCGTCTTGTCGGCCGCAAGGGTGTCACGGCTCTGGTCGACATAACCGAGATGCACGGTCTCGCCGATGCGGATCGAACCGCCATCCGGCGTTTCCTGGCCGGTGATCATCCTGAATAGCGTCGTCTTACCGGCGCCGTTCGGGCCGATGATGCCGACGATGCCGCCTGGCGGCAGCTTGATCGACAGGTCGTTGATCAGCGTGCGGCCCTCGAAGCCCTTGGTGATGCCGTCCATCTCGATGACCACCTGGCCGAGGCGCTCGCTAACCGGGATGATGATCTGCGCGTCGCCGGGACGCTGCTTTTCGGCGGCATCCACCAGTTGCTCGTAGGACTTGATACGTGCCTTGGACTTGGCCTGACGAGCCTTCGGGCTGGACGCGATCCATTCCTGTTCGCGGCTGATCGCCTTCTGGCGCGATGCGTCTTCGCGGCTTTCCTGCAGCATGCGCTTGGCTTTCGCCTGCAGGTAGGCCGAATAGTTGCCTTCGTAGGGGATGCCACGGCCGCGGTCGAGTTCGAGGATCCATCCGGTGACGTTATCCAGGAAGTAGCGATCGTGGGTAATCATCATCACGGCGCCCGGATAGTCGCGCAGATGTTTTTCGAGCCAGGCGATGGTTTCGGCGTCCAGGTGGTTGGTCGGTTCGTCGAGCAGCAGCAGATCCGGCTGCGAAAGCAGCAGGCGGCAGAGCGCGACACGGCGGCGCTCACCACCGGAAAGGCTGGTGACTTCGGCGTCGCGCGGCGGGCAGCGCAGGGCTTCCATCGCCATCTCGACCTGGCTTTCCAGATCCCAGAGGTTCTGGCTGTCGATGACGTCCTGAAGCTTGGCGCCCTCTTCCGCCGTCTCGTCCGAATAGTTCATCATCAATTCATTGTAGCGATCGAGGACGGCCGTCTTCGAGGCAACGCCTTCCATGACATTCTCAAACACCGTCTTGTTGGGATCGAGATGCGGCTCCTGCTCCAGATAGCCGACCGTCGCCCCTTCGGCGAGCCAGGCTTCGCCGGTATACTCCTTGTCCTGACCTGCGATGATGCGCAGCACGGTGGATTTACCCGCGCCGTTCGGACCAAGGATACCGATCTTGGCATCCGGGTAGAACGAAAGGTGGATATTCTCCAGGATCTTCTTGTTGCCATAGGCCTTGTTGAGGCCGGACATATGATAGATGAACTGACGTGCCATGCTGCGCTGCTCCGGGCGGGAAACTTCGATTGTGCCGCTATGTAGGCGAAACAGCGCCTGCGGGCAACGCCGAAACCCGGTTTACTCAGGATTTCCGGTCAAAAGCCTGCAGCATCGACGACGCCCTCGTCACAACCGAACGACGTTTTTCCAGCACCCTGGATCAGATCGGCGAGGCCGGCACTTTTCGCCGAAGTCGCCCCGGCGGCTTCCGAAAGCCCGATCGTCAGCTCGCTGATCATCCTGACATTGCCGGCCCGCCGGCAGCTCATCTTGACACGGTCGCCGGCACCCGGCCCGAAGCTCTTGTCGAAAGCCGCCTTGATCGCTTCGGCCTTGACCGGCTTGCCGATATTGGCAGCGAAAAGATCGCGTACGGCCGACGCGTTGAGTGAGCTTACGAGATGCATGCCGACGCCGAAATAGTCGTCGGCGCTCATCTTCGTGCAGGTGCCATGCTTCACCCATTCATGCCGTTCCAGGCCGGATTGCGTGCCGGGCATCGCCTTTGCCAGCGCCGTCTTCGTCTCGGCCGCAAGCGTGACCTCCGGCAGCTTGTTCCAGTCGCCATCCTTGTCGGCGGCCTTCTGCTCGGCGCTCACGCCGCAATAATCCTCCCGCATTGGCCAAAGTCCGTGCAACGAAAAGTTCGTTGCGTCGGGGCGCTCGCCGGTCTGGCTCGCACACTCGGCTTTCTTCTGGTTCGTCTGGCAAAAGGCCGGCTGCCAGCTCGCCGCCAGAATGAAGCGGGTGCGCCCGCCCGCCTCCTGCGCCACGGCGGCGCCGGCAACAATCATCGACACGGCAAACGACAAGGTACGCAACTGCATGCTGCTCATTTCAACCCCCAAAAAGAACAATACAGGAACAAATAAGCATCAAAATCAAAAGACCGCAACCCTGAATCGCAACAAGGCCGCAATTTGTTATCGGATAATCAAATGCCCATGTTGCAATTGCCCGGCGATCTGGTCTGTTGTCGCCGGGAGGACCCACATGTTTTCTGAAACGCAAAGGCTGGCCGTGCCAGGGGCGTCGCTGGCCTATCACCATGCTGAGGCCATCACCCCTCCGCGCGGCATCCTGTTGATATCCCATGGCTTGGCCGAACATTCGAAACGATACCACTCCTTTGCCGAGTCCATGGCGGCGCGCGGCTATCATGTCTATGCTCATGATCACCGAGGCCACGGCGAGACGACGGCGCCCGATGCGCCGATCGGCCGCTTCGCCCGACGCAGTGGCGCCGAAAGGGTAATCGGCGACGTCGTCGCCATGCGCGGCCATGCGGCCTCCCGCCATCCCGGCCTGCCGGTGATCCTTTTCGGCCATTCGATGGGCGGCCTCATCGCTCTCAACGCTGCCGTCACGGCTCCGGCCGACTTCGACGCCGTCGCCGTCTGGAATTCGAATTTCGCCGTCGGCCTTGCCGGCCGCGCCGCCCAGGCGATCCTGCTTGCCGAGCGCATGTTGAAGGGCTCCGACGTGCCGAGCGGCTTGCTGCCGAAGCTCACCTTCGGCACCTGGGGCAAATCCATTTCCGGCCGCCGCACCGAGTTCGACTGGTTGACGCGCAGACCTGATGAAGTCGACAAATATGTCGCCGATCCGCTCTGCGGCTTTGCCGCCTCGGTCTCTCTCTGGCTCGATCTTTTCGAACTGACCTTCCGGGCGCCGCAGAAAACCCACCTCGACCGGCTGCCCCGGAACATGCCGATCCATCTCGTCGGCGGCGGAGAAGACCCGGCGACGGAGCGTGGAAAAGCCGTGCTCTGGCTGTCAAACCATTTGAAAGGCCGAGGCTTCTCCCGTATCAGCACTGAGATATATCAGGACGTGCGGCACGAAACACTGAATGAGATCGGCGCGGATGCGGCGATCGCAGCCTTTGCGGACTGGTGCGACAGGGCCGTCGCAAGATCCTGAGCGATCAATATCCTGAGTGACCAATATCCTGAGTACAGGGATTTCATCATGAACAGCACCTCCGCCCGCCCCGTTTCGTCCGCCTCCGACGTGACGATGGGGCTTGTGCTGATGTTTATCTCGGTGATGTTCTCGCCGCTCATCGATATTTTCGCCAAGCTTGCCATCGTCACCGTCCCATCCGCGGAGATCACCGCCGGCCGCTTCGCCGTACAGGCGCTCTGCATGCTGCCGATTGTGATATGGCGGCGCAGCTTTGCCGATTTTTCCTGGCACCAAAACATGTTCCATGCCATCCGCGGCGCGATCATCACGATCTCGATGATCTCCTTCGTCACCACGCTGAAATACATGGCGGTCGCCGACGCGATTGCGATCTTCTTCGTCGAACCGATCATGCTGACGATCCTCAGCGGTATCTTCCTGAAGGAGACGATCGGCTGGCGGCGTTACACTGCCTGCGGCGTCGGCTTCTTCGGAGCGATGCTGATCATCCAGCCGAGTTTCGAAGAGGTCGGCTACATCGCGCTCCTGCCTGTCGTCAGCGCACTCTGTATTGCGATCTTCGTGCTGATGACCCGCGTCCTCTCGCACAGAGAAGACCCCTGGGCGATGCAGTTCCAAATGGGCATGTGGGGCCTGCTCTTCTGTGCCGTCCTGCTTTTCCTGGGCCAGGGAACCGGCTCCGATCTCTTCGACCCCGTCATGCCGGAAGGCCGCGCCTGGTTCCTTGTCGCCGGCGTCGGCGCCATGGCCGCGATATCGGGCATCATCGGCGTCTATGCCTATCGCGCAGCGCCGGCATCGACGCTGGCACCGCTGCAATATTTCGAGATCGTCTCGGCGACGATCTTCGCCTGGCTGGTCTTCGGCGACTTTCCGGATGGCGTGAAATGGCTCGGCATTGCCATTATCGTGGCATCGGGCTTCTACATCCTCTGGCGCGAGCGCCGCTTTGCTTCAAAGCCTGTATCCGATACATCTGAGGTGACGCTGGCGCCGTAGATATTGCCGGGAGGAATATGACAGAGACCGTGACCAAAAAGCCGCCGCTTGCCGGCATCCGGGTGGTCGAGCTTGCCCGTGTGCTCGCCGGCCCTTGGGCGGGACAGATGCTCGCCGATCTCGGTGCCGACGTCATCAAGGTCGAAAATCCCGACGGCGGCGACGATACGCGCCAATGGGGGCCACCCTTCGTCGAGGGCGCCGACGGCGAGAATCTCTCGGCTGCCTATTATCACGCCGCCAATCGAGGCAAGCGCTCCGTCACCGCCGACCTGAAGAGTACCGAAGGCCAGGATCTCGTCCGCCGCCTCGTCTCCACCGCCGACGTGGTCATAGAGAATTTCAAGCTCGGCGGCCTCGTCAAATACGGGCTCGATTATGACAGCCTGCGCAAGATCAATCCGAAGCTCGTCTATTGCTCGATCACCGGCTTCGGCCAGAACGGCCCTTATGCCAGCCTCGCCGGCTACGATTATATCGTCCAAGGCATGTCCGGCTTCATGTCGATCACCGGTGAGCCGGACGGCCAGCCGATGAAGGCAGGCGTCGCCATCGCCGATATATTCACCGGCATCTATGCCGTCTCGGCGATCGAAGCCGCTCTGATCCATGCCCTGAAGACCGGTGAAGGCCAGTTGGTCGACATGGCTCTTCTTGACGTGCAATCGGCCGTGCTCGCCAATCAGAACATGAATTACCTGGTCTCCGGCGAGGCGCCGACCCGCCTCGGCAATGCCCATCCCAATATCTCGCCCTATGAGGTCGTGCCGACGGCGGACGGGTACCTCATTCTCGCAGTTGGAAACGACGGCCAGTTCCGTCGCCTCTGCACCCTCCTCGGCCTGGAGGCGATCGCCGGCGACGAGCGTTTCGCCACCAACAAGGCCCGCGTCGGCAATCGCGGCGAAGTGCGGCGCCTCGTCTCCACCGAAACGTTGAAATGGCAGAAGGCGGATCTGCTGAAGGCCTGTGAAGAAAACGCGGTTCCATCAGGCGCAATCAATACAATCGAGGAAATGTTCGCCCATCCGCAGGTACAGGCTCGCGGCCTGCGCATCGACCTTGCGGATGCCGCCGGCACCGTGATCCCCGGTGTCAGGACGCCTGTGGTGCTGTCGGAGACGCCGCTGCGTTATATCAGGCCGAGCCCGCGTCTCGGTGAACACCAGGCAGAAATTCTGGCGGAACTCGCCGAGCGCGAGAGGAAGGCATCGTCATGAAGAAGGCATCGTCATGAAGAAGACTGGCGGGGAACTGATCGTCGAGGCGCTGAAGGCGAACGGCGTCAAGCGTCTCTCCTGCGTGCCCGGCGAGAGCTTCCTTGCGGTGCTCGACGCGTTGCGCGACAGCGATATCGACGTCCTCGTCTGCCGCCAGGAGGGCGGAGCGGCGATGATGGCGGATTGTTGGGGCAGGCTGACCGGCGAACCCGGCATTTGCATGGTGACCCGTGGCCCCGGCGCCACCAACGCCTCCGCCGGCCTGCATATCGCCAAGCAGGACTCGATCCCGATGATCCTGTTCATCGGCCAGGTACAGCGGGAAGCGCGTGAGCGCGAGGCCTTCCAGGAGGTCGAGTTCCGCCGCGCCTTCACCGAATTCGCCAAATGGGTGGGCGAGATCGACGATGCCGCCCGTATTCCCGAGTTCGTCACCCGCGCCTTTGCGGTCGCAACCTCCGGCCGTCCCGGCCCTGTCGTGCTGACGCTGCCTGAGGACATGCTGCGCGATGAGGTCGAGGCCCCCCGCGCCAGGCACTATGCCAATGTCGAGGCCCATCCCGGCCGCCGCCAGATCGACGATTTCTATCTCCGCCTGCTGAAAGCCGAGCGGCCGATGGTAATCCTTGGCGGCACACGCTGGGATGCTGATGCCGTCGCCGATTTTCAGAGCTTCGCCGAGCGTTTCCAACTGCCCATCGGCTGCTCCTTCCGCCGGCAGATGCTGTTCGATCATCTCCATCCCTGCTATGCCGGCGATGTCGGCATCGGCATCAATCCGGTGCTGGCAAAGGAGATCAAGGAGAGCGACCTGCTGATCCTGCTTGGCAGCCGCATGTCGGAAATGCCGTCCTCGTCCTATACGCTGATCGACATCCCCTACCCCCAGCAATCGCTGGTGCATATCTATCCCGACCCTTCGGAGCTCGGCCGCATCTACCGTCCGGATCTTGCCATCTGCGCAGCACCTGCCGAATTCGTGGCCGCCCTCGCCGATCTGGAAGCGCCGGCCGAACCGCATTGGACCGAGCGCACCGCCCGCCTGCACCAGGCCTATCTCGCCTGGTCGACGCCACCATCGACAGGTCCGGGCGCCGTCCATATGGGGCCGATCATGGAATGGCTGGAGGCCAATACCGGACCGCAGACGATCTTCACCAATGGTGCGGGCAACTACGCCACCTGGGTGCACCGCTTCCATCGTTTCCGCCGCTTCAACACCCAAGCCGCCCCCACCTCAGGCTCGATGGGTTACGGCCTGCCGGCCGCCGTCGCCGCCAAGCGGCTCTTTCCCGAGCGCGAGGTCATCTGCTTTGCCGGCGACGGCTGCTTCCTGATGCACGGCCAGGAATTCGCCACCGCCATCCGCTACGGCCTGCCGATCATCGTAGTCGTCGTCAACAACGGCATCTACGGCACGATCCGCATGCATCAGGAGCGCGAGTATCCCGGCCGCGTCAGCAGCACCGATTTGACCAATCCCGACTTCGCAGCCCTTGCCCGCGCCTATGGCGGCCATGGCGAGACGGTGGAGACGACGGCGGATTTCGCCCCGGCCTTCGAGCGGGCGCGCGCCAGTGGTAAACCCGCGATTATCGAAATCAAGCTCGATCCCGAAGCGATCACGCCGACGCGCACGCTCTCCGAAATTGCGCAAACAAAAAGCCGGTGAGCACGCGCAGTGCTCACCGGCTTCAGGTAATCGGAATGGTGCGACTTAGTCGAGTGCGGCCGTGACGATGAACTCGACCTTGTATTTGGGCGCTGCGAGCTTGGCTTCGCTGGTGGCGCGGGCCGGCGGATTGGCCGGATCGATCCAGCCTTCCCAGACGGCGTTCATCTCGGCGAAATCGGCGATGTCGGCGAGGTAGATGATCGTCTGCAGGATCTTCGACTTGCTGCTGCCGGATGCAGCCAGCAGGCGGTCGACTTCGGCAAGCGAGGACTTGCACTGATCGGTGACGCTTTCGCCCTCGCCGACTTGGCCTGCGAGATAGACTGTATTGCCGTGGATGACGGCGCCGCTCATGCGCGCGCCGACGTCGATACGCTTGATGCTCATCATAGTCTCCTGAGTGAATGGAAGGTGGCGGCGCTGAGGTTTAGCGCCGGAAAATTTGCACCTGGAACGGGGCTCAATTGCGGATGTGGTGTGTCTTCTGGTAGATCGCCGTCGAGCGTGCGCCGGAACGGCAATAGCCAAGCATCGGCCGCGGAAATTCGTCGAGCGCGTCGACCATGCCCTGCACGGCTTCCTCGGTCACGCCCATCGGCCCAACAGGCACATGGGCAATTTCGAGACCTAGCTCCCTCGCGCGCGCCTCGATGACGGAGAACGACGTCTGGTCGGGACTTTCGTGGTCGGGACGGTGGCAGACGATCGATTTGAAGCCCAGCGCCTTGATCTCGTCGAGCTCCTCAAGCGTGATCTGGCCCGAAACCGAATATTCATCGTCGATCTGGCGAATATCCATCGTCTTGTCTCCTCAAAAATCTTGGGCTGAAGGTCTACGACGGAGGTCTGCCAGCGTCAACAACACTTCGCTCACAGGAAGGCAAAGGTCAGCGCATAGCGGCGGCTCTCGCCAGGCGCCAGCATTTTGAATTCACCGGCTGCCTCAAGCTCGTCACGCGATATCCAGCGATGCGAAACCGGCTCGATGCCGATGATATGGGCCGGCGCCTTCTGGTTCCGCCAGACCTGCAGATAGGGTAGCGTGTCGGCGCGGAAGCGCACGCGCAGCGTCCTGCCGCCGATTGCGGCGATCGGTCCGAGGCGGACCTCCGCGAAACCCGCCTCCGTCGCCGGCGCCGCGACGCAGAAGATGCCGCCAGGCTCTTCGCCGAAGGCCCAGGGGAAACCGCCATTTTCCAGCATCCGGCCTTCGAGCCGTGTGCCGTCGTCCAGCCATTTGCCGCCGGTGTTCATGTGATACATGAGGAAGGTCGGCACCGTCCGATCGCTCATATTGACGACCCGGTCCTCGAGCCGCACTTCGCCGGTCGCACCATCGATCCGCCACAGCCGCTCGAGGCGCTGCGGCAGTCCCTCGACGGTAGTGATGTCGATATCGGCCCGGCATTCGGCATTGCCGTTCTCGAACTTCGTCCACAGCACCTTTGCCGCATGACCGGAGGCCGATCCGTGCAGCGGATAGACGTTGCCGTCGTCCCGGCCGGGGATCGGCTGGCGGTGGCGGATATGGTCCGGCCCACAGGTGAACAGGAAACCCTCGAGCGAGTGATCGATTCGCGGGTCGCCGTCATCGGGAATGGCGCGTTTCGGGGCAATGTCAACGCCTTCGACGATGCATCCGCCGATATCCAGCACCGATGTTTCGTCCAGCATCAGGCGCGGCCCGCTTGCGGCGGCAAATTCTATCATCACGGTCTCCTCAGGGATTATCGACTCTTTAGCGCCGTGCGTCCTTCCGGACGCCACAAAGGACGCTCTAACTCTTTGAATCCTCCCATCGTCCTTTCCGAAATCGGTTCCGATTTCGGAAAGGACGATGCGCTAGCGTTAGGTTTCACGCCGCCATTCGTCAATCAGTGCGGCTCCTATCTTGTGTTTTTGCAGCAACCGTGAATTTTGCGGAACTGACACAAGGACGCAAACGTTTATGAGTAAAAGGAAATCTTAGTGATTTTCATATTTTGTTCAGCACGCTTTCATAAATTCCACACTAGCGTCAAAATTCGCAGGTGTGTGTCTGCCAGTCACTGATCGAGGTATGATACGTGGATCGCTTTTTGAAGTCGGCATTTTGTCTCGCGGCCGTCCTGGCTGCTCTTGCGGCTACAGCGCCGCAGGCAGGCGCGCAGCAGTTCCGCGATCGCCGCCAGAGCGATATCGTGCTTGTGACGCCGAGCGGCGAAATCCTCGACTATGTTCCAGCCGGCTATATCTACGCCCGCGACCGTAGCGGCAATCGCGTCTTGATCGACGACTATGGCAACGTCGTCGCCACCGAGATGCGCGCCCGCGGCTATTATCCGCCGCGGCCCGGCCCGCGCGAAGTCTATAACGACCAATACGGCAACGACCCCTATTATTCCGACAACAATCCCTATGGCGATACGCGTTATTCCGAGCGCGGCGCCGTCACCGGCGGCATACCGCGCGATGCCGCGATCGAGCGCCAGCCGCTCGGCGACCAGCCCTATCCCGAGGATAACAGCATCGGCAATCCGCAGCCCGGCGACGATTATGCCTCGATCGATCCCGACCAGCAGATCCCGCCCGCCGATCAGCCGATGGCCCCACCCGATGAACCTGTCATCACGCTGAACAACAAATCGAAGCCGGAGATCGTCGCATTGCAGGTCTTCCTCGACCGCGCCGGCGTCTCCCCCGGCGTCATCGACGGCCATATGGGTTCGAACGTCACCAAGGCGATCTTAGCCTACGATCAGATGACCGGCTCGAAGCTCGATCCGAACAACACCGACGCCATTCTGGAAGAGCTGCGCATGACCGGCGGGCTGCCCGTCGTCAGCTATACGATCACGCCGGCCGATGCGGCCGGCCCCTTCGTCGCCGCGATTCCGGAAGACTATTCGCATAAGGCGCTGCTGCCGTCGCTGGCTTACACCTCGACCACCGAGATGCTCGCCGAGCGTTTCCACATGGATGAGGCTTTCCTTAAGGAGATGAACCCCGGCGCCGACTTCACCGTTCCCGGCACCGTCATCAAGGTCGTCAATCCAGGCGAGCCGAAGAGCGGCGCGGTCGCCCGCATCATCGCCGACAAGGGCCGTAAGCAGGTCTTCGCTTATGACGGCGCCGGCAATCTGCTTGCCGCCTATCCGGCGTCGATCGGCTCCACCGATACCCCCTCTCCGTCAGGCACGGTCAACGTCGAGCGCGTCGCATTCAATCCCGGCTACACCTACAATCCGAAGATCAATTTCCAGCAGGGCGCCAATGACAAGATCCTCAATATTCCGCCCGGCCCGAACGGTCCCGTCGGCACCGTCTGGATGGCGCTTTCCAGGCCGACCTACGGCATCCATGGCACGCCCGAGCCCTCGAAGATCGGCCGCACCCAGAGCCACGGCTGCATCCGTCTGACCAACTGGGATGCCACCGAGCTTGCCAAGATGGTCAAGCCGGGAGTGACGGTCGAATTCGTCGACTGAAGTCATTCTCGCGATAACAACGACAAGGCCGCCGAATCGCTCCGGCGGCCTTGTCGTTTCATACGGAATATTCAGGCGGCGGAGCGGACCATCGGGCTTGTCACGCGGGCGGATGCCGTCAGCCTCACCGGCAGCTTGCGCATCATTTCCTCGGCAAAACAGGTAGCGTTTTCCCGGGCCTTGTCGAGATTGCTGACGCGTGTGGGATCGATCGTGTGCAGCGTACCGCCACAGTCGAAGATGTCGCGGAAGGCGGAGCGTTCGATAATAGCGGTATCGAGCACCGGCACATGCCGCTCGCTGAGTAGTGACTTGACGACTTGCAGCGCCCGCGTCGTTACCATCGAATTGACGCGGGTGAGCACCACCGAATGGCCGATCTTGATGCCAGCCTTCTCGTCCAGATACTGCAGCAGTTCGAGTACCTGCGCGCCGCCGCGCGCATCCATCGCGCAGCCCTGAATGGGAATCAGCACATGGTCGGAAAGGCCGACGGCGGTAGCAAGCAGCGGATTGCGCGCACCCGGCAGGTCGACGATGAAGTAGTCGGTATTGTGCTTGTTCTCGCTGATATGCAGCGGCAGAGACGCAGTCGTCACGAAATCGATCACCGAAACATTGGGCACATGACCTGATATTTCGTGCCAGCGCGAAATCCAGTGCTGCGGGTCGGCGTCGAGAATGGTGACGCGATAACCTTTGCGGGCAAGCTCGGTCGCGAGCAGCAGAACAGCGGTCGTTTTGCCGGCGCCGCCCTTGGTATTTGCGAATGTGATGACAGGCATGTTCGGTCCTCAGAAGGGATGGTGCGAGCTGGAATCGCTCTTTTACGCACCGTCGGAGCATCGTGCGGTTAATGCATCCTTTCTAATCATGGTTAACAAATTCGAAACACGCGCGGCGAAATTGCAGCCGGTATTTTTCACATCCCTAAAAATAGGGATGCCACCGAAACGTAAAAAGCCCGGAAAACCATGGTTTTCCGGGCCAGTCTGTAGGTCCGCTCTTATGTTGTCAGAAACAATCCCTGAACAGGGCCTTGGTATTTTCGAGTGTCATTGCAACCGGGTTGCCGCCGGCGCTCGGATCTTCGATCGCCATGGCCGACAATTCGTCGATGCGGTCGTCAGCGATTCCCATCGCCGACAGCGTCTCCGGCACGCCGAGTTCGGAGCGGAGCTTCAGCACATAATCGTAGAACCCGTCAAAACCGCCCGAAATGCCGAGATAGGCCGCGGCACGGCCGATCTTCTCCTCGATCGCCTTCCGGTTAAAACGCAGCACCGCCGGCATCACCACCGCATTGGTCATGCCGTGATGGGTGTTGTAGACCGCGCCGATCGGGTGCGACAGCGCGTGAATGGCGCCGAGCCCCTTCTGGAAGGCGACCGCGCCCATGGCAGCCGCCGCCATCATGTTGGCCCGGGCTTCGAGATCTGTGCCTTCCCGATAGGCGCGCGGCAGGAATTCCTTCACGAGCCGCATGCCTTCCAGCGCGATGCCGGCTGACATCGGGTGATAGAAGGGCGAGGAATAGGCCTCCAGGCAATGGGCGAAGGCATCCATGCCGGTGCCGGCGGTGATGATCTTCGGCATGCCGACCGTCAGTTCCGGATCTGAAATGACGACACCAGGCAGGAACCTCGGATGGAAGATGATCTTCTTCACATGCGTTTCGGAATTGGTGATGACGCTGGCGCGCCCGACTTCCGAACCGGTGCCTGCCGTTGTCGGCACCGCCACGATCGGGGCGATGCCCTCAAGGCTCGCACGTGTCCACCAGTCGCCGATATCTTCGAAGTCCCAGACCGGCCGCGTCTGGCCGGCCATGAAGGCGACGCACTTGCCGAGATCGAGGCCGGAGCCGCCGCCGAAGGCGACGACGCCGTCATGGCCGCCGTCCTTGAAGGCCCTGACGCCGGCTTCGAGGTTCTTCTCGTTCGGGTTCGGATCGACATCGGCAAAGATTGCGCGGCCGAGACCGGCATCTTCGAGGATATCGAGCGCAGTCTTGGTGATCGCCATCGAGGCAAGGCCACGGTCGGTGACGAGCAGCGGCTTCTTGATGCCGAGGCTTTTGCAGGCGTCGGCCACTTCCGCGATGCGGCCCCGACCGAGCTTGACCGATGTCGGATAGCTCCAGTTTGCGGTGATGTTGCTGCTCATGCTGTGACTTTCTTCAGATGGAAGGATTTCGGACGCGTCAGATTGTGGAAGCCGATGATCGACAGCGAGCCACCGCGGCCGGTTTCCTTGACACCGGTCCAGCACAGCGCCGGGTCGAGATAGTCGGCGCGGTTCATGAAAACGGTGCCGGTTTCGATCTCGCGGCCGAGCCGCCCTGCCCGCTCGGCATCCCTGGTCCAGAGCGAGGCCGTCAGCCCGTACTGGCTGTCGTTCATCAAAGCGAGTGCCTCCTCGTCGCTCTTCACCTTCATGATGCCGACCGCCGGACCGAAAGTCTCTTCGCGCATGAAGGCCATGGAATGGTCAACATCGACAAGAATCTGCGGTGCGAGATAGGCGCCGCCGTCATCCTGGGGGAAAAGTTTGGGATCGACAAGCGCTTTGGCGCCCTTCGAAATCGCATCGGCGATCTGCTCGCGCACCACCTTCGCGAAGCGCTTATGCGCCATCGGCCCGAGCGAGGTTTCCGGATCGAGCGGATTGCCGAGCTTGTAGTTCGACACCCAGGCAACCGATTTTTTGACGAAGGCGTCATAGAGCGATTCATGCACGTAGATGCGCTCGATACCGCAGCAGCACTGGCCGGAATTATAGGTCGCGCCGTCCATCAGCGTGTCGACGGCCGCCTCGAGATCGGCGTCCTCCATGACATAACCCGGATCCTTGCCGCCAAGTTCGAGGCCGAGGCCGGTGAAGGTGCCGGCAGCCGCCCGCTCCATCGAGCGCCCGCCCTCGACCGATCCGGTGAAGTTGACGAAATTGAAGCTGCCGGCGGCAATCAGCGCCGATGTCGTTTCATGATCGAGGAAGACGTTCTGGAACACATCCTCGGGAACGCCGGCCTCGGTGAAGGCCTGCACCAGCCGCTCGCCGACCAGCAGCGTCTGCGAGGCATGTTTCAGCACCACCGTATTGCCGGCCATCAGTGCCGGCGCGATCGTATTGATCGCCGTCATATACGGATAGTTCCACGGCGCGACGACGAAGACGACGCCATGCGCTTCGCGCTCGATGCGCCGCTCGAAACGATCGCTCTCCTCGACGACAACAGGCGCCAGCGCATCCGCCGCGATCGAAGCGACATAGTTGGAACGCTCGTTGAAGCCCTTGTATTCGCCGCCATACTTGACCGGCCGGCCCATCTGCCAGGCAAGCTCCGGCACGACGACGTCGGACATTTCGTTCAGCCGCGCAGCACCCTTCAGCACCAGCTGCACACGCTCTTCGAGCGGCCGTTTCGCCCAGGCCTTCTGCGCCTTGCGGGCGCGCGCCACGACATCCTTGGCGGCATCGAGAGAAAGGGCTGCGCGCTCGGCATAGACCGACCCGTCAACCGGTGAAATGCATTGGATCATTGCCATGATCTGTTCCTGTCCTCGTATCTTCAAAATTTGAGTGAGGCCGTGGCCCCTCATCCGCCTGCCGGCACCTTCTCCCCGTAAACGGGGCGAAGGGGATATGCCGCACCGGCTTTCCCAACATCGACGCTGCGTTTGGCACGTCCCCTCTCCCCGTTTTTACGGGGGTCCGTAGGACGGGTCGAGACCAGTGGCTCGACCCCGGCAAGGTTAGGGTGAGGGGCAAGCAAATCGCAAATGCCTATTAAGCTCTTTCGAAACCGCGCGCCACTTCCCAGTCGGTGATGCGGCGGTCGTATTCTTCCTGCTCCCATTCGGCGGCGCGGGTGTAATGGTCGATCACGTCGTCGCCAAAGGCTTTGCGCAGCATTGCCGATTCCGTCATTTCAGTCGTGGCCGCGCGTAGCGTGCGCGGGATCTCGCGAACGCCCTTGCCGCCATAGGCGTCGCCGACGAAGGGCGCTTCGAGTTCGAACTTGTTTTCGATCCCGTCAATGCCGGCGGCAAGCAGCGCGGCGAAGGCGAGATAGGGATTGAGATCGGAGCCGCCGACGCGGCACTCGATACGGATTCCCTTGGTCTCCTCGCCGCAGAGCCGGTAGCCGGCAGTGCGGTTGTCTTTGCTCCAGATCGCCTTGGTCGGCGCAAACGTGCCGGCCATGAAGCGTTTGTAAGAATTGATGTAGGGCGCAAGGAAATAGGTGATCTCGCTCGCATGGGCGAGAAGTCCGGCGACGTAATTGTGCATCAGCGGCGACATGCCGTATTTGCCGGTATGATCGAAGAATAGCGGCTTTTCCTCCAGGCTCCAGAGCGACTGGTGGATATGCGAGGAACTGCCAGCGGCATTGTAATTCCACTTGGCGAGGAATGTGATGGCCTTGCCCTTCGACCAGGCAATCTCCTTGCAGCCGTTCTTGATGATCGCGTGCCGGTCGGCCATGGCGAGCGCATCGGCGTAGCGCACGTTGATCTCCTCCTGGCCGGCCGAAGCCTCGCCCTTGGAGTTCTCGACCGGAATGCCGGCGCCCTGCAGCCCGGTGCGGATCGCCCGCATCACCTCTTCCTCCTTGGTGGTCTGGAAGATGTGGTAGTCCTCGTTATAGGCGCTGGCGAGCTTAAGATTGCGGTAGCCGGAAGCCTGCGCCGACTCGTAGGTCTGGTCGAACAGGAAGAATTCGAGCTCGGAGGCCATATAGGCCTTCATGCCCATATCCTCGAGGCGCTTCACCTGCTTCTTCAGGATCGCGCGTGGAGAATGGGCGACCTCCTCATGCGTGTGATGATCGAGCATGTCGCACAGCACCAGCGCCGTGCCTTCGAGCCAGGGAATGCGACGCAACGTTGCAAGATCCGGCTTCATCGTGTAGTCGCCGTAACCCTTCTCCCAGCTCGTCGCCTTATAGCCGGAAACGGTCTCCATCTCCATGTCGGTGGCGATCAGGTAGTTGCAGCTGTGCGTTTCCTTCCACGCACTCTCGACGAAATATTCCGCCTGGAAACGCTTGCCCATCAGCCGGCCCTGCATATCCACCTGGCAGGCCAGAACCGTGTCGATGCGCCCTTCGGCAACATCCTTTCTGAGATCGTCGATTGTGTAGCTGCTCATGATTGATCCGCCTGAACTGGGATTGAAAAATCGGGCCAACGAAATCGCATGCGCTCGGCCGGACTTTGCGGCCCGATGCCTTTTCGTTGAACCGGTGATGGGGCCGCAGGATGCGGCCCCGCCATTTGAGAGGGAAGCCTCGATGCTTACTTTTCGCCGCTCTCGCCGACGGCTGCTTCGGCGGCCGCAATCTCGGCCTGGCGCCTTGCCACTTCGGCGCCGATCGGCGGTCCCTTGAAGCGCCGGCTCTCGAAGCCGAACCAAACGATGCCGGTGACCACAAGGAAACCGACGGTAAGGTAGAGCGCTGCACCGTTCGGCGGCTGGATACCAATGACGAAAATCAGCACCATCGCGACGATCGACAAGCCTGCAAACAGCTTGAACATGCCTTCACCGAGATTCCACGGGCCCATCTTGTCCCACTTCGACGTGCCCCAGGCGAACAGGCCGAGGCCGATCGGAATCGCGAAGGAGAAGAACAGGAAGATGACCGTGCACGAGACAACGATTGTGTAAACCGGCGTCTCACCGATTTTCATGAAGTCGAGTGAGGTGAACCAGACGAAAAGTACCGACAGGATCGATCCGGTCCAGATGGCCGCAACAGGCGTTCTATACGTCGCGCTGACCTTCGACAGTGCCTTCGATGCCGGCAGACCGCCGTCACGCGAGAAGGCGAAGATCATGCGCGAGACCGAGGTGACGGTCGCAAGGCCGCAGAGCCACTGGCAGACAAGGATGGCAAGATAGAGAATGTCCTTGACGATCGGGTTCACCTGGCTGTCCATCGCCCAGAAAAACACGTTCCAGCCCTGCTTCGCCGCATCGTCCATATTCGGCAGCATCAGGACGAAAGAGCACAGCATGATATAGCCGAAAAGCGCCGACCAGAGCACCGAGGCGACCATGCCGCGCGGAACCGAATGGGCGGCCTTGACCGTCTCTTCCGACGTATGCGCCGAGGCATCATAGCCGGTGATGGTGTAGATCGGCAGCAGCAGGCCGAGAAGGAAGACCCAGGCGCCTGAGGTGGTCGGCCAGACATTGCCGCCGACTTCGCCGGAATAGTTGGCGAAGGTGAAGAGGCGGCCGATCTCGTAGGAGGGCGCCGCGGCGAGGCAGACGACTGCCAGCGCGATCGAGGTCGCGAAGATGAGATAACCCGAGAAATCGGTCAGCTTCGCGGTCAGTCCGATGCCCATGTGGTTCACGAGCGCCTGCGCGCCGGTGATGATCACCAGGAAGATGATGCGCACCGTCGTCGTATCCGTCAGCCCGAGATAGCTCGTGCCGAACGAACCCATGAAAAAATAATAGGTGCCGACATTGATGGCGCCGAGCACAGTGACGAGGCCGAGCAGGTTGAACCAGGCGGTCAGCCAGCCGGTGAAACGATTACCGAGGATCGAACCCCAGTGATAGAGACCGCCGGCCGTCGGGTAGGCCGAGCTGATCTGCGCCATGGCGATGGCAAAGACGAGCGAGATGAAGCAGCCGAGTGGCCAACCGATGCCGATTGCAGCACCACCGGCACCGGAGGTTGCCTGCGCCAGCGAATTGATGCCGCCGGAAAGGATGCAGATGATGGAGAATGAGACGGCGAAGTTCGAGAACGAGCTCATTCGCCGTTCGAGTTCCTGGGCATAACCCATGGAATGCAGGATGTGCACATCCTGCTTCTTGTCCAGTTCGGTATAATCCGACATGACTTCCCCCTGTTCACGATCGGCCGCGGAATTGCGGGCCGATTCAGTGCCAATTGCCCGCGACATTTGCGCCGTGCGGACGTTCGCAGTTAAACTGCTCCCTCGGGTCTTCTTTTTATTCAGCCGTCCAGACTTTGCTGGAGCAGCCCTTTCAAATAATCGGCCATGACCCCTTGGCCGATATCGTCTGCGATGAGGTCGTTGCGGACCTCGATCATCACATTGCGTAAGCCGTTCGAAAGCCCGTGCAGGATCAGCGTGTGGGTTACGCCGTCTTCAGGCCCGTAGGGCTCGTTGCGTTCCGTCCTGTAAAGCGGCGCCTCGGCCGCCGCCCTCAGCATAAGATCGGCGAGCCGGCTATCCTCATCGTGCAATATGCCGAGTTCGACTGCGCGTTCGCGGCCATGATAGACCGGCGTGAAGCTGTGCATCGTCGCGATGATGCTGTCTTGCCCCCTCGCCCGGCGATCGCGGATCAGCCCGCGAATGGCGTCGTGGAAAGGCACATAGAGCGCATCCGTACGCGCAAGTCGTTCTTCGGGCCTCAAATCCCTGTTGCCGGGAATGTCGTAGATTTCGCTGGTCTCCGGCATGGCGCCAGGTGAACTGGGTGGCCGGTTGCAATCATAGATGAGTCGGGAAAATCGCTGGTAAATAAGCGTCGCGTCGAGCGCTTCCGATAGGATGCGGGCGACCGCCAGCGCGCCCGGGTCCCAGGCGATGTGACTGGAGAGCGCTTCGCGGGACAGGCCGAGATCCCCGAAAACGGCTGGAAGCGCATTCGAAGCGTGCTCGCAGATCAGAAGCACCGGGCTCCGGCCGTGGATACGTTCGATCCCGACGCAGTCACCGTCCGCTTCGCTGAGGATTTTCGGCCGGGCCAGCACCAAAGGCGCCACTCCTATCCCTTAACAAATTCTTGATGAAGAAAAGAATTCTTCAGGTTTCGGTCAGTGTCAAGCGTCGACTGAAAATTTCTTTTCATGACAGTGGTTGACATGGATTATGACAGCGTTGTTAACTTTGAGTGGGAAAGTGGCGCCAGACCATCCCGGGGAGCATATTAAGTGACAGTTGCGTCGAAGACGGTTTCGGACGTCATACACTCGCATTTGGGGGTGTTAACGCGTGCCGAGAAGCAGCTGGCTGAAAGCCTGCTCGACAATTATCCGGTCTCCGGCCTCGGCAGCATCACCACGATCGCCGAGAACGCCGGCGTCTCGACGCCGACCGTCGTGCGCATGGTGCAGAAGCTTGGCTTTAAGGGCTATCCGGACTTTCAGGCGCATCTGCATCAGGAACTCGAGGCGACGATCTCGAACCCGATCGCCAAGCACGACCGCTGGGCGCAGAACGCACCAGGCACCCATATTCTCAACCGTTTCGCCGATGCTATCATGGGCAATCTGCGCCAGACGCTGACCGATCTCGACACCGCGACGTTCGACAGCGTCGCCGCGCTGCTCTCCGACCGCAAGCGCGGCCTTTATTTCGTCGGCGGCCGCATCACCGGCGCGCTTGCCGAATATTTCTTCACCCATATGCAGGTGATCCGGCCGGCAACGACGCTGCTATCGTCGAATTCCAGCAGCTGGCCGCAATATGTCCTCAACATGAATGCCGGCGACATCCTGATCATTTTCGACATCCGCCGCTATGAGCAGGAGATGGTGAGCCTTGCGACCGCCGCTCGCAAACGCGGCGCCGAAATCATCGTTTTCACCGACCAGTGGGGGTCGCCGGCCGCCAAGCTCGCCAGGCATGCCTTCCGCGTCCGGATCGAGGCGCCGTCGGCCTGGGATTCCTCCGTCGTCACCCTTTACATCGTCGAAGCGCTGATCGAGGCCGTTCAGAATTCGACCTGGGACGAGACGAAGGAGCGCATGAAGACACTGGAAGGCCTGTTCGAGCAGACCAAGCTTTTCCGCAAACCGGGTTAGGAGGATAAGACTAAAACAGAAGAAAAACTATGGCGGATTTTTCGCGGAAACAGACGGCGTTGTCGCAAATAAAACATTTGTCGCAACCCCCGCTATTCACAGCAGAATTAACGTCATCGAACCGTCACACAAGCTTCATGTAATCTCATTAACAGCATCGCCAGACACTGAAAACCCGAAGGAGAACAACAGTGATCTCTAACATTTCTCGACTTCTGTCGCTTTCTACTGCGATGATCGTGGCCTCGACCGCGATTGCCGCCGCCGAGCCGAGCGCTGAACTTATCGCCGCCGCCAAAAAAGAAGGAAGCCTGACGACGATCGCTCTGCCGCACAGCTGGTGCGGCTATGGCGACGTCATTGCCGGCTTCAAGGCCAAGTACGGCCTCGAGGTCAACGAACTGAACCCGGATGCAAGTTCGGGCGACGAAATCGAAGCCATCAAGGCCAACAAGGGCAACACCGGCCCGCAGGCTCCCGACGTCATCGACGTCGGCCTCTCTTTCGGCCCGTCTGCCAAGAAAGACGGCCTGATCCAGCCTTATAAGGTCTCCACCTGGGATTCCATTCCGGATACCGCCAAGGATGCTGAAGGCTACTGGTACGGCGACTATTACGGCGTTCTCGCGCTCCTGGTGAACAAGGATCTCGTCAAGGAATCGCCGACTGACTGGGCCGACCTGAAGAAGAGCGACTATGCAAACAGCGTCGCCCTCGCAGGCGATCCGCGCAGCGCCAACCAGGCTGTCCAGGGCGTCTACGCCGCTGGTCTTTCCGCATCCGGCGGCGACGCTGCCAAGGCAGCCGAGGAAGGCCTGAAGTTCTTCGCCGAACTGAACAAGAGCGGCAATTTCGTGCCGGTCGTCGGCAAGGCTGCTCCCTTCGCGCAGGGCTCCACGCCGATCGTCATCGCGTGGGACTACAACGCCCTCTCGTGGGGAGAAGGCCTGAAGGGCAATCCTCCGTTCGAGGTCGTCGTTCCGAAGACCGGCGTTGTAGCCGGCGTCTACGTTCAGGCGATCTCCGCCTTCGCTCCGCACCCGAACGCTGCCAAGCTCTGGATGGAATATCTCTATTCCGACGAAGGTCAGCTCGGCTGGCTGAAGGGCTATTGCCATCCGATCCGCTTCAACGATCTTGCCAAGAACAACAAGATCCCGAAGGAACTGCTCGACAAGCTGCCGCCGGCAGCAGCCTATGAAAAGGCTGTCTTCCCGACGCTGGAAGAGCAGGCCGCCGGCAAGGAAACAATCACCAAGAACTGGGATTCCGTCGTCGGCGCCAACGTTCAGTAAAGTTTGATCCTGCCTCCCCGCTGCAAGGCGGGGAGGTTTTCTCACTCCGACGCCCCAGGATGAGCTTTTCCATGAGCACCGTTTCAACGCCGATGGCGAGCAGTGCCCCCTTGATCAACAAAGACCGCGTGATCGACTGGCTGGGCATCGCACCCTTCGTTATTTTCTCCCTGCTATTCCTGATCATCCCCACGCTTTATCTCGTGGTGGGCGCGTTCCTGACGCCCGAGGGCGATGTCACGCTGAAGAATATCGGCGATCTTTTTACGCCATCGATCATGAGCGCCTACTGGATCAGTATCCGCATCTCGGTCGCCTCCGCCCTCGGCGGCGCGTTGATCGGCTTTTTCCTTGCCTGGGCCGTCGTGCTCGGCGGTCTGCCCGCCTCCGTGCGCTCGACACTGCTGACCTTCTCCGGCGTCGCCTCGAATTTCGCCGGCGTGCCGCTCGCCTTCGCCTTCCTCGCAACGCTGGGCCGCACCGGTCTTGTGACGATCTTCCTGCGCGAATGGTTCGGCTTCAATCTCTACGGCACCGGTTTCAATCTGCTGTCCTTCTTCGGCCTCACCATCACCTACATGTATTTCCAGATCCCGCTGATGGTGCTGATCCTGACGCCGGCCCTCGACGGCATGAAGAAGGAATGGCGCGAAGCATCGCAGATTCTCGGCGCCACCAACCGCCAATACTGGACGATGGTCGCGCTGCCGATCCTCTGGCCGAGCCTGCTAGGTACGACGCTGCTGCTTTTCGCCAATGCCTTCGGCGCCATCGCCACAGCCTTTGCGCTGACCGGCAGTTCGCTGAACATCGTGCCGATCCTGCTTTATGCGCAGATCCGCGGCGACGTTCTGCACAATGCCAACCTCGGTTACGCCATCGCGCTCGGCATGATCGTGATAACCGGCGTCTCCAACGTCCTTTACCTCCTGCTGCGCATGCGCGCCGAACGGTGGCAGAAATGAAAGCTCAACGTCTCGGAGCCTGGATCGCCGTCATTCTAGGTGCATCCTATTTCGTCATTCCGTTGATCGGCACCATCGAGTTTTCGCTGCGCATGCGCCGCGGCGAATACAGCCTCGACGCCTATCAATCGGTCTTCTCGGACATTCAGTTCCGCGAGACCTTCGGCTATTCCATGCTGATGGCGCTGCTGACTATCGTCTTCGGCATGCTGCTCGTCGTGCCAACGGCCTATTGGGTGCGGCTGCGCCTGCCGCAGATGCGCCCCGTCGTCGAATTCATCACGCTGCTGCCGCTTGTCATTCCGGCGATCGTCATCGTCTTCGGTTACCTCAGGATGTATAATTCGTCGTCCTACCTGCCGCTGACGGGTTCAACGACTGGCACCAACATCCTGCTGGTCTTCTCCTATATCACCCTGTCCCTGCCCTACATGTACCGCGCCGTCGATACCGCCATGCGCGCCATCGACGTCCGCACCCTGACGGAGGCAGCCGAAAGTCTCGGCGCCAGCTGGACGACCATCATGTTCAAATGCATTTTCCCCAACGTCATGAGCGGCGTGCTTTCAGGCGCCTTTATCACGCTCGCGATCGTCATGGGCGAATTCACCTTCGCCGCACTGCTCAACCGTCCGGCCTTCGGTCCCTACCTGCAGCTCGTCGGTGCCAACAAGGCCTATGAGCCTTCGGCGCTCGCCGTCATCGCCTTCTCGATCACCTGGCTCAGCATGGGCCTGCTCAACATCGTTTCCCGCGTCGGCAAAGCCCGCCCGGCAAAGGCTTAAGGTATCTGGTTCATGTCTTTTCTCACGCTGACCAACATTCAGAAATCCTTCGGCCCGGTCCAGGTCGTCAAGAACTTCAACATGACGATCGAAAAGGGTGAGTTCGTCTCCTTTCTCGGCCCGTCAGGCTGCGGCAAGACGACCGTCCTGCGCATGATCGCCGGCTTCGAAACGCCGACCGGCGGCACGCTGACCATCAATGGCAAGGATCAGAGCTCGCTGAAGCCGAACCAGCGCAACATCGGCATGGTCTTCCAGGCCTACGCGCTGTTTCCCAATATGACCGTGCACGACAATGTCGCCTTCGGCCTCAAGGTCGCCGGCGCGCCGAAGCCCGAGATCGACGCCCGCGTCAAGGAAATGCTCGGCCTGATCAAACTCGATCATCTGGCCGACCGCTTCCCCTATCAACTATCGGGCGGCCAGCAGCAGCGTGTCGCCCTTGCCCGCGCGCTTGCCGTCAAGCCGCAGGTGCTGTTGCTCGACGAGCCGCTCTCCGCGCTCGACGCCAAGATCCGCGTCTCGCTGCGCGAGGAAATTCGCCAGATCCAGCAGCAGCTCGGCATCACCACGGTCTTCGTCACCCATGATCAGGAAGAAGCCCTGTCGATCTCCGACCGCATCGTCGTCATGAATGCCGGCAAGGCTGACCAGATCGGTTCGCCCTTCGAGATCTACAACACGCCGGCGACGCGCTTCGTCGCCTCCTTCGTCGGCACGCTGAACCTCATCGAAGCCAAAGTCGTCGATCCCGACACCAACCGCATCCAGATAGGTGATCAGGGCATAACGCTGAAGCAGTCGGTGGCCGCTCACAAGACTGGCGAAACCATCTCGCTGGCCCTGCGTCCGGAAGCCGGCTCGCTCTCCGACAGCGTCAAGAGCGACACGGCGCTGACCGGCCAGGTCGTTTCGGCCCACTTCCTGGGGTCGGTCATTCGCACCCGCATGAATGTTGGGGGCAACGTCATCTCCTTCGACATGTTCAACAGCCCCGGCATCACCCCGCCGCAGGCCGGCGAAACCGTAACCCTGCGCTTCATGGCAGCCGACCTGCTGATCATCCGCGACTGATTTCGCCAATACTGCTGAGGCAAAGGCGCCGCGAAACGGCGCCTTTTTCATTTCAGGTTGTCCGACCCGTCAGCAATCGTGATGCAGCCATCACCATAAGGCACTTGAACTCTCCGAGGCCGGTGCCAGAAGTTGAGCGAACCAAATGAGCCGGGTAGCCCTCTGCTTGGCACTTTAAGAAAATGGGATATTTCAATGATTACCTGCCACCTGCGCTATGTGATCGATCCGTACAAGCTTGCCGAATTCGAGGAATATGCCCGGCTCTGGATTCCGATCGTCAACAGGATGGGCGGCACCCATCACGGTTATTTCCTGCCATCCGAAGGCGCCAACAATATTGCCATTGCACTGTTTTCCTTCCCGAGCCTTGCCGCCTACGAGGACTATCGCACACGCATGGCAAGCGATCCGGAATGTCAGGCGGCTTTCGAACTCGACAAACGTAACCGCAGTATCGTCAGCTATGAACGCAGCTTCATGCGGCCCGTGCTCGGCTGATCAAACCCGCACCCGACTGGAAACGAAAACCCCGTCGGGTTGGCTGGCGGTCTTTTCGTTCTGTCATGCGCTTAACGGATCGCCTGGTCGTCGGCGTCGAAACGATGGACGTGCGCCTGATCCGGCGTCGCATAGACGATCTCGTCCGGCTCGTACTGATGCTCGCCAAACAGACGTGCGGTCAGCAGGCCGCACTGGTCGGATTCCAGATAGATGATCGTGTCGGCGCCGAGATGCTCGACATGCACGACCTTCGCAGCCCAGGTCCCCTGTTCGCGCGACAACGTCAGGTGTTCGGGACGCACGCCGATCGTCTTGGCGCTGTGGTCGCCGACCTTCTCGGCTGCGATGAAATTCATCTGCGGCGAGCCGATGAAGCCGGCAACGAAGACATTGGCCGGTCGTTTGTAGAGTTCCATCGGCGAACCGATCTGCTCGATCGCGCCGGCATTCAGCACCACGATCTTGTCGGCGAGCGTCATCGCCTCGACTTGGTCGTGGGTGACATAGATCATCGTTGCCTTCAGGCTGCGGTGCAGCCGGGCGATTTCGAGGCGGGTCTGGACACGCAGCGCCGCATCGAGGTTCGACAGCGGCTCATCGAACAGGAAAAGTTCCGGTTCGCGCACGATGGCGCGGCCGATGGCGACGCGCTGGCGCTGGCCGCCGGAGAGCTCGGCCGGCCGGCGCGCCAGATAAGGTTCCAGCGAAAGCATGCCGGATGCCTTGCCGACACGCCTTTCGATCTCGTCCTTGGCGGTGCCGGCCTGCTTGAGACCAAGCCCCATATTGTCTTTAACCGTCAGATGCGGATAGAGCGCGTAGGACTGAAACACCATGGCGATGCCGCGCTTGGCCGGCGGCGTCAACGTCTCATCGCGGCCATTGATGACGACGGCGCCTGACGTGACGTCTTCGAGGCCTGCAATGCTGCGCAACAGCGTCGATTTCCCGCAGCCCGACGGCCCGACGAAGATGACGAATTCGCCGTCCTTGACCTCGAGGTCGATGCCTTTCAGCACTTCATGCGTGCCATAGGTCTTGCGGATGGATTTGAGTTGAAGCGATCCCACGGGTCTTTCCTTATAATCTGACCGGCTGGCCGGTGCGCACGCTCTCGTCGGCGGCAAGGCAGATGCGCAGCGACGCCACCGCATCCGCCATATGGCGGTCGAGGTCCAGATCCTCGCGGATCGCCCTCAGCATGAAGGCCTGTTCCAGGTCGCAGAGCGCCTGATGACCGGGCTCGCCCGTCATCGTCATATCCTGGTCAGGCCGGATGAACTTGCCGTCAGGCCCAGTCTCGGCCGTGTGCAGGCGGATCACCGAGGTCTTGGTGTGCGTGTCGATATCGTCGGACCTCGCGTTCGGATCCATGACGATCGACACCGCCCCCTTCGGCGACATCACATCTTTCACGAAGAAGGCTGTTTCCGAGATCATCGGGCCCCAGCCGGCCTCGTACCAGCCGACGGAACCGTCCTCGAACAGCACCTGCAGGTGACCGTAATTATACATGTCGGCAGCGATCTCGTCGGACATGCGCAGTCCCATGCCGCGTACCTCGACGGCCCTCGCATCGGTGATCTGGCACATGACGTCGACATAATGCACGCCGCAATCGACGATCGGCGAGGTCGTGCGCATCAGCGACTTGTGCGTCGCCCAGGTCGGGCCGCTGGACTGCTGGTTGAGGTTCATGCGGAAGACGTAAGGCGGGCCGAGCTTGCGCGCCTCCTCGATCAGCTTCATCCAGGAAGGATGATGGCGAAGGATATAACCGATCACCAGCTTGCGCCCCGCCTTCCTGGCTGCCGCGACGACGCGCTCGGCGTCGGCGACGGTGGTCGCCAGCGGCTTTTCCACGAAGACATCACAGCCCGCCTCGAAGGCGGCGACCGCATAATCGGCATGGCTGTCGGAATAGGTGTTGATCGAGCAGAGGTCCGGCTTCAGCTTGGCCAGCGCCGTCGTGAAGTCGGGATGGATCGTATAGTCCTGCAGCTCAGGCCCCAATTGCGGCGTCGAGCGGTTGACGAGACCGACGATCTCGAAGCCTGGATTGTTATGATAGGCGAGCGCATGGCTGCGGCCCATATTGCCGAGGCCGGCAACGAGCACGCGGATCGGTTTTTCGGTCACTTGACGGCTCCTGACGTGATGCCGCGGATCAGCTGCCGCGAGAAGATGACATAGAGGACGAGGATCGGCAGGATCGCCAGCGACAGCGCCGCCAGCACCGCATTCCAGTTGGTGACGAACTGGCCGATGAAGATCTGCGAGCCGAGCGTCACCGTCTTGGTGGCCTCGGAAGGTGCGAGGATCAGTGGGAACCACAGATCGTTCCAGATCGGGATCATCGTGAACACCGCGACCGTCGCCATGGCCGGGCGCACCAGCGGCAGCACCAGCCGGAAGAAGATCGCATATTCGGACAGCCCATCGATGCGGCCGGCATTCTTCAGATCGTCCGAAACCGTGCGCATGAATTCCGACAGGATGAAGATCGCCAGCGGTATGCCCTGCGCGGTATAGACGAGGATCAGCGCCGTCAGCGTATTGACGAGGCCGGCCGCCACCATGCCCTGCAGGATCGCCACCGTGCCGAGACGGATCGGGATCATGATGCCGATCGCCATGTAGAGCCCGAGCAGCATATTGCCGCGGAAACGGTATTCGGAAAGCGCAAAGGCGGCCATGGCGCCGAAGAGCAGCACCAGCAGGATCGAGACGATCGTGACGATGAAGCTGTTCTGGAAATAGGTGGCGAAATCGCCCTGCCCCAGCACCGTCTGATAGCCGACCAGACTGAAGGTCGACGGCGTCGGGATCATCAGCGGCTCGCGGAAGATCGAAGCGCGATCCTTGAACGAGTTGACGATGGTCAGGAACACCGGAAACAACGCGACCAGCGTATAGGCGCTCAGCGCCAGATGTACGAGGCCGGTGCGGATGGGAGATGTGCGTGCCTTGGACATGCGCGCTCCTCAGAACTGGTAGCGACGCATGCGCCGCTGGATGACGAAGAGATAAAGCGAGACGCCGGCGAGGATGATGAGGAACATCACCGTGGCAATCGTCGCGCCCATCGAGCGGTCGCCGAGCTGAAGCTGGAAACCGAAGAAGGTGCGGTAGAGCAGCGTGCCGAGAATGTCGGTCGACATGTCAGGCCCGGCCAGCGCCCCCTGCACAGTATAGATCAGGTCGAAGGCGTTGAAATTGCCGACGAAGGTCAGGATCGAGATGATGCCGATCGCCGGCAGAATGAGCGGCAGCTTGATTTTCCAGAACTGGGCCCAACCGGTAATGCCGTCGCATTCGGCCGCCTCGATCACCTCTTCGGGGATGCTGAGCAGTGCGGCATAGATCAGCATCATCGGAATGCCGATATATTGCCAATTCGAGATCAGCGACACCGCGATCAGCGCCGAACCGGCCTTGCCGAGCCAGGGCGCGAACAGGAATTTCAAGCCGATGAGATCGAGCATCCAGGGCGCCACGCCCCAGATCGGCGAAAGGATGAGCTTCCAGATGAAGCCGACGATGACGAAGGAGAGTAGCGTCGGCAGGAACATCGCCGTGCGGTAGAAGGCGACGCCGCGGAGCTTCGGCACCGAAAGCAGGGCGGCAAGCGCCACACCGATCGGGTTCTGCACGCACATGTGGATGGCAAAGAAGATCAGGTTGTTGACCAGCGCATTCCAGAAATCGCGCGCCCAGCGCGCATCGCCGAACAGCACCTTGAAATTCGCCAGTCCGACGAAGGCCGGCTGCCCGTCGACCGTATTGTAGAGCGAAAGCCTGAGCGTTTCGATGAGCGGCAGCACCATGACGGCAGAATAGACGATCAGGGCTGGCAGCATGAAGACGAAGATATGCCAGCGCACCGGGCGCCTGATCGGGACGATATCGACCGTGTTGTCGGTTTCGCTCATGGCTTTTGCCTGTTCTTGTCGACTGGCCGCAAGGTGCAGCGCAGATGGAAACATTGCGCCTCACCCCTGACCGTCTCTCCGGCTGCCGGGAGAAGGAACGTGCCCTGCTTTGATGCCAAGTCGGGCTGGGAGGTCGCTGCGAGTCTCCTTCTCCTCTGAAGTGGGAGAAGATGGCCGGCAGGCCGGATGAGGGGCGGCAAACGCCGCCCCTCCACACGCTATCACTTGGCCGGCTTGTACCAGCTGTCGAGGCCGTCCTGCAGCTTCTTGGCGGCAACCGCAGGCGTATCCGTGCCGTTGATCACGTTGGCCGATTCGACCCAGGTCTCGTTTTCGAGGTTCGGCGTGCCACGCGACAGGATCTGGTAGGTCGAGCGCACCGTCGACTTGTACGGGCCGCGCCAGGAAACGAATTCCTGAGCGAGCGGATCGGACATCTTGACCGGGGTGGAGTTCAGGCTGAAGAAGCCCGGCAACGAGTTGGCGTAGATATCAGCGAACTCCGGCGAAGCGACCCAGCTGAGGAACTTCTTGGCTTCCTCGGCATGGGTGCTCTTTGCGTTCAGGGCAACACCGATATCCGGATGGTCGGAGATGTAGCCCGTGTCGCCTGCCTTCGGAACCGGCGGCGGGAAGGCGCCCATCTTGAACTGGGCCTGGCTGTTGAACAGCGCGATTTCCCACGAACCGGCAGGATAGATCGCCGCGCGGCCGAGCGTGAACAGGTTCTGGCTGTCGGAGTAGGTCTGGGCCTCGAAGCCGTCGCCGAGATAGGGCTTCCACTTGGCAAGCTCTTCATAGGGCTTGACCCATTCGGCATCGGTCAGCTTCTGCTTGCCGGCGATCAGAGCGGCGCGGCCGTCCTCACCCTTCCAGTAGTTCGGGCCGATGTTCTGATAGCCCATGGTAGCGGCTTCCCAGAGGTCCTTCGTGCCCATGGCGAGCGGAATGTAGGTGCCGTCGGCCTTGATCTTGTCGAGCGCTGCGTAGAACTCGTCCTGCGTCTTCGGCACGGAAATGCCGAGCTTGTCGAAGGCATCCTTGTTGTAGATGAAGCCGTGAATGACCGAAGCCATCGGCACGCAGAAGGTGGACTTGCCGTCGTCGGTGCTCCAGGCGGCCTTGGCGACCGGCGAGAAGTTCTCCATGCCAGGCAGGCTGGTGATGTCGGCGAGCTGCTTCTTGTTGAAGAGTTCGAGCGAGGCATCGAACGGACGGCAGGTGATGATATCGCCTGCGGAGCCGGCATCAAGCTTGGCGTTCAGCGAGGCGTTGTATTCGGTCGGCGCGGTCGGCGAGAAGACGATCTTGATGCCCGGGTTCTTCGCTTCGAAGGCCGGGATGATCTTTTCCTGCCAGATCTGCAGATCGTCGTTACGCCAGCTTTCCACCGTCAGCGTGACGTCGGCGGCATGGACGAGGCCCGCTGAAGTCAGCAGACTGGAGGCAAGCAGCAAGCTTTTCAGAGCAGTGTTTTTCATTTCCCTCTCCTGTTTTAAAGCGCCGCTAGGCGCTGTCTTCGATCTGAAACAAGCAATTGGCGTGTTTGAGGTAACACCCAATGCCCCCTTGGAGGACCGCCAGCAATGCCGGTCCCGAAAGCTCAACGGACACGAAGGCGGACGCCTGCGGCCGAACTGCGCGCCTTCCCGGCGACTGCACCAGGTGGCGAAATGATGGGGAAAGCCGATGGATGCCTGACCTTCACCACCAGCTTGACGGGCCGGCGGGTTGTCATCTCGATCATCCTCGAAGCGGTTCCGGCTTGGTTTAACTGCCGGTTTTCGTGGGCTTCGAAGTGCTGTTCCCTTTTGCCGAATTAATGCCAAAAAAATACCAATTGTCCAGTCGAAATTAACTTTTCGGCCTGATAAAACTCATTAAAAAATTTAATCAAGCAAAATCAATATGATAAAAAGATCGATTTTCCGTGTCATTCCCACTTGGTAAATGGTATTTTTTTGGTATTGTATTAAAAACCATGGGGAACGCATATTCGGAGGGCCCGATGACGGAGCTTGCAATCGGCATAGACGGCGGCGGAACGAGCTGCCGGGCCGCAGTCGCGGACAGGAACGGCAATGTCATCGGCCGCGGCAAATCAGGCCCTGCCAATATCCTGTCGGATCTGGAAAACTCTCTTCTCAACATCGTCGAATCCGCCCGGCAGGCGCTAAGCGATGCCGGGCTTGCCGCTGAAACTCTTTCCTCTGTCGCAGCGGTCGTCGGTGTCGCCGGCGCCAATGTCGGCGATTACGGCAGGCGAATCGAAAAGGCCCTGCCCTTTGCCGAAGGCCGCGTCGTCACCGATGCGCTGATCGCCCTACAGGGTGCGCTCGGCGATGCCGACGGCATCGTTGGCGCCTTCGGCACAGGGTCGGTCTATAATGCCCGCAAGGATGGCCGGTTGAACGGCATCGGCGGCTGGGGTTTCGTTGTCGGCGACCAGGCAAGCGGTGCCCGCCTCGGCCGCGACCTACTGGAACGATCACTGCTTGCCCATGACGGGGTGCGCCCGGCATCGCCGATCACCGACGCGGTCATGACCGAATACGGCAATGATCCCGAGCGCATCGTCGAATTCGCCCATTCCGCAAGACCGAAGGATTTTGCCCGTTACGCCCCCACCGTCTTCCAACATGCCGCCAAGGACGATGCCGTCGCGGACGGCATCGTCACGGATGCGGCAACGGCGATCGGCGAAAGTCTCGAAGCGCTACTCTGGCCCGAATGCCCATCGATCTGCCTGCTCGGCGGTCTTGCCGAAGCTTATGAGCCGTGGCTTTCCGAACGCTACCGGTCGCTGCTTGCCAGCCCGAAGGGCGATGCCCTGCAGGGCGCGGTGGAACTTGCGGTCAAGCTCTTAAACGACAGGCAGAGAGGTGCGGCATGACCGACGACCTCGCTACCCTCCTTTCCCTGGAGCGCCTGCAGGCAGCCGGCACAGGTCCGCTCTACGTCAAGCTGCGCCGCACGCTCGAAGGAGCCGTGCGCACCGGCACGCTCGGGCACGGCGATGCGCTGCCGCCGGAACGCGACATCGCCGAATTCGCCGCCGTCAGTCGAGTCACCGTGCGCAAGGCGATCGACGAACTCGTCGCCGATGGCCTGTTGGTGCGCCGTCACGGTTCAGGCACCTTCGTCGCCAAGCCGGTCTCCAAGGTTGAGCAGCGCCTGTCGCAGCTCACTTCCTTCACCGAAGACATGGCGCGCCGCGGCATGTCCTCCCGCTCCGAATGGCTGCATAAAGGCGTCCACACCCCCTCGCCCGACGAGATGATGATCCTTGGCCTCGGTACCGACGTCAAGGTTTCGCGCCTTTCCCGCCTGCGCATCGCCGACGACCAGCCGCTGGCGATCGAGAATGCCAGTGTCTCCGGCGAATTCCTGCCCGATCCCTCGGCCGTCACCAATTCGCTCTATGCCGAACTCGAACGCCTTCAGGTCCGCCCGGTGCGCGCCGTGCAGCGCATCTCCGCGACCAATATGAAGGAAGCCGACGCCCAGCTTCTCGGCGTCTCCGCGGGTGCGGCCGGCCTGTCGATCGAGCGTATCTCTTATCTCGGCTCCGGCCGCGCCGTCGAATTCACCCGCTCGCTCTATCGCGGCGATGCCTATGACTTTGTCGCGGAGCTGACGATCGCGGTGACGTGAGAGGCTTGAATTTATCCGAATTATACGTATAATTCGGATATCGTAAGTTGGAACGGGTAAGATGGCTCAGACCACGGCTCTGGAATTTCAGCGTAAATTCGGCGAATTCCAGCATCAGGCGCAACGTGAACCTGTCGAGATCACCCGGCATGGCCGTCGTGAATTCATCCTCATGTCCGCGGAACACTATGATTGGCTGAAGGCCGCCGCGCAACGGACGCACAAAACCGCCGATGCCCTCTCTGTCGTCATCGATGCCATTGAGCGCGCAGAGATGGATCCTGTCCACGCTCCTCTCGATGAATTGCTGAAATAACATCGCATGGCGTCGCTTCCCGAACCGAGGCCGGGCTTGGTCGTGCGCTACGATTACCTCTGGTCGCGCGAAGCATTGGCGGGTCGCGACCAGGGCAAGGACAGACCAGCCTGTCTCGTCGCGGCACGCGATAGCCTCGCCAATCCTCGCTACGTCGTCCTGTTGCCGATCACGCACACCCCGCCTTCAGGCGAAACGGTCGGAATCGAAATCCCGCCGAAGGTGAAGCAGGCAATCGGTCTGGATGATGAGCCGAGTTGGGTTATCATCTCGGAATACAATATCGATGAATGGCCGAATGGCGGACTTTCGCCAGTGCCCGGCAGCGGAGGAATACTCGCTTATGGCTTCATTCCGCCTGGACTTTTTGCAACGATTAAGGCGAGATTTCTTGACCTCGCCAAGGCAAAGAAAACTGAGCCCGTTCGCCGCTAAAGCGTGTCGCAACCCTTCAGATTCGCTCCTCGCCCTTTAGGTCTCTGTTTTTATGCATGTCGTTACCGCGAAACCGCAGCAATTTTTTGTGAGACCTGCTCCAGATTAAGTTCTACGATATGATTTTCACATTCATTTTCAAAAACATGAAGCCGGAAAGTGAATCACTTTCCGGCTTCCTCATTTCTTGAATCACTTTGTCAGCGGACGATGCCAACGGCTGATTACGCCGCATCCTCGATCTCGGTTTCGGCCTTGCGCGGCACGTAGTTCAGCACCGGCCCGAGCCAGCGCTCGACTTCAGACACCGCCATCTGCTTGCGCGCCGCATAATCCTCGACTTGATCGCGCTCCACCTTGGCGACGCCGAAATAATAGGAGTCGGGGTGGCCGATATAGAGGCCGGAGACCGAGGAACCGGGCCACATCGCATAACTCTCCGTCAGCTTCACGCCGGCCGCTTTTTCAGCGTCGAGCAACTTGAACAGCGTTGCCTTTTCGGTGTGGTCGGGCTGGGCGGGATAACCGGGCGCAGGACGGATGCCGGCATAGGCTTCGGTAATGAGATCCTCTTTGCTGAGCGTCTCGTCCTTGGCATAGCCCCAGTATTCGCGTCGCACCTGCTCATGCATACGCTCGGCAAAAGCTTCGGCGAAGCGGTCGGCCAGCGCCTTGACGAGGATCGACGAATAATCGTCGTTCGCCCGCTCGAAACGCTCGGCGATGGCGATTTCCTCGATGCCGGCCGTCACCACGAAGCCGCCAACATAATCCTCAACGCCGCTTGAAACCGGCGCCACGAAATCGGAAAGTGCCACGTTCGGCCGCCCGTCCCGCTTCGAAAGCTGCTGACGCAACGTGTAGAAAGTAGCCAGTTCTTGGCTGCGGCCCTCGTCCGTGAACAGCCGGATATCGTCGCCGACCGCGCCGGCCGGCCAGAAGCCGATGACGGCGCGCGGGCGGAACCACTTCTCGTCGATGATCTTCTTCAGCATCGCCTGCGCATCGGCCCAGAGCGCGCGCGCCGCCTCGCCCTGCTTCTCGTCTTCGAGAATGGCAGGATAACGGCCGCGCAATTCCCAGGTCTGGAAGAACGGCGTCCAGTCGATATATTTGGCAAGCTCGGCCAGATCGTAATCCTCGAACACCCGCGTGCCGAAGAATTGCGGCTTCTTCGGCTGGTAGGCAGACCAGTCGACCTTGTGGGCATTCTCGCGGGCTCGCGGCAACGGCAGCCGCACCTTCTCTGCCTCGCTACGCGCATGGGCAGCCGCCACCTTGGCATATTCGGCGCGGATATCGTCGACATAGCCCTGGCGGCTATCCGGCGACAGCAGAGCCGAGACAACGCCGACGGCGCGGCTCGCATCGGTCACGTAGATCGTCTGCCCCTTGTTGTAGCCGGGATGGATCTTCACGGCCGTATGCACGCGGCTGGTCGTTGCCCCGCCGATCAACAGCGGGATCTCGAAGCCCTGCCGCTCCATTTCGGCCGCGACATGCACCATCTCGTCGAGCGACGGCGTGATCAGGCCGGAAAGGCCAATGACATCGACCTTTTCGGCAATCGCCGTTTCGAGGATCTTCGTCGCCGGCACCATGACGCCGAGGTCGACGATCTCGTAATTGTTGCAGGCAAGCACGACGCCGACGATGTTCTTGCCGATATCGTGCACATCGCCCTTGACCGTCGCCATCAGGATCTTGCCGGCCGACCGGCGTTCCTCGCCGCCATTGAGGCGCTTTTCCTCTTCCATGTAGGGCAGCAGCACGGCCACCGCCTGCTTCATCACGCGCGCCGACTTGACCACCTGCGGCAGGAACATCTTGCCCGAGCCGAACAGGTCACCGACGACGTTCATGCCGGCCATCAGCGGCCCTTCGATGACGTGCAGCGGCCTTGCAGCCTGCTGGCGCGCCTCCTCGGTATCGGCCTCGATATATTCGGTGATGCCGTTGACCAGCGCATGTTCGAGACGCTTCTCGACGCTCCATTCGCGCCAGGAAAGATCCTGGACGCGGCCTTCGCGTGCCGCGCCGCCACGGAATTTCTCCGCCACTTCGAGCAGCCGCTCGGTACCATCAGGCCGGCGGTTCAGCACCACGTCCTCGCAGGCCTCGCGCAGCTCGGGATCGATATTGTCGTAGACGGCAAGCTGGCCGGCATTGACGATGCCCATGTCCATGCCCGCCTGGATGGCGTGGTAGAGGAACACGGCGTGCATCGCCTCGCGCACCGGCTCGTTGCCGCGGAACGAGAAGGACAGGTTGGAGACGCCGCCCGAAATATGCACCAGCGGCATGCGCTCGCGGATCGTCCGCGTCGCCTCGATGAAGTCGACGCCGTAATTATTGTGCTCTTCGATGCCGGTCGCGACCGCGAAAATATTCGGATCGAAGATGATGTCCTCGGGCGGATAGCCGATCTTTTCGGTCAGCAGCTTGTAGGCGCGTGTGCAGATATCCACCTTGCGCTCGTAGCTGTCCGCCTGCCCCGTCTCGTCGAAGGCCATGACGACGACGGCGGCACCATAATTATGCAGCAGCCGCGCCTGGGCGAGGAAATTCTCCTCGCCTTCCTTCAGCGAGATCGAGTTGACGATCGGCTTGCCCTGGACCCGCTTCAGGCCGGATTCGATGATCGAGAATTTCGACGAGTCGATCATCACAGGCACGCGGGCAATGTCAGGCTCGGCGGCGATCAGGTTGAGGAACTCGACCATCGCCTTTTCGGAATCGATCAGCCCCTCGTCCATGTTGATGTCGATCACCTGGGCGCCGTTCTCGACCTGGTCGCGGGCGACATCGAGCGCTGCGGTGAAATCGGCATTGGTGATCAGCTTGCGGAAGCGGGCCGAGCCGGTGACGTTGGTGCGCTCGCCGACATTGACGAAGGGAATGTCCTTGGTCAGCTCGAAGGGTTCGAGACCCGACAGCGACATGAACGGGCGATGCTCGGGAATCGGCCGTGGCTTGTATTTCGCAACGGTCTCGGCGATCGCCTTGATATGCTCGGGCGTCGAGCCGCAGCAGCCGCCGACGATGTTGACGAGGCCCTCGCGGGCGAAGCCGTCGATCTGCGCCGCCATCAGCTCCGGGGTTTCGTCATACTGGCCGAATTCGTTCGGCAGGCCGGCATTCGGATAGGCGCAGATGAAGGTGTCGGCAACGCCCGAAAGCTCCTGCAGATGCGGGCGCATCGCATTGGCGCCGAGCGCGCAGTTGAGCCCGATCGTGAAGGGATTGGCATGGCGCACCGAGTTCCAGAAGGCAGATGGCGTCTGGCCGGACAGCGTGCGGCCGGAAAGGTCGGTGATCGTGCCCGAGATCATCACGGGCAGGCGCACGCCCTTGGCCTCGAAGCGCTCCTCGCAGGCGAAGATCGCAGCCTTGGCGTTCAGCGTGTCGAAGATCGTCTCGATGAGGATGATGTCGGCGCCACCGTCGATCAGCCCGTCGATCTGCTCGCCGTAGGCGGAACGCAGATCGTCGAAGGTCACGGCGCGAAAACCCGGGTTGTTGACGTCAGGCGAGATCGAGGCGGTACGGTTGGTCGGCCCAATGGCGCCGGCGACGAAACGGCGGCGGCCGTCCTCGCGCTCGGCACGCTGTGCTGCCCGCCGCACGATTTCGGCGCCTTCCTTGTTGAGGTCGTAGACTGCACCTTCCATCTCGTAATCGGCCTGCGCGATGCGGGTCGAGGAGAAGGTGTTGGTCTCAAGAATATCGGCGCCGGCCTTGGCGTATCTGTAATGGATCTCTTCGATCGCATCCGGCTGGGTCAGGATCAGAAGGTCGTTATTGCCCTTCTGGTGACAGGCGCAGCCGATGAAGCGCGTTCCGCGAAACTGGTCCTCGTCATAGCCGAGCCCCTGGATCTGCGTGCCCATGGCGCCGTCGAGAACAAGGATGCGCTCGCTCGCGGCTTGTTTCAAAGCTGCGAAAACTTCACTGCCGTCACGTTTGCCCGTTTCCGGACCAAAGAGATTGTCAAACACGGGAGGGCTCCTTGACGTCGTAAGACCAGACTTCCACATCACATAAAGATATCTTTATGTCAATATATGCCTGTCGATTTCGTGCTTTGCAAATCTCGCCGGATGACAGACTCGCACGACGCCTATATAGGCGCTTACAACGCTTTGTGCACGAAATCGGAGGAGCATCATGGCACCCGCAACCGTCAACGCCGTGCTTGGAAACTGGACGACCCGCGCCTATCACCGCGGCTGGCTGCTGACCCAGGCGAACGGTCTCTTCGATTTCTTCCAGCACTATTCGGTCAACCTAAAGGGCGGCTTCTACGATCTCGACGACGAAGGTAGGCCTCTCGACGCCGATGGCCAGGTCCGCGGCATCCATATCGCGGCGCGCGCGGTGCATTGCTTCTCGATCGGCGCGCTGCTCGGCCGCCCCGGAGCCTCCGACGTCGTCGACCACGGCATGGACTATATCTGGAACCATCATCGCGACCGGAAAAACGGCGGCTATTTCTGGTCGCTCAACAATGACGGTCCGGTCGATTCCAACAAGCAGGGCTATGGCCATGCTTTCGTGCTGCTCGCCGCCTCAGCGGCAAAGACGATCGGCCATCCGCTTGCCGACGGCATGCTCGCCGATATCACCGAGATCCTCAACACAAAATTCTGGGAAGCGAAGCACGGCGCGATCGCCGAGGAATTCACCGCCGACTGGCAGCCGCTCGACGGCGGTGCCTATCGCGGCCAGAACTCCAACATGCACCTGACCGAAGCGCTGATGGCGGCCTTCGAAGCCACCGGCGACAGGGAATACCTGACCAGGGCCGAAAGCATCGCCGATCTCGTTATCCGCCGCGCGGCGGGTTCGGTCGACTGGCGCGTCGCCGAGCATTTCGATGCCGAATGGAATCTCGACAAGGCTTACTATCATTCGAATGAAATGTTCCGCCCGGCCGGCACGACGCCCGGTCATTGGCTGGAATGGGCCCGCCTCATCCTGCAGCTTTGGGCGCTCGGCGGCAAACGGATCGAGTGGATGCCGGATGCGGCCAAGGCGCTGTTCGCGCAATCCATGGCGCTCGGCTGGGACAACGACAAGGGCGGCTTCTTCTATACGCTCGATTGGGACGACAAGCCTGCCAAGCGCAACAAGCTCTGGTGGCCAGCCTGCGAAGGTGCGGCTGCCGCACATTTCCTCAACGAGCACCTGCCGAGCGATTTCCATGAAGAGAGTTACCGCAAGATCTGGAACGTGATCGAGCGCGCCTTCATCGACCACAAGAACGGCGGCTGGCATGAGGAGCTGACGGAGGATCTCGTTCCCTCTCACTCTCTCTTCCCCGGTAAGGGCGATATCTACCACGCGCTGCAGGCCTGTCTCATCCCGCTTTTCCCGGCGACGGGCAGCCTGACGAAGGGCATCACTGAGGCTGGCGGCAAGCTCTGAGGCGAACGGCCTCACCGGCAAGAGACGTCATTCTCAGCCTTGTGCCGAGGATCTACGGATAGCGCGGCAGATGCTCGGCACAAGGCCGAGCATGACGAGCGAAAAGCATTGTCAGCGCTCCTGCGCCAGATCCAGACGAATATAATGTTGCAAACGAATATTGTGCTGGCGGTTCACGGCCTCGATCATCCGCTCCACGTCGTCGATCGGCGAATGCAATATCTCCGACAAGAGCGCACGAAAATCGGCTTGCGATATCTCCACGGCCATGCCGGTGATCGTGCGCTGAAGCTTGGTGTGAAGAACCCAATGCAGGACCGCCCGGCGATAGGCGTCATCGAGCAGCACAGCCAGATCGCCGGCCTCGATCTCATATTCGAACGACAGGCTGACATGGCCGGAATCGACGGGAAGCGAATAGATCAGCCTTCCATCGATATCATCGACATGCGGCTCGTAGCCATCACCCATGCGGCGCTTGCCGGAAATTGCAGCCATCTCAGGCGAGCCGCAGCGTATCCAGATCCTTGGCGAGCATCAGCGCCAGCGCCTCGACCGCGAGATTGTGGTCGTCACGCTGCGGCAGTCCCGAGACGGTGACGGCGCCGATACAGCCGGTACCCTTGACGTTGATCGGGAAACTGCCGCCATGCGGCGCATAGTCGGCGCCGGAAAGTCCGTTATCCTCGACCGTCTTACCGTCCTTCTGCAGCTTCAGGCCGGAGGCATAGCTGCTGCGGAAATAACGCAGCACCATGTTGCGCTTGCGCCGGACCCAGTTGACGTTATCAGGCGTCACACCTGGAAGTGCCGCATAGAAAACGGGCATCGAATGCAGGGTCACGTCGATCGCAATGCCGAGGCCGCGCTCGGTGGCGAGTTCCTGCAGGAGTTTGCCGAGCTGCCATGCCGTCGTCAGGTCGAAGGCGTCGAAGCTCAGCACTTTCTCCTGCTCCACGATCCGGCTGAGATCGTCCTCGATTGTCATGATGAGCGTTCCTCTTGCGCGATGATCCGTGCAGACCATTCTCGCGGAGAGCAAAAAAGTAAAGCAAAAACTTGGGCCTACCCCTGAAGCAACTCCAGCAAAACTGCGCGGCGGTCTTGCGTCCGGAATTGCGCGAAGACAATGAGATAGAGCATTTTCGTCACTCGAAGAAAACGGAAATGCTCTTCGTCAGAGCTTCGGCGTCAGCATCTCGAAACGGTCACAGGACCGGCGAGAAACCGCTCATCGCCCCGATGAAGGGTTTCGGCAACGGCGAGGCGTAGGAGCCGCGCTTGCTGGTGGAAAGCCCGAGCGACACCAGCGCCTCGGCCTGCTTGACGGCGGCGGCGACGCCGTCGACGACAGGCACGCCGTAGATATCCTGCAGCTCGCGCGCCAGATCGGTCATGCCGGCGCAGCCGAGCACGATCGCCTCTGCGCCGTCTTCCAAAAGCGCCCGCTCGATCTCGGTCCTCAGCTTGCCGATCGCGCCGGAGGCCGCATCTTCCAGCTCCAGCACCGGGATATCGGAAGCGCGCACCTTGGCGCGGTCGCCCATGCCGTAGCGGCGCACCAGATTGTCGATCAGCACCCGCGAGCGCTCCAGCGTCGTCACCACGGTGAAGCGCTGCGCCAGGAAACCCGCCGTCACCACGGCGGATTCGCAAAGCCCGAGGATCGGCACATCGGCAAAGCTCCGCGCCGCTTCGAGCCCGGTATCGTCGAAACAGGCGATGACAGCCGCGTCATAACCCACCGCCTGCCGCTCCCTGAGTTCGGCGAGCAGGCCGGGGATCGCTAAGGCTCCGTCGTAATGCCCTTCGATGGAAACCGGCCCCATGCGCGAGGTGGCCGCGACGATCTCCGTGCCGGATGCCGCCACCGCACGCGCGGCGGTGGCGGCCTTCTCGGTCATGGAGGCCGTGGTGTTCGGATTGACGATGAGGATGCGCATGTCAGTTAATCTTTGCCTGCCGCCGGCTGAGCATCGTCATGATGCCGAGCGCTACGAGAATGATGGTGAAGGAAAACAGCGTCGTCACCGTGCCGAGCGCATAGAGCACCGGCGTCGTGACATTGGTCGTCATGCCGTAGATTTCGAGCGGCAGCGTATTGTAGGTGCCTGATGTCATCAGCGTGCGGGCGAATTCGTCATAGGAGAGCGTGAAGCCGAACAGGCCGACGCCGACCAGGCTCGGGGCGATCATCGGCAGCACGACGTGGCGGAACGTCTGCCAGGAGCTGGCGCCGAGGTCGCGCGCCGCCTCCTCATAGGCCGGCGAGAAACGGTTGAAGACGGCAAACATGATTAGCACGCCGAAGGGCAGCGTCCAGGTGAGATGGGCGCCGAAGGCCGACGAATACCAGGCGGGCTTGAGCCCTCCTTCCTGGAAGACGACACCGATGCCGAGCGAGATGATGATCGACGGCACGACGAGACTTGCGACCGTGGCGTAGAAGAGCGCCGTCGAACCGCGGAAACGGCGGCGGAAGGCAAGGCCGGCGAGCAGCGAGACGACGACGGTCACCACCATCACCATTAGCCCGAGGGTGAAGGAGCGGCGGAACGATGCGCCGAAATCGCCGACCGCCTGCTTCTCGAACAGGTTGAAGAACCAGTGCGTGGAAACGCCGTTCATCGGGAAGGTCAGACCGCCGTCCGGACCCTGGAAGGAGAGGATCAGAATCGCCGAAAGCGGCCCGTAGAGGAACAGCACGAAGATGATGAAGAAGAGCGCCAGCAGATAGAATTCCAGGCCGCGTTTTTCGTGGCTCATCTCAAAGCTCCTTGCGGATATCGACGACGCGCAGGATGGCCGCGACCATCAACAGCACGACGGCGAGCAGCACCACGGCATTGGCGGCAGCGGCCGGATATTGCAGCAGCGACATCTGGTTCTTCATCATCAGCGCCACCGACGCGCTCTGGCCGCCGGACATCACCTGCACTGTCGAAAAGTCAGCCATCACAAGCGTCACGACGAAGATCGTACCGATCGCCATGCCGGGTTTGGCGAGCGGGAAGACGACATTCCACAACACCTGCCAGCCGGAGGCGCCGGCATCGCGCGCCGCCTCGAACAGCGACCGGTCGATGCGCATCAGCGTATTGAAGATCGGCGTCACCATGAACAGCGTATAGAGATGCACCATGGCGAGCACGACGGCGAAATCGGAATAGAGCAGCCATTCGATCGGCTGCGGGATGATGCCCATCTTGATCAGCGTCGAATTGACGAGGCCGTTGCGCCCGAGCACCGGTATCCACGAAATCATGCGGATGATGTTCGACGTCATGAACGGCACGGTGCAGACGAGAAAGAGGATCATCTGCGTCGACGTCTTGCGGATGTGGAAGGCCAGGAAATAGGCGACCCAGAAACCGATGACGAGCGTCAGCGCCCAGACGATCGCGGTGAATTTCAGCGTGTTGAGATAGATCTTCCACGTCACCCACGAACCGAGCGTGTCGGTGTAGTTCATCGTCAGGAAGTCGGGATAGAGGCCGGCAAAGTCGTAGTCCCAGAAGCTGACGACCGCGATCATGGCGATCGGCAGCAGGAAGAACAAGCCGAGAATGACGAACAGCGGCGTCGCCTGGAGATAGGATATCGCCGATGGGGAAAGCCTCAGTCCGCGCCCGCCGCGCGCGCCCTGGCCATCCTCCTCCGTTTCCGCTGCGATGGTCGCCATCCCTTACCCTTTCGGAAGCTCGTCATTCGTCCGGTCGTTAAAGAGAGGGCTCGAGAAGACCCCTCCCCAACCCTCCCCACAAGGGGGAGGGAGTATCTTTGCCGCGCCGCCTCCGAACCTCCTCCCCACAGGAGGAAGGAGTGTCCTTGCCGCACCGCCTCTCCAGGCTCCCTCCCCCTTGTGGGGAGGGTTGGGGAGGGGAAAACGACAATCGCTTAGGCCGCGATGAACTCGTTCCAGCGGCGGACCATGTAGCGGTCTTCGTCCATCACCGAGTTCCAGCAGGCGACAGCACCCATGCGGGCTTCGAAGGAGCCGCCGTCGCGAACGGCGCCGGCCTTCTCCATGACCTTGCCCTCGGGCGACATGATGTCGCCGGTGGCAGCCTTACCCTCGATCCAGTAGCCCCACTCGTCCGCCGTCATGAAGTTCTTGGCGGTGTCCATGCAGGCGGAATAGTAGCCCTGGCGGTTGAGATAGCCGCCGACCCAGCCCGATGTGTACCAGTTGATGTATTCATAGGCGGCGTCGAGTTGCGCACCCTTGAGGTGCGAGGCAAGGCCGAGACCGCCACCCCAGGCGCGATAGCCTTCCTTGAGCGGCTGATACTTGCAGGCGATGCCCTTGGAGCGGACGGCGGCGACGGCCGGCGACCACATCGACTGGATGACGACTTCGCCCGACGCCATCAGGTTCACCGACTCGTCGAAGCTCTTCCAGAAGGCGCGGAACTGGCCCTCGCCCTTGGCCTTGATCAGGAATTCGATCGTCTTGTCGATCTCTTCCTTGGTCATGTTGCCCTTGTCGGCATATTTGATGTTGCCCATGGCTTCCATGATCATCGCGGCGTCCATGATGCCGATCGACGGAATATTGAGGATCGAGGTCTTGCCCTTGAACTTCGGATCCATGATGTCGGCCCAGCTGGTGATCTCGCGGCCGACGAGATCGGGGCGAATACCGAGCGTGTCGGCATTGTAGATGGTCGGAACCATCGTCATCCACTGTGTCGCTTCCTTGGCGAATTTCTTGGAATCCTGCGCTTCGACGAAGCCGACCGTGTGCGGCGCCGTGCCTTGCGCGATGACGCTCTCCGGCTTCAGCTTGCCGTTGATGAAGAGCGGTACGATCTTGTCGTAATATTTCAGCTTCTTGACGTCCATCGGCTGCATCACGCCGGTCGGGAACACCTTCTTGGCGATCCAGTATTCGATGTCGGCGATGTCGTAGCTGTCGGGCTGGGTGACGGCGCGCTGGGCGGCGGCATCGGAATCGGTCGCCGTCATCTCCAGCGTGATCCCGAGATCGGCCTTGCACTTCTCGGCGATGGCATTGATGTTCGAAACGCCGGTGCCGAACTGGCGAAGCGTGATGTTCGTCTGCGCCCAGATGGTGGGAAAGCCGGTGATGGCGCCGGAGCCGGCGATGGCGCCGACGGCGGCAGCACCCGTCTTCAGCAGCGTGCGGCGGGAAAGTCCCTTCTCCGCCTTGGTCGATGTCGTTTCAGTCGTCATGTCAGTTCCCCTTTTCTTGGATATGGAAGGTTCAGTGTTCTTGATGGTGATCGCTCACGCGGACGAGCGGCCGAGAAGCACGGCGTCCTCGAGCGCCCAGCTGAGCGAGACGGTGTCGCCGACGGCGACCGGCCGGGCGAAATAGTCGCCGTCGTCGGCGATGACGGTGAAGTCGTCGCTGCCGGCGCCGATAACGGTGATCTTCACGGAAGAGCCGCGATATTCGATGTTGGAGACGATGCCGTCGAAGCCGAGCGTCCATTCGGTCGCCACCTGCAGGCGCACGCGGTCGGTGCGGATGCCGATATCGACGGGCTCGCCGACCTCCCTGCCCGTCCCGCGCACGGAAAAGCTCTGGCCTTCCGGCACGGTCATGACGAACACGCCGTTCTCGCTCGACGTCACCCGGCCGGACAGCACGTTGTGATCGCCCATGAACCGCGCGACGAAGGCCGTCGCCGGACGCTCGAAGACCTCGCGCGGGGCTGCCGCCTGCTCGATCCGGCCGTCATTCATGATGACGATGACGTCGGCGAGCGCCATCGCCTCTTCCTGGCTGTGGGTGACGTGCACGAAGGTGATGCCGAGCGACTTCTGGAGTTTCTTGAGTTCGGCGCGCATACGGATCTTCAGGAACGGATCGAGCGCCGACAGCGGCTCGTCGAGCAGCAGCGCTTCCGGATCGGTGATCAGCGCGCGCGCCAGCGCCACGCGCTGTTGCTGGCCGCCGGAAAGCTGGGCCGGACGCCTGGCGGCATAGGCCTCCATCTGCATCAGCTTCAGCATCTCGAGCGCCTTGGCCTGCCGCTGTTGCTTGTCGACGCCCTTCATCTTCAGGCTGAAAGCGACGTTGTCGATCAAATCGAGATGCGGGAAAAGCGCGTAGGACTGGAACATCATCGCCGTGCCGCGCCTGGCCGGCGGAAAATCGGTGACGACGACATTGCCGAGCCTGATATCGCCCGACGAGATGCTCTCATGGCCGGCGATCATGCGCAGCGTCGAAGTCTTGCCGCAGCCCGACGGGCCGAGGAAGCAGCAATAGGAGCCGGCCGGAATCTTCAGGCTGATCGCATGGACCGCCGTCGTCGGGCCATAGACCTTCGAAACGGATACTATATCGATCTCTGCCGCTTTCGACATCATGCCTTCCCCTGTTCGGAAAAGACGATGCATCTGCCGTGCCAAACTCCGCTGCTTAAAGGAAGCCATTGCGAAATAACGATTTTATCAACACCGCCATTGAGAGAGTAAACTATAGGCGTAGCGTTATCTGCACATGATTTAGGCTATCGTGCGCAATTTGTGCAAAACATCGTATACAATCTTGCCACCATTCGGGCACAAATTCTGTTTCGCTTTTGCCGCGAAGCCGGGTATGGTTTGCCGACCATCAGGAAATAAATTTCATGAAATCCGCCGCCAAGGCTCAGCAGGCCGAAGACTCCGCCGAAACAGGCGCGCAACAGATCCGCGATGCCATTCGCGAAGCGATCGTCGAGCGCAGGCTCTCGCCCGGCACCAAGCTTTCGGAAAGCGATGTCGGCAATCTCTTCAACGTTAGCCGCACGCTTGCCCGCGCCGCCCTGCAGGCGCTGTCCTATGAGGGTCTTGTCAGCGTCGAGAAGAACCGCGGCGCCTTCGTCGCCTACCCCTCGCCTGATGAGGCTCGCCAGATCTTTTCCGCCCGCCGCTTGGTCGAACCAGGCATTTTGCGCGAGGCAGCGGCGCGGATCACGCCTGATGACATTACCGATCTGCGACAGCTTCTGCTGGAAGAAGGCCGCCTGATGAGCGAGCGTGGCCAGACGGCGCGCCGCGCCGAAATCAAGGCATCGGGCGATTTTCATTTGATGCTGGCGGCCATATCGGGAAACTCAATCATGCAGCGCTTCATGGAAGAGCTCGTCGCCCGCTCGTCTCTGGTGATTGCGCTCTACGGGCAGTCGACCGCATCGAGCTGCGGCCATTCCGAACATGGTAACATCATCTCGGCGATCGAAGCCGACGAACTCGACCGCGCCTGCCAGCTGATGCTGCATCACATCGCCCATATCGAGGCAGATCTCGACCTGCGCGAACGCAAGAGCCTGGGCCTCAAGGAAGCCTTCGAACTCTGAACATGAAAAGACGCGGGACGCGGATGCTTCACCGCGCCCGCTTCAAACAGGCTCTCGAAACGCTACCAAGGCGTCTTCTTCGGCAACATCTCAAAGGCAGCGAAGATATCCTCGGCGCTCATCGGCTCGCTCGAGCGCAGCTTAACGGTTCCGTCGCGTCCGATCAGGATCAGCCCGAACTCGCCGGACGGCGGTCCCTGCAGCCGATCGCGAATATCGTCGGCATCGAGTTCCCAGTCATCGTCGAACAGCGCAAAGGCGCCGCCGCCGGCGATGCTGAACACCTCGATGTCTTCCTCGATCAAGCGCATATGCGCCTTGCGCAGCCATTCGTCCTGGATGAGCGCGCGGTCATCTTGCGCATCGGCAAAGATGATCAGCACCCGTTTCCTGTCGCGAAACTGCTCGAGCGATTGCGGAAGCTCAGGCTCACGCCTGGGTGTACCGATGATTTCATGAACAATAGATTTTAGCATGGTGCTTCATTCCTCGCCCGTCACCACTGCATAATTCTTAAATCGGGATCGATTTAAGGATAGATTATGCAGCAATTCGAAGTTCTACAGCGCTCTTTGCGACTCTCGAAAAGGACGCTGTAGTGGCGGGCTGTGCCTGCCGAATTAAACGGCTGGGAATAAGCGAGGTTCCGCCAAAAAGCGGAAAAGGATCGCAGCCATGGCCGCGATCCTCACTTTGTCAGTCGCGACCCTGGTCTTCGGACGCGTGGGCCGAAACGGCGACGAGATCCGCAGCCCCAGTGACGTGAAGGCGCTTGCGCACCAAAACGCGCATGACACGCGCCGCCGTCGAGAAGGTCATCTGGTCGAGCGGGCCTTCGCCCTCCCACGGCTTGGTCAGCCGTTCGGTGACGGCGCCGACGATGTTCATCGGCACGATGTCGGTGCATTCGCGCATGGCTTCGAAAACGAAGCTGATGGGGATGACCCGTCCTTCGTGGGTCACGATCGGTTCGGTCAATTCGCTGTCCCATTCCTCGAAGGCGTAGAGCGCTTCGCGAAACAGCTGCTGGAGGTTGAACGGCGCGTGGCCGTCATGAAGTGGCGGCAGTGCATTCATCATGTCTGTCTCCTCTTGATGGGTTGAAGCCAAAGTCCTCCGGTATCGGTCGCGCCAAACGCGGGGAACGGAACGTTTTGCTGCCCCTGCGAACCGAATAACACTATTGATTCTATAGAGTAACGCGCTGGGGTAAAGCCCATTTATCAGCGCGCATGGAAGCGAATTCCATAACGCCATGATATTCTTGCATGTTTTAGTGGAAATTTTCTCGGCATGCGCCATTCGTCAAATATTTTTGCCTCCCGCCTGCCATCGGTGCGGAACGGCACAAAGGGCAGAAATCGCTGCGAAATCACGGAACTTTTGGCGCTGTAATCTGTTTTGTTCTCACATTCGCCAAACCGACTGGGGTTACCACCAATGACGCAAATCCGTGAACCGGAGCGCCGGAGCAGAATCCTGCGCGGCCGTCCCTATAGCCTTGATGAATTCGCCTCCAAATACGGCCTCCGAAACGAGCAGGCCGAAAGTCTGTTCAACCGTTTCGGGCCCTCCTCGATTGAGCTCGACCTGCTGATGGCAGCCAAGCGCCGGCTACCGGTTCTGCAGGACAGAATTGCCGAATAACACCTTGTCGAACGGAACGGATAGATGAGCGACAGACGCCACGAATGGATTAGCAAAAGAGCTTACGCGATCTGGGAGGAACAGGGCCGCCCTGATGGCCGCGACGACGAACATTGGCGCCAAGCGGTTGCCGAACGCGATGCGCTGGAACGCACGCAGGCCTCCGTCGATGGCCGCGAGGTGCTAGTGAAGTTTCGTCCGAAACCGCAGCGGCCCGAAATGCCGCGTCAGGACTGGGTCAATCCTTCGACAAAGGCCGGCTGACCCTTCCCTCTTGCCGGCTCAGCCCAGGCTGAGCCGGAAGCGGGCTTGAAAATCTCCCTGCCACCACATTGGGAAATTGGTTCCCCATTTATTGTTGTGCAGATTGAAGCGGATGCCGGCGGTAAAATCCGGCAGCGTCTTGCAAAATGTCATGAAATCCGAGCTTTGCGGCGCAACCAGCGGCGCATCGAAGGTTTCGATCGTCAGCGGGCCATCGGCAAGATCACCACGTGCTGATGTCACCGCCTGCAATTGCGCCCCGCCGCCTGTCGCAATATTCCCCGATCGGTGCCAGAGGCCCATCTTGCGGAAATTCCAGTCCCCGGCACCATCAGGCGTGAAGGAGAGGAAGCTTGCCTCCGGCATGCGGTTGGCCGGCTTGTCATTCAACGTCAGACGCAGGTCGAGGCGATCGCCCTCGGCGGTGAAATGCAGCATCACATGCGGCGGCGCGCCGTATGTCTGCACGGCCTCGGCCGGCATCGACAGCAGGATCCCCGCCTCTTGGGTCGCTTCCATCCTCGGAAGAAAAACCTTCGAAAGTGCTGCCCCCGACCGGGCAAGCCCCGGCTTGTCATGGTCGAGCACCGCCCATTCCTGGCGATGGGTCAGGTAGGTCTCCATGTGCCTGGTAACGTCGCCGGCATCGTAGCTCTCATATCGATAGGCGATCAGCGGGCCGTTGCGGCCGGAGATCGTCCGGCCGGAGGGCGAGGTGATTTCGGCCACATCGCCGCTCGCACCGTCGAGCGCGATCGACCAGCCACCGGTCTGCAGGCGGAGCTCCCGTCCACTACCCTCCATGACGGCGGGCGTGGCGAATTCGGCAAGCACCGCCTGGGCCGCCTTCCGGTTTGTCTCGTCGAGTTCCGAAACCGCCTGGTCGAGATAGGCGCGCTGCTCGTCCCATGAGGCTTCGGTATAGGCGAAGCGGTAATCGGATCGGCGTGCGGCCTCGAAATCGGCCCGCGACCATGCCTTGTCGTCGCGCAGATAGGATTTGATATCGACGCCGCAGGTATGTTCGGCCACCATCGCCAGTCCGCGCCCGAAGGCGAGGCGACGCGCGTCGAGCCCATCCGCTGCGAAACGGTCGTAGAGCCGCTGCAGCGCGAGGAACCGCGCCGTCTTCACCGGATCGCTGCCGCTGCCATGGATCCAGCTGTCGCCGAGTTCCAACTCAACAACAGGAAAACGCTCGCGCTCGCTCCAGAGAATGGCGCCGTAATCCTCGAGCGTCGCCGCACGGATGATCGCATCCGGCTCACGGGCGCGCAATTCGCGATAGGCCTCGGCCGTCTGCGGTACACTCTGCGGCCCCATATTGTCGTTGGTATGGGCAAAGCTCAGCCCGTCCTCGAAACCGTCGGGGAAACAGGTCTCGCCATAGGAGCGTTGGTACATGACGACCACCTCCTCGCCGCCGGGCGCCCGCCAGCGGAAGATGTCGGGCACATCGGGCGGTGATGAGGCCGTATTGACGCCGAGATGCAGGAAGCGGATGCCCGCTTCGGAAAGCAGCGGCACCATGCCGAGCGTATGGCCGGGCACATCGGTCATCTTCGCCGCGATCGTCGTCTTGCCGAAGCGCCGGTCGAGCTCCTGCGAATAGGAAAGCCCGGCCCGGAAAAGGTCGGGCGACATCAGCTCTGTATGGGTGGTGAACGGCAGGCCGTGCCAGCGGATCAGCCCGCGCTCGATCGCCTGTTCCAGCGCTGCCACCTCTCCCGCCGAGCGCGAATTCAGATGGTCCCAGATCAGCCAGGCGCCCGTCGTCCAGATGAATTTTGGCTCGTCGGGATTTTCGGCATGAAAATGCTTACCCGTTTCGATCGCCTGCGGAATGAAGCGCTCGTGATAGTGCCGGCGGACTTTCTCGGCATGGTCGGTAAAGCCGATATCGAGATGGGTCTTGAAGACCAGATGCACGCGCTTTTCAGTCATTCCATTCCACGCATCAGTGATGACAGTCTAAACATTCTGCAGCCAGTGGCGGCACAGGTGAGGAGTGTAACCGTTTCCACAAACACCATTGCTCCTGCCGCAAATTCTTCGTCAACCCATTTTGGCACAAATCGATGAAATAGTGCGGGTTTATTAACCATATATCCGAAAACGCTATCGTCCGACGCTTTCATCGTAGAATCGAATCGCGACAAGAATGAAGACGTGTTCATCGATAATTACATAGAAAGGCGGCGGGACTTCCTTGCTGCCGCGCCCGGGTGGTGCGCTGTTTAGCCAAGGAGAAAAGCCTGAGCCTTTCGGGAAAGCCGATTATCAGAAGGCGTTGGTTTCCTGGCAGAGCGCCCGGTGAACCTCGGTCCAGAACAGCGCCAGCGGCGTGTCGCCGTTGCGTTCGGCAACGAGGGCGCGGATCAGCGCTTCGGAGCCTGCCATGTCCTGCCAGCTGGATTTCAGGCCCTTGGCGGCCTGTTGGCATTCGGCAATCGCGAATGGTCTCTTGCTGTCCATATGAGGTCTCCTCATGAAAGGCGCTAGCAGATGGGGCCCGGATTGTCATTCCCCGCATATGTGGGGATGCCTTGTATTTATGACAGCGCTCGCGGTAGGATTGAGGGGATTGGGGCAGTGGAAATGATTGAGAATACCTACAGCGAAAAGTTCGAGTCCGCTTTCGAACAGATCAAGGCTGCGGCCAATGTGGATGCCGCCATCCGCATTCTCCAGGCGGAATATGGCCTCGATTTCGTCACCTACCATCTCGCCCAGACGATCGCGGCCAAGATCGATTCGCCCTTCGTGCGCACCACCTACCCGGATGCCTGGGTCTCCCGCTACCTCCTGAACAGCTATGTGAAGGTCGATCCGATCGTCAAGCAGGGCTTCGAACGCCAGCTGCCCTTCGATTGGAGCGAGGTCGAGCCGACGCCGGAGGCCTATGCCATGCTGGTCGATGCCCAGAAGCACGGTATCGGCGGCAACGGCTACTCCATTCCCGTTGCCGACAAGGCGCAGCGCCGCGCGCTCTTGTCGCTGAATGCCCGCAAACCGGCGGAAGAATGGGCCGAACTCGTCCGCCGCTGCCGCAACGAATGGATCGAGATCGCCCATCTCATCCACCGCAAGGCCGTCTACGAGCTGCATGGTGAAAACGATCCGGTGCCGGCATTGTCGCCGCGCGAGATCGAATGTCTGCACTGGACGGCGCTGGGCAAGGATTACAAGGATATTTCGGTGATCCTCGGCATATCGGAGCACACCACGCGCGATTATCTGAAGACCGCCCGCTTCAAACTCGGCTGCGCCACGATCTCGGCCGCCGCTTCGCGGGCCGTGCAATTGCGCATCATCAATCCCTAGCGCATGTCGTTGTCGCAAAACCGCTGCACACTTTTGCGCGATATGCGCCCCCCCCTCATCTGAGGGGGCCCATCTGAGGGAATTTCCGAACCGGCCCGCTTGAACCATTCTGCTTTCCACGAACTTGAAAACGCTGGAGGGCAAAATGTTCGTTATCATTCAGGCACATGAGTATCAGAAATACGCTGCCGTACTCGACCAAATGTTTCGCCTGCGCAAGAAGGTCTTCGCCGATACGCTCGGCTGGGACGTTCCCGTCATCGGCCCTTACGAACGCGACAGCTACGATTCGCTCGCCCCAGCTTACCTCGTCTGGTGCAACGATAGCCGCACCCGCCTCTATGGCGGCATGCGCCTGATGCCGACGACCGGCCCGACCCTTCTCTACGACGTCTTCCGCGAGACGTTTCCCGATGCCGCCAATCTGATTGCCCCCGGCATCTGGGAAGGCACGCGCATGTGCATCGACGAGGAGGCGATCGCCGAGGATTTCTCCAATGTCGATGCCGGCCGCGCCTTCTCCATGATGCTGCTTGCGCTTTGCGAATGCGCGCTCGATCACGGCATCCATACGATGATTTCCAACTACGAGCCCTACCTCAAGCGCGTCTACAAGCGCGCCGGCGCCGAAGTGGAAGAACTCGGCCGTGCAGACGGCTACGGCAAATACCCCGTCTGCTGCGGCGCCTTCGAAGTATCGGACCGGGTGCTGCGCAAGATGCGCGCCGCCCTCGGCCTCACCCTACCCCTTTATGTCAGGCACGTGCCGGCCCGCTCGGTCGTGACCCAATTCCTGGAGATGGCAGCATGAATCGCCTCGCTGAAACCACCACGCAGACCGCAATACAGAAGGATATCGGCGCTCTCGAGCGCCATGTTCTCGCATCCCGCGACATCGCCACGCAGATAGGGGATCCCTTCCTCTCCTATCTCCTTTCGATGGCGCTGTTCACGATCTACGAGAAGAAGGCCCATCACGAGAACGAGGCGCTGAAGAGCAGCTTCAGCTGAGGGTGTGGTTCCCCTCCGCCCCGCCTGAAGACGAGCATGTCTCCCGGCGCCTCGCGCGCAGCCGCAAAAACAGTCCCCGTTTTGCGGCTGCGCGCCCCTGTCCAGTCATCAGGGTATTGCCGTTACGTCATCAGGGAATCGATGGTCGAAATCAGCGTGTCGTGCATGTAGGGCTTCGGCAGGAAGGCGGTATTGGCGGGCAGCACCATCGGATCGAGCCGCACCATGCCCGAGGTGATGATGATGCCGATGTTCGGCCGCATCGCCCTCACCCGATTGGCAAGCTGGAGACCGTCCATCGAACCCGCCATATTGACGTCGGTGAACAGGATATCGACATCCTGCCTGCCCTTCAGCACCACCAGAGCCTCGTCGGCATTCGCCGCCTCCAGCGCCACATGACCGACCTCTTCCAGCACATCGAGGATATTGAACCGGATCAGCGGCTCGTCCTCCACGATGAGCACCACGGCACTGTTCGAAGCCACCATCTGCGATCGCCCTCTTCATGCGGAATGTGACTTGGATAAGTGTAGCCCGCGCGAGAAGGTTCCAGTGGCTGCCAACGAAATATGCATCGTCCACAGATGCTTGCGCTCACCGCTTGTGGCTCCCCCGGATTTGCGTTAGAGCGGAAACCGTGCTGCGGGAACCATTGCCCCGGCACCCAAGCGCCGGACACCCGACGCCAGGGCCTGTAGCTCAATGGTTAGAGCCGGCGGCTCATAACCGCTTGGTTGGGGGTTCGAGTCCCTCCGGGCCCACCATTCAACCTTTAAGCGGAAAATCAAATCTCCTGTAGCGGGACGCGAATTTCCGCAATTTTAACACGAGTTCCGGAATTTTCGGTAATCGAAGTTCCTTTAAGGCCGCTTCGAAGCATGCTCGATCTCTTTGCAAAGCAGGAGCACTCGAGATCATCCTGATCGGGTCGACAGCGCATGTGATCGTCGGGTGAGACTGCGACAAGGAGTATGCGCCACGGTTCGCAAACGACTGGTAGAGACTTACCGAGAATGATCAGAAACTTCTCGTTCGTGCAGCGCTTTGCGGATTGATACGCGTATGAGCAGCCTGATCGTCGAGCCACCTGCCTTTCGATGGAAGTTGTGGTACTTATTGATGGATATCACTGTTCTCGGGAGGAGTAGCAATTCATGGTCGTGCACAGGGATATGACTAGCAACGAATGGAAGTGGCTTGTGCGCCTTTGCCAACACGAAGCGGATAGCATTCCTAAGGAAATTGAAGCGCGGTTTACCGAACTTGGTCTGCTCGGGCCGAATGGTCTTTCGGACAATGCCAGGAATTTGGTTCAAAATGAACTGCTGGCAGAGCGGCGAAACAGACTGCAAGGGCTTCACTGAATGATGACCTTGGACCCCAAGCAGGAGTTCAAGGTGGTGATGTTCACTGCGGCACGGCCCAAACGGGTAACAGACTATCTCGGCGGCGGGCGTTTCCTGATCGTCCGTGCAGCTATTAGCACGGCATCACGCCCGACCGGTGCACATTTCTAATAGCTACAAGAACGCCCGTCGCTAGGTCTAAACCCACCCCCACACGCGGGATTAAGCGGCTGACGCTCATAATAACCGCCGCCGATCGACGACGTCTGGTCGACGCTTCCGGACGAAGTGCAACCCGAAATGATCGTAGCAAGGCTGATCAGCGTTCCGGTCGCGACAAATGCGAAAAATCGGTTCATCTGAGCTTCTCCTTCGGAGGGGTATGGTTTTACCCAAGCGGGCAATCTACCACCCACGGCGAATACCGACGAGGATTTATAGCAGCCGACCGCCCTCGACGAGCGTTTCTAACGCCAATGTGATCACCTTTTAGGCCAGCCACCCTCAAGCCATGCACTGTCACATAACTGTCATGCAAAATTGCCCATTGTTATGGCAGCCTGGGCAAAATATATGCTGCCGGCTAACAAAAAAAAGAATGAGTGAACTACCATGAGTGCCATACATAAACTTTTCAACCGCAATCTCCTGACCCGCTTCGTCGCTGGTCTCGGTGCGGTTCCCCAGCGTATTCGCGACGCACGCCAAGAGCGCAAGCCCGCTATCCATCCATCCTTCATGGACGATTTCGGGGCCCAGTAGGACAATTGGCGAGTCAACAGACTCGTCTGCCCCCCGCCATTACGTCCTCCAATGTCATTTCAGTTGATATCAGATGGGAAGCCGCCATCGGCTTCTGATCAAGTTGCGGCGGAAATTCCTTCCGGAACCAGATCCGGTCGACGGGCCGGCCTCCCGCATGCCCGCTGACCCTGCCGAATTCGACATATCCGAGCTTCGGGTAAAAGTCCGGGGCCCGGGTCGAGAGTGTGTCGACACAGGCCGTGACGGCGGCGCGGCGTCGCCCTTCTTCTTCCGCCGCCGCCATCAGCTTCCGGCCGATGCCGCTCAGGCGCAGCGATTTTTCGACCCACAGATTGCCGATGAAAAGAACCGAGAAGGAAACGGACGCCGTTATTCCGGCGATAAGCCTTCCGTTTTCCCGCCAGACGATGGCGAAGGCCTCGCGTATGATCTCAGCGCTCTCGTTGAAGGCGTTCAGGCCATCGGAAATCGCGGTGGCGATCTCGGAGGGGACGGGATCGAGCGTTTCGAACATTGCTTCCTCGTCGTTGATGGTCGCCATATGATAGCGAGCCGTCGGTTCCGGTCCAGCCGTTTCGGCTTTTAACGGGCGGCGGACGCCCCCTGATTCAAGCTCCAATGCATGCACCCCGCAGATTTTTCTCTCGCTACGCATGCGCCTGTCTTTTCCGCCGTAATAGCTTCACAATCAACCGACAGAAAGCTCATCCGGGAAACGACAACCAAGGAATGAAAACATGGCGCCGATCTATACCAAAACTGTCCTGATGACCGCCCTTCTGGCGCTGCCGCTCGCCGCCGCAGCGCCCGCCTTCGCGCAGGAGGCAAAGCCGCGCGAACCGGTGATTTCGGTGACCGGCGATGGCGAATCGTCCGTCGCTCCCGATATGGCCGTCGTCAATCTCGCCGTCGTCAAGCAGGCGAAAACCGCCCGCGAAGCACTCGATGAGAACAACAAGGCGATGAACGACGTGCTTGCCGCGCTGAAGAGCGGCGGCATCGCCGAGCGCGATCTGCAGACCTCCGGCTTTTCCATCCAGCCGCAATACAACTATCCGCAGCCGGTCGACGGCCAGCAGCAGCAGCCGCAGCTAATCGGCTACCAGACCATCAATTCCGTCACCGTCAGGCTGCGCGATCTCGCCAAGCTCGGCGAGGTGATCGACCAGTCCGTCACCCTCGGCATCAACCAGGGCGGCGAAATCCAGTTCACCAACGACAAGCCGGACGCTGCGATCGAAGAGGCACGCAAGGCCGCGGTCGCCGATGCCGTCAAAAGGGCAAAGACGCTGAGCGAAGCCGCCGGCGTCAAGCTCGGCCGCATTCTCGAGATCAACGAGAATGTGCCGCGCGCAATGCCGCAGCCAGTCTATCGCGCCACGATGATGAAAGAGGCTTCCGACGCTGCCGTTCCAGTCCAGGGCGGCGAGAACAATTACAATGTCAGCGTCACCGTGACCTTCGCGATCGAGCAATAAACATTGTAGCGCCGCGCGTCTTTTCAGGCGCACAGCGCTCGTTTCAATGTCATCTTCTGCTCCTCGGCCCAAGAGAACGCCGATGCCAGCCCCTCATCCGGCTGCCGCCACCTTCTCCCCGTAAACGGGGCGAAGGGACAATGCCGCGCCCTCTCCGTTCCCCGCTCGCTCTCGCAGGGCACGTCCCCTCGCCCCTTTTTTACGGGGAGAGGGTTAGGGTGAGGGGCAGCCATTGGCGCCAACCGGACAGCCGTGGCACAGGACCCACAATGATGCCGGAGGAAAGAGCGCAGTCAAACTGAGCGCAAAAGAAAACCGCCCTTGCCGATCCGGGGAGACTGGCAAAGGCGGTTCTTAGCCGCCGCATCGGGGAGACGGGGCGGCGTTTTCTTCCATTGATTAGCGGCGGCGCAGGGCGGGGCAGCCGCGCACATTGCCGAAGCTCATTTCATCGGGACCGCGACGCGTCCAGCCCTGGACGATCACGCGGCGTGGCGTGATGTCGACGACCCGAGCGCGACGAAAGCCGTAATCCCGGGCGAGGTTTTCGGCGAGCTGCGGATTGCAGCCGCGCGACGGCCGGCCGTAGCCCGGGCCCGGAGGCGGACGGCGGTAATCCTGCGGCGGACCACGGTCCGGCTCGCCAATAATGATATTCAACTGGGCGGCGGCCGGGGCCACCGTACCGGCCAGGGTGCCGGCTGTCAGCATGACGGCAAGACCCGCCTTTGCCAGAAACTGCATCATCGAAAAACCTTTTCCTTTGAAAGTCGGTGCGGCGAGCCGCCCTCCCCATTAGTTCGCATTACGCCGAAGCGTCATTTGGGAATCACTCATACAGGTCAGAGAAGAGACGGCTGAAAGTGTCAGCGTCAAGGCAAAAGCGGGCCGGAAGCGCCACATCGGCGCCTCCGGCCGCAGTCCTCAGCGCCGGATCAGCGGGCAGCCGCGGACATTCGCGAAAGTCATCCTGTCCCAGCCGCGGCGGTCGCGCCCTGCGACAACGACGACCCGCGGCGACATGCGGGTGATATGGGCTCTCCGCAGGCCGAAATCACGCGCCTTGCGCACCGCATGCATCGGTGAGCAGCCGCGGATCGGACGATGATATTGCGCCTCGACGACGAAGTTCGTCTGCGGTCCGGCGGCGGCCGCCGTGGAAACAGTGGCCGGAATGGTGCAGAGGGCGAGCAGAGCGGCAAGCGAAGCCTTGGTCAGGAAATGCGTCATGGGATGTCTCCGTCGATTGGTATTATCTAAGCTCTCCCTTCAGGGATTGTCTCGACAGTAGACCCAGCAAACTGAATGGCGTTGGAACCGGGCATTCAGTTTGCATTCACAACGATTAACTCTTTCAATCGCTGAGATGCAGCACGATTTCGCGCCGGTGCGGCCGGTCTCGATGTTCAAAGAGATAGAGCCCCTGCCAGGTGCCGAGCATCAACCGCCCCCTGGCGACGGGAATGCCAATCGAGACCTGCGTCAGCGCCGCCTTGATATGCGCCGGCATGTCGTCCGGCCCCTCGGCCCTGTGCACGATCCAGCCCATGTCAGGATCGGAGGCCGGCGGCACGAGGCGGCGGAAGAAGGCGAGAAGATCGGTGCGCACATCGGGATCGGCATTTTCCTGGATCAACAGCGAACAGGAGGTGTGGCGCACGAAGACCGTAAGAAGCCCCTCCTCCCGCCCCGACGCGCTGACGAAGGCCTCCGCCTGGGGGGTGAACTCGTAAAGGCCCTGTCCGCGTGTGGACAGAGTGAGGATCGTCTGGGGCAAGGCGCTCTCCCGCTTCGAGATGACATCTCTCGCGAGTTGGCGCGCTGCTCGGCGCAAGTCAAGCTTGCGCGTGCAAGTCAAGCTTGCCCGGGCAAAGTCAAGCTTGACTGGGGCGATCAAAGCCTGAGCAGCGTCTCGAAGCCGCCGTAGATCATCCGCTTGCCATCGAACGGCATCTGCCACTGGTCGCCCTTGAGCCTGGGATCGGCCATCACCTTGGCATTGATATCGTCGCGCTCCTCGCGCGAGCCATAGACGATCCAGGAAAACACCACCACCTCGTCCTCCTTCGCCTGCACGGCGCGGGGAAAGGAGGTCAACTCGCCATAGGGCACGTCGTCGCCGATACATTCGACATATTCGAGCGCGCCATATTCGTTCCAGATCGAGCCGGCGAAGGTCGAGAATCCCTTGTAGGTCTCGATATTCCCCTTCGGAACCGCCACGATGAAACCATCGACATAGGACATCTCGCTCCTCCTTTGCGTATCTGCGCATTATGGCGGAGGAGATAGGACGGCGGCCAGGCAGGTCCAGTGACGAAGCGTTCAACCGCCTTTTCATCTCTGATTTGCGCCGCTGTCGATCGTTCACTGGATTTATGAGGTTTGACCCCGATCCGGTTTTCCGCTTTACCGGCTTTGCAGAACAATCCTTCGAGTGAGCATCGGGCAGGACACCATGATTAGAGCGGTCCTTTTTGATCTTGACGAGACACTCATCGACAAGACCGCTGCCGTCCTCACCTTCCTGCCGCTCCAATACCAGCGATTTCGTCTTGGCGAGCACGGTGTCGAGGAACAGCGCTACATTGCTGAATTCCTGCAGCTGGAGAAGGCCGGCCTGGTTAGAAAGCGCGATCTTTATCCGCGCCTGACGGAGACATTCGGTCTTCCAGGCGACCTTGCTGCAGCCCTCTTCCATGACTTCGAGACAGTGTATCCCGGCATGGCTGTTCCCATGTCAGGGGCAAAACAGACCATTTCCACGCTGAAGCAATACGGCGTTCTAATCGGCGTCGTCAGCAATGGCGAAGCCAATGTTCAGCGACCGAAAATCGCGGCGGCGGGACTGAACGAAGTGCTCGACCTGGTGGTCATTTCAGGAGATATCGGTCTTCGTAAACCGGCACGGGAAATTTTCGAACTGGCTGCTGGCCGTCTCGACCTGCCCGTCGACAACTGTCTCTTCGTCGGTGACAATCCCGAGGCCGATATTCTTGGAGCAGACAACGCCGGCATGCATGCCGTCTATTTCGGCCCGAAAAACGCCTGGCCCGCTTCGCTGCCCTCGCCGCGGTATCGAATAGAGTTGCTGCCGCAGCTGATAGCCCTTGTCCGCGATCTGAACGCACTCACCGAGGGCTTGATGGCGACGAAGCGCCCGCGCCGAAGGTGACGCCCATGCATTTGGCTGCGGCCTGATAGCCGCACCCGAGGCTTACCAGGCCGCCCCGCCCCGAGAAGGTCGCCCGTTATCCGCTTCGGCCCCCTCAGGGGCCATTCACCAGCTTGAGGATGAGCTGCTGGATATTGCCGCCGTCACCCATTTCGATCTTGTCGAAGTCGCGGCCGCGCTGGCGCTGTCTTTGGGAGATCTCGCCGAGCCGGCGGGTCAGCTCGATCCTGATCTTCTTGCAATCGGGATCGTCGGCAACGGTGAGGCCGATGCTCATCGCCTCGATCTCCTTGACCATCTCCTTGATAGTCTCGCCATGCACCCGCTCATGCGCCTGCACCCCTGATATGAAGCCCTCCCAGCTGCTCTTCACGGCGGCTGGCAGCTCGGCAGATGGTTTCGGCAGCGTATAGGTGATGATGAGCTTCGGCCGGTTGGTCACGATAACGCAGGCATTTCCCTGCGGTTCGTATTTCCTGGTCCAGGTCAGCTTGAACGTCGTATGCGCGATCGCCCGGCCGAAGCCGCCCGCCTTCGGCCCAAGCTCGCCGATCGATGCATAGAGCCCGGCCCCCGACGTGCCTGATATCGAATAGGGCCGTACCTCTTCGACCGCCTGCCAATCGGCCAAGGCCACGGCCGGTACCGACGTGAAAACTGCCGCAATCATGTAGAACAGAAAATTTGTCGTCACGCGCGGCTCCGCCGAATGATGTGTCGGGCCGAACCTAACGGGAGCGGTCGCCGCTTTCAACGCGTCATGCATATGCTAGCCCTGCAGCGTCTTGACCTTGGTGAGATCGGGGAAGAGCCGCATCCACAGGAGCACGACGACGATCGTGCCGAAGCCGCCGACAACGCCGGTGGCGACGGGGCCGAGGGCTGCCGCCATCATGCCGGATTCGAATTCGCCGAGCTGGTTGGAGGTGCCGATGAACAGCGAGTTGACGGCGCTGACGCGGCCACGCATCTCGTCCGGCGTCAGAAGCTGCACCAGCGAGCTGCGCACGACGACGCTCACCGTATCGGACGCGCCGACCACGAACAGCGCGACCACGGAAAGCGCGATATTGGTCGAAAGCGAGAAGACGATGGTGGCGACGCCGAACACGGCGACGGCGGCAAGCATCTTGCGCCCGACATTGCTGCTCAGTGGCCGGCGGGCAAGCACGATCGACATGGCGAGCGCACCGACCGCCGGGGCCGCGCGCAGAAAACCGAGGCCCCAGGGACCGGCATGCAGGATATCGCTAGCGAATATCGGCAGCAGCGCCGTCGCGCCGCCTAGCAGCACCGCGAAGAGATCGAGCGAGATCGTCCCGAGCATCACCGGCCGGCTGCGGATGAAGGAGACGCCGGCAAAGACCGAGGCGAGCGTCACCGGCTCACGCTTGGCTGGGCTCCATTGCATGCGGATCGAGATGACGTTGAAGCTTGCGACGGCAAAGAGCAGCGCGGAGATAGCAAAAGGCGCGACGGGGTGGAGGCCATAAAGCAGGCCGCCGAGCGAGGGGCCGATGATCATCGCCGTCTGCATCATCGATGTGGAGGTTGCGACCGCCTTCTGCAGCATCGAGGCCGGCACGATGTTCGGCAGCAGGGCCGCCATGGTCGGGCGCTCGAAGGCGACGACGGCGCCGAGCACGGTGACGGCGGCAAGGATGCCGGCCGGTGTCAGCCATTGCTGCCAGGTGGCGACGGCCAGCACCAGCGCCGTCACCGCCTCGATCAACTGGCAGACAAGTCCGATGCGCCGCCGATCGAACCGGTCGGCGACATGGCCGACGACGAAGGTCAGCACCGCCATCGGGAGAAACTGGCACAAGCCGACGAGGCCGAGCGCAAAGGCGCTGTGCGTCTGATCGTAGATCATCCACCCCATGGCGATGCCAATGGACTGGAAGGAAAGCGAGGAAAAGACGCGGGAGGCGGCGAAGTTCAGATAGCCGGGGTGGCGAAGAACGCTCCCCGGGCCTTGGGATATGTCCATTGCGATGTCACCGGCCGGCAGCGCGGGTCCGCCAGCCTTTATAAGAGTTTTCAAGGTCGGAGCGGTGTTCTGCCCGAATGGACGAATTGTCAATCGCAATGAGCTGGTGTCACCGGATTGTGTGACGCCTCGGTTTTAGCGCGGTTCCCTGGAGATGCTGAGATAGCCGGGATCGAATTCGGCGATTTCCTGCAGGCGTTCCCAGTCGACGATGGTGATCGTCCGGTTCTCCCAGGTGAACACGCCCTCGCGCCTCAGCGCCTGCAGCGTCTTGTTGAGGTGGACGACGGAGACGCCGAGCACGTCGGCCATCTCGATCTGCGTCAACGGAAACTGGAAACTTGCGCCGCGCGTCCGCTTCACCACCTGCAGCCGCACGAAGAGTTCGCAGACGAGATGGGCGATATGGGCGCGCTTGGAGCGCCGGCCCATGGCGACGATCCACTCGCGGTGGATCGCGCCGTCGATCAATGTATCGAGCCAGAGCAGCCGGGTAAGATGCGGCATGTCTTCAGTGATCGCCTTGAGAACGGCATGATCGGCGAAAGCGACGTGACAGGACGACATCGCAACGACGCCATGGTCCATCTTCTTGATCGGGAAAGCGTGCAGATCGACAAAATCGCCAGCGACGTGTAGCGCGGTGATCTGGCGACTGCCATCGGCCATCACCCTGTAGCGCGCCGCAAAACCATCGAGCAGCAGCGTGCTGTAGGTCGGACGGCTTCCTTCGGAGACGAGATCCTCTCCGGCAACGAAGTGCCTGTCTTTTACGATGACCGCTCTGAGATGGCTTTCCTCCTCGGCCGACAGCACATCGCGGCTACCAAGGTTCAGCAGCAGAGCTTCAATCACGGGTTTGTCCGCCGATAGCGCAAAAGTTCCTGACCATTTCGATGCGACCTGTATTTTCTATAAGAATCAATGCCTAGCCTCGGGAACAATTGTCTTCATCTGTGATTTCTCCTGTGACGCGCAGGAAAAAACATGGCTCGCTACTATTTCGATCTACACAACGGCGAAGGTCCCACGCGCGACGAGCACGGCACCGAGCTCAAATCTCGCGAAGACATTCCTAAAGAGGTGACCCGCATCCTGCTGGATGTGGCCCGTGACGAACTGCCTGCGGGTGATCGCATGACGATCGCCGTCACCGTTCGCAACGAGAAGGGCGACCCGGTCACAGTTGCCAGTCTAGTCTTCAGCAATGAATGGCTCGACGTCTTACGATAGCGGTCCCCGTTAACGGCTGCCGCCGGTCACACACATACGCATCAAACCGACTCGGTCGATCGTGACGCGACGCTAAGACCCGCCTTCATAGCCGGCAATTAAATTTGACATAGTCTTTCGATTGCTTCGCCTCGATCGACAGCTATTCAAGGCAGGCAAGCCGATCACGGCTATTTCGAAATTTCTTCGAGAATCAGCCGGATTTCTGCCAGCGGCCGCCGGCTTTCATCGAACAGTTCCACCGACAGCATATTCAAAGGTGCAGCCGGCAAGCCTTCGGCGGCCATTTCCGCGAGAACGCGCCGCGCCTCCGCTTTCGCAGCCTCGACAGAGTCGAAATCATATCCCGTCTCGGTCGCCCCGACGCCATCCCGATCGAAAAGCTGAAAGTAGAATTTCGGCACGACACATCCCCGGCTAGATAACGCTAACGGTTCCGCGGCGAACATGTTCCGCCGGAACGGCTTCGATGCAGCGTCAGAAGGCGCCGGCTTCCGGAGAGGCCATTTCCTCGATGCCGTCGACACGGTCGGGATAGAAGGCAAGATGGTCCTTGATGCTGCTGACCGCCGCATTCGGCGCCTCGTAGGTCCAGACGGCATTCTTCGAGCGCTCGCCGCCCGGAATGATGCTGTAGTAGGAAGCGTCGCCCTTATAGGGGCAATGGGTGGCGTGGTCGGTGCGTTGAAGCAGCGACATGTCGACATCCTTGCGCGGAATATATTGCACCGGCGGATAGGAGGCCTCGCGCAGCGTCAGCGCATTGCGGGTATCGGCAATCGTCTTGCCGCCGAGCGTGACGACGACGCGGGAGGGATTGTGCTCGACGCTGATCGGATGATCCGGCCCCGGAATCTTGATCGACTTATCTGACATCTTTTCTGACATGGGGATTCGTCTCCAGGAGGTATCGATCCCACTGAGATAGGGCGGACACGTCGCCGGCCCAAGGGCTCGAACCTACTGATCTGACGACACCTGAGATCAACCTCAGAATTCGAAACGCGGTGATACCGAACTGAATATCGCCGTTTTCGCCACCACCGGCCAGTGACGTGCAAGCGCATCCGCAGCTGTTTCGACCAGGCGGGCGATGTCGTCGCCGGCAGAGACGTGCAAGGCCTCGACAACGATCAGCACCGAGCGCGTCGTCTCCCGCACCGCCGAAAGCCCGCTCTGCCGGTTCGTCCAGCGCCGCGCATGAGTCCTGTGTTCATCGTCTGCGAAGATCACTTCGTTCGCCTCCGGATGCTCGATTTCGCCGGCGAAGGTCAGATAGGTCTCGTCACCCTTGGCTCGCCGGACTTCGAGATCGCCAGCGATCTTTTCGACGTCGAAGACGGCGACCGGAATGGCGAAGGCGAGCGAAATCGCATTGCAGAGATCGATGAGCGGATGCAGGCGCGGCAGCGCATGTTCCTGGCGGAAGCGACGCAACAACGCCTCGGAAGCGCAGCGATATTGCGTCGGCTTCAGCCCCATACGGGAAAAGCCGCGCCGCCAGGCCTGGATTTCGGGGAATTCGCCCTCTTGCGCTTTGACCAGCCGGGCCTCGGCGATCGCGCTGAAGCTTACGATCGCCGCCTCGACATCGGCATCTGCATGGATGCCGTCGGCGTGGAGCGCGCCGGCGCGAAGCTCCGGAAAGGCCTGCCACATGGCATCGGAATGGCTGAACTGCATGGTCTATCTCCCTCCGGCAAGTTTCACTGAACGGCTCCCGGCAAAGGCAAGCCCGAGCACGGCCGCAAGCACGCAGGCGATACCCGCGAACTGGCTGAGCCCGACCGGCTCGCCAAGAATGATAAAGGCAAGCATGACGGCGGAAACCGGCGCCAGCGCCGTGAAGAGCGCGGCTTCCGTGCCGCTCACCCTTTCTGCTCCCGCATACCAGAGCAGAAATCCGCCGACGGTCGGCACCAGCGCATAATAGACGACGGCGGCGACAGCGCTTGCCGAAATACCATCTGGGAAAGGCGCTTCAAAAACAGCCGGGATGGCGGCAACGATAAAGCCGATGCCGGCCATCAGCGTCGACAGGGCAAGCGGTGCAACCTCCGTCTTCAGTCTTTTGTTCAGCAGGATGAACAGCCCCTCGCAGACGACTGCCACGAAGATCAGTGCATTGCCGGAGAGCGATCCTCCGGCGGCATCCGGCGTGAAGGCGATCGACAGCACGCCCGCCGTTGCAAGCGCCACGGCAAGAAGCAGAGCCGGCTGCGGCCGTTCCCGGAGCAGCAGGATGGAGATTGCGGCCGAGACCACCGGCAGCGTGCCGATGATGACGCCGGCATCGGCGGCCGAGGTCAGGCTGAGGCCGGAGATCAGCAGCGTCGTATAACCGACACTGCCGGCCCCGGCCTGAATGAAAAGGGTGAAGCGATCTTGCCTGGAGAGTTTCGGCAGCCGCGCGCCGGTCGCCCGCATCAGCACGAGAAGGACTGGAAAGGCGATGGCGAAGCGCAATGCGGTGGCGCTGAACGGCGGCAGGCCCGACGCGATGAGCTTGCTTGCAATGACGGTGCTCCCCACGGTCAGCATGGCCAGCGCCAGATAGACATAACCTTGAACCTGTCTCGACATTCGGCGTCTCCTCTTGGATGCGCCGACAAAACAGCAGGGATGGATCAGGGTCTTGAACGAAATTGCAGGATAAAACAAAGAACTAAAGCGCGCGGCCAGCCCCGTCCTTCGAGGCCCCTTACGGGGCACCTCAGGATGAGGCTGGAGAGAGGTTGCGGCCTGGTTCAACGGGAAGTGAAGCGGCACGGCGCACCGACTAGCCCTCATCCTGAGGCGCGCAGGCCAAAGGCCGGAGCCTCGAAGGACGAGGGCGGGTGGCTGCACCTCAGGCACGGAGGACTGATCTCTCCATCACCGACCCTACGTCCTGCTGATCGAAACTCCGCCTTCCGCCAGCATCGCCGTGCCGGTGACGAGGCTCGACATGCCAGCACCGCTCAGAGAAAGGCGCCGGCATAGAGGCGCGGCGACAGGCCGTATTTGCGCACGAAGACCCGCGTCATGTGGCTCTGGTCGGCAAAGCCGCTGGCAAAGGCCGCCTCCGCAAGCGGCATGCCCTGAGCGATCAGCCGGCGGGCGATATGGATGCGGGCCTGGACGAGATAGGCATGCGGCGTCAGGCCGGTCGCCTTGGCAAAACCGCGCAGCACCTGGAAGCGACTGAGCCCGCTTTCCCTGGAGAGATCGGCAAGCGAGACGGCGGCAAGCGGATCGTCGTCGATCAGATCTCGAGCCGCGCGGATCGACGCCGGCACCATTGGCCGCTCTTCGGTACAAGAGCGCTCCCGCATGACGTCGGCGACGAGTTGCAGAAGCAGTTCCTCGCGGAGCAGATCCTCCGCCGCCCTGCCGCCGGTCACCGCGCCAAACAGCATTTCGAAGCGGGCGGCGGTCGCCGCATTGCGGATGACGGGATGCGGGATTTCCGACCGCCCTACCCCGCTTTCGCTGATCTCTCGTGACAGACCGCTGACGATGGCGGGATCGAAATAGAGGATGCGCCACGACCGGCCTTCGCCGATCGGCGCGCCATCATGCACTTCGTTCGGATTGACCGTGATGATGTCGCCGGCCTCAGACTCCACCATGCCGCGGCCGCTGAGCGACGACTGCGCCCCGGCGGACATCAAACCGATGCCGAACTGCTCATGCGTATGGCGCGCAAAGCTGTGATGCGTTTCCGCCTCTACCGCTTCGACGCCTGATAGCGCCGAGCGCAACATCCTGAACTGGTTTTTCGCCATTCTCTGTCCGCAGGTCCGATCGCCGGCCACTCTGCCAGCCACAGCGAGATGACGCAATCATTCCGGCCAGACTGGCTGCCTAGAAGAACTCGTCGAGCAGCTGATAATAATCGAGTCTCGCCGGATCCGCGGCCGGCATGCCGTAGCGATCAAGGAAGGGCTGCACCAGCGTCTCGCCGAAATTGGAGGCGATGCTGCGGCAGGCGAGCGCGATATCCTGATAGCGGTCGGCGACGCCAAGCCGGCTGCAGTCGATATAACCCGAAAATCCCTTTTCCGGCGCGATGAAATTCGGCAGACAGGCATCACCATGGGTGACGACGAGATCCTCGCGGCCAGGCCTCCCGCTTTCGAGTTCGGCAAACAGGGCTTCGGCACTCTTTCCAAGTCGCGTCTCATCGAAATCGGTCTCGTCGATGATACCGGCCTGCATCCGCGCTTTCGCTACAGCAACACGCATCTCCAGCCGATTGTCGAAGGGGCAGGACGCGATCGGCAGGCGATGCAGGTCAAGAAGCGCCACTGCCAGCAGTTCAACCCGCGCAAGCGGCGTCAGCACTGACGTACTGGCGAGATCACTCCCGGGAAGCGCGCTGATCAGCAACCGGTTGTGCACACCGTCGCTGTCCTCTGCTATAACATCGGGACAGGGCAGACCGGAAGCCTTGAGCCAGCAAAGCCTGGCCGCCTCGTCGGCGAGTTCGCCAAAAGGACCGACCTCTTCGACCTTCAGATAAAGCGTCGGCAATCGGAGAGCTTCCAGCCGGAAGACACTTGCGGCGGAGCGGCCGAGCGCATCGCGTTCGAACCGGTAACCGGCCAGACGGGCATCGAGCGCGCCCGCCGACGGCGGTTGATCCTCTTGGAAAATCGACATGATATCTAGGCCATTGGTGCTGGCGCATTATCCCGACAAGGCGGGACAGCGCAAGCGGCGCGATCGCTCGAGCGAGCCCCCTGCGACCTCAATGAACAGTTTCGGCGGGCGCGGCTTCGAGAAGGATTTCGAAAGCCTCTTCCAGAGCAGCCACCAGAATATCGGTCAGCTCGTCGCCCTTGTTTTCCAGGAACAGCGCACTGACGGCTTCGTCCTGATGCTCAAAAAAACGCTCGATCTCGTTCGACATATCATTGTCCTCTTCTTCACCGGATCATCACGGCCATGGGAAGAAGCTAGGTAGGGTTGCTTGCGCGTGGCTGTTGCATTGGCCGAACTCCCTCCTGATCGTTAATCTTCAGGAAAACGACGGCTTTTCCATTCGCTGCGCGGAACCGATTTTCCGACATCATACTCGAAGGATATGATCTTCGTCGCATCATTATCCACTTCGCATCTGAATCTGACCTCAAACCATTCATTGCGGCTCTTGAAGGCACCGCGGCGTGCATCAAGTACACTTCCGCTCAAAAGCGAGTAGGAAGGTAGCCAATGCGGTTGATATTGCGCGGCCGAATGGATTAGTTGCTGCCTGAGTTCGGTCTGGCAAAGCTGGTTGATACGCTCGCCTCGCGGCAGATTGCTGATTGCGGTCTTGATCATCGGACTGGCGATGGCCCTTTCGGAAAACAGCGTCTTCGACTTAATCATTTTGTCTGCCTCCTTGGCCTCGGCTTTTGGCGGTGTCGAAGGCGCCTGCACCGTTGTGTCCTTGGTTGGCTTCGGCTGCTCGAAATTCGTCTTTGCCTCGTCCTGCCCTGTGGCAGCCGGCCCGTTCTTTTCCGGATTGGACTCAACAGTCTCCACCTGTGGAAGTTCAATATCCCGAGGCACCGGATTTGCAGCAGGCATTGTCTCCGAAACTTGAGGCTTTTCGGGCTGCGGCGGCTCCACTCGTACCTCCTCCGGTTTTACATCAGCAATTGGTGGCTTTGGTGCTTCTGCCTGCTGCGGCTCTCCCTGTTCCGTTTCTTTCGGCGCAGAACCCTTATCGGCAAATTCAAGCACCGGACGAAAGGTACGCGACGACCTTGGAGGTTCTGCCTGTGGCTTTGCAGCTTCCGGCGCTGGCGCTGGCGGTGGCGGTGGTGGCGGCGGAGGCGGAGGCGGTTCCTTCTTGGCCTCTTCCGGCGGCTTCGGCTCCGGTGGCTTTTCCTCGGGCTTGGGCTCCGGCTTTTTCTCCTCCGGCGGCGGGACGAGTTCCACTTTCACACTCTCGTCTTCGGCAGGTTTCGGCTCAATCTTCGGCAGCCCGAAAATGAGAGCAGCAAGGATAGGAATATGGGCAACAACAGACGCGACGACGCCCCAGCGGATTTCAGGCCGCTGCCTTCCCGTTTCGTGCTGCGCTTCCGCCGGTTCTACGTCTTCTTCTGTCACAGCAGCGATGTGGCCCCTAAAACCGGCAGCATCAAGCCACAAAAGAAAAAAACCGCGTGATCGAGCCGCGATGAGGCTTATTGCTCGACCGCGCCATCGTCGGCCACCAAATTGTGCTCCTGCCATTCATCTCGCGGAATGGCATCGCCGACGAGGAAGGTAAAGGACAGGACCTTGCCGGAGCGGGCATCGAACTCGCATTTAAACTGGATGTTGTACCACTTCCGTTTGCTGCGGAAGGCACCGCCCTTCACCTCGACGTTGTTGCCGCTGACCTTCTCCAAAAAGTTGGGCCGGAGCCTGCCGCGGAAATTGAAGCAAGCCGCGACACTGCCAGCGCAACGAGTGCTCCGCAATCTTCAAGACCGACGATCTCCGGCTACCCGAGTGAGCCGATGAGATCCCGGTAGGCGGCCTCCGGGAATGCCTTCAGCGTCTCAGTCCGAACATTGCCGCCCATCGCCAGCGAGAGGGTAAAATGCGCCATGACGGCGTCATCGGGCGCCTCGCAGACGGCGACCATGTCGTGCCCGCCCATCGTCAAATAGAACTGGTTGAAGGAGCCGCCGACGCCGGCGAGCAATTTCTTTGCCGCATCGAGCCGTTTGGCCGAGTCGCGAACATTGCGGATGCCCTGATCGGTCCAATTGATCAAAAGAATGTAAGTGGTCATGTCGCACCTCCCAGAGCATGGTGCCGAAAAGTGTCAGCGGTTTTCGGACGACGCCATGCTCTACTTCTTTGATGTGGATCCGGATTCAGATTTCAGGCCCGTCAGGCCTGAACCATCCGGATCTAGCGGAGGATCGGTGTATACGGCCACACGTCAACTCTCGCTCGCGCGCGGCGATCGATCCCTTCCCGTGGCCGGATTATAGGCTTGTCACCAGGGAGGGACAAGAAAGATGCCGGGATCATTGGTGTTAATCACAAAAGCAAAAGCCGGGCATGAAGCCCGGCTTTTTCAATGAGAACGGTGTCGTCGAAGTCTTAGCTGTCGAGGAAGCTTCTCAGCTTTCTAGAGCGGCTCGGATGCTTCAGCTTGCGCAGCGCCTTCGCCTCGATCTGGCGGATACGTTCGCGGGTGACCGAGAACTGCTGGCCAACTTCTTCGAGCGTGTGGTCGGTGTTCATGCCGATGCCGAAGCGCATGCGCAGCACACGCTCTTCGCGCGGCGTCAGCGAGGCGAGAACACGAGTCGTCGTCTCGCGCAGATTCGCCTGGATGGCGGCGTCAATCGGCAGCAGCGCGTTCTTGTCCTCGATGAAATCGCCGAGATGCGAATCCTCTTCGTCACCGACAGGGGTTTCGAGCGAGATCGGCTCCTTGGCGATCTTCAGGACCTTGCGGACCTTTTCGAGCGGCATGGCGAGCTTTTCGGCCAGTTCTTCCGGTGTCGGCTCGCGGCCGATCTCGTGCAGCATCTGGCGCGACGTGCGGACGATCTTGTTGATCGTCTCGATCATGTGCACCGGAATGCGGATCGTGCGGGCCTGGTCGGCGATCGAACGGGTGATCGCCTGACGAATCCACCATGTCGCATAGGTCGAGAACTTGTAGCCGCGGCGGTATTCGAACTTGTCGACCGCTTTCATCAGGCCGATATTGCCTTCCTGAATGAGGTCGAGGAACTGCAGGCCGCGGTTCGTGTACTTCTTGGCGATGGAGATGACGAGGCGAAGGTTCGCTTCGACCATTTCCTTCTTGGCAATACGCGCTTCGCGCTCGCCCTTCTGCACCATATGCACGATGCGGCGGAATTCCGAGATCGAGATACCGGTTTCGGTCGCCAGATTCTGGATTTCCTGGCGAATGTCGCGGATCGTCGTGTTTTCGCCCCTGGCGAATTCCTTCCAGCCGCGGGCGGCCAGATTGCCGATCGACTTCATCCAGTTCGGATCGAGTTCGGCGCCCTGGTACTGCTCCAGGAAGGAGTCGCGCTTGACGCCGTAGGATTCGGCCAGACGCAACAGGCGGCCCTCGTTGGAAACGAGGCGCTTGTTGATGTCGTAGAGCTGCTCGACGAGGGCGTCGATGCGGTTCTGGTTCAAGGACAGAGATTTGACGGCTTTGATGAGCTCATCTTTGAGTTCCTTGTAACGGCGCTCTTGGGCAGTGGACAGCGTGCCGGAAGCCGACAGGCGCTGCTCGACCTGCTGGTCCTGCAGCTTGCGCAGCTTCTTGTAGGTCTCGGCGATCGTATCGAGCGTCTCCATCACCTGCGGGCGAAGCTCGGCTTCCATCGCCGCCAGCGAAAGGTTGGATTCGTCCTCGTCCTCTTCCTCCTCCTCGGGAGGCAGGCCTTCGCCGCCGACATCGGTGATGTCGTCGTCGCCGGAGCGGGCGCGACGGGTCTTTTCTTTCTCTTCTGCGAGCTTGCGATCGGCTTCGATCTTCTCCGGGCTCTGGAACTGCGGCGCAGCCTTGGCTTCAGGGCCGGAATAGGTCGTTTCGAGATCGATGATCTCGCGCAGCAACGTCGTGCCTTCGTTGAGTTCGTCGCGCCAAATGATCAGCGCCTGGAAGGTCAGCGGGCTCTCGCAGAGACCCGCGATCATCGTCTCGCGGCCGGCCTCGATACGCTTGGCGATCGCGATTTCGCCCTCGCGGGACAGAAGCTCCACCGAGCCCATTTCGCGCAGGTACATGCGCACCGGATCGTCGGTACGGTCGGTCGGTTCTTTTTTCTTGGCAGTCGCAAGTGCGGTGCCACTCGAGGGCGCGAGTTCGCCGCCTTCGCTCTCCTCGTCGCCGCCGGCGTCGTCGTCATCGCTGCCGCCGGAAGCACCGGCTTCCTCGGCTTCCTCGTCTTCGATGACGTTGATGCCCATGTCGGACAGCATCGACATCGTGTCTTCGATCTGCTCGGACGTCACTTCTTCGGACGGCAAGACGGCGTTCAGCTCGTCCATCGTCACATAGCCGCGCTTCTTGGCGGCCTTGATCATCTTCTTGACCGCGTCGTCGGAAAGATCGAGAAGAGGGCCGTCGCTTGCGCTGTCGCGTTCGACTTCCGCGTCTTCGTTCTCTTTGACCTTGGTTGCCATTTATATCGTCGCCTTCCTGACGCTATCCAATCTCGCTACAGTGAACGGGCTGTCTCAGGGCCTGACGCGCCGCACGCGCCGCCCTCGAATCACCTTTGCCCACCTAACGGGATGACATTTAAAGCCTGATTAACCACGATTACCGGCACCGGACAGCAAAGCTTTCTTGCTCTTGGATTTCCGGCCATGGTTGCGCGATCCGCCTTGACCCAGTTCACCATTCAACAAGTCGAACGGTGATTCCTACATTTTTTGTTCTCGTCAAGCTTTTCCAGAAAAAAAGCCCACAAAAATACGGAAAAAGCCTTATCCACAGGCTTTGAACCGCGGCAGCGATTGCGAACCCTTATTTAAGATGCTGCGAACAAAAGACAAGGGCAGTAAAGTTTTTGCACGCCACGCAGCCTTATACGCAGGATTTTCTACCGGTTTTGCCGTCAAGCCGGCGGCATACCTGCCGGCCGGCACGACGGCGCAAAGCATTCACCCTTCTCAGATCCAGTCCATGACCACTTTGCCCGAGTTACCCGACCGCATCGCCTCGAAGCCGTCGCGAAAATCGTCGATACCGATCCGGTGGGTGATGATGGGTGCGAGATCGAGGCCGCCCTGGACGAAAGCGATCATCTTGTACCAGGTCTCGAACATCTCGCGGCCGTAGATGCCCTTGAGATTGAGCATCTTGAAGATCACTTTGTTCCAGTCAATTTCGAAGCCGGCCGGCGCGATGCCGAGAATGGCAATCTTGCCGCCATTGTTCATCTTGTCGATCATGTCGCGGAAGGCAGGTGCGGCCCCCGACATTTCCAGCCCGACGTCGAATCCTTCCGTCATACCGATCGCCTTCATCACGTCGGCGAGGTTTTCCTTCGATGCGTCGACGACATGATCGATGCCGAGCTTGCGCGCCAACTCCAGCCGGTGCGGATTGATATCGGTGATGACGACCTTGCGGGCGCCGGATCGCTTGGCGACGAGCGCGCCCATGATGCCGATCGGCCCGGCACCGGTGACGAGCACGTCCTCGCCGACGAGATCGAAGGAGAGCGCCGTGTGCACGGCATTGCCGAACGGATCGAAGATGGCGGCGATCTCGTCGGAAATATCATCCGGGATCGGCACGACATTGTTTTCGGGAATGCAGACGAACTCGCCGAACGAACCCGGCCGGTTGACGCCGACGCCGAGCGTGTTGCGGCAGAGATGCCCCCTGCCCGCCCGGCAGTTGCGGCACTTGCCGCAGACGATATGCCCTTCGCCGGAGACCCGCTCGCCGATATGATAGCGGGTGACCGCCGAGCCGATCTCGGCGATCTCGCCGGAGAATTCATGGCCGACCACCATCGGCACCGGAATGGTCTTCTGCGCCCACTGATCCCAGTTCCAGATATGGACGTCGGTGCCGCAGATTGCCGATTTCTTCACCCGGATCAGCACGTCGTTCGGCCCAACCTCGGGCACCGGCACATTCTCCATCCAGAGTCCGACCTCCGGTTTCGCTTTGACCAGCGCCTTCATCATGTTCGACATCAACGATATCCTGCCCTTGTTCTGGTGCCTGACTTTGCGACTCCCTCTCTCCCCACTTGGGAGAAGAGGGAGATGGCAACGCCTATTGTCAAATCACACCCAATTCCCGCCCTGCCTCGGCAAAGGCCGCGATTGCCCGCTCCACATCCGCCCGCGAATGCGCCGCCGACATTTGCGTGCGGATGCGGGCCTGGCCTTTCGGCACGACGGGGAAGGAGAAGCCGATCACATAGATCCCCTTCTTCAGCATCAGGCTTGCCATATCCTGGGCGAGTTTGGCGTCGCCCAGCATGACGGGAATGATCGGATGGCCCTCGCCGGCAAGCGTGAAGCCGAGCTTGGTCATTTCAGTGCGGAACAGATCGGCATTGTCGGAAAGGCGCCTGCGCAAGGCATCGCCGTTTTCGATGAGGTCGAACACTTTGAGCGAGGCGGCGGCGATAACGGGCGCCAGCGTGTTCGAAAACAGATAGGGCCGCGAGCGCTGCCGCAGCCATTCGACGACCTCTGCCTTGGCGGAGGTATAGCCGCCCGAGGCGCCGCCAAGCGCCTTGCCGAGCGTACCGGTGATGATGTCGATCCGGCCCTCGACGCCGCAATATTCCGGCGAACCGCGGCCATTCTTACCGACGAAGCCGACGGCATGGCTGTCATCGACCATGACCATCGCGCCGTATTTCTCGGCGAGGTCGCAGACGCCGCCCAAATTGGCGATGATCCCGTCCATCGAGAAGACACCGTCGGTGGCGACCAGCTTGAAGCGGCTGCCTTCGGCCTTCTTCAGTTCCTCCTCGAGCGCTGCCATATCGTTGTTGGCGTAGCGGAAGCGCTTGGCCTTCGAGAGCCTCACACCGTCGATGATCGAGGCATGGTTCAGCGCGTCCGAGATGATCGCGTCCTCTTCCGACAGCAGCGTTTCGAACAGGCCGCCATTGGCGTCGAAGCAGGAGGAATAGAGGATCGTGTCTTCCATGCCGAGGAAAGAGGAGATGCGCGCTTCGAGCTGCTTATGCTCTTCCTGCGTGCCGCAGATGAAGCGCACCGAAGCCATGCCGTAGCCGTATCGGTCGAGCGCCTGCTTGCCGGCCTCGGCCAGCTCCTCGTTATCGGCAAGGCCGAGATAGTTGTTGGCGCAGAAATTCAGCACCCGCTCGCCGGTGGAAATCGCGATCTCGCCCGCCTGCTTGGAGCTGATGACGCGCTCGGATTTGTAGAGGCCGGCATCCTTCAGCGCTGAGATCTCGTTGCTGAGATGGGAGAGAAATTGCGAGGTCATGGACGGCCTTTCCCAGAGATTTCGTTTGCCCGCCGGGTTAGCATATTGCCGCCGGCTTGTCTTCTCAGCGCTGGACCGAGATCAGCAGGAACATCGGCCGGTCGATCTCCTCCGCCCAATCTGGATTGTCGTGGAGCTCATCTTCGTTCGGGCTCCACTCCTCGACATGGCGAATGGTAAAGCCGGCCGCGATCAATGTGTTGAGCGTCGTGCCGAGCTTGCGGTGCTGCTTGACCACACCCTTGGCAAGCCAGTCGGTGGTGCGCAGACCTTCGACGGAATAACGGTCGAGCGGCCAGATGCGCCGCCCCTCGGCATCGGCTGCCCAGGCGGGATTGGTCGGCGCCATGAAGATCGGATGCTCGATGGTGAAGACGAATTGCGATCCCGGCAAAAGCGCGCGATAGACCGTCGCGGCGAGACCGGCAAAATCCTCGATATAATGCAGCGCCAGCGAGCTATAGGCGAAATCGAAGGAAGCTTGAGCAAGCGTGAGATGCTCGAGATCGGCGATCTCGTAGGTGATCGCTGCTTCCGCCGTATCGGCCCTCGCTCTGGCGATCATCTTTTCCGAGATGTCGAGCGCAAGCACGCTTGCAGCACCCTGGCTCACGGCAAAACGCGAAAACCAGCCGAAGCCGCAGCCGAGATCGACAACATGCTTGCCGGCAAGATTGGGCAGCAGCGCGCGCACCGCCGGCCACTCGGATGCTCCGTCGAGCCCGTGCAAGGATCGTCTCATGCCGCTATATCCAGCGAAGAATTCCGGTCGGTCGTAAATATTCTGGGCCATCGGCGCTCCTCCCTTGCCGCTCAGCCGTTGTCCTGTGCCAGGATGATCTCCAGGAAGGCATCGCCGTAACGTTCGAGCTTCGCCTGCCCGACGCCTGATATGGCGAGCAATTCCTTGCGGCTGCGAGGCCGCTCCGTGGCGAAGGCGATCAGCGTCGTATCGGGAAAGACGACATAGGGCGGCACGCCGAGCGATTTGGCGATCGCCATGCGCTCGGCCCTAAGCGCCTCGAAGAGACTGCCGTCGGCGCCTGATAGTCCCGATTTGCGCTCGCTGCGCTCCGCCTTCTTCGTGCGCCGTTCCGAGGCCGGGCGGTCCTTGCGGAAGAACACCTGTCGCTCGTGCTTGAAGACGGCACGCGCCTCCGGCTCCAGCTTCAGCGCCCCGAAGGCCTCGTGGTCGACACGGATCAGCCCCATGGCAAGCAACTGGCGGAAGACCGACTGCCAGACGCGCGCCGGAATATCCTTGCCGGCGCCGAAGACCGGCATTTCGGCATGACCGAAGCGTTCGGTCTTTTCGTTGACGTGGCCGAGGAGCACATCGATGACATGGCCAGCGCCGAAACGCTCGCCGGTGCGGTAGACGGCCGCCAACGCCTTGATTGCCGCGTCCGTGCCCTCCCAGGTCTCGACGGGCTTCAGGCAGGTGTCGCAATTGCCGCAATGGCCGGCATGCGCCTCGCCGAAATGGGCAAGGATCGCCTGGCGGCGGCAGGAGGCGGTCTCGCAGATCGCCAGCAATGCGTTGAGCTTGGCGCGTTCGACCCGTTTGATCTCCGCGGCAGCGCTGCCCTCGTCGATCATCCGGCCGCGCTGGATGACGTCGGCCATGCCATAGGCCATCCAGACTTCGGACGGCAGGCCGTCGCGGCCGGCGCGCCCAGTCTCCTGATAATAGGCTTCCACCGAACCCGGCAGGTCGAGATGGGCGACATAACGCACGTTCGGTTTGTCGATGCCCATGCCGAAGGCGACGGTGGCGACCAGACAGAGGTTCTCTTCTTTCAGGAAGGCATCCTGATTGGCGTCACGAACCGCCCTGTCCATGCCTGCATGATAGGCGCGGGCGCGAATGCCCTGCCCGTTTAGCCATTCGGCCGTATCCTCGACCTTGGCGCGCGACAGGCAATAGACGATGCCGCTGTCGCCCTTGTGGCCGGACAGGAACCGCAGCAGCTGCTGGCGCGGCTGATCACGCTCGACGATCTCGTAGGCGATGTTCGGACGGTCGAAACTGGTGGTGAAGATCTCGGCAGAATCCAAACCCAGCCGCTCGATCATGTCGTCGCGCGTATGCGGATCGGCCGTCGCCGTCAGCGCCACGCGGGGCACACCGGGATATTGCTCGCCGAGCCGCCCGAGTTCGCGATATTCCGGCCGGAAATCATGGCCCCATTGCGAGACGCAATGGGCCTCGTCAATCGCAAATAGCGCGATCTTCTCGTTGGCGATCAGCTCACGGAACCCATCGGTCAAAATGCGCTCGGGCGTCACGTAGAGAAGGTCGAGCTGGCCCGCCGAAAGCGCGCGGCGAACCTCGACGAACTCCTCGCGCGACAGCGACGAGTTGAGTGCTGCGGCGCGGATGCCGAGCTGCTTCATCGCCTCCACCTGATCGCGCATCAGCGCAATCAGCGGCGAAACGACGATGCCGACGCCATCGCGGCAGAGCGCCGGGATCTGGAAGCACAGCGACTTGCCGGCGCCTGTGGGAAAGAGCACGACCGCATCGCCGCCGGAAACCACATGCTCGACCACCTGCTGCTGCTTGCCGCGGAAGGAGGAATAGCCGTAGACCTGCTTGAGGATATCGAGCGGCGAGCGGCCGGAAGAAAACAGCGCGCCGGAAGCGGAAAAGCCCGGTTCGTTTCGTTCAGTCAGCGACATCAGTGGTTCGCCGCCCCTTTGACGCGGCCGGAAAGCACGCCGAAGCCATCGATGATGGCCTCCTGGTTCTCAAGGCGCACCCCTTCGAAATGCACTTCCTGCTGCGCTCGCATCAGCTGAACGATCGCCTCGCCGTCGCCGGCTTCGGTTGCCAGCGCGATCTCGCGCTCGAGCTCGATCTTCTGCCGGCGCAGCGCCTTCGCCCGCTTGTGGGAGGCCAGTGCCTGGCGGTATCCCTCACGCGCATCCTCCATCGCAGCCTCCTCGGTCGCGATCCATAGCCGGGCATTGCGCACCTGCTGGTCGAGGCTTTTGATGAGCGGGCCGAAGCCTTCGAATTCCAGCCTTTCGGTCAGATATTCGCGCGTCAGATGCGGGCCGGCGACGGCCGCGGCTGCCCCCAGCATCGCCGACCAGAGCCGCTGCAGCTCGCGGCTGTCATATTCGATTGCGGCGATCTCGTCATAATCGTCGATCATCAGCGAGGGGTGATTGACGACGGTCAACGCCAGCACGCTTTCGCGCAGCGCCGTATTGTTCTGGTGACCGCGCACGGGACCCGAGCGGGCGAGCCTTTCGGAAATGACGCTGGGGCTTTTCGGCCCGGCCTTGCCCGCATTGTCGCGGCCCGTCCGGTAATTGCCGTTGCCGTTGAAGCCGCCGCGGCGATCGCCATTGTTGCGGTTCTGGAACTGCGGCTGGAAGAAGACGTTCAGCCGATCGCGAATATCCTGCTGGTAGTGACGGCGGACGTTCTCGTCGGCGATGACGGCGACCAGTTGCTTCAGCCGCGCCTCGAGTTCGGCGCGCGCCTCCGGCGTGTCGAACTTGCCGGTATTGATCTCCCGGCTCCAAAGCATCTCGGAGAGCGGCTTTGCCTGGCTCATCACCTTGTCGAAAGGCGCGCGCCCGTCATCGCGCACCAGATCGTCGGGATCCTTGCCATCGGGCAGAAGCGCGAAGCGAACGGAACGGCCGGGCTTCAGATGCGGCAGCGCCAGTTCGGCGGCGCGATTGGCGGCGCGGATGCCGGCGCTGTCGCCGTCGAAGCAGAGCACCGGCTGCGGCACCATCTTCCAGAGCAGCTCGAGCTGGTTTTCGGTGAGCGCCGTGCCAAGCGGCGCAACGGCATTCTCGATGCCCGCCTGATAGAGCGCGATCACGTCCATATAGCCTTCGACGGCGATGATGGTGCCGGTCGCATTGTCGTCCTGAGGATCGCCGCGGCCCGGTCCCTGGATCGCGCGGCGCGCGCGGGCGAAATTGTAAAGGACATTGCCCTTGTGGAAGAGCTCCGTCTCGTTGGAGTTCAGATATTTCGCCGGCGCATCGGCAGACATGGCGCGGCCGCCGAAAGCGATCACCTTTTCCCGCGACGAAAGGATCGGGAACATGATGCGGTCGCGGAAGCGATCATAGGAAACCGGCACGTTTTCATGCACGACCAGACCGCAGGCCTCGATCTGCTCCTTGGAGACACCCTTGCCGGCGAGGAATTCCTTGAGCGCATTGCGGCTGTCGGGCGCAAAGCCGAGACGGAAGGTCTCGATGGTGCGTCCCGTCAATCCGCGGTCGCGCAGATAGGCGCGCGCCCTCGCCCCATTCGCCGTCTGCAGCTGATCCTGGAAAAACTGTGTCGCCATTTCCATGACGTCGATCAGCGAGCCGCGCTCCTTCTCGCGCTTCTCCATCACAGGATCGGCAAGCGGCATCGGCACGCCGGCCATATCGGCGATCTGCTGCACCGCCTCGGGGAAACTCAGACCTTCAAGTTCCGTCAGGAAGCGGAAATGGTCTCCGGTGACGCCGCAGCCGAAGCAATGATAACGGCCCTTGCGGTCCTCGCAGTGAAAGCTCGGCGATTTCTCGCCGTGGAACGGGCAGCAGGCCCAGTAATCGCCGCGCGACACATTGGTCTTGCGTTTGTCCCAGCTCACGCGGCGCGCAATCACGTTCGAAATCGGAACGCGGTCGCGAATATCATCGAGAAAGGTGTTGGAAAAGCGCATTTATACCTCTTGGCCAGCTCCCATATAAGCTGCTTTTCCGCTCCATGCCATGAAACTTGTCATGAAAACCCGCTATTCACAGGCTATGCGGCCGTCATCGGCGGCTCCGGTTATCCAATCAAAAACGCGTTATCGCCCCCTGCGACAGGGTGCGACATTATTGTCGTCGCAGAGCCGGAATTCCGCCGCCACCCATGACTTCCGCGACAGCGGAAGCCTCTGACAGATCCGAAGAAAAACTTTTGGGAACAAAGGTTTATTACCTCTTCCGATTGCGCCTCATGATCCTCCGCGCCACCTCCCGAGAGCCCGCTTCGACGCCTCCCAAATCGCCGATTCCGGCAATTATTATTTTTTTGTAATTTGAATAAGCAGCCAGCCCGCAATAGGTTCGATCTCAACAAAGCGATCCCCGAGCGAAGCACCATCCCTACCCCCGGCGCCGCTTCGCAAGGGTGCCTTTGCAAATACCCTCCGGCTTGGGCTTCGGCCCTGCGTGCCGGTGGAAGCAAAGAGCAAGAAGGCAGGAGCGCCCCCAGCTCCTGCCTTCTTAAATTTTTGGCTCCTTGCGACAACTCTCCCTTTGAGATTAACCGCTTATTGACAAAACCGTTGACAGGCGGCGCCTGCATGAAAGATGTATGCGCCGAACTCCCTGGACCTCTCCAAATGGCTTTTACCGCGGATAATCTTGCAGCAGACGATCGCTTTCTCGCTGCGATCCTGCATTGCGCCGATCAGATGCTCGCCATCTATCGCGAGAGCCCGCGCATCGCCTCGATCTTCGCCGCGCAGCAGCGCTGGCTGATGGCCCATGCCGGCTTCGCGCTTCATTACGGTTATTCCGACGATGGGAAGAGCGGCGGCCTCTATTCTGGGCGCTTCATCGATTTTGCGGTCAGGAACGACATCGCCAGCCGCAACACAGCCGCGGCCTTCATGCAGGAAATGCTGGCCTATCGCTTCCTGCGACCGGTCCCCGGCCCCGACAAGCGCACACGTTACCTGGAGCCCACCGAAATCGCCGAGCAGCATTTCACCCGATGGCTCGTCGCCCATATGATGATCCTCGACAGCCTCGACGGCGGCGAGCGCGCCGATCAGATCACCGCCGACCCCTCGGCGATGATGGCAGCGATCCAGCCGCTGATCGCAAGGGCGATCATAGGAAGTGAAGCAGTCCGCAATCCGGGCGCCACCTTCAACCTTTTCAACTGGGCGAATTCCGGCGGGCTGGTGATGGACTACCTGATCTCGCGCCTTCCCGAATTTCCACGGACGGCCGAACGCGTCGTGCTCGGCCCCCTGTCGCTCAGGGAAATCCGTGAACAGTTCATGATCTCCAACACCCACCTGAAGCGGCTTCTGATGCAGGCAGCGACCATGGAGAGCATCGGTTGGACGCAACCCTCCCGCAAGGGTGACTTCTGGCTATCGGCCCGTTTCATCCGCGAATACTGGAATTATCAGGCGGCGAAATTCGCCATCATCGATGCCGCCGCCGAAGCAGTGCTCGGGCCTGCGGTCAGTGACGAACCGCAGGCAAGAAAGGTTATCTGAGGCTTATCCGTTCAACAGTTCCTTGACGGTCGCCGACGCCTTGGCGAAATCCATCTGGCCGGCATAACGCTCCTTCAGCGCCGCCATCACCTTGCCCATGTCCTTGGCGCCTGCGGCACCCGTTTCAGTGATGATCGCCGAGACATTGGCGCGCACTTCGCTGTCCGAAAGCTGCTTTGGCATGAAATCCTGGATGACGGTGATTTCGGCGCGCTCCTTGGCGGCAAGCTCCGGCCGGGAATTCTCCTCGTAGATCTTGGCCGATTCGTCGCGCTGCTTCACCATTTTGGCGAGGATCTGCAGGATCTCGTCGTCGCTCGCCTGCTCCTTGCCGGTGCCGCGGTTGGCGATATCGCGGTCCTTGACCGCGGCCTGAATCAGCCGGACGGTGGAAAGCCGCTCCGCATTCTTGGCCTTCATCGCCTCTTTCAGCTGGGTGGCGAGTTGATCGCGCAGCATGGTCTTCACTCCTGTTTTGATGCCGCTTCATAAACCACGCTGATGCGGCGGATCAAATAAATTGCGCGGTCAGCGCGATAAAGCGCAGGAAAACGGCCACGATCTTGGCTACAAAGATTGACGCTAAGCGATTGCGTGGCTATTTACCGCCACCTGCACCAAAATTCGTGATCAGGCCTGAAGCGCGCGGCATTGCCGTGTCCACACGCCTGCGAAATCAAATGGCGACGAGCGCGACAACGCGCCCACCTGCCGGAAACGGGATGAAGATGACCGCGACAGCACCCTGGACAATCGAAAAGCCGACCGCCCTGCTCGTTCTTGCCGACGGCACGGTCATCGAAGGCAAGGGCATCGGCGCGACCGGCAAGGTGCCGGCCGAAGTGGTCTTCAACACCGCGCTGACCGGCTATGAGGAGATCCTGACGGACCCCTCCTATCTCGGCCAGATCGTCACCTTCACCTTCCCGCATATCGGCAATATCGGCACCAATGATGAAGACATCGAGGATCTGACGCCTGCCGCCCGCCACGGCGCCGTCGGCGTCATCTTCAAGGCCGACATCACTGAGCCCTCGAACTACCGCGCCGCCAAGCACCTCGACCAATGGCTGAAGGCCCGCGGCGTCATCGGTCTCTGCGGCATCGACACACGCGCACTGACCGCCTGGATCCGTGAGAACGGGGCTCCGAACGCGGTGATCGCCCACGACCCGAACGGCGTCTTCGACATCGAGGCGCTGAAGGCCGAAGCCAAAGCCTGGAGTGGCCTCGAAGGTCTCGACCTCGCCAAGATCGCCTCCTCGGGCCAGTCCTCGCAATGGACCGAAACGCCGTGGGTCTGGAATGAAGGTTACGGTGAACTCCAGGCCACGGACGCGAAATACCACGTCGTCTGCCTCGATTACGGCGTCAAGCGCAACATCCTGCGCCTGTTTGCCGGCCTCGACTGCAAGGTGACCGTCGTGCCGGCAGCAACGAGCGCCGAAGACGTGCTCGCCATGCAGCCGGACGGCATCTTCCTGTCGAACGGCCCGGGCGATCCGGCGGCAACCGGCGACTATGCCGTGCCTGTGATCAAGACACTGATCAAGACCGATATCCCGGTCTTCGGCATCTGCCTCGGCCACCAGATGCTGGGCCTGGCACTCGGCGCGAAGACCGAGAAGATGCATCAGGGCCATCACGGCGCCAACCACCCCGTCAAGGACCATACGACCGGCAAGGTCGAGATCGTCTCGATGAACCACGGCTTCGCGGTCGACTCGAAGTCGCTGCCGGATGGCGTTGAAGAGACTCATATTTCGCTTTTCGACGGCACCAATTGCGGCCTGCGCGTCCTCGGCAAGCAAGTCTTCTCGGTCCAGCACCATCCGGAAGCCTCTCCCGGCCCGCAGGACAGCCATTATCTCTTCCGCCGCTTCATCAACATGGTGCGCGAGAAGAAGGGCGAACCGGCGCTCGCCGAACGCTGATTTCAAATAGTGCATACTTCTGATCAAGGCTCACACAAGTGGGCCTTTTTCTTTATTCGCATATTGACCTCAGCTTAACTTGAGGAATTACAGATCTGCCTGCAGACATCTGATGCAGGAGAAAACTGGATGAGCGGAGCTTTCTTTCGAGTCGACAAGTTCATCGTGCCGGCGGCGGCACGCGTGGAATTTCTCGTCAAAGTGATGATGACCCACAAGGTGTTGGAGGTGCAGGACGGTTTCATCGATCACAGGGTGCTGGAGCAGGTCGCTGGTCCAGGCGAATTCAATTTCGTCACCATTGCCGAATGGGAAAATACCGAGGTCGTCGAGCGCGCGCGGGCAGCCGTGGCGGCCGCCCATAAGGGTGCGAATTTCGATCCGCAGGAAATGTTTGCGCGTCTCGGTATTCGCGCCGACATCGCCGGCTACAAGCCTGTCGCGGCCTGATCGCAGCGCCGGCCGGCTCAGGCGCCGGCCATTGCGCCCTCCCGGCGAAGGAGAAGATAGAACCGTCCGCAGAGCATGACGGCGGCGGCTGCCAGCCCGACGAGGAAGCCGAACCAGATGCCGATACCGCCGAAACCGAGCGGGAAAGCAAAGGCCCAGGCGAGGAAGAAGCCGATCGGCCAATAAGCGATCAGTGCCATGATCATCGGCACGCGCGCGTCCTTGAGACCGCGCAGCAATCCATTGGCAACCACCTGCAGCCCGTCGACCAGCTGGAAAAGCCCGGCAACGACGATCAGCGGCCCGGCATAGGCAAGCACTTCGGACGCCTCGGGCGAGTTGACGTCAAGGAACCAGCTGCCGAGGAATTGCGGCATGGTGGCAAAGAGCACCGAGCCGACTGCCGAGATGGCGCAAGCGATGATAACAACCATGATCGAAGCGCGCACCAGCCCCCGATGGTCGCCCTGCCCGTGCGCGACGCCGATGCGCACCGTCGCCGCCTGGCTGAGGCCGAGCGGGATCATGAAGGCGATCGAGGCCCATTGCAGGGCAATGCCGTGGGCGGCAAGCTCGATCGTACCGATATAGCCCATCAGCAGTGAGGCTACCGTGAACAGGCTGACCTCGGCAAGGAGGGTAACGCTGATCGGGAAACCGAGCCGGATGACCTCCAGCAGCGCGTGCCAGTCGGGTTTCCAGAACCGCACGAAGATCTCGTAGCGCCGCGTCTCTTCCCGCCGCTGCACGAAAGCAAGGATGAAGAGGAAGCCGGCCGTCTGCACGACGACCGAAACGATCGCCGCGCCCTCAAGCCCCATCGCCGGAAAACCGAAATGGCCGAGCACGAGCATATAGGCGAAGATCGCGTTCATCACCAGCGTGGCGATGGTGACGTTGAGGATGATGCCTGCCTTGCCGATGGCGCTGACGAGCGAGCGCATGACGTTGAAGAGCAGGCCCGGCAGCACGCCGAACTGGCCGATCATGATATAACCATGGGCGAGCTTGGCCACCTCGGGCTTCTGCTGCGCAAAGAGCAGGATCTGTTCCGCATTGAAGAAGGCCGGCTGCATGATGATCCAAAATCCGATCACCACCCAGAGACCCATGCGCAGCGATCGGCGCACCGAGACGACGTCGCCGCGGCCATAGGCCTGCGCCACCATCGGAATGACGGCGATGGCAAAGCCCGAACCGAAGATGAGGATCGTGAACAGGAACTGCGCCGACAGCACCATCGCCGCCAGCTGTTCGGCGCCGAGACGTCCGACGATCATCACATCGGTGGTGTGGATACCGAGCTGGGCAAGCTGCGCGCCGATCAGCGGAATGCCGAGCGCCAGCGTCGCACGGAAATGTGCGCCCCAACGATTATCGTTTGTCGGCGCAAGCCTGCGCGCGTCGATCGGCGTGTCCATGACACCAGTCCTGTGATTGAAATATGCGTCGCCACAGCTTGCGGCGAAATATCATCCGGGCTTAGAGCAAAGCCCCGCAAAGAACTACCCCAGATAAGGCAGATGATGAAAAATTCATCATCGCATCACTATTTCTGATCAATCAGCCCGTGGCTTCCAGCGCCTCGGCCGGCTCCCTCACCGGAACCCTTGTGAGGAATACCCCGGCGGCCAGAAGGATGAGCACGGCGGCCGTGAGATACGGCGCGCCGGCAAAAGTGACAGGCGCCTCAGGCTGCGTGAAGTAGGAAAACATCTGCGTGAAGATCAGCGGCCCGACAATGGTGGTGATGCTGCTGAGGCTGGTAAGCGCGCCCTGCAGCTCGCCCTGCGCCGAAGGCGGAACCATGCCGGCGGCGATGCTGCGCAGCGGCGGGTCGGCGACGTTTTCGATGACGGTCGCGACGATGACGACGTAAACCACCCAGCCCTCCCAGGCGAAGGCATAGCCGGTCAGTCCTGCAGCTGAAAAGCAGAGGCCGAGAAGCGCCGTTTTCCATTCGCCGAGCAGAGGCACGACGCGCGGCAGGACCAGCCCCATGACGAGCGCAGCACCAATCCCGTAAATGCCGAGCGATAGGCCGATCTGTCCCTCGCTCCAACCGTATCGATAGGTCGAGACGAACGCCCAGACCGAGGGATAGACGGCATGCGCCAGGAAGAACAGGAACATGACGAGGCTGACCCAGCCGATGCCGGGATAATGGCGCATCTGGCGCAACGCGCCAAGTGGATTGGCGCGTTTCCACTCGAACCGGCGGCGGTTCTTCGCCTCCAGCGTTTCCGGCAGCAGGAAGCAGGCGGCGATGAAATTGACAAGCGACAGCGCAGCCGCGCCGAGGAACGGCACACGGGGGCCGAATTCGCCGAGGACACCGCCAACGACGGGGCCGATGGTGAAGCCGACGCCGAAGGCGATGCCTATCAGCCCGAAATTCTTCGCCCGGTTCTCCTCCGTGCTGATATCGGCGATATACGCCGAGCAGGTGGCAAAGCTGCCGCCGCTGATGCCGGCAAGCACGCGGCCGACGAACAGCATCCAGAAGCTGGTGGCGATGCCGCAAATGAAATTGTCGATCGCGAAGGTCAGCACCGAAAGCAACAGGATCGGCCGGCGGCCAAAGCGGTCGGACAGGTTTCCGAGCAGCGGCGCGAACAGGAATTGCATGCCGGCATAGACCAGCATCAGCCAGCCGCCGTCGATCGCCGCATCGCTGACGCTGCCGCCGGTCAGTTGCTCCAGATAGGCGGGCAGCACCGGCATGATGATGGCGATGCCGATAATGTCGAGGAAGAGGATGATGAAGACCAGGAAAAGGCCGCGGCGAACGAATTTCGGGTCAAGCATGAGGCATCTCTACAGCGGTTGGTTCTGAAAAGACGATCTCGTCGCCGAGAAAGTGACATAGCTCAGAAAAGAAACCGAAACAATCCGTGAACATCTCATAGTTTTTGATAATGCTCAACGGGAAATTTATAACAGGCCTCAACCGGTGGGCGCGCGTTGTAGTTCCAGTTTCAGATAATCGCCAGCCGCCCAGCGATCGCCGGGCGATGCGTTCCCTTGCAATCGCCGCGACGGCATCCAGATCACCGGAGAAGATCGGTCCAAAAACTGGTCATTGTGCATTTCCCCGCACAGCCTGTTCGATACCCTCCGATTATCGCCCGAATGCGAAAGCGGTAGAACGGCAGCATCGATGACGACGCCCGGCGCAAAAGCCCGATTGCGCCGCTTCGGCGCAGAAGGAAGGAGAAGACAATGCAGACCTATCGTTTGGGAAGGACCGGACCCGATGTCTCGGCCGTCGGCCTCGGCTGCATGGGCATGTCGGGCATGTACGGCCCCTCCGATCGCGCAGAAAGCATCGCGACGATCCATGGCGCGCTCGATGCCGGCGTCAATCTGCTCGACACCGGCGATTTCTACGGCATGGGCCATAATGAAATGCTGATCGGCGAGGCATTGAAGGGCCGCAAGCGCGAGGGCGCCGTCATCAGCGTCAAGTTCGGCGGCCTGCGCGATCCCGTCGGCGGCTGGAACGGCTTCGACGGCCGTCCGGTCGCGGTGAAGAACTTCCTCAGCTATACGCTGCAGCGCCTTGGCGTCGACTATATCGACATCTACCGTCCCGCCCGTCTCGATCCGAACGTACCGATCGAGGACACGGTCGGCGCCATCGCCGACATGGTCAAGGCGGGTTATGTCAGGCATATCGGCCTGTCGGAAGTCGGCGCCCACACGATCCGCCGCGCCGCCGCTGTGGCCCCGATCGTCGACCTGCAGATCGAATATTCGCTGATCTCGCGCGGCATCGAGGAAAAGATCCTGCCGACAACCCGCGAACTCGGCATCTCGATCACTGCCTACGGCGTACTCTCGCGCGGCCTGATCAGCGGCCATTGGCAGAAGGGCCGGGGTGCGACGGCCGGCGATTTCCGCGCCTACAGCCCGCGCTTCCAGGAAGGCAATATCGAGCAGAACCTTGCCCTGGTGGAGAAACTGCGCGAGATCGCCGAGGCAAAGAGCGTCTCTGTCGCCCAGATCGCCATCGCATGGGTCGCCGCCAAGGGCAAGGATATCGTCCCGATCATCGGCGCTCGCCGCCGCGACCGACTGACGGAAGCGCTCGGCTCACGCGCTGTCGACCTGACGCCGGAGGATTTCGCCGTCATCGAACGCGCCGTGCCGAAAGACGCGGCCGCGGGTGGGCGTTATCCCGAGCATATGCTGCAGCATATGGACAGCGAGAAGTAACCGAGGGATCGAAGGGGCTGCGATGTTCTTTGTGCCATGCGCCTCTTCATCTCCAGCCCTCAAACCGGTCCCGAGAACGTATCGCAAACCGACAGCTGTCCGCTGTCGAAGCCGCGCTTGAACCATTTGACCCGCTGCTCCGAGGTACCGTGGTTGAAACTTTCCGGGACGACGTAACCCTGTGACCGCTTCTGCAGCGAATCGTCACCGATCTGCTGGGCTGCGTTCAGCGCTTCCTCCAGATCGCCTGACTCGAGCAGGCCTTTCTGCTGGGTATATTTGCCCCAGATGCCGGCAAAGCAATCGGCCTGCAGCTCGACGCGCACCGACATCTTGTTGGCGTCGGCCTCGCTCATGCGCTGACGGGCCTGGTTGAACTTCGGCAGGATGCCGAGCAGGTTCTGCACGTGATGACCGACCTCATGGGCAACGACATAGGCCTCGGCGAAATCACCCGACGCGCCGAAGCGGTCGGAAAGCTCCTGGAAGAATTCGGTATCGAGATAGAGCTTGTGGTCGCTCGGGCAGTAGAACGGACCTGTTGCAGATGATGCGGAGCCGCAGGCCGATGCCGTCGAGCCCGAGAACAGGACGAGGCGTGGCTCCTCGTAATTTTGGCCCTGCGCCTGGAAGATGCCCTGCCAGGTATCCTCGGTCTCGGCAAGGACGGTGCGCATAAACGCAGTCATCTCGTCGTTGGCGGGCGTGCGTGTTCCGCCGGACTGGCTCTGCTCGTAGCCGGGACCACTCGTCGTGCCGCCGCTGTCGAGCACCTGCAGCAGATCGATGCCCATCATCTTGAAGATGAAATAGATGACGACAAGGAAGATGATCGTGCCGATGCTCAAGCCCCCGCCGGCGCGGCGAACGCCGCCGCCGGAGGGAAAATTGAAGCCACCGCCGCGGCCGAAACCGCCACCGGAGGGACCGCCGCGGCGATCCTCGACATTGTCTGACTGACGTCGGCCTCTCCATTCCATTTTCGCTCTCCCCGGCAAGGCCCTGCTTGCACTCAATCTATATATCCGTCGACGGCCGGAATTCCAGCGACTTCACTCGTACCGAAAACAAACGCCTGCGTGGCCTCACTTGTTCGTTGAGCGGGGTTGCGCTGCTCCTTTCGGTCCGGCGCCTTTGTGGGCAGCGCCTGGCGGCGACTATCCCTCCTCTTGACGCGCCAACTCCTTATCCACGGTCTCCCGCGAGCCTTCTGCCGGTTCTTTGTCTTTAGGATCTACCATTGCAGCCTCCAGTTTCTCGGCCGAGAACTTTTACGGGCGCGATATTGTTCCGGTAAATAAACGGGCGGCCCCGCATGTTCGAACCTTTCACCCACGGCCACGCCGGCTGATCTCGTCGCCTGTGACACGATCATGTTTGAGCCGCAGATATCCAGTTGGATTGGACTTGAGGAGGCACCAGAAGCCATAAACAATCTGACGCGTGACGGCGAAATCCGGGCGCTGGTCGTGTCTGACGAGAAATAGCCCTTCGCGCCCTGTTGGATTCCTGTCGATTCCGCGATTTATGGGGTTCCGTTTGCAAATACATTTGCCTATAAGCCGCTTCTAGCCTGAAAAGACCCTCCATGCGCGACCCGACCCGGTGATCTCCCACCCTGGCCGGCTTTTTGCGCAGCTAGAAATGGATATCGCCCATGCCGAAGCGCCAAGACATCAAATCGATCCTCATCATCGGCGCGGGACCGATCGTCATCGGCCAGGCTTGCGAGTTCGATTATTCCGGCACCCAGGCCTGCAAGGCGCTGAAAGAGGAAGGCTACCGCGTCATCCTCGTCAACTCCAACCCGGCGACGATCATGACCGATCCGGGCCTTGCCGACGCCACCTATGTCGAGCCGATCACCCCCGAAGTCGTCGCCAAGATCATCGCCAAGGAGCGCCCGGATGCGCTACTGCCGACCATGGGCGGCCAGACGGCGCTGAACACCGCGCTTTCGCTGAAGCGCATGGGCGTCCTCGACCGCTACAATGTCGAGATGATCGGCGCCAAGCCCGCCGCCATCGACATGGCCGAGGACCGCGCGCTGTTCCGCGAAGCAATGGCCCGTATCGGCCTCGAAACCCCGCGCTCGATGCTGGCGAACGCCACCGACATCAAGGACCTCGACCGCAAGACGCACGAGGCCGAGCGCGTCAAGCTGCGTGAAAGCCTCTCGGGATCCGACCTCGACAAGGCGCTGGACGAGCTGGAAAACCAGTGGAACCTCGGCGAGAGCGACCGCAAGCAGCGTTACATGAGCCATGCCATGGCGATTGCCGCCCAGGCGATCGACCATGTCGGCCTGCCCGCCATCATCCGCCCCTCCTTCACGCTCGGCGGCACTGGCGGCGGCATCGCCTACAACCGCTCGGAATTCTTCGAGATCGTCGGCGGCGGCCTCGATGCCTCGCCGACCACCGAAGTGCTGGTCGAGGAATCGGTGCTCGGCTGGAAGGAATATGAAATGGAGGTCGTCCGCGACAAGGCGGACAACTGCATCATCATCTGCTCGATCGAGAACATCGACCCGATGGGCGTCCATACCGGCGATTCGATTACAGTCGCGCCGGCGCTGACGCTGACGGACAAGGAATACCAGATCATGCGCAACGCCTCGATCGCGGTGCTGCGCGAGATCGGGGTCGAGACCGGCGGCTCGAACGTCCAGTTCGCCGTCAATCCAAAAGACGGCCGTCTTGTCGTCATCGAAATGAATCCGCGCGTCTCGCGCTCGTCGGCGCTCGCCTCCAAGGCCACCGGTTTCCCGATCGCCAAGATCGCCGCCAAGCTGGCGATCGGCTATACGCTCGACGAACTGGATAACGACATCACCGGCGGCGCAACGCCTGCCTCCTTCGAACCGTCGATCGACTACGTCGTCACCAAGATCCCACGTTTCGCCTTTGAAAAATTCCCCGGCGCCTCACCGGTGCTGACGACCGCGATGAAATCGGTCGGCGAAGTCATGGCGATCGGCCGCACCTTCGCCGAATCGCTGCAGAAGGCGCTGCGCGGCCTCGAAACCGGCCTGACCGGCCTCGACGAAATCGAGATCCCCGGCTTTGAAGAGGGCGAATCCAGCCAGAACGCCATCCGCGCTGCAATCGGCACACCGACGCCCGATCGCCTGCGCATGGTCGCCCAGGCGCTGCGCCAGGGCATGAGCGAAGCCGAAGTCCACGAAGGCTGCAAGATCGATCCCTGGTTCATCGCCGAGCTCAAGAATATCGTCGAGATGGAAGCCCGGATCCGCGAGCACGGCCTGCCGGATGATGCCGCCAACCTGCGCATGTTGAAGGCCATGGGCTTTTCCGACGCGCGCCTGGCGACGCTGACCGGCAAGCGCCCGAAGGAAGTCGCCGAATTCCGCAACAGCCTGAACGTCCGCCCCGTCTTCAAGCGCATCGATACCTGTGCGGCCGAATTCGCGTCGCCGACCGCCTACATGTATTCGACCTATGAGACGCCTTTCGTCGGCGCCGCCCGCTCCGAGGCTGAAGTGTCCGACCGCAAGAAGGTCGTCATCCTCGGCGGCGGTCCGAACCGTATCGGCCAGGGCATCGAGTTCGACTATTGCTGCTGCCACGCTGCCTTCGCGTTGAAGGATGCGGGTTATGAAGCGATCATGATCAACTGCAATCCGGAAACCGTCTCGACCGATTACGATACGTCGGACCGTCTCTATTTCGAGCCGCTGACGGCCGAGGACGTGATCGAGATCCTGCGGGCAGAACAGGAAAAGGGCGAAGTCGTCGGCGTCATCGTCCAGTTCGGCGGCCAGACGCCGCTGAAGCTTGCCGAGGCGCTGGAAAAGAACGGCATCCCGATCCTCGGCACTGCACCTGACATGATCGACCTTGCCGAGGACCGCGACCGCTTCCAGAAGCTGTTGATGAAGCTCGACCTCAACCAGCCGAACAACGGTATCGCCTATTCGGTCGAGCAGGCCCGCATGGTCGCCACCGAAATCGGCTTCCCGCTGGTCGTGCGTCCCTCTTACGTGCTCGGCGGCCGCGCCATGCAGATCCTTCATTCGGAAGGCCAGCTGCAGAGCTACCTGCTCGATACCGTGCCTGAACTGGTACCTGAGGACATCAAGCAGCGCTATCCCAACGACAAGACCGGCCAGATCAACACTTTGCTCGGCAAGAACCCGCTGCTCTTCGACAGCTATCTCAGCCACGCCATCGAAGTCGATGTCGACTGCCTCTCGGACGGCACCGACGTCTATGTCGCCGGCATCATGGAGCATATCGAGGAAGCCGGCATCCATTCCGGCGACAGCGCCTGCTCGCTGCCACCGCGCACGCTCTCCAACGAGATGCTCGACGAGCTGGAGCGCCAGGCCAAGGCCATGGCCAAAGCCCTCAATGTCGGCGGCCTGATGAACGTCCAGTTCGCCATCAAGGACGATGTCGTCTACGTGCTCGAAGTCAATCCGCGCGCCTCGCGCACCGTGCCTTTCGTCGCCAAGACCATCGGTGCGCCAATTGCCAAGATCGCCGCCCGCGTCATGGCCGGCGAGAAACTCGATGCGACCTTCGCCGCCTATGGGCAAAAGCCCGATCCGCGCAAGCTGAAGCACATCGCCGTCAAGGAAGCCGTCTTCCCCTTCGCCCGTTTCCCCGGCGTCGACACGCTGCTCGGCCCGGAAATGCGCTCGACGGGTGAAGTCATCGGCCTCGATACCGATTTTGCGCTGGCCTTTGCCAAGTCGCAGCTCGGCGCCGGCGTCGAGCTGCCGCGTGACGGGACGGTCTTTGTCTCCGTCCGCGACGCGGACAAGCCGCGCGTGTTGCCGGCGATCCGCATCCTCGTCGAGCAGGGCTTCAAAGTGCTGGCGACCGGCGGCACCGCCCGCTTCCTCGCCGAAAACGGTATCACCGCCACTAAGATCAACAAGGTGCTCGAAGGCCGCCCGCACATCGAGGACGCGATCCGCAACCGCCAGGTCCAGCTCGTCATCAACACCACCGATGGCAACAAGGCGATCTCGGACTCCAAGTCGCTGCGCCGTGCGACGCTGATGCAGAAGGTGCCCTACTACACGACCATGGCAGGCGCCGAGGCCGCCGCCCAGGCGATCAAGGCGCTGAAGGCAGGCAATCTCGAAGTGCGACCGCTGCAGAGCTATTTCGCCTGAGATACGGAACGCCATCGCTCGATCAGCGATGGTACCAGCCTTGCCATTGGGCATCACCGGCGACTTCTGAATCAGTTTATGCAACTGCCAGCATAAGGCGCTGAACTGTCAGCATATCTTCGCGAAATCGTGCCAGCTCATCCGCTTTCAACTGCTCATCGGGAATACGCAGCAGATAAGACGGATGCACTGTCACGAAGAGCGTGCGCCTTTGGTCGATCGCGATCGCCTTGCCCCTGACATCCTGCAGCCGCTGCTTCGTATCGGTCAGCGCTGCAAGCGCCGTCGCCCCCATGGCAACGACCAGCTTCGGCTTGACCAGCGCCATCTCCAGATCGAGCCACCAGCGGCAATGCTTCACCTCTCCCATATTGGGCTTCTGATGGATGCGACGCTTGCCGCGCGGCTCATATTTGAAATGCTTGACGGCATTGGTGACGTAAAGCGTCGAGCGGTCGATGCCCGCTTCAGTGATCACCTGGTCCAGCAGCCTGCCGGCGGGACCGACGAAGGGGCGCCCTGATATATCCTCTTGGTCGCCCGGCTGCTCGCCGACGAACATCACCTCTGCATCGCGCGGCCCCTCCCCGAATACGGTTTGCGTCGCCTTCGCGTGAAGCGGACAGCGGGTGCAGCCGGCAGCTTCCGCGCGCAGTGCTTCCAGCGTGCCCGCCGGCGCTTCGGGTTCAACTGGGATGCTGCGCGCGGCCTCCTGCAGGCGATCGTGAAAGGGCAATGACTGGGTCGCCTCCCGGGCGGCCATGGCCCGCACCTTGCTCTCCGCCGATGCGATCAGCCCAGGAATGAGATCGGCTTCCGGCAGGTTCTTCCAGTATTTTTTTGGCATCTCCGCCTGCATCGCCTTCAGCTTCAACCGCGCCGGATTGAAAATGCTGGCGTAGTAGGTGCGCCAGAGGTCATCGGTAGCATCGGTAAGATTGGGTTTTTCACACGGTTCGTCGCTCATCGTCAGCCGCTCGCCGTCCCAGGCGGCTGATCCCTTGGGTGTGGCGATCAGCCAGTCCATGTCGGTGAAGCGCCGTTGGAAGAAGGGCGCTGTACGCCTGACGATATGGTGATCCGGCTCGAACCAGGCGAGGAATTTTCGACGATCCGCCGATACCGCACCAACCTCCTTGAAGCGGACGAAGGCCGTCATCTTGTGCGCGTCGCGCCGAACGTTTTTCGCCATCAGCCTGGCACGGGCGACGTCCTCGTCGGAGGCCACTTCAAGCAATTGCCGGTCCATCTGCAGCCGCCAGAGCAGACGGTAAAGCAGGGAAAAGCGCGTGGGATCGGAATGGCAGAGAACCGTTTCCGCAAGCTCGATAAAGGCGGGTGGCACCGTCATCGGCCTTCGTGCAGCAGCAGGTGCCGGCGGCATCGCGTCGTGTTGAAACGCAAACCCGGACTCAGCACGTTTTTCGCGCCACTCTATCCCCTCCGGCGATATGCCGGCGGCCGCGAAGGCGCGTGCGGCATCACGCCATTCGGCAAGCTCCCCGCGTCCTGCCAGCACGACCCGGCGCATCACAGCAACGACAATTGTTCGGGTTGCGGTTCGAACATAGCGCGAAGGTCGGGGCGGTCGATCAATCGGCGCGGCGACCAGCCTTCCGCCGAGATGAAGGACTGAACCTTCTTGATCGAAACGCCGAGCCGCTGAAGATCGTCGAGCCGCAACCGGCGAAAACGCCGCGCCGAAACGATCGATTTGACTGTCTTGGTGCCGAGACCGGGCACACGCAGCAACCGCTCGCGCTCGGCCTTGTTGATATCGACGGGAAATTCGGCCCGGTTGGCGAGCGCCCAGGCAAGTTTGGGATCGAGGCTGAGATCGAGCATGCCTCCCGCCTGGTTCGCGGTGATCTCGTCGATGCCGAAACCGTAGAATCGATAGAGCCAGTCGGCCTGATAGAGCCGGTGCTCGCGCATCAACGGCGGCTTGATCAGCGGCAGATTTTTCGACGAGTCCGGGATCGGGCTGAAGGCGGAATAATAGACGCGCTTCAGGCCGTAGCTGCTGTAAAGCCGGCCGCTGGTCGCAAGGATCGTTGCGTCGTTCGCGCCATCGGCGCCGACGATCATTTGCGTGCTCTGACCGGCCGGCACAAAACGCTCACGCTTCTTCGTCCGCAGCGTCGGTTCGCCCGCGGCCTCGATCTTCAGCCTCAGATCCCCCATCGATCGCCTGATATTGGCAGGCTTCTTTTCCGGCGCAAAGCGTGTGATGCCGTTATCCGTCGGCAATTCGATATTCAGCGACAGCCTGTCTGCATGAAGCCCCGCTTCCTCGATCAGACGCGGTGAGGCCTCAGGGATAGACTTCAGATGGATATAGCCGCGGAAATTGTGGCTCACACGCAGTTCGCGAACGATGCGGACCATCTCTTCCATCGTGTAATCGGGCGACCGAATGATGCCGGAGGAAAGGAACAGGCCTTCGATATAATTGCGACGGTAGAATTCCAGCGTCAGCCAGATGACCTCCTCCGGTGTAAAGCGCGCCCGTTCGACATTGCTCGACGAGCGATTGACGCAATAGGCACAGTCGTAGATGCAGAAATTGGTCAGCAGTATTTTCAGAAGCGAAATGCACCGCCCGTCCGGGGCATAGGCATGACAGATGCCGGATCCCTCAGTCGAACCGAGCCCGCCGCTTGCCCGGGAATCACGTTTCACCGTGCCGCTGGAAGCGCAGGAAGCGTCATATTTCGCGGCATCGGAAAGGATGGCCAAGCGTTCTGTGAGCGACTTCTTCATTAGTATGTTCACTATATGTTCTTATAGGTAGAGTCAATCAGGGCGATGTGATTTCTGCCCATTTTCAAGCCGCACCACCCGATATCGGGGCGGGGCGCGTTTCTTTTATGCGAATTTTCTGGAAATCGGCCTTGGCGATCTGCTATAAGCGTCCGACTAAGATTGTGGCACGGTTCCGAAGCTCCCCTTCGGGACCTGTTTTCTTTTGTGTTCGCCGCTGATTGTGCGGATACGAGGATTGAAGGACAGAAAAATGGTTGAAAAGGTACCGATGACACCGGGCGGTTTCGTCAAGCTGCAGGAAGAGCTGCGCTGGCGTCAGCAGGAGGAGCGCCCTCGAATCATCGAGGCTATCGCCGAAGCCCGTGCCCATGGCGACCTTTCCGAAAACGCCGAATACCACGCCGCCAAGGAAGCTCAGAGCCATAATGAAGGCCGCATCAGCGAGCTGGAAGACCTGACGGCGCGCGCCGAGGTCATCGACCTCACGAAGATGTCGGGCGACAAGATCAAGTTCGGCGCCAAGGTGAAGCTAATCGACGAGGACACCGACGAAGAAAAGACCTACCAGATCGTCGGCGACCAGGAAGCCGACGTCAAGGCCGGCCGCATCTCCATCTCTTCGCCGATCGCCCGTGCTCTGATTGGCAAGGAAGTCGGCGATTCCATCGAGGTCAATGCGCCCGGCGGCTCCAAGGCCTACGAAATCCTTCAGGTTTCCTGGGGCTGATCGCCCGCCAGCCGCGAGCCCCCTCCCTTGCCGGATATTCGTGACGTCGAGATTATCGCGCCCAATTTCAAGCGCCGGCTCTCCGGCGTCACGTCGACCATCGTCCAGCTCATCCCGTGCCAGATCCGGCTCGGCATCAAGATCGCGACACTCGGCCCCGGCCTGCCGGAAGACCTGCCGAAACTTAAGGGACGGCAGCTCCTCGGCCTCTGGCGCCCGCCGGCGCGCCGGCGCCAGCGTGTCTGGCACGCCCGCCGCAACAACGAGATGGCCGTCGGCATCCTGCTGCGCCATCTGTTGCGTATGCCGCTGAAGCTTCTCTTCACCTCGGCCGCGCAACGCCGCCACACCGCCTATACGAAATGGCTGATCCGTCGCATGGACGCCGTCATCGCGACCAGCGATCGATCCGGCTCGTTCCTCGACGTGCCGCACGCGGTGATCCAGCACGGCGTCGATCTTGCCTTGTTCCATCCGCCGGAAACTGCGGAGGACGGCATCGCCGCCACCGGCCTGCCGGGCCGCCATCTCATCGGCTGCTTCGGCCGCGTGCGCCATCAGAAGGGCACCGATCTTTTCGTCCAGGCGATGATCGAACTGCTGCCGCAGCACCCCGAGTGGACGGCGGTCGTCTCCGGCCGGGTGACGGCCGAGCACACGACATTTGGCGACAAACTTAAAACGGATGTCGCGGCCGCCGGGCTCAGCGACCGTATCCTCTTCCTCGGCGAAGTGCCTGACATCAAAGTCTGGTATCGCCGCCTGACGCTTTACGTCGCCCCTTCCCGCAACGAGGGTTTCGGCCTGACGCCGCTCGAAGCCATGGCCTCGCGCACGGCGGTGGTGGCATCGGACGCCGGCGCCTATGCCGAGCTCATCGTGACGGGTGAGACGGGCTCGGTCGTCGCTGGCGGCGATGGCGAGGCGCTGACGCGGGCAATCGCGCCCTATATCGCAGATCCCGCTCTGGCGATCGCGCATGGCGAGAATGCGCTGCGACATGTCAGGGCGAATTTTGCGCTGGAGAAGGAAGCAAGTGCGATCGGCGCCGTTTACAACAGCCTTCTCGGCGGCAACCGCGGCTAAAGCGGAAAAGAAAAACGGCCCGCCGGATAGCGGGCCGTTTCAGGAATTTTAGGACTGCGGGACAGTGCGGTCAGTTATTCAGCCGGCTGAAGCCCGGCGGCGGGAGCACTCTCGCCGGTCTGGCCGCCCAGTGCGGCGGCGAGCTGCACCGTGTCCAGCTCGTTTTCCCAACGTGCCACGACGATCGTCGCAACCGCATTGCCGACGAGGTTGGTCAGTGCCCGGCATTCCGACATGAAGCGGTCGATGCCGAGGATGAGCGCCATGCCGGCGACAGGCACGGATGGCACCACGGAGAGCGTCGCGGCAAGCGTGATGAAACCGGCGCCGGTGATGCCTGCGGCACCCTTGGAGCTCAGCATCGCCACCAGCAGCAGCAGGATCTGGTCACCCCAGGAAAGCTGAATGCCGGTTGCCTGGGCAATGAACAGCGCTGCCAGCGTCATGTAGATATTGGTGCCGTCAAGATTGAAGGAATAACCTGTGGGGATGACGAGGCCGACGACCGAGCGCTTGCAGCCGGCCTTTTCCATCTTGTTCATCAGTCCCGGAAGTGCTGCCTCCGAAGACGAGGTACCGAGGACCAGCAGCAGCTCTTCCTTGATGTAGCGCAGCAGCGTCACGATCGAGAAGCCGTTGTAGCGGGCGACTGCGCCGAGAACGATGAAGACGAAGAGCAGAGACGTGACGTAGAAGGTGCCGATCAGCATGGCGAGGTTGGCGATCGACCCGACGCCGTACTTGCCGATGGTGAATGCCATGGCGCCGAAGGCGCCGATCGGGGCAGCCTTCATGAGGATGGCGACGAGCTTGAACACGGGCGCCGTCAGGGCATTGAGGAAGTTGACGACCGGTTCGCTCTTTTCGCCGACCATGGCGAGTGCGATGCCGAAGAGCACCGAGAAGAACAACACCTGCAGAATGTCGCCATCGGCAAAAGCGCCGACAATCGTCGTCGGAATGATGTTGGTCAGGAAGCCAACGATGCTCTGCTCATGCGCTTTCGCGGCAAAAGTGGCAACGGCGGCCGGATCCAGCGAGGCCGGATCGATGTTCATGCCGGCGCCGGGCTGAACGACATTGGCGACGATCAGGCCAATGATGAGCGCCAATGTCGAGAATGTCAGGAAATAGAGCATTGCCTTGCCAGCGACGCGGCCGACCTTCTGCAGATCGCTCATGCCGGCAATGCCGGTCGCAACCGTGAGAAAGATGACCGGCGCGATGATCATCTTGACGAGCTTGATGAAGGCATCGCCGAGCGGCTTCAGCTGGGTGCCGAATTCGGGATAGAAATGCCCGAGCAGGATACCGGCGGCGATGGCGGCGAGAACCTGAACGTATAGATGGGTATAAAAGGGCTTCTTGCCCTTGCTGCCTGCGACTGCGTCGAGTGATGCTGCGATCATGATGTCCTCCTAATGGCTCGTCCGGAACGAACTCCGGCCTCCCGAGCCGTTCGCTTAAAGTCCAACAGCTCAGCCGTTGTTGCCACGTTCTTCGCAATCGCCGTGCCAGTTTTGCACCGACAAAGTAACATATTGAATTCATTATAAACAAAATTACGGAGCTTCTGATGCCTCATTAAGCAATGCGGAAATCCGCACAAATCCATTTGCGTTTCGTGCAGAAAAATGCACAAATCCGCCATGTCCGTGTCGCAGAAATTGTGGCCTTCCCTGCCCCTGAAGCACCGCATCCGGCGGATGTGGTGGGTCTATGCCGTGCTCGCCCTCCTCGCTGTCGTCGCAAGCCTTTGGGCCAGCGGCGAGATCGGTCGGCTCCGGGCGGAGGCTGCTCTCGAGGAACAGGCCCGCATGGATGCGAGGCTGAATGCTGCATTGCTGCGCACGGTTCTCGAAAAATATCGGGCGCTTCCCTTCGTGCTGTCGCAGGACGCGGCACTCGCCGCCGCACTAGCAGGAAACGATGCCGGCGCGTTCGAGCGGCTCAGTCAGAAGCTGGAAAATTTGGCGGTGGGCACGAAGGCCGCCGTCATCTATGTCATCGACAAGGACGGCATGGCGGTTTCGGCCAGCAACTGGCGCGAGCCGACGAGTTTCGTCGGCAACGACTATCGTTTCCGCGAGTATTTTCAGGGGGCGGTGGAACGAGGACAGGCCGAGCACTTCGCGCTCGGCACGGTCAGCAAGAAACCGGGCCTCTATATCTCCCAGCGGATTTCGGGCAGCAATGGCCTGCTGGGCGTCGTCGTGGTCAAGGTCGAATTCGACGACGTCGAGGCGGATTGGAATGCCTCCAACACCCCGTCCTACGTCGTTGACGAGCGCGGCATTGTCCTCATCACCAGTATTCCGTCATGGCGGTTCATGACGATCGGCCGGGTCGCCGGGGACCGGCTCACGGCGATCCGCGAAAGCCTTCAATTCGGCGATGCGCCGCTTCAACCCCTGCCGCTCGACATGGTTCGAGACCTCGGTGACGGGCTCGATGTCGTCGGGATCGTCATGCCCGGCGATGCCGGGAAAACCAGGTTTCTCGATGTCGCAACGTCGGTGCCGGCGACCGGTTGGCATTTGCAGCATCTCGTCGCACTCGGACCATCCGTCGATGCGGGGATTCGTGAAGCCCGCATGCTGGCATTGCTGATACTCCTGCCGCTGCTGGCCGGAGCAGCCTTCCTGTTGCGCCGTCGCCATGTGATCAGCCTGCGAATCTCCAGCGAACAGCGGGCTCGGGAGGAACTGGAACGGCGCGTCGCCGAGCGGACGCTGGATCTGAGCCAGGCGCGGGACCGGCTGCAGGCTGAAATCGTCGGCCACAAGAGCACTGAGCAGAAATTGCAGGCGGTGCAGCAGGATCTGGTGCAGGCCAACCGACTGGCCATCCTGGGTCAGGTGGCAGCCGGCGTCGCCCATGAGATCAACCAGCCGGTGGCAACCATTCGTGCCTATGCGGATAACGCCCGCACCTTCCTCAATCGCGGCCAGACGGCGCCCGCCGGCGAAAACCTCGAAAGCATCGCGGCGCTGACGGAGCGCATAGGTTCGATCACCGAGGAGCTGAAGACCTTTGCCCGCAAAGGCCGAGGCAACGCCGAACCAACCGGATTGAAGGACGTCATCGAGGGCGCGGTGATGCTGTTGCGCAGCCGGTTTGCCGGCCGCATGGATACGCTCGACATCGACCTGCCGCCCGACGAACTGCAGGTGATGGGAAACCGGATTCGTCTCGAGCAGGTGCTCATCAACCTGCTTCAAAACGCCCTCGAGGCGGTGGCGCCGAAGGCCGGAGAGGGTCGCGTCGAGGTCAGAACATCCACCGATGCAGGGATGATAACGGTGACGGTCGCCGACAACGGTCCCGGCATCCCGCCGGAAATCCGCAAGGGCTTGTTCACGCCGTTCAACACCTCGAAGGAAAGCGGCCTCGGCCTCGGCCTGGTGATCTCCAAGGATATCATCGGCGACTATGGCGGCCGGATGGAGGTTTTAAGCGACAGCGGCGGTACCCGGTTCATCGTTCAGCTGAGGAAGGCTTGAGGTCATGAACACACTGATGCCTGTTGCGCTGATCGACGACGACAAGGACCTTCGCCGCGCCACCGCCCAGACGCTCGAACTCGCCGGATTTTCCGTTTCCGCCTATGACGGTGCGAAAGCCGCGCTGGCGGATCTGCCGGCGGACTTTGCCGGCCCCGTCGTCACCGATATCCGCATGCCGGAGATCGACGGACTGCAGCTCTTCGCCACGCTTCAGGGCATGGATGTCGACCTGCCGGTGATCTTGATGACCGGCCACGGCGACATTCCCATGGCCGTTCAGGCGATCCAGGACGGCGCCTATGATTTCATCGCCAAGCCCTTCGCAGCCGATCGGCTGGTCCAGAGCGTGCGTCGCGCAAGCGAGAAGCGGCGGCTTGTTCTGGAGAACCGCATGCTGCGGAAGGCAGCCGAAGATGCGCAGGAGAATTTGCCGCTGATCGGCCAGACGCCTGTCATGGAAAACCTCAGAAAGATTCTTCGCCATATCGCCGATACCGATGTGGACGTGCTCGTCGCCGGCGAAACGGGCAGCGGCAAGGAAGTGGTTGCCCAGCTCTTGCATCAGTGGAGCCACCGCAGGAAGGGCAATTTCGTGGCGCTAAACTGTGGCGCCCTGCCCGAAACCGTCATCGAAAGCGAACTGTTCGGCCACGAGGCCGGCGCCTTTACCGGCGCCCAGAAGCGCCGCACGGGCCGCATCGAACATGCAAGCGGCGGCACGCTTTTCCTCGACGAGATCGAAAGCATGCCGGCCGCCACCCAGGTCAAGATGCTGAGGGTGCTGGAGATGCGTGAGATCACGCCGCTTGGCACCAATGAGGTGCGTCCGGTCGATCTTCGCGTCGTCGCGGCGGCCAAGATCGACCTTGGGGATCCCGCGGTGCGCGGCGATTTTCGTGAGGATCTCTATTACAGGCTGAATGTCGTGACGATCTCCATTCCGCCGCTGAGAGAACGCCGCGACGATATTCCGCTGCTGTTTTCCCACTTCGCCGCTCGCGCCGCCGAGCGCTTCCGTCGCGATGTCCCGCCGCTTTCACCGGATGTGCGGCGGCATCTCGCCTCGCACCCATGGCCGGGCAATGTCCGCGAACTCTCGCATTATGCCGAACGCGTGGTGCTTGGCGTGGAAGGCGGAGGAACGGCAGCGGTCGCTCCGCAGCCGACGGATGCGACGCTTCCCGAACGGCTGGAGCGCTACGAGGCGGAGATCATTCGCGACGCGCTGTCGGCCAATGGCGGCGACGTCCGCCGCACCATCGAGGCGCTCGGCATTCCGAGAAAGACGTTTTACGACAAACTCCAGCGCCACGGAATAAATCGGGGAGGCTATATATCACGCAAGTAATTGGCGATGGCGTTTGCTCTACCGAGGTGGTGTTAGACCTCCACCAGTCCCAGCTTCTTCACCTGCCGGATCGTCAACATGGTGCGCACGGTATCGACATGTTCGTTCGCCGTCAGTACCTCAATGACGAAATCCTGGAAACGTGTGAGGTTCTCCGCCACGCAATGCAGCAGGAAATCGCTGTCGCCGGAGACCATCCAGGCTTGGCGCACCAGCGGCCATTCGGCGGTGGCGGCGGCGAAGGCCTTGAGATTGCCTTCCGACTGGTGCTTGAGGCCGACCATGCAGAAAGCGACGAGGTCGAAGCCGAGCTTCGGGCTGTTCAGCATCGCGTGATAGCCCTCGATGATGCCGGCTTCCTCGAGCTTGCGCACCCGGCGCAGGCAAGGCGGCGCCGAGATGCCGACCCGATCGGCAAGCTCCACATTGGTCATGCGGCCATCGGCCTGCAGCTCCCGGAGGATCTTTATATCGATGACGTCGAGTTCCGCACGACCCACATCATTGCCTTTCTTTAATTCTCCGCGGGGAGCTTCTATATAAAGCCGCGGAATACGCAAGAAAGTTTCACGCCGATGACGGATTCTTGCACATCGGGCGATTTGCCTTGTTGGTAACGCAAGGCTGCCCTTGAATAAAAGCATTGGACGTTCATAAATGGCGCAGGGACGCGAAACGGCCGCAATCGCTATCTAGCCGCCGCCCTCCTGCCAGTCGAAAGGAAATGACATGCCCGCCCGCCATACCAAGGTGCTCATCATCGGTTCCGGACCTGCAGGCTATACTGCCGCGGTCTATGCCGCGCGCGCCATGCTGAAACCGGTTTTGATCGCCGGTCTCGAACAGGGCGGCCAGTTGATGATCACCACCGATGTCGAGAACTATCCGGGCTTTGCCGATCCGATCCAGGGTCCCTGGTTGATGGAACAGATGCTGCAGCAGGCAAAACATGTCGGCGCTGAGATCGTCAACGACCTCGTGACCGAAGTCGACATGAACCAGCGCCCCTTCGTCGCCCGCACCGACAGCGGCCAGGTCTGGACCGCCGATACGCTGATCATTGCCACCGGCGCCAAGGCCAAATGGCTCGGCATCGAGAGCGAGCAGCATTTCCAGGGCTTCGGCGTTTCGGCCTGCGCCACTTGCGACGGTTTCTTCTATCGCAACAAGGATGTGATCGTGGTTGGCGGCGGCAACAGCGCCGTCGAGGAGGCGCTCTATCTCTCCAACATCGCCAAGTCGGTCACATTAGTGCACCGCCGCGACTTCTTCCGAGCCGAGAAGATCCTGCAGGAACGCCTGTTCTCCAAGGACAATATCAAGGTTCTATGGAATACCGAAGTGGCTGAGATTACCGGCACGCCGGCCAAGCCGCCGATGCCGCAATCCGTATCCGGAGCGCGCCTGCGCGACGTCAGAACCGGCACGATCACCGAGATGGTGATCGATGGCGTCTTCGTCGCTATCGGCCATGCGCCCGCCACCGAGCTCTTCAAGGACAAGCTGAAGCTGAAGGACAATGGTTATCTCTGGACCGCGCCGGATTCGACTGCGACCAGCCTGGACGGCGTCTATGCCGCGGGCGACGTGACGGATGATACGTTCCGCCAGGCGATCACTGCCGCCGGCCTGGGGTGCATGGCTGCACTTGAAGCCGAGCGATATCTGACGGGCCACATGCCCGTCGCCGTGGCCGCGGAGTAAGATCGGCATGAGGGGTGGGGGAATGCCATTGGATTGGGACAAGCTGCGTATTTTTCACGCAGCTGCCGAGGCGGGTTCGTTCACGCATGCGGCGGATAAACTGCATCTGTCCCAATCCGCCATCAGCCGCCAGGTCAGCGCGCTGGAGCAGGATGTCGGCACCAAGCTGTTTCACCGCCATGCGCGTGGCCTGATTCTGACGGAACAGGGCGAGCTGCTTTACCGCACCGCCCATGACGTGCTGCTGAAGCTCGAAACCGTGAAGATGCAGCTCACCGAAACGACCGAGACGCCATCCGGCAAGCTGCGCGTCACCACGACGGTCGGCCTCGGCCAGGGCTGGCTGACCGACAAGATCCAGGAATTCCTGCAGCTCTATCCCGATGTGCAGATCCAGCTGATCCTCGACAATGAGGAAGTGGATGTGAACATGCGTCATGCCGACTGCGCGATCCGCCTGCGCCAGCCGCAGCAATCCGACCTCATCCAGCGCAAGCTCTTCACCGTGCATATGCACGTCTATGCGGCTCCGTCCTACATCAACCGCCACGGCGAGCCGCAGAAGGTCGAGGATCTCGACAATCACCGTATCATCACCTTCGGCGAGCCGGCGCCAAGCTACCTGCTCGATGTCAACTGGCTTGAGGTCGCCGGCCGCTCGTCCGACAACAAGCGTGTTCCGCATCTCCAGATCAACAGCCAGACCTCGATCAAGCGCGCCGCCCTGCTCGGCATCGGCGTCGCCTGCCTGCCGGATTACATCGTCGGCCGCGACCCAGGCCTGATTCAGCTGGCAATCAATGCCGACGTCCCCTCCTTCGACACCTATTTCTGCTATCCCGACGAGATCAAGAACGCCGCCAAGCTGAAAGCCTTTCGCGATTTCATCGTCAGCAAAGCCAGAAACTGGAACTTTTGAGCCTGGTTTTATTGATAAATCGGCTACTATGCAGTACACGCATGACTGGCATGCGCAAATGAGGGTTGCCGTTTGCCCAATAAACCACCATATCGCTCATAGCTGATGCACATGGTGGCTTTTCCTCCCAGTTCCACCGCATTAGCTGTTCCCCTCTGGAGGTTTTTGACCTTCACACTTATAAGGGCCCTGGTTTTCCAGTGGCCCTCTTTTTTTGCCTTTCTTCCTCAGCGAAATGCCGCACCGCAAAAAATTTGTGCGGCGCATAGCAGACATGCACAAAAAAGCATTGAAACCTGCTCAAGGAAGCACCATATCCCTCTCAGCTGATGCATCTTGTGGTTTCTCTCCCAGTACCACCGCATTAGCTGTTCCCCTCTGGAGGTTTTTTGACCTTCACAATTATAAGGGCCCTGGTTTTCCGGTGGCCCTCTTTTTTTGCCCAAAATTTGCTCATTCAATAAAATCCATCGCCTCACGCCTCCGTGATTTGCATATCGAAGTCTGACGATCGATATATCGGCCAGACACGATTTACAGTTCGGCGAAAGACGATGGACAAAGACGAAATTATCAAGGCGCTCGCCCATCCCACCCGGATGGACATTCTGAACTGGCTGAAAAATCCCGAGGAGCATTTCCCCTCGCAGGAACATCCTTTCGAAATGGGCGTCTGCGCCAGCCAGTTCGAGCGCTGCGGCCTGTCGCAGTCGACGGTCTCGGCCCATCTCGGCACGCTGCATCGTGCAGGCCTGGTTACCACCAAACGCGTCGGCCAGTGGATCTTTTACAAGCGCAACGAAGAAACCATCGCCGCCTTCCTCAAGCAACTGACGCAGGACCTTTAGAATGCCCCTCGCCCTCGTCGTTCTAGCCTTAAGCTCGTTTGCGATAGGCACCACCGAATTCGTCATCATGGGTCTGTTGCCGGAGGTCGCCGCCGATCTCTCAGTCAGCATCCCGCAGGCCGGGTGGCTGGTGACCGGTTACGCCCTGGCGGTCGCCATCGGCGCCCCTGTGATGGCGATTTCGACTGCGAAGCTGAAGCGCCGCACCGCCCTGATTGCGCTGATGGCCTTCTTCATCGCCGGCAACCTGCTTTGCGCTCTGGCGAGCGACTACTGGGTGCTGATGATTGCTCGCGTCGTGACTGCACTTTGCCATGGCGCATTCTTCGGCATCGGCTCCGTGGTCGCCGCCGGCCTCGTTGCCGAAGACCGCAAGGCCCGCGCCGTCGCGTTGATGTTTACCGGCCTGACACTTGCCAATGTTCTCGGCGTGCCGATCGGCACTGCGATCGGCCAAGCCTATGGCTGGCGCGCCACCTTCGGCGTCGTCACCGTCATCGGTTTCGTCACCATTCTCGGCCTGATCGCCATCCTACCCAGGGACAAGCAGCAAGAAAACGGCAGCATCCTGCGCGAGATCGCAGCACTCAGGAATGGCGGCCTGTGGCTGGCACTCTCCACCACCGTCTTCTTCGCCGCCTCGATGTTCGCCCTCTTCACCTATATCGCGCCGCTGCTGCGCGACGTCACCGGCGTGTCACCGGAAGGCGTCACCTGGACGCTGTTCCTGATCGGCATCGGGCTGACCATCGGCAACCTCGTCGGCGGCAAGCTTGCCGACTGGCGGCTCGGCGCAACGCTTGCCGGCGTCTTCGCCGCGATCGCCATCACTTCGATCGCCTTCAGCTATACGAGCCGCTTCTTCATCCCGGCCGAAATCACCCTCTTCCTTTGGGCAATGGCAAGCTTTGCCGCCGTACCGGCGCTTCAGGTCGGCGTCGTCGGCTTCGGCAAGGACGCACCAAACCTCGTCTCGACGATCAACATTGGCGCCTTCAATACCGGCAATGCGCTCGGCGCCTGGGTGGGCGGCCTGGTCATCGACGCTGGCTTCGATCTCACCCGCGTTCCGCTCGCCGCGGCCTTGATGGCCCTGATCGGCCTCGGCGCGACGGCGCTCACCTATCTCTCCGCCAGGGGCCGGGCCGCCCTCGCCCCTGCCGAGTGATCCTCCCGCAAAAGAAAGGACCATCATGGCCAAGCTTTTCCAACCCACGAAAGTCGGCGACATTTCAGTCAAGAACCGCATCGTCATGGCACCGCTCACCCGCAACCGCTCGCCGGGCGCAATCCCCAACGACCTCAACGTCGAATATTACCGTCAGCGCGCTACCGCTGGCCTGATCATCACCGAAGCAACCGCGATTACCCATCAGGGCCAGGGTTATGCCAACGTGCCGGGCCTGTATAGCAAAGAGGCTTTAGACGGCTGGAAGCGCGTCACCGACGCCGTTCACGCGGCCGGTGGCAAGATCGTCGTCCAGATGTGGCATGTCGGCCGTATCTCGCACACGACGCTACAGCCGAACGACGGCAAGCCGGTTTCCTCGACCAACCGCATCGCCAAGGCCAAGACCTATCTGGTCAATGCCGACGGCACCGGCAGCTTTGCCGACACCTCCGAGCCGCGCGCGCTCGAAACCGCCGAAATCCCCGGCATCATCGAGGATTACCGCAAGGCTGCCCGTGCGGCGATCGATGCCGGCTTCGACGGTGTCGAGATCCACGGCGCCAACGGCTACCTGCTCGACCAGTTCATCCGCGACGGTATCAACGACCGCACCGACCAATATGGCGGCTCGATCGAAAACCGCACCCGTCTGACCTTTGAAGTCGTCGATGCCGTGGTCAAGGAAATCGGCGCCGGCCGCACCGCGATCCGCATCTCGCCAGTGACGCCATCAGGCGAAAGCTACGATTCCAATCCGCAGGCGACCTTCAGCCATGTCGTCGAAGGACTGGCCAAATACGAGCTGGCCTATATCCATGTCATCGAAGGGCAGACTGGCGGCGACCGCGACTACAAGCAGGGCGACAATCCCTCCTTCGATTACAAGGCGCTGTGCCAGACTTATGAAAAGGCCGGCGGCAAGGCCGACTGGATGGTCAACAATGGTTACGATCGCGCTCTGGCGATCGACGCTGTCGAAAGCGGCCGCGCCGATCTCGTCGCCTTCGGCAAGCCCTTCATCGCCAATCCCGATCTCGTCGAGCGCCTGGAACACAACCTGCCACTCAACACGCCCGACCAGTCGACCTTCTATGGTGGCACCGGCAAGGGCTATATCGACTATCCCATTCTCGAAAAGGTCGCCTGACCTTTCACACGCGAATGCGAATCCCGCGAAAGGCGGGATTTCCATCTTCGGCGGGTTTTTGTAGGGTGCCGCCATGTTTGCTCCCTATCTTGATCGCTGGTCGCTCATAGCAGACGGCGAGCCCATCATCACCCACTCCAGTCGCCTGCTGCCGGTCCTCTGGCAGGATAGGCCTGCCATGCTGAAAGTGGCGGCCGATATCGACGAACGATACGGCGCGCTTCTGATGCAGTGGTGGGAGGGGGACGGGGCCGCCTATGTGTATGCCCATGAGGGCGATGCCGTGCTGCTCGAAAGGGCGACGGGAAAACGCTCGCTGCTTGCCATGGCCATGAACGGCGAGGACGATGAGGCAAGCCGCATCCTCTGCCGCACCGCGGCCCGGCTGCATGCGCCGCGCGATAAACCGCTTCCCGATCCCATCTCCCTTACCCGCTGGTTCCGTGATCTGGAGCCGGCGGCAGGCAAGCATGGCGGCACGCTTGCCGATTGCTCGGCGATCGCAAACGTTCTCCTTGCCGATCAGTGTGATCTCACCATCCTCCATGGCGACATCCACCACGACAATATCCTCGATTTCGAGGCGCGCGGCTGGCTGGCCATCGATCCGAAGCGGCTGTACGGCGAGCGCGGCTTCGATTTCGCCAACATCTTCGCCAACGAAGAACTGCCTGTCATCACCGATCCCGCCCGTTTCCGCCGCCAGTTGGCCATCGTCTCCGCGGAGGCGAAGCTGGAGCCGAAGCGGCTGCTGCAGTGGATCGTAGCCTATTCCGGTCTTTCCGCCGCCTGGTTCCTCGGCGATCCGAATATTCAGCAGGCAGAAACGGCCCTGACGGTCGCCCGGATCGCGCTGGCTGAACTCGAGAGCTAACCCCCGTTGCGCGACAAGTGCCCGATCAGGGCGTCCGCCGTGTCACGATGCGGTCCGGGCAGGCAGCCAAGCGCCACGAGCGAAGCCCTTACCGCCTCGTCGATCGGTGTCTGCGGCTCTTTGCCGAGTTCGGCCGTAAGCTTGTCGTTCCTCATCCGCACCGGCACCTTCCAGAGATAGCGCATCTCCTTGATCTCCCGCATCACGGGTACGAAGAGTGCAGCAAGCGGCAAGAACCACCAGGGGAAGTTGCCGATCTTTGCCTTACCGCCGGCAACGCGCTTGATCGCTTCGGCCATCTGCATGCCATCAGCATCCCAGAAGCCCTCCATGTGATAGACAGCGAAGTCCGGCAGCCGTTCGGCCCGCTCGATGAGTTGGGCGATGGTTTCCGCCATGTCTGGAAGGTAGGTCCATTGATGACCGACACCGCGTCGACCCGGGTTCCTGATCGTGCCGACCGGCTTGCCTGGGGTTACGAGACCAGACGAAAACCAGCTATTGGCAGTCGTGCCTGGGCCGAAGAAATCCCCCGCCCTGACGATGATGACGCCGGCGCCGGACTGCGACGCGGCCTTCAGCCGCCTCTCCATTTCGACCCGGATCGTCCCCTTCTTCGTCACCGGATGCTGCGGGCTTTCTTCCGTCGGCGCCCGTAGGGCGTCGGGTCCGAAATTATAAACGTTGCCCGGTAGCACGATGCGCACGCCGACAGCGCGAGCAGCGGCGATGGTATTGTCGAGCATCGGCAGCACCAGCGTTTCCCAGTCGCGATAGCCGGGCGGATTGACGGCATGGACGATCAGGCCGACCCCTTCGGCCGCCCTCAGGACGTCGCCCGCATTCATCGCATCGCCCTGCACCCATTCGAAAGCCGGCTCGCTCCTCGACGCCTTGGCGGCGTCACGGTTGAGTGCCCGGACACGCCAGCCGCGCGCAAGCAGCTTGCGGGCAACCGCGCCGCCGATACCGCCTGTCGCGCCGAGAATAAGGGCCGTCATCTTCATTTCGCTGCTCATGACAATCATCTCCTTCGATCGGATGAGAGGATCATGCCATCAGCGTGGCATAAACAAAATTGACGAAAGAAATACGTCTGTTATACAAAAATGCATGAGGACGGAGCCGAGCTGGGATTTCTACCGTAGTTTTCTTACCGTGCTTCAGCAGGGGTCGCTTTCGGCGGCCGCCCGCGAACTGGGGCTAACCCAGCCAACCATCGGCCGCCATGTCGACGCGCTGGAACTGGCAATCGGCGCCGAACTTTTCACCCGCTCGCCGAACGGCCTGCTGCCGACCGACGTCGCACTTGCGTTGAAGCCCTATGCCGAAACGCTGGCGGCAACCACCGCCGCCCTTTTGCGCACCGCATCCGGTGAGCGCGAGCGCGTGGCGGGAACGGTCAGGGTTAGCGCCAGCGAAGTCATCGCCGTCGAAGTGCTGCCGGGGATTCTCGGACCGCTGCAGGAGACCTATACCGAACTGCAGATCGAGCTCTCGGCTTCCGATGCGATCGAGGACCTCGTCAACCGCGAGGCCGATATCGCCGTGCGCATGGCCGAGCCGCAGCAGGCTGCACTCGTCGTGCGCCGCATCGGCGAATTCCCCCTCGGCTTTCATGCCCATCGCCGCTATCTCGAACGGTACGGCATGCCGCAAACCCTGGCCGACCTCGCAGACCACCGCCTCATCGGCTTCGACCGGCAGACGGCCTATGTCCGCATGGTGATGAAACGCTATGCGGTGCCCGGCATCGAATTCTCCTACAGAACCGACAGCAATCTTGCCCAGCTTGCGGCAATCCGTGCCGGCGTTGGCATCGGCATCTGCCAGACAGGACTCGCGCGTGAAAATCCCGACCTTGTTCACATCCTGCCTGATGCTTTCAGCATACCGCTCGGCACATGGGTGGCGATGCATGAGAACTTGAAGTCTTCGCCGCGCTACCGCGCAACCTTTGACGTATTGGTCAAGGGGCTTCAGGACTATCACCGATATTCGACAAGCGCATAATCCAGAAAATCAGAATCGATTTTCGGGAGGAATCATGCGCAAATTTCGAACCGATAGAGCCTCCTTAACGCGTCCTTTCGGACGAGCATCCCAGCGGAACTGGAAATGAGAACGCACAGCCCGGTCGAACTCGTGCCCTGCGATCCGCAATGGCCGCAAGCCTTCCAGCGGATCCGCGGCAGGCTGCTGGCCTTGCTGCCGCAGGCGCTCTCCATCGATCACATCGGCAGCACGTCCATACCGGGCATGACAGCCAAGCCGCTTATCGATATCGACATCGTTCTTCCCGGCCTCGGGCATATCGAGGGCGCCACACGTGTGCTCCTGGCAGAAGGCTACGAGCCGCGCGGCAACCGCTATGACGACGATGTCTGGGCTTTTCTATCGAAAGGTTCGGTGCCGGCAGAACGGGTCTACCTTTGCCCTGAAGGTAACGGCACGCATCGAAACAGGCTGGCTTTCCGGGATTATCTCATCGCGCATCCGCAAGCATCGGCCGATTATGCCGCGCTCAAACGCAGGCTGGCTGCCGAATACAGGATGGACGGAGACCGCTATACTGCGCATAAGCGCGAATTCGTCGATGCGATCGTCGCGCGGGCATTGGCGGGAGATGGTTAGCTGCCGATGCCTCGCGAGGCCTCGGCCGTGCGATCCTTCCACTGGCCGTCCACCACCTCGGTTTCCGGCCGGTCGCCGCCCTCGGCATATTCCTCATGCCATTTGCCGTTCTCGTCCTGCCAACTGATCTCGGCGGAATCGCCGCCGACCTGCTGTTCGGCCGCGACGATGCGCGCAGCTTCGAGCGCCTCGGCATGGGTCGGGAATGCCTCGGAATAGACACCCCCCAGCCTGTAGGCCCAGCCGCCGTCATGCGGCACGACTTCGTAGACCACCTTGATCATGCATCCGTCTCCTCATCTTCTTGTTGCGCATTCGCACGCTTCCGGAAAAGATCCGGATCATCGCGGCCGCTTGACGAGAATTCGAGGACGCCGCGATCTGCTTTCCGGCCCCGATGACGTTCAGTATTCCATTAAACGCCGAAGACTGCAAATGGCACTCGACCGGAGCTTGCTTGATATACGAAATCAGTGACTTAGATAGAACGCATCAATCGGGGCAGGAGCTGAGGCTTGGGGATCGCGTCACGCTTTAAAGAGGAAAAGTTTCTGGTCGCCGCACTTGTCGTTGCAGCGATCGCTTATTTCTCGGAACATGCGGTGATCGAGATGGGGCGCGGCGTCGCGCTCATTGCCGCCGCTGCCCTAGTCGGCACCATCGTGCTCGCCTCGATCCGCGTTGCCCATCATGCCGAGCTGCTCGCCGTCAAGGTCGGCGATCCCTATGGCACGATGATCTTGACGCTCTCGGCCGTCGCCGTCGAAGTCATTATCCTCGCCATCATGATGAGCAGCGAGAGCTCGCCGACGCTGGTGCGCGATACGATCTATTCGGCGCTGATGCTCGATATCAATGGCATTCTCGGCCTCGCCGCCCTGCTCGGCGGCCTCAAGCACGGCGAACAGCCCTACAACGACAATTCCGGCAAGACCTACGGCGTGATGATCCTCACCGCCATGGGCATCTCGATGATCGTGCCGGAATTCGTGCCGAGCGACAAATGGCACTATTATTCCGCCTTCACCATCGTCGCGATGATCGCGCTTTATGGCCTCTTCCTGCGCATGCAGGTTGGCCAGCACAGCTATTTCTTCAGCTACAGCTATCCGCGCTCCGAACGGAAGAAAGAAAGTCCGCATGAGCATGACCACGACGCACCGGCCGCGATCTCGATTGCCACCATTCTCGCCGGCGTCGTCATTATCGGCCTGCTCGCGGAATTCATGGCGGCCTTCATGACCGAAGGCCTGCGCGACAGCGGCGCTCCGATCGCCGTAACCGCCGTCGTCGTCGCGGCGATTTCGGCCGCCCCCGAGATTCTGACCGCGTTGAGGGCAGCACTCAGGAACCGCATGCAGGCGACGGTCAACATCGCCATGGGCGCCTCGCTGTCGACGGTCATCCTGACGGTGCCCGTCATGGAGGCGATCGCGCTCTATACCGGCCAGCCCTTCATCATGGCGATGACCCCGGTACAGACGGTGATGGTGGCGATCACGCTGATTGCCGCCGCGATCAACCTCAACGACGGCGAGACCAACGCCATCGAGGGCATGACGCATTTCATCCTCTTCGCCACCTTCGTCATGCTGACGGCGCTGGGGCTTTGAAGGCTGCGTCTCCCCAGAAAGGGGGAACGGAGAGCAGTTATCCGCACGGTAACGTCAACTTACGGAGCGGCCTCACAGCCCGCCTTTTGAGGAGAGCTTTCGACAGTCATTCCTTCGACTTTTCGAGGAAACGCTGCTTGCGGGTTTTCGGCTTGAAGCGCCGGAAGAAACCCTCGATGGCGCGGATGGATTTGGTGACGGACATGAGCCTGTCGATCTGGCTGTTTGCGTTGTGGAGCCGTTCCGACAGGACTTCGGCCGCCGTCATCGCGATCTCGATCGGCGGCACCTGTGGAAACCGTCTGGCAAGTGCCGCATAGGGGCTGGCATCCACGCCGCCCATCATCGAGATCGTGCCCATTCGTGCAAAGAGACGCAGGAAGATCTGCTCAAACGTCCAGTCGTGCACGTCGAAGACCTTCCATTTCTCGCTCCTCTTCGCCGAAAAACCGGCAAGCAGGATCTTGCCCGGCAGTTGCAGCTCGGCGAGCCACAGCGCCACCGCAAAACCGCTCGTCGCGATCTTGCCCACCGGATAGAGGTCGACGAGCATTTTCGTCAGATCAAGGTGACGGGTTTCAGCGCCTTCGAAGCGGCCCTCCTCGCTGAAATTTTCCTCCGGGGAGACGCGAATGTTGACGACGCCCAAAAAATCGTCGCCGGCAAAGAAGCGCAGGACACCCGCCGCCTCGTGCCGGTGGACGATATTGGCGCCCATCACGCCGCTGCGGGCAAACAGCACCGCATGCCCTGCGAAGGGTTCGTCGAGCACCTTGTAGACATTGTTGAAAAAGACGTAGAGCGCCGTCTCCGGCAATTCGCTTCGCAGCCGTTCGAAATCGACGGCTTCGCTGTTTGCCACCAGCACGACGTGGGAATAGCGCGACAACAGCGCCTTCCACGCCTCCGGCGTCAGGAAATTGAAGCCACTATCCGGGGCGGGCATGGTCTGGGTGTCGCTAGGGATTGCTTCCATATCGGCTCACATGCACTTTCCAAGGACGATGCGCTCGGCCGTCCCACTAGCTGTTGCTGAAATAAGCGCGTGTCCGCGCCAGCCGCGCCAGCCCGCCGATCCGCTTTCCCAAATGCGAAAGGAACCCCGTAATCCGGCCCGTCATCGACGGCTGCCTGCAGAAGGAAGCCCATGGCGTATTGGCGAGGTCCTCGGCATAACGCTTGGCCATCCGGCGATGCACCCACGGCACAGTCGCCTGCCACGGCTTTTTCCGGCCGGTGAAATGGATGATCGCCGGCCGGCCAACGAAAGGCAGGAGGCCCGTCTGCGTGTTCCAGCGCGGATCGAGCACCAGCCAGTCGCCGTCGAAAGTGACGTTCAGCGCATCTTGGTCGTTATTCTCGAAAAGATGCGACCGCTCCTCGAAAATCTCCCGTGTCCTGGCAAAAAGCCCCCTCGCCTGGGAGGCCGACCAGTCGAACAGCAACACGCCGGCATTGAAATACCGGCCGCCCTCGCGCATGCCGATCTTCCGCTGCCGTGCGCCGGCCTTCTCGGGAAAGGCCATGACATAATCGTCTATGGCGGCAAGCGCCTTGCCTTGCAAATCCACGGCGAAGAGGTCGTCGACCGGCGCAACCGCAAGCACATCGGCATCGAGATAAAGCAGCCGCTCAACATCATCGGGAATGTGCAGATCCATGTAGAGCCGCGCCAGCGTCGCGCCCGACCAGCGACCCCGCGCCTGCAGCGCCGTATCTGGCGTATTGTAGGGCAACACCTTGATTGCCATGCCGTGCAGCCGCGCGAAATTTCCGACCTCGGCGATCTCGTTCGGCTTGAGGTCGATGCCGAGAAGCAGGAACTCCACAGTGGAATTTGAGAGATTGCGCTTGACGGAAAGCAGGGTGCAGCAGGCGGCCGGCAGCATGTTGACATCCGAACAGACGATCACGGCACTCTGCTGCAAAATCCCGGCCTCCCGAAGCGGCGACTTAAACTGATGCCGGATATCTAGTTGGTTTGATGCCAACCCGCAACCGCAGATCACCCGCCAGACCGTCACTCTGCGTCACGTTTTGAATCGGATTTCAACGACTTGCGAGGCGAAGCGGATTCAGATGAGGAGCATATTGAATCGGAAAGTGAACTTAGAGCCGCAGCGCCAATGGATGATCAACGAGCAGCCGGTCGACTGTCGCAAGCTGCAGCCCCTCGACCTTGCATTGCGCAAGCAGCAAGCGATCGAAGGGATCGCGCGCCTCCGGCTCGGGGTCAGCGGCGGTGATGACGTGCGCGATATCGATGGGCAGGATCGTCAGCCCGATCTCCCCGAGATAAAAGGGAATGGTCTCGAGGGGCAATCCGGGCTGCAATTTTCCAAGCCTGGTCTTGATGGCAATTTCCCAGAGGCTGGCGACGCTGACGAAACCGATGGCGGCACCGTCCGAAAGCACCTGCTCGACACGCGGAAAACGCTCCGCCAGTTTCTTCTGAGCAATTGCAATCACCATGTGCGTGTCAAGCAGCAGACGCATGATCACGGCAGCGGCTTGAGAAGAAAATCTTCCGGCAAAGGATCGTCGAAGTCGTCGGCGATATACATCTCCGTGCGCGTGATACCCTTGGAACGAAGATAGGCTTCGCCGGCTTCCAAGTTCAAACCGCCGCGTTTTTGATGCGGCACGAGATCGAACACCGGCCGGCCGTTGCGTGTCACGACAATGGTTTCACCTTCCTCGACCTCACGGGCGAGTTCGGTCAGGCGGTTCTTCGCATCACGGATCGAAACGGTCTTCATGAGGGTAAATGTCGCTACATGCAGCTACATCGTCAACGTCGCCGCAAACAAAAAGGCCCGCCGTCGCCAGCAGGCCTTCGATTTGTGTTTTTGAGAACCGCTTACTTGCAGGCGCCGCAGAAGCGCTGGATGCGGCGGCAAGCTTCCTCGAGCAGCTCTTCCGAAGTCGCGTAGGAGATGCGGAAGTTCGGGCCGAGGCCGAAGGCCGAACCGTGAACGACGGCGACGCCTTCCGTTTCCAGAAGCTCGGAAACGAAATCCTCGTCCGTCTCGATCACCTTGCCCGACGGAGCCGTCTTGCCGATCAGGCCGGCGCAGGACGGATAGACATAGAAGGCGCCCTCCGGAACCGGGCAGACAATGCCCTTGGCCTGGTTCAGCATCGAAACGACGAGATTGCGACGACCTTCGAAGATCTTCTTGTTCGCAGGGATGAAGTCCTGCGTGCCGTTCAGCGCTTCGACAGCCGCCCACTGGGCGATCGAGGTCGCACCCGAGGTCTGCTGACCCTGGATCATGTCCATCGCCTTGATGAGCTGGATCGGACCGGCTGCATAGCCGATACGCCAGCCGGTCATCGCATAGGCCTTGGAGACGCCGTTCATCGTCAGCGTGCGGTCGTAGAGCTTCGGCTCGACTTCCACAGGCGTGACGAACTTGAAGTCGCCATAGGTCAGGTGCTCGTACATGTCGTCGGTCAGCACCCAGACCTGCGGATGCTTCATCAGCACATCCGTCAGCGCCTTCAGCTCGTCCTGCGTATAGGCCGCCCCCGTCGGGTTGGACGGCGAGTTGAAGATGAACCACTTGGTCTTCGGCGTGATCGCCTTTTCGAGATCGGCGGCCTGGAGCTTGAAGTTATGCTCCTGGGTGGCCGATACGAAAACCGGCGTGCCGCCGCACAGCGCCACCATCTCAGGATAGGAAACCCAATAAGGCGCCGGGATGACGACTTCGTCGCCGGGGTTCAGCGTCGCCATGAAGGCGTTGAAAAGGATCTGCTTGCCGCCGGTGCCGACGATCGTCTGCTCCCAGGAATAGTCGAGGCCGTTCTCGCGCTTGAACTTGGCGGCGATCGCCTTTCGTAGTTCCGGGATACCGGAAACCGGCGTGTACTTCGTTTCGCCGCGGTTGATCGCGTCGATGGCGGCCGTCTTGATATTATCGGGCGTATCGAAATCCGGCTCACCCGCGCCGAGGCCGATGACGTCACGTCCTTTTGCTTTCAGCTCGCGCGCTTTCTGGGAGACGGCGATGGTGGCTGAAGGCTTCACACGGGAAAGAGCATCGGCAAGGAAAGCCATGATAACGGTCCTAATGGTTGAAACGGGCAGAAAGCCGGGACCGGAGTTCTGCGGTTAGCTCTATGTCCAATGTATGACGGCATTTCAAGCGCAAAGGCGTGATGGAGGCAATGATTCTTATTGATCGATTCGTCGCGCCACCCGCCCGGCACGCCGCCCCCCTCGGAGAGGCTTGCGTCACGCGGTCGAAACGCCACGCGCAGATCTTGAATCAATCTCTGAAGTCACCCGGATTTATCCCCTGAAATCAGTGGCATCGTCGAATTCGGCCATTGCCACGAATAAGCCGCAACAAATGCCGCGCCACGCCGCAATTCCGTCGCGAGCGCGCCGAGATCGAAGCCGCATCATCCGGCATCCGAAATTGGTTATTGAGGGTATGCCAATGTTTCTGGAAGATGAGTTTACCATAGGGCGCATTCGTGCGCGCCGAATTTCCGTTTCAGTCCTTGTTGCCGTCACCGCCTTTGCCGCCTGCATCGCCGCGATACTGGGGCTTGCCTCCACCGCCCGTGCCGCCGAGACGCCGCAGGCATCGGCCCAGCTCACAGCGCTTGTCCGGCCGAACGACATCAATAGCGGCTCGCTGCTCTTTCCGTCGAAGGAGCCGGGCTTCTATGTCGAAGCGCCGCGGCTGAAAACCGACGTCGCCATCGATGTCTCCGGCCCGATCGCCAGGGTGAAGGTGACGCAGCGCTTCCAGAATCCGAGCCAGGGTTGGGTCGAAGGCACCTATGTCTTTCCGCTGCCGGACAATTCCGCTGTCGACGCGCTGAAAATGCAGATCGGCGAACGCTTCATCGAAGGCCAGATCAAGCCGCGCCAGGAAGCCCGCGAGATCTACGAGCAGGCCAAGGCCGAGGGCAAGAAGACGGCGTTGCTCGAACAGCAGCGGCCGAACATCTTCACCAACCAGGTCGCCAATATCGGTCCCGGCGAAACCATCGTCGTCCAGATCGAATACCAGCAGATCATCAACCAGTCGGGCGACGAGTTCTCGCTGCGCTTCCCGATGGTCGTCGCTCCGCGCTACAATCCGACGCCGATCGTCCAGACTGTCGAGTTCAACAACGGTGCCGGTTTCGCCACGCCGCGCGACCCGGTGGAAAACCGCGACAAGATCGAAGCCCCTGTGCTCGATCCGCGTGAGAACGCCAGGATCAATCCGGTTTCGCTAACCGTCGACCTCAAGGCCGGTTTCCCGCTCGGCGACGTCAAATCGTCCTTCCACGCGGTCGATATCAGCCAGGATGGCGACCAGGCGAGGACAATTAGCCTGAAGGCGGACGCCGTTCCTGCCGACAAGGATTTCGAGCTCACCTGGAAGGCCGCTCCCGGAAAGATGCCGAGTGCCGGCCTCTTCCGCGAAGTGATTGATGGTAAGACCTATCTGCTCGCCTTCGTCACCCCGCCCACGACCCCGGATACGGCAACGCCGCCGGCAAAACGCGAGGTGGTCTTCGTCATCGACAATTCCGGCTCCATGTCCGGCCCGTCGATCGAGCAGGCGAGGCAGAGCCTGGCGCTTGCCATCTCCAAGCTGAACCCCGACGACCGCTTCAACGTCATCCGTTTCGACGATACGATGACTGACTATTTCAAGGGTCTCGTTGCTGCGACGCCTGACAATCGCGAAAAGGCGATCGCCTATGTCAGAGGCCTCACCGCTGACGGCGGCACGGAAATGCTGCCTGCCTTGCAGGCTGCGCTGCGCAACCAGGGACCGGTCGCAACCGGCGCGCTGCGTCAGGTCGTCTTCCTGACGGATGGCGCGATCGGCAACGAACGGCAGCTCTTCCAGGAAATCACCACAAATCGCGGCGATGCCCGTGTCTTCACCGTCGGCATCGGCTCGGCGCCGAACACCTATTTCATGACCAAGGCTGCCGAGATCGGCCGCGGCACCTTCACGGCGATCGGCTCGACCGACCAGGTGGCAAGCCGCATGGGCGAGCTTTTCGCCAAGCTGCAGAACCCAGCCATGACCGATATCGCCGCGACATTCGAAGGCATCGAAGCCGAGAATATCACGCCGAACCCGATGCCGGACCTCTACAGCGGCGAGCCCGTCGTGCTGACCGCGGAGCTGCCTGAGGCGAAGCCCGCCGGCAAGCTGCAGATCATCGGCAAGACAGGCGACCAGCCCTGGCGCGTCGAGATGGATATCGCCAATGCCGCCGACGGCAGCGGCATTTCCAAGCTCTGGGCACGCCGCAAGATCGACGATTTCGAGGCCCGTGCCTATGAGCGTCAGGATCCGGCCGCGCTCGACAAGGATATCGAGACCGTGGCGCTCGCTTACCATCTCGTCTCCCGCGTCACCAGCCTGGTTGCCGTCGATGTCACCCCGTCGCGCCCGGCCGATCAGCCACTCGGCTCGGCCAAGCTGCCGCTCAACCTGCCGGATGGTTGGGATTTCGATAAAGTCTTCGGGGAAAACGCTGCCCCTCTTGGCGGCGCAGAACGCCATGGCTCGGCTACGCCGGCAGAAAACGCCGGACCGGAGCAGGCTGCAGCCGAAACACAGGATCTCGCCGCATCGCCTGAGATCGCAAACATGATGGCCGCAGCCCCGACCGCCAAGGCGGCCACCATGATTGCGCAGAAGAGCTCGACCGTGAACCTGCCGCAGACGGCGACGCGTGCTGACGAGCAGATCATCCGCGGGCTGACCATGCTGCTCCTGGCGCTGACGGCGGCAAGCGGTTTGGCCGTCTGGCGGCGGCGCGTCAAGCGCATTATCGCGGTCGGAGCCAAGCGAAATGGTCTCTAGGCTCTCCGCAAGCCAGAATGAGGAAGCGGCCGAATTCGAGCCGCTTCCGACCTATCTGCAACTCGCCATGGCCGCCGCCACGGCCCACGACATGCCGAAGCCTCGCCAGCGGAAGGGTTTCTTCCTCTGGCGTCTTTCCTCGATCGAAAAGGCGATCGCCTTTGCCATCGCCGGCCTTGCCTTTTATGGCTTGGCGCTGATCGGCGACGGTTTTCTGCTGAAGGCGAAAGCGGAGCTCTCCCAGATCCTGCTGAAACGCGCCTTCGCCGCGGAGCTTCAGGGGAAAGAGACAAAACCCTGGCCCTGGGCGGATTTCACCACGGAGGCCAAGGTGCGCGCCCCGCGCCTTGGCAAGGAGGCGATCGTGCTCTCCGGCGCCTCTGGCGAGGCTCTGGCCTTCGGGCCTGCCTGGCTCGCCAACACGCCGCAACCGGGCGAGGAAGGCACCTCCGTCATCGCCGCCCATCGCGACACGCATTTCCGCTGGCTGCAATATATAAGGCCCGGCGATACGATCGAGGTCACGCGCCGCGACGGCAAACTGTTGACCTTCAAGGCCGGCGAGGGCCGCATCGCCCCGTGGGATGCCAACGGCATCGATCCCTCCTCCGATGGCCACCGCCTGGTGCTGACCACCTGCTGGCCCTTCAATGCCACCGAACGGGGGCCGCTGCGCTACATCCTTGAGGCAGAATTGGTCGACGGGTAGAGCGCCGTGCGTCCTCTTGGACGCACGGCGCTCTACTTCTTTGAATATCGTGGGCGACGGGCTCGGTTCAACCGGTAAACACAAAGCCGTTATTGCAGACCGAATGAGGTTGAAGCCCTTCCCTGCCCGCTCCACGTTCCACATGGAGAAACGACGGGGAGCAACATGAAGAGAATATCCGCCTTCCATTTCGCCGCAGCGTTGGTCCTGTTCGGCGCCGTGTCCGCGGATGCGGCCGACACCGTCAACACGCAGGAACTCGCCGTCCGTGTCGACAAGCTCGCCGACGGCCTCGAACATCCCTGGGCGGTGGAGGTGTTGCCCGACGGCGCCTATCTCGTTACCGAGCGGCCGGGCCGCATACGCATCGTCCGCGACGGCAAGGTCTCCCACCCGATTGGCGGCGTGCCCAAGGTCAGCGCCCGTGGCCAGGGTGGCCTGATGGACGTGGCGCTCGCGCCGGACTTTGCGACATCTCGCAAACTTTATTTCACCGCCGCCATCGCCAACAGGCAGGGCTCCGGCACCGAAGCCTTCAGCGCCACGCTTTCCACTGACGAGAAGACACTCGACGCCGTGACGCCTATCTTCAGCATGCGACGCTTCACCTCAAGCAACATCCACTATGGCTCCCGCATCGCGATATCAGGTGATGGTTCACTGTTCATCAGCGTGGGCGACCGCGGCGACCGCAAGCGCTCGCAGGATTGGCAGGACAACGCCGGCTCGATCATCCACATCAATCCCGACGGCAGCATCCCCGCCGACAATCCCTTCAAGGACAGCGGGAAGGGTCTGCCGGAGATCTGGTCGAAAGGCCACCGCAACCCCCAAGGCATTGCCTTCGATGCCAAGGACGGCAAGCTTTACACCGTCGAACACGGTGCGCGCGGCGGCGACGAGATCAACCAGCCCGAGGCCGGTAAGAATTACGGCTGGCCCATCATCACCTACGGCCGTGACTATTCGGGCGCCGAAATCGGCGAAGGCACCGCCAAGGAAGGGCTGGAACAGCCGCTGCAGTATTGGGACCCTTCGATCGCGCCTGGCGCGCTCGCCGTCTATCGCGGTGCCATGTTCCCAGAATGGGACGGCGACTTCCTCGTCGCGGCACTGAAGTTCCAGCTGCTCTCGCGCATGCAGCGTGACGAGAGCGGTGCGTTCGTCACCGAGGAGCGCCTGTTCAAAGGCGAGTACGGCCGCATCCGCGACGTCGTCGTCGGCCCCGACGGCGCCCTGCTGATGGTGACGGACGAGAACAACGGCGCGCTGCTCAGGATCTCGAGAGCCCAAGCCCGTAACGGCTGAGACGTCACAACGCGCCGCGCAGCTCCTTGCGGATGACAAATTTCAACCCGGACCAGATCTCGTCGACGGCGCAGACCTTGACGTCGACCAGACCGGTTGGGAGCAGAACATCCCGCAGCACGTCCTCGGTGATATTGGTCGAAACCCGTGAACTCTTTCTCGGCCAGGAGATCCAGACCATACCGCCCGGTCTCAGGACACAAAAAAGCGCGGGCGCGATGGCCTCCAGCGCTGCACGTTCTGTCGTAAACAGATGTACGTAGTCGAATGCACGCTGAGGCGTCTCGGGAAGCGCATGGATGACCGAAGCAAAACCAGCGAAACCATTGATGTCGCCGATCGATTCGGGAATGCCGGGAAGAGCGGCTGCCTGCCCCTGTGCGAGGCCGAGTTTCCTGACGAGCGGCGTGCCGGAATAGCCTGCCGTCCCACCCGCCGCCGCATCGCCGGCCAGCTTCTGTTCTTCGCCTCGCATGTCTTCGCCTCCGTCAACCGGCACGAAGTCTTCACCCTTGCCGAAAGGAAACGCAACTGCTAACCGCTTGAGCATACCTCCCTTCCCCATCGAGGCTGACATGACGCGCGTTCAGGCGAACCTCCTCCTATTGCTTGCAGCTGCCATCTGGGGCGGCGGCTTCGTCGCGCAGTCGACGGCGATGAAGGCGATCGGTCCCTTCTGGTTCATCGGCCTGCGTTTTGCCGTCGCCACGCTGGCTGTGCTGCCCTTCGTCCTTTTTGAAGCGCGCAAGGCAAAGGAGAAGACCAGCGCGCGCCATGCGAAGCTCTATTTCCTGACCGGCCTTGCCCTTTTCGGCGGCGCCGCCACGCAGCAGGTCGGCCTGCAGACGACGACGGTGACCAATTCCAGCTTCATCACCGGCCTCTATGTCGTCTTCGTGCCGCTGATCGCCGTGTTCTTCCTGCGCCGTGCCCCGCATTGGATCATCTGGCCGGGGGCGCTGATGGCGGTCACCGGCATCTATCTCCTGTCCGGCGGCCATCTCTCGGCGCTGACACCCGGCGATCTGCTGACCGTCGTCTGTGCCGTCTTCTGGGCGATCCAGATCACCCTTGCCGGCACGACCGTTTCCGAGACCGGAAGGCCGCTCGCGCTCTCCGCCACGCAATTTGCCGTCACCGCAGTCTGTGCGCTGGCCGTTGCTGCAGCCGTCGAATCCGTCAGCCTTTCGGCGATACAGGCGGCGGCGCCGGAGATCCTTTATGTCGGCATCTTCTCGTCAGGCCTGGCTTTTGTGCTGCAGGTGATCGGCCAGCGCTACACGACGCCCTCGCAGGCCGCGATCTTTCTTTCTTCCGAAGCGCTCTTCGGCGCCTCGCTTGCAGCCCTGCTGCTCGGCGAAACGATGCCGGCAACAGGTTATGCAGGCTGCGCGCTGATGTTTATCGCTATGCTTGTGGTCGAACTCGTGCCGGGACTGACCCGCCGACGCCTGCCAGCCACGTGAACACGCGTCCAAATATGGCTGGGCCACACATCGGGAAAAAAATTTATCGGACGCGGGAGACGCGTTAACGTTGCATTTTTGGGAAAATCTGCTCGGAACTTATATTGCCGACGATATAAAACGTTAATCATTCCCTATCGGCGAAGGAAATTTTGCGTTTTTGCGCAAATTGGACACCGGCGGGGGTGTGCCCCGAACGACACGTTAAAAAACTTTTGCTTGCCAAAATCCTTTAAACGCAGCACTCTCAGCGCGTTCGGGCATTTTGCGAGCATGGGAAGTCCTTAAGTATTTGCGCGCCGGGAACGCTAATATCCCGGTCAGCCGGTTCCGAAAATGGCGGGCGAAAGTCCTGCCCGGAACAGGCCGAGGTAGAGGGGACCTTTTTCTCAAATTTCAAGAATTGCCTGCCAACACCTCCCGCAAGGAGGCAATGCTATGATGCTGCCCGTGTGGATGGCGGGCAGAGAGAAAAGGACCTGAGGCATGGCAGAGACTGGCACTGTAAAATTCTTCAATACCGACAAGGGCTTCGGCTTCATCAAGCCGGACCGGGGCGGCGCCGATATCTTCGTTCACATTTCTGCCGTTCAGGCCTCCGGCCTGGCCGGTCTGACGGAAAACCAGAAGGTAAGCTTCGACACGGAGCCGGATCGCCGCGGCAAGGGGCCGAAGGCCGTCAATCTGCAGATTGCGGGCTGAACCCTTAACAAGGCTGGCGTATTCGAGTTGAAGCCCGGCAGCAATGCCGGGTTTTGTCGTTCAGCCTTCGTTCAGCTACAGGTCTGTACGACTGTGACCATCGAGAAAGGGACCGGCGTTCGGTTCCCGGGATTAGGATTATGCTTATGAACAGGCTCGCCAAGACCCTTTTGCTGACGGCAACCGCTGCCGCACTCACGCTTTCCGCCATCGGTGAAGCGTCGGCCCGCGACCGCCACTGGCGCCATGGCAATCACGGCAACAACGATGCGTGGGTCGGCGGCGCCGTCGGCCTTGCGACCGGCTTGATCGTCGGCTCTGCCATCGCCAATGCCAATAACGGTCCGGTTTACGAAGAGCGGCGCTACATCGACCCGGCCTACGAGCCGGATTACTACGAGCCCGCTCCGGTCTATCGCGCGCCCCGCCGCGTCTATGTCGACCAGCCGCAATATTACGCGCCGGTTCGCACGGCGGTTGAGCCCTGGTCGCCGCAATGGCAGCGCTACTGCTCCTACCGTTACCGCTCCTTCGATCCGCGCAGCGGCACCTACATCGGCTATGACGGCCGCCGCCACTTCTGCACCGCCGGCTGATTTCACAACAATCCCTGCTACAAAGCGCCGCTTCTCAGCGGCGCTTTTGTTTTTGCCTCGTCAACCGGCCTTCTTTTCCCAAGGCATCGGTCCTGCCTCGGCATCCGGCTCAAAATCGGTCGAGACGCTGACGGCGCGCCATTCACGATCGGCCTCGATACGCGCCGCATCCGCTTTCTCGACATTGCGCACGGCATCGCTGCCGAGCAGCAGCCGGAACGGCGGCTCGTCGAGACCGGCAATGTGGATGACGACCGCGGCCGCTTTGGCGGGATCGCCGGGTTGGCGGCCGTTGTACGCACGCTGGAAGCGCACCGTAGCACCGACCGTCTCCGCATAGTCCTGCCGCCCTTCGGCAAGCACCGTCGAGGAGCCGGCGAAATCGGTCCTGAAGCCGCCGGGCTCGATCACCGTCACCTTGATCCCGAATGGCGCGACCTCCTTCGCCAGCACCTCGGAAAAACCCTCGACACCGAATTTCGCCGCCGAATAGGCGCCGCGCCCGGCAGGTCCGATCCGGCCGCCGACGGATGAGAACTGGATGATGTGCCCCTCTCCCTGCCCGCGCATCAGGGCGATGACTGCCTTGGTCATGATGATCGTGCCGAAGAGATTGGTCTCGATCTGGGCTCGAAAATCGGCAAGGCTGGTATCCTCGATCGAGCCGACATTGCCGTAGCCGGCATTGTTAACAAGCACGTCGATGCGCCCGAACCGCTTCACACCAGCCTTAACTGCCGCCGCTGCCGCCGCCTCGTCGGTCACGTCAAGCGCCAGCGTCAGCACCTGATCGCCATACCGCTCGGAAAGATCGGCAAGCTGGCCGGGATCGCGCGCTGTCGCCACCAGATTGTCGCCGGCGGCCAATACCGCCTCCGCCAGCGCCCGGCCGAGACCGCGTGAACTCCCTGTTATCAACCACACCCTGGACATCGGAAACCCTCCTTCTTTGGTTCCCGGCTCATGTATGGTCTATTGTATCCGATCGAAAGAAGGTACCCAGACGATCTATACACACCTTGAGGTAACTGACGTGAGTAGCGACATGTTCGATTTCTGCAGCAGCATGACGGACGAACAGGATGCGCGGGCCCGCGAACTGATCGAGCGGGCGGCAGCGAAATGGCCGCTGCGCATCCTGCATGTGCTCTCCGATGCCGGCGCGCCCCTGCGCTTCTCGCGCCTTATGGAGAGGGTCGAGGGCATCAGCCAGAAAGTGCTGACGCAGACGCTGCGCACCCTCGAAAAGGATGGCCTCGTCATCCGCACGCTTTATCCCCAAGTGCCGCCGCGCGTCGAATACGAGTTGACGCCGCTCGGACGCGACCTCCTCATGCAGGTCGCCTCGCTATGGCGCTGGATCGTCCAACGCCTGGACGATTTCGATGCGCGCAAAGCCGTGAAGCTGACGGCTACCGCCAACGCTTAAGCCGGAATGCGGATCGTTGCCCTCAACCCACCGAGCGGGCTGTCACTGAGCGTGACGTTGCCGCCGTGGCTGCGGGCAATGTCGCGGGCGATCGCCAGGCCGAGCCCGGTGCCTGACGCATCGAGGTTGCGCGCCGTATCCAGCCGGAAGAACGGCTTGAACACGTCCTCACGGTTCTTTTCGGGAATGCCAGGCCCGTCATCGTCGAAGATGACGGTCAGCCATTTGGCATTGTGCTTGGCCTCGATGTCGAGCCTATCGGCATACCGGCGCGCATTCGAGGCAAGGTTGGTGACGAGACGCATGAAGGCGTTCGGCCTAACGGAGATATCGTCATCGCCCTCGATGGAATAGCTGAATTTTTTACCGTGCAGGGCAAAATCGGATTCCAGCTTTGCGAAGATCTCACTGAGTTTCAGCTCGCCGACATCCTCTTCGACCTCGCCGCGTGCGAAGGCCATGTAGGCCTCCAGCATGGTCTGCATGTCGTTGACGTCATCGTTGAGGCCATGCAGGTCGGGATTGTCGCCGGCCAGCGCCAGCTGCAGCTTGAAGCGGGTGAGGATGGTGCGCAGATCATGGCTGACGCCGGAGAGCATCGCGGTGCGCTGCTCGATCTGCCGTTCGATTCGTTCGCGCATCAAAATGAAGGCAAGGCCGGCGCGCCTCACCTCGTCGGCGCCCCGCGGATAGAAATTATCGGGCTTCTGCCCCTTGCCGAAGCTTTCGGCCGCGCGCGCCAAGGTCAGGATCGGCCGGATCTGGCCGCGCAGGAAGAGGATCGAGATGCCGATCAGCACCAGCGAGGTGCCGACCATCCAGACGATGAAGATGTGCGTGTTCGAGGCATAGGTCTGGCTGCGCTTGGTCAGCACCCGCAGGATCTTGTTGTCGAGTTTGATGCGGATCTCGACGAGGTTCGAGTTGCCGACCGTGTCGATCCAGAAAGGCCGATGGATCTCGTCGGTGATCTCGTCGCTGAGGATGCCGTCGAGGATCGAGAAGAACGGCTTGACGCGCGGTGGCGGCAGGTCGCCGTCCGGCTCGATCGAGATCTGCAGGCTGAGCTGGTCGCGGGCGATGCGGATGATTTCGCTATAGTCCGAATTTTGCGGATAGGTCTCGATGATCTCGATGATCGCGGCGATGTCGCGGGTAACCGCAAGCGACAGCCGCTCCGTTACCATTTGCCAGTGGCGCTCCATGAAAACGGCGGCGACGACGGATTGCAGGAGTACCATCGGAATGATGATGATCAGCAGCGAGCGCGCGTAAAGTCCGGTCGGCAGCCGCCGGCGCAGCCAGCGGACGATCGAGCGCCAGCCCGGCGCAGAAGTGCGGTCTTCCCGCCGCAAGCTGTCGATCGTCACCATCAGCGCCGGTCCCGAACCTTGAGTTTAGTCGATGCTCAGCCTGTATCCGATGCCGCGCACGGTCTGCAGCCAGACGGGATTGGCGGGATCGTCCTCGATCTTACGCCTCAGCCGGTTGATCTGCACGTCGATCGTCCGCTCGCCGACTTCGGTATCGTTGCCGATCAGTTCATGGCGGGGGATCGTGTCGCCGGCGCGCCGCGCAAAGAGCAGCATGATCTCCTGCTCGCGGTCGGTGAGCCGGATCACCTCGCTGGCTTTCTTCAGCTCTTTGCGGGTCAGCGAGAAAGTGTAGGGGCCGAACATCACCTGTTCGATCTTCGGTCCCTCGCCGCCGGCGTTGCGGCGCAGGATATTGTTGATGCGCAGCACCAGTTCGCGCGGGTCGAAGGGCTTGGAAAGATAGTCGTCGGCGCCCGCCTCAAGGCCTTCGATGCGGTTGCCCGATTCTGCCAGCGCCGTCAGCATGATGATCGGGACGTTCTTGATGGCGCGAAGCCCGCGGGTAACCTCGATGCCGGATTCGCCGGGCATCATCACATCCATGATGATCAGGTCGAAGTCGAGACCCGCAAGCTTGCGCTGCGCCTCGGCGCCGTCGGCGGCGACGGTGACGCGGAAGCCGTTCTCGGCGAGATAACGATTGAGCAGCGCACGGATGCGGGAGTCGTCATCGACCACCAGCAAGTGCGCCGCATCATCGGAAATATCTGTCTTGACCGCCATTCAATCCGCCTTCTGTCTGTCCCGCATGCCGCTGAGGAAAGCTTTTACGCCCTCCCGCACCTCCGCAGAAGCCCCTTCGAATGCCCGCTCAATGCGGCGCGATTGCGGCTCGGCAAGGGCAAGCGCCAGCTCACGCCCCGATTTCGTCGGATAGAGCTTACGCTGCCGCCGGTCTTCAGGACCTGCCACCTGGCGAATATAGCCTGAGTCGATCAGCTGTTTCAGCACCCTTGCAAGGCTCTGCTTGGTGATCTTCAGCGTTTCGAGAAGATCGGCTACCGTCATGCCGGGATTGCGGTTGACGAAATGTACGACGCGGTGATGCGCCCGGCCGAAGCCGCTCTTTTCGAGGATAGCGTCAGGATCGGAAACGAAGTCGCGATAGGCGAAGAAGAACAGCTCGATGATCTCGAAATCGATGATATCAGTATCTTCCATCGGCGTGGCTAGCGGCTCCGGCTTGCCTGCTTTCGGGCCGGTCTGTCGTGACACTCGGCATTTCCTTTCTTTTCCGCGCGCTGCCGGAAGCTTTCGCGAAGATATGTCAGCCTTATTGACATAAATTTGCGTCGCTATCAGCTTCCACGAACTCTGCGGGAGCCCGCACGGCCTCTCATTTCCCTGGCATTTCCCCGGAAAACAAGGCCCGTCCGGCACTCCGACGCAATACGCGATTTCCCCTTGCGTCTGTGGATAAAACGTAATGGGGATAACAATCAACAGGCATGGGGCGTGAAGCGCCGGAGGAGTCTGGGGAGATGATGCTCGATTATCTCGGTCAGGTCACTGATGCGACCGGCGCCAACATCTTCTTCATCAAGGATGGCGTCATTCACACGCCGACCCCGGGTTGCTTTCTGAACGGTATCACCCGCCAGACGTCATCAACCCGGTTTCCGAAATCGGCCCGTATCGCTTCACGCCGTCGATGATCTCGAAACACGGATGAACGACCACATGAAGGAAGTCTATCCGGCGGCGGTCGCCGCCGAATAAGCCCCTCACGCAATCGGTCCGGCTACCGCATAATTCCTTAAATCGGAATCGATTTAAGGATGCAGCTACGGCGTCCTTTGCGGCTCTCGAAAAGACGTGCGGCGCTGTAGATACAGACCCGTCGGGCCTTTTATCTATGCGCCCGTGCCATGACCAGTCCGGCGAGCGTCGAGAGAATGCCGCCGCCGATCAAACCGCCGATGCCGTCGGCGATCAGGCCGGTCATAGCCGCTTCCCCACCGACCATGCTGAGCAGCATACCGCCGGCAACGCCGCCGATCGCACCCGCGATCGTACGGGCGACGACATTGATCGCCTGCTGCTTCAAAGCGGCGCCCGCGGCGTTGCCGCCGATTGCACCGGCAATCAATTGGGTGATGAGCGGAAGTAGCGCTTCCATGATTTCCTCCTCTGGCGATCTCCCCGACCGCCGATCCATGCCGAACCTTCGGCATATTAGTATATTATCATATTTCGGAGGAAAGCGTTAAGAAAAATCAACCGATGCGGGATTAAGGCAGGGAGAACCGCCCCGGAACGAGGCGGTCCGACGTCCGCCTCGCCTCGTTTCTGTCGATCACGTCACTGATAGACGTAGACGATCCGGCGTGTACCGGGATCGACCAGCACCGGCCGGTCGTTGATCCTGGTATAGCGATACTCGTAATCCGGGATCGACTGGAAGGTGACATCGGCAGGCACTTCCGCGCCGACGACGACGTCACCGCCGAGCTGCACCGTCTCACCCGGATTGGTCTCGATGTAGGTGCGGACTGTCTCCGGTGGGGTGATGGTCTCGACCGCACCGACGGGGCCGAGCAACTCGTCGCCCGGTGCCGGCTGCGGATCGGCCGGAACGACACTCGCGGTCGACTCGTAAGTCACGCTGGGAACGCCGATCTCGGCGCGGTGCTGTTCGACGATAACAGACGTGCCGCCATGATCGACCTGCAGATAATCAGCATAGACCCAGCCGCGCATGCCGTTGACGTCGACGCGGCACCAGCGGCTGCCTTCGATGCAGCCGTCGAGGACCGCGGTCGAGCCGCGGGTGGCAAGGCCGACCGAGGGATATTGCGGGCCCGGGCCGGCGCGAACGTTGAGATCATTGACCGTTGTCGCCATCATCTCCGCCTGCGCAAGACCGCCGCTCGCCAGGAGCACGGCTCCAGCCAACAGAATGTTTCTCTTCAACGTCATGTGAGCGTCTCCTTGGTTTCGATGCGCTGACAACGCGCGGGGTTCCCCGATGTTCCCCGGCACTCCGCCCAGCGAAACGCCGCTTGTCGGAGATTTCATCCAAGTACCTTGAAGAATTAAACAAAATTCGATTTTTCCGCTCTACGGCAGTGGCCAAGAGAGGCATAAACTCTTGTTTCAGTCCGTCTTTTTGCCGTGAGGCAGGCCGCAATGGCGGAAGATTCCGGCTGTCCTTGCCGTGGTTTCGGATATACCCGAAGCAATAGAGATACGAAGCGAGGCACATATGGGCATGCTCCAGGCCGGCATCATTCCGGTGACACCCTTCCAGCAGAACTGCACGATCTTCTTCGATCCCGATACCAAGGAAGGCGTCGTCGTCGATCCCGGCGGCGACGTGCCGCTCATCCTGCAGGCGATTGCCCAGAACGGCCTGACCATCAATGAAATCTGGCTGACACACGGCCATCTCGACCATGCGGGCGGCGCCAGTGAATTGAAGGAGGCCCTCGGCGTCGACGTGGTCGGCCCGCATCAGGACGATCTGCCGCTGCTGCAACGGATCGAAACCCAGGCTGAAAAATACGGCATATCAGGATTGCGCGACGTCGTGCCCGACCGCTGGCTGAAGGACGGCGACAAGATCTCTTTCGGCGCCCATGAATTCGAAGTCTATCACACGCCCGGCCATGCCCCCGGCCACGTCATCTATTTCAACCGTGCGCAGAATTTCGCCCATCTCGGCGACGTGCTTTTCAACGGCTCGATCGGCCGCACCGACCTGCCGGGCGGCAATCATCAGCAGCTTCTCGATTCGATCCGCGACAAGGTATTGCCGCTCGGCGACGACGTCGGCTTCATCTGCGGCCACGGCCCCGGCAGCCGCATCGGCGACGAGCGGCGAAGCAATCCATTCCTGCAGGAGATCAAACCTCGTGGAGGATCCGATCCTGCCACGTGAAGCCCGGAACAAATAGCTGTAAGCTCGCGCTCACATCATTCTTCTGCCGTTCGGCACCGGCTGTTCGACCGCAGCAAGCACGATCGCGCCGTTCTCATCCTCGAATCCCAGCGTCAGCACTTCCGAGCGGAACGGCCCGATCTGGCGCGGCGGGAAGTTGACGACGCCGAGCACCTGCCGGCCGATCAGGCTTTCCGTCGTATAATGCACGGTGATCTGCGCTGAGGACTTTTTGATGCCGATGTCAGGACCAAAATCGATCAGGAGTTTGAACGCCGGCTTGCGCGCCTCCGGAAAGGGGCCGGCTTCGATGATCGTGCCGACGCGGATATCGACACGCTCGAAATCGGCGTAGGTGATCTCTTCTGCCATATGGTCTCCGTCAGCCAGCCAGTTCCTCGGCTCGCTTGCGCGCCGCCGCAAGGGCTGCGTCGAACAAGGGCTGCATGCCGTCTTCGGCCATCAGCACGGCGAGCGCCGCCGCCGTCGTGCCGCCGGGAGAGGTCACATTTTCCCGCAGCCGCGAAGCGTCGTCGGGGGACTGGTGCATGAGTTCACCAGCCCCCGCGACTGTTTCCCGCGCAAGACGCATGGCGAGGTCCGCCTGCAGGCCGAGTTTACGGCCTGCCTCCGCCATACATTCGACGAGATAGAATACATAAGCCGGACCGCTGCCCGAAAGCGCCGTCACGGCATCGATATCGGCTTCCGCCGGCACCCATTCGACCGGCCCCGAGACGTGCAGAAGGGCATGGACGCGTTCGCGCTGCGGATCGCTGACCCCTGAATTCGCAAAAGCACCGGTGACGCCGCGCCCGACCATGGCTGGCGTGTTCGGCATGGCCCGCACCATGGCGGCCTTGCCGAGATGTTTCTCGAGGAAACCGAGCGTCTTGCCGGCCGCGACCGAGACGACGACCGTGTCCGGCCCGATGGCACTCTTCACCGCCGGCAGCACCGTCTCCATCACCTGCGGCTTGACTGCCAGAAACAGCACGCTTGCCTTCAAATCCGTAGGAAGCGCAGTCAGATGGGTCGCGCCAGCCTCGCTGATCGTCGAAAGCATCGCCGGCGACGGGCCCGGATCGACAACGATGACGGCCGAGCCCGGAACGCCGCTTTTCAGCCAGCCGGAGAGCATCGCCCCGCCCATGTTTCCGGCACCGATCAGAACGACGGGATGTGTCGAGGAGAAAGCCTTCGTCGGCATCTTATGCCTCGCCGACCGTTTCAAACAGCACGGCTTCCATCGCCTTCGTCGCTTCCATGCCGGACCAGACGACGAACTGGAATGCCTGGAAATAGGCCTCGCAGGTGTCAAGCGCGCTGGAAAGCAGCACCTCCACCTGGCGATTGGTAGGCTCCGCACCGCCGGCAAGCAGCAGCGATTGGCGGAAAATGACGACATCTTCCTGGCGCCAGAGGTCGAAATGACCCATCAGCACCTGCCCGTTGATCGCCGAGAGCAGCTTGACCACCTCGTTGACCCTGATGTCGGGAACTTTGATATCGAAGGCGCAGCCAAGGTGCAGCGCCTCGAATTCCTCCATCCAGGAGAAGGAGACGTGGTAGTCCGTCCAGCGGCCCTCGACCGTCATCGCGATCTCGTCCTCGCCGGACCGTTCGAACGACCAGTCGTTGTTGGAGGCAACGTACTCGATCATATCGACCGGGTTCGACTGACGCTCGACTTCCAATTCCATCAGGTTCATGCAGCACCTTCTTGACCGGAACGAATGCGACTAACTTGGTGTACGAACACAAGAAAGACACACGCAAAATACCGGAACCACCACTCGGATGATCGTTGAACCGCTGCCAGACTTAACGCAGATAACCTGCCCGGAGCTTACCACGTCGCTTCGAATCATCATTTAAAATCAGTGTATAGCGCCCCTGGTCCCCTGCCAGCCCCCCGAACCGAAAATAGGACCGACCACTGTGGAAAGGCTCTTCGAAATTCAATTCAGAAGGGAGAATAAGCGACTCTGCGAATTGGCTTTTTTGGCAGTGTCCACAGGTGGAAAACTCACCTGGTTTTTTTAAGGAAGATGCGGCGTGTGGCATGAAGGCAACGCCGCATCTGTGTCGTATCGGGACTTAAGCGCCCTCGCCGGCAAGCTTCGCCTCGAGTGCTGCGATGCGGGCGGCAAGCGCCTCGTTCTCGTCGCGTGCCTTGATCGCCATCTCGCGCACGGCCTCGAACTCCTCGCGCTTGACGATGTCCATGCTGTTCAGCCAACGCTCGGCTTGGGCGTTGAAGGCGGTTTCGATCTCCTTGCGGACGCCCTGGGCGGCACCGGCCGCATCGGTCATCAGCTTGGCGAATTCGTCCATGATGCGGTTCGTTCCGGTCGTCATGGCGTTTTTCTCCCTTCGCATGAGGTGAATTCAGCCCTTCAGGGCCTCGAGGATTGAGGTAGGGCTTCGCCATCGACGATGCAAGCGCTTTACACGGGATAAGCTTGCCGGAACCGGCCGGGAACGGGCCATCACGAACAATGGACTTGACCGTCCGGGATCGCAGCGGCATGTTCCGCGCAACTCAACAGGTGGAAAACCTTGCCGACAGCAGCCAATCTCCTTGCCATCATGCCTTTCCCGGATATCGATCCGATCGCCGTTTCGATCGGCCCGCTGGCGATTCATTGGTACGGTCTCGCCTATGTCGCCGGCATCCTGCTCGGCTGGGCCTATGCGCGTCGCATCGCCGCCAATGACAGTCTCTGGCCCGGCAACGTCTCGCCGATATCAAAGACGCAGCTCGATGATTTCATCGTCTGGGCAGCGCTTGGCGTCGTCCTCGGCGGTCGTCTCGGCTATATTTTCTTCTATGATCTCCCCGCCGTCCTGCGCACTCCCGTCCGTGCGCTCGAGATCTGGAACGGCGGCATGTCCTTCCATGGCGGTCTGACCGGCACGACGATCGCCATGATCCTCTTTGCCCGCCGTAACGCCATCCCGGTCTGGAGCCTGTTCGACATTGTCGCCGCCGTCGTTCCCTTCGGTCTGTTCTTCGGCCGCATCGCCAATTTCATCAATGGCGAGCTGTGGGGCCGGTTGACCGACGTGCCCTGGGCCGTTGTCTTCCCGACCGGCGGTCCCTTCGCCCGCCATCCGAGCCAGCTTTACGAAGCCGGTCTCGAAGGCATCGTTCTGCTCCTGGTGCTGGCCGCCTTCGTCTATGGCATGCGCGCGCTGAAAAGCCCCGGCTTCATTACAGGCGTCTTCGTCTGCGGTTATGCGCTGTCGCGCATCTTCGTCGAATTCTTCCGCGAGCCTGATGCCCAGCTCGGTTACCTGCTCGGCACGAACTGGCTGACCATGGGCATGGTGCTCTCCTTCCCGATGATCCTGCTTGGCCTCTGGGCGATGCTGCGGGCCCGCCGCCAGGCTGCGCTGCAGCTCTGAAACGGCAGGACGCGCGACATGACCACCGCTCTAGGCGAAAAGATCAAGGCGATTATCCAGGCCAACGGCCCGATCAGCGTCACCGATTATTTCTCGCTCTGCCTCGCAGACCCCGAACACGGCTATTACCGCACCCGCGAGCCCTTCGGCCGTTCCGGTGATTTCGTCACCGCGCCCGAAGTCAGCCAGATCTTCGGCGAGATGATCGGCGTCTTCATCGTCCATGCGTGGCAGCGCCATGGCACACCGACAGACGTCCGCCTCGTCGAGATCGGCCCCGGCCGCGGCACCATGATGGCCGACATGCTGCGCGTCATTTCCCGCATCGCTCCACCGCTTTTCGACGCGATGACCGTGCATCTCGTCGAAACCAGCGAGCGCCTGCGCGACGTTCAGAGCCAGACGCTCGAACCCCACGGCGACAAGATCACCTGGCACGATGGCTTCGACGAAGTACCGCCCGGCTTCACGCTGATTGCCGCCAACGAACTCTTCGACGCCATCCCGATCCGCCAGTTCGTCCGCATGCCAACGGGGTTCCGTGAGCGCATGGTCGGTATCGACGCCGATGGCGAGCTGACTTTCGCCGCCGGCGTCGCCGGCCTCGATCCCACCTTGCTGCCCGAACCGGTGCAGAACGTGCCGGTCGGCACGCTCTTCGAGATCTCGCCTGCTCGCCAGGCGGTGATGATGGCGATCTGCGAGCGGCTGCGCGCCTTCGGCGGCACGGCGCTTACGATCGACTACGGCCATCTCGTCACCGGTTTCGGAGATACGCTGCAGGCCGTGCGCATGCATGAATTCGACCCGCCGCTCGCCCATCCCGGCGAAGCCGATCTGACGAGCCATGTCGACTTCCAGCAGCTCGCCGAAACGGCACTTGCGGCCGGCCTCCATCTGAACGGCGCCCTGCATCAGGGTGATTTCCTGACCGGCCTCGGCATCATCGAGCGCGCAACCGCGCTCGGCCGCGATCGCGAACCGCAAACCCAGCAGGTCATCCAGGCGGCGGTCGAAAGGCTCGCCGGCGCCGGTGAAGGCCGGATGGGCGAACTGTTCAAGGTGATGGCGGTCTCCTATCCCCCCCTCGATCTCATGCCCTTTCGTCCGGTGGATTGACAGGGCGCACGCGGCTGGTTCAACATCGGCCCGAAACAAGAACTTAGAGCGCGCCGCATATGCGATGCGCTTGGGATAATAACAAACCCCTCGAAAACCCCGGAATCACAGATGCAGGACGCGGCCTCTCCCGCACCGATCGAAAGCGCGCTGCTGAACGAAGCGACGGGCGCCACGATCCGGCACGGATATTTCACTCGGGCCGGCGGCGTTTCGGAGGGGCTGTATCGTGGCCTTAACGTCGGCCTCGGCTCCAGCGACGAACGCGACAAGGTCCTGGAAAACCGCCGTCGCGTCGCCGCCTGGTTCGGCTTGCCGGTCGAGCGGCTGGCAACCACGCATCAGGTCCATTCCGCCGATGTCGTGACGATCGGCGCCGATTACGACGGCGCCCGCCCCGACGCGGATGCGATGGTGACCCGCACCCCTGGCATTGCGCTTGGCGTGCTCGCCGCCGATTGCGGACCCATCCTGTTTGCCGACCCCGACAATCGCGTCATCGGCGCCGCCCATGCCGGCTGGAAGGGCGCGCTGACGGGCGTGCTCGAAAATACCATCGCCGCCATGGAGGCGCTCGGTGCGGACCGCGCTCGCATCGTCGCTTGCCTCGGCCCCTCGATCAGCCAGGCGAGCTATGAGGTCGGCCCTGAGTTCGTCGAGCGTTTCGTCGCCGAAAACCCGGAGGACGAGCGCTATTTCGTGCCTTCCGCAACGCCCGGCCACGCTATGTTCGACCTGCCGGCGCTGACCGTCGACCGGCTGACGAAAGCCGGCGTGCGTGCCGAAAGCCTCGGCCTCTGCACCTATGTGGACAACGAGCGCTTCTTTTCCTACCGCAGGACGACACATCGCAAGGAGCCGGATTACGGCCGCCAGATTTCCGCGATATCAATTAGGGAGACTTGAGCAGAATGGCACTGCACTTCGAAAAGGCCGAATTCGCAAGCCGGCTTGCGCGCCTCACCGAGAAGATGAAGGAAGAAAAGCTCGACGCCTTGCTGCTCTTCGCCCAGGAAAGCATGTACTGGCTGACGGGCTACGACACCTTCGGCTACTGCTTCTTCCAGACGCTGGTCGTCAAGAGCGACGGCACCATGGCGCTGATCACCCGCTCGGCCGATCTTCGCCAGGCTAGGCATACCTCGATCCTTGAGGACATCCATATCTGGGTCGACCGGGTCAATGCCGACCCGACGCTCGACCTGAAGAACCTGCTGGTCGAAATGGACCTGCTCGGCGCCCGCATCGGCATCGAATATGATACGCACGGCATGACCGGCCGCGTCGCCCGGCTGCTCGACGCGCAATTGACCACCTTCGGCCAGATCGTCGACGCTTCCTACCTCGTCAGCCGCCTGCGCCTGATCAAGAGCCCGACGGAGGTCGCCTATGTCGAGCGCGCCGCCGTGCTCGCCGACGATGCGCTCGATGCCGCGATCCGTCTGACAAAACCCGGCGCCGACGAGGCCGATATCCTCGCCGCCATGCAGGGCGCGATCTTTTCCGGCGGCGGCGACTACCCCGCCAACGAGTTCATCATCGGCTCCGGCGCCGACGCCCTGCTTTGCCGCTACAAGGCCGGCCGCCGCAAGCTCGACGCCAACGACCAACTGACGCTCGAATGGGCCGGCGCCTATGCGCATTACCATGCCGCCATGATGCGCACGATCGTCATCGGCGAGCCGACGCATCGCCACCGCGAGCTTTACAACGCCTGCCGCGAAACAATCGAAGCGATCGAGACCGTGCTCAAGCCCGGCCAGACCTTCGGCGATGTCTTCGACATGCATGCCAGGATCATCGACGAGCGCGGCCTGGCCCGCCACCGGCTGAATGCCTGTGGTTATTCGCTCGGCGCCCGCTTCTCGCCCTCCTGGATGGAGCATCAGATGTTCCATGTCGGCAATCCGCAGCCGATCGAGCCGAACATGTCGCTCTTCGTGCACATGATCATCGCCGATTCCGATACGGGCACGGCGATGACGCTCGGCCAGACCTATCTGACGACTGCGGATGCGCCGCGCGCGCTATCCCGCCATCCGCTCGATTTCATCGGGCTCTGACCGGTGAGAATCCGGAATTGACAGACGACCGTCCCCACCCGCATAAATTCGGGTGGGGCTGATTGCGATTGCGGGAAGGACGGACCAAGGGATGACGCGAGCTGCGATTGTGCCCACGCTCCTGTTCGTCATGGCTCTACTGACAGCCTGCAACACGACCGATGCGCTGACGCCGCAGGTCGACATCGGCAATTCCTCCGGGGGCGCCCCGTCGAGCCCGGTGACGCAGAGCGAAGCCGAGCGCTTGGCAGGCACCCGCCAGCCGAGTTTCTCGGGAAGCTCGCAGCAGGGCGGCTACCATCCAGCCTATGGTCAGTCGCAGCGGGCCTATCGACCCGGCACCGGCGCGGCGCCGACGACGATGCAGGAACAGGCAGACGCCCTGTCGAGAAGCGGCTCCTCACCGGCCGCCTCTGCCCCGATCGACGGACAATCGCTGCCCCCACCGGCGGCCAGTGATGAACTTGCCGCACAGCCGGCTCCGCCGGCCGAGGCACAACAGCCGCAGCAGACCGCCGCCCTCCCCCCCAGTTCCTCCTCCGCCCGCGGCAATACCGTGCGCTTCCTACCGATCATCGGCGCGCCGGTGCAGGCCGTGACACCGCTCTCGCGCCAGCTCGGTGCCGAAGCGCGCGCGCACGGCCTTTCCATCAAGAGTTCGAACGACGCGAGCAGCGACTACATCCTCAAGGGCTACCTCTCCGCCTTCAGCGACGACGGCAAGGTCACCGTGGTCTATGTCTGGGACATTCTCGACAGCGGCGGGGGCCGCCTGCACCGCATCCAGGGCCAGGAAAGCGTGCCGACGGCCGCGGCCAATCCATGGGCGGGCGTTCCGGCCTCGGTGATGCAGCAGATCGCCTCGAAAACCATCGCGGAATTCTCTTCCTGGCGGCAGGCTCAGGGAGGTTAGTCACAAACTTTTTGCAAATATGGAAGGCTGTGGCGCCTTTGCCCTTGCATTCACGGGGAAGCTGACTAAAAAGCGCGGCTATCAGCGCGTAACAGGCGGACCAAAATGAAGGTTTTCGCGGGCAATTCGAACCGGCAACTCGCCGAAGCGATCTGCAACTATCTCAATGTTCCCTTGGGGAAAGCCAGTGTTCGAAGGTTTGCCGATCAGGAAATCTTCGTGGAAATCCAGGAAAATGTGCGCGGCGAGGACGTTTTCCTCGTGCAGCCGACCGCTTTTCCCGCAAACGACCACCTGATGGAACTGCTGATCATGATCGACGCCATGCGTCGTTCGTCAGCCCGCCGCATCACCGCCGTCCTTCCCTATTTCGGCTATGCGCGTCAGGACCGCCGCGCCTCCGGCCGCACGCCGATCTCCGCCAAGCTGGTCGCGAACCTCATTACAGAAGCCGGCGCCGACCGTGTCATGACGCTCGATCTCCATGCCGGGCAGATCCAGGGCTTCTTCGATATTCCGACCGACAATCTCTTCGCCATGCCCGTGCTGACGCGCGACATCAAGAGCCATTATGACCTCAGCAACGTCGTGGTCGTCTCGCCTGACGTCGGTGGTGTGGTTCGCGCCCGCGCGCTTGCCAAGCGGCTGGACTGTCTTCTGGCCATCGTCGACAAGCGTCGCGAGCGGCCGGGTGAATCCGAAGTCATGAACATCATCGGCGACATCACCGGCAAGGACTGCCTGCTGATCGACGACATCGTTGATTCCGGCGGCACGCTCTGCAACGCGGCCGACGCGATGCTGGCCAAGGGCGCATCCAGCGTCACCGCCTATATCACCCACGGCGTTCTCTCGGGCGGCGCAGTCACCCGCGTCACTTCCTCGAAGCTTCGCGAGCTCGTCATCACGGATTCGATCCAGCCGACCACGGCGGTTCTCTCGGCGCACAATATCCGCATCGTGACCACGGCCCCTCTGATCGGCGAAGCCATCAGCCGAACAGCTCAGGAAGAGTCCGTCTCCAGCCTCTTCGATTAAAAAGAGCCGGCATTCGATCGGCTCTTTCGATTTCTACATCAGGTGGACCAAGCTATTACAGCTCTTCGAACCGCATGAATTGCTGACCGTTGATTGTCGCAGAGCCGCGTTCGTGACAGCCGTCCCGATCGTTGGTCTCGGCGAAGCTTGCGACGTAAGACGCAAGAAGCCGGCACAAGGCCGGCTTCTTTCACTTCTGATTCCCGATTGATAACGCTCAAGGCTGCTGCGGTGGCGCAGGTGCCGCATCCTGCCCCTGATCCGGTTCCTGCTCAGTCTGCAGCCCCTGATCCTGATCCAGACCATCCGGCCCCTTGATCTGCTGGCCGTTGACGGCGACTGCACCATCCCGGCTGACACTGATGTCCCAGCGCGAGCGGCCATCTGCATCGGTCTTGGCGAAACCTTTCACCATCATGATGCCGAAGGAGACCTGGTTGAGATCAGGATCCGTCTTGGCAAGCTCCTGAACCGCGGCAATCGTTTTGTCGAGATCGCGGGCAAGGATCGTCGCCTCCATCGAATAGTCCTTCTCGGTGTCGATCCGCCCCTCGATCTTGCCCGTCATGTCGAGGTCGTAGACCTCAGACTTGGCACTGACCTTCGGAAACTCCACCATAAGCAGGCCGTCGCGGAAGAGTTTCTTCGCCATCTCCTCGCCGGTCTTCTCGGGTGCCTTGTCATTGAAATCCACCGCCATGAGGGCGTCGCCGAAGCTTGCGAAATCCAGGTTCGGAACAGCGAGCTGAAAATCGAAATTGGTCGGCATGAATGGCGCATAATTTGCCGGCATTAGCGGCGTGTCGAGGCTGATCTCCTGGGCGTTCATGCCGAAGCCGAAACGCATGGCGTCGCTCGGCCCTTCGATGGCGAGGTTGTAGCCGAATGCCTTGGCACCGCCCTTGCCCATCTCGTTTATGACGGCCAGGTCGTTGATCCCGATCGTCTCGCTGAACGAGGTCAGAAGCGGAAAAGCTTCCTTCACTATTGCCTTTATCTTGTCGGTATTTTCCGCGCTCAATTCCTTCTCATCGAGATGCTCGAGCGCGAAGAAGACCATCTCGCGAATCTGCTTCGCCGGCAGGCCGTTCACCTTGGCATCGACATTGATTGAGCCGGCACGAAGTTCGATGGGCGGCATTTGCAGACTGGAAACCTGCTCGACAAAACCAGACATCGAGGCGCTGCCGACAAAATCGATACGTCCGTTGCCGCCTGAACTGTCCGTCGAACTCAGCTTGTGGTCCATGCTGGCGATTCTGGCGCTGACTTCTGCAATCTCAGACTTGCTGGCGACCTTGACGTCCTTGATCGCGAAGGTGCCTGAGCGCAGATAGCTGATTGCTGGGTCGAAAACACCGCTGTAGACGATCGAAGCGATGGAATAGGTGAAATTCGTTGTTTTCTGATCCGGGTCTTTAAAATGGCCAGAGACGTTGAGCTTGTTGTCACCCTCGATATTCCAGAGCCCGCTGTCGAGGGGCGTGGCGAACGTCGAGAACGGCGTCAGCCCACTGATCGCGAATTTCGCCGGATCGACCTTGGTCAGCAGCTTCGCCAGATCATAGATGATCTCGTAGCGCGTGCCGGCCGGATTGACGCTGATGAAGCCGCTCTTTGCCATATCCTCGGGAAGCAGCTTCGTCAGAGTGTCCTTGACCGCATTGGCGCCGTCCTGGTTGATCTCGGCGCTCTGGGCCGTGGTGACAAGGCAAAGTGCCAGCAAGCTCGTTGCCGTGACAAGTTTGAGACGCATAGTACGATTTCTCCTCAGCCGCTTTTTGAATGCGGCATCCAAAAAGGGGAAGCGCGCCGATGTCAACCTCGACCGGAGCGGGAATTGCTGAATCTTGTTGCTTGCGGAGCCGTGAGATAGAAGCGCCTCGATTCCGACTGCGCTTTCGGCTTGCCGGAGCGCTTGTATAGCCGGAAAACGGCCTGAATCCGCAACTTGCGTTTCCGATCGACTTATAATATAGGCCACCGGTCCGTGTAGACACCCTTGGAGGCAACGCGGATGAGGTCGGGTCATACCGCCTCCGGTTCGTCGGAACAAGGCTTTTGCCCGCCGCCGAACTCTCCAAATAACCTCGAAAGGAATAGCCATGAGCCAGGAAACTTACGAGCTCAAGGCCGAGGCGCGCGAACGGGTTGGTAAGGGGTCCGCCCGTGAACTTCGCCGCAACGGTTTGATTCCCGCTGTCATCTATGGTGACAAGCAGGCCCCCATTTCCATCGCTCTCAACACCAATGAGGTGACGAAGCGCATTCACGCCGGTAGTTTCATGACCACCGTGGCGACGATCGACGTCGACGGCAAGAAGCACAAGGTTCTGCCGAAGGACTACCAGCTCGATCCGGTCCGTGACTTCACCATGCATGTCGATTTCCTGCGCGTCTCCGGCAACACCCAGGTGACCGTCGAAATCCCCGTTCACTTCATCAACGAAGAGAAATCCCCGGGCCTCAAAGTCGGCGGCGTTCTGAACATCGTTCGCCATGAAGTCGAAGTTCATTGCCCGGCCGATGCGATCCCTGAGTTCTTCAACATTGACCTCAGCGGCAAGAAGATCGGCGACAGCATCCATATCGCGGAAGTCACCTTGCCGAAGGGCGTCACCCCGGTCATCGACCGCGACTTCACGATCGCGACGATTATCGCTCCGGCTGCCGGCATCGACGAGAGCGCCGCGGAAGGCGAAGCCGAAGCCTGATCGCTTCGACCAATTTGTAAAGCATATGGCCCGCTTTCCCCTGGAAAGCGGGCTTTTCATTGCCCGGAAACGCCCCGTTTCAGCAACATTTAACAAATTCGTGAAAGCATGCTCCGTCAGCTGCGAAGAAGCCTGCCTCAACGCGCGACAGCAAATACGGCCGGCCCGGGGAGTAGACGGAACCATGAACAATTCCGTTGAGAACAGATTTTTTGCGATAGTTTGCGGAGCGCTGCTTGTTTTTGTCGCTCCCCTCTTTGTTCTCTTCCTTTTTCTTTCCTCGGAACGGGCCGACAAGGAAATACGCGACCATATCTCCGTTCTTCTTGTCGCCAATGCCCAGGCGCTGGCCAAACCCTTATGGGATCTTGATGAGGACAGCGTCACCCAGATCAGCGCGACGGTCGTTTCCCAGGGCGCCATCGTCAAGGTCGAAGTGCGTGACCAGTCGGGCCAGCTCGACGTCAGCCAATCCACCATTCCGCGCTCCTTCGACGGCAAGCTGGTGCAGGTGTCGCGCGCCATCATCTATAACACCATCGACGGTCCGAAGAATCTCGGTAGCATCAGCGTCTATTATCCTGCGCTCGGCCTGTTTTCCGGCCTGAAGCAGGAAGAGGTCGTCTTCATCTCGATCTTCATCTTCGCGGTGCTGACCGTTTTCGGCACAGCGCTGATCGGCAACCGCTTCTTCGTCATCCAGCCGCTGATGCGGCTGACGGCGGCAATCGAGGCCACCCGCCAGTTGGGCTCCCGCCATCATGTCGACTGGCAGTCGAACGACGAGATGGGACGGCTCGCCCATAGCTTCAACGAGATGCAGACCAAGCTCGAAAGCGAGGAAAAGGAGCTGAAGCTCGCCCACCGCCGCGCCACCGATATCTACAATCTGACCCCCGCCATGCTCTTCTCGCTCGATGAGGAAGACCGCATCACCGCCGTCAGCGATTATTGGCTGCTCGCCACAGGTTATAACCGCGCCGCCGTCATCGGCCGCAACTTCGCCAATCTCGTCACTCCCGCGACCCGCGACAAATTCGTCAAGCGCCGCCAAGCCGAAAGCGGCATGACCGTCACCGTCAAGTTCGTTTGCCTGGATGGCCGCACCATGGACGTCCTCATCATGGAATCGGAGGCGGGAGCTGGCGCTCAGGACCGCCTCTCGCTATCGGTCATGACCGATGTGACCGAACTCAAGGCCTCCGAGGACCGCAACCACCGCCAGGCAATCACCGATCACCTGACCGGGCTTCTCAACCGCCAGGGCTTCGAAGCCGTCCTCGACAACAAGATCGCCGCCGCCGATGCCGCCGGCCAGGAACTCGCCTGTCTCTTCGTCGATCTCGACCGTTTCAAGTGGATCAACGACAATATGGGCCATGCCGCCGGTGACACGGCGCTGGTCGAGCTCGTCGAGCGCCTGAAGATCCATCTTGCCCCCTCCGACGAGGCGGCCCGTCTCGGCGGCGACGAATTTGCCATCCTGCTGCCGGCCAAGGACGCCGAAACCCGCGCCAAGGTGATGTGCGAGCAGATCGCCTCGATCTTCGAAACGCCATTCGCCCCCGACATGCATCTGAGCGCTTCCGTCGGCATCGCCATCTATCCGCATCATGCTGCAACCGCGGCCGAGCTGCTGCAAAAATCCGACATGGCGATGTATGCCAAGAAACGCGACGGCAAGAACGGCGCGCAGCTCTTCGACAATGCCATGCTCGACCGTGCCCGCAGCCGGGCCGAAATCGAGGCCAATATCGAAGCCGGCCTCATCGACAACTGGTTCGAAGCCTTCCTGCAACCGATCGTCACCCTGAACGGCCGCGGCATATCAGGTTTCGAGGCGCTGATGCGCCTCAACCATCCGCAGAAAGGCTTGATGCCTCCGGCCGAGATCATCAGCGTCGCCGAGGAAACGGCAAAGATCGTCCGCGTCGGCAACGTCATCATGGAAAAGGCGGTCGCCAACCTCGCCAAGATTTCCCGCATACCAGGCATGCAGGATACCTATCTCGCCATCAACTTCTCGCCGTTGCAGTTCGAGCCGGCGCTGCCGGCCCGTCTTGCCGCCATCGTCGGTCGCCACGGCATCCGTCCCGAGCGCATCGTCGTCGAGATCACCGAAGCCGTGCTGATGCACGACAACCCACAGATCCGCTTGATCGTCACGGAACTTCGTCGCTTCGGCTGCCGCATCGCGCTTGACGATTTCGGCACGGGCTATTCGTCGCTGAGCTACCTCAACCGCTTCCCTGTCGACATCATCAAGATCGACCAGTCCTTCACCCGCGCGATCAACGACGGCGACGACGACGTGCGCCAGAAGAGCCGCATGCTGATCGAGGGCATCACCACACTTTCCCACAAGATGAACTGCACCGTCATTGCCGAGGGTATCGAGACCGAAGAGGAATGCCGCACGCTCCATCAGATGGGGCTTGACTATGGCCAGGGCTATCTCTTCCATCGTCCGCAGCACGCCACCACGCTGATCGAGGAACTGACGGCCTCGCAATCGGCCATCGCACGCGCCTCGTGAACGAAGAACCAAGGAGATGATACGGATGAAAAAGCTCCTGCTTCTCGCATGCCTGGCGCTGCCCTGCACCGCCCATGCGCAAACGGTGACGTTCACGACCGAGGACTATGCACCCTTCAACTATCGCGAAGGCAAGGAGATCAAGGGCGCCACCGTCGAGCAGGTCGAAAAGGTGATGGCCGCGATCGGCGTCGACTACACGATCGAGGTCATGCCCTGGGCGCGCGCCTATGGCCTTGCTCGCACGGCGCCGATGACCTGCGTCTTCGCGACTGCCCACAACAGCACGCGCGATCCATTGTTCAAATGGGTCGAACCGCTGCTCATCGACCGCAATATCCTGATCACGCGAAAGGGCTCGGGCGTCACCGCCGGCAATCTGGACGAAGCGAAGAAATATACGATCGGTACCCAGCGCGAGGATTACACCGAGACGATCCTGAAGGAGAAGGGCTTCACCAAGCTCGATGTCGCCAGCGACTTCAATGCGACGCTGCGCAAACTGCTTGGCGGGCGCATCGACATGATGCCGATCTCCGAACTCTATTTCGAAAAACTGAAGGCCGACCAGCCGGTGGAATTGGTGACCGTGCTCTCCGCCCAGCCAATGGGCATCGCCTGTGAGAAGAACTTTCCGGACGATCTGCTCGCCAGCATGCAGGCTGCTCTCGACAAGCTGATCGCCGATGGCGACCAGAAGCAGATCTTCCTGAAATACGGCATGAACCTGTCGGAATGACTCCGGAGACAGCTGCCCTTTCCGCTTGACTTTGCTTTCATTTCGCGGTGGTGAACGGCGGGAAGTTCTAAAGCGCGTCGCGATCTTTCAGATTTGCTCCTCGCGCTTTAGGTCTTTGTTTTTACGCATGTGATTGTCGCAAAACCGCTGCACACTTTGCGCGACATGCTTTAGCGAGGAAAGACAGGCCATGCTGATCATCGCGGGTCTCGGCAATCCCGGCAGCAAATACGCCGGCAACCGCCACAATATCGGCTTCATGGCCGTCGACGCCATCCATCGGCGCCACGGCTTTTCGCCCTGGTCGAAGAAGTTCAGGGCCGAGATCGCCGAGGGCGAGGTCGGCGGCGAGAAAGTGCTGCTGATGAAGCCGCAGACCTTCATGAACCTTTCCGGCGAGTCCGTCGGCGAAGCGATGCGTTTCTACAAGCTCCAGCCGGCCGATCTCGTGGCCATCTACGACGAACTCGACCTTCCCCAGGGCAAGGCGCGGCTGAAGACCGGCGGCGGCCACAACGGCCACAACGGCATCAGGTCGCTCGACGCCCATTGCGGCAGGGAATACCGGCGGCTACGCCTCGGTATCGGCCATCCCGGCATCAAGGAAATGGTGCAGAACCATGTGCTCGGCGATTTCGCCAAGGCCGACAAGGCCTGGCTGGAGCCGCTTCTCGACACGCTCGCCGACAATGCCGACATGCTGGTGCGAAACGAAGATTCGCAGCTGATGAACAAGATCGCGCTGGCGCTCGGCGGAAAGGCCGAGGAGGAGAAACCGGCGAAAGAAAAGAAGGATGTCGAGAAGAAGCCGGCCGGCCAGTCGCATATCCGTCAGGCCCGCAACCACAATCAGCCGAAGTTGCCGGCCACCGGCCCGATGGCCGACATGCTGAAAAAGATGTTCGGCAAAAAGGGCGATTGAGACCGATGCCGGATCAAGACGTCATCATCCGCCCGGCTGCCCGCGGCGATCTCGCCGGTCTCATGACGCTTTACCGTCACCTGAGCCCCACCGATCCGGTTCTTGACGAGGCCATTGCCGAAGAACGCTTTTCCGCCATCCTGGCCCAGCCAGGCATGACCGTCTTCATCGGTTTTGCGGGTGAGGTCGCCGTCGCCACCGTCACAAGCGTCGTCGTGCCGAACCTGACACGAAACGGCGCGCCCTATGCGCTCATCGAAAACGTCGTCACCCATGCCGATCATCGCAAGCGCGGTTATGCCCGCACCGTCATCGGCCACGCGGTCGCCGAGGCCTGGAACGACGGATGCTACAAGGTGATGCTGCTTACCGGCTCCAAGAATCCGGCAACGTTGCGCTTCTATGAGAATTGCGGTTTCGTGCAGGTAAAGACCGGCTATCAGATCCGCCGGCCCTGACTCCTTATTCGAGGCGGCCCTCGGAAAGCGCCTATTCCTCCGGTTCGGTGGTGAACATCAGCGGAAAGCCCATGCCCTTGGCAAGGTCGATGCCTTCCTTGGCCTTGGTCTCGGCGATGTCCCTGACGCAGACCACGACCACGCAGGAACCGAGCTTGTGCGCCGTCATCATCACCCGATAGCCGGTCTCCTCGCTCATGCGGAAGACGGCCTTCAGGATCATGATCACCAGTTCGCGCGGCGTATAATCGTCATTGACGAGAATGACCTTGTAGAGCTTCGGCTTGTCCAGCTTGAGCTTCACTTTGGTCTTCGGTTTCAGGGCAATGTCATTGTCACTCATCGGAAAAACCCACCCGTTGATGACATGGGGTCAGGAATCTTCAAAACCATCTAATCATTGTCGATGACGAGTTTTTGACAGTTAGCCGGTGGAGCCCCCGACCTCAAACGGGCAAGGGCTTGTCGCCGGCTTCGACACCGAGAAGGCCAACTGCGTCTATACGAGCCGCGACCGGCATTCTGGTGAAATCCGCAATACGTCGAAATCTCCGTCGCTTTCAAGAATAGGCCAGCACCGATCCATCGGCAAGTGAGCGACACTAAAAGCTCTCTAAGACTTGACCATATTGCTCCTTTATCCCATAGGCACCAGCAAGGAATTCAAGAACAGCAGGTTTTAGCCATGGGCTTCAAATGCGGTATCGTCGGGCTGCCGAATGTCGGCAAATCGACCCTCTTCAACGCCCTCACCAAGACGGCGGCGGCACAGGCGGCGAACTACCCCTTCTGCACCATCGAGCCGAACACCGGCGAAGTCGCCGTTCCCGATCCGCGCATGCGCAAGCTTGCCGACATCGCCAAATCGAAGGAACTGATCCCGACCCGCATCTCCTTCGTCGATATCGCCGGCCTGGTGCGCGGCGCCTCGAAGGGTGAAGGCCTCGGCAACCAGTTCCTCGCCAATATCCGCGAGGTCGATGCCATCGTCCATGTACTCCGCTGCTTCGAAGACAGCGACATCACTCATGTCGAGGGCCGCATCAACCCGGTCGCCGATGCCGAGACGATCGAGACCGAGCTGATGCTTGCCGACCTCGAAAGCCTGGAGCGCCGCACCGAGCAGACACGCAAGCGCGCCACCGGCAAGGACAAGGATTCGGTGGCGATGCTGCCGATCATGGAAGCCTCGCTGAAGCTGCTCAACGAAGGCAAGCCGGTGCGCGCGCTGCTGTCGACGCTCGATGCGGAAGAAATCGTCATCCTCAAGAGCCTCAACCTTCTGACCTCGCATCCGGTGCTCTACGTCTGCAACGTCGCCGAAGGCGATGCCTCGACCGGCAATGAATTCACCGAAACCGTTGCCGTCATGGCGAAGGAACAGGGTGCCGAAACCGTCGTCATCTCGGCGGCGATCGAGTCTGAGGTCGCCCAGCTTCCTGAGGAGGAAGCCAAGGAATTCCTCTCCGCCCTCGACCTTGACGAGGCAGGCCTCGACCGGCTGATCCGCGCCGGCTACAAGCTGCTCCACCTCATTACCTATTTTACCGTCGGCCCGAAGGAAACGCGCGCCTGGACGATCGAACGCGGCACCAAGGCGCCACAGGCCGCCGGCGTCATCCATTCGGATTTCGAGCGCGGCTTCATCCGCGCCAACACCATCGCCTATGAGGACTACATCAAATACAACGGCGAAGTCGGCGCCAAGGATGCCGGCAAGGCGCGCGACGAAGGCAAGGAATACGTCGTCCAGGACGGCGACGTCATCCACTTCCGCTTCAACACCTGAACGGAAATTGCCGCTATCCCGATCAATTCATTTCGCCCAAATCGCTCAGCGGTTTGGGCGAAATCGTAAGATTTACGGGGTTGCTCCTAAGACGGCCGGCGGCAGTCTTTGCGAAATGGCGGCAGGCAGCGCCCGCAGCACAATGCGGCGCAGCGGCATCCAGCCGGTACCGATGATGAGCACGATCGCTCCGACGACGATCAGCGTCGTGAAGATATAGGTGTCAACCGTCGCACTCCCCTGCCGGAAAATGCCGTAGATCGCAAAACCGAGCGACAGCAGGCCTGACGTGACGAAGGCGCGCCGATCGATGACAAGGCCGATCAGTATCAACACCACCACGCTGATAACGATGATCGGCGTCTTGATCGACACCGCCTGGGCAACATCGAGCAAATTGCCGTCGAACGACATCAGCAGCCTTACGCTGAAGAGCAGAGCCGGTGCCGCGCCGAGGTGAAGCCAGAAGGCGATATCGGAGCGTGTCGTCCGGCGCAACCGGTCGCCGAGGTCGAAATAGAGCGCCGTTGCAAACAGCCCGATCGCGCAAACGAGGAAGACCACCGCCAGCAGCAGGGGATGGGTTGCAAAGAATTGCGGATCGCCGCTCGCCCATTGCATGAGGCGCAATAGCAGGGTGAGCACCAGCGCAAGGGCCGAGGTGATGCAGAGCGCCAGCGACAGCGGCACGCGGTACCGGGCATAATAGAGGCCGAGAATGATCGGGAAGCCGGCGACGAACTGCGTCGCCTCCGCCCCGATATCATTGAAGACTGATGTTCCCGGCTTGAAGAAGAAGGACATCAGCAGGAATGTCCAGCAGAGCAGCGCAATCGTCAGGCTGACGGCCGGCAAAGCGAGCCGCTGGCGGCGCACCAGGATTTCCGAAAGCACGATGATCGCAGGCAGCACGGCATAAAGTGCGGCAAGCCCCCAGAGGCCGCCGAGCGCCACCACGACGCCAATGGTGATCAGCACGTCGTGGAAGCCGCGCACGAAGCGCGGCGTCTCGGTATCCGACCAGGAGGCCTGCCCCTCCGCTTCCATTGCCGGCTGTGCCTCAGCGACCCCACCCTCGATGACGGCGACCCCGCGCTCTGTCAGGAACGGCAGAAGACGCCCGCCCGCCTCCGGCGAAATCAGCTCCTGGCGCACGGCCTCGTCGAGTATCGACCTTAGTTCAGTCATGCCGGTTTATCTCCCCGGAATCATTGAGCCCGCGCGGATGCTATTGTAAGCATTGTGCGCTGCATATGGCGGGAGGAGCGAATGTCGGCAGAAAAGCTTTCCTTCGAGGATTTCCAGCCCGGCCGCCGCTTCGCGCTTGGCCCGAAGCCGGTGACCACCGAGGAAATCATTGAGTTCGCAAGCGAATTCGACCCGCAACCGATGCATCTCGATGAGGCTGCCGGCCGCGCCAGCATTCTCGGCGGCCTTGCCGCCTCCGGCTGGCATACCTCTTCGATGTTCATGCGCATGATGGCCGACAGTTATGTGCTGCATTCGCTCTGCGAGGGTGCGCCCGGCGTCGATCTGATGGAATGGCGAAAGCCGGTGCTTGCCGGCGACACGCTGTCCGGCCACTCGATCGTGCTTGAAGCCCGGCCGATGCGATCGCGCCCCGGCATCGGCATCGTCAAGTTTCGCCACGAGGTGGAAAACCAGCGCGGCGAACTCGTCTGCGTCTCGGAGAATTCGGTCATGTTCGGCATGCGCGCCCGGCCAGCCGATATCGGCATAAACCCGGAGACATCAGCATGAGGATGTCCGAGCTTTACGCGGTTGGCGAGAAGGCCGAGATCGGCAGCTATACTTTTACCGAGGAAAACGTCATACGTTTCGCGACACGCTTTGACCCACAGCGTTTCCACGTCGATAAGGAAGTCGCCAAGGACACCCTCTTCGGCGGTCTCTGCGCCTCGGGCTGGCACACCACCGCCGCCTGGATGCGAACCTTCCTTGCCTTTTGGGAAAGACAGAGCGCCGCACTCGCGCAAAACGGCCTGGCGTCGCCGAACCTCGGCCCCTCACCCGGTTTCCAGAAACTGCAATGGCTGCGGCCGGTCTTCGCAGGCGACGTCGTGACCTATTCCGTCGCCTTCCTCTCCAGCCGAGCGCTCGCGTCGCGGCCGGGATGGCACCTCAACACCATCCTCTGCGAGGGCGTCAATCAAAACGGAGATGCCGTCATCCGCTTCGAAAGCAGCGTGCTCGAATTCGACTGACGCCGCAGGCAGGAGGACTGGAGCAATTCCAGGAAAAGTGCGAAGCGGTTTTCCGTCCGGAATTGCGTAAAAAGCAAAAGCCTAGAGCGGTCCTGCGCTTCCGTTAAAGGCTGAACCGCTCTAGGGCTCAGTGGCCGGAGAATTCGACCAGCGTATGCACGACGACGCCGAGCTCTTCCAGCTTCCTGCGGCCGCCAAGATCCGGCAGGTCGATGACGAAACAGGCGCCGACCACTTCCGCACCGATCTGGCGTAATAGCTTCGTCGCGCCGACCGCGGTACCGCCGGTGGCGATCAGGTCGTCGACCAGGATCACCTTCTCGCCGGGCTGGACAGCATCGCGATGCATCTCCATCTCGTCGACGCCATATTCCAGGCTGTAGGCGATGCGCACGGTCTCGTGCGGCAGCTTGCCCTTCTTGCGGATCGGTACGAAGCCTGAGGAAAGCTGGTGCGCCACCGCGCCGCCGAGGATGAAGCCCCGCGCCTCCATGCCGGCGATCTTGTCGATCTTCGTGCCGGCATAGGGCTGCACGAGTTCGTCGACCGTCCGGCGGAAAGCCCGAGGGTTGCCGAGCAACGTTGTAATGTCGCGGAAGATTATGCCGGGCTTGGGATAGTCAGGAATGGAGCGGATGCTGGCTGCGAGCTCCGAAGTCGTATTGTTCATGGAAAATCCATATCTGCGAACGCATGAAACTGGCCGCACCCTAGCAATTGCCAGGGGCGGAACCAACAAAAAAGGCGGCCCGTAGGCCGCCTTTCGAAATCCGGCGGGAACCGCTCAATGTTCCTTATTAGCGTAGATCGAGCGCTTCGTCAGGTAGATCAGCACCGTGAAGATCGCCAGGAAGATCATGACCATGAAGCCCGTGCGCTTGCGCTCCTCGAGATGCGGCTCCGCTGCCCACATCAGGAAGGCGGTGACGTCCTTCGAATACTGGTCGACTGTCGCCGGCGCGCCGTCGTCATAGGTCACCTGGCCGTCAGAGAGCGGCTTTGGCATGGCAAGGACGGCGGCAGCATTGAAGTAAGGGTTATAATGCCCCCCCTGCGGCACCTGGAAACCGGCCGGCGGCTCTTCATAGCCGGTCAGCAGTGCGTGGATATAGTCCGGGCCGCTTTCCTGATATTGCGTGAAAATGTCGAAAACGAACTGCGGAAAGCCGCGCTCGACTGAGCGGGCCTTGGCAATCAGCGAAAAATCGGGCGGAGCCGCGCCATTGTTGGAAGCAGCCGCGGCTTCAGCATTGGGGAAAGGCGACGGGAAATAATCGGAAGGAACCGCCTTGCGGGTAAACATCTCGCCGCTGGCGTCGGGACCATCCTGGACCTCGTAGTTCGCGGCGAAGGCCTTCACCTGCGCCTCGGAATAGCCGAGCTCGTGGAGCGTGCGGAAAGGCACGAGCTTCATCGAATGACAGGCTGCACAGACTTCCGTGTAGACCTTGAGGCCGCGCTGGAGCTGGCCCTTGTCGTAATGGCCGAACGGACCGGCGAAAGACCATTCCTCCTCCTTCGGATGCTTCAGCGGATAATGCGGCGTCTCACCTTCCGCGTGATGGGCCGGAGCCGCACCGTTGGCGGGCGCCTCCTCGGCCAGAGCCGCGCCGCTGAGACCGGCAACGACAGCGAGCGAGAGAATGCTTGCAACAAGCGTTTTCATGTTTCTGTTCCCTTCCGTCGCGCGCTTACGCATTGGCCGCTGCACTGGCGGCAGCTGTCTTGTTGCGCTTCTCGAGCACCGCTTCGGTGATCGAGTTCGGGATGCGGCGCGGTGTCTCGAGGAGGCCGAGCACCGGCATGGCAACCAGGAAGAATGCGAAGTAGAGGAGCGTGCAGACCTGAGAGATCCAGACGAAGTCACCTTCCGCCGGCTGCGATCCGAGCCAGCCGAGGATGATCGCGTTGATCACGAACAGCCAGTAGAACACCTTGTACCAGGGACGATAGACCGCGGAGCGAACCTTGGAAGTGTCGAGCCAGGGCAGGAAGAACAGCACGATGATCGCACCGAACATCACCAGCACGCCCCCGAGCTTGGAATCGATCGGGCCGACGTTGAAGGTGATCGAACGCAACATCGCGTAGAACGGCAGGAAGTACCATTCCGGAACGATGTGGGCCGGCGTCTTCAACGGGTCGGCCGGGATGTAGTTGTCGGCATGGCCGAGGAAGTTCGGCATGTAGAAGACGAAATAGGCATAGACCAGCAGGAAGACCGATACACCGAGAGCATCCTTCATCGTCGCATAGGGCGTGAAACGCACTGTGTCCGTCTTCGTCTTAACCTCGACGCCCGTCGGGTTCGTCTGGCCGACGACATGCAGCGCCCAGATGTGCAGGACGACGACGCCGGCGATCATGAAGGGCAGCAGGTAATGCAGCGAGAAGAAGCGGTTCAGCGTCGGCTGTTCGACGGCAAAGCCGCCGAGTAGGAACTGCTGCAACCATTCGCCAATCAGGGGAAAGGCCGAGAAGAAGCCGGTGATGACGGTCGCACCCCAGAAGGACATCTGGCCCCAGGGCAAAACGTAACCCATGAAGCCGGTCGCCATCATCAGGAGATAAATGACCACGCCGAGAATCCAGAGAATTTCTCGCGGCGCCTTGTAGGAGCCGTAGTAGAGGCCGCGGGCAATGTGCAGGTAGACCGCGACGAAGAAGAAAGACGCGCCGTTGGCATGCATGTAGCGCAGCAGCCAGCCATGATTGACGTCGCGCATGATCTTTTCAACGGAGTTGAAGGCAATCGTCGTCTCGGCGGCATAGTGCATGGCGAGAACCACACCAGTCAATATCTGCAGGATCAGCATGACGGAGAGCATTGCGCCAAAAGTATAGGCATAGTTCAGGTTACGCGGAACCGGATAGGCGACGAAACTATCATAGACCATGCGCGGCAGCGGAAGGCGCGCATCGACCCATTTCTCGAGGCCGGTTGATGGCTCGTAGCTGGAATGGCCACTCATATATCAGTCTCCCCTCAACCGATCTTGATTTTGGTATCGGACACAAATGAAAAGGTCGGGATCGCCAGGTTCTCGGACGCAGGACCTTTGCGAATGCGGCCGGCCGTGTCGTAGACCGAGCCATGGCAGGGACAGAACCAACCATTGTATTCGCCGGCCTGGCCGAGCGGTACGCAGCCGAGATGCGTGCAGGTGCCGATCATGACGATCCAGTTTTCCTTGTCCTTGCCGCCCGAACGGTCAACACCCGTTGCCTGAGCGTCGGCGGGAAGGTTTGCATTGCGCGCAATCGGGTCCTTGAGATCCGACAGCGGAACATCGGCTGCGGCCGTCACTTCTTCCGGGGTGCGATTGCGGATGAAGATCGGCTTGCCGCGCCATTTGACCGTCAGCGACATGCCGGGTTCCAGGCTGGCAACGTCAACTTCGATCGAGGCGAGAGCGAGCGTCGAAGCGTCAGGACGCATCTGATCGATGAACGGCCAAGCGACCGCGACGGCGCCAACGGCGCCCGCCATACCAGTGGTGAGATAAAGGAAATCACGGCGAGTGGGTTCGCCCGTGCCCTCGCTTGTCGTTTCGTGTTCGCTCACGGCTAACATCCTCTGCGCAATTTTCGCGGAATTCCGCCCTGCCCCCGATACCGGCGAATCTCTCTAGACACAATTCGGCCATAGATTCCCCAGCAATCCGGCGCGTTCTATGCTTGATCGCAAATTATGTCCAGCCTTGGCAAGGGGATGAGGGCACAATGTCGCGGGAAATTTCGGATGAATTTTTTAAGGCAAACACGCGCTTGCCGTTATGTTGCATTGCAACAAAAATGCCCTCGTGATAGGCGCAGTCCAAGCCACGCCAGCGAGCCGGACCGGAGCGGATGAGAGACACGATTTTTTGCGTATTCAGCGTCCTTACGACGCTTGTTCTCGCCATCATCTCCCTGCGATACGTCACCGATTTTTATCTGCTGTCCTTTTTTTACAGCTTCCAGGTCCATCTGGCGGTTGCCGGCGCGGTGGCTTCGGTCGCAGCCCTTCTCGTCAAGCGACACTGGTATGGCCTGCTGACGCTCGCGGTATCGGCGGTCCTTGCAGTCCATGGCATTGCGATGATGCGCGAATTCGTCGAACCCTCAGTCGAAGAGAGCCGCCCGGCCCTCTTCAGGCTGATGTCCTTCAACATCGAGAACGATAATTTCGCAAACGGCCCTCACATCGCCGACATGGTCATCGCCTCAGGCGCCGACGTCGTCAACATCCTGGAGGCCGAACCGCTGCTGTCGGAACTGCCGCGGTTGTTGAAGACCTATCCCTATTATATCGGCTGCGGCATCGGCATGGAGCAATGCGATACGCTGGTGCTGTCGAAGCGTCCGCTGATCGAACCCCGCATCCGCAATCTCGGCCTGCTCTGGCGCAACCGGTTGACGATCTCGACGATCGATTTCGATGGCCAGAAGGTCAATTTCCTCGCCGCGCACCTGACCAAACCTTATTACGACGAGTTCCACGGCCTGGAAGTCTGGGATCTCGCGGAGGTCATCCCTACCCTTTCGGGACCGCTCGTTCTGGCCGGTGATTTCAATACGTCGATTCTCGCGCCCGACATGCAGTATCTCATGCGCACTCAAGGCTTGGGCACGGCATCGCTGGAGCCCGCGACATGGCCGATCCGCGCCGGCGCCTTCGGTATCCCGATCGATCATATCTTTACCCGCGCGCCGCTGCGGCTTAAATCGGTCCGCCGCATCGAGAACGGCTTCGGATCAAATCATTTTGGCCTCATGGCGGAATTCGTCGTCGACCCTTGAGCCTGCATCCTCATCCGTAGCAAGGAAGCCGCCGGACTGGCGCGCCCAAAGTTCGGCATAGAGCCCGCCGTGGCGAAGCAGTGCGTCATGGCTGCCTTCCTCGATGATCCGTCCGAGATCGACGACGATCAGCCGATCGAGCGCGGCGATCGTCGACAGCCGATGGGCGATCGCAAGCACCGTCTTGCCTTCCATGATCCGGTGGAGATTGGACTGGATCGCTTCCTCCACTTCCGAATCGAGCGCCGACGTCGCTTCGTCGAGAACGAGGATCGGCGCGTCCTTCAGCATGACGCGGGCAATGGCGATACGCTGCCGCTGCCCGCCGGACAGTTTGACCCCGCGTTCGCCGACATGCGCATCCAAACCTCTGCGGCCCTGCTGATCCTGCAGGCGTTCGATGAACTCGATGGCTTCGGCGCGCCTGGCCGCCTCGACCAGCCCCTCCTCGCCGGCATCCGGCCGTCCGAACAGGATGTTGTCGCGCACCGAACGATGCAGCAGCGAGGTGTCCTGGCTGACGACGCCGATCTGCATCCTGAGGGATTCCTGCGTCACGGCTGATATATTCTGACCGTCGACGAGAATGCGGCCGTCCTGAATATCGTAGAGGCGCAATAGCAGGTTCATCAGGGTCGATTTCCCGGCGCCCGAACGGCCGACGATCCCGACCTTTTCGCCCGGGCGGATGGTCAGCGAGAAATTCTCGACGACCGGCTGGTGGCCCTTGCCGTAGCGGAAGGAAACATTGTCGAAACGGATGCCGGGCTGCCGGATCACCAAGGTCTTCGCATCGGTCCGGTCGACGAGCCCCAGAGGTTGGGAGATCAGCTCGGCGGCGTTCTGGATGGTGCCGAGGTTGCGCATGATACCGTTGAATTGCGTCATCAACCGTCCGAGCAGGAAATTCAGCCTGAGCACCAGCGCCAGCGAAAACGCCACCGCACCCGAGCTGATGAGGCCGCGCAGCCAGAGATCGACGCTCAGGCCCGCCATCGTCACGATCATCAGGCCGGAAAGCAGCGCCATCGAGGCCCTGACGCCGGTGATGAACCGCGTGAAGCGCAGCACCGTATCCTGATAGATATCGAAGCCCTGCCGCATGTAGCGGTCGCTCTCCTCGTCGCGTGCAAACAGCTTCAGCGTCTGCATGTTGCTGTAGGAGTCGACCATCCTGCCGTTTAGCATCGATCCGGCTTCCGCCGTTTCGCGGGAATGATGGCGGATCCGCGGGACAAAGTGGCGCGCCAGCAGGCTGAAGGCGCCAAGCCAGAACAGCACGACGGCGGCAAGGGAAAAGTCCAACCGGGCGACGAGCACGAGCGTCGTTACGGCATAGATGCCGACGAACCAGACGCTTTCCATCAGCGAGGTGACGAGATCGCCGGTGGCCTGCCCGGCCGACCAAACCTTGGTGACGATGCGTCCGGAAAAATCGCTCTGGAAAAACGACAATGACTGCCTGGAGACGTGGAGATAGGATTGCCAGCGCGCGAGATTGTAGAAGCCCGGCGTGATCACCTGCTGGTCGACGAGCGCGATCAGGAAGGCGATGACGAAGCGCACGAGCCCGATGAGGGCGAGCATGCCGAACAGCTCACCGCCATGGGCAGCCAGAAGGCCGCTCCAGCCGGCCCCCGGCGTGATGCTGCCGAGGATATCGACGAGCCGCCCGACGAACCAGAAGAGCGCTGCCTCGATCGCCGCCGACGCGCCGCCGAGAACAAGCATGGCGATGAACGGCGTCCTCGCCTGGCCGATATAGAACCAGATGAATCCGAGCGTCGAGCGAGGCGGCTGGAGATTGGCGCGTGGGCGGAACGGATCGATCCAGGTTTCGAACCGGCGGAGGATGGGGCTTAAGAACATAGAAGCGATATAGGCGGAATAACCGGACCGGCAAAGGGAATGAAAAGCGACCGAAACCTTATATTTTGGTAATTAATGGTAACATCGGCGGCATACCCATTGAATGCCCCCGAACCGGTCACAATCTCACGTTACGATCGCGCTTTACCGGAGACCACTTCCATGGAAACGAAAATGCTCGATGTGCATGTTCCGCTTCCGCTTGCAGAAAGGCTGGATGCCCTGGCATTCGCCCTAGGGTTGCCGCGCGACGAGATCGTCGCCGAGGCCATTACCGCCTGGCTGGACCAGGAAGAGCAGCGTCGTCTCGTCGCACTGCGCACGATCGCAGCCGCCAACACCATGATCGTCGTCGAACATCACCGCGTGATCGATTGGGCCGACAGCCTTTGAGCGGATAGAACGCAAACGCGCTCAGCCCCAGCAGCTGGAAACCACCCTCAGTATTCAAGAGGCCCTCTCCGCTTTCGCCGAGAGGGCCTCATTTATGTTATTCCGCCGCCACTTCCGCTTCGTCGGCGTGATCGGAGAGGAAGCCGCCTGACTGGCGGTTCCAGAGGTCGGCATAGATACCGCCTGCTTCGATCAGTTCGCTGTGCGAGCCGGCCTCGATGATCCGGCCCTTGTCGAGCACGATCAGCCGGTCCATCTCCGTCAGCGTCGAAAGCCGGTGGGCGATGGCGATCACCGTCTTGCCCTCCATCAAGGCGAAGAGGTTTTCCTGGATCGCCGCCTCGACTTCCGAATCGAGCGCCGAGGTCGCCTCGTCGAGCACCAGGATCGGCGCGTCCTTCAGGAAGACGCGGGCGATCGCGACGCGCTGCCGCTGGCCGCCTGACAGTTTGACGCCGCGTTCGCCGACCTGCGCGTCGAGCCCCGCGCGGCCCTGCATGTCGACGAGGCCTTCGATGAACTCCCAGGCATTGGCGCGTTTGGCGGCCTCGATCACCTCGTCGTCCGTTGCTTCGGGACGACCATAGGCGATGTTGTCGCGGATCGAGCGATGCAACAGCGAGGTGTCCTGCGTCACCACGCCGATCAGCGAACGCAGGCTTTCCTGCGAGACGCCGGCGATATCCTGCCCGTCGATGGTGATGCGGCCGGTCTCCAGATCGTAAAAGCGCAGCAGCAGGTTCATCAGCGTCGTCTTGCCGGCACCGGAACGGCCGACCAGACCGACCTTCTCGCCTGCCTTGATGTCGAGCGACAGGTTGTCGATGACGCCCTTGCTCTTGCCGTAGTGGAAGCGGATGCGGTCGTAGTGGATCGCGCCCTTCTTCGCCGTCAGGGTGGGTGCGCCCGGCTTGTCGACGATATCGTGCTGTTTGCTCATCATCTCCATGCCGTCATAGACCGTACCGATATTCTCGAACAGCGCCGAGACTTCCCACATGATCCATTGCGACATGCCGTTGACGCGCATGGCAAGACCGATCGCGATGGCGATGGCACCGACTGAGATCGCCCCGTTCAGCCAGAACCAGATCGACAGGCCCGAGATGACGAAGAGCGCAACGCAGTTGTTCACATAGACGCTGATGTGGAAGAGCGTCACCTTGCGCATCTGCTTGTGCACGGTCTGCAGGAACTCGTCCATGCCCTCCTTGGCATAGACCTCCTCGCGGCCCGCATGCGAAAACAGCTTGACCGTCGCGATATTCGTATAGCTGTCGACCACGCGGCCCGTCATCATCGAACGCGCATCCGCCTGCGCCGCCGCGATCTTGCGAAGCCGCGGCACGAAATAGGCGACGATGCTGATATAGACCGCGAGCCAGACGAGGATCGGGATCATCAGCCGCCAGTCCGACGCCGCAATCACGATGATCATCGTCAGGAAGTAGGTGACGACATAGACGAAGACGTCGAGGATCTTCATCACCGTTTCACGTACGGCAAGCGAGGTCTGCATCACCTTGGTGGCGACACGCCCGGCAAACTCGTTGGCAAAGAACGACATGCTGTGGCGCAGCAGGAAGCGGTGCATCTGCCAGCGTGCGATCATCGGATAATTGCCGAGCATCATCTGATGCATGATGAGCGAATCGAGCCCGGCTACCACAGGCAGGCCGATCAGCACCAGCGCCGCCATCCAGAAAAGCTTGTGGCCTTCTCTCTCCAGGAATGTGGCGCGGTCGGCATTGGTCAGCCAGTCGACGATATCGCCGAGGAACTGGAAGAGCGCCACTTCGCCGATAGCGATCAGCGCGGTCAGCACGGCCATCAGGCCGAGCCAGGGCGCAGCCGGCTTGCTGTAATGCCAGCAAAAGGCAAAGAGACCTTTCGGCGGGGCGACAGGGTCCTCGCTGGGAAAGGGATTGAGTCGCTGTTCGAACCAGCCAAACATGAAATTGCTCCGAAACGTCAGCGTTCCGGCTCCCGGCTTCGCGCCATCCCAGCGCCATGCAAGCACATATGGGAACCGAACGTTCAAGGGGCGAGGCTGAGACAGCCGCACAATGGATCAAAAAAGGAAATTCAGGGAAGAAACCCGCACTATCGGCGGAAAATCGCACCGCTTGGCATCACGGCCGGGAGGCGCACATACAGCAAAATATTCATTCTGGCGCTCCTTGCTGGCGATTGAAGATATGCACCGATAACGCGAAAACGAGGAATTTTCCAGCCCTGTTGTGCCAAAAATTTCATCTCTTCAGGTCAAAACGCGCCCTGTTGCGCCGAAATCACAGTTGCATTAGGCCTTGAGCGGCGAAAGCAGGAAAACGGCGCATCATGACTTCACTCAGACTGGCACTCTATCAGCCGGATATAGCAGGCAATACCGGCACCATCCTGCGTCTTGCCGCCTGCCTTGGCTTAGCGGTCGATCTGATCGAACCCGCCGGCTTCGACATCTCCGACCGCAACCTGAAACGGGCCGGCATGGACTATATCGCCGCCGCCGCCCTCACCCGCCATGTCAACTGGGACCGCTTCGAGGCGTGGCGTCTGAGCACCGGCCGCCGCCTGATCCTCGCCTCGACAAAGGCTGCGGAGCGCTACACCGATCTTGCTTTCCGCCCGGACGATGTCCTGCTCTTCGGTCGCGAAAGCGCCGGCGTGCCGGACCAGGTGCATGAGAGGGCCGACGCCCGCATCCTGATCCCGATGATCGAAGGCCAGCGGTCGATCAACGTCGCCGTCTCGGCCGCGATGATCGTCGGCGAGGCGATGCGCCAAACCGTCTGGGCCTGACGGACACCGGCGCTGGCGGAGAAAAGCCCGCGGAATTGCCGATCCGCTCCTGAATATGTCGCAAAATAACGTTGTCTATCCGTTAAACCGGCGTATATTTATTAGCCGGGCAATCAAAAATTCAGTATTGGCCTCCATGATTCCAACAAGTTGGAATGGCCATGTCAGGAAAACCGCACTTCTCCAGATCCGTGAAAGAAGAATAAAAACAATAAAATGGACTCTACAATCATCATGATCAACCTGTTCGGCGCCGTGGCTCTGCTGCTGTTCGGCCTCGCGCAGGTAAAGGATGGCGTATCCAGAGCCTTCGGCGCCCGCCTGAGAACAGGTCTGGCCACCGGCACACGCGACAGTCTTCGTTCTTTCCTGTCAGGCCTCGTCGCGACCATCGCGCTGCAAAGCTCCACGGCGACGGCGCTGATGACGGCCTCCTTCGTCGAGCGGGACCTGATCAAGCCGCGCATGGCGCAGATCGTGTTGCTCGGCGCCAATGTCGGCACGGCAATCACCGCCTGGATCGTGGCAACGGGCATCGAATGGCTCTCTCCGCTTCTGATCCTTGCCGGGATCGTGCTTTGCCGCGGCCGGTCCAGCACCAGCCAGGGCGGCGGCACGGCGCTGATCGGCATCGGGCTGATGCTGTTGTCGCTGCACCTCCTCGGCCTTGCGACGGAACCGATGCGCGCCTCTCCCGCCCTTGCTGCCTTCATCGGCCTGCTGGACGGCGCCCTGCCCGTGGCAATGATCGTCTCGGCAGCACTTGCCTTCGCGTCCTCGTCGAGCCTTGCGGTGGTGGTGCTCATCCTGTCGCTCGCCTCGGCCGGCGTGGTCTCCGCCGAACTCGTCATCGTGCTCGTGCTCGGCGCCAATCTCGGCGGCGCAATACCGCCTGTCGTCGCGACATTGTCCGGCCCGGTTTCGGCTCGGCGCGTCACTCTCGGCAATCTCGCCGTCCGCACGCTCGGCTGCCTCATCGCCCTGCCCCTGGCGGGATATGGCGCGGAACTCATCCGAATGCTGCCCTTTGGTCCCGCCAAGCTACCGGTCGACGCGCATCTTGCCTTCAACCTTCTGCTGGCGGCGCTGGCCTGGCCATTCTCCCGCCCGCTTGCCGCCCTGATGGCCAGGCTGGTGCCGGATCAGGCCGAGCCCGACAGCGCCCCGAAATATCTGGATGCGCAGGAGCTTTCAACGCCGGTCGTTGCCCTTGCCAGCGCCACCCGCGAAGTGCTCGGCGTCGGCGACCTGATCGAGCGCATGCTGATCCGGGTCTCCGAAGCCTTCGAGCGTAACGACGCATCGAAGCTTGCCGAGATATCCGCCCTCGAAGAGCGCGTCGACCGGCTGCAGCAGGCGGTGAAGGTCTATCTCTCGAAGCTCGGCCGCGAGGGTCTCAGCGACGAGAACGCCCGCCGCTCGATCGTCGTCATCGATTACGCGATCAATCTCGAACATATGGGCGACATCATCGAAAAGGGCCTGGCGGAGCAGGTGGCGAAGAAAATCTCTCTCGGTTTAAAATTTTCCGAGGACGGTCATCAGGAACTGCGCAAGCTGTTCGATCTGACGATCGACAATCTGCGCGTCGCCCAGACGATCTTCGTCACCCGCGATTTCAATCTCGCGCGTCAGATGATGGAGGTAAAAGTCGAGGTGCGCCGGATGGAAAAACAATCGGCCGAGCGCCACCTCGAACGCTTGCGTGACGGCCGCGCCGACAGCCTTCAGACGAGTTCGCTGCATCTCGACATGTTGCGCGACCTGAAGCGCCTCAACGCCCACATCGTGTCCGTGGCGCATCCGATCATGGATGAAAGCGGCCTGCTGATCGAAAGCCGCGTGCGCACCACTGCGAAGTGACGGTCAATCGGCCGAAGGCAGGCGGCGCATGGTGAATTCGATCTGGTCGCCGTCGAGCTGGCGCCAGCTTTCCACTTCGGTCCAGTAAGCAGCTTTCGGATATTCGTCGAACCATTCGCGCGCCTTGGCGCGTGCGTCCATGAGGCCGAGGCAATATGTCTCACGCACGAAATGGTCCTTCTTGCTCGGCGGATTTTCCGCCCGATGTCTCGCTATCCTGCGCTTCAGGCCGTCGAAAGACGGAGGCCCTGGAACTTTTTTCATCACACCTACCTCCTCCGAAAAGGTAATATCGAAATTCTCGATTTGCGAGTCGAATCTTGGAAGCGCCCAGTGCCTGCCTTGGCTTGGCGAGATGCAGCACCAACTGCTAATCATGGCGGGCAATCAAGAATGAGCGAGTCGCCTCCGAAGGAGATGTCGACCGTCGGAGGCGTAAATGGAAAGACCGGAACTGCCGATCGGCTTGCCTGACGATATCGAACAGAAGAAGGCTGCAGCCCGCAATTGGTTCGAGGGGTTGCGCGATACGATCTGCGCCTCCTTCGAGGCCATCGAGGATGAGTTGGAAGGGCCGCTCTCCGATCAGGAGCCCGGTCGCTTCGTCGCCAAGGACTGGTCGCGCGAAAACGGCGCCGGCGGCGGTGGTCGGATGTCGATGATGGAAGGCCGCGTCTTCGAAAAGGTCGGCGTCCATACCTCCACCGTGTACGGCGAATTCGCCTCTGATTTCCGCGCCCAGATACCCGGCGCCAAGGATGATCCGCGTTTCTGGGCCTCCGGCATCTCGCTGATTGCCCATCCTGTCAACCCCAACGTTCCGGCGGTGCACATGAATACCCGCATGGTCGTCACCACCAGCCGCTGGTTCGGCGGCGGGGCCGACTTGACGCCGGTGTTGTCGCGCCGCCGCACGCAGGAGGACGAGGACAGTCAGCTCTTCCACAAGGCCATGGAGATCGCCTGCCGCAATCACGCCGTCGCCGATTATGATGCCTATAAGGCCTGGTGCGACGAATATTTCTTCCTGAAGCACCGCAACGAGGCTCGTGGCATCGGCGGCATCTTCTACGACTGGCTGCATTCAAGCGAGGAAGTTGGCGGCTGGGACGCCGATTTCGCCTTCACCCGTGATGTCGGCCGGGCCTTCGCCATGGTTTATCCGAAAATCGTCCGCTCCAACTTCGATAAATTGTGGACAGAGGCCGATCGCGACGAACAATTGATCCGCCGAGGCCGCTACGTCGAATTTAATCTGCTGTATGATCGCGGCACAATCTTCGGCTTGAAGACCGGCGGCAACGTTGAATCCATTCTCTCATCGCTGCCCCCCGTCGTCCGCTGGCCATGAAACTGTGATATCTCATCGATAAATTCGAGGTGATAGACCTTCACGAAAACTCAGTGCGTCCTAACTTTATATGTATGTGCGTAACAATCGGAGGAGGATTGTCATGACGATACAAGGTGGCTCGCCTGCGTCCACGGATGTCCAGGAAACATCCCGCACGATCGACACGCCTGAGTTTCTGACGCGCATCGCCGAGAAACTGCGGGCCAAGAGCGGCTCGGATCTGCCGCTGTCCTGCTTCATCGAGCAGGTCAAGCTACAACTGGCCGGCGGAAAGACGCCGGAACAGCTGCAGAATGAAGCGGCCGCCGCCAACAGCAACATGCCCGGCCACCTCTTGGATACCTACAAAGCCTGGGCGATGCCCGACTGACACGGCCTTTACCGGCCGGCATGTCGATGCCGGCCGGAACCTTCCCTCCCCCCGCACATTCATAAATCGCGTAAGATCGCGATCGTCGTTGTGTTTCGAACAGAGGAGAAGACCATGCGACTTTTCGAATGCGGCACTCTCGTTCCGGGCTGCGCCTGGCATACACGGGCAGATAGCGACGCCGAGGTGGTCCGCCGTGCCGTCGAGCACCTGAAAAATGCTCACGGCGAAACCACGATCCGCGAGAACATGGTGGATAATATCAAGGCTCGCATTCGCGACGAGGTGAACGCAGCCTGATTATTGCACGCGTTCCTGCAGCCGGGCGAGCAGCGCCGCCCGGTCGGCAACGAAATTTTCCTCCACCCATTGGCTTTCCAGACCGGCAAGCAGTTCGCCGACGCGCGGGCCGGAGGCGATTCCTGCCGAAATCACGTCGCCGCCGTTCAGCGGAAATTGTGGCTTCTTCCAGTGCATTGCCCTGTCCAGCAGCTTGATAAGCCGCGCCGACCGCGCCATTTCGTCGAAATCACCTTCAGCCTTGCCGCGCGCAACCGCAAGCGCCAGCTTCAGCCGCGTCGTGATGCCGTCGGCACCGTTGCGGTAAAGCAGCCGTTCGAAGGCGGCCGACGACATGTCGTCATTAACAGGCGCTGCCGTTGACCAGGCCTTGAGAGTGGCCGCTTCCGCATTCGAGAGCTTGAGCCGGGCTGCGAGCGCCTCCATGCGCGCCGCATCGGGCGGCACGATCGCCGCAAGGCGCAGCAACGGATCGGGCGTCCAGCCGAGCGCCTTTTCGGTGGCGATCAGCGAAGGGATCGCATCGATCCCCCATCGTTCTGATTCCGGCAGGATTTCCGTCAGCACCGCCACCTGCCGCATCCACAGCAGCGCGCGGCCAGGATCGGCAGCACCTAGCAACTTTCGCAGTTCAGACCAGACGCGTTCTGCCGAAAGCGTCGTCAGTTTCGAACGCGCGACGGAACACGCCTTCAGCCCCTCGGCGTCCGGCCGCCCGGAACCGTAATATGCAAAGAAGCGAAAGAAACGCAGGATGCGCAGATGGTCCTCGGCGATGCGCCTTGCAGGATCGCCGATGAAGCGGATGTTGCGCGTCTCAATGTCGGCAAGTCCGCCAACGAGATCCACCACCTCGCCCTTTGCATCGGCATAAAGCGCGTTGATCGTCAGATCCCGCCGTTCGGCGTCTGCCTTCCAGTCGGTGCTGAAGGCAACCTTGGCATGGCGTCCGTCGGTCTCGACGTCGGTGCGAAGGGTCGTCACCTCGAAGGGCTTGCCATCGATGACCAGCGTCACCGTGCCGTGATCGAGGCCGGTTGGGACTGCCTTGATGCCGGCCGCCGCCGCCCGCTCCATCACCGCCTCCGGTCTGAGGGTCGTCGCTATGTCGACATCATTGACCGGCAGGCCCATCAGGCTGTTGCGCACCGCTCCGCCAACCACCCGCCCTTCCCCGCCATCGGCGTTGAGAAGCGCTAAGATCCGGCCGAGGGCCGGGTCGAGAAACCATGCTTGGTCGGCGATGCCGGTCATGCATAAAGCCTTTCGTAGAGCGTGCGGACGATGCCGGCAGTGATGCCCCAGATCATTCTGCTTTCATAGGGCACGCGGTAGAAATGCCGGTCGATGCCGTCGATGACACGTCTGTCGCGGGTGTGATTGGCAGGATCCATCAGGAAGGAAAGCGGCACCTCGAACACGTCGTCCACCTCGGTCGGGTTCAGCGCCAGCGCAAAGCCCGGCGAGACGACGCCGAGCACCGGCGTAATGCGGAAGCCCGTCGAGGCAAGGTAATTCGGCAGCCGTCCGACGGTTTCGACGAAGGAACCGGCGAGGCCGATCTCCTCCTCCGTTTCTCGGATCGCCGCCATTTCGGGCGAGATATCGGCGGGATCGATCGAGCCGCCGGGAAAGGCGATCTGCCCGGAATGTTTGCGCAGCGTCGCCGTGCGCTTGGTGAAGATCACATGCGCTTCCTCGCCGTCGTCGACGACGGGCACGAGCACGGCGGCGTCGCGCAGCTCGAAGGTCTCGACCTCGGCGACGATATCGGGATTGAGGATGTGGTCCCCGTGATCGCGCCAGGCATGATCGACCGGCCCACCATTCTGGTTGAGCGCGCGGCGGCGGAATTCGGCTGCGGAAAACAGCGGATAACGTTGGGTAATCGCATCATTCATCGGGAAAGCGCATCCAGTTCATCGGCCGGCATCATCGCAAAGACTTCTCCGGCGGAGCGGACGGCGAACATCGCCTGTCCCTCGACCTCGAGCGTCTCGCCGAGCGCCACCAGTTCATACATCACCGCACGCGACACCAGCGCCTCCAGCCGCCCGCGCACATGCAGATAGGGTTTCAATTCGGCATTCTCGCCCGCAATGGCAAAGCGCAGCCGATGCTCTCCTCCCGCCTCCACGACATCGCCGACATTGGTGCGGAAGGTCAGCACCTGTTGGCCTTGCCCCTCCGTCACGCTCATCTCCACGGCGATGAAAGGCGCGTCGACGACCCTTATACCGACCTTTTCCACAGGAGTTACGAGATAGGTCTTCTGGTCGTCGTCTTTTCTTAAAACCGTCGAGAACAGCCGCACCAGCGCCGGTCGGCCAATCGGCGTACCCATGTAGAACCAAGTGCCATCCGCCCGGATTTCCATGTCGATATCGCCGCAGAAAGGCGGATTCCACCGCTCGACCGGCGGTAATCCTCGTTTTTTACCGGCATTTTCCTGAAACGCGCGCGAAATCAGGGCGGCAAGTCCCGCCGCATCCGCCTGTCCGCTGATTTGCTCGGCTGCCATTCTTCCGTCCCGGTTTGTCCTTAACGAAGTAAAGTCACGAGATAGTCATTCGCAACGAACTTGTCAGCCCGTCACATCTCCATAACTCTATCGGGTATGAGGCACATGTATAAGTCCGCCGATTCGCTGCCGAATGATTTCAGCCGTTGGAGATACGCATGGGTATGATGAAGACCGAAGCCAGCCTCGATGAAAAGGCGATCGTCGCCGCCGCCGAAAAGGCGCTCTCCGATATCGCCGCCATCCGCGGGGAAGTCTCGAAAGTGATCTTCGGTCAGGAAAGCGTCGTCGAGAACACCATTCTCGCCGTGCTGTCAGGCGGTCATGCGCTGCTCGTCGGCGTTCCCGGCCTTGCCAAGACCAGACTGGTGACGACGCTCGGCGAGGTGCTCGGCCTTGCCGCCAACCGCATCCAGTTCACGCCGGATCTGATGCCCTCGGATATTCTCGGCTCCGAGGTGATGGACCAGGACGACAGTGGACGCCGCTCCTTCCGTTTCGTCAAGGGCCCGGTCTTTGCCCAGCTCCTGATGGCCGACGAGATCAACCGTGCCTCGCCGCGTACCCAGTCGGCACTTCTGCAATCCATGCAGGAATACCATATCACGATCGCCGGCCAGCGTTATGACCTGCCAGCGCCCTTCCATGTGCTTGCCACCCAGAACCCGCTCGAGCAGGAAGGCACCTACCCCCTGCCCGAAGCCCAGCTCGACCGCTTCCTGCTGCAGGTCGACGTCAACTACCCTGAACTCGCCGCCGAGCGCCAGATCCTGCTTGAGACGACGGGCCTGGGCGAAACCCGGCCGGAAGCCATCATCGATGCGCAGCGGCTGCTCGAGATCCAGACCCTGGTGCGCCAGATGCCGGTGAGCGACACGGTCGTCGATGCCATCCTGGCGCTGGTGCGTTCCGCTCGCCCAGGACAGGGCAATGCCTCGACCGACAAGAATGTCGCCTGGGGCCCCGGCCCGCGCGCCGGCCAGGCGATGATGCTCTGCGCGCGTGCCCGCGCGCTCTACGAAGGCCGTCTCGCCCCGTCTCTGGACGATATCTTCGCGCTCGCCGAACCCATTCTTCAGCACCGCATGGCGCTGACTTTCGCCGCCCGCGCCGAAGGCATGTCGGTGCGTGACGTCATCGCCGGACTGGTCAAGCAGGCAAAGGGATAAGGAAGCCGGACGCGTGGCATCTATCGGACAGATCGTCAATCCGACACCCGGCAGCGATGCCCTTTCCCGCGCCAGGCAGCGGGCCGCCCTGGTGCCGGACTGCCTGGTGGAAGCCAAGCGCATCGCCAATACGGTGATCGCCGGCTGGCATGGCCGCCGCAAGCGCGGCATCGGCGAGAATTTCTGGCAGTTCCGTCCCTATGCCGAGGGCGAGAGCCTGTCGCGCATCGATTGGCGCCGCTCCGCCCGCGACGACCATACCTATGTGCGCGAGCGCGAATGGGAGGCAGCGCATACGATCTGGCTCTGGTGCGACATGTCGCCCTCGATGATGTACAAGTCGAGCTATGGCAGCGTCTCCAAGGAAAGCCGCGCGCTGGTCATCATGCTGGCGCTTGCCGAAATCCTCGCCCGCTCCGGCGAGCGCATCGGCTGCCCCGGCATCATGGAGCCCGCCTCCGCCCGTAACGCCGCCGAACGCCTCGCAGCCGCTCTCATGCACACGCCGCTGACCGGCGGCCTGCCGGAAACGGCGATGATCCGCGGCTGGAGCGACCTCGTCCTTATCGGCGATTTCCTCGATGATGCGCCGGCAATCATGGAACGGCTCGGCCCGCTTGCCCGCCGCGGCCTGCGCGGCCACGTGGTCGAGATATCAGATCCCGCTGAAGAGATATTCCCCTATAGCGGCCGCACCGAATTCACCGATCCCGAGAGCGGCGCCAAGCTTATCTCCGGCCGCGCCGAACATATCCGCGAGGCCTATCGCAACGCCTATCTCGCCCGCAGGGACAGCCTCGGCCAGTCGCTGCGCCATCTCGGCTGGACCTTCGCAAGCCACCGCACCGATCACCTTGCGTCGGAGGCGCTGGTCGCGGTGCACATGTATCTGTCCGGCATGCCGGCCAAGGCGACGCATGGAGGGCAGCTATGAACGCCCTTCCCTTCGCTTTCGCCTATCCCGCCATTCTCGGCGCGCTCCTTGCCTTGCCCGTCATCTGGTGGCTGCTGCGGCTGACGCCGCCACGTCCGAAGACCGAAGTCTTTCCGCCGCTGAAAATTCTCGCCTCCGTGCTGAAGCGCGAGGAGACGCCGGCGCAAAGCCCGTGGTGGCTGACGCTACTGCGCATGCTGCTCGCTGCCGCCATCATCCTTGCGATCGCCGATCCGGTTTTCAATCCACGCACCAGTTCGCTCGCATCAGGTGGCCCGCTCGTGCTCTTCGTCGACAACAGCTGGGCGACGGCACCCGACTGGGAGCGCCGCCTCCAGACCGCCGACGCATTGATAGACGATGCCGAATCCGCCGGCACGCCTGTGTCGATCGCCTTCACCGCCGATCCGACCAACGACGCCGTGCCCGGCACCGCCGCTGCCGCCCGCGACAAGCTGCGCGCCGCCGAGCCACGACCGCTTGTGCCGGACCGCGAACGCGCCTTCCAAGCGCTGCGCGCCGCGCTGAACGGCATCAAGCCCGGTACCCTCGCCTTCCTGACCGACGGCGCCGCCGCCAAGCCCGACGACGCGACGGTGCGCAGGCTCGCCGAACTCCAGCCCGCCGATCTGCGCCTGATCGAGGGCGATGCCGCGCGGACAGTCGCGATCACGGCGGCCAACAATGCGGCGGATGCCATGACCGTCAAGGTCACGCGGCTCAACAGTGCGCAGGCCGCATCGGTAGCGCTGAACGCCGTCGATAGCCAGGGCCGCTCGATCGCCAATGGCAGGGCGGATTTCCGCCCCGGCCAGAGCGTCGCGACGAGTTCGATCACCGCCCCCTTCGAGATGCGCAACGATTTCGCGCGCGTCAGCGTCGACAATGGCGCGACGGCAGGCGCCGTCCACCTTCTCGACGACGCATTCAAGCGCCGCCGCGTCGTCTTGCTGTCAGGTGAAGGAGGGGACGAATTCCAGCCGCTGCTCTCGCCGCTTTATTATATCCAGCGGGCGCTGCAACCCTATGCGGATCTGATCCAACCTGCCGATTCCGATCTTTCGGTCGCAATACCAAAACTTCTCGCCAGCAATCCCTCCATCATCATCATGGCCGATATCGGCCGGCTGCCGGAGGAGAGCTACGAGCCTTTGACGCGCTGGATATCGAATGGCGGCATGCTCCTGCGTTTTGCCGGCCCGCGCATGGCGGCAGCCCCTGCGGACGATCCGCTGATCCCTGTCATCCTGCGTCAGGGAGAACGGGCGCTGGGCGGCACCTTGTCCTGGAGCGAGCCGCAGTCGCTTGCCGAATTTCCGAGTATCGGGCCTTTCGCCGGCATAGCGCGTCCCGCCGATGTCGTCGTCAAGCGGCAGGTGCTTGCCGAACCGACGCCCGATCTTGCCGAACGCACCTGGGCAAGCCTGGCTGACGGCACGCCGCTCGTCACGATGAAGCAGCTCGCCTCCGGCCAGATCGTCCTGTTTCACGTCACCGCGGAAGCAACCTGGTCCGATCTGCCGATCTCCGGCACTTTCGTCGACATGCTGCGTCACCTCCTGCAGATATCGCGCTCGGGCGGCGTGACATCGGAGGCGCGCGGCAATGCGCGTGTCTCCGAAACCCTGCCGCCATTCCGCATACTGACGGCCAAGGGCACGCTCGTCTCCGAGACGGGTTCGGCGCGACCGCTCATTCCACAGGCCGGAGTCGAACCGACGGCAAATTTCGACAACCCTCCCGGGCTCTACGGTTCGGAGGATGGTTTCACCTCTTTGAACGTGCTGCCCGAGAACGCCGAACTGAAGCCGATCGACACAACAGGGACCAATGCCGTGCGCGAAGGCCTGATCGGCGGCGAAAGCTGGTCGGCAAAACCCGCGCTCTTTCTCGCAGCCTTTCTGCTGCTCTTGGCCGACAGCCTGATCGTCCTCTTCATGAATGGTGCATTCTCGCGATTGCGCCCGGCTGTCCGCACCGCCGCGATGATCGCGGTCGCCGTCGGCGCCGGCTTCCTAATGCAACCAGGCACGCTTCACGCCGACGACTCCAAGCCCGGCGACGACCTAATCCTGCAGAGGCTTGACAACACCCATCTCGCCTATGTCGTCACCGGCGAACAGGATGTAGACAATATTTCCGAGCGTGGTCTCGAGGGACTGACCCAGTTCCTGACGTTTCGCACGACGCTGGAGCCGGCACCGCCCGTCGGCATCGACCTCACCAAAGACGAGCTCTCCTTCTATCCGATCATCTACTGGCCGGTTTCGGCAACGGCACCCATGCCGTCGTCGGCGGCAGTTAGCCGTATCGATGCCTATATGCGCAATGGCGGCACCGTGCTTTTCGATACGCGCGATCAGATCAGCGCATTGGACAATGGCGGCAATGTCAGCGCCAACGGTGAGAGGCTGCAAGCAATCCTCGCCAATCTGGACATTCCGGCGCTCGAGCCGGTACCATCAGATCACGTGCTGACGAAATCCTTCTATCTCCTGTCGAGCTTTCCCGGTCGTTATGCCGGCAGCCCTCTCTGGATCGAGGCCCGGCAAGGCGGTCAGGGGCCGAGCGAAAAATCGGCGGCGACGGCCGACGGCGTTTCGCCGATCCTGATCACCGGCAATGATTTCGCCGGCGCCTGGGCGATCGACGACAACGGCGTGCCGATACTGCCGACCGTGCCGTCGGATGAAACCCAGCGCGAATATGCCTACCGTTCCGGCGTCAACATCATGATGTACATGCTGACCGGCAACTACAAGACCGACCAGGTCCATGTTCCCGACCTCCTCGAACGGTTAGGACAATGAGATGACATTCGACTTTTCGCCCTTCCTGCCCTGGTCGGTTCTGGCTGCATTGGCTGTCGTCAGCGCTGTTATCGCCGTTTTCGCGATCTTGCGCGGCATTCGCGGCGCCTGGATCAGAACGCTGGCAGCACTCGCCATGCTGACCGCGCTTGCCAATCCTGTGCTGCTGCAGGAAGATCGGGATCAGTTGTCCACGATCGTTCCCGTTCTTGTCGATCGAAGCCAGAGCCAGCAGACGCCCGATCGCGTCAAGATGACCGACGATGCGCTTGCTGCCTTGAAGGGACAGCTCGCCCGCTTCCCCCAGATAGAGCCCCGCTTCGTCGATGTCGAAGGCGACGTCAATTCCGACGTTCCGTCCACGCGCCTGTTCGACGCGCTGTCGGCCAACATTGCCGATGTCCCGCCCGCCCGTATCGGCGGCGCCATCATGCTGACCGACGGTGAGGTCCATGATGTACCGGGCGCCAATCAAGCGCTTGGTTTCGACGCGCCGATCCATGGCCTCGTCACCGGCAAGGCCAACGAATTCGATCGCCGCATCGAAGTCATCAAGGGGCCACGCTTCGGCATCGTCAACGAGGAGCAGCAGGTAATCTTGCGCGTCTTCGACGACGGCCCGAGCCCCGGCGGCACGGCCGATGTCACGGTTAAGCTGAATGGTGACGAGATCGCCACTCTGCAGGCGACGCCTGGGCAGGATACGCCCTTCTCCTTCAAGGTGCCGGGTGGCGGCAGCAATGTGCTCGAATTCTCGGTCGCAGCACTTCCAGGCGAAGTCACCACCGCCAACAACCGCGCCGTCCACGTCATCGACGGCATCCGCCAGAACCTCCGCGTCCTGCTCGTCTCCGGCGAGCCGCATGCCGGCGAGCGCGCCTGGCGCAACCTGCTGAAATCCGATGCCTCGGTCGATCTCGTCCACTTCACCATCCTGCGTCCGCCGGAAAAGCAGGACGGCACGCCGATCAACGAGCTGTCGCTGATCGCCTTCCCGACGCGGGAGCTCTTCGTCGACAAGATCAAGGACTTCGACCTGATCATTTTCGACCGCTACCAGCACCGCGGCGTGCTGCCGCTGCTCTATTACGATTACATCGCGCAATATGTCGACAATGGCGGCGCGCTGTTGATCGCCGCCGGTCCCGAGCATGCCGGCCCAGATTCGATTGCGCTGACGCCGCTTTCCACGGTCCTGCCGGCAACGCCCACCGGAGAGATGATCGAGAAGGCCTTCTATCCCCGCCTCTCCGAGGAAGGCCGCAAACATCCCGTCACGCGCGGTCTGGACGGTTCGGGCGAGGATCCGCCGCATTGGGGCCGCTGGTTCCGTAGCGTCGATGTCGACCGGCCGCAGGGCGAGACCATCATGCTCGGCGCCGACAACCACCCGCTGCTGGTGCTGAACCGTGCCGGCCAGGGCCGCGTCGCCATGCTGCTTTCCGATCAGGGCTGGCTCTGGGCGCGCGGCTTCGAAGGCGGCGGTCCGAACGTCTCGCTCTATCGCCGTATCGCCCATTGGCTGATGAAGGAGCCGGCGCTCGAGGAAGAAGCGCTGACGGCGCGCGCCTCCGGCCGGACCCTTGAAGTCACCCGCCAGACGATCGGTGACAATCCCGGCAATGCCACCGTGCGCTATCCCTCCGGCAAGACCGAAACCCTGCCGCTCACTCAGTCCGAACCGGGGCTCTACAAGGCCGAGAAGAGGATGGACGAAATCGGCCTCTTCGAAATCCGCAACGGCAGGCTGTCGACGCTTGTCCATATCGGCGCTGTCGACGCACCGGAATTCAAGGCGATGATCTCGACGACCGATGTACTGCAGCCGGTCGCCGACAGAAGCAAGGGTCTCGTCACCCGCGTCTCCAATGCTAATGGCGCTATCTCGGTGCCGCCGATCCTACCGGTGCGCGGCCAGGTCCGCGTCTCCGACAACGATCGCATGATGATCCGCATGACCAACGAGACGGTCTTGAAGGGCATTAACACGCTGCCGCTCTTTGCCGGTTTCGCCGGCGTCGGCATCCTGCTGCTCGCCTTCGGCGCCATGTGGTGGCGAGAAGGGCGCTAATCTCATGCCGGAATTCGAGCTCACCGCCTCGCCCTTGCCGGAGGAACTGGCGGTGATCATCGATGCGCTCTCGGCCCTTCAATAACGCCGATGTCGGCCCATCGGATCGTCGGTCGCTCGCGGTCCTCATCCGCAATACGACGGCAAGGTGACCCGGAAAGCCGCACGCACAGCTTCCTCCGGAAAAGCCAGTAGCGGCTGTTGCAAGATCATTCGCGCCAGGCGATCGTACCCTTCAGCCGCGCGTGTACGCCCTCGGCGATCGGAACGACGAGCACACGGCCCGGATCGACCGGGCCTGGAAAAGACAGCGCGTTATAGGCAACCTTCTCGAAGCCGAGCGGGCCGTAATAGGGTGGATCGCCGACGAGGATGACGGCTTCCGAGCCTTTGCGTCTTGCCGCCTCCACCGCAATCCGCACCAGTTCCCGGCCGATGCCCTTGTTCTTGTGGGAGGGGCGGACGGCGAGCGGACCGAGCAGATGGCCCTTCACCGTGCCGGCCAGCACCGGCGTCATGCGCACGGAGGCGATCGTCTCACCATTATCGGTGCAGATGAAGGAAAGCGACAGATCATGAGGCCCCTGCTCACGGATGCGCGCGGCAGCGCGGGTGAAGCGGCCGGGACCGAAGGCTTCTTCGTTGATGTGTTCGATGGCGGCGTCATGAGACGCGTCTTCAGTGAGGTAGACGAGATCGTGCTTGTACATGATGACAGAAACCGGATGGACAGATTGATGGGTCTCGAACACGCCTTGGGCGTTCGGGAGCATCAGCGTCGTCGCGGGTTTCTGGAAATGAACATCAGGGCAGGGGTCCGAAAATCGTGAAAAGCCCGATAGCAGGAAAAATTTCCGTCGTCCAACGCAAAATGCACGACCACAGCGCCGCGCATCCTTTCGAGAGTTACAAAGGACGCTGCAACACTGCATTATGCGGTGCCCGAACGATGTGACGCACTGTTCAATCTTTGCCGCCTGTAAAGCCCTGCCATCTGCGATATCTTCCGTTCCAACACGCAATCAAGGGAATGAAGATCATGGGAATGTTGGTGGACGGCGTCTGGCACGACGCCTGGTACGACACGAAGGAGAGCAAGGGCCATTTCAAGCGGCAGCCCTCGCAGTTCCGCAACTGGGTGACACCGGACGGCGGGGCCGGCCCTTCCGGCAGCGGCGGCTTCAAGGCCGAGGCCGGGCGTTACCATCTCTATGTCTCGCTCGCCTGCCCCTGGGCGCACCGCACGCTGATCTTCCGCAAGCTGAAGAAGCTCGAAGAGCTGATCTCGGTTTCCGTCGTCGATCCACTGATGCTCGAGAACGGCTGGGAGTTCAAGGTCGGCGACGGCGCCACCGGCGACCACCTCTTCGGCGCGTCCGCGCTTTGGCAGGTTTATGTCAAGGCTGATCCGCACTATTCCGGCCGCGTCACCGTTCCTGTGCTCTGGGACAAGAAGACCGGCACGATCGTCAACAACGAATCCGGCGAGATCATTCGCATGTTCAACGGCGCCTTCGACGGGCTGACCGGCTCGACAGCCGATTTCTATCCCGAGGACCTTCGCGCCGAAATCGATGCGCTGAACACCACCGTCTACGACACCGTCAACAACGGCGTCTACAAGGCAGGCTTTGCCACCACCCAGGAAGCCTATGCCGAAAACGTCGTCACGCTGTTCGAAACACTCGACATACTCGACGAACGCCTCGGCAAGGGCCGCTACCTCTTCGGCAACCGTCAGACCGAGGCCGACTGGCGCCTGTTCACCACGCTGGTGCGCTTCGATGCCGTCTATGTCGGCCATTTCAAGTGCAACATCCGCCGCATCGCCGACTACCGCAACCTGCCTGACTATCTTCGCGACCTCTACCAGACGGCGGGCGTTGCCGAGACGGTGAACCTCAACCACATCAAGCAGCACTATTACCGTAGCCACAAGACGATCAATCCGACCGGCATCGTTCCCGTCGGCCCGGCGCTCGATCTCGACAGTCCGCACGGCCGTGCCACAGCGCCGCGCGTCTTTTCAGACGCGCATCGGACGCTGTAACAATTTGAACGGCTGAATAATTTTATCCTTAAATCGATTCCGATTTAAGTAATGCAGCGGACTTGCCGGGGCATGAACTTACCAGCGATGGTCGGGCTCCTGCTCGCCCCGAAGCTCGGCAAGACGGCGATGGGTGGCATCGGTCGTGCCCTCGGGCAGGCTGTCGAGGGAGAAGAAGCCGCTGTCGGAGATCTCCCAGTCCGGCGGCCGCGGCGCGGTCTGCTCGACTGTCGCCCGGTAGAACACGACATGGTCACGCTTTGTGGTCGTGGTGTTGAAATAGACCTGAACCAACTCCGGTTTGCCGATGATCCTGAGGTTGCCCTCCTCGCGCAGCTCCTTGACCAGCGCTTCTTCGGCCGTCTCGTTGCGCTCCAGTCCGCCGCCGGGCATATGCCAGCCGCCGATATAGCTGTGGCGCACCAGGAAAATACGACCGTCCGCATCGAAGCAGGCGGCCCTGACACCCACGGTCATGCCGCGGGCAAAGGAGAAATAGACATGCAGGAGGCGCAACGCCAGCCTGATGTGAGGGGGCCGCTTCTCTTTATCCACCATTGTTCCGTTTCGGCTCTTCATCGCGCCGGATGTGTTTGATTTGTCAATAAGCTGGTCTATGTCTCGTAGAATGTTCAAGCTCGCGCATATTTCCGACGTCCACCTCGGGCCGTTGCCCAGCCTTTCCATTCAAGAGCTGTTTTCAAAACGCATAACAGGCTTTGTGAACTGGCATCGAAATCGACGCAAGCACCTTTTCGGCAGCACGTTGGATCTGCTGCTCGACGACATCCGCGCCAATCAGGCCGATCACCTGGCCGTGACCGGGGACCTCGTCAATCTGGCGAGCGGCATCGAGATCCGCTCGGCCGCCGCCTGGCTGCGCGCGCTCGGCGATCCCGCAGACACGTCGGTCGTTCCCGGCAATCACGATGCCTATGTACCCGGCTCCTACGAGAAGTCGATGCGCGCCTGGTACGATTATGTCCGCGGCGATCTCGCTCCACCGCAATGGCAGGACGACCGCCATATCTTTCCTTATCTGCGCGTTCGCGGCAAAGTCGCGATTGTCGGCTGTTCGACGGCGGTCGCCACCCCTCCCTTCGCCGCCTCTGGCTTTTTCGGCGCGCGACAGGCCCGCGATACTGTCAACATACTGCGTGCGGCTGGCGAAGCCGGTCTCTTCCGCGTCGTCATGATCCATCACCCGCCGATCCGCGGCGCCACGGCCTTCTATAAACGGATGATCGGCATCCGCCGCTTCGCCGCCGTAATTTCGACGGGCGGCGCCGAACTCGTGCTGCACGGACATACGCACCTGAACACGCTAAATTGGCTGCGCGGCCAGATGCAGCCGGTGCCAGTCGTCGGCATCGCCTCTGCCTCGCAGGGACCGGGCAGCATCAAGCCGCCCGCAGCCTACAACCTCTTCTCCATCGATGGCTCTCCCGGTGCCTGGGAGCTCAGCGGCGAGCGCTTCAGCCTCAACAGGGCTGGCGACGCTGTGATGCCGGAAAGCGCCGATATTTTCGCGTCTTAGCTCCAGTTCCGGACTCTTTTTGTGCAGCACTTGAATCGATCTGCGAGGACGTCCTGCCGCCGCCGCAACATTTGCCGCAGAGGTTGCTTACCCTCTTGGTATTTTTAGTGGTAAGCGTACAATCCGAGCAACTGCATTGCCTGAGAACGGAGCGCGCCGATGACTTTTTCTTTCCGCCACCTGTCCAGACTTTCGCTCGCCGCCGGCTTTGCCTTCGGCATCGCCACGGCCGCTTTCGCGGCCGGCGACAGCAACGATGACACCAATCCGCCGCCGAAGACCCAGACGACCAAGACCTGCACCGGCGGCAAGGTCTGGGACAAGGCCAAGAAGGAATGTGTCACCCCGAAGAAGAGCAGCTTCAACGACGACGATCTCTATCAGTTCGCCCGCGAGTTTGCCTATGCCGGCCAGTATGACAACGCCATCACCGTGCTCAATCTCGCTCGCAACCAGAACGACCCGCGCGTCCTGAACTATCTCGGCTACGCCAACCGCAAGGCCGGCCGCATGGAACTCGGCATGTCCTACTACCGCAAGGCGCTGCAGGCGGATGAGAATTATATCCTCGCCCGCTCCTATATGGGCATGGCGCTGGTGGAACAGGGAGACATCCAGGGTGCTCGCGTCCAGCTTGTCGAAATCCGTGATCGCGGCGGCGAAGGCACCTGGGCCTATCGCTCCCTGCTGCAAAGCTTGAACGGCTACAAGACATATTGACGCAAGCTTTGCAGGCCACAATACGAAAATCCCTTGGGAAAGAGGGATGAAGATGACCGGATGCTTGCGAAGTGCAGGAGACTTGTTTCATAAAGCGCATGCATCGACGGCGTCGATAAAGTCGGTTTCGCGCCCGACGGCGAACCCTTCGTCCGCGAAACCATTGTGAATGCTTCTTGGATAGACAATGCGTCAGCCCGCAACGACCATCGATCTCCGGCGTGATCTCGTCGGCCTCCTGCCCCGCCTTCGCCGCTTCGCGATCACGCTCGCGGGCGAGGTTGCCGTGGCCGATGAACTCGTTCAGGCCGTCTGTCAGCGCGCCGTCTCCAAAGGTCATCAATGGAGCGGCGAAGGCCGGCTGGAAAGCTGGATCTACACCCTTGCCCGCCAGCAATGGACCGACGACAACCGCAAGCGCAAGCCGAAGGCTTCCGTCCGCGGCAACGTCACCGATATTCGCGAGGCCGCGCGCGATCGCTCGGCCACGGTCGATCCCGACACCATCCATCACATGATTTCCGATATGCCGGATGGCGTTTCCAGCATGTTCCTGCTGGTCGACGTCGAAGGCCACAGCTACCAGCAGGCAGCCGACATCATGGGCATTCCGGTGGCAAACGTCGTCTCGCAGCTCGCGACCGCGAGGCTGCATTTCGCCGGGCTTGCCGGCACCCACCCGATCCACAGGTTTTGAATTTGCTCGATCTTAGGAAATTGCCGCTCGAAGCCCAGCTCACCGCTCTTCTCGACGGCGAAGTCTCGCCCGAACAGCGGCAAGAACTGGAGCAGCGTCTGGCAAGCGACGAGAATGCACGCCGACTGCATGAGAAGCTGCGTCACGGGGCTGATTTCGGCCGCCGCCGCCTCGACGATATCCTGAAGGAGCCTGTACCGCTCGCCCTCGTCCGCTCGATCAAGAGCACGCAGCCGCCGAAAACGCCGATCGCCCAGCGCGCCACGCGCCCGCAAGTGAAACTGGCGCCGAGCGGCCCGCAGGCACTGGCCGCCGCGCTCATCCTCTTTGTCGTCGGTTCCGGTATCGGCTATTTCGTCGGCACCGCGCCGGATGCCGACGAGATTGCCAGCACGGCTACCACCAATGCGGCACCGGCCAATACCAGCGACTGGCTGGGCGACGTCACCGCCTTTCAACGCCTGCTGATCCGCCAGCCCCGTCATCTCGTCGAAGTGCCCGCCTCGCAGGCCGAGGAAATCTCCAGCTGGCTGACGACGGCGATCGGCGTGCCCTTCCGCGTGCCGGATCTGAGCGCCGAAGCCTGGACCTTCCAGGGCGCACGCGTCATCCTTGGCGATAGCCGCCCTGTCGGACAGCTCGTCTATTCTAATTCCGATGGCGACATCATCTCCATTTGCTTCCGCAAGGACGCACAGCCGCCGGAGACCGACGACTTCAAGGAAACGATCAAGGACGAGATCGGCCTCGTGACCTGGCACAATGCCGGCACCTCCTATGTGCTTGCCGGCCCCTCCGCCGAAGCAACGCTCGGCCAGCTCGCCATGGAGATCGCCACCGCGATCTGATTGCCGGAGCATGATGCCGAGCGGTATCCCACGACATCGTGCGTCGCCTTCTTTGATTTAAGGCACCAGCACCACCTTGCCGACCGCCCGCCGTCCTTCGATGGCGCGATGCGCTTCCGCCGCTTGATGCAGTGGGAAACGACCGCCGTCGATAACCGTCAGGGCACCCGCCGCGGCAAGCTCGAAGAGCGCGGCAAGATCCTCCTGCACCCCCTGAGGCGTCAGCAGCGGCAATAGCGAAAATCCCTTGATTGACTGATTGTCATCAAGCATGTGCTCGACATCGGCCTCCTCAAGCCCGAACCGCCCCATCGCCGCCAGCACCAGCTCGCCGCAAGGCGCCAGCGCATCGAGTGCCGCCCTTGAAAACGCGCCGCCGACGGTTTCATAGATGATATCCGCGCCGAGCCCTCCGGTCAGCCTTCTGACGTCCTCCTGCCAGCCAGACGCCGTATAATCGACCGCATGATCGGCGCCGAGAGACAGGGAAAGCGCCCTCTTCTCGTCACTGCTCGCCGCCGCGATCACCATCCTCGCCCCGTCACGTCTCACGAGCTGCACCAGCAGCGACCCGACACCGCCCGCTGCCGCACTCACGAGAACATTCTTGCCTTTCGCGGGACTGCGGCGCAGGAGATGCGACGCGGTCAGCCCTTGCACCATCAAACCGGCAGCCGCCGCGAAAGAAACCGCATCCGGCAGCTGCATCACCGCCCTGCCGTCGACCGCGACGAATTCGGCATAGCCGCCAGAACCGCGCCCGGTCGCAAAGAGAGGAACGGCAACCCGCATGCCAATGAGCGAGCGGTCGGCACCAGGCTCTGCTCGCTCGATCGTACCCGCGACCTCGACACCGGGAAACATCGGCAGATCGGGCGTTGCGGCATAACGGTCGGCCCGCATCAGCACCTCAAAGAAGTTGACACCCGCCGCATGGACGCGGATGAGAACCTCACCCGGCCCCAGCTCGGGAACCGGCAGTTCTACGACCTCGAGGACATCGGGAGGACCGAAGCGAGTGAATTGGACGGCTTTCATGACAGATGAACCTCACGTCTGATTGGCGTGGGGCAGGTTTAGCAATAGACTATCAGATAAAAATACACACTCTTTCGTGCCATACCCACCAGGAGGTGACCATGGCTGAGCCGATGAAAAGACTCCCCGAGCTGCCAGTCGAGCGTGCGCTGAAGGTGATCTCAGGACGCTGGAAACCCATCATCCTCTATTACGTCTTCTCCGGTCCGAAGCGTCTTTCGGAACTGAAGCGGATGATGCCCGCCATTACCCAGAAGGTGCTGATCCAGCAGCTGCGCGAGATGGAGGAGCACGGGCTGGTCGCCCGCCAAGTCTTTGCCGAGGTCCCCGCCCGTGTCAAATACAGCGCGACTGAACTCGGCCTTGGTCTCGAACCGGTGCTGCTGGCGCTCTGCCAATGGGGCAAGCGCCACGCAGAGGCGCGAAATGAAGCCGGCGAGATTGCCGACTGCATCGTCAGACCGCGCCGCGCTACAGCGCCGCGCGTCTTTTCAGACGCGCATAGGACGCTGTAACACTTTGAATTTCTACATAATTTAATGCAGTATTGCGGCCGAGGCCTGAGGCTTTCCGAAATCAGGCCTTGCCGGCCTTCACGTCGAGCACGCGGTTTGCCGCCGAGACGATCGCTTCCAGCGATGCCGCGACGATGTTGGTATTGATGCCGGCGCCGAAGAGTTTGCCGCCGGGATAGGAGGTCTCGACATAGGAGATCGCCGCCGCGTTCGAGCCATGCTGGAGCGAATGCTCGGAATAGTCCTCGACCGACATCTCGATGCCGAGATAATGCGACAGCGCATTGATGAAGCCATCGATCGGACCGTTGCCGCGCCCTTCGATGCGCTTGATCTCCCCATTGTCGGTAATCTCGGCTGCGACGATCCGCTGACCCTTGTGCTCAGTGTCGGGATAGGTGTGATGGTCGACGAAGCGCAGGCGCCCTTCCGGCTGCGTCACGTAGCGCTCGATGAAGCGGTCGTAGATGCGCCGGGACGGAAGCTCCTTGCCCTCTACGTCGGTGATGCGCTGGATATCCTCGCGGAATTCCACCTGCAGGTTGCGCGGCAGGTTCAGCCCGTAATCCTGCTGCAGGATATAGGCGATGCCGCCCTTGCCAGACTGAGAGTTGATGCGGATGATCGCCTCGTAGGAACGACCGACATCGCGCGGATCAATCGGCAGGTACGGAACTTCCCACACGGGATGATTGGCGACCTGTGCTGCCTTCATACCCTTGTTGATCGCGTCCTGATGCGAGCCGGAGAAGGCCGTATAGACCAGCTCGCCGACGTAAGGATGACGCTCGCCGATCACCATCTGGTTCGAATATTCGAACACTTCCTTGATGCGCTCGATATTCGAGCAATCGATCTCGGGATCGACGCCTTGCGTGAACATGTTCAGCGCCATCGTCACCATGTCGACATTGCCGGTGCGCTCGCCATTGCCGAACAGCGTGCCTTCGACGCGGTCGGCACCTGCCAGCAGTGCCAGTTCGGCAGCGGCAATGCCGGTGCCGCGATCGTTATGCGGATGCAGCGAAACGATCAGATTCTCGCGATTGTCGAGGTTGCGGCACATCCATTCGATCTGGTCGGCATAGACGTTCGGCGTCGCCATCTCGACGGTGGACGGCAGGTTGATGATCAGCTTGTTATCGGGCGTCGGCTTGACGACCTCGATGACGGCATTGCAGATCTCCAGCGCCACATCGAGTTCGGTGCCGGTAAAGCTCTCCGGAGAATATTCAAAACGGTAACCGCCGCCGGCCTTCGTGGCCATATCGGTGATCATCTTGGCGGCATCGACGGCGATCTGCTTGATGCCCTGCACATCCTTGGCAAAGACGACGCGGCGCTGCAGCTCGCTGGTGGAGTTGTAGAAGTGCACGATCGGCCGGTTTGCGCCTTCAAGCGCCTCGAAGGTGCGTGTGATGAGTTCCGGGCGGCACTGCACCAACACCTGCAGGGAGACGTCGTCGGGCACATTGCCCTCCTCCACACACCAGCGGGCAAAGTCGAAATCGGTCTGCGAAGCCGAGGGGAAACCGATCTCGATTTCCTTGAAGCCCATCTCGATCAGCAAATGGAACATGCGCGCCTTGCGATCGTGGCCCATCGGGTCGACGAGCGCCTGGTTACCGTCGCGCAGGTCGACAGAGCACCAGACCGGTGCCTTGGTAATGGTCTTCGTCGGCCATGTGCGGTCGGGAATATTCACCTGCGGATAGGCCCGGTATTTCACCGCGGCGTCGGGCATGCCTTTAGCGGAGCTCATCTCGCACTTGGAGGCCATCTTATCTCGGGGGGATTGCGTCTTCGCATCCATCGTATCGTCTCCTCGTCCCGGCATTTGCCCGCTCTTAGCCGATCACGTAAGGCTTGGCGATAAACAAATGCGGACCTTGTCGGTCGTTAGGTCAATTTTGAAAGTGAGTCGCGAGGAGCGATGGCCGGGCGGGCTTTCGGCCGCCGGGCGCTCCTCAAAGGACCCGGCAACCGCGCGTAAGGCCGAGGAGAAGAAGCGAGGTCAGGGCGCGCGAGACGTCACGCAGGGCGATGCGGCCGCGTGCAATCGTGTCAGAAATTCTGGCGCCAGTGGTCTTCATGACCGCGCTTATAACCTCGGGCGGTGACGCTGGCAAGTCCTTGCCCGGCTTTTGGTCGTCGCCAACGGTCGACGAACTGCCCGCCTATTGCCGGCGGAGTTGCCTGAAAGCGCCAGGATCCGGCATTTGCAGAGCAGAACGACCTTCCGCTACCTCGACTGAGCTCGGTCTTTCCAAATCTTCACCAGCCGCGACAGCGCGAGCATCAGCCCACCGGCGATCAGGCCCCAGAAGGCGCCGGAAATACCGCCGAAGGAAACGCCGGATGCGGTGACGAGGAAGGTGATTGCCGCCGCCTCGCGCGAGTCCGGCGCCTGGAAGGCCGACATCGCCGAGGACGAGAAGGCGCCGACCAGCGCCAGCCCCGCCACCGCCTCGATCAGGATCGAAGGGGCGAGCGCGACGAAGGCCGTCACCGCGCCGGCGAGCAACCCGAGGATGATATAACCGACGCCGGCGATCAGTGACGCCCAATAGCGCCGCTTCGGATCGGCATGGGCATCCTGTCCGGCGCACATCGCCGCGGTGATGGCCGCCAGATTGACGGCGTGGCCGCCGAACGGCGCCGAGAGCAGCGAAAAGAAGCCGGTGACGGCAAAGAGCGGACCAGGCTTCGGATCGTAGTGGTTGACCTTCAGCACCGCAATACCCGGAATGTTCTGCGAGGCCATGGTGACGATGAAGAGCGGCAACGCGATCGAGATGAGGCCGGCAAGATTGAACACCGGCCGGACGATCTCCGCCGTCGGCACCAATGATCGTTCCAGCGAGACTAGCGCACCGTCAGCGATATCGACGCCGAAGGCGAGCACCAGCACGAAAGCCGCGAGTGCTGCCGGCACCGCCCAGAGCCGCTTGAAGGCGCCGACGACGATCCAGGCGACGACGATCGGCAGGCCGAACAGCGGATTGAAGCCGATCGCCTTAACCGGCGCGAAGCAGAGGCCGATCAGCACGCCGGCGAGCATCGCATTGGCGAGTGGTGCCGGAATGGCGGCAACCGCTCGCCCGAGCGGCTTGAACAGTCCCGCAACGATAATCAGCGCAGCACAGATCAGGAATGCCCCGACCGCCGCATTGAAGCCGCCCTCGATCGTCCCGGTGCTTGCCAGCAGCGCGGCGCCCGGCGTCGACCAGGCGATGCTGACCGGCAATCTGGTTACCGCACTCAGCACGATCGCGCAGACGCCCATGGAAATCGACAATGCCATCAGCCCGGAAGCCGCCTGTACATCCGTAGCGCCGACCGCCTGCAACCCGTGCAGCACAACGGCGAAGGAACTGGCGGAACCGACGAAGGCGGTCAGCAGCCCCATGAACAGGGCTTGGACGGAAAAATCTTTGAGCATGGCGGGACTCGAGCTGCGCGAATGGCGCATGGAGCATGATGGTTGTCCCAGGCGCAAGTCCGGATTCATTGCTTTCCGTTCGGACCTTGCCGCTGGAAGATCATCTCCGTTCAGCACTATCCGAAAACAGAACGCCCTCACTTGCGATCGGCAGGCAAGGGCGGGTTCTTGGCAGCTTTGGCTGAGAAAACTTAGATCTCGGCTTGCGACGTCACGATCCGTGATACGAGGCCATACTCCTTCGCCTCTTCGGCCGAAAGCCAGTAGTCGCGATCCGTATCCTTGTCGATCTTGTCGAGCGGCTGGCCGGTGGCCTCCGCCATGATCCTGTTCAGGCGCTCGTTCATCTTGATGATCTCGCGCGCCTGGATTTCGATGTCGGATGCCATGCCACGCGTGCCGCCGGAGGGCTGATGCAGCAGGAAGCGCGTGTTCGGCAGGCACAGTCGCCGCTCCTTCGGAGTGGCGACATAGATCAGCGCGCCGGCCGAGGCAACCCAACCGGTACCGATCATCCAGACCTTCGGCTTGATGAACTTGATCATGTCATGGATGGAATCGCCGGATTCGACGTGGCCGCCGGGCGAATTGACATAGATACGGATGTCCTCGTCGCTGGCCGCGGCAAGCGCCACGAGCTGCGAGCAGACCTTCTGCGCCAATTCCTGATTGATCGGTCCGTAGATGAAGATCGAACGCGACTTGAAAAGATTCGCCTCCGTTTCCTTGCCGAGCGGCAGTTCCTTCGTCTTGTCGTCCTGGTCTTCGTCGTTCATTCGAACCTCTTGGAGATGAATTCGGGTTCCTCGCACATAGTGCGACTCAATGCCTAAAACAATGCGGGAAAAACACAAGGCACCGAAGCGATGGAGATATCCTTAAGAAGCCGCGCGCCGTTCTGCAAGCCTTACTGAATTGTAACGGCGAAAGGCTTTGAAAAGCCCAAATCGGTTCCTACCTCAGCCTCACGCGGCAAACGCCGCATCAGATCACTAGGAGGCAGGACAATGTCACCCGAAGAACGCCAATTGCTGACCGCCCTCTTCGACCGCGTACGCACCGCTGCGGCCACGCCGCGCGACCGCGATGCCGAAGCCCTGATCGACCAGGCGACGCGCGAACAGCCCTCCGCCACCTATTATCTCGCCCAGGCCGTCATCGTTCAGGAAAAGGGGCTGGAGGCGGCTGCCAACCACATCAAGCAACTCGAAGAGCATGTCCGCCAGCTGGAAGCCGGCGAGAGCGAACACCGCCAGGCCGAACAGGGCGGCGGCTTCTTGAGCTCGATCTTCGGCAACACCCAGACGCAGCAGCCGGCCCCAGTTCCCTCCAATCCCGGCCCCTCCAATCCTGGTCCCTGGGGCCAGCAATCCCGCGACTATGACGATCCCCGCGGCGACGGCAATGTCCGCCAGCCCCAGCCCCAGCAGCAGCCGACCGGCCCCTGGAGCCAGCAGGCCTCTGCGCCGTCGGCGGGCGGCAGCTTCCTGCACGGCGCGCTCGGCACGGCAGCGGGCGTGGCCGGCGGCATGCTGCTTGCCAATTCGCTGAGCGGCATCTTCGGCAACCACATGTCCTCGCTCGGCTTGGGTTCGCCGTTCGGCGCCAATCCCCTCGGCAATGCCAGCGCACCGACCGAGGAAACCGTCATCAACAACTATTACGGCAATGACGACACCCGTCAGGCCTCCGACAACACAGGCGATGATAACAATGCCAACCTGCAGCAGGCCGATTACGAAGGCGGCAGCGATTCCACCGACGACTCGTCCGGCGACGATGTTACGGATGTGTGAGATCTAGCGGGGTAGAGATGGGCAGCGGTTGCCGCACCGTTGCCCGGCCCTTCGCTCTAAGCTCAGGGCGTTCGCCGCTGCAATCGATTCACTGGATCGATTGCTCGGGCTGCGCCCGACCGCGGCTCACCCACGGCCGCGGTAGGTGGCAACGCCCTGTTCCGGCAGCCACACGCCTTCCGGCGGCTTGTCCGTTTGCCAGAAGACGTCGATCGGGATGCCGCCGCGTGGATACCAGTAGGCGCCGATCCTGAGCCACCTGGGATCGAGCAGCTCGACGATGCGCTTGGCGATGTAGATCGAGCAATCCTCGTGGAAAGCGCCGTGATTGCGGAAGGAATGCAGGAAGAGCTTCAGCGACTTCGATTCCACCAGCCATTCGCCCGGAATGTAGTCAATGACGATATGAGCGAAATCCGGCTGCCCGGTCATCGGGCAGAGCGAGGTGAATTCCGGCGCGGTGAAGCGCACGACGTAATCGGTGCCGGCATGATTGGACGGCACTTTTTCAAGCACCGCCTCCTCTGGCGATTGCGCGGTTTCGGTTTGCTGACCCAGCATCGACAGGCTGGAAACATCGGTACTCGGCATTATACCTCCTTCACGACTTTGACGCGGATGCCATGGGCCTTTTCGCCCTCCGGCTCCACATGAATGGCGATTGTGGCGCCCTCGTGCACCGCCCTGATGGCATCCTCAAGGCGGTCGCATATATCATGCGCCTGCCGCACCGACATCCCGCCGGGCACCACCATGTGGAAATCGATGAAGGTGACGGTGCCCGCCCGCCTCGTTTTCAGATCATGCACGCCGATCGAACCCTCCGCGTGGGTGGCAATCGCCTGTTTGATCGCTTCCTCCTCCTGCGGTTCGACCGCCTGGTCCATCAGCCCGCCAATCGATTGCGAGATTACCCTCCAGCCCTGATAGAGGATGTTGACGGCAACGAGAATGGCAAGCACCGGGTCGAAGATCGCATATCCCGTTGCCAGCGCCAGCAGCAGGCCGACGAGCACCCCAACGGAGGTCACGACATCGGACATGATATGCTGTCCATCCGCCGAGAGCGCTGCCGAGCGATGTCTGCGTCCAGTCCGGATCAGCAACCGCGCCCAGATCGCATTGATGACACCGGCCGCGAAGTTGATCGCAAGGCCGAGCACAGGTGCATCCAGCATGCGTGGCTCGGCGAGATAACCAACAGCTTCGTTGACGATTAGCAGGGCAGCGACGACGATCAGCACGCCCTCGGTGACGGCAGACAGATATTCCGCCTTGTGATGACCGAAGGGATGGTCGTGGTCAGCCGGCTTCTGCGCATAGCGGATGACAAAGAAGGCGATGAAGGCGGCAACGACGTTGACCGACGATTCGAGCCCGTCCGACAGCAGCGCCACCGACCCGGTGACCCACCACGCCACCATCTTCAGCCCCATGACGCCGAGCGACAGCGGAATCCCCCACATCGCCAGCTTCCGAACCGTAAGATCGCCGTTGTCACTCATATCGTTCCCCTGCGGTTGCGAATGAATTGCAGCTTTCAAGCCGTTGAAACGCAAAACCGCCCACGCGAATGTCGCGCAGGCGGTTCAGTTGAAGGTGATATGGGGGAAGACGGCGGATTTGTCAAAGGGCAATGAGGTTCCCCTGCCGCGTAGCTCAAGGAGCAGGCTCTGAGAGAATAGTCTGCGGCCAGCGCAAGAGCGCGGCCTGCCCTGCAGGCGTCAGGGCGTAGACGCCCTTGTCCTTGCGTTCGAACCATCCGTAGACGTTATCGAGCAGGATTCGGCCGGCATTGGGCACCTGAGCCTTCATATCCCGCGGCCGCCCGACCCCACGCTCGATTGCGGCGGCGCAGAGCAGCACCTGCTGACGATAGGCGGTCATGATTGGCGCCCGCGTGCTGCCGCCGACGGCGGGATCGCCGTGGCGGCGCTGATGCTCCTTGACGAGGCGCGTGCGCCGCTTGGGATTGGTTCGCGGCATCGGCGAGACGGAACTGACGATGATGCTGACCTCGCCGGCATCGGAGACGCCGAGCATGCCGATGCCAAGCCTGCGGCAGAGATCGCGATAGCGTTTGTCGGTCTCCCGCCCCCGACCCTTGGCGGAGACGCGGGCCGCGATCCAGACCTCATCGCTCATCGCCGCGCGGTCGACCGCCTGGAGAAGCAGTTCGAGGTTGAAGGAGAGCTTGAGTTCGCAGACCACCACAACCAGCGGCTCGGCATCGCTGAGGCCCACGAGATCGCACCCGCCGACCTCACCCTTTACGACATAACCCGCCGCCTCCAGGAAAGCTTTAACCGGCAAGTAGAGCGACGTCTCCATAGTGAAAACTGCGCCTCAGGCGGCGTTGAGATCGGCAATCTCACCGTATTTTGCAAGCAGCCGCGGCGAGGACATATCCCCGGTTTCCTCATCGACGATCACGGCATAAGCCGCCACGCCGACGAAACGCTCCGACATCGCCGAGGCGATTTTCTCCGCGCTGACGGAGTTCGATGCCTGGCGCATTTCACCGGGGACGAGATTGCCGCGGTTCTTGCGATAGGGAAGAACGATGAACTTTTCAGCATTGGCCACGTCGAATATCCCGATTGATCGTTCCTGAAATGTTCTGATTTGCCTGAAGAAGTCAACCGGCCTTTCGAAAACGGCCTGCCCCTCCCCGCAGTCGGGGAAAGGGCAGGCCAAATAACCGGCGAAATCCTTAGGCAGCCTTCGTCTTCACCTTGCGCGCCAGATGCGCCACGACATTTTCGATCATCCGCATCCCGGCATCGCCGCCGAGCGTCATGATCGACTCCGGATGGAACTGCACCGCGGCGATCGGTTCCTTGGCGTGTTCGATGCCCATGATCGTGCCGTCGTCGCTTTCCGCCGTGATGATGAACTCGCGCGGCAGCGTCGAGGGGTCGGCGAAGATCGAGTGGTAGCGGCCGACCGTCACCTCCTTGGCAAGGCCGGAGAAGACGATGCCCGGCTCCAGCACGCGGATGCGCGAGGGCTTGCCGTGCATCGGCAGCGCCAGATGGCGCAGTTCCCCGCCATAGGCTTCCGCCAGAGCCTGCAGACCGAGGCAGACGCCGAAGATCGGCAGGTTGCGCGCCCGCGCCTTCTTGATCGTCGCCTTGCAGTCGAAATCCTTGGGCGTTCCGGGTCCGGGCGACAGCACGACGAGGTCCGGGTTCAGCCGGTCGAAGATTTCCTCCGGCACCGGCGTACGCACGGTCGAAACCGTCGCGCCCGTCTGGCGGAAGTAATTGGCGAGCGTGTGGACGAAGCTGTCTTCGTGATCGACGAGCAGGATGCTGACGCCCTTGCCGACGCTCGCAACGTCGCGCTGGATCCTGCCGGAATTGCCCGTCTTGGCGTCTCGTATGGCGGAAAGCATGGCAGAGGCCTTCAGTTCTGTTTCGGCTTCTTCTTCGTCAGGAATGGAATCGTTGAGCAGCGTCGCACCGGCGCGCACTTCGGCGATACCATCCTTGATGCGCACGGTGCGCAGCGTCAGGCCGGTATTCATGTCGCCGTTGAAGCCGACCATGCCGATCGCCCCGCCATACCAGGCGCGCGGGCTTTTTTCATGGCTCTCGATGAAGCGCATCGCCCAGAGCTTGGGGGCGCCGGTGACGGTGACGGCCCAGGCGTGGCTGAGGAAACCGTCGAAAGCGTCCATGTCGTCGCGCAGCCGCCCTTCGATATGGTCGACCGTGTGGATAAGGCGCGAATACATCTCGATCTGCCGGCGGCCGATCACCTTGACCGAGCCCGGCTCGCAGACACGGCTTTTGTCGTTGCGGTCGACATCCGAGCACATGGTGAGCTCGGACTCGTCCTTCTTGGAATTCAGGAGCTTCAGGATCTGCTCGCTGTCGGCGATTGGGTCGTCGCCGCGCTTGATCGTCCCCGAAATCGGGCAGGTCTCGATGCGACGGCCGGAAACGCGCACGAACATTTCGGGCGAGGCGCCGACCAGATATTCCTGATGGCCGAGATTGATGAAGAAGGAATAAGGCGAGGGATTGATCGCCTTCAGCCGCTTTGAAATGTCGGACGGCTTGCTGTCGCAGCGCTCCATGAATTTCTGCCCGGGCACGACTTCGAAAAGGTCGCCCTTGCGGAAACTTTCCTTCGCCTTGGTGACGAGCTCGGCATATTCGCCCGGCCGGTGATCGCTCTTCGGCGGAATGGCATCCGTGTGTTTGAAGGGCTCCGCTGCGATATCTTGGGCCTTGCCCTCGGTCGTCACGCCGTCTTTTTCGAAGTCGTAACGGTCGACCCAGGCCTTGGCGGCGTAGTTGTCGACGACGAGGATCTCGTCCGGCAGGTAGAGCACCATGTCGCGCTGGTCGGAGGGTCGCGTCAGCTTCAGATCGATCGCGTCGAACTGGAAGGCGATGTCGTATCCGAAGGCGCCGTAGAACCCGAGGCTCGCATCCGCCTGCGAATAAAACAGGTCGGTGACGGCGCGCAGCACGGTGAAGACCGTCGGCATCTTCGAACGTTCTTCCTCGGTGAACACCCGGTCCGGCGTCTTGACGGTGAGGTCGAGGCGGCGGGCCGAGGAAGCGCCGAGCACGATGTCGGACACGGTCTTCAGCCGCTCGCTCACGAAGCCGAGGATCACCTCGCCGCGTTCATTATAGGCCTCGATCCAGACGTCGCGCCCGAAGGAAGAGATGCCGAGCGGCGGATCGACGACGGCGGTATCCCAGCGCGTATAGCGGCCGGGATATTCGTAGTTCGACGAAAACACCGCGCCGCGGCGCTCGTCGAGCTTGTCGACATAGGAAGAGACCGCATCGCCGTAGGGGATCGCCCGCCGCTGCCGCGTGACTGATATGCCGCCCTTGGTCTCGTAGATTTCCGCACCATCATCCCGCAGGATCGTTACCATTGTTCCACTCCGTTATCGGGGCCCGGACGACAGGCGGCCATAAACAAAAAAAGCCGCCTCGAAGTTTCGGGCGGCTCACTCGTCGTCTTTGGACACGATTGGTCGAGGCCGCCTTAGCGAACCCACCACCAAACAGCAATGTTCAAGGACTTGATCATGGGAAAATTGTTAGCTTGAGATCCGCCGTCGCGCAAGAGGCGATTGCAGGATTGAAATAGGGCGGCCCGAAAGCCGCCCCACCCCAGCCTTGAAGGTGTGATCGCGATCAGAAAGTCTTGGTGATCGAGACCTTGAACGTACGGCCCGGCTCCGAATACCACTCCCGCGGCTGGGACGCCGTCGCCGAGCTCAGATTGACCTCGCGCACGGCGAGCGCGTTGTAATGTTCCTGATCAAAGATGTTGTAGACGCCTGCCTGCACGCGCAGGCCCGGCACCTGTTCCGGCGTCCACCAGCCAGTCAGGTCGACGATTGCGTAACCGGGCGCATCGAAGGTCGTGTCGTTGGTGTTGCTGAGGGGCGTATCGAGATGGTCGGTGAGCATGCCGGCCGACAGCGTCGAAGAAAGATCGAAGCCGAAATTCTCGTTGCTCCAGCCGCCGCCGACGATCGCCTTGAACGGTGCCACCGAGCGTAGGCGCTGAGTGGTTTCATCATTTCTGCCATAGGCATAGGCAAGTGACGCATGCAGATTTATGCCGTTATTGAATGTCTTGGCGGCGCTGGCTTCAATACCGGAGATCGTGGCCGCAGACACGTTCGTGTAGTTGAATTCCGTAAAGCCGGTCGCGTCGACGCTTGGCACCGTCTCGATAAAGTTCTGGTAGCGGGTGTGGAAGGCCGCGACCCGGCCGGTGAAATCGCCCGTGTCAAAATTGGCGCCGATTTCGACGCCGCGGCCGATTTCGGGTTCCAGATCAGGATTGCCGAGCTGGGCGTAGCGGCCCGTCGGGTTGTAGAATCGGCTGTAGAGTTCGTCCACGGTGGGTGCGCGGAAGCCGACTGCCAGCTGCATGTAGAGCTGCACGTCAGGGGTCAGGTCGTATGTGGCAAGAATCTTCGGCGACAGACCGGCTTCAGTTCGGTCGTTCACGTCCCCGAAACGGGTAAGCCCGGTATTGCTTGCGAAACTCCCGCCGGTCGAGGGATTGTAGTTGAACCAGTCGAAGCGGAAGCCGGGTGTCAGCGCGAAGCCGGTATTGCCGACTTCGATCTTGTCTTCGACCACAAGCCCAAAATTCTGGCTGTCGACATTGGGCACTTCCGCCTGATTGTTCAGCGACGGGCAGGTCGTCGGTGTGGGGCAAAGGGCCCAGCTATACTGGCTCCAGCTGGAAACGCCGACGTCGAGGCCAATGCGAAGAGAGTGGCTGAGACCGGAATATTCGAAATCCTTCGTTGCCGTGCCACTGAAGCCCCAGGTTTCGTTTTCAATCTCGTTGTTACGTCCATAGGCCACATTGGCGGTCGTACGGCCCCTGCTGCCGGCTTCCTTCTTCAAATCCAGCCAATAGAGCGTGGCACGCGCACTGCTGAAGAACGCGTCGGAGGACTGGGCTTCATAATCATAATCGAGCGATACGCGATCGCGGTCACGCAGTTCGCGACCGTCATAATTGTCGATCATGAAGTTGCGAGGACTCGTGCCTCCCTGGAGTTGGCGTAGGTCGGTCTTAAGATCGCGGCGGAATCGTTCCGCCGTCAAGCCGATGCGATGGCCGCCTTCCAGCTCCTGGCGCAGTTTGAAGAGCAGGTTGTTCTGATCGAAATCAGCCGGATTCGCCTCGGTGCGAAGAGCACCGTAGCTGTCGTTGTCGCCCATATTGTCGCGTTCATGGCCCTTGCGGTAGCCGCCCTGAAAGAGGACCGACGTGTTGCCGATCTTCTTGGCAGCGGCGGCCGAGCCGGAAATGCTGCGGTCTTCGCTGTCATAGGTCGACTTGACGATCGCACCCCAATCGCGGCCTTCGGGAATAAGATCCTCCGGCTCCAGCGTATTGAGAACGATGGCGCCGCCGAGCATGCCGGAACCGCCCTTGCTCGAATCCGCGCCGCGCACGATATCGAGCGAGGACAGTGAATCGAAATCGAAGGTGTCGCCGCCGCCGTTGGCGTTGGCCGGCGCAAAGGCCCCCTGGCGCGAGCTGTTCGAAATATAAGGTATCGGAATGCCGTCGATGGTGGTCAGGATGCGAGCGCCGGAAAGGCCGCGCAGGTTGAAGCCTGCGTCACCACGCGAATAATTTACGCCTGCATCGACGCTGCGGCCGATATCGTCAAAATTGGTAACCTGCTTTTCTTCGAGCTGCTTGGCAGTGATCTCGGTCGCCAGCGGCGTGTCGGCGACGCTGCCAGGCGCCACACGTTTGCCCTTGACGACGATCTTCTCCAGGACGGTGCTGTCCTCCGTCGCGGCTTGCGGCGTGGCTGCCGTAGCGCTTTGCGCGAAAGACTGCGAAACAGGAAGAACAATTGTGGCTGCCGTGCAGACCAATAGAACCGAGCGCCAATGCCGGACGATCATAACCTACCCTCTCATGATGATTACCGGGCTGGCTGGTCGTGGCGTGTCGCACGCTCGAGGGGCTGGCTGGGCTTTTACGGATGGAGGCGGAGCAGAATTCCGCCTTCTTTTTGCCGCATAAAAAACATGAGGAGGATTGTCAACATAAGTCGTCAGCTTTATGTTGAATATATCAGTCAAGTTTTAGCGATCTTCAAGGACGTTGCACAATTGCAACGAAAGACGCCCTCATGCGTTGTCTTTGGCCACGGATACGAGGATTCGGACGCGTTGAGAAAACTTTCGACATTGGCGATCCTTCTCGCCGCTACCGCCTTTCTTGCCGGCGCCCGCCTGCCTGCGCAAGGCCCGATGCCCGAACCTCGGCCAGATGCCAGACAGGCGACCAGCCCCACCTCCCCGTCCTCGGAAAAGGCGGAACCGCCCCCGCCTGAAGAGGTCCCGGCCCCTCAGCCGAAACCCGATCTAAAGGATCCGGAGGCACCGGTATCGAGCCAGCCGCCAGCGCCGCAGGCCGCACCGTCAAAGCCCGGGCCGGCAGAACCGATGCAAGGTCCGCCACGGCCGCCGGGCAGCCCTGAAAGCTCGCAACCGCCGACGGAAGAAGGTAAGCCGCCCGGCGAGCAGACACTTGAAGAGCAACACCTGACGATTGAACCCGAAAGCGATGCCGAGCATGCCGAATGCACGGCCGCCCTTCAGGCTTTGGGCGTCGCCTTCAAGGACACGCCGCGCATCGACGACGGTAACGGCTGCGGCATCGACAAGCCGATCGTCGTCTCCGAAGCCCTGCCCGGCATCAAGCTGAAGCCGGAGGCGACGATGCGCTGCCCGGCGGCACTCGCCCTTGCCCGCTGGATGAAGGACAGCGTCATCCCGGCGGCTTCCGCCGCCCTGCCGGAGCAGGGCCGCATCACCACCGTCAACCAGGCAACGTCCTATATGTGCCGCCTGCGCAACGGCGCCGGAACCGGCAAGATCTCCGAACATGCCCGCGGCAACGCTATCGATGTTGCAAGCTTCCATTTCGAAAAGGGCGAGGATGTCGCCGTCCGTTCCCGTCGCGAGGATCCGACGCTGACCGGCGCCTTCCAGCGCACCGTCAGCGCCGCCGGCTGCCTCTACTTCACCACCGTCCTCGACCCCGAAAGCGACGCCGCCCACGAGACCCACTTCCACCTCGACGTGATCGAGAGGAAGGGCGGCTATCGCTACTGTCACTAATCATTTCAATGGTTTGCGATTCCCGCTTGAATCAGGCCATCCAACCACTAGACTTGAATGCGAAGAACCGGCGGAGCGCCCATCATGACTCGCTAACTCCGGATCTCCTTCTTCACATGGCTCGGCAATTGCTTGGGTCTAGATCAACGGAATCAAAAGATTCCGTCGCTCGCCGATCTCGCCGCCGCGCTTCCTGAGATTTGACACTGCTAGCAATTATCTCGATTGGGAAATCTCTTTTTACCTAGCATGCAGCTGGGACTTAGGCTCACAACCAGGAAGTACGATGATCTCATTCAGACCCATGCGTGATAGCGAATATCCGGCTTACCTCGATTATTTCATCACTGATTATGCGACCGAGATTTCGGCCAACTACGGTCTTTCAGGCCCTCGGGCCTTGGCACGGGCCAAACAGGAAATCGCGAACGACCTGCCACATGGCATCAATACTCCCGGCGAGGTCATGTTCTGTGTCGTAAACCAAACGCCGGAAGCTGAGAGCGTCGTGGGTTATCTTTGGTACCGACCGGATTTGGCAAGCCGCTCTGCATTCATCAAAGATTTCTATATCTTCGCTGCACATCAGGGAAAAGGGTTCGGTAAACAGGCATTGCATGCGTTGGAAACTGAACTGGCGCGGACGGGGTTCGAGCAGATAAGGTTGCGTGTTGCCGAGGATAACAAGCGCGCAAAACATGTCTACGAGGGAACCGGCTTTCGCGTCACCGGCGTCAACATGAGCAAGACAATCAAAACGGGATAATTCATTACGGCTCTTGCGACCTGCCGCCAATTTGCTCCGCGTACTAGATTAAGTTCCAAACACTCCCCACCTCGGCAAGCGCTCCCAAGATCAGAACAACCCCTCGATATAGCCTTGGTCGTTCAGGAAAATCCGCTCCGCCGACGGCGATTTCGGCAGGCCGGGCATTGTCATGATCTCGCCGGTGATGGCGACGACGAAGCCCGCTCCCGCCGAAAGTCGCACCTCTCGCACGGTGACGATGTGGCCTTCCGGCGCGCCGCGCAGGTTCGGATCGGTGGAGAAGGAATATTGCGTCTTCGCCATGCAGATCGGCAGCTTGCCGTAACCCTGCTCCTCCCATGTCTGCAGCTGGTCGCGCACCGCCTTGTCGGCCGTCACCTCGCCGGCGTGATAGATTTTCGAGGCGACGATCTCGATCTTCTCGAACAGCGAAAGATCGTCGCCGTAAAGCGGCTGGAATTTCGCTTGGCCCGACTCGGCCAGTTCCACTACCTTGTGCGCCAATTCCTCGATGCCGGCCGAACCCAGCGCCCAATGGCGGCAGAGGATCGCCTCGGCGCCAAGCCTCGAGACGAATTCCTTGACTGCCGCGATCTCGGCGTCGCTATCCGAGACGAAATGGTTGATGGCCACGACGACGGGCACGCCGAAACGGCGCACATTGGCGACGTGCCGGCCAAGATTGGCACAGCCCTTCTTCAGCGCCGCGACATCCTCCGTGCCGAGATCTTCCTTCTTCACCCCGCCATTCATCTTCAGCGCCCGGACGGTCGCGACGATGACCGCCGCATCCGGCTTCAGCCCCGCCTTGCGGCACTTGATGTCGAAGAATTTTTCCGCTCCGAGATCGGCGCCGAAGCCTGCTTCCGTCACCACATAGTCGCCGAGCTTCAGCGCCGTCTTCGTCGCCGTCACCGAATTGCAGCCATGGGCGATATTGGCGAAAGGCCCGCCATGCACGAAGGCCGGATTGTTCTCCAGCGTCTGCACCAGGTTCGGCTGCATCGCATCTTTCAACAGCACCGCCATGGCGCCGTCGGCCTTCAGGTCGCGCGCATGCACTGCTGTCCTGTCGAAACGATAGCCGATGATGATGTCGCCGAGCCGCTGCTCCAGATCCCTGAGGTCGGTGGCGAGGCAGAGGATCGCCATCACCTCGGAGGCGACGGTGATGTCGAACCCGCCCTGGCGCGGGAAACCGTTGGCGACCCCGCCGAGCGATGAGACCATGCTTCTGAGCGCCCGGTCGTTCATGTCCATGACCCGCCGCCAGGTGATGCGGCGGATGTCGATATTCTCTTCGTTGCCCCAGTAGATGTGGTTGTCGACCATAGCCGCCAGCAGATTGTGCGCCGATGTGATCGCATGGAAATCGCCGGTGAAATGCAGGTTGATGTCTTCCATCGGCACCACCTGCGCATAACCGCCGCCGGCCGCCCCGCCCTTGACACCGAAGCAGGGACCGAGCGAGGCCTCGCGGATGCAGACAATGGCCTTCTTGCCGATCCGGTTCAACCCGTCGCCGAGCCCGACGGTGGTCGTCGTCTTGCCCTCGCCCGCCGGCGTCGGATTGATCGCGGTGACAAGGATCAGCTTGCCGTCCTTCTTGCCCGCTTGTGCGGCGATGAACTCGGCGCTGACCTTCGCCTTGTCGTGACCATAGGGAACGAGCTGCTCGGCCGGAATGCCGAGCTTCGCCCCGATCTCGAAAATCGGCTTCTTGGTGGCGGCACGCGCGATTTCGATATCGGATTTGATGTCTGACATGGATGTTCCCCGAATACAGCAGGTATTTCGCCGAACCATGCCCTTATCTTTCCACAGCGGACAAGTCCAAAAGCCGGCTTCGTTCTTCATTCCACTACAATCCCGTCAATATCCACCATCGCACCTTAAAGGTGTATTTCATATTGACTTTCCCTTAACGATGCAGATCCTCCTTCCAGACAACCGGGAGGATGGAAAATGAACCTCGTCATATGCTGCGACGGCACCTGGAACACGCCGAACGAAACCGAAGGCGGCCTTCCGAGCCCCACCAATGTCGTCAAGCTTTACAACGCCCTGGCCCCAGCCGATCCATCCGGTACAGAACAGAAGGCCTACTATCATCCAGGTGTCGGCACCGATGGCACGTGGTGGGACAAGTTCCTGGGCGGCGGCACGGGCAAGGGCCTCGACCAGAACATCATGAGTGCCTACCGGTGGCTTGCCCTGAATTACACGCCTGGCGACCCCATCTGGCTCTTCGGCTTCAGCCGGGGCGCCTACACGGTTCGCAGCCTCGGCGGCATAATCTCGAAATGCGGCCTCGTCGACCTTGCCCGGTTCGCATCCAAAGATGATGCGCTGTGGAAAGTGGTCCAGAAGATCTTCGATGCCTATCGCGATCCGAAGCCGAGCCCGCTGCGCGCGACGAAAGCCATGCCCTTCTTCAACGCCGCGACCGGGGAAAACCCGTCAAGGCAGACGCCGATCCACTTCATCGGCGTCTGGGATACGGTCGGCTCCCTTGGCATTCCCGACGATATGGGCTTCCTCAACCTGCTCGACGATCCGGACGATCACCGCTTCCACGATACCACGCTCAGCCCCATCGTCGGCCACGCCCGCCATGCGGTCGGGCTGGACGAGAAGCGGCAGAGTTTCATCCCGACGCTTTGGACCTCGAGCGGGCCGCAGACCGACATGAAGCAACTCTGGTTTCCCGGTGTCCACGGCGACGTCGGCGGCGGCTACAGCCAGTCCGGCCTATCGGATGGCGCGCTTTACTGGATGATGAAGGAAGCCGCGGCAGAGGGACTGGCATTCCGTCAAGACGCCCTCCTGCAGCTTAAGCCCAATCCCCGCGGCGTGCTGCACGATTCCGTCCATGGTCTATTCAAGGCCTTGAAGACACGGCCCCGCGCGGCACCCTTGGTTGCCGGCCAGTCGCTCCTGCTCCATGCCTCCGCGATCGATCGCCACGCCAATCCGCCGCTTGATCAGGGCGCCTATTGGCCGCTCAAGGCAAATCTGCCGGTAACCGTCGATATCTTCGCTCGCGATCGCTGGAACTACACCGGCGTCTACCTGAAAAAAGACCTTACCTATAAGCTGACGGCGACCGGCCAGTGGCTGGATGCTTCGATCCGTTCCGGGCCGGAGGGCACCGACGACGGTTCCTTCCAGATCGGCGAAGTCGTCCAGATCGCCTCTTCGATTTTGGGGGGCCTCGAAACACTGACGCAAAAGCTGACCAAGAACGAGCAGATCGATTTCTGGTGGACCCGCCGCGAGGAGAAAATGCCCTGGTTCGCCCTTGTCGGTCTCCTCGCCAATGACATTCCGCCGCCGAAAAGGACGCAGGTAAACAAATCGGCTATCGAGAGATTACCGCACGAGGTCTTCCTGATCGGCGACGGCGCCCCCTTCACGCCGCAGGCCGACGGTTATCTCTACTGCTTCGCCAACGATGCCTGGCAGGCTTACGACAACAATAAGGGCAGTGTGCAACTAACGATCGCCTCGTAGAGGGCACATTGCCGTTGCAGTCTTCTCTTTCGCATCACGACATCAATTTACCGGGGCTCCTATGCCGCAGTGAAAGAACTCAGAGATACCGCAACGCTATTTTTGCAACTCGAAACTCAACCGGCGCGCGCACTACCGTGGCTAATTATTCACAATTCGAATGAATCGGCTTGCGTTACGTCAATTGGGGCTAGCATCCCGCCGATTTTCTGTATTTGATAGCGGTAACATTAGGCTCCGGGGGCATACAAATGTCTTACATGACTACCTCTGAAAGACAGTCATTGCTTTCGGCAGAACTTGCGACCGCACGAACGCGCGGCCTGTTTGCGCAGGCGCTTGGCAGGGTCTCCACAGCCTTCGGATTGTCGCATGCAATATTGATGCACGCCCCCTCCCCGGAAGACCTTCTCTTGAAACCCCTGCTGATCGAGAGCTCGCTTCCGGCTGCCTATGTCAGAGATTTCGACCGTGCCCACATGATGCGCGACTGCCCTTTCGGCGTAAGGCTGAGGAAGTCTGCCGTGCCGCCGGCCTGGCACCTCAACGACGCCTCCAATGGTCAGGCTTTCTCCGCCGAACTGCGTGCCCTGATGCTGCGCCATGCCATACCGGCAGGCGTTGCCATGCCGAACATTGCAGCCGACGGCCAGCGCCTGGTCTTCTGGTTCTGCGGCGAGCGCGCCGCACTCGGCCAGAGCGAAATCAACGAGCTGGCAATGATCATTCTCCATGCACTGGATGCATACAATGCAGTCAAACGCAACGAGGAATGCGCGCATAACGCGCTGTCGACTCGCGAACTAGAAGTTGTGCGCTGGACTGCCCAAGGTAAGACCTCGATCGAAATCGGTCAGATCCTGACGCTCTCGGACCATACTGTGAACGCCTATATGACGAACGCGATCAAAAAACTCGATTGCGTCAACCGGACCCAGTTGGTAGCTAAGGCAATTCGATTGAAGCTGATCAACTGAGGCATCAGAAGAGAGTCGGCACGTCGTCCCGTGATCTGGGGAATCGTGCCTCTTCACTTCGAACAGCCCGTTATTGACAAGACAGAACAATCCCGCGCCCACATCGGCATTACCGATGCGGAAGTCGTCCAGATGCTTGCTGCCTATCGTCTTTTCGGCTTCTGGCGCATCGACATCGAGACAGGACATTTCTTTGCAAGCGAGGATGTCCACGCAATCTTCGGCCTCTCCTACAGCGACGGCCCTGTCAACCTGACAGAGCTGATGTCGCGCATCCACGAGGAGGACCGCAGCCTGATCGCCCAAACCTTCGAAGAGGCGAGCCTTCACGGCGTCGGCTTCCATTTTGTTTATCGTGTCGACAACCGGCTTGGCGGCTACAAGCTGGTGCGCAGCGTCGGCCGCTTCCGCAACGATGAAAGCGGCGGTGGCATCGTCGGCATCACCTATGAATTCGTCGAGAAGCTGCGCGCCGTCGGCTTCGAGGACAACACGATACCCCGCTGACTCCAGATGTTTTAGCGGTCAAGCACCGCGCGGATCTCGACGAGGTTCGAGCGCACCCTCAGAATATAGAAGCCCATGGTGGCGAGATGGCTCGGCATGATCCAGCCGTCCTCGCGGCCGTTCGAGATGATCGCGGGCTGGATGCGCAGTGCGGCCTGGAACTGCCGCGTCGTGCTGCCCCAGATCGCGCCGAGATTGCGTTCCTGCACCACCTGCGAGAAATCCGCCTGCGCGGCGGCAAGGATGGCGTAGTAGGCATAGAGCTGGCCATAGGCGAACCAGAACCGGTCGTCGGCACGGGTATCGAACCAGCCGCGATTGTGGTTTTCCGAGCGCTCGGCGAGCATGTCGGAGGTGCCGCCGAGATCGTTGGCGATGCGGTCGATGAACTGCATCAGATTGTCGGCGCGGCCGTCGAAAACGACGTTGCAGAGGGCGAGATCGGTGTTGAATTTGCGCAGGCTGCCTATCGCCGAGCGGTAATAGGAGGGCGTCGGCGTCTTCGGCCCGAAGGGGTTGAGGCCGAAATACCAGCTGTTTTCGTCGAACTGCAGATTGCCGCGCGCGCTCTGCAGGTCGTTGTTAATGCCCGAGGTGCCGCGCACACGCCCGAGCGTATCGACAAGCTCCGCCGAAGTCCGCCGGACCGCCTGGTTGATACCGCGCTGGAAAGAGGCCTTGTTGTCGAGGAAGGGCGTATGATCCCAGTCGATGCCGAAAAAGCCCATCTTGTAGAGCAGCATGGAGGAGATCCATGCGTTCTGGTTGACATTGAAATCGGTCAGATCGGCCGCGACATCGACGATCGCCGAGCGCTGGCAGGTCTTCGGTGCCGTCGCAGCGGCGCCGTCGGCCGCCGGCACGTCCTGTCCGGCCGCGACCTTGCGCTCCGAAAGCCGGTACTGGTCGACGAATGCGGTGTTGAAATTCGACCAGACCTGCGTCTGCCAGAAGAAATAACCGTAGAGCACGGCCAACAGCGCCACGAAAGCGATGACCGGCAGCCGGATCATCCAGCTCCGGCGCTGATACCAGCCGTGCGCGGCAAGAAAGGGCCAAAAGGCCCAGGCGGAAAACAGGCGGGCCCAGCGGCCGATCGTCTGGCCGATCAGCCTGAAAAAACCGGCTATCCGGTCAAGCATCGTCGTCTCCTGTCAGGCGAGGCGAACATCGGGACATTGCCGCCCGCTGCATCCCACATATGCGCTCGATGGGCCGAGCACAACACGAGCCCTCCGATTTTTCGGAATGAAAGCACTGCGCAAGAGGGGTGCCCTGCTGGTCAAGAGCGCAAGAAAGGCAGGCTGAAACGGAAAGACCTGCGCGCCGTGTCGATCAGGGGCGCTCCCGATGTTTCCGGCGGCGATTCGGCATAGGTCGGAAACCTTCTGGCGAGTTCGAGATCGGCGCGGCTCTTGCGCCGCTCCAGATCCTGGGCGACCAGCATGCCCTTCTCAAACAGCCTGATCGGCGCGGCGATATCGGGAAAGAGTTCCGGCTTGATCCTCACCTTCATGCCCGGTCGGTCGGTATCGACCTGCGCCTGGTAGATGATCAGCCGTTCTTCCACGTCGATCAGCAGCTTGCGCAGCAGCGCGTTGCCGGCGGCGATCCGGCCGTTCAGCGAATCGACAAAGGCCTGGAACAGGCCGATGAAGCGCTCACGCCTCTGGCTGTCGTCGCGCATCTCGTGCTCCCCGGCGGAAATCCGCTCGGCCTCCGCCTTCAGCGCCCGCCGCTCCGCCTCCATCTGCTCCCAATGCGCCCTGTTGCCATAGACGCCGATACGGCCCTGCGTCGTCAGCGCCTTGGCATTGAGCTCCTTCATCTTGAGGCGGGCGATATCGATGGAAACAACCAGCCGGCGCCGCTGCTCGACGATATCGACAAGGCTGAGTTCGGCGGCCTTGTGCCGTTCGGTGAGCGCGGCGCGCTGGCCGGCAATCAGTCCCGCGAGCGCATCCGATTTCGTCAAAAGGTCGAGCAGCCTCTCGATGACGGGCGCTTCGCGCACACGTTCGGTATACATGCGCCACATCCGTTGGCGCGACACCCAGCCGGCCATCTTCTCACGCAGCGTCAACCCCCGGAAACTGTCGAGATCGGCTGAAACCTCGGCCGTCAACCGATCGAGGCAAAAGACCAGCTCGGCCAGTTGCGCGTCGAGCGCCGCAGCATCGGCGATATGGGCCTGGAAGCGGGTATTCTGCTCGAGGAAGACCTCGTCGGCCGATCGTGTTTCGTCGCCGCTGAAGGCGCCGATCGCGGCCACGCAATAGGCACCCTCGGCCACAATCCTTTCGGCAAGGCTGCCTGCGGCTTCATACTGGCTGTCGAATGGCGGGGGTTTGCGCACCAAGCCTCTCCAGGGAATCTCCTGCCCGCAAGCTAGCCGCTTGCGACGCCAAAGAAAACAGGCAGCGTCGCCGGCTTCAGACCGGCTCGGCGATTCAGGTACCGTTCATCGCGTCGTCCCAGTGCCTGCGGCAGAGCGAGACATATTTCTCGTTGCCGCCGACATCGATCTGGGCGCCTTCGTGCAATACTTTTCCTTCCGCGTCGAGCCGGACAACCATCGTCGCCTTGCGTCCGCAATGGCAGATCGTGCGCACCTCGCGCATTTCGTCGGCGATCGCCAGCAGTTCCTGCGAGGCCGGAAACAGCTTGCCCTGGAAATCGGTTCTTAGCCCGTAGACCATCACAGGGATGCCGAGCCTGTCGACGATGCGGGCAAGCTGCCAGACATGGACAGGCGTCATAAAATGCGCCTCGTCGACGAAGATGCAGGAAATCGGCGCCCCTTCGCCGCTCAGCGTCGCGACCAACCGGAACAGATCCTCCTGCGGCTCGAAGGGAATGGCGCTCGCCTCCAAGCCGATCCGCGAGCCGATGACGCCTCGGCCCGCGCGCTCGTCGAAGGCGGCGATCAGCTGCACCGTGCGCATGCCGCGCTCCTGGTAATTATAGGAGGCCTGCAGCAGCATCGTCGACTTGCCGGCGTTCATCGTCGAGTAGTTGAAATAGAGTTTTGCCATCCGATTCCTCCTTGATCGGCTTATTGAAAGCTCGGAATGGCAAAGAAAAGCCCCGGGTGAGCGATAATCACAGGAATCCGGCTCGAAAACCGCGGAAAGCCCCGAAAATAAGGCACTGCCAAAAAAACCGCGGACGTCGCAATCGCATGGGTCGATACGGCGCAAACGCACTGAGGTCGCTTGTCAAACTCGGTTAATGATGGTTGGCTTGGGAACTTAAAGACTGGGAGTCTAAAATGAAAACAACAAGCACGTTCAAACTCGTTACCGCAACTGCCGTCGCCGCCCTCTCCGTTGCGACCGCCGCCTTCGCTGCCGATCCCGACAGCTGCTCCACCGTTCGTTTCTCGGACGTCGGCTGGACGGATATCACCGCCACCACCGCCACCGCATCCGTCGTCCTGAAGAGCATCGGCTATCAGACCGACGTCAAGGTTCTCTCGGTGCCGGTCACCTATACCTCGCTGAAGAACAAGGACATCGATGTCTTCCTCGGCAACTGGATGGAGACGCAGGAGAAGGACGTCCGTCCCTATCTCGACGACAAGTCGGTCGAATCCTTCGGCCCAAACCTCGTCGGCGCCAAGTACACGCTCGCAACCAACGCCAAGGGTGCTGAACTCGGCATCAAGGACTTCAAGGATATCGCCGCTCACAAGGACGATCTCGACGGCAAGATCTACGGCATCGAGCCCGGCAATGACGGCAACCGCCTCGTCATGGACATGATCGAGAAGGACGAGTTTGGCCTGAAGGATATGGAAGTCGTCGAGTCCTCCGAACAGGGCATGCTCGCCCAGGTCGCCCGTGCCGACAAATCGGGCAAGCCCGTTGTCTTCCTCGGCTGGGCACCCCATCCGATGAACACCAACTTCAAGCTGACCTACCTCACAGGCGGCGACAACGTCTTCGGTCCTGACTTCGGCGGCGCCAAGGTCTTCACCAATGTCCGTGCCGGTTATCTCGAAGAATGCCCGAATGTCGGCATGATGTTGAAGAACCTGAAGTTCTCCCTCGACATGGAAAACCAGATCATGGGCAAGATCCTCAACGACGGCAAGGAGCCGGAAGCTGCGGCTTCTGAATGGCTGAAGGCGAACCCCGCAGCGCTCGAGCCCTGGCTTGCGGGCGTCAAGACCCGCGACGGCAGCGGCGAGGCCCTCGCGGCCGCCAAGACCGGCCTCGGCCTCTAATGATATGAACGGGGCGGCTCGCCGCCCCGTTTCATTTTTGTCCGATTGTTGTTTTTTGGATAGGCGCGCCCTTGAATTGGATCACCGAATTTAAGATTCCCGTTGGCCCCTGGGCCAAGTCCTTCGTAGATTGGCTGACCTCGAACGGCGAATGGTTCTTCAACCAGATCGCCTTCCTGCTGTCGAGCGCGATAGACGGCCTGCTCTTCGTGCTGCAGAAGCCTCATCCGCTGATCGTCATCGCTGCCATCACCGCCATCGCCTTTTGGCTGCGCCGGTCGATCGCGGTTGCCGTCTTCACCTGTCTCGGGCTGCTGCTGATCGTGAACCAGGACTATTGGAAGGAAACGACGGAGACGCTCGCTCTCGTGCTCGCCGCCACCTTCGTCTGTATGGTGATCGGTATTCCGCTCGGCATTGCCGCCGCCCGCCGCCCTTGGGTCTATGCTGCCATGCGCCCGGTGCTCGATCTCATGCAGACCATACCGACTTTCGTCTATCTGATCCCAGCGCTCATCCTGTTCGGCCTCGGCATGGTGCCGGGCCTGATCGCGACCGTCATCTTCGCAATCCCCGCCCCGATCCGGCTGACGCGTCTCGGCATCATCTCGACGCCGCCGTCCCTCGTCGAAGCCGCCGTGGCTTTCGGCGCGACGCCGATACAGGTGCTGCGCAAGATCGAGCTTCCCTTTGCCACGCCGCAGATCATGGCGGGTCTCACCCAGACCATCATGCTGTCGCTGTCGATGGTCGTCATCGCCGCCCTCGTCGGCGCTCCCGGGCTTGGCGTGCCCGTCGTCCGTGCGCTGAACACCGTCAATATCGCCAAGGGCTTCGAGGCGGGCTTCTGCATCGTCATCCTGGCAATCATTCTGGACCGGATGTTCCGCACCGCGGGTGAAGGAGGCGCTGCATGACCGCGGTAAGCTTTAACAATGTCAGCATCGTCTTTGGCGATCGGCCGGAAACCGCGCTTGCCATGGTCGACCAGGGCAAAACGCGCGACGAGATCGGCGCCGCCACCGGTCTGGTGCTCGGCGTGGCCAACGCCTCGCTGACGATCGAGGAAGGCGAGATCCTGGTGCTGATGGGTCTTTCCGGCTCCGGCAAGTCGACGCTGCTGCGCGCCGTCAACGGGCTCGCTCCCGTGGTGCGTGGCGATGTCGCGGTCTCGGCGGCCACCGGCCCCGTCAACCCCTATAGATGCAATGCCAAGGCCTTGCGCGACCTGCGCACCCACACCGTCTCCATGGTGTTCCAGCAATTCGCCCTCCTGCCCTGGCGCACAGTCGCCGACAATGTCGGCTTCGGTCTCGAGCTCGCCGGCATGCCGGAAGCCGAACGCAAGCTCCGCGTCGGCGAACAGCTTGAACTCGTCAACCTGACGAAATGGGCCGATCGCAAGGTCAACGAGCTTTCCGGCGGCATGCAGCAGCGTGTCGGGCTCGCCCGAGCCTTTGCCACCGGCGCCCCGATTCTGCTCATGGACGAGCCGTTCTCGGCGCTCGACCCATTGATCCGCACCCGCCTGCAGGATGAACTCCTGGAGTTCCAGCGGCGGCTGAAGAAGACCATCCTCTTCGTCAGCCACGATCTCGACGAGGCCTTCCGCATCGGCAATCGCATTGCCATCATGGAGAGCGGCCGCATCATCCAGTGCGGGACGCCGCACGATATCGTCAAGAACCCCGCCGACCAGTATGTCGCTGATTTCGTGCAGAACCTCAATCCGATCAACATGCTGACGGCCGCCGACGTCATGCAGCCAGGCCTCGGCCAGACTGCCGCCGGCATGAGCGTCAGCGCCACGGCCCGCGCCGCGACCCCGCTTATCGATATTCTCGATGCCCTTGCCCGCCAGCCGGGCAGTATCGGCATCGTCGAGAACGGCGCGATCGTCGGCACGATCTCGGCTCAGGATATCGTTGCCGGCCTCACCCGCCATCGCCGCAAGGAGGAAGCTTGATGTTTTCCATCCGCTTTGCCACAAAGCGGATATGAAAGATCAGCCCTCCCCTTTACGCGAAACCGACGACGAAGCCCGCAAGCTCGCTCGCGTGTTGTTGCGCTCCGCCCGCTATGCTGCGATCGCCGTTCTCGACCCCGAGACCGGCTTTCCCTTCGCCAGCCGCGTGCTGGTTGCTACCGACATCGACGGAACGCCCGTGATCCTCGTTTCGAAGCTGTCGGCCCACACCAAAGCGCTCGCCAAGGACTCGCGCGCTTCGCTCCTGACCGGTGAACCCGGCAAGGGCGACCCCCTCGCCTATCCCCGTTTGACAACCCAATGCCTGGCAGAACCCGTCGAGCCTGGCAATGCAATCCATGAGCGTATCCGCACGCGTTTTCTCGATCGCCACAGCAAGGCAGCGCTTTATATCGACTTTCCTGATTTCCTGTTCTTCCGTCTCAAGCCGAAGCAGGCCAGCCTCAATGGCGGATTCGGCCGCGCCTACCTGCTTGATGGGAATGATCTCGTAATCCAGTCGGCCGCGAATGAGGCGATCGCCGCCGAGGCGGCAGAGACAGTGCGAGATTTAGTAGAACGCCATCCCGATATCGCCGATGCCCTCGCTATCAGGCTAAAGGCGCCAGAGTCAGGTCCTTGGCGCATTTGTGGTATCGATTCCTCAGGTTTCGACATGATTTCCGGCGACTTCCTTCTGCGATACGAATTCGAAACCCTCGCTGTGGATGCCGATCACATTTGTTCAAACATGTCTAAAGTAGCATACTCGATACCTTAAATTTAGGTATATACAATCTTCGAGCCTAGTTGGTAGCTTTTGGTGTCAGTCAAAATCCCCGCTGGCGCTCTGCGTCAACCCACTTGATGTACGTTTCGCATTAGGAAGATAACATATGGAAACCTCTGATTTGGCCGATCACACGAATGTGGCGGCAGCTTTATTGTCGGCCATGGCCAACCCGAAAAGATTGCTGATTCTGTGCAGCCTCGTGAAGGGCGAAGTGGCCGTCGGCGTGCTTGCGACGCAGGTCGGGCTCAGCCAGTCGGCTCTTTCTCAGCACCTTTCGAAACTGCGCGCTCAAAAGCTGGTCAAGACCCGCCGGGACGCACAAACCATCTACTATTCGAGCACCTCCGAGCCGGTCATGAAAATCCTGGCAACGCTCGAAGACATCTACCTCGTGCAGAACAGAAATAGATCCGCCGCCTGATGATAGCGCTGACATGATGTCGGCCGATGTCGTGCTGCAAGGGGATGTTCCCGGAGGCTTGGCAACGATATTTCAGCACCTGAACCTTATGGCACGACCGGCAAATTTGCGATTTGCCGGTCGTGCTTTTAGAGAGACAGTCGGTCGCGCAGGAGCACCCGTCTCGCTATCGGTTTTTTGTTTTGGTGCAATTCCAGACGTAAAACTGCCGCGCACTTTGCCGGAGTTGCTTTAACTGCCGACCACATCGTTGTTGACGCGGCTCAGCACCACCAGCGACGGACGGGCGGGCATGCCGGGTTTGAAATCCGGCCAGTCGGTGCCGGCATCCTCCATCGAGGTCGCATCCTCGTTGTCGGCCATCCGCAATTCGCCCGGATGCTGGATCGAAAGAAAGACGCTGCTGCCGTCCGGAGTGAAAGTCGGCGAACAAGTTTCCGAGCCGACGGGCGCAATATAGAACAGCTTCGGCAGCGCCCGGCCCGGGCCTTCGGTATCCATCACATAGACGGAATCGGCTATGCCTTCCGGCGGCGGGCCATCGGTAGTGACCCAGAGGCGTCCCGCCGGATCGACCGCGAGATTGTCGGGGTCTGTGAACCAGCCGGCCGAGGTCGTCGCCGGATGGAACATCGCCTGATCCTCGGCCTTGGCAGGGTCTCCGCAGAGAATGAAGACGTCCCACTTGAAGCTTTCCGCTGCATAATCCGGCTTTTCGGGACCGCCGGGTGCTGCGAGTTCCAGCAGATGGCCATGCGGATTGGGGCTGCGCGGATTAGCGATGTTGACCATCTCCTTCTCGTCATCGCCCTCCCCCTTCGGCAGCCGGTCTTCGTTCTCCGTCATGGCGACATAGAGTTTGCCAGTGCCGAGATGCGGGATGAAGCCTTCCGGCCCGTCCATCGGCGTAGCGCCGACGAGATCGGCGGCGGCGCGCGTCGCCAGCACGACGTCAGCCTGGCTCTCGAAGCCAGCTTCCGCGCTCAGTGGCCCCTCGCCGGCAATGAGCGGGATCCAGCGCATCGTGCCGTCGCTTTCGAACTTGGCGACATCAAGCGTGCCGTGGTCGAGCAGGTCCTTGTTGGCGGCGCGGTCGTTCGGGTTCCAGGGATCGCGGGTCACGAAGCGGTAGATATATTCGAAGTCGTCGTCGTCGCCCATGAAGACCACCACGCGGCCGTCAGGGGCGACGCAACACTGCGCGCCCTCATGCGTCATGCGGCCGAGCGAGGTGCGCTTGACCGGCTTTGCCGTCGGATCGAACGGATCGACCTCGACGACCCAATCGAAACGCATCCATTCGTTCGGCTCTTCCTCGAACTTGAAGCGCGGCTCGACGCGGCTGACGGAATAGATGTCGTTCTCGTCCTCGTCCCAGCCCTGGCGCTCGACCAGCTCCTGGTTCGGCAATTTCTTGTAGTCGCCGGCGAAGACGTCCATAGCGCCTTCCTCGCCCGAAAGCATCGTGCCCCAGGGAGTGATGCCGCCATTGCAGTTCGAGATCGTCCCAAAGACGATCGTGCCGGTCGGATCGGCCTTGGTCTTAAGACGGTCGTCGCCGGCAGCCGGACCGGAGATGCCGATCTCGGTGCTCATATGGATGCGGCGATTATATTTCCCGTCCTTGACGATCGCCCACTTGCCGTCCGTCTTCCTCACTTCGAAGATCGAGACGCCGAGGGCGGCCATGATGGCGCGGATCTGGTTATCCGTCAGCTTCTCGCGATAGTTTTCGTCGGTCAGACCGGGAAACATCAGGAAAGGCGTTGCATATTCATGGCTGACGACCATCAGCCCATGGTCGGAGCTCTTCTCGCCCCAGGGTAGCGGCAGAAACTGCGTGAAGTCGTTGTTGTAGCCGAATTGACGCTCGGCAGCCTTGCCGTCCAGTGTCGCAATGTCGAATTCCGGGCTGTCGGAGAAAAGCGCATCGCCCCAGCGCGCCAGGATCTGGCGCTCATAGCCCTCCGGCCAGTGATCGGCGGTATCGCGCACGCGTTTGAGTTCCGGAAATGTCAGGCTGGAGCCGGCAGCCTCGGCATGCGCGATTCCGAGCGCCGGCGAAAGTGCCGCAGCGCCCATCGCTGCGAGAAAGCCCTTGAGCACGCTGCGGCGGCGAACGCCCTCTTCGAGGATGACACCGTAACTTGGTGCGAATGCATGGCGCCGCGTGGGGCGCGCCCTTGTCTTCTGGCGGTCAGACATCAGTATCTCCGATCGAAATATCGTTTGATTTCAGTTAATTGATGAAATGCAATTGCGCCCTGCGAGCCATCGGTTTTCTAACAAGCCGAGGCAATGGATTGATGACGGGCAGCTTGCGGTGCCTGACCCTGCATATTTCCAGATGAGCGAAGCAAGTTGAGCCTCCTGTCAGGAGAGCTCTGGGGACTTTTCCCGTTGACGCCTTGGGAAGCCCTGATAATTTGACCGGGCAGTAAAAATATGGGCGTGAAGCCCCGGGAAAGGGCCGTCGGAGGCCAGGAGAACAGCATGTCCAATCGCCTCAATGCACCGAACGATCTTCGCGCCTTCTGGATGCCGTTTACGGCAAATCGCCAGTTCAAGAAGGAGCCGCGTTTGTTCGTCGGCGCCAAGGACATGTATTATACGACCCATGACGGCCGTCAGGTGCTGGACGGCACGGCTGGCCTCTGGTGCGTCAATGCCGGCCACTGCCGCCCGAAGATCACTGAGGCGATCCGCGAGCAGGCCGGCGAACTCGATTACGCGCCGGCCTTCCAGCTCGGCCATCCGAAGGCCTTCGAACTGGCGAACCGCCTGGTCGACATTGCCCCTGAAGGCCTGAACCACGTTCTCTACACCAACTCCGGTTCCGAATCCGTCGAGACCGCGCTCAAGGTGGCGCTCGCCTATCACCGTGTGAAGGGCAATGGATCACGCTTCCGCCTGATCGGCCGCGAGCGTGGCTATCACGGCGTCAATTTCGGCGGCATCTCCGTCGGCGGCATCGTCACCAACCGCAAGATGTTCGGCACGCTTCTGACCGGCGTCGATCACATGCCGCACACCCACCAGCCCGGCAAGAACAACTTTACCCGCGGCGAGCCCGAGCATGGCGGCGACATCGCCACCGAGCTCGAGCGTATCGTCACCCTGCATGACGCCTCCACCGTCGCCGCCGTCATCGTCGAGCCGGTGGCGGGCTCCACCGGCGTCTTGATCCCACCGAAGGGCTACCTGCAGAAGCTGCGCGAGATTTGCACCAAACACGGCATCCTTCTGATCTTCGACGAGGTCATCACCGGCTTCGGCCGCCTCGGCGCCCCCTTTGCCGCGCAATTTTACGACGTCAAGCCCGACATGATCACCGCCGCCAAGGGACTGACCAACGGCGTCATTCCGATGGGCGCCGTCTTTGTCACCTCCGAGATTCATGATGCCTTCATGAACGGCCCGGAACACATGATCGAATTCTTCCACGGCTACACCTATTCCGGCAACCCGATCGCCTCCGCCGCCGCACTCGCCACGCTCGACACCTACAAGGAAGAGGGCCTGCTGACACGCGCCGCCGAGCTTTCCGACTACTGGGCCGACGCGCTGCATTCGCTGAAGGATTGCCCCAATGTCATCGACATCAGGAACACCGGCCTGATTGGCGCGATCGAACTCGACCCGATCGCCGGCGAGCCCACCAAGCGCGCCTTCACCGCTTTCCTGAAAGCCTATGAAAGCGGCCTGCTGATCCGCACCACCGGCGATATCATCGCACTCTCCCCGCCGCTGATCATCGAGAAGCACCACATCGACGAGCTCTTCGGCAAGCTGCGTACGATCCTCCAGAACAACATTTGAGAAATCTCTGAAGACTTCCGGCATCAGGGCCTGCGGCGGATGATTCCTTAAATCGGATTCGATTTAAGGATAGAATTATGCAGCAATTCAAAGTGTTACAGCGCCGCGCATCTGAATAGATGCGCGGCGCTGTAAATCCGCGCAGGCCTTTTTTGTTGGATAGGCCTCAGGTCACGGCGGCGACCGAAAGGCAGAGGGCGAACTTCTTCAGGAGCCGGCGATCGAATTGCCCCTCATTGCCAAGCATCCATTTCAGGGCTTGGCTCGCACTCCATGGCGCCTTATACGGCCGCACGGAGGTCATGGCGTCATAGACGTCGCAAATCGCAGCAAGACGCGCATGGAAGCTGACCTGCGCTTCGGAAAGCCTGCGGGGATATCCCTTGCCGTCGATACGCTCATGATGGTTGAGGCAGACGTCGAGAACGATCTCCGGCATGCCTTCCTGGCGTGACAGGATTGCGTGCCCCTTTTCCGGATGATCGCGGATCATCTTGATCTCGTCCTCGTCCAGGCGCCCTTCCTTGTTGAGTATCTTGAGTGGAATTTCGAGCTTGCCGACGTCGTGCAGCAATCCTGCCGTGCCAAGCATCTGCACGGTCGTCTCGTCAAGTCCGAGATGACGGCCGAAAAGGATCATCAGCGCACTCACCGAAAGCGAATGCAGAAACGTCACTTCGTCCTTGGATTTCAGACGCGTAACGCTCAAAAAGACAGTGGGATTGTCATCCATCGACTTGGAGACCGAGGAAATCACCGGCGCCACCTGATCGAAGCTGATGCCATCACCATGCTGGAGCCGGCCGAAAACGCTTTCCAGGACCTGCACGGATTTCTGGATGGTCTCGCGTGCCGCCTTGGTGTCGATCTCGATATTGCCGCCTGGCAGACCGTCGATGTCGAGGCCTCTGCTGGTGTTGATGATAACACCTTCAATGCCGCTCTTACGAAGCTTCAGGGCATCGACTTCACGGCGCAACAGAAATCTCCGCTTGGACAGAAGAGGGTCCTGCCATGCACCCTCGATCGCCTCCACAAACATTCCGTTGCGCACCTGTCTGGCTTCGATACGCTTGAGCATCCAGATCTCTGTTCCTGAAATATCTCTCTGTTTATTATCGACCGTTCTTTTGCATCGCAGCAATATATGCACGAACAATGATTCTACTCTAATTGGTACAATCAAGCGTTAATCTCGAAACCGAATTCGGCCTATTCAGAAAGACGAAGAGTTTCGCGAAATTCGGCAGGTTCATCGGCACCGCGCAGATGCGGGTAAAACACCCTCCGGAGATCTGCAGACGACGCCACGATCGACGATTTTGGTTATTTCGCGCGGGATCGGCTCGATTTTCGTTTCATTTTGTTATCAACTTGCGAAATCTCACCAAAATTCTTAGAAATCTTGCCGTTGCACCCATTTGAGCCAAATATGGCCGGAGGGCGCATCGATCGCGCCGATATCGATCGTCCTTGGCACGGCCTGGGGGCCGTTGAACGATCCGGAAAATCCGGCGCGGCACCTCATCGCGGGTCGAAAGACCCCATCCAAGGAGACAGACAATGACCCTCAAGACATTGACGGCGACCCTCGTCGCGTCGCTCGCCTTTGCGCCGCTTGCCCATGCCGATATTACCATCGGCCTGATCGCGCCGCTGACCGGCCCTGTCGCCGCCTACGGCGACCAAGTGAAGAACGGCGCTCAGACCGCCGTCGACGAGATCAACAAGAAGGGCGGAATTCTTGGCGAGAAGGTCGTCCTCGAACTGGCCGACGATGCCGGCGAACCGAAACAGGGCGTTTCCGCCGCCAACAAGGTCGTCGGCGACGGCATCCGCTTCGTCGTCGGCCCGGTGACATCGGGCGTCGCCATTCCCGTTTCGGACGTGCTTGCTGAAAACGGCGTGCTGATGGTTACTCCGACCGCGACGGCCCCCGACTTGACCAAGCGCGGCCTGACCAACGTGTTGCGCACCTGCGGCCGGGACGATCAGCAGGCCGAAGTCGCCGCCAAATATGTGCTGAAGAATTTCAAGGACAAGCGCGTCGCCATCGTCAACGACAAGGGCGCCTACGGTAAGGGCCTCGCCGATGCCTTCAAGGCGACGCTGAACGCCGGCGGCATCACCGAAGTCATCAACGACGCGATCACGCCTGGTGACAAGGATTTCAGCGCGCTCACCACCCGCATCAAGTCCGAGAAGGTCGACGTGGTCTATTTCGGCGGCTACCACCCGGAAGGCGGCCTGCTCGCGCGCCAGCTGCATGACCTCGCCGCCAACACGACGATCATCGGCGGCGACGGACTCTCCAACACCGAATTCTGGGCAATCGGCACGGATGCGGCAGGAGGCACGATCTTCACCAACGCTTCCGACGCCACCAAGAGCCCGGATTCCAAAGCCGCAGCCGACGCGCTCGCCGCCAAGAACATCCCCGCCGAAGCCTTCACGCTAAACGCCTATGCCGCCGTCGAGGTACTGAAAGCCGGCATCGAGAAGGCCGGCAGCGCCGAGGATGCGGAAGCCGTCGCGACCGCGTTGAAGGACGGCAAGGAGATCCCGACCGCCATCGGCAAGGTCACCTACGGCGAGACCGGCGACCTGACCTCGCAGAGCTTCTCGCTCTACAAGTGGGAAGCCGGCAAGATCGTCGCCGCCGAGTAAACCATCGCTGACCGTCACCGACCGGGCGCCCCTGTGGCGCCCGGTTTCGTTTTTGCGGCACTCGCTTGTCGCGGCAGATCGGCTATAAGTTTCGGAATCGGTTGTAATGTGAGCAATGCCATGACCAGCAGACTCGAACGTCTCATCGACCAGGGCGTCGGCCGCGTGCCGGCCGATATCGTGCTGAAGGGCGGCTGCTTCTTCGATCTCGTCACCGGCGAACTCGTCCAGTCGGACATCGCCATCGGCGCCGATCGCATCGTCGGCACCTCAGGCAATTATGAGGGCGAGACCGAGATCGACATCTCGGGCAGGATCGTCGTTCCCGGCTTCATCGACACGCATCTGCATATCGAATCTTCGCTGGTGACTCCGCATGAATTCGACCGCTGCGTTCTGCCCTATGGCGTCACCACCGTCATCTGCGATCCGCACGAGATCGCCAATGTCCTCGGAGCCGCCGGCATCGAATTCTTTCTTGAATCCGCGCTGGAGACGATCATGGACATCCGCGTCCAGCTCTCTTCCTGCGTTCCGGCCACGCATCTCGAAACCTCCGGCGCCGACCTGCCGATCGAAAGCCTCCTGCCCTACCGCCACCATCCGAAGGTCATCGGCCTTGCCGAATTCATGAATTTCCCCGGCGTGATCCACAAGGATCCCGTCTGCATGGCCAAGCTCGATGCCTTCCAGGGCGGCCATATCGACGGTCACGCGCCGCTGCTCTCAGGCAACGACCTCAACGGTTACCTCTCGTCCGGCGTCCGCACCGAGCACGAATGCACGACCTCCGCCGAAGCGCTGGAAAAGATCCGCAAGGGCATGCATATCCTCGTGCGCGAGGGTTCGGTATCCAAGGATCTCGTTGCGCTGATACCCATTATCACCGAGCGGCTTTCACCCTTCCTCGCGCTTTGCACCGACGACCGCAATCCGCTCGATATCGCCGAACAGGGCCATCTTGATCATATGATCCGCACAGCGATCGCGAGCGGCGTCGAGCCCCTGGCGATCTACCGCGCCGCCTCGATTTCGGCCGCCCGCGCCTTCGGTCTGAGGGACCGCGGCCTGGTCGCGCCCGGCTGGCGCGCCGATCTGGTGGTGCTCGACAGCCTGGAAAACTGCCGCGCCGACATGGTCTTTTCCGCCGGCCGCCGCGTCACCGATGCGCTCTTTTCCTCGCGCAGGCCGGTTGCCCCGATCGGCCTCGACAGCGTCAAGGCCCGTCCCGTCAACGCCGCCCATTTCGGCGTCCCGGTCGCCGAAGGCGAGACGCCTGTCATCGGCGTCATGCCGGGCAAGATCATCACCGAGCATCGCCGCTACCGCCTGCCCGTCAGGGGCAACGAGACGACCGTCGATCTTGCCAATGATATCATCAAGGTCGCCGTCATCGAGCGCCACGGCAAGAACGGCAACCATGCCAACGGCTTCGTCCAGGGTTTTGGCCTGAAGAAGGGTGCGATCGCCTCGACCGTCGGCCATGACAGCCACAATATCTGCGTGGTCGGTGTCAACGAGGACGACATGGCACGCGCCGCAAACCGCCTCGGCCAGATCAAGGGCGGCTTCGTCGTCGTCCAAGACGGCAAGGTCACCGGCGAAATCGCCCTGCCCATCGCCGGCTTGATGAGCCTCGAGCCCTATGAGACGGTCCGCGATACGCTCCACCAACTGCGCAAAGCCGCCTTGGCGCTGGGCGCCACGCTGGAGGAACCCTTTCTCCAACTCGCCTTCCTACCGCTGCCGGTCATCCCGCACCTGAAGATATCCGACCGCGGCATGGTGGATGTGGACAAGTTCGCGCTGATCGGGTGACGGAATCCTTGGCAAATTCCGCGGCAGCGCTTATTTTGCGGTAACGTTGGAGCCGATTATGACGAAGCTGGAACAGATTGAAAAAATCGTTACCGAACTCGATAAGTACGAGTTCGAAGCCTTTTCGGCGTGGTTTGAAGCCCTTCAAGCCGAACGCTGGGACAGGCAGATGGAAGCAGATGCTGCTAGTGGCAAACTCGATCATCTCGCCGAGAAGGCCTTTGCCGATTTTCGTGCCGGAAAGACAAGACGGCTTTGAAACACCACGCAACTCCCGCCTTCTGGGAGGCGTATGACCGCTTGCCTGAACAGATACGCAAGTTGGCTGACGGAAACTTCGATCTGCTCAAACAAGATCCCAGACATCCCTCCTTGCATTTCAAACGCGTCGGCCGGTTTTGGTCGGCGCGCGTCGGTGCATCCTGGAGAGCTTTAGCCGTCAGTGACGGAGATGACATCATCTGGTTTTGGATCGGCTCGCACGCAGATTACGATAAGCTTCTGAAATAACCGTCAAACCCGCGCACAAAACCCATCCAGCGCCGCAAGCTTCACTGACCCCGTGCCCGCTACCGCCTCGAAGCCCGGAATCTCAAGCGGTTCCCCGAGCACCATACCATCAGGCAGACGGAATTCCGTCGGTTTGCGCGTCAGGTTGAAGACGAAGAGCAGTTTTTCGCCGTCCTTTTCGCGGGTGAAGGCGAGCAGGTCCTGGTTGGTGCCGATGAAGATCATGTCGCCGTCGATCAGCGCCGGGTGGCTCTTCCGGAATGCGAGCGTCCTGCGGTAGTGATGCAGCACCGAGTTGTCGCCCGCCTCCTGCGTATCCACGGAAAGCGCTGCCTGCTCGTAAGGCACCGGCAGCCAACTCTTTTCCGCGGAGGTGAAGCCCGCATGCGCCTTGCCGGCTTCCCAGGGCATCGGCGTGCGGCATCCATCGCGGCCCTTGAAGGCCGGCCAGAAGCGGATGCCGTAGGGATCGCGAAGGTCTTCGAAGGCGAGCTCCGCCTCGGGCAGACCGAGCTCCTCGCCCTGATAGAGGCAGATCGAGCCGCGCAGCGCCGCAAGCACCGAGATCGCCAGCTTGGCGATGGCGGGGCGCTCTTCCTCCGTCAGTGCAAACCGGCTGACATGGCGCATGACGTCGTGGTTGGAAAAAGCCCAGCAGACCCAGCCGTCCGTGACCGCCTTCTGGAAAGCTTCGACGCAGCCGCGGATATGCTCGGCGGTGAAATCCGGTCCGAGCAGATCGAATGTGTAGCACATGTGCAGCTTGTCGCCGCCGCTCGTATAGGCGCCAACCGTCTTCAGCGAACGCGCTCCATCGCCGACCTCGCCGACAGTCGTGCGATCCTCGTACTGATCGAGCAGCACCCGGAAGCGTTTGAGGAAATCGACATTTTCCGGCTGCGTCTTGTCATAAAGATGGTTCTGCATGCCGTAGGGATTGGTATCGGGCGCATCGAGGCCTGCATCATCCTCGTCGGGCTCGTGCGGCGGATTGCTCCTGAGCAGCTTATCGCAGAAATAATAGTTGACCGTGTCCAGGCGGAAGCCGTCGACGCCGCGGTCGAGCCAGAACTTCACTGTCTCCAGCACCGCATCCTGCACCGCCTTGCTGTGGAAGTTGAGGTCCGGCTGCGAGGTCAGGAAATTGTGCTGGTAATATTGCCGGCGCACGCCATCCCACTCCCAGCCCGGCCCGCCGAAGATCGACAGCCAGTTATTCGGCGCCGTGCCGTCAGGCTTCGGGTCGGCCCAGACATACCAGTCCGCCTTAGGATTGGTCCGGCTCGACCGGCTCTCGACGAACCAGGGATGCCGGTCGGAGGTATGCGAGATCACCTGGTCGATGACGACCTTGATGCCGAGCCGGTGGGCTTCGGCCATCATCTCGTCGAAATCGGCGAGCGTGCCGAAGATCGGATCGACGTCGCAATAATCGGAAACGTCGTAGCCCATGTCGGCCATCGGCGACTTGAAGAAGGGCGAGAGCCAGATCGCGTCGACGCCGAGGCTGGCAATATGCGGCAGCCGGCGGGTGATTCCCCTGAGATCGCCGAGACCATCGCTGTTGGTGTCCTGAAACGAGCGCGGATAGACCTGATAGATCACCGCACCGCGCCACCAGTCCGCACTCCCGCCTGCCTGCAATGCCATCGGCTACATCTCCTGCCTCGTTTGCGCTCGCCACACTAAAGCGGACGAAACAAAAGACAACCATGTGAAGCGGTTATGAAGGTGTTGCGAAACGCCGCGACGCATCGTCGCGAACCGACAAGGGGGAGACGTACATAGGCTTGTCCACAACCCGGTTCCACCCTCCGGATTTGGGGTTGCAACGCAAAGCCTTTGCGATAATGTGCGCGCTGACCTGCACGTAAGAGGTCAAACACCGGGAACAAATGTCTAATAAAGGCGAAAAGCCTAGAAAGGTGGACCCACCATGAACCATTTCGCGAAAAAATTTCTCGCCTCTGCAATGCTTGGCACATTGCTGGCGTTTTCGGCCCATGCGGCCACGCTCAACATTCACAATGGTGGCGACCCGCAGTCGCTCGATCCGCAGAAGCTTTCCGGCGACTGGGAGAACCGTATCGCCGGCGACATTTTCGAAGGCCTCGTCACCGAGGACGCCAAGGATAATCCGATCCCCGGCCAGGCTGAAAGCTGGACGATTTCGCCTGATGGCAAGGTCTACACCTTCAAGCTTCGCGACGGCATCAAGTGGTCCGATGGCCAGCCGGTCACGGCAGGAGACTTCGTCTTCGCCTTCCAGCGCCTCGTCGACCCGAAGAATGCCGCCGATTATGCCTATCTGCAATTCACCATCAAGAATGCGGAAAAGATCAACAAGGGTGAGATAACCGATCTCAACCAGCTCGGCGTCAAGGCGATCGACGACAAGACGCTGGAGATCACACTTGAAAACTCCACCCCCTATTTCATCAATGCGCTGATGCACTACACCGCCTACCCGCTGCCGAAGCATGTCGTCGAGGCGAAGGGTCAGGATTGGGTCAAGATCGGCAACATCGTCACCAACGGCCCCTACAAACCCGTTGAATGGGTTCCGGGCTCGCATGTCACCACGGTAAAGAACGACCAGTGGTACGACACCAAGGACCTGAAGATCGATGGCGCGAAGTTCTTCGTGCTTGAGGATCAGGAAGCCGCGCTGAAGCGCTACCGCGCAGGCGAGTTCGACATCCTCACCGACTTCCCGACCGACCAGTACGAGTGGATGAAGAAGAACCTGCCGGGCCAGGCGCATGTCGCCCCCTTCTCCGGCCTCTACTATTACGTCGTCAACTCGCAGAAGCCGCCCTTCAGCGACAAGCGCGTCCGCCAGGCTCTCTCCATGGCGATCAACCGTGAAGTGATCGGCCCACAGATCCTCGGCACCGGCGAACTGCCGGCCTATTCCTGGGTGCCGCCGGGCACGGCAAATTACGGCGATCCGGCCTATGTCAGCTGGAAGGACCTGCCCTATAACGAGAAGGTCGCCGAAGCCAAGAAGCTTCTGACCGAAGCCGGCTTCGGCCCGGACAAGCCGCTGCACGCCGTGCTCAGCTACAACACCAACGACAACCATAAGCGCATCGCCGTCGCCATCGCTTCCATGTGGAAGCCGCTCGGCGTCAATGTCGAGCTTGTCAACGCCGAAACCAAGGTGCATTACGACCAGATGCAGCGTGGCCAGGTCGAAATCGGCCGCGCCGGCTGGCTCGCTGACTACAACGACCCGGACAACTTCCTGAACCTCCTGGTGACAGGCGTCCAGATGAACTACGGCCGCTGGTCCAATCCCGAGTACGACAAGATGATCAAGGAAGGCAACGCGGAGACGGATCTCGCCAAGCGTGCCGCGATCTTCAAAAAGGCCGAGCAGCTGGCGCTCGATGAATCCGCCGCCCTGCCGATCTATTACTACGTCTCGAAGAATGTCGTCTCGCCGAAGATCGAAGGCTTCGTCGACAATATCCAGGACATCCACCGCACCCGCTGGCTGTCGATGAAAGAGTAAGGGAAAACGGTCCTTTCCGCGCACTGCGGAAAGGACCGGCCCACGATCATGATCAAATACGCACTCCGTCGCCTCCTGTCGACGATCCCCGTTCTGTGGATCGCCGTCACAGCCTGCTTTTTTGTTTTGCGCCTTGCCCCCGGCGGCCCTTTCGATGGCGAAAGGCCATTGCCGCCGGTGATCCTGAAAAACCTTGCGGCTCACTACAACCTCGACAAGCCGCTCATCCAGCAATACCTGATCTATGTCGGTGACCTGCTCCGGGGCGATCTCGGCCCCTCCTTCGCCAGCGAAGATTTCACCGTCGCCCAGCAGATCATGATCGGTCTGCCCTACACTTTCACGATCGGCACCGCAGCCTTTCTGCTCGCCATCATCGTCGGCGTCGCCGTCGGCTGTTTTGGGGCGCTCTATCAGAACAAGACGCCGGATTACATTCTCGGCGCCCTCATCCTGATTGGCGTCGTCCTGCCGAACTTCCTGATCGCCCCCATACTGCAGCTCGTCTTCGGCATCCATCTCGCTTGGCTTCCGGTCGGCGGCTGGGGTGACGGATCGATCAAGTTCCTGATCCTGCCGATCGTCGTTCTGGCTCTGCCGCATGCAGGGCGCATTTCGCGCATCACCCGCGGCTCGATGATCGAGGTGATGAACCAGAACTTCATCCGCACCGCCAAGGCCAAGGGCATTGGCCCGCGGCTGACCGTGATGCGCCATGCGCTGAAACCCGCACTAATGCCTGTGGTCTCCTATCTCGGACCGGCGGCTAGTTACCTTCTCACCGGCTCGCTTGTTGTCGAGAGCATCTTCGGATTGCCCGGCATCGGCCGCTACTTCATCAACGCGGCGCTCAACCGCGATTACGGCATGGTTCTCGGCACGGTCATCTTCTACATGGTGCTGATCGTCGTTCTGAACCTTCTCGTCGATATCGCCTATGCGTGGCTCGATCCGAAAGTGAGAAACCGATGATCCTCAACCCCGCAAAACGCGAGCTGCTCGCCCAGGAACTTCTGGAGGCGGAGGGCCTTGCGCCCGAAAGCCGCTCGCTCACTAGGGATGCCTTGCGCCGCCTTGGGCGCAACAAGGCCGCGGTCCTGTCGATCGTCGTCCTGACGCTGCTGATCCTCGCGGCCTTTATCGGCCCCTGGTTCATTCCCTTCAACTACGAGGATCCGGATTGGGCGGCCTTCCGCATACCGCCCTCGATCGAAACCGGCCACTATTTCGGCACCGATCCGAACGGCCGCGACCTTCTCGCTCGCGTCCTTTACGGCACCCGCGTCTCGCTTGCCGTGGCGTTGACGGCGACCGTCGTCTCCGTCTTCATCGGCGTGCTTTACGGCGCGGTCTCGGGCTATATCGGCGGCAGGCTGGATGCGATCATGATGCGCTTCGTCGATATCATGTACGCGCTTCCCTATATCCTCTTCGTCATCCTGCTGATGGTGATCTTCGGTCGCAACGTCTATCTGCTCTTTGCCGCCATCGGCGCGCTGGAATGGCTGACCATGGCCCGCATCGTGCGCGGCCAGACGCTGTCGATCAAGCATCGCGAATTCATCGAAGCGGCCCGCGCATCCGGGCAGCGGCCGTTCAAGATCATCATCAAACACATCATCCCGAACCTCGTCGGACCCGTGGTCATCTTCGCAGCCTTGACGGTGCCTGAAATCATCGCCACCGAAAGCTTCCTTTCCTATCTCGGCTTCGGCGTGCAGGAACCGCTGACCTCGCTCGGCACACTGATCGCCGAGGGAACCGATGCCATGGAAAGCATGCCGTGGCTGCTGGTCTTCCCGGCAAGCTTCCTCGTCGCCCTGCTGCTCAGCCTGCTCTTCATCGGTGACGGCCTGCGCGACGCGTTCGACCCGAAGGATCGCTAAGAATGTCCCAGGAAACACAAAAAGACACCCTTCTCGAACTCAAAGACTACTCGATCACCTTCAAGACACCGGATGGAGAGGTGAAGGCGGTCTCGAACATGAACCTGACGGTCAAGCGCGGCGAGCGCATCGCTATCGTCGGCGAGTCCGGTTCCGGCAAGAGCCAGACCTTCCTCGGCATCATGGGGCTGCTCGCCAAGAACGGCAAAACGACGGGACAGGCGCTGCTCGAAGGCAAGGACGTGCTGGCGCTGAAACCGCGCGAACTCGACCAGATCCGCGGCAAGGACATGGCCATGGTCTTCCAGGATCCGATGACAGCCCTCAATCCATCGCTGAAGATTTCCCGGCAGTTGACGGAACAGCTCGAGGTGCACGGCGGGCTGACGGCGCGCGCCGCATCCACTGCTGCCCTCGACATGCTGAAACGCGTCGGCATCCCCGACCCGACACGGCGCTTTCATCTCTATCCGCATGAGCTCTCCGGCGGCATGCGCCAGCGCATCGTCATCGCCATGGCGCTGCTCACCCGGCCGAAGCTGTTGATCGCCGACGAGCCGACGACGGCGCTCGACGTCACCATCCAGGCGCAGATCCTCGATCTTTTCAACGATCTGACGGCAGAGATGAACACAGCGCTTATCATGATCACCCACGATCTCGGCGTCGTCGCCGGCCTCGCCGATCGCGTCGCCGTCATGTATGCCGGCCGCATCGTCGAGGAAGCGCCCGTCGACGAGCTCTTCGACAATCCGGCCCATCCCTATACCGCGGCGCTGCATGCCTCGATCCCGCGCCCGGACCAGGATGTCGACGACCTCGTCGTCATTCCGGGCCGCCCGCCGAACCTGCAGCACCTGCCGAAGGGCTGCAATTTCTCGCCGCGCTGTTCCCAGGTCCAGGACGACTGCATCGACCGCCCGCCGCTGCTCGAAACGCTGGCGCCGCATCACTGCGCCGCCTGCTACCACCCCTTCCCGCGCCGCGAGGAGCTGCTGAACCATGGCTGAACGATCGCTTCTAAGGGTCGAGAACCTGACGACCCAATTCGAACTGCCGGCGAAAGGCCTCTTCAAGCCGCCGATTTTTCTCACCGCCGTCAACAATGTCAGCTTCGACCTCAGCGAAGGCCGCACGCTCGGCATTGTCGGTGAATCCGGCTGCGGCAAGTCCACACTTGGGCGTTCCATCCTGCGGCTGTTGAAATCGCAGAAGGGCCGTATCCTCTGGCAGGGCCGCAACCTGCTCGACCTGTCGGACGAGGAAATGCGGGCCGCCCGCCGCGACATGCAGATCATCTTCCAGGATCCGATCGCCTCGCTCGACCCGCGCATGACGGTCGGCGACATCATCGCCGAGCCGCTCACCGTCTTCGAGCCGAAGCTATCAAGAGCCGAGCGCACCGAACGCGTCCGCGAGATCATGACCGCCGTCGGACTGGTGCCGGAGATGATCAACCGCTATCCGCACGAATTCTCCGGCGGCCAGGCGCAACGCATCGGCATCGCCCGCGCGGTCGTTACCAAACCGAAGCTCATCATCTGCGATGAGCCGGTTTCGGCCCTCGACGTCTCAATCCAGGGCCAGGTCATCACGCTTCTGCGCAAGCTGCGCAAGGAATTCGGCCTGACGCTGATCTTCATCAGCCATGACCTCTCCGTCGTGCGCCTGATCTCCGACGATGTGCTGGTGCTCTATCTCGGCAGGGTGGTGGAAGCCGGCAGTTGTGCCACCGTCTTCGATCACCCCGCCCACCCCTATACGCAGGCGCTCTTTTCCGCCGCGCCGATCCCGGATCCGAAGCTTGCGCGCCTGCGCACGCGCATCCGTCTGCAGGGTGACCCGCCTTCGCCGCTTAACCCGCCGAAAGGCTGCGTCTTCTCACCGCGCTGCTGGAAGGCGACTGACATCTGTCGCACCGAAATGCCGCCGACCGAGGAGGTCCGCCCCGGCCAGAAGGCCGCCTGTTATCACATGGACAGGCCATGAGCGGAAAGACGGCCGTACAAGCGGCCTTCACCTCGTCCATGGAGGTGGGGTTCCATCTTCCTTATTATCGGCGCTTGCCACCTTCATGCTCTCCGCGTATCAGCGAATGAGGACCAGCGCATAACCCCGAAATCGGAATCGATTTTCGGGGTTATGCGCCAATTCAAAGTGATAGCGCGTCCTGTTGGACGCGCAGCGCTCTAGTGCCGGGAGGACAAGGTGAGCAGACGGTTTCTATCGATCGGTGAATGCATGGTGGAACTCTCGCAGGCAGGCGATGGTCTGCTGCGCAAAGGCTTCGCCGGCGATACCTTCAACACCGCCTGGTATGCCCGTGCCTGCCTTGGCCCCGACTGGTCGGTCGACTACTTCACCGCCCTCGGTGACGACGTCATGTCGGATGAGATGGCTGCCTTCATCGACATGGCAGGCATCGGCACCACCCTCATCCGCCGCATCAGGGGCAGGACACCGGGCCTTTACATGATCAACCTGAAGGACGGCGAACGTTCCTTCAGCTACTGGCGCGACAGTGCCGCCGCCCGCAGCCTGGCAGCCGATCCTGACCGCCTGCGCGAGGCGGTGGAGAGCGCTGACGTCGTCTATTTCTCCGGTATCACCCTTGCCATCCTGCCGCATGAGGATGCCGAGACTTTGCTTGCCGAAGTCCGTCGCGCCAAGGCCGCAGGCAAGCTCGTCGTCTTCGATCCGAACATCCGCCCGCGGCTCTGGTCCAGCTACGACGTTATGCACACGACGATCAGCGAAGGCGCCCGCTCTTCGGTGCTCGTCATGCCGAGCTTCGACGACGAGGCGGCCCATTTCGGCGATGATTCCATCGAGGCGACGATCCACCGCTACCGCGCACTGGGCGCCGTCCATATCGTCGTCAAGAACGGCGCTGACGGTGTCACGCTGAATTTTGCCGGCGAGCAAACCTTCGTTCCTGCCGAAAAGGTGGAGAAGGTGGTCGACACGACCAGCGCCGGCGACAGCTTCAACGGCGCTTTTCTCGCACGATATCTCGAAGCCGGCGATGCACCTGCCGCCGCCCGCTTCGCGGCAAAGGTCGCTGCCTGCGTCGTCAGCGAACATGGTGCATTGGTCGTGAGGGAAAAGCTGGGATTGGATGGCGGCTAAAGCAGCGCGATCTTCAGATTCGCTTACCGGAACATGCTTTTAGGCCGCACATGCTGACGCAGTATAAACGCCGTGGGCAAGCGCTTCCCGCCTTGTCGGATCGCATGCCCGCTGCCAGCGGAAAATCAAGACTTCTTCGGCCGATCGGCGTCGCGAACCGCCTCGTCATGGTACCAGCAGCTGTCGAGCGCAGCATCGCAGACGTCTGCGGCCTCGCGCTCCATCAGCCTGGCGCGTTCGAACCGGTTGGCGTTTCGTGTCGCCTTAACGGGAAACTGGTAGATCGTTGCGGATTCACGATGGAAACCGGTGGGCATGAGATCGCCTCCATTCAGTTCGGCGCATCAACATTTCAGGACCATCTACATAGCATAATGCACATAGTTTATGCAAATTGCATAAAATAAGGGCAATGTTGCAATTGTAATCGGTCGGCGTGCTGTCTCGGCTAAAAGCTTCCGATAATTTGTTTAACACTTCATCATTTCAGCCTAACGCCGCAATTTTCATCCGGTTCCACATGGAAAAAGTGCGATTTGATGGGCGATACCGCCAGTGAGCGTTAAAAACAGCCCGATTTTCCAAAAGGGAAAAAATCGGACGACACGCTGATTCGCGATTTTTCTTTCGCGTGGCGCCAAAACTGGCACGCTACGTGCTTTTAAAGCGTCATCCCTGGCGGTCGGATGCGCTCGCGCGCCGAGATCACCTCCGGATTTGCTCACCTTCGTAGCATTGAGAGAGTCGCGATGACAAAATTTAAGCTCGAGTACATTTGGCTCGATGGGTACACACCAGTACCGAACCTGCGTGGCAAGACGCAGATCAAGGAATTCGATGAATTCCCGACGCTGGAACAGCTTCCGCTGTGGGGCTTCGACGGTTCGTCGACCATGCAGGCCGAGGGCCGCAGCTCTGACTGCGTGCTGAAGCCCGTCGCCATTTATCCCGATCCGGCCCGCACCAACGGCGCTCTCGTCATGTGCGAAGTCATGATGCCGGATGGCGTCACGCCGCATTCGAGCAACGCTCGTGCAACCATCCTCGACGACGAAGATGCCTGGTTCGGCTTCGAGCAGGAATATTTCTTCTACCAGAACGGCCGTCCGCTCGGCTTCCCTGAGCAGGGCTACCCCGCTCCGCAGGGCCCCTATTACACCGGCGTCGGCTATTCGAACGTCGGCGACGTTGCCCGCGAAATCGTCGAAGAGCATCTCGACCTTTGCCTCGCTGCCGGCATCAACCACGAAGGCATCAATGCCGAAGTGGCCAAGGGCCAGTGGGAGTTCCAGATTTTCGGCAAGGGCTCCAAGAAGGCCGCCGACCAGATCTGGATGGCACGCTACCTCCTGCAGCGCCTGACCGAAAAGTACGGCATCGACATCGAGTATCACTGCAAGCCGCTCGGCGACACCGACTGGAACGGCTCGGGCATGCATTGCAACTTCTCGACCAAGTACATGCGCGAAGTCGGCGGCAAGGCCTATTTCGAAGCGCTGATGGCGCAGTTCGAAAAGAACCTGATGGACCACATCAACGTCTACGGTCCTGACAACGACAAGCGCCTGACCGGCAAGCACGAGACGGCTCCGTGGAACAAGTTCTCCTACGGCGTTGCCGACCGTGGTGCCTCGATCCGCGTGCCGCACTCGTTCGTGAAAAACGACTACAAGGGCTATCTGGAAGATCGCCGCCCGAACTCGCAGGGCTGCCCCTACCAGATCGCTTCGCAGGTTCTGAAGACGATCTCGGAAGTTCCGACCGCAAGCTCGGCTTCCGCTGCAGCTTGACCTCCCAGGCGGCGCCGGTCCACGACCGGCGCCGTGACTTTCTTCTTTTCGAATGAACCGCCGCCAGCCGCCGACATAATCGGGGCGGTCAGGCCGGCGAAAGCCCTGCAATCCTTGCAATATGGGCTGTAATATTTCCATCATGGTCATGCCTCAAAATATAGAAGCGGGAATCGCCGTTCCGGAACCCCGCTGAGGGGTTGAGCGTTGGCATATCACTGCGACGCGGATGGAAATCGTGACATGCTGCAACGTCCGGCAAACACTTATAGCGGCGAGAGCTGGGCCAATGCCGCAGCCGCCGGAAACCTGCCTGAGAGGCTAGTGATCGTCACCGATGCCTGGCACCCGCAGGTCAACGGCGTCGTGCGCTCGATCGAGAACACCAACCGCGAACTGGCGAAGATGGGCGTCGAGGTTTCGATGGTGACGCCGGAGCGCTTCAACAGCATCCCCTGCCCGACCTATCCCGAGATCCGCCTGTCGATCGCCAATTACCGCCGCATCGCCCGCGAGATCGAAAAGCACAATCCCTCCTACGTGCATATCGCCACCGAAGGCCCGTTGGGGCTGACCGCCCGCCGCTGGTGCCTGCGCAAGCGCATGCCCTTCTCGACCAGCTATCACACCCGTTTTCCGGAGTATGTTTCCGCCCGCTTGCCCATCCCGCAGAGCTGGCTCTACGCCTTCGTGCGCTGGTTCCACAATGGCGGCGCCGGCTGTATGGTGGCGACACCGAGCCTTGCCCGCGAGCTATCGGCGCGCGGCATCAAGAATCTGATGCCCTGGACCCGCGGCATTGATGCCACGCAGTTCCACCCCATGCCGCTTGAAGACGAGCCCTTCGGCCTCCCTCGTCCGATCTTCATGACGGTCGGTCGCGTGGCGTTGGAAAAGAACTTGCCGGCCTTTCTCGATCTCGACCTACCCGGTTCGAAGGTCGTCGTCGGCGACGGCCCGGCGCGCGCCGAGCTTGAAAAGCAATATCCCGACGTCTTCTTCACCGGCGTGCAGTTCGGCGAGGATCTGGCGAAAACCTATGCTCAGGCCGACGTCTTCGTCTTTCCCTCGCTCACCGACACCTTCGGCAACACCATCCTCGAAGCGCTGGCATCAGGCGTGCCGGTCGCAGCCTATCCGGTCACCGGCCCGCTCGACATCATCGGCGAGGATAGCGAAGTCGGGGCGCTCGACCAGAATCTGCAGGCCGCATGCCTTGCCGCCCTTTCCGCCTCCCGAGACAAGGCGCGCGAGCTCGCCATGCAATATTCCTGGGAAGCGGCGACGCTGCAGTTCATCAACAATATTCGCGCCGCCAACGGCGTCATCACGCCGAAATGGAAGAGGGCCTGGCAATTTGCCACCAAGTCGCTTCCAAGAAGCAGAAAGCCCGGCGAAACCGCCGGGCCTGTCCCATCCGCAGACTGATTGGTTTTACTTGTGAAGAGCGCTGCGAAGCGTCTCATTGGCGACCGCAATCGCGCTGCGCGTGGCAGGCGTTTCGGCAATGGCGTTCAGCAGCACGAAATCGTGGATCGTGCCATTGTAGCGCATTGACGTGACGCGGACACCGGCCTGGGCTGAGCTTGCGGGCATAGGCCTCGCCTTCGTCACGCAGCACGTCGTTCTCGTCGACGATGACCAGCGCCGGCGCCGACGGCGGAAGCTGCCAGGAGTGCTGCTGCGGAAACTGCGGTCTTGATGGTCGACATTGTCTTGCAGGACCAGCTGAAGCTCGACAATTTCATCTGCTTCGCCGTCTATACGGTAAGGCACGCGTTAAATCGCGTCTACAAGCCGCTTCTCGACACGCTCGGCCTCACTTATCCGCAATATCTCGCCATGGTCGCGCTGTGGGAGCGGGATGGCCAGACCGTCGGCGGCCTCGGCGAAAAGCTCTTCCTGGAATCGAGCACGCTGATCCCCTTGCTCAAACGCCTGGAAACCGCCGGTTATGTCAGCCGCGAACGCAGCAAGGACGACGAACGTGTCGTGGTGCTTCGGCTGACGGACGAAGGCAAGCGCCTCAAGGAAAAGGCGATCGGCATCCCCGGCTGCATCGCCGCCGCCAGTGGTCGCGACGCAGTCGACCTCACCCGCCTCCAGGCGGAAATAGTGGCGCTGCGTGAGGCGCTGAACCGAAGCGTGGCTTAGATTGCCGGATAGCTATCACAGTGCCAGTGATACTGCCGGGCAGAGGGGTGACCGCACGACGTGCGTCAGAACTCTCCAATCACAGCAAGCCCAACCTACGTCCGCCTCTTCTTGCCTTCAAACGGATTGTCAGGCGAGCGGAAATGGATGCGGATCGGCACGCTCGGCATGTCGAAATCCGCGCGCAAGCCATTGATCAGATAGCGCGTATAGGATTCCGGCAGCGCATCCGACCGGGTGCAGGAGATCATGAAGGCCGGCGGGCGGGCCTTGACCTGCGTCATGTATTTCAGCTTGATGCGGCGGCCGGAAACGGCCGGTGGCGGATGCTGGATCTGCTGCGTCTCCAGCCAGCGGTTGAGCCGCGCCGTCGAAATGCGCTTGTTCCAGACCTTGTCGGTATCGATGATCGCCTGCATCAGCTTGTCGAGCCCCCAGCCGGTCTGGCCGGAGATCGGCACGGCGCGGATGCCGCGCGCCTGCGGCAGCAGCCGGTCAGTCTTTTCGCGCAGATCCGCAAGCACCGCCTGCCGATCTTCGATCATGTCCCACTTGTTGAAGGCGAGCACGGCGGCGCGGCCCTCGCGCAGCACGAGATCGACGATCTGCAGGTCCTGCTTCTCGAAGGGGATCGTGGCATCGAACACGATGACGACGGTTTCGGCGAAGCGGATGGCGCGCAATGCGTCGGCAACCGAAAGCTTCTCCAGCTTCTCGATCACCCGTGCCTTGCGGCGCATGCCGGCCGTGTCGAACATCTTGATGATGCGGCCGCGCCAGTCCCATTCGACCGAGATGGAATCGCGAGTGATACCCGCTTCCGGTCCCGTCAGCAGCCGATCCTCGCCGAGGAAGCGGTTAATCAGCGTCGACTTGCCGGCATTCGGCCGCCCGACGATCGCCACGCGCAACGGCTTCGTATCATCATAGGTCGGCTCTTCGTCCTCGTCGCCCTCGTCTGATGATTGCGGAATGTCGACGTCGGTAACCGCCACATCCTCTTTCTCGGGATAGGCACGGTCCTCGCCGATCGCCGCGACGATCGCATCGCGCAGGTCGAGCATGCCCTGCCCGTGCTCTGCCGAAATCGGCGTCGGCTCGCCGAGCCCGAGCGTATAGGCGTCGTAGAAACCGCTGTCGGAACCGCGCGCTTCGGATTTGTTGGCGACGAGCACCACCGGCTTGCCACGCCGGCGCAGCATTTCGGCAAGGTCGGTATCGACGGGCGTCAATCCGCTCTTGGCGTCGACGACGAAAAGCGAAAGATCCGCCTCGTCGATCGCCGCTTCGGTCTGCGCCCGCATCCGGCCCTGCAGGCTTTCCGCGTCGGCCTCTTCCAGACCAGCCGTGTCGATGATCGTGAAGGTCAAGCCCATCAGCCGCGCATCGCCCGGCCGGCGGTCGCGGGTAACACCCGGCGTGTCATCGACAAGCGCCAGCTTCTTGCCTACCAGCCGGTTGAAAAGTGTCGACTTGCCGACATTCGGACGACCGACGATCGCGACCGTGAAACTCATATCTTGTCCTTAACGCGATCAGCCCTGAGCGGCGGGCGCCTTGCCGGATGCGGTAATCAGATCAAGCATCATATGGGCGCGATTGGCAACATTGCGTGGGCTGTCGGCATCGTCGACGATCGACTGGAACCACTGCCGCGCCTGCGCCATGTTGCCGGCTTTGTAAGCGGCAAGGCCGAGTGCCTCGCGCGCCGAATGACGGAAGGCGTTGCCCGGAACGGCCATTTCCTCGATCGCCGCCGAAACCTGTTCGTAAGTGCCGTTCTCGATGAGCAGCCAGCCGGCGCGCATCTTGGCGGCATCGCGCACGGCAGCCGGAATGGCATTGTCCTTGCCGATCTCGTTGAAGGCGGCGATTGCCGCGGCGGTATCACCCTTCTGCACCTGAACGGTCGCGGCCCGCATGCGCGCCAGCACCGGGTAGGCACCATGGCCTTCCTTCTCAAGCTTGTCGAGCGCGGCCAGCGCCTCGTCGTTCTTGTTCTCGTCGGCTAGCTTCATTGCCGCCAGAAACTGGTCGCCGGTGCCGGAGGAGCGGTTGTCGTCCCAATAGTCGTAGAGAACCTTGCCGGCGGTACCGACGACGATCAGGATGGCGACGACGACGATATAGCGGCCGAACCGGCGCCAGACGCCCTTCATCTGGTCAGACCGCAATTCCTCATTGACTTCACGGATGAAGCTGTCGTCGTTGAATGCCATTCTCGTCTCCGGCCGCGGAAATACCCATACACCATGCAAAACGCATATTGTCGGGCCTTCTACTCCATTTTGCAGCCGTTGTAAGGGGGATGTGAAAGATTCGTCAGATGACGAGCGGCGAAACGCCGATCAACCATTCGTGCAGCTTCCAGATGATCAGCGCCCAGACGACGATGCCGATGATGATGGCATAGAGGTCGTACTTGGCCGAGACGAACGGTCGGAGCGTGATCTCGCCCGCCCGCTGCCGCCGCTTCAAGGAAATGCGCAGGATAACGCCCCAGGCGAGAAAGGCGGCAAACAGCAGAACCGACGACGTCTCGCCATTGGCGAGCAGGTGCGCCAGTGCCCAGATCTTCACCGACAGCACCATCGGATGTTTTGTCTTGGTCGCGATATGCCCCGCCGGCAGCAGCGAGGCGACGAGACAGATCATCGCGATCAGCATCAGCGTGATTGCGATATGCGCCATCCAGACCGGTGGATTGTAAAGCGTTCCGGTCACCTGCCGCGCCTGCCCAAAGCCGTAGATCAATAGGATCAGTGTGGCTATGCTGGCAATCGAATAGGCCGCCCGCCAGCCCTTCTCGCCGAGGCTTGCGATCATCGAACGGCGAAAGTCCGGCACCAGCACCCGCACCAGATGCACCCCGAGGAAAAGTATGATGCCGACGATAAGCAATGTCATTGCGGATCCCTTCCGTGCCGTTTGTCATGGCTTACCGGCTGGCGCGAAAAAATGCCAGCGCGACCGCAGCTTCGCCGCAATTCTATCGGAGGGAAACCGCGAACAAATTGTCGCGGTGCCCATGTCTCGTTCCCTCCTCTCCGCCTGCCTTTCTGTTTCGCTCCTCGTTCCGGCAATTGCAGAGGCGGCCGACCGGCCGAAACAGCTCGTCATCATTTCCTTCGACGGCGCCCACGACAACGCGCTGTGGCTGAAGAGCCGCGAGATGGCAGCGAAAAACGGCGCCCAATTCACCTATTTCCTCTCCTGCACTTTCCTGATGAACGAGGCGGCGAAAAAGGCCTATCAGGCGCCGCACCAAAAACGCGGAAAATCCAATGTCGGCTTCGCCCAGAGCGACGACGAGATCCGCGAGCGCCTCGGCAATATCTGGCACGCCCATCTCGAAGGACATGACATATCGAGCCATGCCTGCGGCCACTTCGACGGCCGCCTCTGGAGCGAGGCCGACTGGTCGGCCGAGTACGCCACCTTTCATGCGACATTGAAAAACGCCTGGAAGAGCGTCGATCTCAAGGCACCGGCCGGCTGGCAGGATCTGGTCGATCACGGCATTAAGGGCTTTCGCGCGCCCTACCTCTCCGCGACGGCTGGCGCCGATATGATCACCGCCGAAAAGAAGGCGGGCTTCACCTATGATGCGAGCCTCGTCACCAAGGGACCGGCAATGCCTGTCGAGGAAGACGGCATCATCCGCTTCGGCCTGCCGCTGATCCCCGAAGGCCCGAATGACAAGCCGATCATCGGCATGGACTACAATCTCTTCGTCCGCCATTCCAAGGGTGAGGAGGATACGGCCGATTCCGCGGAATTCGAGGAGCGCGCCTATGCCGCCTTCAAGGAGGCTTTCGACAAGCAATATGCCGGCGCCCGCATCCCGCTGCAGCTCGGCTTCCACTTCGTCGAAATGAACGGCGGCGCCTACTGGCGCGCCCTCGACCGACTGGTCAGCGACGTCTGCAACCGGGTTGACGTCGCCTGCGTCAGCTATTCGGAAGCGATCCCGATGATCGAGGCGCGCGGGAAATTGCAGACGTCGGGTCTCTGAAGAGCCAATTATCTGGACGAACCGACGTGCCGTGCGGCCCCCTCATCCGCCTGCCGGCACCTTCTCCCCGCTGGGGAGAAGAGATTCGTTGCGACGCTGCGATTCCCCCTTCTACCCGGCGGGGAGAAGGTGCCCGATGGGGCGGATGAGGGGCCCCCCAAAGCGCAAACGTTCCGATTGCTCGCATATCCCCTACCCCTCAGCCATCAACCGTCAGCGTGCACGACGCCCGTCTCACGCTCCAGGTAGCGCTGGTCAATCTCCGGCAACGGCTCGTCGTCGATTGCCGCCTCGAAGGCCTTGAGGCGTTTGTGGATCGAGAGCAGTTCGATGATCGTCGTCCAGGAGTTGACGAGATATTGGAACGAATTGCTGACCTGTCCGAAGGCGGTCGAGATCTGCTGGAAGATACCATAGGTGATCGTGCCCGCCACGATCGTCGGCACCAGCATGAAGACCACGAAGAGCGCGTCGGCCTGGATATAGAAATAACGGGCGACATTGAAATACATGTAGTGGAAATACATGCGGTAATAGTTCCGGCGAACATTGCCGAAGAGCTCTCTGACGGTCAGCGGCTCAGCCCGTTCCGCATGGTCCTCGCCATAGACCAGCTCCTTGCGATATGCCGCTTCGACGCGCTGGTTGCGAAAATTCAGCCCCGGCAGCTTGACGCCGGCGATCGCCAGCAGGAGCGTCCCGAACGCCGACCAGAACAGCGCCAGCCAGAAGAGCGAATTCGCCACCGGCCCGATGAACGGCAGTTCGGTCACGTAATGCGACAGCGCCAGAAGGATTGGGAGGAATACCACGAGCGTCATCACCGAGTTGATGAGGCTGATACCAAGACCTTCGAGCGTGCTCGAAAAGCGCATCGTATCTTCCTGAACACGCTGGGAGGCACCTTCGATGTGACGAAGCTTTTCCCACTTCGACATATAGAAATTGTTCATCGCCGTTCGCCAGCGGAAGATGTAATGGCTGGTGAAGAAGTCAGTCATGATCGATACGAACATGCTGAGGAATGCGATCTGGCAGAAGACCCACATCAGGCTGTAAAAATTGTCGACGGAAATGCCTGGCTGTTTGGACAATGCGTTCTGCAGGAGGTCGCCAAAGGGCCGGCGCCAGTTGTTGATCACAACGCTGATCTGGACGCCGAAGTAGGTCACGAAGATGATCAGTGCCGAACCCCAGATCGACCAAATCTTCCAGGGGTGGTTCCGCGCCTTCAGATGCCATGCGCCGCAGAAGATCACCGCCGACAGAAGGAAATAGCCGTAGAACCAGACATTTTCGGGCAGCAGGAAGAAGGAGAGATCGATCGGCTGCTGCTCTTCAGGAACTGATGCAAAACCGAGAGAAGCACCAAGACCAGCGGCGAAGAAATACCAGCCAAAAATCGCAGCCAGCGTCCAGATTACGAGCGAAGTAAAGAACGCTTTTGGCTGAGGGAAGAAGGAATGAAACACGGGGAGCTTGCTTTCCTGAACTGTGAGTCTCGGGAGTTCGTCGAACACTGATTGTGCCGGAAACTAAGGCAGTTCGAAGGACGCAGCAATGGGTTCAGCCGATTGTTACGGAGTTGTAACCGGTTAAGCAATTTTCTTGATCACCGGCATCACCAGCGCTGCGCAGGCGACAAGTGCCACGGCGGCGATCATCGTGGGCACGGTGAAGCTGCCCGTGCGCTCAGCGATCCAGCCGGCAACAACAGGCCCGACGATCTGGCCGACACCGAAGGCGGCCGTCATCATCGCCAGGATCCGCCGCGGACTGTCAGGCGAAAGCTTGCGGCCGATCTGCAGCCCAAAAGCAGTAATCGCCAGGAACGTCGCCCCGAACAGCGCCCCGCCGATCAGCGGTGCGGCAGAAGGCGGTAGCGCCACCGTCGCAAGCACCCCGGCGGCCTCGACCAGAAGGGCTGCGACGTAGACGCCCCCAAGCCCGAGCGGCTTGACCAGCGGCTTCCAGGCAAACAGCGCCACCGCAGCCGTCAGGCCGGCGATGAACCAGCAGAGGAATTCGACGAAGGGTCCCGTTGCAGAAAGACGTGCGATGGTGACGAGGAAGGTCGCGGTGATGACGTAGCCGAAGCCGAACAGGCCGTAGGACAGCGTCAGCAGCACCATCGGCCGGTTCCAGACCAGCGCCGGCTCCTTGCCCGTCTGCGCCGATTGCGCCGGCGCCGACGGCAATAGCAGGAAGACGACGACGAGGCTTGCCGCGCAGTAGAGCGCCCCGCCAATCCAGTCGGCGCGCCAACCGCCCGGCCCGTCGTGAAAGGCAAGTCCGATCAGCAGCACCATGACCGAAGAAAGCGCAATACCTGCCCCCGGCCCGCCGAAATGTGCCGCCTGCACATGGTCGTTGCCGGCAGCAGCCCCGTGGCTGAGCACGATCGACGAGGTGAAGACCATCGCAAAAGCGCTGGCGATGCCGGCCAGGAAGCGAATGATGGCAAAGACGGCGACAGAATCGGTGGCGGCCATGGCGGCAAGCAGTATCGCGGTTGCCAGCAGCGACAGCAGCGCCACCAGCCGTTCACGTCCGGTCGCCCAGCCATAGGCGGCAAGCACAGCACCGACGAGATAACCGACAAAATTCGCCGATGCGATGAAGCCGGCATCTGCCGCCGAAAGCGGCACACCGGTGATCATACCGGGCAGGATCGGCGTGTAGGAGAAGCGCCCGAAGCCCATGGCAGCAGCCATGGCAACGGCACCGGCAGCGGCGGTGGAGACGAGGTTCGGTGGGGAGTTTCGGGTGCGGGCGAGCATGCCCGTGTTTATCGCGCTGCAGCACCGGCATCACAATCAAGTAATTCTGATCGATCGATCAATTTCCCGAAACGTCGGAAAATTTCTCCCCTCTTAAAAAGAATTATCTTACGATATATGTTTTACGACATAGTCAACGATACATCTAACGATGAAAGGAAAAGTCATGAGAGGTTTTAAAGGCGGCATGTTCGGCGGAGATTTCCGCATGGGCCGCAAATTTGCGGCTGGCGATCTCCAGCTCGTCATCCTGGCCCTGCTCGCTGAGCAGCCGCGCCACGGCTATGAATTGATAAAGTTGCTGGAGGAGCGGTCCGGCGGCTTCTACGTGCCGAGCCCCGGCGTCATCTATCCCGCCCTGACCTATCTCGAGGAAACCGGCCTTGCGGAGGTCGAGGTGGAGGGCGCCAAGAAGCTCTACCGTATCACCGAGGCCGGCCGCGGTCGCGTCGAGGAAAACCGCGACATGATCCTGCACACGCTCGCCAAGCTCGAGCGCATCGGTGAGAAGATGGCCCATGTGAAGCGTGTCTTCGAAACCGACCGTCACGGCGCCGACGAAGGCGATGACGGCGATTTCATGCAGGACGGTGGTGATATCCGCGCCGCCCGCATGCTGCTGCGCTCGGCCATGCGGATGCGCTATCCCTGGTCGAAACCCGAAGCCGCCCGCATCGCCGGCATCCTCGAACGCGCCGCCACCGAAATCCTGCAAGGCGGCAGGTCGGGAACGCGGGGCTGAGGCGAAGACTGTGTGGCGGGATGCGAAACGGAGTCAGCTCCCGCCATCTTCATTGTCCAGCGTCGGTCTTACGCCCGCTCATCCGGCAAGGTCAAAATCACCGGCCCGTTGCGCGTCGCGACCACCGTGTGTTCGTATTGCACGGTCGGCGCCTTCGGATCGGCATAGAGCGTCCAGGCATCGTCGCCGCCTTCGGCCCATGTCGCGCCGAGCGAGAGAAACGGCTCGACGGTGAAGACGAGACCTTCGGTCATCATCCGTTTTTCGGAAGGGTCCGGCCAGGTCGAGAGCTCGGCCGGCTCCTCATGCAGCGAGCGGCCGACGCCGTGGCTCGCCAGATTGGCGACCAGCGTATAGCGGTTCTTCTGCGCAAAGGCGCCGACGGCGGTGCCGATCTTTGCCAGCGGCTCGCCCGATTTGACCTGGTTGAGCCCGACCCAGAGCGCCCGCTTGCCGTCGCGGCAAAGCCGCTCGATCTTCGGCTTGACCGGCGGCATCGTGAAGGAGGCGCCGGTATCGGCGAAGAAGCCGTCCTTTTCCGCCGAGACGTCGATATTGATGAGATCGCCGGCGCGGATGACGCGCGGGCCGGGAATGCCGTGGGCGATTTCCTCATTGATGCTGATGCAAGTGGCGCCGGGAAACTGATAGCAGAACTCCGGCGCCGAACGCGCGCCCGAATCCTCGAGCACCTTGCGGCCGATCCGGTCGAGCTCCAGCGTCGTCATGCCGGGCTCCATCGCCGCCGCCATCACCTGAATGGCGTTGGCGCAGATGCGGCCGATCTCCTTGAGCTTTACCAGTTCGTCGTCGTTTGCGATAACCATTCGTCTGTTCCGGCCTTGCGCAGGGCGGCAGCGGCCGCCTTAGAGCGCCGCGCCTCCAACAGGAAGCCCTAAGGACGCTCTGTCACTTCGAATCTGCGCATACTCCGTTGCGAAAATCGATTCCGATTTTCGGCATTATGCGCTCGTCAAGCCGTGGCTTTCGCCTCTTCGCTGCTATCAGTCAACGCCTTTCTGACGATCGGCGCGACTTTCGTGCCGTAAAGCTCGATGCCACGCATGATCTCGGCATGCGGCATCAGGCCGATCGCCATCTGCAGCAGGAAGCGGTCGTTCTTGAAGAGTGCATGATGGGCGATGATCTTTTCGGCGACCACCTCGGGATCACCGACGAAGAGCGCACCGTTCGGCCCGCGCGACATGTCGAAATGCGCCCGGTTCGTGGGCCCCCAGCCACGCTCGCGGCCGATGCGGTTCATCACCTCGGCCTGAGGTCCGTAAAATTGGTCGGCGGCGGCGGCCGTCGTATCGGCGATGAAGCCGTGGACATTGATGCTGGTCTTCAGCTTCGACTGATCCTGCCCTGCCCGGCGCGCGGCCTCGCGGTAGAGATCGAAGAGCGGCGCAAAACGGCGCGGCTCGCCGCCGATGATCGCCAGCGCCACCGGCAGGCCCAGCGCGCCGGCGCGCGCCACCGACTGCGGCGTACCGCCGACCGCGACCCAGAGCGGCAACGTATCCTGCAGCGGCCTGGGATAGACGCCGCGCCCGTTGATCGGCGCGCGAAGTTCACCCTTCCACTCCACAAGCTCGCTGTCGCGCAGCGCCAGCAGCAGATCGAGCTTCTCCTCGAAAAGCTGGTCGTAATCTTCGAGATTATAGCCGAACAGCGGGAAGGACTCGATGAAGGAGCCGCGCCCCGCCATGATTTCGGCGCGGCCGTTGGAGATCAGATCGAGCGTGGAAAACTGCTGGAAGACACGCACCGGATCATCGGAGGAGAGCACGGTGACCGCACTGGTCAGCCGGATATTCCTGGTCTTGACGGCAGCCGCCGCCAGCACGACCGCCGGAGCAGACGCCGCATAATCGGGTCGGTGATGCTCGCCGAGGCCGAAGACGTCGAGCCCCACCTGATCGGCAAGCTCGATCTCCTCGATAAGATGCTTCAGCCGTTCGGCCGCTTCCGCTCCTTTGCTGCGGGAGGGGTTCGGATTGGCGTCGGCGAATGTGTAAAGCCCCAGTTCCATCATCGGCATCCTGTTGAATTCTCGGCTGAGATAAGGATGCCGGGGATGCAGCGCAAATACAAATTCTGGAACGGAATGTTCGAGAATCTCGATAGCGGCATGATATCTCTGACGATCTGGAAGATCTATCGAAGACCAATTCGAATCTGAATTCAACGACTTCGAAGCACCGGCGGAATCATCTTTCGAACCGCCTCAAACCTTGCTTGAAGCGTCAGGACGACGCGGTCTCGCCGCGCCGCTCACATCTTCGCCAGCAGCTCCGCCAGCTGGTCCGCGGCCTTGCCCCACCCTTCGTGGAAGCCCATCTTCTCGTGTGCTTCCTTGTCCTCGGCGCGCCAGTGGAGCGCCTTGGCCGTATATTTCGTGCGACCTTTGCCGAGATCTTCGAGCAGGATGAGGCCCGTGAAGAAAGGTTTCTCGGAAGGCACCCAGGCGCTGGTATAGGCATCGGTGAAGACGATCTTCTCGTTCTCGACGATCTCGAGATAGACGCCACGGTTCGGGTATTGATTGCCCTCGGGATCCTGCATGACGACGACGCTGGAACCGCCGGGACGGACGTCGAGCGTTGCCTCCGTCACACCCCAGGGACGCGGCACGAACCACTGCTTCAGCAGATCGGGATCGGTCCATGCCTTGTAGATCTTCTCGCGCGGCGCGTCGAATTCGCGAACGAGGACGAGTTCATGTTGTGTGCTGGCGGTCATCTCGACATCTCTCCATTTGAATGAAACCTGTTCCCTGGCAGGTTGTTACAAGGACGTGTCAGAGTTCGCCGTTCCGACACCGCGCCGGCCTTTTCGCATTTTATTTTGCGATCGGCTGCGTGGCCTCTTCCTGCATCTTGTCGATCTGCCGGCGGATATGGGCTGCCTCAGCCGCCGAATGGGCGAGCGCAATGGCGCGGTCGAAGGCTTCGCGCGCCTGGCTGGTCAAGCCAAGCTGCTTCAGCAGTCCGCCTCGTAAGCCGTGATAGTAGAAATAGCCGCCGAGTTTTTCGCCAAGAGGATCGATGAGATCGAGCGCATCCTGCGCACCCTGGAGCTTGGAGACGACGACGGCCCGGTTCAGCGTTATGACAGGCGATGGCTGGAGACGCTCCAACGCGCGATAGAGCAGATCGATCTCCACCCAGTCGGTATCCTCGGCGCGCTTTGCGCGGGAGTGAACGGCGGCGATGGCTGCCTGAATCTGATAGGGAGCGGGCCGGCGATGGCGCAGCGCCTTGTCGAGCAGCGCCAAGGCCTCGTTGATGAAGGGCTGGTTCCATAGCGACCGGTCCTGATCTTCGAGCAGCACGATCTCGTCCTCGGCGCTGAAGCGCGCCGGCCGGCGCGAGATCTGCAGGAGCATGAGCGCAAGCAGCCCCATCAGCTCCGGTTCGGATGGGAAGATATGCAGCATCAATCGCGCCAGCCGGATCGCCTCGTCGCTGAAGGCGGCCGCCTCATGCCTGGGATCGGCCTGGCTGTAGCCCTCGTTGAAGATCAGGTAAATCATCGTGCTGACGATCGAGAGCCGCTCCGCTCTTTCCTGCGGGCTCGGCGTTTCGAAAGGTACCCCAGCCTTGGCGACGCGCGCCTTGGCCCGGGTGATGCGCTGTTCCATGGCGCTTTCGGAAACCAGGAAGGCACGCGCGATCTGCGACACCGAAAGGCCGGAGACGATGCGCAGCGCCAGCGCGATCTGCTGGGTTGCCGGCAGATCGGGATGGCAGCAGATGAACAGCAGCCGCAGAATATCGTCGCGATAATTGGAATCATCCAGCCGCTCGGCGATATCGCTTTCGGCATCCTCGGTATCGGAAATGACGTCTTCATCCGGCAGAGCCTGGATCTTCGCCCGCTTGCGCACCGCATCGATGCCGCTGTTGCGGCCGACGAAGATGAGCCAGGCTGTGGGATCACGCGGCGGCCCTTTCTCCGGCCATGTCCGGATCGCCCTCAGGCACGCCTCCTGAAACGCCTCTTCCGCTGTATCGAGATTGCGGAAATAGCGCAGCAGTGCGCCGAGCGCCTTCGGGCGGGCCGAGGCAAGTGCGTGGTCGATCCAGGCAATGTCTGTCATGATGAAGCATCTCCCGGCCTGAAGACGTAGAAAGGCCGAATTTCGTAAGAGGTGGAACCTGGATTGACGGATGAAAGCTGCTTCGAGAAGGCGATCGCCTCGTCGAGCGTTTCGAAGTCGACCACATAGAAGCCGAGAAGCGCCTCTTTCGTTTCCGCAAAAGGCCCATCGATGACCAAGGGCTCGTCCTTGCCCTTGCGCACGGTGGTCGCAGCCGTCGTCGGCATCAGCCGGCCGACAGGACCGAGTTTGCCGGATGCGGCAAGCGGCTCCTGTACGGCGTAGAGTTTCTCCATGACGGCAGCCTCCTCCTCCTTGGTCCAGGCGAAGACGGTTTCCTCATGGGCGTAACAAAGGATTGCATAAAGCATTGCTCACTCCTCTTTCCAAATGACGAAGGAGTAACCGCTTAGCCGACAGGCTGCATCAAAAAATTATGAATAGGCGATCGCCTTTGCAGGAACGAACAGGCTCTCTATCACCCCTCGCTCAGCGTCCGCCTAACCGCATTTTTCCAACCCTTGAGCTTAGCCGCCCGCAGCTTCTCGTCCATGTCGGGCTCGAATCTTCGATCCCGTTTCCATGTCGCCGAAAAACCGTCCCGGTCCGGCCACACCCCTGCCCGGCTGCCGGCGAGCCAGGCGGCTCCCAGCGCCGTCGTCTCGAGAATGACCGGGCGGTCGACCGGGGCATCGAGCAGATCGGCAAGGCGCTGCATCGTCCAGTTGGAGGCGACCATGCCGCCATCGACGCGCAGCACCGTGTCCTCGGCGCCGTTCTTCCAGTCCTTCTGCATGGCGTCGAGCAGGTCGCGGGTCTGGTAGCAGACAGCTTCCAGTGCGGCCCGGGAGAGTTCCGCCGGCCCGCTATTGCGCGTCAGCCCGAAGATCGCGCCGCGCGCCTTGGCATCCCAGTGCGGTGCGCCGAGGCCGGTAAAGGCGGGCACGAGATAGACCTCCTGGGTCGGATCGGCCCTTTCGGCAAGGGCATTGGTCTCGGCGGCGCTGCCGATGATGCCGAGCCCGTCCCGCAGCCATTGCACCGCGGCGCCGGCGATGAAGATCGAACCTTCCAGCGCATAGGTCGTCTCGCCGTTCAGGCGATAGGCGATGGTGGTCAACAGCCGGTTTTTGGACCGCACCATATCGGCGCCGGTATTGAGCAGCGCGAAACAGCCGGTGCCGTAGGTTGATTTCATCATGCCCGGCGCAAAACACGCCTGGCCAATGGTCGCTGCCTGCTGGTCGCCGGCCACGCCGAGGATCGGGATAGCAGCACCGAAAATATCAGCATCGACCGTGCCGAAATCGGCGGCGCAATCCTTGACCTCCGGTAGCATGGCGGCGGGGACCCTCAGAATATCGAGCAGATCCTCGTCCCATGCGTTTTCGGCAATGTTGTACATCAGCGTGCGCGAGGCGTTGGTGGCATCGGTGACGAAGCTCTTGCCACCCGTCAGCCGCCAGATCAGGAAGGTGTCGATCGTGCCGAAGCAGAGATCGCCCCTGGCGGCGCGCGCCCGCGCGCCCTTCACGTTAGCCAGCATCCAGGAGAGCTTCGTGCCGGAAAAATAAGGATCGAGGATCAGCCCGGTCTTCTTCGTGAACAGCCGCTCGAGATCCTGCCGTTTCAGATTGTCGCAATAGCTTGCCGTACGCCGGTCCTGCCAGACGATGGCATTCTGGATCGGCCGGCCCGTTTCGCGCTCCCAGACGATGACGGTTTCGCGCTGATTGGTGATGCCGAGCGCTGCAAGATCCTTAGCCTCGATCCCGGCATCGCGCAGCGCCATGTGGACGGTGGAGACGACCGAATCCCAGATTTCCTCGGGATCGTGCTCGACCCAGCCGGAGCGCGGATAGATCTGGGTAAATTCCTTCTGGCCCTTGCCGGCGACATGCATGTCGCCATCGAAGACGATCGCCCGCGTCGACGTCGTTCCCTGATCGATCGCCAGAACATATCCGCTCATGAAAACCCTCCCTCAGCATGTCAATTGTCGAAGCAAATCAATAGGACACGGATGCGGGCGAGAAAAGCGAATAAAGCGGAATTGCCAGCCCGCCGGCTTTGGGCATAACTTCTCAGCCAACGCTGCAACGCAGCATCGCGATTTCGGGGAGAACAGCATGAGCAGAACAGTCGTCGTCACCGGCTCCACCAGCGGCATCGGCCTTGCGATCGCCACTGCCTTCGCCGAAACGGGCGACAACGTCGTCATCAATGGTTTCGGAAAGGCTGATGAAATCAATGCGATCGTTGACCGGCTTGAATCATTGTCCAAAGGCCGGGCGATCTATCATCCGGCCAACATGACGAAGCCCGCCGAGATCGCCGACCTGATCGAAACGGCAGCGAAGACCTTCGGCGGCGTCGATATCCTCGTCAACAATGCCGGCATCCAGCACGTCGAGAAGATCGAGGATTTCCCGATCGAGAAATGGGATCAGATCATCGCGATCAATCTGTCGAGTTCCTTTCATACCATGCGCGCCGCAATCCCGCTGATGAAGACGAAGAAGCATGGCCGCATTATCAACATTGCCTCGGCCCACGGGCTCGTCGCTTCTCCCTTCAAATCCGCCTATGTCGCGGCAAAACATGGTATATTAGGCCTCACCAAGACGGCAGCACTCGAGCTTGCCGAGTTCGGCGTAACCGTGAACGCCATCTGCCCCGGTTACGTGCTGACGCCGCTCGTCGAGAAGCAGATACCGGATACAGCCAAGGCGCGCGGCATGACCGAGGAACAGGTAAAGAGCGAGGTCATCCTCAAGGCGCAGCCGACACATGAATTCGTCAAGGCCGAGGAAATCGGCGCGCTGTCGCTCTACCTTGCCAGCGATGCGGCCCGGCAGGTGACCGGAACGCATATCTCGATTGACGGTGGATGGACGGCGGCTTAACCATTTGGAAAAACAACCGGGAATATCATGAACGATAGCATCCGCTTCATCCTGAATGGCGAGGACATCACGCTTACCGATGTCGGGCCAACCGAGACGCTTCTCGATTTTTTACGGTTGAAGCGACGGCTGACGGGCACCAAGGAAGGATGCGCGGAAGGCGATTGCGGCGCCTGCACCGTACTCGTCGGCCGGCTGGCGGACGGCAAGCTCGCCTATGAATCCGTCAATGCCTGCATCCGTTTCATGGGCTCGCTGCACGCCACCCATGTGGTAACGGTCGAGCATCTGGCCGGCAGGGACGGCGCGCTGCATCCGGTGCAGCAGGCATTGGTCGATTGCCATGGCTCGCAATGCGGCTTCTGCACCCCGGGCTTCGTCATGTCACTTTATGGTCTCTGGCTCGCCAAGGAAAAGCCGAGCCGCCAGGAAATCGAAAAGGCGCTGCAAGGCAATCTCTGTCGCTGCACGGGCTATGAGCCGATCGTCAAGGCCGCCGAGCAGGTGAGCCTGATGCGGCCGAGCGCGCTCTTCGATCCGCTGGAACGGACGCGCTCTGAAATCGTCTCGCGGCTTTGGGCAATGCAGGCGAGCGGTACGATCAGGATCGAGAATGGCGAAGACCGGCTGATCGTGCCGGCTTCGATCCAGGCACTGGCCGAAGTTCTCTCGCAGGAACCTGACGCGATCATCGTCGCCGGCGCGACGGATGTCGGCCTCTGGGTGACAAAGCAGATGCGCAGGCTGAGCCCGGTCATCTTCATCAGCCACCTCAGCGAATTGCAGTCGGTCACGGAAGGCGAGAACGGCGTTACCATCGGCGCCGGCGTCAGCTACACCAAGGCCTTCGAGGCGATCTCCACGAAAATCCCGGCGATCGGGCGGCTGATCGATCGCATTGGCGGCGAGCAGGTGCGCAACATGGGCACGATTGGCGGCAACATCGCCAATGGCTCGCCGATCGGCGACAGCCCGCCGCCGCTGATCGCGCTCGGCGCGACGCTGACGCTGCGGTCCCTGGAGGGCCAGCGCAGAATGCCGCTCGAGGATTTCTTCATCGCCTATGGCAAGCAGGATCGGAAGCCCGGCGAATTCGTCGAGAGCGTCTTCGTGCCCTATCCTGAAGAGACCAGCCGCTTTGCCGCATACAAAGTTACGAAGCGCCGCGACGAGGACATCACCGCCGTGCTCGGCGCTTTCCTCTTGACGCTCGATGAGGCCGAGACGGTTACCGACATCCGCATCGCCTTCGGCGGCATGGCGGCAACGCCGAAACGCGCCCGCACCGTCGAGGCCGAACTGATCGGCAAGCCCTGGACGGAATCAACGATCGAGGCAGCCCGCCCCGCCTTCGACGCCGACTACCAGCCGCTGACCGACTGGCGCGCCACGGCGGAATACCGACAACTGACGGCGAAGAACCTGTTGACGCGGTTCTATCTCGAGACCGTGGGCGCGCCGGCGGAGTTGAAGCGGTTCGAGGAGGTGGCGTGATGAAGATGATACATGTCAGCACAAAGCACCCCCCTCATCCGGCTGCCGCCACTTTCTCCCCGCTGGGGAGAAGGGACTGCCGCGCCGTCTCTTTTCCCCCTTCTCCCCTCGGGGAGAAGGTGCCCGAAGGGCGGATGAGGGGGCCGCACGGCACCACAGGTTCTCGCGAAGGAGGTATCTAATGGACAAATCCACCTTCGAAGACCGCAAGCCTATCATATCAGGCCCGATGCACGGCTCGCTGCGGCATGATTCAGCGCATAAGCATGTCACCGGAACCGCTGATTATATCGACGATATTCCCGAACCCGCAGGTCTGCTGCATGGGGCGCTTGGCCTCTCCGACCGGGCGCATGCCGAAATCCTCAGCATCGATCTTTCCGCGGTCGCCGCGCATCCCGGCGTCGTCTGGGTCTTCACCGGCAAGGACGTGCCCGGCGTCAACGACGTCAGCTCCAACGGCAGCCATGACGAGCCGCTGCTGGCCGAAACTTTAGTTCAGTTTCATGGCCAACCGATTTTTGCCGTCATCGCCGAGACGCGTGATGCCGCCCGCCGCGCCGCGCAGCTGGCAAAGATCGACTATCGCGACCTGCCGCATTGGAGCGATATCGACGGCGCGCTCGCTAATGGCAGCCCGCTCGTCATCACCCCGATGACGCTGCACCGCGGCGAGCCGGAAACGGAAATGACCAATGCCGCCATGCGTCTGAAAGCTCAGATGCGCATCGGCGGACAGGAGCATTTCTACCTCGAAGGCCATATCGCCGTGGCGATCCCAGGCGAGGACGACGAGGTCACCGTCTGGTCCTCGACCCAGCATCCGAGCGAGATCCAGCACATCGTCGGCCACGTGCTCGATATTCCTTCCAACGCCGTGACCGTCAATGTGCGCCGTATGGGCGGCGGCTTCGGTGGCAAGGAAACGCAGGGCAATCAGTTCGCAGCACTTGCGGCGATCGCCGCCAAGAAGCTCGGCCGCGCAATCAAATTCCGCCCTGATCGCGACGAGGATATGAGCGCCACCGGCAAGCGCCACGATTTCCTCGTCGATTATGAGCTCGGCTTCGACGCCGAAGGCCGCATCCACGCGGTCGACGCGACCTATGCGGCGCGCTGCGGTTTCTCCTCCGACCTCTCAGGGCCGGTGACCGACCGCGCCCTCTTCCATGCCGATTCCAGCTATTTCTATCCGCATGTGCATCTGACATCGAAGCCGCTGAAGACCCACACCGTCTCCAACACGGCCTTCCGCGGTTTCGGCGGGCCGCAGGGCATGCTCGGCGCCGAACGCTTCATCGAGGAGATCGCCTATGCCGTCGGCAAGGACCCGCTCGATGTCCGCAAGCTGAATTTCTACGGTCAGCCGGGTTCGGAGCGCACACTCACCCCCTACCATCAGGAGGTCGAGGACAATATCATCGCCCGCATCGTCGAGGAACTGGAGGAAACGGCCGAATACCGGGCGCGGCGCAACGCCATCATCGCCTTCAACCGCGACAGCCGCTATATCAGAAAGGGCATCGCGCTGACGCCGGTGAAATTCGGCATCTCTTTCACCATGACCGCCTTCAACCAGGCAGGCGCCCTCGTCCACATCTACCAGGACGGTTCGATCCACCTGAACCATGGCGGCACCGAAATGGGCCAAGGCCTCTATACCAAGGTGGCGCAGGTACTGGCCGACAGCTTCCAGGTCGATATCGACAGGGTAAAGATCACCGCGACGACGACGGCCAAGGTGCCGAACACCTCGGCCACCGCCGCCTCCTCCGGCTCGGACTTGAACGGCATGGCCGCCTATGACGCCGCCCGCCAGATCAAGGAGCGGCTGGTGGCCTTCGCCGCCGAGAAATGGGATGTTGGGACCGCCGACGTCGTCTTCCTGCCGAACCGCGTGCGCGTCGGCGAGATCGAGATCCCCTTCCCCGATTTCATCAAGCAGGCCTATTTCGCCCGCGTCCAGCTTTCTGCCGCCGGTTTCTACAAGACGCCGAAGATCCACTGGGACCGCAAGGCCGGCCGCGGCACGCCCTTCTATTATTTCGCCTACGGCGCCTCCTGCACCGATGTTTCGATCGACACGCTGACGGGCGAATATCTGATCGATCGCACCGACATCCTCCACGATGTCGGCCGCTCGCTGAATCCGGCGATCGATATGGGCCAGGTCGAAGGCGCCTTCGTGCAGGGACTGGGCTGGCTGACGACGGAAGAACTCTGGTGGGACGACAAGGGCCGGCTGCGCACCCATGCCCCCTCGACCTACAAGATCCCGCTCGCTTCCGACCGTCCGAAGATCTTCAACGTTCGCCTCGCCGAATGGTCCGAGAATACCGAAGCCACCATCGGCCGCTCCAAGGCCGTCGGCGAACCACCCTTGATGCTGGCGATCTCGGTGCTGGAAGCGCTGTCGATGGCGGTAGCAAGTGTGGCCAACTACAAGGTCTGCCCGAGGCTCGACGCCCCGGCGACACCGGAACGGGTGCTGATGGCGGTCGAGCGGATGAAGCAGGTGTAGGAGGTGGAAACGCGTCCGGCTGGTTTGTTGCTCACGACGGTTGATCGGGGCGGGCAGGGAGCTTGGAGTGAGCGATACCCCCCTCTGTCCTGCCGGACATCTCCCCCACAAGGGGGGAGATCAGCAAGACGGAATGCTCTGCGCCTCGCTACCCTGCCGCTACATCACCAAAGCCCGACTCTACGCTACGACTTCTCTGTTCCGGGAGGCCGCCGCCTCATGCCGATCTCCCCCCTTGTGGGGGAGATGTCCGGCAGGACAGAGGGGGGTGACACACCTACCAACGCATCGACCATCCACCGATGACCGACATCCTCCCCTTCCTCACCGCCCACCCCGACGCGATCCTGGTCGACATCACCGGCACGCAGGGCTCGACCCCACGCGAGGCCGGTACCTTCATGCTGGTATCGCAAACCGCATTGTGGGGCACGATCGGCGGCGGCCAGTTCGAATTCATGGCGATCGCGAATGCGCGGGACATTTTGGCGGGAACCGGCGGGGTGGCGGAGATGGATATCCCGCTCGGGCCTGACATCGGTCAGTGCTGCGGTGGGCGCACGCAATTGCGGTTTCGCCGGGTGACGCAGGCGGTTGCCGAAGAAATCGGGGCCAGGCTAACCAGTGAGATCGAGCGCCTGCCCGAGGTCTATCTCTTCGGCGCCGGCCATGTCGGCCGGGCGCTGGCAACGGCCCTTGCGCCGCTGCCGCTGTCGGTGACGGTCGTCGAAACGCGGCAGGAAGAGCTCGCAAACCTGCCTGCCGAGACGAGGACGCGGCTCATGCCGATGCCGGAAGCGCTAGTGAAGGATATTCCGGCCGGCGGTGTGGTGGTCATCCTGACGCACGATCATGCGCTGGATTTCCTCATCGCCCGCGAAGCGCTGGAAAGAACGGATCTCGCCTATGCCGGCATGATCGGCTCGGCAACCAAGCGCGCCACCTTCGCTAGCTGGCTTTCTCGCGAAGGCGGCGGCAAGCGCGGCTGGATGGAGCGGCTGACGCTGCCGATCGGCGGCACGGCGGTCAGAGACAAGCGCCCTGAAGTGATCGCCGCCATGACCGCCGCCGAGATCCTGACGGCGCTTGGCGCCTACCGCCTGCGCTCGTCTTCGTAATAGGGATCGCGCCCGTCGAGGAAACCGAGATCGCGCTTGACGCGATCGGGCGCCGTATCGAGATCAAGGCTGGGCATGCGCCAGATCCGCGCCAGCCGGCCGCCGAGGCGCCGGAAAATTCCGATGGTCGGCTGCGGCGGGCTCTGTTCGATAGCATAGGAATCCATGACATCACCTCGATGGTTTGATGGTATGAGTTGCAGTTTGCGGCCAAAAGTGCTGCAATTCCAATCGAACAACCGTCTGCCTGCATCAAGAGAACTTATCCATGAAACTGTCGAAACAATTCCCGCTGAATGCGTTACGCGTCTTCGAGGCCGCTGCCCGGCTGGGAAGTTTTACCAAGGCGGGCGACGAACTCGGCATGACGCAGACCGCCGTCAGCTACCAGATTAAGCTGCTGGAGGAGAATGTCGGCGAGCCGCTCTTCCTGCGCCGTCCCCGCCAGATCGCACTGACGGACACCGGCGAACGGCTGGCGCCGAAGGTGACCGAAGCCTTCGCCATGCTGCACGACGCGATGGCGACGGCGCGCGACAGCGTCGAAGGCACGCTCGCCATCAGTTCGACCCATACCTTCGCCTCGAAGTGGCTGGCGCCGCGCCTCGGCTCCTTCCATTTGAAACATCCGGCCATCGCGGTGCGCTTTCAGGCGAGTTCTGACATCATCGACTTCGCCCGCGAGCAGATCGATGTCGGCATCCGCTGGGGCGACGGCAACTGGCCGGGGCTGGCGCTGCACCGGCTGATGGGCCTGGAATTCACGCCGATGCTGAGCCCCAAACTGGCGGAGGCGGCAGGCGGCATCAGGGAGCCGCGCGATCTCCTGAACTTCGATCTCTTCGACGCCGGCGACATCTGGTGGAAACAATGGTTCGAGGCTGCCGGCGTCACGGAGACGGATCTCGCTCGGCGCCCGCGCAACCAGCTTGGCTCTCAGGCAGTGGAAGCCGATGCGGCGATCGCCGGGCATGGCGTCGCCATCCTTCATCCGGCCTTCTATGCGGCCGAGATCGCGCTCGGCCGGCTCTATCAGCCCTTCGAACTGACCCGCAGCGACGGCAAGGCCTACTGGCTCGTCTACCCCGAAAACCGTCGTAACGTGCCCAAGATCAAGGCCTTCCGCAACTGGATTCTCGAGGAGATGAAGGCAGCCGGAAATTAGCCCATTTCACACCAAGTCCGGTTCGTGAGCCGGGTGCGATCCTGTGGTCCGGCTTCAAAATCCCATTTCCGGCGCATAGAAACAGCGCGGCGTATCCTCGTTCGGGAACAGGCAGAGATGATAGTCGTTATCGCCGGATTGCATCGCCTTCGTCATCGGCAGCAGGAAGACATGAGCATGCGTGACCATCCGGTGGTCACCCGGCATCAGCGTCACACGATATCCGCCTGGCGTCACCGCCACGCTTTTCGATGGGATCATCTGGCAATCGCCGCTATGACTGTCGCCGTTGCAACAATAGGGGTCATAACTCCACCCCGAGGGTGCGTCGTGAGCCATCGCCAACGACGCATACGCAATCATCACACACGTCAGAATGCTGCGCATGGGCATCTTCTCCGTCGATGAATGCGCCGCCGATGATCTAACGGTTCTTATTTTATTCCGGCGGCCTGCAAAATAACTGTAATCGAGTCGTCGTAGTTCAAGGCCTGCTGAATTAGCAGATCAAGCATAAGCCAGAGATAATGCACAGCCTTCTCGGCAGCTTTTAGGCACGCGACAGCAGATCGGCGATGCGGCCGCCATCGGAAGCTTCGGCAAAACCGTCGGAAATCGTCAGCGGAGCGCCGAAGATCTCGACGAGCCCGTTGCCGAGGATGAGACCTTCGCCGTCCCGGCATGCGAGAATGGGGGTTGCCGTCGTCTCGCTGTAGCGCAGCAGCGCGGAGAGATAACCGGGATCGTCGTTCAGATGCGGGAAGAATTCGAAGGGCAGGAGATCAAGAGCCGCGCCGTCCTGCACCGCATCAGGCGAACCGCCGGAAAAGAGCGCATCGACGGCGATTGTCGGCGTCATCAAAATCGCCCCGGCGCTGGTTCCGACGAGAATGCCGTCGTCCAATGCCCATGAGCGCAGCTTGTCCAGCATGCCGCTTTGGCGCAGCCGTCTCAGAAAATCGCCGGTGTGCCCACCGGAAAGATGGATGGCGTCGCAGGAGAACAGCCGGTTGATCTCCTCGTCACCGGAAAGCGCGTCGAGATCGACGAAGAGATCGAGAACAAGCCCGTATTTCGCATAGTAACGCTGTTTCTCATCGAAAAACCCGCGCTGCGTGTCCGGACCGGATGCAATATAGCCGATGCGGTTTCCGCGCGAGAGGACGAGCGCGGCAAGCCGGCGGTCCATCGGCGCGTTTTCGGCGATGACCTGATCGCTGTAGAGCGGTGATCATTCCATTGCTCATTTGGCCGCGTCAGCGATTGAGCGTGTGGTCCTTCAATCTCCTCTTCCCTCCCCGCCAAAATTTCCGCAATGTCACGAGTCGGAGGAAGATAGGGGAACTCGATGTATGAATATGCCATAGCATGGGAATGGCTCGCCTTCGCGGCGCGTTGGTTCCATGTCATTACCGCGATCGCCTGGATCGGATCGTCGTTTTATTTCATCGCGCTCGATCTCGGACTGGTGAAACGCCCGCATCTGCCACCCGGCGCCTATGGCGAGGAATGGCAGGTCCATGGCGGCGGCTTCTATCATATCCAGAAATATCTGGTGGCGCCCGCCCAGATGCCGGAGCACCTGACCTGGTTCAAATATGAGAGCTATTTCACCTGGATATCCGGCTTCCTGATGCTATGCATCGTCTATTACGGCGGCGCCGATCTCTTCCTGATCGACCGGCATGTGCTGGATATCAGTCCGTCGGTCGCGATCCTGATCTCGCTAGGGTCGCTTGCGCTGGGCTGGGTCGTCTACGATCTGCTCTGCAAGTCGCCGCTTGGGCGGAACACCTGGGGACTGATGGCGGTGGTCTATGTCGTGCTCGTCTTCATGGCCTGGGGCTATACGCAGCTCTTCACCGGCCGGGCCGCATTCCTGCATCTCGGCGCCTTCACCGCGACGATCATGTCGGCCAACGTCTTCATGATCATCATTCCGAACCAGAAGATCGTCGTCGCCGACCTCATCGCCGGACGGGTTCCCGATCCTAAATATGGGCAGGTCGCCAAGCAGCGTTCGCTGCACAATAACTACCTGACGCTGCCCGTCATCTTCTTCATGCTGTCGAATCATTATCCGCTGTCTTTCGGTACCCAGTTCAACTGGGTGATCGCGGCTCTGGTCTTCCTGATGGGCGTCACCATGCGCCACTGGTTCAACACGACGCATGCCAGGAAAGGCCGGCCGACCTGGACCTGGATCGTCACCGTCATCCTTTTCATCCTGATCATGTGGCTTTCGACCGTGCCGAAGCTGCTGACCGGCGAAACGGATACGGCAGCGGTCGCGCCCGCCTTCCAGCAATTCGCCGGCGATCCGCATTTCCCCGCCGTCAAGCAACTGGTCTCGACGCGCTGTTCCATGTGCCACGCGGCCGAGCCGGTCTATGAGGGTATCGTGCGGCCACCCAATGGCGTGATGCTCGAAAACGACGCGGAAATCGCCGCCCATGCCCGCGAGATCTATATACAGGCGGGCCGCAGCCATGCCATGCCGCCCGGCAACATCACCGACATCACGCCGGACGAACGCAAGCTGCTGGTCGCCTGGTTCGAGAGCGCAGTCGAAGGCAAGAAACAATGACGACGACACTCTTGCGCGGCCGCCTGCTTTCCTTTCACCGCGCGCCGCTAAGCCTCGCCGACAGCCAAAGTTATCTCTACGAGGAGGACGGCGGCCTGCTGATCGAGAATGGGCTGATCACGGCAATCGGGCCCTATACCGACGTCAAGGCAAAAGCAGCCGCAGACACGGTAGAGATCGACCACCGCCCGCACCTGATCATGCCGGGCTTCATCGATATGCACCTGCATTTTCCGCAGATGCAGGTGATCGCCTCCTACGCCGCCAACCTGCTCGAATGGCTGAATACCTATACCTTCCCCGAGGAATGCCGTTTCGTCGAAAGCGCACATGCTGAAAGGATCGCCACGCATTTCTACGACGAGTTGATCCGCCACGGCACGACGACAGCGGTTGCCTATTGCTCCGTGCACAAGACCTCGGCCGACGCCTTCTTCGCCGAGGCGATGAGACGCAATATGCGCATGGTCGGCGGCAAGGTGATGATGGACCGCAATGCCCCGCAGGGCCTGCTCGACACGCCCGAGATGGGTTATGACGAGACCCGCCAGGTGATAGCGGACTGGCATGGCAAGGGCCGCAACCACGTTGCCATCACCCCGCGCTTCGCCATCACCTCGACACCGGCTCAGATGGAAGCGACATCAGTCCTTGCCCGCGAATTTCCCGATCTGCACATCCAGACGCATCTTTCGGAAAATCACGACGAAATCAGATTCACCTGCGAACTCTATCCCGACGCGATCGACTATACCGACATCTATGCCCGCTACGGCCTGCTCGGGCCGAAGAGCCTCTTCGGCCATTGCATACACCTGTCCGAGCGCGAGGCCGACGCGATGAGCGAGGCGGGTGCCGTCGCCGTCCACTGCCCGACCTCGAACCTCTTCCTCGGCTCCGGCCTGTTTCCGCTGAAGGCGCTGACGCGGCGGGAAAAGCCGGTTCGCATCGGCGTGGCGACCGATATCGGCGGCGGCTCCAGCTATTCGATGCTGCGGACGATGGACGAGGCCTACAAGATCCAGCAGTTGCTCGGCGAACGGCTGAACCCGCTGGAAAGCTACTATCTGATGACCCGTGGCAATGCCGAAGCCCTGTCGCTGGCGGACCGGATCGGCACGCTGGAACCCGGCACCGAGGCCGATCTCGTCGTTCTCGATGCAACGGCGACACCGGCCATGGCGCTGAAGATGGAAGTGGTGAAGACGCTGCCCGAGGAGCTTTTCCTGCTGCAGACGATGGGCGACGACCGCGCGATCGCCGAGACCTATGTGGCCGGCATTGCGTTGAAGAAGAAGCTTCAATGACACGCCCTGTTACGCTCGAATTCGGACCGTGAAAGCAGCCCGGCACGGCCAGTTTCCCGTAACGCTCCTGCCAAATTCATGTTATGGCCGATGGCCGCATTCAGATGTGAAGGTTCAATTCATGGCCACTCCGCTCACCATCGCCGACCTGAAAAAGCTGGCACGGCGACGTGTGCCGAAGATGTTTTTCGACTATGCGGATTCGGGCGCCTGGACGGAATCGACCTACGCGGCCAACGAGAGCGATTTCAGCCAGATCAAGCTGCGCCAGCGAGTGATGGTCGACATGACCGACCGCACACTGGCAACGACGATGATCGGCCAGAAAGTGTCGATGCCGGTGGCCCTGGCGCCGACCGGCCTGACCGGCATGCAGCATGCCGATGGCGAGATGCTGGCGGCACGCGCCGCCGAGGAGTTCGGCGTCCCCTTCACGCTTTCGACGATGAGCATCTGCTCGATCGAGGACGTGGCATCAGCGACGACGCGCCCCTTCTGGTTCCAGCTCTACGTGATGAGGGACAAGGATTTCGTCCTCAACCTCATCAACCGCGCCAAGGCCGCCGGATGCTCGGCGCTGGTGCTGACCGCCGATCTGCAGATCCTCGGCCAGCGGCATAAGGACCTGCGCAACGGCCTGTCGGCGCCGCCGAAATTCACCCCGAAACATGTCTGGCAGATGGCGACCCGGCCCTTCTGGTGCCTGGACATGCTGCAGACCAAGCGCCGCAACTTCGGCAATATCGTTGGCCATGCGAAAAATGTCACCAGTATCGCCTCGCTCTCCGCATGGACGCACGAGCAGTTCGACCCCCGGCTGTCCTGGGCCGATGTCGCCTGGATCAAGGAACAATGGGGCGGCCCGCTGATCATCAAGGGCATTCTCGATCCGGAGGATGCCAAGGCGGCCGCCGATACCGGCGCCGATGCGATCGTCGTCTCCAATCATGGCGGGCGTCAGCTTGACGGCGCCCCCTCCTCGATCAGCATGCTGCCGAAGATCGTCGACGCCGTCGGCGACCGTATTGAGGTCCATCTCGATGGTGGCATCCGCTCCGGCCAAGACGTGCTGAAGGCCGTGGCGCTCGGCGCCAAGGGCACCTATATCGGCCGCCCCTTCCTCTACGGCCTCGGCGCCATGGGCAAGGAAGGCGTATCGCTGGCGCTCGGCATCATCCGCATGGAGTTGGACATCACCATGGCGCTTTGCGGCAAGCGCGACATCAACGACGTGAGTTCGGCGATCATCGCCGGGCGGCAGTGACCTGCTTGAGAAGCCAGCCTAGAAGAGTCACGAGCCAGCCGATCGACGGCATGCGATTCAGCATAGCGGCAGGCTGTCGCTTGCATTGAGCAGAAGGATCGCGAAAATCACGAGACAGGTGGCGAGCGCAAAACGCTGCCGCCAGACGATACGGCGCGATCCGGCAATCCGCTTCTCCAGGCCAGTCGGCGTCTTCTCAGGCATGCGAAGCTGCATCCTGGACAGCAGGTCGTCGACGGCGGCAAGACCGGCGGCCTCCGTCTCGTGGCTCGACGCGAGACGAAACAGCAGCGCATCGAAGAGAAGATGGACCGCCAGCGCAAGGACAATCGCGCCGAAAACGAGTATCGAAAGCCAGCCGAGCGATGGAACGAAGCCTCGATATCCCGCGATAATTGGGCCGACAATCAGTGGCAGCAGCGCTGTCAGCCCGCAGAAGATCGAATTGCGACCGAGATTTCGCGCTGCCGCCGAGGCCGCGGCATTCCACTGCGTCATTGCAAGCCCTCCGTCACGCCGTGGATACTTTCTGCGGGCAGATGAACACGCCGCCCCGCCCGTTCGATCAGCCGCACTGCTTCGGCTGGATCTTCGCAACGTCGGCTGATGAGCAGCCAACGCACGATGACGCAGGCGCTCCGCTGGAAGCCCAACGCACAGCAGACGAGAACCGGTCCCTGCTGGCGCGCAATCTCGATGAGGTTTGCAGCGGCGAGCGCCTGGATCTTGTCGATGGCTGTAAGATCAAGGGTCGGAAAGCTGCACCAGCGCGCGAGCGTCCCGCTCGGGCGCTGAAGTTCGCCGGTAATGTCGATCACCGTGGCAAAACGGTCGGCCTCGTGGCGACGCGGAAAACGACCGAGATGGACGCCGTCGGCGATCGCCACAGAAGCCGGCATTCTCCGGGTCCAGAGCCGAATATTGATGAGAGCGCCGAGCCGGTAGGGTGCCAGCAGCCAGCGGCCCGCAAGCGTGGCCCGGCCATCGACGCGTTTCTGGAATATCTGCGGGCCGGCGCCGAAATATCCGAGCGCGACGATCGCCAGCGCAACAGCGGGCCAGAGCAACAACAGCGCTGCCGCCGATAGAGGAGTGAAGAGCGCTGCAAGACCGAGAAATGCGATGGCACCGCACAGATAATAGAGGCCGAGACGGCGCGACTTTGGATCGCCGCTCATCGTAAAATTCGCCAGTGGCGAACGGGCATCGCGCGGAAAAAGCCAGGCGGCAAAAAAGCCGAGCAGCATACCGGTCGGTATGTCAATGACTTGATGCTGCCACGTAGTCAGCACGGAGGCACCGATCAGGAAGCACCAGACGTGCCAGAGAAGCCGTGCCTTGCGCGGCAACCGGCCGCGCAGATGATCCCAGATCACCACCAGGAGCGCAATATGCAGCGACGGCGCCTGGTTGAACGGCTTATCGAAGCCGCCGAGGACGGCGAACATGAAACCGGGCAGGCCGCTCGTTGCCGGCCGCACGAATGTCGCTTCGAGCGGAAATGCGATAAAGCAAGCGACCGCGACGATCTGGATCGTCAGATAACGTCTCGCCAGCATATCCACATCGCGCGGCGTCGTGTTGATGAACAGGCAGAGTGCATAGAACAGATTGATCGACCAATAGGGAATGATCGACCACCCGAGGAAAGGAATGCCGCTTTCCCATGCGAAGGCGACGTTCGGCACATCAGCGCGTTGCGATGCCAGCCAATTGGCGCCGCCATAGCTCAGATAGAAGAACGGCGCCAGGAAGACGAGCCAGAGCGCCGCCCGCTTCGGGACCGGTGCTCCCTGGGAAAACGTCGAACGTGCCTTCTCCACCCTTTGCCCTCAGACTCTCTCGGCCAGCGAGACCGTGAAAATGCCCCACTGGTCGATGCGTTGTTCGATCTTGCGGAAACCGGCTGTCGCGATCAACTGGTCCATTTCCTCTTGCGTCCGCCGCCGCATCACCCATGCCTCGCCGCCGCGATGAGAGGTCAGGGCGCGGGCGATCATCTCCAGTTGTGGATGCCATGGCTGGTTGGTGTAGACGAGCAGACCGCCGGGCCGCATCGCCCGGGCGATCCCGTCGAGCGAGGCGGCGATCATCGCATTGTCGGAAAACAGTTCGTAAAGGCCGGAGACGATCGCGAGATCCGGAGCCGGCATGATTGCAGCCAGCCCCTCGCCGTCAAAAGCATCCTGCTGGCGGAAGCTGACGAAATCACCCAGTCGACGCGTGGCAATACTGTTGCGGCCGGCATCGACGTTGATGGGGGAATAGTCCTGCAAACGCGCACTATCGGGACGCACGGCAGCCGTCTCGATCGCATCAATCACATAGCGGCCGTGCCCGGCCGCTATGTCGAGCATGTGGGTCGTGCGGCCGGCGGCTTTCAGGCGCTGCAGCGCGCGGTCGATCAGCTCCTGCAAGTGCAGCTTGCGCTGCCTGATGCCGCGCCAGCCGATCGCCTCGAGGAACACCTTGTCGATCAAACGCCCGCCGGGGCCGAGCCCGCGCGGCCTGTTCTCGTAGACGTAATCGAGCGTCGAGCCGGAATCAAAACCGGTCTTGACCCCGGTCTTTATGCCTTCGGACACCAGCGCGCCGAGCCTGATGTTGAGACGGCTGAGCGCCCAGTAGATACCGCGTGGGGATGTGGCATCCAGAGGGCTCGAAAGCCGGTCGGCCTCGTCCTTGGTATAGCCCTGGATATGGGCGGTGCGAAGGTCGACAGGCGCCCGAGGCTCGGCGAAACGTGCATCGATAAAACGGCGGATCTCGGCGAGCGCAATTGCGCGGTCCTTTTCGCCAAGCGTGTCATGGTAGAAGCCGGCAAGCACATGCCGCTCCTTGATGCGGCTGCCGAGGTTTTCGTAAAACCGGTGCTGCGGCGCATGTCGCACCACCCAGTCGCTGCCGGAGATCAGCAACTGGGTCGGCACGGTGATGGCGCGGGCATCGGCGACAACCCGGGCCGCCGCCTCATAGAGCTGCACCAGGATGTTGGAGGCAATCGGCCGGGAGATCAATGGGTCGGATTCGTACGAGGCGATGCGCTCGGGATCATGCGTCAGAAACCTCGCCTTGACATAGGAGTTGACGAAGAATGTCCCCTTGAGCTTGTCCCAGAGCGCAATGCCTTCCTTGGCAAAAGGCACGTAGAGCTTGACGCTGAAGGCTGGGGAGGCCAGCACGAGCGCACGGATTGGCGGCGCATAGTCGTGCACCCAGGTGGTGGCCAGAACCGCGCCGACGCTTTGTGCAATGACGGCGATGTCTTCGACTGAAACACCGCTGGTTTCGCTGACATGGCGGACGAAGCAATCAAGATCATGCGTCGAGGCCGCAAAGGATGGCGAATAGCCGCGCTCTCCCGGCGAACGCCCGTGGCCGCGTGCGTCCCAGGCGTAGAAGGCAAAATCATCGAGGCCGAGCTCGGTGGCGAGATGGGCGACGCGGCCGCTATGCTCGTGGCCGCGATGGAGAAGAATGACTGCGCCCTTCGGGGAAGCACCGGTCGCGGGCCACATCCGGTAAAACAGTCGAGTGCCATCATGCGATGCGAATTCGGATTCACGCATTGGTCTGGCCGTCGAGGACGGCTGCTCGCTATCGGCAGTTTGCAGCACGGTCTTCTCCAATTCTGATCGGTGGATAGGTCGCATCCATTGGCGGCACAGTGAGTTGCTTTCATTGCAAAAGTCTAGTTGCAAATGTAAGTCCTTTGCATGAACCGATATGAAGTTCGGCCTTTCCCACAGGTACGACGATCTGTACTGCCCGAGCCGGGATAGACTGATCAAACGCCACGATATTCCACTGAGGTCGCATGTCTGTTTATCAATTGAAGTCCCGGTTTCAGAATATTCTTCGCCCTCTGGTGCGCGCACTCGCGGCACGGGGCGTCACCGCCAATCAGGTGACTTCAGTTGCTGCCGCCTTCTCGGTGGCACTTGGCCTTTTTCTGAGCGTCGCCCCGCTTCCGCATTGGTTCCTGCTGGTGCCTATATGGTTTCTCCTGCGCATGGGCCTCAACGCCATTGACGGCATGCTCGCGCGCGAACATGGGCAGAAGAGCATTTTAGGTGCGTATCTGAACGAGATCGGTGATGTCGTGTCGGATGTCGCCCTGTATTTGCCGTTTGCGCTCATCGATCCGAATGGCTTGATGCCGGCGATGGCCGTCATATTCCTCTCGGTATTAACGGAATTTACCGGCGTTCTGGGTCAAACGGTCGGGGCAAGCCGGCGTTACGACGGGCCGCTGGGCAAAAGCGACCGTGCGGTGCTTTTCGGTGCGCTCGGCATCTTTGTCGCGATCGGTGGGACGTTTGCAGCATGGACATCGTGGCTTTGGGCGCTGGTGGCTCTACTTCTCATATGGACGATCATCAACCGCATCAGCGCCGGTATTCGCGAGGCACACGCGGCCGCCCGATAGGAGCGACCGCCGATCCGCTGCCGGGTCTTCCATCGGCAAATGTGATCCGAAAACTGTGTCGATTCTCTCCTTCTAACCGAACGTTAAGCTTAGGTTGTATTTTTAGCGCAGCATCTTGAAAGCACAAAAGCGGTGCTTTATGTTTTGCCTATGGCTACCACAGGCAAGACACCGCATCCATCGCTGCTGCGCTACACGCTGGCGCCTGACGACAGTGCCCGGCAGGCGCTGGACGACACCATTGCCGCCTATCTCAGGATGATCGAAATCCTGACCGGCCTCGTCTCTGACAGGACGGGCGCCAATCTCGTCGTGTTGCATGACCTTGCCTATGAAACTGTCCGCGAGCAGACGGGCCTGCCGGCAAGGCTGGTCACGCTCGGCCTTCGCGATTTCGCTGCCAATCGCGGCGTCACCGCCGATCCGCCGCATCTGCCGCTCGACGATAAGCTCTTCGCCATCAAAGGCCCCTCGGACCTAACGATCGCCACGGTGCACGGACGCGTTGCCGTGCCCTTCGATGTCGCGGGTTATTCACGGGGATGGGAGAGTATTTTTCCGGCCTACCTCGTTGCGGGCCAGGACCGTTACGAGATTCACATCGGCGTTACGCCGAATTCCGCTCGGATGGAGGAAAACATGACGAACGAAGGCATTCTCTCACGCATGGGTCGCCTGATCGCGGGCATCGCGAATGCGGCCATCGACAAGGCGGAAGGCGTAAACAAGATCGCCGTCATTGAACAAGCGGTCCGCGAGATCGATGCGGCGGCTGATGAGGCACGCACCGATCTCGGCAAGGCGCGTGCGGAGGAATACCGCATCCAGAGTCGCAAAGACGAAATCGTCGAAGACATGAACGCGCTCGACCAGAAGATCCGCCTCGCCGTCTCCTCCGGGCGGGATGACCTGGCAAAGGCCGGCGTCGCCCGTCAGATCGATCTCGAATCCCAGATCGCAGCGCTCGATAAGGCACTGGCCGATGCCAGAGAGCAGGTTGACGAAGGGCAGAAAGCCTTGCAGGCCGTGCTCGCCACGCGCCGTGAGGCGGACGCTCGCCTTGCCGATTTCAAGCGCAGTATCGCCCGACATCCCGAACAAGCAGCGACCGGTCACAGCCAGCCCGCACCGGGTGCAGATGCTGCGCGCGCAGCTGCGGCAGTTTCGCGGCTGACCGGAGTTCCCGCTGGCGAGCATAGCCACAGTTCCGAATTGGACGAACTCGACCGACTGCACCGCGAGCAGGCAATCGAAGCCCGGCTCGCACGCTTCAAGGCGAATAATCGATAACACGATGGCACTCCTTTTCTCCCCTGAATGTGCGCCCTTTGCCATCGCCGCAGCGATCCTTGTCGGCCTGACCGCGATCGAGATGCTCGCGATGGTCATGGGTTTTTCGATGACGGAATTTCTGGGAAAGCCTGAGGTTCATGGCCATGACGGCATCCTGGCTTACCTTTCCTGGCTCAATCTCGGCGGTGTTCCGCTGCTGATTCTCATGATGCTGACGCTCGGCTTCTTCGCGATGACGGGCTTTGCGTTGCAGGCCGTCGCCAACGCCGTCTGGGCGCCGCTGCCAAGCTTGATAGCCGTCATACCTGCCGCGCTCGCAACCATCCCCATGGTCAGGGCATCGAGCAGAACCGTGGCGCGGATCGTACCGCACGACGAAACCTACGCGGTCGATCTCGACGCCTTGCTCGGCCGGACAGCCGAGGTGTCGATCGGCCCGCTCGATCAGGGACTGCCGGGCCGCGTCCGCGTCAAGGATCAGCATGGAAACTGGCACGTGCTTCGAGCCCGAGCTGCCAAGGGCGAAGGTCCGCTCGCGATCGGCGCTTCGGTTCTTCTCGTCGATCACAAGGCAAATGTGTTTATCGCCATTCCCGCGCCGGTCGACCCCGCCGATGCGGACAATCAATCTTTGAGGGAGCAGCAATGATATACGACGTTATTCTACCAGCTGGCATTGGGATTGTTCTGATCTTCGGCATCGGTTTTGTCCTCGCCTCTCTTTACACGCGCTCCAGCCGCGATGAGGCCTATGTGCGCACCGGTCTCGGCGGCCAGAAGGTCGTGCTCGACGGCGGTTCGGTCGTCCTGCCAATCTTCCATTCGACTGCCCGGGTGAACCTGAAGACGCTGCGCCTCGAGGTTCGCCGCGGCGAAGGCGATGCACTGATCACCAAGGACCGCATGCGCGTCGATATCGGCGCTGAATTCTATGTGCGCGTGAAACCCGATGCCTCCTCGATTGCGCTTGCAGCTCAGACACTCGGCAACCGCACCAACGATGCCGAGGCTCTCCGCATCCTGATCGAGGCGAAATTCGTCGACGGCCTTCGCTCGGTGGCCGCGACGATGAATCTCGACGCGCTGCAGGAACAGCGCATGGATTTCGTCAAGGCCGTGCAGGAAGCTGTCGGCGCCGATCTCCAGTCGAACGGCCTCGAACTCGAATCCGTGTCGCTGACACGCCTCGACCAGACCGATATCAAGCATTTCAACGCCAACAACTTCTTCGACGCGCAGGGCCTCGCGGCATTGACCCGCATCACCGAGGGACGCAAGAAAGAGCGAAACGAGATCGTCCGCGACACCGAGGTCGCCATTGCCCAGAAGGATCTCGAGGCCCGTCAGCAATCGCTGACCATCGAGCGAACCAAGCGGGAAGCCGAACTCAGCCAGGAACGGGACATCGCCAACAAATCTGCGGCGACACGCGCCGAAACCGCGCAGCAGGAGCAGGCCGCAAAACGCGCCGAGGAGGAAGCCCGCATCGCTTCCGAACAGGCGATCGCCGAACGTGAGGCATCTGCCAAACAGGCTCGCGAAAGCGCCAACATCGACGCCGCCCGCGCCGTCCAGCAACGCGAAACCGAAGCCAAGCGTGACCTCCAGATCGTGGCACAGGAAAGCGCCATCGCCGTTGCCAACAAGAGCCGTGAAGAATCCGAGGCGAAGGCGGCTGCGGAAACGGCCCGCGCGCTGGCGATAGCGGCAGAAGAAAAGGTCGGCACCGCCAAGGCGATCGAGATTGCCGAACGCGAAAAGCAGATTGCCGTCATCGACGCACGCAAGAAAGCCGAGACGGAAGCGACCGCCGTTACCGTCGGCGCCGAAGCCGAAAAACAGGCGGCAAGCGACCAGGCCGAGGCCATCAAGACGCTCGCCACCGCCGAGGCGGATGCGGCGATCATCAAGGCCAAGGGCATTCTCGAAACCGGCAAGGCCGCGGCCGAGAGCGAGGCATTGCTCAACGACGCCCGCAACAAGCTGAGCTCAGCCATCATCGAGTTCGAGATCACCCGCGAACGGATCCGCATCATTCCGCAGGCGCTCGCCGAAGCGGTCAAGCCGATCGAGAAGATCTCGGATATCAGGATATTCGACACCGGCGGCATGCTTGGCCGTGGAAACGGAGCGGGCGGCGGAAACGGCATCGGGCTCGGTGAAGGACTGGCTAGCCAGCTCCTCTCCTACCAGGCCAACAAACCGATCCTCGACAAATTGTTGAAGGAAGCCGGCTTCGAAGGCGACGATGCCATCTCATCCCTCCTTGGAAATCTCGATGGTGCAAAACCGGCAAGACCGGCGACGCACGCCGCGGCAAAGCCGGCAATACCGGCCGCAGTGCCGACACAAACGATCATCCCTCCGGCGCCGAAGCCGGCCCCAAAGAAGGACTGATCGCCGCGCAAGCGGGTCTGGACTAGCGCAGGATGATTTTACTCCGGTTCGGCCTAAAATCTGAATCCTGTTCTAAATTAAATAGTTAGAGCATGATGTCGCCCGAAAACCGCACACACTTTTCGGCATCATGCTCTATCTCACCCAGCCCGTTGCCAGCGCGTGGGCCCAGTCGGCACGGCCCCTTTTAGCGGCCAGTGCCGACATCGCCATATGGTCATAGGCGACGGTCCGGAACTGCCATGTCCATCCGCCCGCCGCCTTTTCCAGAATGGCATAACTCGCCAGCGGATGGCCGGCTTCCACCTTGTGATAATAAGGCAGTTCGTCGTCATAGGCCGGGCATCCGACGCTGCCGGGATTGACGATCAGGCGGCCATCGGAGAGGCGCACAGCACGGGGAATGTGGCTGTGGCCGCAGAGGATCAGCGGCAGGTCGATGCCTTCGGCCAATGCCTCGATCGCCTCGAACGGCTGCAGGAGGACGAAGCCCTCCGGCGAGACCGATTCCAGCCAGTAGAGATTGTCGTCCTTCGGCGTCGCGTGGCAGAGATAGACCTCGCCGCGATAGACGATATCGAATGGCAGGCCGCGCAGCCAGTCGAGATGGGATGGCGTCAATTGCCGATAGGCGGCGGCATCCGAAGCATGCATGGAGGCGGGATCCTGCTCGATCAGATAGCGGTCGTGATTGCCGCGGACCGACGTCAGGCTAAGCGGCTTCAGCAAGTCTGCCGTCTTGCCGGCATCGAGCGGGCCGCTGAAGAAATCGCCGAGATTGACGATCTCCTCGATCTCCTGCGCACGAATATCAGCAAGCACGGCCTCGAGCGCTAGATGGTTGCCGTGGGTATCGGCAATTGCCGCAAAACGCATCTCTAGCTGCCTCGGTAGGTGGAATAGCCATAGGGCGATATCAGCAGCGGCACATGGTAATGCGCTGTGACGTCGGCAACGCCGAAGCGAATCGGCACGAGATCGAGGAAGGCGGGATGCGGCAGCGGCGTGCCGCTGGCCCTCAGATAATCGCCGGCGTGGAAGACCAGTTCATAGGTGCCGGCCCGAAAATTTTCGCCGATGAGGATGGGGCCGCCATCAACCCGGCCGTCGGCATTGGTCTCCACCGTCTTCAGATGCCTGCGGATCTCGCCGTCAAGCTGGAAAAGATCGATCCTCAAGCCCTCGGCAGGCTTGCCGAGAGCGGTGTCGAGAACATGTGTGGTCAGTCCGGTCATGGGGCTGGCTCTTTGATGATATAAGGGGTTTCGAAGAAGTATTCTTCCAGATTATTGCCCGGCCCGTCACGGTCGACGACCAGGAAATCTGCGGCTTGGCCGAGCGCCATCAGCGGATGGTGCCAGACGTTGCGGCGATAGTTCACGCCCTGGTCGCCGCGCGCCAGAAACACCTGCGGCCTGCCCGGGCGACCGTGCTCATCCTCGGAGACGACGACGAGAAAAGGACGGCCCGAGACCGGCGAGAAACTCTGGCTGCCGAAAGGATGGCGCTCCATCATGGTGACTTCATAGGGGAAGTTGCGCGGCTGGCCACGAAAGAGGTTGATGATGACGCGCGCACCCTCGCCCGTCGCCTCGGCGGCGGCGAGCGCATGGAAACGCTCCGTCGTACCGCCATTGATAAGCCGCATCGAGGCGGGATCGGCTTCGATCACCTCGCCGAAGGGAGCAAAGGCGGATCTCGTAAGCGGACGGATGTCGAGATGTGGGGGCAATCGTTCACTCACCTTCGGCATGCCAGTGACGGATGGCATCGATCGCGGAAAGAAGCTCCGGCAGCGTGCGATACGTCGCCTCCCAGATGTCGGAAGGATCGAGATCGAAGACGCCGTCGAGGATACGGTTGCCCGTGCCGCAGATTTTCGTCCACGGCAGATCGGGATGCTCGGTCGCAAATTCCGGATGAGTCACCAGCAAGCGGGATGCCGCGGCACCGATGGTGAAGTGGCAAAAGGTGACCGCCTTGAAAGTGAGCTTGTCCCCGGCGAACGCCGCCCCATCCATTCCGCCGACGAAAGACAGCGCTTCGGATGCCGCCTCATACATCTCATTGAGATAGTCGATCGCGCGCCGCTCGTTCATTCAGCCTCCGGCAGCATCGTCGTCAGGCGCAGCAGCGCGATCCGCTCGACTTGCGCCGTCGCGGTCGCAAATTCTTCGTCCCTGCTGTTGCCGATCCGTGTTTCGAAGGCCGACAGGATATCGTCCTTGCCGAGCCCTTTGACGGCGATGATGAAGGGAAAGCCGAATTTTTCGACATAGGCCGAATTGAGTTCGGTGAAGCGGGCATGTTCGGCCGGGCTCAGGCGGTCGAGACCGGCGCCGGACTGCTCCTTCCGGCTGTCTTCGGTGAGTTCGCCTGATATCGCAAGGCGCCCGGCAAGGTCAGGATGGGCGCTGAGCACGCCGAGGCGTTCCTGCGGGCTTGCCGCCCGGAAGACGGCGGTTAGCGACGCATGCACGCCGGCTGCCGTCAGCGGCTCCGGCACCTGGCCGGCGTCATAGGCGCGCTCGGCGATGAAAGGCGAATGTTCAAAGACGCCGCCGAAGCGGGAAACGAAATCCTTGCGCGACATCATCACAGCGCTTCCGGCTGATGGTGCTTGTGCCAATGCTCGGCGATCTCGATGCGGCGCGGAATCCAGACCTTGTCATGCTTCAGCACATATTCGATGAAGCGCTTCAGCGCTGCCGCCCGGCCGGGACGCCCGACGAGGCGGCAATGCAATCCGACCGACATCATCTTCGGGCTGCCCGCCTTGCCTTCCTCATAAAGCGTGTCGAAGGCATCCTTCAGATAGGTGAAGAACTGATCGCCGGCATTGAAGCCCTGCGGCGTCGCAAAACGCATGTCGTTGGTTTCGAGCGTATAAGGAATGATCAGGAAGGGTTTCCCGTCGACGCCGTTCACCCAATAAGGCAGGTCGTCGGCATAGGAATCCGAGGAATAGAGGAAACCGCCCTCCTCCTGCACCAGCCGAAGCGTATTGTCGGAAGGCTTGCCCTGGTACATGCCGTAAGGCCGCTCGCCGGTGAGTTCGGTATGCAGGCGCACCGCTTCGAGGATATGCTTGCGCTCCAGATCTTCAGGAAAATCCTTGTATTCCAGCCAGCGGTAACCGTGGCTGGCGATCTCCCAACCGGCCTCCTTCATCGCGGCGACGGCCTCGGGGTTGCGGGCCATCGCCAGCGTCACGCCGTAGACGGTGGCCTGCACCTTGAGATCGGTGAACATCCGCCAGAGCCGCCAGAAGCCTGCACGCGAACCATACTCATAGATCGATTCCATGTTGAGGTTGCGCTGCCCCGGCCAGGCCGCCGCACCGACGATCTCCGATAGCAGGTTTTCGGAAGCCGGATCTCCGTCGAGGATCGAGCTTTCGCCACCCTCCTCGTAGTTGATGACGAACTGCACGGCGATGCGTGCCTCGTCCGGCCATTTCGGATCGGGCGTCAGACGCCCGTAACCGACGAGATTGCGCGGATAAGTCTCGGATACCATCAAATCACCTTCTGAAAAGACGGGGAACGGTAGCATCCGCAGCTGGAATGTCGAGACGGAAACTGCTCCGCCGGATTTTGCCCTTACGGCACAAGCCTTTAGCCCATCGGCAGACTCAAGCGATTTTGCGCGCGCTGACCTTGCCCATCGGATGCAGCGAATGAACGCGGAAAGGACCGCCAGTGCCCTCCTCGATCATCAGAGCCACGTTCGAAACCGTGACAGGTTCGCAGAGGACAGGCTCGAAGATCGTCCGCAACGCCGGCTCGATGCGCGGCATGTCGATCGCGTTGACGGGGCCTGTCACCGGCATATGAAAGCGGAACTCCTCCATCACATAGGGATTGCCCCAGCGATGCAGATTGGAAAATTGCGTCGCCGACAGCCCGTCCGGATCGCTGCGTTCGATCTCGGCCTCGCTAAGCGGTGCGCGGAAACGATCGAATTCCTGCACGATCGCCGAGGCGAGATACTGGATCTGCTCGCAGGGCGTGCTCGGCAGCAGGCTGTAGAAATTGCCGAGCCGGGCGACTTCGATACGAGGAATCTGGAAGGGAACGAAGGTCCCGGAAAAACGCATGAGATCGCGCAGGAGTTGCGATTCGCGCATGTCGCGGGACAAGTGGAACGGCGCCTTCAAAACGCCGTGAAATCCGTAGCGCCGCGGCACGGCGGTATGGAAGGCAATCTCGTGAATGCCGAGGCCACGAACTGCCGGAGGCTCCATCATATCGCCCGAAAACACGTTTCGGCCAAGCCAATTGGCGGCCACGAGCGACAACGGGTCGCTCGCCGGAGGCGTGAAGCAAATGGCATAGCGCATGCAATTTCCTCCATCAAGGAAGTGAGAGCCGTTCAGATCCGGCGCTGTCGATGCGCAAGCAGATAGGTGATTTGCATGACAGAATCACGAAAGGCAGCGGCGTCTAATTCACGTTTAACGTGAAGCCACCGCAATGTGGCTTGAAATTGCGAAGCTTTCCGGCAGCAAAAATCCGCAGTCTGTATCGCTTGCGATACATATCGCCGCCTCCGCCAGCCGGTGGGCGAGGCCGAAACTGACCTTAAAGCCGCCGGTCAGCGCGATCAGGCGCCGGTGGTCGGGATGCCGACCGATCATCGGATCCCGATCGATCGCCTTCGGGCGAAGCCCGGCCCAGCGCTCGACAATAGGGGCGTCGCGAAGCGTCGGTACGATGCCCCGCGCCGCCTCGATCAGCACGTCGAGCTGGAGGTCGGTGGATGTAGGATCGTCAAAACGGTTCTCACTGGTGCTGCCGATCGCCGCGTGCCCGCCCTCATGCGCGACGACATAGAGCCCATCGAGGAAGATCGTCGGCAGCGCCGGGTCGATATCGGCTTTCAACAATGCCGCCTGCCCCTTCACCGGCTGGCCGAGCGGTTGTTTCAGCCCCGGCGTCAGGCCCTGCAACAACGGAAAGGACTGATGGCCGGCGGCCAGGATGCAGTGACTGAAAACGATGGTTTCGCCGTTGATTTCGGCCGTACCGCGATCGGGATCGAGGCCGGCAACCGTCGCATGCTCCAGGATGCGAACATGCTTTGCCCGCCGCAGGAAGGCGATGAGCGCTGCGACCAGCAAGCGAGGCGCAACGCGGGCGGCAAGCGTGTCGTGCACGAAGCCGCTCTCGCCGGCAGACGCCTTGATCCAACCGTCTACATCAGGCCTGTCGAGCACATGCCAGTGGAAGCGGCGCTCGCCCGCCCGCCAATGGAGTTCGGCGTCCTCGGAGTGGCCGCGCGCTATTGTGTTGAGATGCGGCTTCGGCAGCGGGATCAGCCGTCCGGAACGGCGGTAGCCAGCGGAAAGTCCGGTCTCGGCTTCGAGCGCGGCGATCTCGGCTTCGAGCGAGACCAGCGCATCGAATTGGAACTGCTTCTTCTCCGACCACCGGTCCGGCATATGCGGCATGAGCGCGCCGAGCAGGCCGCCGCTTGCACCTTCGCCCAATCTGCCGGCGTCGGCAATAAGGGAACGGATGCCCCGGCGCTCGGCATGGACCGCCGCCCAGAGACCCATGATGCCGCCGCCGACGATCAGCAATTCTGAGGACGATTGACCTGAGACCGGCTGAGGATTATCGGCTTTTTCCATGACAGACGTGAACCCCGATCAGATTGGCGCAGGCGCGCCGCAGCCGCTCGAATGGCGCGACGGCGATATGCCCTATTCCACCGCCTTTGGCGATCATTTTTATTGCCAGACCGATGGGCGGCTGGAATGCGGCCATGTTTTTCTCGCCGGCAACGGCCTGCCGGAGCGCTGGAACGGGCGGCAGACATTCCTGATCGGAGAACTCGGCTTCGGCACCGGGCTGAACTTCGCCGAGACCTGGCGGCAATGGAAACTCCACCGTGCAGATGGCCAGCACCTGCATTTCATCTCCTTCGAACTCCACCCGATGCGCGGCGAAGAAATCGGCCGGGCGCTGTCGCACTGGCCGGAGATCGATGCCGAGCGCGAAGCGCTGACGGCGACGTGGCCGCAAGCGCCTGATAGCATCGTTGAGCTCGATCTCGATGCCCAGACGACGCTCAGCGTGGTCTGCGGCCATGCCTTGGACGGAGTCGCGGCAGCCAAGTCCGGCTTCGACGCCTGGTATCTCGACGGCTTCGCCCCGTCGCGCAACAGCGATATGTGGTCGGAGCAACTGATGCGGCTCGTCTGCGAGAAAAGCGCAGCCGGCGGCACCTTCGCCACCTATGCGGCGGCCGGCTTCGTGCGCCGCAACCTCATCGCCGCAGGCTTTGCCGTCGAGCGCCGCAAGGGCTTTGCCGGCAAGCGCGAAATGCTCTGCGGCATCAAGTAAACCCGGGTAAGTGCGATCGATTCAAACGGCTCAATTGCTAACAGCGAGAGAACCAATATGGCCAGCAGCGCGAATCTTGGACAGCAACTCGAAAACTATGTGAACGAACTCGTGAAATCGGGGCGTTACAACTCTCGCAGCGAAGTTCTGCGGGAAGGTGTCCGGCTTGTCGAGGAGCGGGAAAAACGGTTGATGGCGCTCGATCTGGCGATCGACCAGGGGATCGCCGACGCTGAAGCAGGCCGCTTCAAGCCCATCAGCGATGTCGCCGCCCGCCTTGCGGCCAAATATGACGGCCGTTCGTGATCGTCCTCATCACCGCCAGGCGGAGGCGGATCTCGAACGTATTGGCGACTATATCACTAAGGACGATCTGCAGCGGGCGGCAAGCTTCATCAAAGAACGGCTGGAACGGTGTGAGCGTCTGGCAGAAACGCCGAACGGCTTTTCATTGGTTCGACGTTACGAACACACTGGCGTTCGCCGCCGTCCTTGCGGCAACTATTTGATCTTTTATCGCGTCGGCGAGGATCGTATCGAGATCCTGCATATCCTCAACGGCGCTTAGGAATTCGAGAGCATCCTGTTTTCCGAAGGTTCAAATCAGTAGCTGGTGCGCTCCGGCTGCTGCTCGCTCGTTCCGAGCCACTGGCGGATTTTTTCCTCGAGCAGCTCGGGGCTGATCGGCTTCGACATGTAGTCGTCCATGCCGGCATCGAGGCAGAGTTCGCGGTCGCTTTCGAGCGCGTGAGCGGTAACGCCGATGATCGGCACCCGGTGGCCCGGCCCCTTTTCCCTTTCGCGGATCGCCCGGGTCGCCTGATGGCCGTTCATGACGGGCATCGAGACGTCCATCATGATGATGCGCGGCGTATGCCTCTCCCAGGCGGCGACCGCCTCCTCGCCATTCTCGACGACGAGAAAGGAAAGACCCGTGCCTTGCAGGATCTGTGTGAAGACGATCTGGTTGACCTCGTTGTCCTCGGCGACGAGCACGTCGACGAATTCAGCGGCCCGTTTCTGCGGCAGAGGCGCCGGCGCGAGCACGACCGCTTCCGTCTGCAGCCGGGCAAACTCAGCCTCGGATGCCTGCTTGACGCGGCTGGCGCGCACCACCTCGACCACGGTGTTGCGCAGCACGTTGGCGCGCGCCGGCTTCATCAGATGCGCGTGCCCGTTCAACGCCGCAAATTCTTTTTCCGTGCCCGAAATATCCATCGACGTCAGGAAGATGATCGGCAGTTCGACGAAGCGGGGATCGGCGCGCAGCCGGCGTGCGACATCGGCGCCGTTCATATCGGGCATGTGATAATCGAGCACGACGGCATCGACGGTAACGCCGAGACCGGCCGCCGCCTCCAGGATCGCAAGCCCGGTCCCGCCGCCCTCGGCGGCCACGCCGTCGAAGCCCCAGAGAGACAGCTGCTCGGTCAGGATTCGCCGATTCACTTCATTGTCGTCGACGACGAGGATGCGCGCACCCTGCACGTTGATCGGCAATGGCTTCGGCTCAAGGCGGGCGGCCGCCACCGCAAACGGCAGGTTGATGGTGAAGACGGAACCCTTGCCCCATTCGCTTTCGACGTTGAGATAACCGCCGAAAAGGTCGACGAGTCCGGCGGTGATCGCAAGACCGAGGCCGGTTCCTTCATGCCGCCGGGTCGACGAGGCGTCCACCTGCGAGAATTTATCAAACACCGATTCGAGCTTCTCCGGCGGGATACCGATGCCGGTATCCTCGATGCGGATGCACGCCATGATCTCGCCGCCGGCAGCAGCCTCGAAGCCGACATCGACGAAGACATGTCCGCGCTCGGTGAACTTGACGGCGTTGCCGACGAGATTGGTGACGATCTGGCGGAAACGCCCGGCGTCGCCGATCACGGCGGCTGGCAGGTCGGGTGCGGCCCGCACCAGGAGTTCGATGTTCTTCTCGGCCGCATGCGAGGACAAGAGTGTCGCCACGTCCTCCACCGCTTCGGTGATATCGAAGGCGGCTTTACGCAGTTTCATCTGCCCGGCGTCGATCTTCGAGAAGTCGAGGATATCGTTGATGATCGTCAGCAGCGCATTGCCCGACTTGACGATGATATCGACGAAGGTCTTCTGGCGCGTATCGAGATTGGTCTTGGCGAGCAGCTCCGCCATGCCGAGCACGCCGTTCATCGGCGTGCGGATCTCATGGCTCATATTGGCAAGGAATTCGGATTTGGCGCGATCGGCGGCTTCGGCGCGCGACAGCAGCTGGCGCAGCTCCTCCTCGCGGCTCTTGAGGTCGGTGACGTCGGTAAAAAGCGCCACCCAGTACTGCCCCTTGCTGACCGTCGCATCCATGTTCACCCAGCGCTCGCCGCCGACATGGAAGGCCGTGGAGATCGGCAACCTCGCCGCGATATTGTCGCGCCAACCCTGTAGAATCTCGGCCGCGTCCTCGTGGAAATCGCCGCGCGCCGCGCAGAATTCGAACATGCCGAGCCAACCCTGCCCGGTCTCGATATAGGTGGCGGGAATCTCCAGGATATGAGCCAGCGCCTCATTAGACATCTTGATAATGCCATCCTGGACGATGGCGAGGCCCTGCGGCATGGCGTGTGTCGCGTCGCGCATCATCTCGCCGAGATGTTCCAGCGCGGCACGGGCCTCGTGGACTTCATTTTCCCGCTCACGCACGGCCGTAATGTCGGCATAGGTGAGCAGTATCCGGTCGTTCGAGATACGGCGGCTATCGAAGATGACGGATTTGCCGCCCGCCCAGCCGAGCTCGATCGGCTCGGGCTCCTCGGTCTCGAACAGGTGCTTGCGGAAATCGTAGATTTCCTCGGGCGTCTGCGTGCCATCGTAACGACCGAGCTCATAATTGCGGCGGATGACGTCGATGAAGGGGCGGCCGTCAAAGCGGTCGTCGAGCGGCAGCTCCCAGATGCTGTAGAATTCGTCGTTGACGTAGAGGATCTGGTGGTCGTTATCCAGGATCAGCACGCCGACCGGCAGCGAGCGCAGGATATTCTCGATATCCCGGTGCAGCACTTCTTCCTGCTTCCGCGCTTCGATCAGTGCCTTCTCCCGCTCCTTGAGCGGTGAAATGTCAGAAAAGGAGCCGACGACATAGGCTCGCCCGTCCGCCGTCACGACACGCTTGACTCGCGAGATCACGGGATGGATGCGGCCATCCTTGCTCGGCATTACGCCTTCCAGCTCCTGCGACAGGTCTTGTTCCAGCGACAGCCGGTTTTCCCGGTAGATCGCCTCGCCGCCCTCCGGGCCGAACATTTCATATTCGGTCATTCCCAGCACCCGCGAGCGCTCATGGCCGCTGAAAGTCTCATAATACTGGTTGGCATAGACGAGGCGATGTTTCTCGTCGCGCACGAAAACCGCGACCGGCAGATCCTCCATGATGGTGCGCAGCAGGTCGCGTTCGTCGACGCTCGCGTGCCAGCTCGAATCGCTAGGGGCTACCGTTTTCTCGCCGTTGCGATAGGCGGCGTTGACGACCAGAGGCCGGCCGTCTTCGGCGAAGATGCCGATCGGGTGGTCGAGCTTTTCCAGCGCCTCGCGCACGCGGGCGAAATCGCCGGCAAGGCCATGATCACCGGCGCCCTTCCCGTCTCCAAGGGCGCGGCGTGGCGTCTCGCGCACTTCGAAGATGCCGAGCACATAGGTTCGCTCCGGCGATGGCGAAAAGCTTTCGATCTGGATGCGTTCATGACTGAGGCCCGCCGCATCGAAGCAGATGGCATTTTCCTCTGTGCCGAACACCAGCGCGCGGCGTTCCTTGTCCTCGCGTTCCTCTTCCTCGGCACGGTCGAGGAGTTCGCGGCTGCGCCTGCCGATGAAATCGGAGATCTCGCGGCCTAGAAAGCGGGCATAGGCCTCGTTGACGGCGATATAACGCAGCTCGCTGTTCTTGACATAGGCCGGGGTATCCAGATCAGCGATCCGGCGGCAAGCCAACTCCAGAAGTTCCCCGGCTGATTTCAAAAAATATCGCTCCCGCAACAAATGAAATATCGACTACAAAAACGATAACGCCAAGGCTTTTAACAAGGTTTTAACCATAAATTTCGACAGCCGAATTTTACGAGCCGGCTTACCAAGCTGAAGACATTGCGGGATTACCAGCCCGGCTTGCACGAGACTGAAAGGTCGTCCGCGATAAATCATTTCGACATCGGGGATCCGTTGAAATCATGACGAAAATTTAATGCCGAAACTGCTTGCGCGGCCATTGCGCCGCCGCGATCCGGGCCGAGTCTGCGGCATGGCTTTATGGAAGCCATGCCCATGAAAGGAAAATACCATGTCCGCTCTTCATAAGACCATGGCGACGGGCCTGATTGCGCTGACCTTTGCCGGCGCCTCGCTCGCCACCGCCACCACCGCCGATGCCCGTCCACGCGATGCCTTCTGGGGCGGCCTTGCTGCCGGCGTCGTCGGCGGCGCCCTGCTGTCGGAGGCCGCCCGTCCCGCCTACCCGGCCTATCCCGCTTACCGCCCCTACCCCGTTTACCGGACCTATTACCGGCCGGACTATTGCCACTTCGAATGGTTGCACGACGATTGGGGCAATCCCTATCGCGTCAAAGTCTGCCAGCGATAACAGAAACCGCATCCGGCGCCGCTTGACCTCCCGGCGGCGCCGACCCAGTGCCCTCAGCGACGACCAAATGAAACTGGCGGATTTTCATCCGCCAGATCAAAGCCGATCAGACCGTATTTTCAACCGTTACGGAGAAAGTTCCTCCAGTACGCGGTCCTTGGTTTCTATCGCAAACAACATCGTGATGATTGCACCAACGATCAGAATGGCTGCGAAGCTCGCAAAGACATACTGGATGCCCATGGAAGACATCACCGTACCGACGAGGATCGGGCCGGCCGATGATCCCAGGCGAAGCCAGGCGCTGCCGGTTCCGGTTCCCAATGCCCTGAGGCGTGTCGGGTAGATCTCGGCAGAGTACAGGTAGAGGGAGAATGTGACGGTCTGGACGATCGCATAAGCGAGGCCGGCTAGAACCAAAACCTGGATGGGAGAGGTCGCGCCGAGCCATGCGAGAACCAGCAGCGGCAGGGGAGCGAGAAGCAGCGCCCCCGTGTACCAGCGCTTGCGTCCCACTTTGTCGATGAGCAGCGCGCAGATCACAGCGGCGATCACGCCGCCGACCGACGTCAGGAAACCATAGAAGATGCTGGTTTGAAGCGGCAGGTTAAAGACCTGTCGATACAGGGTCGGCAGCCAGGTGATCGTACCGTTGGCAACCGTATAGGCGGTAAACCACATGGCCCAGATGGAAAGCGTCCGCTTCAAGTAGACGCCCTGGAAGAGTTCGCGCCAGTCCGACTTGCGGTGGACCGGCGCCTGGATGAGCTTCGGTTCGGGCAATTCCTTGCCGGCCGCACGAGCACTTTCTTCCATGCGGGTGACGATAGCGTTTGCTTCGCCATAGCGGCCGTTGGCAGCCAACCAACGCGGTGATTCCTTCAGGAACCAGCGCAGAGGAACCATGATGATTGCGGGAACGAGACCGACGACGAACATCGCCTTCCAGCCGTAAACCGGTACCATGAAGTAGCCGATCAGCCCGGCGCCGACGAGGCCCAGCAGGAACATGACCTCATAGAGGAGGAAGAACTTGCCGCGCCCCTTCGACCCGATCAACTCATTGATATAGGCGCTGGCGACCGGAACCTCGCCGCCGGTGCCGATCCCCTGGACGAAACGGAAGGCCATCATCATGCCGGCCCCGGCAGCAAACAGGCATGCGACATCCATGCTGACGAAGAGCAGGATGGTGAATAGGAGAACTTTCAGCCGGCCGATCTTCTCGGCGAGCCAGCCAAACAGGATCGCACCGATCAACTGTCCCAGATAGCCCATCGACAGGATCATGCCGGTCTGTGAGGGCGTCAGGCCCACTCGCGAACAAGGACGGGCATGGCATAAGCGATGGCGATGACCGTGTAGCCGTCGAAGAACGTTGCGGCGCCGACGATATTGCGAGCCCAGAATACCTCGCGGGTGATGGGAAGGCGCTCCAGACGAGCGCTGATTTCGGCCTGATGATCAGCGACATTCGCCGTCTCAGCCGGCATAGGCTGCATGACATTCATTGGTTCCTCCTACTCGCCCCGTGGCCTACCACTCTCCCGGCCAGGGGCGCTCCTGCTTGATGGTTGCTACTGCGCGTCAGTTCGTCCTGTCAGAGCAATGGCCTTCAAAGACGTTCAAGTCTGCCTCGGCGGGTTTCCATGGTTTCCTCCTCCCTTCGGAATGCGCCCCTGCAACATGCGCAGGGGCGTCAAAGAGGTCACTCGGCAGCCAAGAGCTGGTCAACGCGGCCAATACCGGCGGCGTCGAAGGCAGCAAAGATCTCTGCTTCGGCCTTTTCGCCAAGGTTCTTCAGCGGCTCGCGGATCGTGGCGTGATCAAGGATACCACGGTGGACAAGGCCGAGTTTCAGGGCCACGGTGCCTTCCATGTGAGAGCCGCGGTGATAGACGCCACGCGTCACCGGAAGAAGGCGTTCGAAGATCTTGCGCGCTTCCGGATAGTCCTGTGCCTTTCCGGCTTTGATCAGGTCGATCAGCAGCTCCGGCGCGATATTGCCATAACCGACGAGCAGACCGTCGACATCGAACATGGTTGGCAGCAGCCATTCATCGTGGCAGCTCAGAACCTGCAGCTTTGGATTGGCCTTCTTCAGCTCCGGAATTTCGACATACCAGCGCTTCATATTGCGCACGCCGTTCTTGGTAGCGACGACGCCTTCCTGGGTAGCAATCGCAAGCTGTGTATCCAGATCGTATGATGCCTTGGTGGCGTCGGGATACTGGAAAAGGATGCACTGCAGGCCAGATTCTTGCCAGATTGCCTTGTAGCGATCCTGAGGCGCTCCCTTCTGAAAGCCGAAACGCAGCCAGCCGTGGTTCGGATAGACGAGCGCGCCGGTGGCACCAGCGGCCTTGCATTTCCTGGCCTCTTCAGCGGCGACCCTCGTGCCTTCACCGGTAATCCCGGCAATGATCGGAACGGCACCGTCGACCGCTTCAACATAAGTGTGGATGAGAGCAAGGCGCTCATCTTCCGTGAGGAAGGTGCCTTCGCCGGCATGGCCGAGGATGACGAGGCTTTTGACGCCTTCCATCGAGACCAGCCATTTGGCGATTTTGGCGTTGGCTTTGTGATCAATTTCACTGTCGCGGGTGAAAGCGGTAACGGGGGCCGGGCTCAGCCCGCGCATATCCATCGGTTGCATATTGGTCTCCTCCTTCGTGCAATCGCGGTTCGCTCGCGACTGGCATAGGATCGTTTACGGGAACGTTCCCACTATCGTTCTCGAATTCTCTGGAGTCAATATCTTTTTTGAGGCATGCTGGAGAGCGGCGGCTCAATGCTGACTCGAATGGAAAAGACTCAATGAATTCAAAGACGGATGAAGTTCCGGGACAGACCCGCGTCACTATTCACGGCGTCGCTGCCGCAGCCGGTGTCTCCAAGTCCACCGTGTCCCGCATTCTCGACGAAAGGCTTCCGCGATCCGACAGCGAGACCGCGCGTCGCGTGCGCAAGGTTGCCGAAGAGCTGGGATACGTTCGGGACGTTTCCGCAGCGAGCCTTAGGCGCGGCAACACAATGACAATCGGGGTGATCGTGCCCAGGCTGACGGATACGGTCATGGCCATGCTTTACGAAGCACTGGCCAAGGCCTGCAGCCGTAGTGGCCGCTTTGCGATTGTCGCAACGACCGACGACAAGCCAAAGGCAGACCGGCTTGCGGCCGAGTCTCTGCTGAAGCGCGGTGTCGATGGACTGATTCTTTCGACGGCGCGGGAAGACGATGACTTTCCGGACGAGCTGGCAAAACGCGGTATCCCTTATGTCCTGGCACTCCGGACGGATGGCCACAGCCTCTCGTCGGTCGGCGATGACAGGCTCGGTGGTTACCTCGCGGCCCGCCACCTCCTCGATCTCGGCCATCGCAAAATTGGTGTCATTGCCGGTCCATCCTATGCCTCCAGTTCGCGAGGCCGCGTGGAGGGTTTCCGCCACGCCCTGGAAGAGGCTGGATTGAATGCAGATCCCTCATACATCATTCCCTCGACATTCGGCATCGAGTCCGGTGCGGTAGCCGTCGAAACCCTAATGCATCTTAGTCCGCGCCCAACCGCTATTTTCGCGGTCAACGACAATACCGCCATCGGCGCCTTGTCGGGACTGACGAAACTTGGCCTTTCCGTGCCGCAGGACATCTCGATCGTAGGCTATAACGACATTCCGATTGTCAGCCACCTCCCCACGCCGCTGACGACGTTGCGGGTGCCGTTTGAGCAAATAGCATCAAACGCCCTTGATCTTCTTGCCGGTGACAACAGTCCTGCCGACGAGCGTATTCGGATCTCGGCCCCAACCCTCATCCCAAGGAAATCGACGGCACCGATACGCTAAAGCTCGCGCCACACGCACCTCACTATCAGCACACGATTGCTCGAGTGGGTGCGATCACTCTATTCTCCGATAGCAAATCGCCAGATGTTTCGCAGACCATGCTGCCCTTATGCGGCTGGCATGCGGTGGTCGCATAAGAGGAAGGACCAGCATGCCGGAACCGCTCAAGAACTTGCTGCATGAAATATTGGTCGGCGATATGGCCGATCGCATTGCCCGCAACACGCCGACTTTCGATAAAAGCCGCTTCATGATGCTGGCGACCGATGGCCTCGGAGCGCTGGAGCTGATGGAGCGCTCGGCCCTGATCCGCGACGCGCTGTTTGCAACACTCCCTGGCGATTTCCGAGAGGCCGCAGCCATTCTGACGGCAAGCCTGCCCACTGCCGGCAGGCCGGGGCTCTCCGGCTGGATGCTGCTGCCGGTCAATCAGTTCATCGCCGCACGCGGTCTTGATCATTTCGATCTCGGCCTCGATCTCTTGAAGGCGCTGACGCCGCATTTCACCGCCGAATTCGGCATCCGACCCTTTATCCACCGCGACCAGCAGCGCGCGCTGGCGATCATTTCCGGCTGGGTCGACGATCCCGACCAGCATGTGCGCCGGCTGGCGAGCGAGGGAACCCGGCCGCGCCTGCCCTGGGCGATGCGCCTGCCGCAGCTCGTCAAGGATCCGGCGCCAATCCTGCCCATCTTGATCGCACTGATGGATGATCCGGAGGATTATGTGCGCCGATCCGTGGCCAACAGCCTGAACGACGTCGCCAAGGATCACCCGGATCTGGTCGCCGCCTTCATCGCCGGCCATATCGACGGCGCCTCTCCCGAACGCCGTTGGCTGCTGAAACATGCCTCGCGCACGCTTCTGAAGAAAGGCCATGCGCAGGCACTCGCCAATTTCGGCTTCGCCGCGGCCGCTTCGCTCGAATGCGAACTGCGGCTCCGGAATGCTGAGGTGATGTTCGGCGAAGGGCTGGATTTCGAAATCCGGGTGACGAATGCCGGCGAGCTCACGCAGTCGCTGATGATCGACTACGCCATTCACCATGTGAAGGGCGACGGTTCGCTCTCACCCAAGGTCTTCAAATGCAAGGCGATAATGCTCGCTCCGGGGCAATGCCATACCATTGGGCGCCGCCACGCCATGCGGCCGATCACCACGCGACGCTATTATCCAGGCGAACATCGCATTGCCATCCTCGTCAACGGGGCGGAGACCGCATCGGAAAGTTTCGTCCTCGTCATGCCCTCGCCTGACCCAGCTTGAGGCTTTCTTGTGCACCGCACTTGACTTTCAGCACGAACTAGCCCAAATGCGGGTCAGCTTTCACCCTTCCGGCCGCCGCGTGAGCGTGCCCCTGCTGAAAAATACAGATGCAGGAAGAAGGGACAAAAGCGCATTTCGATAGAGCGCCGCACTCTCATGAGCGGCCAGAAGCGCTGGAAAGCTTTTTCCAACTCACAAGTTCCCACTTCACGCGGGGTTCTTGACGCCAGAATGAAACCGGGTCGCATGGTGCGTTCCGGCGATAGTCATTGTGGCGCCCCGAAAGGTTATACCTTGACTAATTTTGAATCGCTTGGTGTCTCCAAGCCGATCGTCGCTACTTTGTTCCAGCTCGGCATCGAAACGCCGACGCCGATCCAGGAACATGCCATTCCTCTCCTCCTCGAAGGCCGCGACCTGATCGGCCTTGCCCAGACCGGCACCGGCAAGACGGCCGCTTTCGGTCTGCCGCTGATCGAAAAGCTGCTTGCCGACGAACGGCGCCCCGACAACCGCACGACGCGCACGCTGATCCTTGCGCCGACCCGCGAACTGGTGAACCAGATCGCCGAGAGCCTGAAGAAGTTCATCCGCAAGTCGTCGCTGCGCATCAATGTCGTGGTCGGCGGCGTCTCGATCAACAAGCAGCAGCTTCAGCTTGAAAAGGGCACCGACATTCTCGTCGCCACGCCCGGCCGACTGCTCGACCTCATCAATCGCCGCGCGATCACGCTGACTGCGGTTCGCTATCTCGTGCTCGACGAAGCCGATCAGATGCTCGACCTCGGCTTCGTGCATGATCTTCGCAAGATCGCCAAGATGGTGCCGAAAAAGCGCCAGACCATGCTCTTCTCGGCCACCATGCCGAAGGCGATTGCCGATCTCGCCGGCGAATATCTCGTCGATCCCGTCAAGGTCGAAGTTACGCCTCCAGGTAAGGCTGCAGACAAGGTCGAGCAGTACGTTCATTTCGTCGCCGGCAAGAACGACAAGACGGAGCTGCTCCGCAAGTCGCTGACCGAAAACCCCGATGGCCGCGCCATGGTCTTCCTGCGCACCAAGCACGGTGCCGAGAAGCTGATGAAGCATCTCGAAAACATCGGCTATTCCGTCGCCTCGATCCACGGCAACAAGAGCCAGGGTCAGCGCGAGCGGGCGCTGAAAGCCTTCCGCGACGGTAGCATCAAGACGCTGATCGCCACCGACGTCGCCGCCCGCGGCATCGACATTCCGGCCGTCAGCCACGTCTACAACTACGACCTGCCTGAAGTGCCTGACGCCTATGTCCATCGCATCGGCCGTACGGCGCGTGCCGGCCGCGACGGTATCGCCATCGCCTTCTGCGCCCCTGACGAAGCCAAACTGCTGCGTGATATCGAACGCCTGATGGGCATCGACATCACTGTCGCAAGCGGCGAAGCGCCGGCAATCGTCAGCGGCGGACCCCGTCGCGCCAACGGCAACGGCAACAACCGCAATCGCAATGGCGGCCAGGGTCGCGAAGGTCAGGGTCGTGGCGAAGGCCGTGGCGACCAGAACCGCTCCGAGCATCGCGGCAGCCGTCAGGAACGCCGCCCACGTCGCGAAGGTGAAGGCGGCGAAGTCCGCGCCGGCGGCGAAGAGCGTCGTCCGCGTCCGGAGCGCCCGACCAGCCGCAACGAGGACTTCCGCGGTCAGCGCCGCGGTGAAACGACCCCGGATCTCGGCCCCGACAATGATCTGGCCTCGACCTCCGATTTCCGCGCCTCTGCAAAGCCGCAGCGTCCGGCCCATCACGGCGCCCATGCCAATGGTGAGCCGAGCGGTCATCACCGCGGCAACAGCCGCCATGCCCACGGCCGCCCGGCCCGCAAGCATGGCGAGGACCGCGGCCCGCAGCAGGCCCAGGCCGGCGAACCGCGCCGCGACGGCAACAGTGGCAACCGTCGCGGTGGCTCCGGCTCCCGCAACGGCGGCGGGCAGCGCCGCGAACGCGCCTGATCGTCGAACGATTGAAAATCAGAAAGGCCGGGGATATCTCCGGCCTTTTTATTATCACGCCTCCGCGGACCTATGCTCGCTGAAGGCCTTGCGGTTCGTGAGATAGACGCCTGTCACGACCACCACGGTGCCGACGATCAGCGGCAGGGTCAGCGGTTCCCCGAAGGCGATGAAGGCTTCGAGAGCAACCGCTGGCGGCATCAGGTAGATCAGCGAGGCGGCGCGTGACACCTGACCCCGGCGGATCAGATAGAGCAGCAGTCCGACGCCGCCCATCGACAGGCCGAAGACCGACCAGGCCAGCGCGCCATAGGCCTGCGCGGCGCCGTCGAAATGCTGATGCTCGAAGATCAGCGAAAGCGGCAGGGTGAGGATCAGCGCGCCGATATATTGCAAAGTCGCGATGGTTCTGAGGTCGCCGGATTGCAGGTGTTTCTTCTGATAGAGCGTGCCGTAGGTGACGGACGCCATGGCGACGAGGTTGATCGCCAGCGGCAGGGCGGCATGCGTGAGATCGGCGGTCGCCGGATCGAGCAGCTTCGGCGAAATGGCGATGGCAATGCCGATGAATCCGAGGGCAAGGCCCAGCTTCTGCGCCTGCTGCAGCCGCTCGCCGATAAGGAAGGGAGCTGCCATTGCCGTCAGCAGCGGCTGCAGCGCCGCGATGATGCCCGATATGCCGGCCGGCACGCCATTGGCGATCGCCCACCAGAGACCGGCGAGATAGAAACCATGCAGGAAGAAGCCGGAATAGACGGCGCGCAGCGCCGCCGCCCGGCTCGGCCATTGCGCCCGCACCACAAGGCAGAGCGCCAGGAATGCCGCCGCCGACAGCGCATAGCGTATCGAAAGAAAGGTGAAGGGCTCGGAATGCAGCGAGGCATATTTCGCCACCACCCAGCCCGTAGACCAGAGCAAGACGAAAACGGCGGGGGCAAGGCGATCGAGGGACATGGGGCGCGCGGCTCGACAGAGGAGGGTTCGCCGTGCTGATAGCCCCACCCGGTGGCTGTAGTCAAAAGCGAAGCTTTGATGCTTATTTGAAATTTCACTGATGCAGAGACCCGATGGCGGCCAGGGGCGGGCCTCGCACGCATGACCATATCGCCTTGGCAGAACGAAAAACGGTCACATGCTCAGATTTTGCGCAGACACCTCGGATGAATATCCGCCATGCCGCAGCGCATCACTTTAAATGCCCGATTTTCACCCGTTTCCCGCAGCGCAAAATCTTTTCCCCGAACTGCGCATGGTTCTTGCATTGCCATTTGCATTGTATTCAAATGAACAAAAAGGGGAGCCGCGCTTTTGGCATTTGATGAAATGATTACCGGGGACGAAAGCCCTCGCCCGCCTTACGACAAATACTTCGAGTGGTACAACAGCCAAGACCGGGCGCATCTGATTGCCAAATCCCGCGATGCGGAAAACATCTTCCGGAAGACCGGCATCACCTTCGCGGTCTACGGCCATGCCGACAGTTCCGAAAAGCTCATCCCCTTCGACATCATTCCCCGCATCATCTCCGCCCGCGAATGGCGCAAGCTCGCCCAAGGCATCGAGCAGCGGGTGATCGCGCTCAACGCCTTTCTCGACGATATCTACCATAAGCAGGAGATCATCCGCGCCGGCCGCATCCCGCGTGAGCTGATCGAGAACAACGTCACCTTCATCCCCGAAATGATCGGCTTCCGGCCACCCGGCGGCGTCTATACCCACATCGTCGGCACCGACATCGTGCGCACCGGCGAAGACCAGTTTTACGTGCTGGAGGATAATGCCCGCACGCCCTCCGGGGTCAGCTACATGCTGGAAAACCGGGAAACCATGATGCAGATGTTCCCTGAGCTCTTTCACGAGAACAAGGTGCAGCGTGTCGAGGATTATCCCTATCTGCTGCGCCAGAGCCTCGCCTCGCTGGCGCCTCCCGGCTGCAAGGGCAAGCCTCGTGTCGCTGTGCTGACGCCGGGCATTTACAATTCCGCCTATTACGAGCATTCCTTCCTCGCCGACATGATGGGCGTCGAGCTGGTCGAGGGCGCGGATCTGCGCGTCATCGACGGCAAGGTGAAAATGAGAACGACACGCGGTTACGAAGCGATCGACGTGCTCTACCGCCGCGTCGACGACGACTTCCTCGATCCCCTGACCTTCCGGTCCGATTCCGCGCTCGGCATTCCCGGCATCATGGATGTTTACCGCTCCGGCAACATCACCATCGCCAATGCACCGGGTACCGGCATTTGCGACGACAAGGCGATCTATTCCTATATGCCCGAGATCGTCGAATTCTATACCGGCCGCAAGGCGCTGCTCGAAAACGTGCCGACCTGGCGCTGTTCGGAAGCCGACAGCCTGAAATATGTGCTGGAACACCTGGAAGACCTCGTCGTCAAGGAGGTGCACGGCTCCGGCGGCTACGGCATGCTGGTCGGCCCGACTGCATCGAAGAAGGAGCGTGCCGATTTCGCTGAGAAGCTGAAAGCCAAGCCGAACAATTACATTGCCCAGCCGACGCTGTCGCTCTCCACCGTGCCGATCCTCGTCAACAAGGGCATCGCGCCGCGCCATGTCGACCTTCGCCCCTATGTGCTTGTATCCGACAAGGTACAGATCATTCCGGGCGGGCTCACCCGCGTGGCGCTGAAGCAGGGCTCGCTGGTGGTCAATTCCAGCCAGGGCGGCGGCACCAAAGACACTTGGGTATTGGAGGACTGATGCTCGGAAGAACAGCAAACGGCCTCTACTGGATGTTTCGCTACATCGAGCGCGCCGAAAATATAGCCCGCCTGATCGATGCCGGGCTGCGCATGTCGCTGACCCGCAGCAGCACCGGCGATGACAATTGGGATGGCGTGCTGCAAAGTGCGGGCGTGCGCGAGGCTTATGACGAAGGCCACAACAAGCTGACCAACGCCGACGCGATCGATTATCTCCTGCGCGATCGCACCAATCCGTCGAGCGTCATGTCTTGCATCGATTCCGGCCGCAACAATGCCCGCATGGTGCGCACGGCGCTGACGCGGGAGACCTGGGAAGCGACCAACGAATGCTGGATCGACTTGAAGTCGCTGCTCGAAAAGCGCGTCAAGGCGGCCGAAATGCCAGAGGTGATCGACGTCATCAAGCGCCGCGCCGGCCTCATCCGCGGCGCCTTCCATGGCTCGACACTGCGCAACGAGCTCTATAATTTTGCCCGCATCGGTACCTTCATCGAGCGGGCCGACAATACCAGCCGCATCCTCGACGTGAAATATTACGTGCTGCTGCCCTCGGTTTCGTCAGTCGGCTCCTCCCTCGACAACGTGCAGTGGGAATCGATCCTGCGCTCGGTCTCCGCGCACCGCGCCTATAGCTGGGCCTATGACGGCGAATACCGGGCGATGAACATCGCCGACTTCCTGACCCTCAATGTCCAGATGCCGCGCTCGCTTGCCTATTGCTACGAGAAGATCGTCAGCAATCTCGGCTATCTCGCCCAGGATTACGAGGAGCGGCTCCCTGCCCACGATACCGCGGATTCAATCCGCACCACGCTGCAGACGAGGGCGATCCGGGATATCATGGATCAGGGCCTGCACGAGTTCCTGGAGGATTTCGTCTCGCGCAACAACAAGCTCGGCGCGGAAATTTCCGACGGCTACCGGTTCTATGCATAAGCGGATAACAATATGAGATTGAAGATCAGCCACCTCACCGAATACCGCTACGACGGACCGACGCAGTTCTCGCTGCAACGGCTGCGGCTGACGCCGCCGACCAGCCCCGCACAGAAAGTGCTCGGCTGGGCCTTGAACGTCGAGGGTGCCACGCCGGAAGTAGAATATGACGACCAGTACGGCAATCACGTCAACCTCGTCTCGCTGGAAGGCGAGCAGGAGGTGACGCGCATCCTGGCCGAAGGCGAAGTCGAGACCGAGGACAATAACGGCGTCACCGGCCCGCATACCGGTTTCTGCCCGCTTTGGCTCTTTCTGCGCGACACGCCGCTAACCAAGGGCGGCAAGCTGGTAAAGGAACTCATCAAGGGCGTCAGCGGTGACAATGAGCTTGCCCGCATGCATGCGCTGATGGCGGCGATCCACGAGACGGTCGATTATAAGCCCGGCACCAGCAACACCGAGACGACGGCCGAACAGGCGCTGGAGAGGAAGAGCGGCGTCTGCCAGGATCATGCGCACATCTTCATTGCCGCTGCCCGCGCCCTGCAGGTGCCGGCGCGTTACATCTCCGGTTATTTGATGATGGAAGAAAAGATCGAACAGGCTGCGACCCATGCATGGGCCGAGGCCCATATTCCCGGCCTCGGCTGGGTCGGCTTCGATCCCGCCAATGAGATCTGCCCGGATGCGCGCTACATTCGTGTCGCCTCCGGTCTCTGCTATCGCGACGCCGCGCCGATTTCAGGCATGCGCATCGGCACGCCGGGCGAAACGCTGTCGGTCACCGTGAAGGTCGAGGATGGCGGACAGATGCAAAGCCAGAGCCAGAGCTGAGCCTACAGACAGCTTTACCGCACCCTACGATGGTGCCGATAGAGTAGCTGCCGAGTTCGTCGCGACTTCTGGTGCGCGGGCCACGCTTGGTGTATTTCGGCCCCATCCAAACGCTATTCCGCCGCAAGAACCTGAAGGTGACCGCGCACACCGTAGCTGAGGATCGCCTGGTCGGCCGTCAGCAACGGTACGCGATGAAAACGGGCCGTAGCGGCGATGATGCGGTCCGCGGGGTCGGCATGAAACTCGCCGGGTAGCCGGACACTGTCTATCGTGATCGAGGGCTCAATCGGTGCAAGCTGGATTCCGGGCAGAGACAGCGCGCTGTCGATCCATCGCCCCACATCGTCGCCGAGCGCCAGGCGTCCCTTCTGCACAAGCATCGCGATTTCCCAAGGCGTAATCGCCGAAATCAGGATCCGGCTTCTCTCCGTCATCTCGTCGATAATGCGCCGGGGCCTGTGAACCGAGGTGTGCATCGTCCTGCATTGCCCAAACGAGGATATGCGTATCGATGACGATCAACGAACGGCGTCCCAATCCGAGGGTTCAACTACCGGAGACAGCGGATCGTCATAGCGCAATACGCTGCCCTTCATCGCGCCGATGATACTTCTGCGTCTGCTGGGGCCAGGTGCCGGCGAAAGCACGGCAACTGGCCTGCCGCGTTTGGTGATGACGATAGATTCATCGTCCTTCCCCATCTGGTCGATAAGGTTCAGGCATTTCGCCTTGAACTCCGCCTTACCGACCGTCTTGGACATGACTGTATCTCCTGTACATCTGTACGGAATAGAGAGCCATTTCCACATTGAACAAGTGCAAAGAAAAAGACGGGGTCGTGCCCCGCCTTTTTCTCGTTATGGATTGAAACGCTTTAGTGGCTGTCCTTGCCGACGGCGTTTCCGCGACATCCCTTGAGGAAGTCGAGGTCGGCGCCGGTATCGGCCCCTTCGACATGCTGCTGATGCAGGAAGGCATAGCCGGATGTAGGCAGATCATGGTTCGGCTGCCATTTAGCCAGCCGCCTCGCCAGTTCTTCCTCGGAAATGTCGAGGTGCAGACGACGGTTCGGCACATCCAGCTCGATCATGTCGCCGTTTTTCACGACCGCCAGCGGCCCGCCGACCGCCGCTTCCGGAGAGGTGTGCAGCACGACGGTGCCATAGGCCGTTCCGGACATGCGGGCGTCGGAAATGCGCACCATATCGAGGATGCCCTTCTTCAGCACCTTCGGCGGCAGTCCCATATTGCCGACCTCGGCCATCCCGGGATAGCCCTTCGGCCCACAGTTTTTCATGACCATGATGCAGGTTTCGTCGATGTCGAGGTTATCGTCGTTGATCTTGGCCTTGTAGTCGTCGATGTCTTCGAAGACAACAGCCCTGCCCTTGTGCACCAGCAGATGCGGCGAAGCCGCCGAAGGCTTCAACACCGCGCCCTTCGGCGCGAGGTTGCCGCGCAGCACGACGATGCCGCCCGAAGCTGTCAGCGCCTTTTCGGCCGGCAGGATAACGTCTTCATTCCAGTTGACAACGTCCTTGACCTCGTCCCAGACGGTTTCGCCGGATACCGTCAACGCATCCTTGTGCAGGAGGCCCGCCTCGCCGAGTCGCTTCAGCACCACCGGCAGGCCGCCGGCATAGAAGAACTCCTCCATCAGGTACTTGCCCGACGGCATCAGGTTGACGATGGTCGGGACGTCACGGCCGCAGCGGTCCCAGTCATCAAGCGAAAGATCGATGCCGACACGGCCGGCGATGGCGAGCAGGTGGATGACGGCATTGGTCGATCCGCCGATGGCCGCGTTGGTGCGGATGGCATTCTCGAAGGCCTGCTTCGTCATGATCTCGGAGGGCTTCAGGTCGTCCTTGACCATCTGCACGATACGCCGGCCGGTCAGCTGCGCCATGACCTTGCGGCGGGAATCGACGCCCGGGATCGCAGCATTGCCTGACAGTGCCATGCCGAGCGCCTCGGCCATGGAAGCCATGGTGGAGGCGGTGCCCATGGTATTGCAGGTGCCCGACGAGCGGCTCATCGAGGCTTCCGCCTCGAGGAATTCGGCCTGCGTCATCTCGCCGGCCTTCACCATTTCGGAAAACTTCCACAGATGCGTGCCCGAGCCGACCCGTTCGCCGCGGAAATAACCGTTCAGCATCGGGCCGCCAGTGACGACGATCGAAGGCAGGTCGCACGAGGCCGCCCCCATGATCAGTGAGGGCGTGGTCTTGTCGCAGCCGACCAGCAGCACGCAGCCATCCATCGGCTGGCCGCGGATCGCCTCTTCCACCGCGAGCGCGGCAAGATTGCGGTACATCATCGCGGTCGGGCGGAAGGTGTTTTCGGATGCCGAGAACACCGGCACCTCAAGCGGGAAGCCGCCGGCCTCCCATACGCCCGCCTTCACCTTCTCGGCGAGCTCTCTGAGATGGCCGTTGCACGGGGTCATGTCCGACCAGGTGTTGAGGATGCCGATCACCGGCCGGCCGTCGAACAGGTCGTGCGGATAACCCTGGTTCTTAAGCCAGCCGCGGTGATAAATCACGTCGCGGCTCGTACCGCCGTACCATTCCTGCGACCTCAGCCTGCGCGGCCATTCCGCTTTCTTTTTCATCGTCTCTATCCTTCAGGATATCGCCGGACCGCCCCGTACGGCCCAGGTTATCGCACTTGTCTCAAGCCAGGGTGTAGGCGGTCTTGACGGTTGTGTAGAATTCGGCGGCGTACTTGCCCTGCTCGCGCGGGCCGTAGGACGAGCCCTTGCGGCCGCCGAACGGCACGTGGAAATCGACGCCTGCCGTCGGCAGGTTGACCATCACCATGCCGGCCTCGGAATTGCGCTTGAAGTGCGTGGCATGCTTCAGGCTGGTCGTAGCGATGCCGGCAGAAAGGCCGAACGGCGTATCGTTGGCGATGGCAAGCGCTTCGTCGTAATCCTTCGCCCGGATTACCGAGACCACAGGCCCGAAGATCTCCTCGCGCGAAATGCGCATCTGGTTGGTCGCTTCGGTAAACAAGGTCGGCTGCAGGTAGAAGCCGGGCGTGTCGCGCGAGATCACCTCGCCGCCGAAGGCGAGCTTGGCGCCTTCCGACTTGCCGATCTCGATATAGTCGGTATCGGTCTTCAACTGCCGCTCATCGACGACGGGGCCGATATGGGTGCCGGCCTTCAGCGCGTTGTCGACGACGAGCGTCTTCAGCTTATCGGTGAGTGCTGCGACGAACTTGTCGTGAATGCCTTCGGTGACGATCAGCCGCGACGACGCCGTGCAGCGCTGGCCTGTGGAGAAGAAGCCGGAATTGGCGGCGGCCTCGACGGCGACGTTGAGATCGGCATCGTCAAGCACGACCATCGGGTTCTTGCCCCCCATTTCCAGCTGGAACTTGCGGTTATGCTCGATCGAGGCGGCGGCGACACGCCTGCCGGTGCCGGTGGAACCGGTAAACGTGATGCCGTGAACGTCGGGGCTTTCGAGCATGGCCTGGCCGACGACCGAGCCTTTGCCCATGACGAGGTTCAGCACGCCCTTCGGCAGGCCGGCGCGGTTGAGAATATCGACGATCGCCCAGGAACAGCCAGGCACCAGTTCGGCCGGCTTGAAGACGATGGTGTTGCCGTAGCAGAGCGCCGGCGCGATCTTCCAGGCGGGAATGGCGATCGGGAAGTTCCACGGCGTGATGATGCCGATGACGCCGAGCGCCTCGCGGGTGATCTCGACGCCGATATTCGGGCGAACCGACGGGAGAACCTCACCGGCCAGCCGCAGTGCCTCGCCGGCGAAGAATTCGAATATCTGCGACGCGCGGATCACCTCACCAGTGGCTTCCGGCAGCGTCTTGCCCTCTTCGCGGGCAAGCAGCGCACCGAGTTCATCCTTGCGCGCCATGATCTCGTCGCCTGTCTTCTTCAGGATGACGTGGCGCTCCCAGATGCCGGAGCGCGACCAGGCTGGGAAGGCGGCCTTGGCGGCGGCAATGGCGTTTCTCGTGTCATCAGCGCTGCCGTCGGCATAAAGGCCGACGACTTCATTGGTATCCGACGGGTTGATGTTCTTCGTCGCGTTCGAGCCGACCCATTCGCCGGCGATCAGATTTTGATAAATGGTCATGGGCTTAACAAGCCTCCTTTACCGTTTACGAGCAAAGAGCCGGCCGCTGAATGCGGCCAGGTCTTGAATTCAGAGCTGCCTGACGGCGATCTCTTCCTCGGCGGCCACCTTCAGCGGGTTGCGGAGCGCCAGGCCGAATTCGGCAACTTCGATCTCGAAGATATCGCCCTCTTCAGTCTTGACGCCGTCGGCAAAGGAAAGGGTCGCCGTGCCGAACATATGGACATGCACATCGCCTGGAGCACGGAAGAGGCCATATTTGAAATGGTGATATTCCAGATTGGCAAAGGTGTGCGACATGTTCGCCTCACCAGACAGGAACGGCTTTTCGAAGATCACCTTGTCGCCGCGCTTGATGCGCGAGGTGCCGCGAATATCCTCTGGGGCCGCGCCGATGCGGATCTCCGGGCCGAAGCTGGCCGGGCGCAGCTTCGAATGGGCGAGATAGAGATAGTTGATCCGCTCGGTGACGTGATCGGAAAATTCGTTCGACAGCGCAAAACCGATACGGAAGGGCGAGCCGTCCTTGGCGATCACGTAGATGCCGGCCATCTCCGGTTCCTCGCCGCCGTCGAGCGCGAAGGAAGGCGAGATGAGCGGGGCGCCGGGGGCTGCGGCGCCATGGCCGTTGCCCTTGTAGAACCATTCGGGCTGGACGCCCTTTTCGCCGGCCTTCGGCTTGCCGTTCTCAAGGCCCATCTTGAACATCTTCATCGAGTCCGTGAGGGTTTCCTCGGCGGCTTCGGTGGTCTTCTTGTGCATGGAATCGCGCGTTGCCGCCGAGCCCAAATGCGTCAGGCCGGTGCCGGTCAGATGCAGATGCGCGGCATCTGGATGGGTGATCGGCGGAAGGAAGCGGCCTTCCGCATAGGCCTTTTCAAGATCGACGGCATCGCCGTAGCCATGGGCTTCGATGACCGAGGCAAGAGACTTGCCGCCGTCTGCGGCTTCCATCGCCAGTGCGTAGACGCTGACGGCGTTCTTGACCAACCTTGCAGCGCCGCCCTGCTCACGCACGGCGACGATGATCTCTCCGTTTGCACCCTTGATCTGTGAAATAAGCACGTCTTCGATCCTTCTCGTTTCGGCGAAGACAGGAAAAAGCTCCGCCTGTCCGGCTCCATCAGGAGCCGGAATCCATCATTCATAGGCTGCGAATGCCTGGCTAGCGCGCCTTGAGGCGCTCAGCCCTTGTTCTTGTTGTAAACGTCGAAGAACACTGCGGCGAGAAGCACGAGGCCCTTCACCATCTGCTGGAAGTCAATGCCGAGCCCGACGATCGACATACCGTTATTCATGACGCCCATGATGAACGCGCCGATGACCGCACCGGTGATCTTGCCGACGCCGCCGGACGCCGAGGCGCCGCCGATGAAGCAGGCCGCAATGACGTCGAGTTCGAAACCGACGCCGGCCTTCGGTGTTGCCGAGTTCAGGCGAAGCGCGATGATCATGCCGGCAAGGCCTGCTAGCACGCCCATATTGACGAAGGTGTAGAAGCTCAGCCGCTCGGTATTGATGCCTGAAAGCTTGGTCGCCTTCGAATTGCCGCCCATGGCATAGATGCGACGGCCGATCGTGGTCCGGCGGGTGATGAAGGCGTAGATCGCAATCAGCACCAGCATGACGACGAGAACGTTCGGCAGGCCTTTATAGGTGGAGAGCAGATAGCCGATCCACAGGATCGCGAGCGAAACGACCAGGTTCTGGACGATGAAGAAGCCCATCGGCTCGACATCGATCCCGTGGTCTTCGTTCACCTTGCGGCGGCGCCAGGCGAGGTAGAAGAGGATGACAGGTAGGATCACGGTCAGGATCAGCGAGGTCGACTGCACGGGTGTGCCGGCAATGTCGATCATGCCGCCCGGCAGGAAGCCGGTGCTGATAACCTGGAACTCTTTCGGGAACGGACCGATGTTCTTGCCGTTCAGAACCGTCAGCGTCAGGCCGCGGAAAACAAGCATGCCGGCGAGCGTCACGATGAACGACGGGATACGGTGATAGGCGATGAAATAGCCCTGAGCCGCGCCGATGATGCCGCCCACGATCAGGCAGATCAGGCCGGCAAGCCAGAAGTTCATGCCCCATGACACGGTGAAGATCGCCGCGAGCGCCCCGACGAAGGCGACGATCGAGCCCACCGACAGGTCGATATGGCCGGCGACGATGACGAGCAGCATGCCGAGCGCCATGATGACGATGAAGGAGTTCTGCAGAACAAGGTTCGTCAGGTTGACCGGCTTGAAGAGAATGCCACCGGTATAGAACTGGAAGAACACCATGATCGCGACGAGTGCGATGAGCATGCCGTATTCACGAATATTGCCGCGGATATAATCGGCAACGGAAACGACGTTGCTATGCTCGGTTGTCGGGTTGACCGGAGTCATTGTCTCTTCTCCCCTGAGCGCATGATAGCGCGCATGATAGTTTCCTGGCTTGCTTCTCCCTTCGGCAGTTCCGCGACAATGCGTCCTTCGTTCATCACGTAGATGCGGTCACATGTGCCAAGCAGTTCGGGCATTTCCGACGAGATCATCAGAACGCCCTTTCCATCGGCGGCAAGCTGGTTGATGATAGTATAGATTTCGTACTTTGCGCCAACGTCGATGCCGCGGGTCGGCTCGTCGAGGATCAAAATATCGGGATCGGAAAACAGCCACTTCGACAGCACCACCTTCTGCTGGTTGCCGCCAGAAAGATTGACCGTTTCCTGGAAGACGCCAGAGGAGCGGATGCGCAGCTTCGACCGGTAATCGGTCGCGACCCTCATCTCCTTGATGTCGTCGATGACGCTATTGCTCGAAATCCCATTGAGGTTGGCAAGCGTCGTATTGTGCAGGATGCTATCGCTGAGCACGAGACCGAGTTGCTTGCGGTCCTCAGTGACATAGGCAAGACCGGCGTCGATCGCCTTGCGCACAGTGCTGACATCGACAGCCTTGCCATTGACGAAGACCTCGCCGCTGACTTTATGGCCATAGGATTTGCCGAAAACGCTCATGGCGAATTCGGTGCGGCCGGCACCCATGAGACCGGCGATGCCAACGACCTCGCCCTTGCGGACATTGACGTTGATGTCGTGCAGCACTTGGCGGTCGCGGTGCTGCTGGTGATAGGCGTTCCAGTTCTTCACTTCGAAGATCGTCTCGCCGATCGGCACGGAGCGCGGCGGATAACGGTCGGCCAGATCTCGGCCCACCATGTTCTTGATGATGATGTCTTCGCTGATCTCGTCCGTGTGACAGTCCAGCGTCTTGACGGTCATGCCGTCGCGCAGGACAGTGATCTGGTCGGCGACCTTACGGATCTCGTTCAGCTTGTGGGAAATGATGATCGAAGTGATGCCCTGATTGCGGAACTCGATCAGCAGATTGAGCAGCGCGTCCGAGTCCTTCTCGTTGAGCGAAGCCGTGGGCTCGTCGAGGATGAGCAGCTTGACGCTCTTCGACAGCGCCTTGGCGATCTCGACGAGCTGCTGCTTGCCGACGCCGATGTCGGTGACCAGCGTGTTCGGAGATTCGCGCAGACCCACCTTGGTGAGCAGCTTCTTCGTGCGGTTGAACGTCTCTTCCCAGCTGATGACGCCGTTCTTGGCGTTCTCGTTGCCGAGGAAGATGTTTTCGCCGATCGACAGCAGCGGCACGAGCGCCAGCTCCTGGTGGATGATGACGATGCCGATTTCTTCGGAGTCCTTCAGGACCTTGAAGTTGCGCGTCTCGCCTTCGTAGACGATGTCGCCTTCGTAGCTTCCTGTCGGATAGACGCCCGATAGCACTTTCATCAGGGTCGATTTACCGGCCCCGTTTTCGCCTACCAACGCGTGGATCTCACCCTGGCGAACCTTGAGGTTCACATTCTCCAGCGCCTTGACGCCCGGGAACGTCTTGGTGATGCTCCGCATTTCGAGGATAGTATTGTCCATAGTCAAACTTCCAGCGCCTCCGGCCGTCGAGCGGCCGGGCGATCATAAAATCGAAGACCGGAACCCGCAAGCACGGGTTCCGGTCCCTCTCATTACTTCAGCTTGTCTTCGGTGTAGTAACCGCCGTCGACGAGGATCTGCTTGTAGTTGGTCTTGTCGACAGCAACCGGCTTCAGCAGATAGGACGGAACGATCTTGACGCCGTTATCGTAGGTCTTCGTATCGTTGACCTCGGGCTCCTTGCCGGACATGACGGCATCGACCATGGCAACAGTGACCTTGGCGAGTTCGCGGGTGTCCTTGAAGACCGTCGAGTGCTGTTCGCCAGCAATGATCGACTTGACCGACGGAACTTCGGCGTCCTGACCGGAAACAACCGGGAGCGGCTGGTCCGGAGTGCCGTAGCCAACGCCCTTCAGCGACGAGATGATGCCGATCGACAGACCGTCATAGGGAGACAGGACCGCATCGACCTTGGCGTCGGTGTAGTTGGCCGAGAGCAGGTTGTCCATGCGGGCTTGGGCCGTTGCAGCGTCCCAACGCAGCGTGCCGACCTTGTCCATGCCGGTCTGGCCGGACTTCACGACGAGCTTGCCGCTGTCGATGTAGGGCTGCAGGACGGACATTGCGCCATCATAGAAGAAGAAGGCGTTGTTGTCGTCCGGCGAGCCGCCGAACAGTTCGATGTTGAACGGACCCTTGCCATCCTTGAGGCCGAGGGCGTCAACGATGGAACCAGCCTGCAGAACGCCGACCTGGAAATTGTCGAAGGTGGCGTAGTAGTCGACGTTGGCCGAGTCGCGGATCAGACGGTCATAGGCGATGACCTTGATGTTGGCGTCATGAGCCTTCTGGAGAACGTCGGAAAGCGTCGTCCCGTCGATCGAAGCGATGACGAGAACCTTGGCACCCTTGGTGACCATGTTTTCGATCTGCGAAAGCTGGTTCGGAATATCGTCGTCAGCATACTGCAGGTCGGTCTTGTAGCCGGCGGCCTCGAGCTGCTTGACGATGTTGTTGCCGTCGTCGATCCAGCGAGCCGAAGACTTCGTCGGCATTGCGATGCCCACGAGCCCCTTGTCCTGCGCCATGGCAGGCATAACGAACGAAGCGACGCCGAAGGCGGCCGCAGCCATCAATGAGATAATGGATTTCATTTCTCTCTCCCTTGTTAATAGACGGCGGACGAAAAATCGCCCGCCCCGAAACTGTGGCAGGTTCCGTATTGGATAGTTACTTCAGATGGTGAGAAACGAAGTAGGTCTCCTCCACGATCTCACACGTGTTGAGTGCCAACCAGCACACGGCGGCAAACTGGTATGGATTCCTATAACTGTCAAATAGAATAAGTGGTAATATGCATAACAATTTTGGTATATCGCTAAAAAGTATTACTTTTGATGGAGCGCAGTGAGGAGGCTGCAACCATGACGATTGTTTCCGAGCCGTTTTCGATGGATCACATCGATATCCACAGCGATAATTTCGGCGATGACAGCCTTTTACGTGCAGGACTTAAGCTGAATCACCTGCGCATGATCGTCGCAATCGAAGATAGCGGACAGATTTCCGCCGCAGCCGACGTTCTGAACATTTCGCAGCCCGCCGCATCGCGGATGTTGTCCGAAATGGAATCGATTACCAAGACGTCGCTCTATGAGCGGGTGGCCCGCGGCGTGGTGCTGACAACCTTCGGCGCAGCGCTTGCCCGAAGGGCTCGCAAGATCCTCCTGGAGCTGCGCGAGGCGAGCCGCGAGATCGGTGAATTGAAAAGTGGCAAGGGCGGGTCGGTCTTCATCGGCGCGGTGACGGCGCCGGCCATGAGCCTCGTCGTTCCGGCAATCAACAAGGTGCGCAAGGCCTATCCGGGCATCGAGATCAACATCCAGGTGGAGACGAGCAACGTGCTTGCCCGCGAGCTGCTCGCCGCCCGCCATGACTTCATCATCGGCCGCATTCCCGATGATCTCAATCCGCGCCTGTTCGAGGTGACGGAGATCGGCATCGAGCGGGCTTGCCTGATCGTGCGCAGCAGCCACCCGCTTATGAAGCAGAAGACGAGCAGCCTTTCAGAGGTCAGGGATTACGACTGGGTGTTCCAGCCGCCGGGCACGCTGCTGCGCCGCACGATCGAGGACGTTTTCCTGTCGCGCGGCGTGGCGCTGCCCGAAAACATCGTCAACACCTCCTCGCTGTTGCTCACCTGCGCCATCGTCTGCGAGACCGATGCGATCGCTCCCGTTGCCGTCGACGTCGCCCAGTTCCTGGCCAGCCAGGGCTCGAATGCCTCCGATGTGCGCATGCTGCCGATCGATTTCGACATCAACGTCAAGCCCTACAGCATGATCACGGCGAGGGAACGGGCGCTGCCGCCGAGTGCAAGGCTGCTCTACGACATCATCCTCGAGGAGAGCCGCAAGCAGGCCGGCTGACGACACCCGCAAGCCCTGCGCCATCTTGCCCGCCTTTAATGCACGCGTCGAAAGGGAGCGCATGCTGTTCGGACAGTCGGTATTTCAATCAGTCCTCGAGCGGCTGAAGGCGGAGGGCGAGACGGACGAAGACGCCGGGGCGCCGGCCGTCCATCGCGTCTCCGGCCTCGGCACCGGGCTTGCCTTCGATGTCATGGCCTTCGATGTCATGGAAGATGTCTCGACCGCCTCGCAACGGGTCGGCCAGGCCTATTTCGACAATCTGGATCTTGATGCTGCCGCCGCGATCGCGGAGGCACCGGCGGCTGCGCCTCCACCCGAGCCCGTCATGCCGGACCATCTCGCCCGCATCGCTCCGGAAGAGATTGCTGCGGAACTGGCGATCGCTGCCGCCGATACCCAACAGACGCTGAACGAGAAGCGGCGCGCCTTTGCCAAGGCCAATCATCCTGATGGAGTCCCAGAGCTTTTCCGCGACAATGCCAACAGGCGCATGATGATCGCCAATCTGCTGATCGACGAGGCGATGCGCCGCCTGCCGCACAGCTGAAGCTTTCTCGCGAACGCAGGCAAAGGTTCCGAGGCTTTGGAAGAGCCGCCGTTTCCGACTCGATTCGCGAACTCTATATGGGCTGTTTTTCCCGCGATTCAACAAGTGCCCATGGCACGCAGTTTGATTCTTTCGCGCTCGGGTAGCAGAGAAATGTGCCGCTTTTTGCGACCGGCAATAGCATATTTCGGGACCCCAGTAGACCATGCCTACTCCCTTTTCGGTAGGCCGTAGCTGTTTAGCGAAATTGAATGCGATACAACCTGTTGTAACATAGCGTGGTGCAAATGTTCTCAGGAGACCGCCAACATGTCATCTACGGGAGATCCGAAGCTGCCGCGCAACAATGCGCGCAGACATTTTCTAGGCGTAGCCGCAGCCGCTGGTGCTCGTCTTGCCGGCGTGGCAGCCTTGGCCACGGCAATTTCCACCTCTCCGGCCAACGCGCTGGGGCGGCTTTGGGGACGGGGCGGCTCCGGTGGACACGGAGGCTCTGGCGGGAGCGGTGGCTCAGGTGGAGGTGGTGGTGGTGGCGGCAGCGGGAGCGGCCCAAATTGCTTCCTGCGGGGAACGGCGATCCTCACGGATTGCGGTGAGAAGCCTGTCGAGAATCTCAGCATCGGCGATCGCGTTGCCCTTCCTGACGGCAGCACCCGCCCGGTAAAGTGGGTCGGCCGCCAAAGCTTCAAGAAGAGCGGCGCGCGCTGGCCCAACGACGTCGTGCCGATCCGGGTTTCCCGCCACGCACTGGACGGGCAAACACCCCACTCGGATCTCTATCTGTCGCCTGGCCATGCGCTGTACCTGAACGGCATTCTGATCCAGGTGAAGGACCTCGTGAACGGTAAAACGATTGCATCGGTCACTCCCGCCGCTGACGTATCGATCGAGTACTATGCCGTCATGCTCGATACGCACGAACTTATCCTTGCCGAAGGTGCTGAGGCCGAGTCCTTCCATCTGAAGAACAGCAATCACGAGAACTTCTGCAATTTTCCAGAGTACGAGCGTCTCTATGGCAAGGAACGCATCGTGATGACATCCTTTGCGCCGTTGCTGGGAGGTGGCTGGTCACATTTGAAAGCGCTTCTCCTGCTCGGCGTTTCGCCGCTGGTACCGCTGCACGATCCATTCGGGAATGCCTGCGAAAAGATCGAGGCGCAAGCCAAGGAACTGTCACTCTGACAGGACGGGAATGCGCAGGGATCGTGCTGGCTGCACGTGAAGCCGTGCGTCGGTTTTGCGATCGTATCAAACAAAGACTTCAAGCGTGGCGCGCATCAGAAAGATCGCGGCACGCTTCGACTATTCGGCCTTCTTCTCAAAGGCGCCGGTAAGCTGCCGACACTCCCTGAGAAGGGCCGCGTCCTCACCCGCGCCAATTATCCGACGGTGTTACCCTGCCCTTCCGCGACAATGCGACGAAGCGGATGATGCTCGCCAATATGCTGATCGACGAAGCGCTGCGGCGAATCGCCCGCTGATTATTCCGCCTGCCCGTCCTTGGAAGGCTTTTCAGCGGTCGCCGCAGGCCCTTCTTCTTCTTCGGCGTCAGGCTGCACGACCGGCTCGGTGGCTGGTGGCTGCGGCTTGAAGGTCCAGAACAATATGTAGAAGGAATAGGCGCCCGCCCCGCCCGCGAGCACGCCCCAGAACGGATCGCCGGTGACGAACTCGACCACGGCCCAGCCGAAGCAGACGGCAACGATGGCAACTCGCACCCAGAGGCGCCGGTATGCCGGATGGTTCGGATCGATCAGCTGCATCTTTACCCCGCGGTCGGATATGTCGCACTGCCCTCGGCCTGTGCCGCGCTTGTCTCTAAAGCCTTTCCTGGCCAGATTAAAGTATTCTGTTGGCTCAAACGGTATCGAATGTTCGACAAGCCGGCTCCAGCAGAACGCTTAAATCCGAGCCGGAAATGCTCCGGGTCGAATCTTGCAAATGTGAAAGATCCGAGGCCTTGACGCGACGCAGAGAAGGTGGAATGAAAATTCCAGAAATTTGACAATTCGGTTTATTTGTTCTGAATTCAAGGGAGGTTGGAATGACAGTAAGATTTGGTCTTCTTGGCGCCGGCCGCATCGGCAAGGTTCATGCGAAGGCTGTCAGCGGCGACGCCAATGCAAAGCTCGTCGCGGTCGCCGACGCCTTTCCGCAGGCAGCCGAAGCCATCGCCTCCGCCTATGGCTGCGAGGTCCGCACCATCGAGGCGATCGAGGCAGCCAAGGACATCGACGCCGTCGTCATCTGCACGCCGACGGATACCCATGCCGATCTGATCGAGCGCTTCGCCCGCGCCGGCAAGGCGATCTTCTGCGAAAAGCCGATCGACCTCGACGTCGCCCGCGTCAAGGCCTGCATCAAGGTGGTGGAAGAGACCGGCGCCAAGCTGATGGTCGGCTTCAACCGCCGCTTCGATCCGCATTTCATGGCTGTCCGCAAGGTCATCGACGAAGGCAAGATCGGCGATGTCGAGATGGTGACGATCACCTCGCGCGATCCCGGCGCCCCGCCGGTCGATTATATCAAGCGCTCGGGCGGCATCTTCCGCGACATGACGATCCACGATTTCGACATGGCTCGCTTCCTGCTCGGCGAAGAACCGGTGTCGGTTTTCGCGACCGCCGCCGTGCTCGTCGACAAGGCAATCGGCGAAGCCGGCGACTATGACAGCGTCTCGGTGATCCTGCAGACGAAATCCGGCAAGCAGACCGTCATCTCCAACTCCCGCCGCGCCACCTACGGCTATGACCAGCGCATCGAGGTGCATGGTTCCAAGGGCCTCGTCTCGGCCGAGAACCAGCGGCCGGTCTCCATCGAAGTCGCAAACGGCGAAGGCTACACCCGCCCGCCGCTGCATGACTTCTTCATGACCCGTTACACCGAAGCCTATGCCAACGAGATTGCCGGCTTCATCGCCGCGATCGAGAGGGGCACCAAGATCTCTCCATCGGGCGCCGATGGTCTCGCAGCGCTGGCACTCGCCGATGCCGCGGTCCTGTCCGTCAAGGAAGGCAAGCTCATCAAGATCGGCTGACGGCTCTCTCCCGACCGGAAGCCATGCATGAGATGGCCGGGCGCCCGCCCGGCCATTTCGCGTTTCAGAGATCTTTTGATGAACGGCGTGCCGCGGTCGCCCCCTCTGCCCTGCCGGGCATCTCCCCAGGTGGGGAGATTGGCTGGCTGCACTGGCTTCCCCAAGCGATGGACGTTCCAAGCAGCGTACCGTCAAAGAGGCAGGAAGGCCCAGTCACTTGTTATCTCCCCACCTGTGGGGGAGATGGCCGGCAGGCCAGAGGGGGGCTGGCACGGCAAACCCCTCAAAGTCGCATACTACCGACTGGCCGGTTGCTGCTGCAATCACCACACGTCGTGAAAGAAACCCTCAACCCGATTCCTGAATAGTCGCCGATGCCTGGATTCCCTGAACGCCCGAGAGAACAATATCCTCGTCGATGACCGATAGCGCCCGGTTCAGATGTCCTTCGAAGACGAGGATCTGCTCGTCGGCCACCACCCTAATCTCGGGCATGCCTTCCATGCGCACGATATGCGATTGCCCCAGACCCTCTTCGATCCCTTGCCGGAGAAGGTCGTAATAACGCGTGCCCGGGCCGGTGATGGCGATCGGCATGCGCTCCGTCAGGCTCAGCATGCGCGACAGCCCGTTGCCGAGCGCCAGCCCCGCCTGGCGGAAGGCGAAGGCGGGGACCCGGTGGCCCTGGCGCGCCTTTGCGGCGATCTTGTCCAGTTCCGCCACCGGCACGAACTTTGCCGGGATCGTATCGAGCGGCACCTCGAAGGCGCTGCGCAGGATCGCGTAGAAACCGGCATAGGCCTCGATGCAGCCACGCGTGCCGCAGCGACAGAGCCCGCCATTGGCCATGTGCAGCATGTGCCCGAAATTGGGTGCCGATATCTCCTGCCCTGTCTGGTTCCCGCGCCTGACGATGCCGAGCCCGACGCTGTGGCCGAGCGAAAGGGCGGCGAGCGAACGGAAATCGGCGCCCTTCACCATCTCTTCACGCGCGCCGAGCGCGGCTGCGACCAGCAGCGTCTCGTTGTCGAGGATGACCTTGGCCTGCCAATCCGGCCGGAGTGCCGATTCGAAATCGATCTGGTCGCTGCCGAAGATCGGCGACCAGACGAGAACCGGCTCCGTGGAATTGACCAGCCCCTTGCTGCTGATCGAAATCAGCAGCACCTTTTCTTGGCTGATCTTCGAGCGATCGAGAATGCGCAAAAGCCCGGCCCGCACCGCCGCGACGAAGCGTACGGCGCCTGCCGGATCATGCGAACGTTCCTCGCTGAAGCGGTCGATCAGCTTGCCGGCATAATCGACCAGCGAATATTGCACCGCATCCGAGGAGATGATGACGACGATGAGATAACCGCAATCGCGCCGCTGGCGCAGCAGCACGCGCGGCCGGCCGCGGCCGCTTGCCGGCTGCTGTTCCGATTTTTCGATGATCTGGGCTTTTTCCAGCTCAGTGGTGATCGCCGAAATGGTGGCCGACGAAAGCCGGGTGAAATCGGATATTTCGGTATGCGCGAGCGCACCGTGGCGGCGCAGCACAGACAGCACGAGCACGCTGTTTCGCTGCCGGACCAGCTCCGTGCTCGACTTGGTCAGCATGAATGCCGCCCTCTCCCCTGCTTACTCCGCCCTCGGCTTTCCACTGCATCTCCAGCCGGTGTTTCGCAAGAAAATTAAGCCGGCAGTGCCGTGTTGACAGTTGAAAAAATCTCTGACACTAAATTTCTCGACTGTCGAGAAAAAAATCCAAACCTTTCTCGACAGCTTTTCGCGGTGGCCGGAGGAAGCATGGGCTGGGCCGGTCGCAATCCACTCGGGAGGACATTATGAAGTCTATTTTGAAATTGATGGCCGGTGCTGCCATCCTCGTTTCCGTGCATACCGCTGCCATGGCTGCCGATCTCGTCGTCGGTGTTTCCTGGTCGAATTTCCAGGAAGAGCGCTGGAAGACGGACGAAGCCGCCATCAAGAAGGCTCTCGAAGCCAAGGGTGCCAAATATATTTCCGCTGACGCGCAGTCTTCTGCCGCAAAGCAGCTTACCGACGTCGAATCGTTGATCTCGCAGGGCGCCAACGCGCTGATCATTCTCGCCCAGGACTCCGATGCGATCGGCCCGGCCATCGAAAAGGCCGCCGCTGAAGGTATCCCCGTCGTCGGCTATGACCGCCTGATCGAAAACCCGGCTGCTTTCTACATTACCTTCGATAACAAGGAAGTCGGCCGCCTGCAGGCTGAAGGCGTTTTCAAGGCCAAGCCGGAAGGCAACTACGTTTTCATCAAGGGCTCGTCTTCCGATCCGAACGCAGATTTCCTGTTTTCGGGCCAGCAGGAAGTCCTGAAGGCCGCCATCGATGCCGGCAAGATCAAGAATGTTGGCGAGGCCTATACCGACGGCTGGCTGCCGGAGAACGCTCAGCGCAACATGGAGCAGTTCCTGACCGCCAACAACAACAAGGTTGACGCCGTTGTTGCTTCGAACGACGGCACCGCCGGTGGCGCCATCGCTGCTCTCGACGCACAGGGCCTCGCCGGCTCCGTTCCGGTTTCCGGCCAGGACGGTGACAAGGCAGCGCTCAACCGCATCGCTCTCGGCACGCAGACGGTTTCCGTCTGGAAGGACAGCCGCGAACTCGGCCAACGCGCCGCTGAAATCGCTCTCGACCTCGCCGGCGGCAAGGACATGAGCAAGATCGACGGCGCCCAGGCTTTCAAGGGCGGCCCCAAGGGCGTCGAAATGCAGTCGGTCTTCCTGAAGCCGCTTGCGATCACCAAGGAAAACCTGAACGTCGTCATCGACGCTGGCTGGATTTCCAAGGCTGAAGCCTGCCAGGGCGTGAAGGCTGACACCGTCGCTGCCTGCAAGTAAGCAAGCTCTGCACTGAAATTGCCGGCGCCGCAGCGGAACACCGTTGCGGCGCCGGATGCGGATGAGAATTCGATCGACGAAGTTTCTCCGCCTCGCCGCACCATCGCGGGTTTTCATTCCCTGCCGGAAGGGTGTCGCAACGCCACGCGACCGGCTTCCGGAAGCATCGCGATGGTGAGTTGAAGTACAGACGCATGACGCCGATGGCAGCCTCTAGCACGACGGCGCATCCGTCCAAACAAAGTGGGGGAACGGCAAACCCATGGCCGAAATGGTAAAATCCACAACATCAAGCGGACCGCGAGCGGCGGAAGCCAATCTGGTGACCCGCTTCTTCCGCGCCACCGAGATCGACACGCGTCTGCTCGGCATGATCGGCGCGCTGATCATCATCTGGATCGGTTTCCACATCATCACCGGCGGCCTCTTCCTGACCCCGCGCAATCTCTGGAACCTCTCGGTCCAGACGACCGACATCGCCGTCATGACGACGGGCATGGTGCTGATCATCGTCACCCGCAACATCGACCTGTCGGTCGGTTCCGTGCTCGGCCTCTGCGGCATGATCATGGGCGTGACGCAGGCCAAGATCCTGCCGGAATATATCGGCTTCGACAGCCCCTTCACCTGGGCGATCACGCTGCTGGTCGGATTGGCGGCAGGCTGCCTGATCGGCGCCTTCCAGGGCATCATCATCGCCTTCCTCAACGTTCCCTCCTTCATCGTCACGCTCGGCGGCCTGCTCGTCTGGCGCGGCGCCACCTGGCTCGTCACCAGCGGCCAGACGGTTGCCCCGATGGACCAGACCTTCCGCATCATGGGCGGTGGTGCTGAGGGCTCGATCGGCGCCACCTGGAGCTGGATCGTCGGCATTGCAGCCTGTCTCTTCGTCATCGTCAGCATCATCGGCTCGCGCAGCCAGCGCCGCCGCTTCGGCTTTCCGCGCCGGCCGATGTGGGCGGAATATTTCCTCGCCATCCTCAGCTGCGTCCTCATCCTCGGCGCGGTCTGGATCGCCAACAGCTATTACTGGCCGATCAACATCGCCAAGAAATATGCCGAGACCAACAATATTCCCTGGCCCGAAACCGGCCTGGATATCCCCTACGGCATCGCCGTGCCGGTGCTGATCGCGATCGTCGTCGGCATCATCATGACCTTCATCGCGACAAGGCTGCGCTTCGGCCGCTACGTCTTCGCGATTGGCGGCAACCCCGAAGCGGCCGAGCTCGCCGGCATCAAGACCCGCTGGGTCACCGTGCGCATTTTCGCGCTGATGGGCATTCTCGCAGCCATCGCGGCGGCGATCTCCACCGCCCGCCTCAACGCCGCAACGAACTCGCAGGGTACGCTCGACGAGCTCTACACCATCGCCGCCGCCGTCATCGGCGGAACGTCGCTGGCAGGCGGCACCGGCACCATCGCCGGCGCCATGCTCGGCGCGCTCGTCATGCAGTCGTTGCAATCGGGCATGGTGCTGGCGCATGTCGACACGCCGCTGCAGAGCGTCGTCGTCGGCACCGTCCTCGTCGTAGCGGTTTGGCTCGACACCGTCTATCGCTCCCGTGCCAAGTGAGAGGAGCCCAAAACATGGCTGATCAACGCACTCCCCTCGTGGAACTGAAAAACATCTCGATCTCCTTCGGCGGCATTCACGCCGTGGACAACGCCTCTGTGGATCTCTACCCCGGCGAAGTCGTGGCATTGCTCGGCCATAACGGCGCCGGCAAGTCGACGCTCATCAAGATCCTCTCCGGCGCCTACAAGCGCGATGGCGGCGAGATCCTGATCAACGGCGAGCCTGCCGACATCCGCAATCCGCGCGATGCCAAGAAATACGGCATCGAGACGATCTACCAGACGCTCGCCGTCGCCGACAATGTCGACGCCGCCGCCAACCTCTATCTCGGCCGCGAGCTGAAGACCCGCTGGGGTACGCTCGACGACGTCGCGATGGAAGCCTCGGCCCGCGAGGTGATGGGGCGGCTTAACCCCAACTTCAAGCGCTTCAAGGAGCCAGTGAAGGCGCTTTCGGGCGGCCAGCGGCAATCGGTGGCGATCGCGCGTGCGATCCTCTTCAACGCCCGCATCCTGATCATGGACGAGCCGACGGCGGCCCTCGGCCCCCAGGAGACGGCGCAGGTCGGCGAACTGATCAAGCAGCTGAAGAAGGAAGGCATCGGCATCTTCCTCATTAGCCACGACATCCACGACGTCTTCGACCTCGCCGACCGCGTCTCGGTGATGAAGAACGGCCAGGTCGTCGGCCACGCCCGCACCGAGGACGTGACCAAGGACGAAGTCCTCGGCATGATCATCCTCGGCAAGGTGCCGCCAAAGGCGATCCCCGGCCCCGGCGCCATGCAGATCTGACCGCCGCCAGACGATCCGACTCGCCAACCACGCTCCGCCGCCCGCAAGGCCGGCGGAGTTTTCATGCAACGTTCCTCGGGTCTGACGGATAAAAACACCCGCCAAACCGCAAGCACCCGTATTTCTGAGAATTTCGCGATTGAAGCCAGCCGCAAGCTAGGCTAAGAACCACCCATCGGACAGGCGATTCAGACCGCCTTAGGCATGCACCCGTAGCTCAGCTGGATAGAGTGTTGGATTCCGATTCCAAAGGTCACAGGTTCGAATCCTGTCGGGTGCGCCACTTCCCCTTTGGTCCGTGCTGGACACATAGGTTACGGTTTATTCCTGAGACATAGGTAACACTTTTGAGCCGAAAGGGTTCGGCAGTGGTTCCAGTCTGCATGTCTCGTCATCGAAGTATCCCAGGTCGTAATCCATGAAGCTTGCGAGCCATATGTGGTCTTCGACCTGTTTGATTCCAACGGACTGCCCGGTGACCGTCAATGGATATCAGTAGCGCTTGTCGGCGAGCATGAACTCGCTCTTGTAATCGGCGCACCACAGGTCGTTGGGTTGGCGAGGTTGGGAGAGTGGCGTTCCGACAGCTCTGTTGCGCCGTCGCTTGCGGTGCTGGACCAGCCCGTTGCGGTCGAGCACCGCATGCGGTCGCTCCCCTCGCCCTTGTCCCGCTGTCGCCAATCCTATCGCTTTTCGGCCGATCGCAGCACCCCTACAAGGATTCGACCATCGGTGAAGTACGGATCCCCACCGCCGTTCCGACCATCTCTTGTCGCACCGACGCCTGCGCGCTCGTAGGTCATGGAGATCTGCCCGGCGGCCTTGAGGTCGCCGATCACCAGTTCGCGCTCGGCGTCAAGATCGGGCCTGATATGGTGGGTGATCTGCCCGGTGTCGTGGCTGACGCCGACGCCGCGGTCGAAGCTCGCGGAGCCCAGCCACAGCGGCTGGCCGTCGGCGCCGACGGTCGCCGTTTGCCAGAGGCGTATGTGGTGGCGCTCGTCAGCGCTACGCCCGACAGACTTTTCGAAAGCCAGATCCTGCTTCCGGCCGTCGAAGAACAGCGGGCTGACGGGTGCATCGAGATCCGGACGATCAAGCGCCACGCTCAGGCCGATTTCAACCGAGGAGAGCAACGTTATCCTGTCGGCGGGATCCCAGCCCGAGGCGGCGAAGGCCTTGATCACCTGCTGCTTCGGGCCGACGACGCCGACGTTGATCGGGTCGCCCGGAATGTCGTCGCCGGTCGTGGTGACCATCCGGCTGAGATCGGCAACAGTGCTCCGGTCGCGGAAGATCCAAAGCTCCGGCATGACCAGGTAGCAGACGAGCAGATAGGCCACGAAGACGGCGGCAAGAACGCCCACAGCCGACTTCCATCTGCCTCGACTGCTTCTCCCCTGTTCCATTGCAACGTGCCGCTCCCGACTTCAGTAACAGGGCGGATACGGATAGTAGCCGCACGGGGGGTGATAGTAGTATGGCGCGGAGGCCGCCGCAGCACCGATGGCCGCGCCCGTCGCGACCGCGGCGCCGTAGCGGGCCGCCGGGTGCGCATACCAGCCGCCATGAAAGCCGACCGCACCCACGCCGACCACGCCGACGCGCCCCATTCCGGCGCGCGCCACGAACATGTCGATGAAAAGCGAAGCCGGGCCATTGACCTTTGCGAGTTCGCCCTCGAGAACCTGGACGTCAAAGGTCAGCGTGCCGCCATCCAGCTTTGGCTTGGTCAGGACCACGACCGCGTCTTCGACAGCGGTGCCATCACTGCTCATGACGGAGATCGTCGCGTTCGGCGGGTCGACCGCGAAGCTATCCTTGCCCTCGTCCCATTCCTTGATGAACTCGGTCGTGAGAACATGTCCGGCCGATCGTACCGGACGGTCGGCGAACACGATGGAGTTCGGGGTGACGCCCGTCATCGTCAGCTTGCCATCGACCAGCGTCGCCCCGCCGGAATTGAGGACGGCGAGCGACGGCACCATCTTCGTGGCCGTGGTCGCTCCAATGGTCTTGGCGGCGGGGGCCGTGATCGCGTCTTCGGCCTGCGCCGCTCCCGCGAACGACACGAGGCAGGCTACGGCGAGAGTGCCAATCCGTATATGGCGTTTCATGGAGAAATCTCCTTTTTGCTACTTCACGAGACCAAGGTTCACGAGCTGGACGCGACGATTATCGGCGGCCTGCGGGTTCGACGGATCCACGAGCCACTCCTCGCCGACGCCGATCGCGAACAGACGGTCCGGGGCGATGGCGAAGGTCGTCGACAACGCCTCCGTGATTGCGTTCGCCCGCTTCTGGCTGAGGTCCAGATTGTGCTTGGCGTCACCCGTCGAGCTCGTGTGTCCGACGACAAGGAACTTGTAGCGCCGCAGGTTCGGATGATGCAGGGCGTCGGCGATCATGCCGACGGTGCGATAGGATTTAGGTTCGATGGCAATGGAGTCGTTCTCGAAGTCGATCTCGACGATGAGCTGCGACAGCTTCGAAAGTTTCTGCCAGTCGGGAAGCGCGGCGACGCCCTTGCCTGCACTCGCCGCCGCTTCTTCCATAAGCAACGCGAGGTCAATGGCCGGAGCCCCGCCCTGCAATCTGCCGAGCGTGCGCACCACCTGCGGGCCGCTCAGTTCCTGTGCGAACGGATGGCCGGGTGCCAGCAGCAGTCCGGCGGCAAGCATCGTTGCAAGTCGAAAGCCCTTCATGATCCTGTATCCCTTCAACATCGTTTCACCGCCAGCCGGCGTCGATGATGGCCTGGCCGCACTGGCCTTCGTTCACGCGCGTCGCCTTGTTCAGGCAGGAAAGAATGTTTCCCTCGCCCACTACGCCGCTGCAGAACTGCGCGACATAGTGCTTGCACATCGCGGTGAACGACGATTGGGCGGCAAGGCGCTGCTCGATCGAGGCGGTGACGCTCGCCAGTGTCGAGGTGCAAGTCGGCGAGACTTTTGCGGCATGGGCCTCGAGACAGTTCTGGATGCGGCCGCTTCCGAGGTTCAGGCCCTTGCAGAACTTCTTGATGTCGGATCCGCAGTCGTTGGCGAGCGTGCTCACCGCGTCGGCGAAGCTGATGGTATCGGCACGGGCCGCCCCGGTGAGCGCCAGGAACGCGACCAGCGCCCCTCCTAACAGTCTGGTTCTCGTCGACATGCTACCCCCATCGTGAACGATTGATCGTCGGAGAAACTCTCCGCACGCATTTGGTGCGCTTTCGGGGGTGAGAAGGGAAGTATGTTACGGTTACACGGACCGTAGGAGACGGCGTTCAACGCGTCGCCGCAGCGATGGATGTGGAACGGCTACGGCCTTTACGACATGATCGGCAACGTCTGGGAGTGGATGAGCGACTACTGGTCGATGCGTCATCCGGAACCGGCGAAGCACTCCTGCTGCATCCCTAGCAATTCGCGCGGCGGCGGTGTCGAAGCGAGCTACGACCCTAGCCAGCCTGCGATCCGCATCGCTAGGCGAGTGCTGAAGGGCGGATCGCATCTCTGCGCACCGAACTACTGCCGGCGCTATCGACCCGCTGTGCGCCATGCGGAAGGCGAGGACACCTCCACCAGCAATGTCGGCTTTCGCTTGTCGGCAAGCATGAACTCGCCTTTGTAATCAGCGCACCATAAGTCGTTGGGTTGGCGAGGTTGGGAGAGTGGCGTTCCCTGTGCCCTGTTGCGCCGTCGCTTGCGGTGCTGAACCAGCCCGTTGCGGTCGAGCACCGCATGCACGGTCGAGATCGCCGGCGTTTGCACGTCCGGGTAAAGCCGCGCCTGTCGTTCTCTGATCTTCGGTGCGCCCCAGTTCGGCTTCTCCTGCTTGGCACGCACAATCAGCTTCTCGTTTTGGAAAGGAAGCTGATTGGCGTGCCGGTAGGGACGCCGCGAGCGATCCGTCAGTCCTTCCATCCCGCAGGCATTATAGCGGCTGATGATCTTGTGGCCGGTCTTGCGCGAGATGCCGAACTCGCGGCACAGCACCGCTATCTTCTCGCCATCAAGAACCCGCGCAACGAATTTGAGACGCTCGTCCATACGGTTGCACTCCTGCCAAGGCACCTTCGCTCCCCTCGCAAAGGCAAAAGTGTAACCCATGTCTCCGGTATGAACTGTCACCCTTCTCTCGGGAAAGACACACTGTGGCTGCGATATCTACACCGTAAGATCAGAACCCGGTGGTAGCCGGGTCGCCAAGTTCGCTATCGCCCCCAATTTCGTTTTTCTTCTTCAACCATGCGTCGCGCTCATCGTGATATTTAATCGCCCTCTCGCCCTTCGCCGTTAGGCGCCATTTTATTTTGCGGAAAAGTTTGATGAAGCCATTTTCGCTCAACGTCTTGAGCGCCTGCTTGTCGAGCTTCTCCACTATACCGTTTGCTATCCGCCGGAGTGTCACGACCGCTCGGTCGGATAGCCTTTCAGGGCCGTACCAATCATAGCCATGCTCTTGTCGATATTTCCATGAGTCGTATTCTGCGCGCCGATAGGCTTCGAACTGGCCAATCATGCCATTGTTGAGATCTGAATCGCGGCGATCTGCGATCGTGCATTTAAGCTGTTCAATGACGGCATGCTTCATGCCACACTTGGCTGCCAACTTACCATTAGTACCGTCATGAGCCCATCGTTCAGGGTCTTCGGAAAAAATGACAGCTCGATGCGAGGCTTGGCGGATCGATCCTGTTCAAGGCGCGATCGAATTTGCGCGAGGTCTAAGGTTTGCCAATTGGAGAGTTGCGCAAAGGCCTTGCCTGGGTGGTCGCTTAGCCAGTCGATCAGGTCGGAAAGAACAGTCTCCCTGTTTGGCGGCCTGGAACGGCTCTCGATGTCATCGATATTCAGACCGAGGCGTCCGAGTTCCATTAGCATATGGGAAACGTACTCACCGACGGATCTAGCGGTTATCCCGTCGTACCAGCTAATCGGGCGGAACAGTTTTATTCGAGGCGGCAGCTTGGATTGAGAAGCACGCTTTGAACCCCTGTGACCTAGTATTTTGGCCATCGCCTCGTCCCAAATACCCTTTCGTTCAAGAATATCCATTTGGATCATTGGCGCAACCACGAATTGTTTACGCAGCGCCAAGAGATTGGGTTACCGGAAATCCGCCTAGGGCCGATGTGGAATACAAGGCGAGCTTCAACATCCGAAGCTGACCTCAGAAATGCGTAGGCATAGTAATGACAAAGCAGTTCCTAGTTTCATTCCCTCCGGCGCGCCATATTCTGAGCAGCCTTCATAGGAAGTTCGTTGTCAGAGGAGACCTTGCGCCTCAACCGTTCGTGACGAACGCCCATAAGACCCCCCGCACCATGCAAGGTACTCGATCTCCTTGGCGCGCCTTTTGCTAGACGGAAGAGACTGAAGGCCGGGTGCGATTGTGCCTCAAATGACCCACACCCTCAACTCACCGAGCCTCCACATCCGCTCGTTAGGAATTTATTGACCATAAGCTGGCTTTACTGAACGTGATGGATGCGGAGATTCCCGCACACCGTCGAGTGTTTGGTGTAGGACGGAATTGTTCGTGTTGAAGTATCCAGTGCAAGGATTATCGGGCAGAGCCTTGGGCGGAATTGCCACGCTCCTGTCGCGTGCAAAACGCTTCGCAGCGCAGACCATTCTCCCGGCTGTGTTTGCGCTGCCGGCACTTGTCGGCTCCGCATCATTTGCCTCGGCGGAAGATCGGGCCCTGAAGCTGTTCTTTACCCATACGGGCGAGAGGGCCACGATTACCTACAAGCGGGACGGAAAATTCGATCCAAAGGGCCTCGCCCAGATCAATCGCTTTCTGCGCGACTGGCGAAGGAACGAGCCGACCCGGATGGATCCCCGGCTGCTCGACCTGGTCTGGGAAGTATACAAGCGCAGCGGCGGCAAGGACTACATCCACATCGTCTCCGCCTATCGTTCGCCCACCACCAACAACATGCTCCGCAACCGCTCGCGCAGTACGGGCGTCGCCAAGAAGAGCCAGCACATGCTGGGCAAGGCGATGGATTTCTACGTTCCCGGCGTGAAGCTTTCGACGCTGCGGGCACTTGCAATGCAGATGCAGGTCGGCGGGGTTGGATATTATCCGACCTCGGGATCGCCCTTCGTGCATCTCGATGTCGGCAATGTCAGAGCCTGGCCCCGCATGTCCCGGCAAGAACTCGCTCGAATATTCCCGAATGGGCAAACGATGCATCTGCCGGCCGATGGCCGACCGCTGCCGGGATACAATCAGGCGGTTGCGAACCACAGGAGGCGCGGCAGCACTACCTCGATCCAGATTGCCAGCACCGCGGGAGAAGACGAAGACGTGAGCGCGTCGACCAGGTCGAACGACGATACCACAGACAATAAACTGGTGACGGCGCTTCTGCCCACGCCGAAAAGCCGAGCATTGAACGCGCTCGCGCTGCAGACCGGCGCAGCCCCGCGGGATGACAAACGGTCCGCTGGGGATGTTCCATCTTTCCCGATTCCGAGACCGGCGATGCGCCCGCCCACCCTGGAGCACGACGCTGATATGGATGACAAACTGGAGACTGCGTCGATCGGCCCAATTGATGTCCTTCCGGATAGGCCGGCACCGGCGTTGCCAATCTACGCCCGCTTCGAACCCCGCCTTGTTGCACAGCAGGCCTCCAAGCAGGGCACGAACATGATCGCCTCCCTGCCCATGACCGCTTCCTGGGAAGAAGCAAGTTTCCTTGGATCGACGTCCGAAGCGGCGCTGATGAAATGGGCGCTGCATTCTCCTGGCGAGATGATGGGATTGAGCGCGCCTCGCATTTCCCCGCGCACGGTTCATCGTGAGGTCAATGTCGCGACGTCAGGTGAGGATATTATTCCGGTCGCCGCCCAGTTCGATGCCAACCGGCTTGTCTCGTCCCCGGAGGGCTGACCTCATCGTCAAGGCTTGATGCGCAGCACGAAGCCGTTCAGAAGCGCCAGAACGGCCATGGTGGAACCGGGCTGGCGGTCCCGAGAAACCAGGTGCCGCCGCCCAGTGCCAGAAGCCTGTGCGGTCACCAGCAACAGCCGAGCGGCACCACGAAGGCGTGACATTCCATGTATCTGCGTATGGCCGACTAGATTTTTTAGGATCTCCTAAACAATTGCCACACCTTATGGGCGATGCGCGCGTATCGGCCCGAAAATCGGAATCTATGCTCGGGAAAAATGAGGTAGATCCAATGTGTTAAAGCGTTGTCCAGGCGCTTGAAAAGACGACGACGATCGTTTCTGCGCGCGGAAAATTCAGACCAAAGTCCGATCCAACCCCGGACTTCGTGCCCATACCAAACGTTCAATCGCTGTAATAACAATAATATATCTTGAAGTAATGAGGCGCGTTGATGTGAGAAGCGTATCAATTTCTGGCAGAGCTGGCTTCATTGGATCGACTGTGACCGACTTCTACTTAGGAAGCGATGTCCGGAAACTGGTTGTTGTTGACGATGTTTACACTGGACCTTTCGAAAATATAGCACACATCAAGGATCCCCGTTGCCGCCGAGCGACATGCTTGTCGATGAGCAACCTCAGCTCTGGATCCGGAACGCGTCGGAGAGGTTCTCGAAACCATCCGGATTCCTTCGATCGTGCCCGCAGATGGGGCGGACTTCTCATGGCACGGATAGTCGAGATAGGGCAGGTCGTGATGATCGCGCAACGCTCATCTGTAGTATCCGGTCCGGCGCGGTCGCTCGTTATCGAGCGCGGTATCGGCAGCGACAATCACCTTAAAGTAGGTACATTTAACGATTAACATTAATGAGTGAGTATTTCTTAGAACTCCTCTAAATAATTGCCATGCATTACAGGCGATGCTAATAAACAGGCACATTTCTCAAGTCACGAGGCGCAATGCAATGAAAAGCGTATTGATTTCTGGCGGGGCTGGCTTCATCGGATCCCACTTGTGTGATCGACTTTTGCTGAGGACGGACATTCAGAAGCTGGTCGTTGTCGACAACCTCTGGACCGGGCTTTTCGAAAATATCGCGCACATCAGAGACCCCCGTTTCCACTTCGTGAAGTCCGACGTCGAGACGCTGCAGACGTCGGAGAAATTCGACGAAATCTATCACCTTGCATCCCCCGCATCGCCGCCGTGGTACATGAAGGAGCCGAAGAGGACGATCTCCGCCAATCTTCTCGGGGCGTTCCGGTTGCTCGACTTACTGAAGAAGGGTGGACGTTTCGGTTTCACCTCTTCTTCCGAAGTCTATGGCGATCCTCTGGTGTCGCCGCAGCCGGAATCCTATAAGGGCCAGGTCGACTGCACCGGACCTCGCTCATCCTACGACGAGAGCAAACGATGCACGGAGTCGCTGCTGTTCGAGATGCAGCGTACCCAGGGGCTCGACGTCAAGATCGTTCGCCCCTTCAACATCTATGGCCCGCGGACACGGTCCGACGATGGCCGCGCAGTCTCCAACTTCATCACCCAGGCGCTTTCGGGCCGGCCGATTACCGTGTTCGGCGACGGCCTTCAGTCTCGCAGCTGGGGCTATGTCGATGACGTTGTCGATGGTTTCGCGCGATATTTCTGGATGAATGAAACCGACTATAAGGGGCCTCTGAACGTCGGCAACGATCGCGAGATTTCGGTTCTCGAAGTCGCGCAATATGTCTCCAGACTTGTCGGCGGCGTGCCGATCGTCTTCGAACCGTCACCGCCGCAGGATCCCACGAACAGACGGCCGGACTTGACCAATGCCCACTATGTCATGCCCGAGTGGTCGTGCAAAATCACCTACGAACAGGGCGTGGCGATGACTCTCGACTGGTTCAGGGACCAAATGAGGCACGCCGCGGAATAAACCATGTCGGCTTTCGAGACTCGCGTCTTGGATGCGCGCGGCGTATGTTCACGGTGCGATTGAGAGAGTATGATGCGAGAACCAATTCCGTCCGATCTGAAGGATATGAGTTTTCCCGTACCGATTCACTATCTCGATCTCGCCTCCTCTCGTCTCGATGCCGTTTCGCCCCCGATCTCCGATGGGCTCGTGGTCTTTCTGTCGGATGGTCTTCCCGTCGGACAGACCTATATAGAAATGCCCGAGACAGCTACCGCCCTCGCCGCGCGTATCGTGCGGCCCGAGACCCTCGAGCATGCGCGTCATGTCGCGCAAACGCCGGTGCGCAACCGAGACGTCAGCATTCTGATTTGCACCAAGGACCGGCCGGAGGAGCTACGTCGGTGCTTGGCCTCGATCCCGAAACAGTCGCTCGGCCCCATCGAGATCATCGTGGTGGATAATGCCTCCGCCGGTGATGCGACACGTCGTGTGGTGGAGGAATCGGGCGCAACCTATGTCCGCGAAGACCGGGTCGGGCTGGATTATGCGCGCAACGCGGCGGTTCGTGCGGCGAGAACCGAATTCGTCGCGTTTACGGACGATGACGTCGTCCTCCACGAGCGCTGGCTGGAAAACCTGATGAAGGGGTTCGACCTGCCGGAGATCGCCTGCGTAACCGGGTTGGTTCTTCCCGGAGAACTTGCAACGCCCGCACAATTTATATTCGAAAAGCATTGGGGTTTTGGCAGGGGCTATCTGCGGCAGGATTTCAATCAGGACTTCTATCGTCGGGATACACGTTACGGCGCTCCGGTCTGGACGATCGGGGCCGGCGCAAGTCAGGCCTTCCGTCGCAAGGTCTTCGAGGAGATCGGCCTGTTCGATGTCCGCCTGGATATGGGCGCTGCCGGATGCTCGGGCGATTCCGAATACTGGAACCGGCTCCTCCATCATGGCCATGTCTGCCGCTACGAGCCGACGGCGGTAGCCTGGCACTTTCATCGCAAGGATATGAAGGGGCTCGCCAAACAGATTTACCAATATATGAGTGGCCATGTCGCAGCACTGCTGGTCCAGTATCAGAACACAGGCAATAACGCCAATCTGCGGCGCATCCTGCTCTCGTTTCCGAAATATTACGCGGGAAGGCTCCGAAGACGGCTTCGCAAAGGCACGACATCGCACGACTTCTTCCTGAAGCAGGAGATGCTCGGAAGCGTAAACGGCGCGCTATACGTTCTGCGGCGATGGAAGAGGCCCGCATGGTGATCGCTGCCGCGCCTGATATTTCATTCCTCATCCCCGCCTATAATGCAGCCGATACGCTTGCCGAATGTCTTGCCAGCCTGCAGCAGCAGACGCGATCGAACTGGCAAGCGGTCGTGGTCGATGACGGTTCGACCGACCGCACCTGGGAGGTGCTTGAGGGCATCGCAAGAACTGATAGCCGCATTCGCCTCGCCCGCCAGCCGAATGCCGGCGCAGCGGCGGCGCGAAACCACGCTGCAAGACTGGCATCCGCACCCCTGCTCTGTATGCTGGATGCCGACGACTGGCTGGATCCGACTTTCATCGAAAACATGCGGCCGGTGGCAGAGGATGCATCTCCACCCGTTCTCGCCTATTGCAATTATCGTCGCGTTGCTCCGGGCGGCCAGTTGCTGCGGGTAGAACAGGCTCCCATTCTGACGGGAGATGCCGCCAAGCGCGAATTCTCCTCCTTCTGCGCCCTTGCCATCCATACGGTCGTCTTTCCCAAAAGCCTTTTTGAGCTTTTGGAAGGCATGGATGAAACCTTGCAGACCGGCGAGGAATGGGATCTCTGGCTCCGCATGGCCTTTGCAGGCGCCGAATTTTGCCATGTGGACAAGTGCCTCGCATTCTATCGCATGAAGGCCGGCTCGCTGTCCGGCGATCCGGTCAAACTGGTGCGCGACGCGGTTCGCGTGACGACGAAAGCGCAGGCGCTGCAGATGCAGCAGGGCTTGTCGGCCGGGGGGCCGGAGACAGGTTGGATCACGCCCCCCGTCAGCCAACTGCGCATGCTTGCCTGGGTCGTCGCGGCCAAGCTCGATCCGACTTTGGATATTGCAGCTCTTGCAGCGCTTCTGCCTGACATGCCGGACGCCGCGGGCTACGAAAACCTTTTTGCCGGCGTCATCCTCCATGGCCTGCAGACAGGGCTCTTTATCGATCGGGCAGACGGTCTCATCGATGTTCTCGATAAATGGCGACCCACGTTCCTTTCGCTCATCCAGCTGATTCAGAATCATTCCATGCCTGGCGCTGGGCGCAAGATCATTGACGCCGTTTCCTGGCACATATCCGTCGCAAACCCTTTGCGGTCATTCACGCTTGGCAATGTCCAGGTGGTCAGTGTCTCGCTCGAAACGCTTTCGCGAATCCCCAAGGCCGAACCATCAGACACGCTCGTCATGCACGCCATGTCCGGCGGACAACATGTCGGCTCCTTTGTCGGGCCATTCTGGGGCGATCTTTCGATCCGGGCGCAGATCAGGCTGATCATGCATGAGATGCAGGCAGACGAGCATCTGCAAACGCCCCACGCACTCGCCTATGCCAGCTCCTGGACAATGGAGGCATTGCGCGGCTACAGGACCTTCGGCGGACTGATCATCAAAAGCGGCCGGCGGCGAGGGCGTCTCGAAAGGTTTTTGGTGCGTGTCGGACGCAATGCCCTCCTTGCCACAGCGCCCGGCGACAAACAGGACAATGACGCCCGGATTTCCGAAATCCTGCGGGATTTCGAACATCGACTGGCACCGCCGTTTCGAAATTCTCCCGGGCCAAGGTCGGAGAAAAGAAAAGAGACTGCTTCCACTCAATCGGAAGAGGAATACTGGGAGCATATGTTCGAACGCCCGGATCCGTGGAATTACATCTCGGTCTACGAGCAAGTCAAATATGCGCAGACGTTGAGCCTGATCCCGGAAGGGATCGAAAAGGCCCTCGAACTCGCCTGCGCCGAAGGAATCTTTACCGAGAAGCTGGCGCCAAGGGTCGGTCGGCTGACGGCCACCGATATTTCCCAGCGCGCGATCGACAGGGCGATCAAGCGGTGCCGCGACCATGGTAACGTCGAGCTTCGTGTTCTCGATTTCGTCAAAAGCGATGTTCCGCCCGAGCAGGATCTCGTTATCTGTTCCGAAGTCCTCTACTATATGAAGGATGAGGAGATGCTTGCGGCCGTCTGCCGGAAGATGGCCGCAGCAGTGAAGCCGGACGGCCACCTAATCACTGCCCACGCGCATATCCGCCAGGACGAACCCGGCCGAACCGGTTTCGATTGGGGCCATCCTTTCGGTGTCGAGACGATAAAACGGGTTTTTGCCGCGCAGGCCGGCCTCGCCCTGGAAGAGACGATCGACACCGAGCTTTACGCCATCCACCGATTCAGGAAAGGTGCCGTGGCCAATCCCGCCCTGCGGATCGAAGCGCACGGAGCCCCATTGGATACGGATGTGGCAAAGCACATTATCTGCGGACCGGCGGGCATCGCGCGCGAGGCGGCATGGAAGACGGAGGTGACCACCTCGGTTCCCATTCTGATGTATCACAGGATCGCAGAAGACGGCCCCGCTGCACTCCGGCGCTTCCGCACGCCGCCGGAGATTTTCCGCAAGCAGATGCAGTTCCTGAGGCGACAGGGCTATTACAGCGTGACCGCGCAGAACCTGGCAAATCTTCTGCGCAGCGGCAAGCCGATCCAGGGCCGGCCTGTGATGCTGAGTTTCGACGACGCCTATCTGGATTTCCAGACGAACGCCTACCCGATCCTTGCCGAGAATGATTTCAGCGCCGACGTGTTCGTCGTGACCGATAAGGTCGGCGGTCGGTCAGATTGGGATTCCGCCCATGGAGAACCTGCACCGCTGATGTCGTGGTCGCAAATTCAGGAATTGCACCAAAAGGGCATCAGCTTCGGCTCCCACCTCGCATCCCACACACCAGCCAGTGCGATTGATAACGAAGCCCTGCTGGCCGAAGCCATATTATCGCGCGACGCGCTGCAGAGCCGGCTGGGCGCCCCGGTGGAATCGATCGCACTTCCTTATGGCGGGACAGACTTCAGGGTCCCGGGCATTCTGGCGCTTGCCGGCTATAGCGTCGGCTTCACGACCCGGCCGGCAAAGGCTACCTTCTCCGATAATTTCTTCGCTCTGCCGCGCTTCGAAGTGCGCGGGGATCGCCCGCTTGAAGCCTTCCCTGAACTCATCGGCCTGCCCGGAGCCTTTATCGGATGACAAAGCCATGACTGCCGCAGCATCCCCCTTGGTCACCATCGTCATACCGGCTTACAATGCCGAGAAGACGCTTGTCGAAACATTGCGAAGCGTCTCTGCCCAGTCTTACGACAAGCTCGAAATCCTGGTGGTCGACGACGGGTCGCGGGACGGCACCTTCGATCTTGCGCGCGACTACAGCCTGACCGATCGCCGTGTCCGTGTTCTCCGCCAGGACAATGGTGGGGTTGCGCGGGCGCGCAACCACGGCATCAAAGAGGCGCGCGGCTTCTATATAGCCCCTGTCGATGCCGATGACGTGTGGCATCCCAGCAAGATCGAGCTCCAGCTTGAGGCGGTGCTGAAATTTCCCCACGGAAACGGAGTTGCCTACAATTGGTATGCGGCGATTGACGAAAACGGCATCATTTTCGGCCATTCGCGCCCGGTCCTGCATCAAGGAAACATCTTCGAACCGCTGTTGCGGGAAAATTTCATCGGCAATGGCAGCACGCCCTTGATGCCGCGGGCGGAGATTCTTCGCTGCGGCGGCTATGACGCCGGCCTGCGCGACAACGGCGCCGAGGGGTGTGAGGATCTGAAACTTTATCTGGCGCTCGCCGAAACGCTGCCCTTCGCGCTGGTACCCGATTTTCTGACCGGCTATCGTTTCACGAAGGGCAACATGTCCAGCAATGCCTATCGGATGCTGAAGTCCCACGCCTTGGTGATGGCGCCGATCATCGCCCGCTATCCACATTTTGAGCGTGATATCCGGACCGCCGAATTCAACACCGCCTCCTGGTATTTCAAAAAGGCGTTTCTCGACGACGATTATGCGCAGCTCAAAAAGCTGGCGCCGATGATGGTGAGCAAATACCCCTCACGCCTTGTCATCCATGGCATGCAGCAGGGATGGCGGCAGGTAAAACGCCACGGCATACGCATAGCGAGGCGCGCCCTGGGCAAGCCTCCGGCCCGACCCAAAACCCGCTTCGTCGCGGTCATCCCGCAAGCCGGAACAGCTTTCCGCGATCGATACGCCGGCATGCCGGCCAGGGAAGCGCCCAGCCCCATCGCCCAGCGGGTGGCCGACAATGAATAGGTTTCGAAAACCTGCATCCGCCAAGCCGGCCACCGCCTACAACCTGATCGTGGCAGCTCGGTTCCGCGAGCTTCGGCGACTCGTGCCGGCGCTGCGGTTCAAGATGACGGTGATGATCGTCCTCGGAATTCTCACCGGCCTTTCGGAAATGATCGGGATAACCCTTCTGGTCAGCCTGGTCTTTCTTCTCGGGCAGCAAGGCCCGGTTTCCGGCTCCGCCATTGCATGGCTCCCGGCGTTTTTCGGCAACATCGACCTCAGCCTTTCCAAGCCTGTCCTGATCGGCATTCTCATCGGCTCCATCCTCCTGCGGATTTTTCTGGGATGCGCCAACTCGCTCATCTCGAGCGCGATCAATCATCGGATTAGCGACAGGATGCGGGATCGCCTCTACGCTAAGGTCCTGGCCATTCCTTTCCAGCGATTTCAGGACTATGAGCGTAGCGACCTGATCAACGTCATCGCCACGGAATCCTATGCGGTCTCCTCGGCGCATGCCAGCCTGGTGCGGTTGGGGGTCAATTTCGGCACGATCGTGATCTTCGGCGTCGGCATGGTGGTGATGGCCTGGCCGATCGCTTTACTCGGGCTCATCTTCGGCGTCCTCCATAATTTCGCATTAGGCTTCTTTGCCGGCGCCTACCGGCGCGTGGGAGCCTCGGCGGTGGCGGCAGTGGAGGCATTGACGCAACTGAGCTGGACAACGCTCCAAACTGCCAAGGCCGTCAAAAGCTTCGGCCTCGAGAAGCGCCACCAGCAGCTCTTCGCGGCGCTTTCCAGGGAGGTCGGCCAGACTTGGCGCCGGTCGGACTGGATGGGCGCGACGACCTCGCTTGTGAGCGAAATCCTGACGTTCGGTGTCATCCTGACGATCATTCTATCCTCGGAATTCCTGCCGGTGGATTTCAAGGCGGCGCTCTCGGCCACGATCCTTCTCTACAGGCTGCAGCCGCATATCAAAGGATTCGATTCCCAGATTCTGAGTCTTTACGAGATGGAAGCGTCCCTGCAAAACGTCCTGGCGCTGCTTGCGGAGAAGGATGACATCAAACTGACCTCGCAAGGAGAGCCGGTCACCCGCCTGGCGGAGGCGATTGTCTTCCACAACGTCTCGTTCGCCTATGAGCGGTCGAACGCCCCGGCTGTTGACGATCTCAGCTTCTCCATCAGGGCAGGCGAAACGACGGCTCTGACGGGGCCGAGCGGCTCCGGCAAAACCACAATCCTCAACATGATTCTCGATCTCAACCCGCCGAGCCAAGGCGTGATCACCATTGACGGAAGGGACCTCGCAACCATTGACCGTTCCAGTTGGCTGGAGCTGCTCTCCGTGTCGGGTCAGGACGTTGAACTGATGGAGGGCACAGTCCTCGACAACATCCGGTTTCGTCGCGATATATCGGAGCAGGATATCCGCTGGGCGGCCGATGTGGCCTGCGCAACGGAGTTCATCAACGATCTGCCGTATGGCTTCGATGAATGGCTGGGCGACGAGGCGATCCGGCTTTCGGGCGGACAAAGGCAACGCATAGGCCTGGCGCGCGCGCTCGCCGGCCGGCCTCAGATCCTGCTGTTGGACGAAGCGACGAGCGCGCTCGACGAAGATACCGAGATGCGGGTGTTTTCGGCGATGAAAGAAGACGCCGGCAGAACGCTCATCGTCGTTAGCCATCGGCCCGCTGTGGCCAGGCTGATGAAGAATCGGATCGATCTCCGCCCCCCCGCTCCCACGTCGAAGCTCGGGTGACGGAGATGGATATGTCAACGATGTCCGGGATTTGGGTGGCCGTCGTGATCCCCGCCTATAACGCCAGAGACTACCTTGCCCAGACGCTCCAGTCCGTCATCGACCAGACCCACAAGGCGCTGGAGATCGTCATCGTCGACGACGGCTCGACGGACGACACAGCCTCGATCTGTCGCCATTTTGCCGCAAGTGATCCAAGGATCCGGATTGTCTCGACTGAAAACCGTGGCGTCGCCGCGGCCCGCAACGCTGGGGTTGAAGCATCGAAATCCGACTACATCGCCTTCCTCGATGCCGACGATCTGTGGCATCCGACCTATATCGAAAGAATGCTTTCGGCTCTCCATCCCCTGCCGAACACCTGGGGCGCGGTCTATGCTCTTCACCGTCTCATCGATCCCGAGGGATATTGCATGAGATCCGGTTCGTCACTGAACGCCAGGGACACCATTTTCACCCGTCATCTCGTATTCCGCTTCGTCGGCAATGGCAGCGGCTTCATGGTTCGCCGCGCAGTCATTGAGAAGATCGGTGGCTACGATCCAAGTTATGCCAGGCAGGGTATCGGAGGATGCGAGGATTTCGACTTCGAACTTCGTACAGCTGAGCATTTCAAGATCGAGACGGTGCCGTTGGGTCTAGTGGGATATCGTGTTCATTCAGCAGCCATGTCTTCCGACAGGTCGCAAATGGCGCTATCGCTTCTGGCTGTGACGGAGCAATGTATCGCCCGCAATCCACAGCTTCCAACTTTTGTCGTCAATTGCGCCCGCGCCTCGGCGAATCTTTATGCATTTTCAAAATTTGCCGCATTGAAAGATTGGCGCCGCGCCGCGACCTCGCTCAAGCACATTTATCATCATAGCCCAATGCTTGCTTCCGGCATCCTGTTCAAATTGATCCTTTCAAAAGCCGACAGAGCCGCACGCAGGACATTGTCCAAAGCCTGGCCAGCCAAGGAACAAAAGGGAAAGAATTTCAGGAAATTCGAAGAGATAGACCCACTTGTCCCATTGGTTGGCGGTTGGACACGCTTCAGGACGAAGGCATTGTTAAGGCACTTGTCGGAGATCGATCGATCCGGCGAATGCTCTGCGGCGGCCTCGTCGCAGGAGGCTTGATGCTTGCCGACTACACATCTGTTGGTGGCGCCAGCGCCGGCGGCAGTTTTTCGCCCGGCTGCTCAAAAATCTGAAGGTTTAACAACCCATCACTTCAATCGGCGTGGCGACTACCTCGCTACCTTCTATTACGAATTTGATAATTAATCAGAATAGTAAGAGCAAATAAGAGAACAAGATATAAAAAAAGCAATTACCCCAATAATGATCTGTGACAATACAGAGTTTTACTGTAATCATCCTTATGCACGTGCAAACATTCTTAGCAGAGGACCCGTCACCCACCCCGGCGGGTCCTCGACTTTGCTTTTTTGGCTGATTGCAACAAATGCGACAGCCGTTATCGCTGCATCGGCATAAATAGATTTCACCGCGGATGGCGATACTATCGCTGTTGAGTTCCGTTTGATCAGAAAATCCCCCGTCATCGGCAAGTGAAGAGCAAAATTCGGGTTCTGTTCCGTCAATATTTCGACCATCGACTCAATTCACCTCGGTGATGCTTCCGGATCCGCAATGAAATTGCGGAGACAGAAAGATCATCATCAAATTCGAGACTACCATCCGATAGAATTTCATAAGCATCACTGCCGCAATTAAGAACAACAAATCAATTGATTACCATCATGTATAAACTTAATCGTCTTACAATTGATTTTTAAACACAACCATTGTCTGAAATTCACAATTTTACCTTTTGATAAATTTTATCCCGATGAACTCAATTATCAATTTCATATATTGTGCATACATTTTCAAGGAGCATCAGCATTACCTTCGACTTGGGAACAGAGGATCTACCGAAAGCTACTTCTCCCGCCGGGCTCTCAACGACCCCGGCAAATGCCTGCATCATCGGTGATGATTGGTCACCGCGGATGGCCCAACAATCCTGGGACGGTCGCGAGGAGAAAAGTTGCCGATGCAAAACACGACCGCTGGGCTGAAGTGTAATATATTGATAAATAAAGGGTATCTCTTATCTGCCTGCGACCTGCACCGAACAGGTCGGCCAACAGCATTCGGTCTGCCTTTTCAAAAGTCGGCATATGAGCCTGGACTCGCAATTGAAATACCGACACAAAACTCAACGACCTAAGACATTCCTGTCCTCTTTGACGAGCCTCCCGATACGACACAAGCGATTGCTCGCGGCGCAGTTGACATGTCCTGATTCAACACGCGTGCGGCCTGTAAGATGGCTGACCTGTGTCGAAATGGTCGCACCTCCCAAACGAATTAACCCTTCATAAAGCATTTGCTTGCTCAACTTATAATTTGTGTCATGGTCACTGTAAGTAGTGAGGGAGCCGACCTGATGAGTGATATAGCATCGCAGATTCCGGAATTTGGTTACGATGAGCGCGTGATGATCTGCCGGAAGCAGATCGAGAAGGCGGTCTATCAGTTCATTGCAAATACGAAGGTCGAGGGATGCGATCCGGCGGAAGTCGCAATGGCCATCGCAGACATTGCCGACGATTACATTCTGTTGCTGGCCCAGAAGCGCAACCTGACCCATTGAGATGAAGGGTCGGTCGTTGATCGGCTTGTCGTGCAGAAGACATTGAGTGCGAAATCGCGCCGCCTCCCTGCCCGGAGGCAACGTCAGCGAAGCCGCTTACCCCTCGCTTGAAACCATCCGTGCTTGAAACAAACGGCCCCGTTCGATTGACGACTGCGCGGTTGCGCCCAACCACACGCAATAACCCCGAAGATCGAAGCTCACTTTCGGGGTTATGCGCGGGTTTGAAGTGATGAAGCGTTCTCGGCGCGCCCTATCGGACGCGTCGTACTAATGACTTCTCACACTCACTTGCGGAACCGGGGAGCTCAATTCAGCCAATTCCCTGGTCAAGCCCTCCCCCACCTCCTGCTTCACTGCCTCGAGCGCAAGGTCGAGGCAATTCGTCGCGAACGGGAGTTTGACATCCTGAGCGACCTGTCGCGCATAGGCGATCATCCGCGCCAACGCGACGAGCTCTTCCAGACCGTCTTCCGCCCCTTGGTCTGCATCTATCTTGACAACCGATGTCACGCCCATGCCCATTTCTCCAATGAATTGAAGAAATGATACGCGTGTGGAGGTGATCCAGCCCGTGAAAAAAGCGTGACACAACCCTCGGTGACTATTGCCGATTTCAGTTCACAATGCAGGGCGCGTGGGGAATGAGGTGTTGTGCAGTTTCCAGGGCTGATCGGCAGTCGAGCGAATGTCGCGGACGTCCTGCACCACTTTCAATAATCCCAAGGCATCGATGCGTTTTTGATCGACGGCGTTCGACAGAAGTGTCGCCAGCAGTCGCTGACGATCCGGCTCGGCCAGCCCAGCACACTGCTCGACGACCGCCCGCCACGTTCGCTTCTTGAAGAATATCGCGCTTGCGGCATCTTCGAGCTGTTGGCGCAACCGACTTTCCAGTAGCCCGCGATCCTCCATCGCATCGAGCGTTGCGCTGACATTGACGAGCGGTACCGTCAGCGGCTTGCTGCCCAGCGCGCTCGGCGCGTGCGTGAGCGCGACGGCGGCATCGTCGACCAGCCGGCCGGTGCGATAGTCTTCGAAAATGCGGCCGATTCCGATCATGCCGAACGGATGGCATTCGGCAGCGCGCAACGCGCCCATGCTTGCCGCCCCGAGAACCGCGACACCCAGCGACAGAGCATGGAGAATTTCCTTGTGCCAGACCGGTGCGGCATATTCGAAGCCGCCGTCAATCAGGCCGATGACATTGGCACCCTGCTCCACCGCGGCCAGGACATCGCCTTGCGTGGCAGGCGGCAAGACGCGTATCCCCTCGCCGGCAAACGACGCCGCATCGGGAAGACTGGGACCTGCGAAAATGAGCTTCAAAACCCTATTGCCCTGGCAAGCGCCCTCGTTCCAAACCGCCGGGCGCGCTCCCCCTCCGGATTTTCGAGCTCGGGAATGACAATCTTGACAACACTGAACGGAAGCGTGTTCTCGCTGAGGCGCACGGCGATCACCGAAACGATCCGCCTGTTTCTGAGCGCGTCGAGCACATGCTGCAGCAACTGCGCCAGATCCTGCTGGTGATACCCTGCCGCCTCGTCACGGCCCATGGCAGCGGCGGGCGGTGCGGCAACCGCATCGAAGGCCTGTCGCATCAGCGGCGGCAGCCATCTTGAGAACGTTGCGGGAGAAATATCGTCCCTGGCTCCGCTGATATAGGTCAGCCGGGACTGCACGGCTTCCGTCACCGCCCGAATGGCCGCGCGGACGGGAGACGGATGAGCCCCGGTACCGCCGGTCACCTCGACGAGGCGAATGTCCCTATTGCCGTGAAAATCCCGGGGGCCCAGAAGGGAATCCCCAGGACCCAGCATGGCGGTGAAACAGGGGATCCCGATGTCGCTGGTGATATCGAAGAGCCTGAGCGCCAATCCCGAGGTTTCGATCTTGTCGATCAACCCGTCCAGGGCGCCGTCCTGAAAGCCGCGGGGATCGGTGCAGCCGGCATAACGATCCGCTTCCGCGCCCACCTGCCACAACACATGGGCATCACGCTCGATACGCTCCAGGACGCCGTGCAAGATCGCCTCCTCGACATTGTTTCCCGAGGCCAGGCCATCCGATGACATCCAGTATCGCGCGTCACGCGTGCGGTCGAGCACCACCGCTTCAAAGGGGATATAGACCGCCTCGCCGGTGAGAATATTGACGCCGGCAACCCATTCCGTCTCCTCGTCGGGTCCGAGATCGGGTTTATGGACAGCGGTCAGGCAGTTCAGCGCGTCGGTCTTGTGCCCCATTGCCTGCAGACGGGAAGAGGTGCCGCGGACGAGATCGACGGTGGGTTCGCCGGCGACCGCCCGTTCGAGGGCTTCCATGACGGTGGATACTTTGGCATCAAGATCGGTCAGACCCTTTCCCTGGGCAATCACGATCGAGCGGGAATTCGGAGTGTATGCGCACCAGACGGGGATTCCGATATCATCCAGTCCGGTATGTCGCGCAACCCTGGTGATGCCGAACCCGGCCAAAAGAGGTTCGACGCGGGAAAGGGTTTCCCGCGGCGACATAACCCTGTCGGAATATATGGATCGGTGTGTCAGAATACCGGCTCAGCCGTCGACGTGACCGGAAAGGGCAACCTGCGCCGAGGAAACCGCGACGGCGAGGTCGACGCTCTTCACGAACGTGCCGCCGGCCTTGCGCAGGCCGTTTGCAGTGGCCAATTCCCCCGTCGGATTGAGAGGCTTGACCGTACCCGCGTCGAGATCGGCAAGCCAGAGACCCGCCTCACCCGGTATACCTATAATGACAGCTTTCGCCATGTAATGCCCCTCAGCTATTGTTAAAAACCAGCCCTCAACAGGCCCTCACGATAAAGCTTTTTTTGCCAATCTTCCTTGAAGGGAACGATGGCGAGCCACTTCTCGACGTCGAAGACCGGGTTGATACTTTCGGCCCGTTGCCGATGGAAGAGCGCCCGTTTTCGATCGCCGATCATTGCGCAACTGGCCGCGGCGATGCGATGGGCCGGCGCTTTGTCTTTCATCGCCTCAACATAGGCGATGGCCTCCTCGTACTGTTCAAGGAAGAAGCTCGCTCCCGCAGCACACCAGAGATAGGCATCAGGCGCGATCGGATTGAGCGAAATCGCTCTTCTGATCTTGGCGAGCGCGTCGCCGGGGCGGGATGCATGCACGAGCGTGTCGGCATGGCTGTAGATGACATCGGCAAAATGCGGGCTGAGTTGTTCGGCCAGATCAAGTGCGGCGACACTGGCATCGACATCGCCGAGATAGAGTTTGGTGACACCAAGCTCGCGATGGCCCGCCGCCGATGCCGGATCCCGCTCGATGGCCCGAAGCGCGTTCTGCTCCGCCAGATGCAGCAGCTCATTGTTTCCCTGCGCCGTCACGAGCCACTCGCTGGTGAAGGTCCTCGCCAGCCCGGTAAATGACGGAGAGAAATCCGCCTTATGCGACAGCGACTGCTTGAAAGCTTTTCGGGCCCGGCGGATATGCGGCAATGTCAACTTGCTCATAAGGCTCGAGCCGACCAGATAGGCGTGATAGGCCTCAGGATTGGCTTCGAAGCGTAAGCGCTCTTCCTCGTTTTCAGCCAGCTCGCGGGCGACAGACATGGTCAACTGCTGCGCAATCAGTCGTCTCTGACGCGGCAATATATCGGGCGTCATCGTAAAGCGATTAGCCCAGATGATCTCGTCCGTGGGAAAATAAACCAGCTGGGCGAACAATCCCTCTTCGGAAAGCCGTGTATCCAGAAGATAGGCGATCGAGTGACGGGCGACCACGGCAGCCTTCTCGGAGTCGCGCCGGATCTGGCCGGCCGTATGGGGCGCTACGATGGAAATGTTTCTGAGCGCGCAGAGTTCGATCGTGACGTCTTCGATCAGGGCGTTGGCAAGCGCAAGCCCGGCATCGGCATGTTTCGATGTCGGGGGAAGCAGCACCAGCCGAGGTAGGATCAGCGGCGCCTGCGATACGCGTTCGATGTCGGCGGTTGTCTCACCGCCGGCCTCCGAACGCTTAACCTGCACCCTGGCATGGCCGTCGCCGTTCGGCAATCTCTCGCTGAGGGACGAACCGCCGGATAGCCGGTGCAGCAGGGCTCTGACCTGCTCGTCGTTCGGATCCCGTTCGAGGATCTGCAGGGCGGCGCCGGAAATGGAGCGCGCAGCGCCGGGCTTTTGCGCATCCGGCAACGCATCCAGCAGTGCCTGCCGCAATTGCAGCGCCTGAGCGTCCCGTTGCGCTCTGATCCAGGCGTCTATCAGCTTTGTCGCTGGTTTGATATTTCCGATGAACCCACGCTGGGTCAGTTCGGCGATCGCGTTCAGCCGCTCCAGCGGCGAACCGCCGGCGCGAAAAATATCCAGATCGCTGGAAACCGCCTGCGTGTTGAGACGAACCGTGGTGGCGGTGAAATCGAAGGGAATTTCGGCGCGTCCGCCGTCCGTCTCGCGGATGCGGGAAAGCAGTTTGCGCAGATTGAGCCGCGCCAGCTCGGATTCGACGTCATTCCATAGAAACTGAGCCAATTCATAACGGCTGAGTTCATGGCTCGCGCCGGCATAGAGATGGGCCATCATCAACAGGCCCTTGATCGGATAGCGAACCGGGTCGCCATTCGTCTCGATCAACCGCAGATCGCCGAATGTCTGCAGGTGGAGCACGATCCGTCCTTAGCTGTTCACAACCGAATCCTGCAGCTCACTGTCGCTGTCAGGCAATCCCGCGACTGCCAGGCTTTTGGCCAACGCCACCAGCTTTTGCCTGATATTCGGATCCTCGATGGCGATGAATGCCTTGTTGAGCGCCAGCCCCTCCTTCGAGGACAAAAATGTGTTCAATTCATTCGTCGCGCCGTCGACCGGTCCGGAGCCGCCGTTCTCGAAGAAAAAGCCGACGGGCACGCGAAGAATCTCGGATATGCGCTGAAGACGGCTAGCGCCTATTCTATTCGTTCCCTTTTCGTATTTCTGGATCTGCTGGAAGGTAATGCCCAGAAGTTCGGCCAAGCCGTTCTGGGTCATCCCGAGCGTCTTTCGCCGAACGCGCACGCGGTTGCCAACATAGACGTCAATCGAATTCGGCGATTTAGCCTTCATGTGAATAAGTCTCCCGCTTGATCAGCACGCCCGACTGTATAATGGAGAGTTTAAGCAAGAATGCAACTAAAAGTAAATATTTCGTGAGGATTTTTTTCAGCAGCGCACACAGTAAAAACAACCTGTGGATTATCGCAGCAGCACCATTTGGCGCGGGTGCACCCGCGCTCTCTATCGCGCACTTCGCAGCCGACGAATGCTATCCGAAATCACGGCCGCTCCAACACCTCTCTGAGAGGTTTTTGCGCAACGGCGATCATCGACTTGGCGAAAACGGGAATTCTTCCGACATACTCAAAACGAACATTGTCGAAGCCGGCATCCAGCAGCAGCGTGCTCAGCGTGTTTTTCGACCAGAACTTGATATGCCCAATGACGAGGCACAAAGGTGCCCAATTGCCGACAAGAAGCCAAAGATATTTAACGGATAAATGTATACTGACAGCCCGATCGAAACCCCTTCTCGCGCGCCGGAGAAGACAAGCTTGCCCGATAATTCGCCGTCCGCATATGCAAAACAGCCGGTGGGGAAACCGCGGGTTCCCGTGGTCTTCTGGTTGCTGCTGACGATTTCCCTCTCGCTGGTCATGGGAACGGTCCTGCTTTCCAACAACATGAAACACTTAAAGACGGTTAGCCACTATTTTGGCTTCGATTTCTTTCCCCAGGAGGTCAGTCCGCCTCCCCCCAAAGCCCTTCCCCGCCCCATACCACCGGCCACCTTCATGCTTCCATTGCATGTCATCGAACCGCCGGTGGTACAGACCGCCTCGACTTTCCTGCGAACATGGCGGATATCCGGCGCCGCAATGTGTGCGGCGCTGCGCAATGCCGGCATCGAAACCAGCGATTGGGCGGCGGCGAGTTTCAACGCCGATACATTTGAATGCTTTTTCGAGCAGAGCGGCAAGCGGGAGAAGGATCAGCTCCCGAGCTCCATCTTCGTCATCGTTCGCGGCGACGCCACCGGCACGATCAACAATATGCGCGTGAAAATCATCAATCCCGAGACCGATGAAAATGGCCAGCTCGATCCCGCCATTCTGCGAATTTTCGAAATCATGCTGCGGCAACCGCAGTGGCTCGATTTTCACGAGACCCTGAACGCGATCAAGAATCTGAAGGACATCAAGGAAGACGGCTTCGGAGCCAGCATCGGCTTCACCCGCGAGGTGCTCAATCCCGGGAATTACAACTTCACGCTCTCGCTGGATGCAACTTCAGGACCTCAGAAAAGTACAAGAAATTATTTTTCCGGCAGAAGATGGCTGCCGTTGCCGGACCCCGCAGTCGAGATCGACAGCGCGCAACCGCAGTCAGTCTCCGAGACTCCCCATACCGATGCGCCGGCTGAAAGTCAGGAACATCGGCATTAGGTCATCGGCTTCATCCCATGCACGGACTGATCACGCCATGTGACGTGCATCGTCGTGATGTCTGGCCATTATCTTGTAGAGCTCTTTCAAACTGTCCGCACTCGGCCGTTCGGTGCTGTCCCCACCCGCCAGACGCCAGACACGCTCGACATTGAGGTCCTGCGTGACTTGCGCAAGCTCTTCGTTCAGCGAGCGAATGACGATTTCCGATCGGCGCAACCGCCACGACATTCTGACCAGCGCTGCGAACGGGAGGGAAATGATGCCGATGATGCCGAGAACAAGGACCGCGAACTGCCAGTCATCGAGAGCAGAGAGACCGTTTCGAATGGTCGCCATAAAAAAAACGGCATTTTGAAATGCCATATGAAAATAGCTCATCAGATAGCTGGACCAATCTTCCATCGCGCGCGCCCTCCCCGAGCGGTTTATATCTTGGATTATGCTGAAAAGTCTAGCAGACACCAATAATATCCCCTGCCGGGAAAGTATATTTGAGGTTGTATTACTCTGCTGAATTGAACGCGAATCTCGTGATGGATCGGTGCCGACGGGCCCGGCCTTTCAAATTCCACCACGGACATGAAAAAAGCTAACAGTGAGAGATAGAATGAATAGAAGACGTTTCCTCGCCTCGGTTCCGCTCGCTCTGTTGTATGTCCGTACGGGCCAGGCCCTGGCACAGGTGCCTGCCGCTGCAGGCCTGCGCGTCCTTGCCGACAGGAGGTCGTTCCGATTCGGATCGGCAATCGATTTGCAAAACATCAAAGATCCAATCGCTGCCGAGATCTACATCGACAACGTCAATTCAATAACGCCGCGAAACGAACTGAAGTGGAGTGCGACGGAAAAGAGACCGGGTGTTTTCAGCTTCGGCAGCGCCGACCGTATGGTTGCATTTGCGCGCAAAAACAACATGAGGGTTTATGGCCATACGCTGATCTGGTATCGCGTCCCGGGCTGGGTGTCTGATATCACCGACGCAAAGACCATTCAGGCGACGATGAACCGTCATATAAAACAGGTTGTCACTCGCTATAAGAACTCGATCGATGCTTGGGATGTGGTAAACGAACCGTTGGAGTATGATGCACCGGATCTGCGGGATTGTGTTTTCCGACGCCTTCTTGGCGACGATTATATCCGTATGAGTTTCGACATGGCGCACCAGGCCAATCCCGGCGCGACGCTGGTGCTCAACGAAACGCATCTGGAGAAAAAATCCGACGTGTTCGAACAGAAGCGCGCGCGCATCCTGAAAATCGTCGAGGATCTCGTCGCCAAAAAAACGCCGATCAATGCGGTAGGTCTGCAGGCGCATTTCCGCCCCGGCCTCGACCGGATCGATCCGGAAGGAATGGGACGCTTCTGCGCGGCGCTGAAGGACATGGGTGTCGGCGTTTTCATCACCGAACTGGATGCGTCCTGTCACTTCCTGAACCGCGACAAAGCCTTCACGCCGGCATCCTACGCCGATATTTTCAGTGACGTGATTACCGTTGCCGCCGAACATGGTGACTTGAAAGGCGTGACGGTATGGGGCATGTCGGAAAAATACGGCGAGCCCGATGAGAAAGCGACCGATCCCGCTGCGGCTTGCACGAAGCGCGTTAATCTTTACGACGAAAACAATGCGCCACGAAGTGCGGCTGACGGGATCCGGCGGGCAATAGAGGCGATGTGATGCGCAAGACAACGGAGACGCAAACAGATTCATGAAAAAAGCCGTTATTTATGTGGAAAAATTTTTGCCTGCCAGCCAGGCATTTGTTCTCAACCAGGCGGTAGCGTTTCGTTCTTTCGAAGCTGAAATTCTTGCTGGCTCGCGAATTTCTTCGGCCCATACAAAAAAATCCACTGTTCCGGTTCATGACATCCGTCGGTCGCCCGTTGCACGGGCCGGTGAACTGCTTCTGAAAATCCCGCAGATCGGTCTCCCCTTCCTCTTTCCCGCGATCGGAAAAGCCGATCTCGTTCATGCCCATTTTGGCAAGAACGGGTATGTCATTGGCCCATTGGCGCGCGCCGCCGGCAAGCCGCTGGTCACGACGTTCCACGGCTTCGATGCCACCTATCGCGGTGATCCGAAAAAGCCGGGCGGCTTCAATCAGGTGCGTTTCTTTGCCAAGGGCCGGAGCGACATGGCCGGCTGGAACAGCTGGAACATCGCCGTTTCCGATTTCATCCGCGACCGGCTGCTGGCGCTCGGCTTTCGTGCCGAACGTGTCTATCGCCATCACATCGGCATCGATCTCGATCTCTTCAAAATGGAGCCTCGTCCGCGAAAAAAAGGGCTCGTGGTTTCAATTGCCCGCTTCGTCGACTACAAGGGCCATCGTTTCATGATCGATGCGCTTTCACGGGTGGCCGCCGCCGGCACCCCTGTCGAATTCGTCATGGTCGGCCAAGGTCCCTTGAAGGAGGAAATCGAAGCACTGGCGCGTCGTTCCTTGCCAAGCGTCACGATCCATGAAAATCTGTCGCAGACTGAGATAAGAGATCTGCTCGCCAGTGCGGAGCTTTATCTTCATGGAAGCGTGACCCTCGACAATGGTCACGCCGAAGCTTTCGGCCTCGCCAATCTCGAGGCGGAAGCCGTCGGTACTCCGGTCGTCGCATTTCGCTCGGGAGGCGTGGGCGAAGCGATCGAAGAGGGGAAAACTGGTTATCTCGTGGAGGAGCGGGATGTCGCGGGAATGGCGGAGGCGGTCGGAAGGCTGCTCAACGACCAGGCTCTGTGGACAGCCTTTAGCGCGCGGGCACCGCTTCTGGTGGCCGAGCGTTTCGACTTACGTCGCCAAACGGGGATGCTCGAGGACTATTACAGTTCCGTGCTAGACGAATTTTCCAGCCGGGGTCGGACTTGATGGTGCAGACAGGAAAAAAGCCGAAGTGGGGACTGAATGTATTTCGGCCGCTGCGGAACAGCATTGTGACGGCCAAATGGCTCTACTATACGAAATTCTGGGGAATGGACATCGATCCGACGGCAAGCTTTTCCTTGAGCGTTCGTTTCGACAAGACCAACCCGAAGGGATTGCATATCGGCGCGGAAACTTACGTCGCCTTTGAGGCTGCGATTCTCACCCACGATCTCACACGCGGGCTCTACCTCCACACGAGGATCGGCAAGCGCTGCTTCATCGGCGCTCGCAGCATCATTCTGCCCGGCGTCGAGATCGGCGACGAATGCGTCATCGGCTCGGGCTCGGTGGTGACCAAGAACGTGCCGCCGCGCTCGCTCGTGGCGGGCAATCCGGCAAAGATTATCCGCAGCGACATCGAAATTATCTCGCGCTACGGACGGATTAAGGAAGGCAGCGGCTACGCACCAGAAGCCATGCGTAGTCTCGCCGGCGCTTCGGAAGAAGCTTCAGCTGTGACGCGATCAGCGTCCTGATCGCAACTGAGCGGTAACAAGAGCCTTCACAGAACGCAGCGATAAGATCCAGCGGGGCAAGAATGACTAAAGTGTCGGTTATCATCCCATGCTTCAACGCAGAGGATTTCATAGGGGAGGCGATCGAATCCGCTTTGAAGCAAACCATTGCCGATCTGGAAGTGATTGTCATCGACGACGCTTCAATGGATGGCTCGCGCGCCATCATTTCTGCAAAAGCGAGCGAAGACAGTCGGGTTGTGCCCATATTTCTGGAGAGGAACGCCGGCCCTGCCGCAGCGCGGAACGTCGCTTGGACAAGATTAACCGGAACTTGGGTGACCTTACTTGATGCCGACGATCTTTTCCTTCCTGACAGACTTGAGCGTCTCGTCTCTTTTGCCGAGACGCAAGACGCGGACGTCGTTGCCGACAATCTGAGCATTCGGCACTTTGGTGACGACACGCATATTGCGGCGGCATTTCCTCAGGTGGCGGCTGGTGAAGTCCTACCGGTCGATCGTGCGTTCTTCTTTCGAAATGTTTGGTCCGGACCACAGAGATACGGAATGGGCATTTTAAAACCCCTGTTTCGCGCGAAGTTTGTCAAAGAACATTTCATTTCCTATGACGAGCGCTATCGAATTGGCGAAGATATGCTGTTCTACATGAGCTGCATTCTAGCCGACGCAAAATATTATATCCTCGGCGACTGCCTCTACGTCTATAGAAAAAGAGCAGACTCCATAAGCAACGCGGGAGAACATATTTTTACAACGCTCGCTTCGATATGCAGTGAAGTGCTGTCTACAGATCGAAGGCTAACGTCTGAAGATCGGAAACATCTTACGTCCGGCCGCCAAGGGATGCTGGAATATTTCCATTGGAGGCAGCTTCGAACGCTTCGAAGACAAGGAGATAAGATTGGATTTCTATCATACATCATCAAACGACCGTCCTCGTTATTTTTCATGATCAGAATGAGCCTGGCTTGGCGATTGAATAGAGGATAGCCGCAGATGTTCTTGTATTATTTCAAAGCGTCAGTTTCGAATTTTGGCGATGAGTTGAATGCATGGCTCTGGCCGCAAATCATGCCAGAAGTCAAATTCGATGAAGATCAATCAACTGTTGTTCTGCCTATCGGCTCGATTATCCAGGATACCTTCCCTGCAACCTCTCGCAAAATAGTTCTGGGTTCAGGCTATGGCGGTTATGCGCCCAAACCGACAGTCGACCAGACCTGGAGTTTCTATTTTGTGCGTGGACCGCAGACGGCGGAAGTGCTGGGTATCGATCCTAAACTGGCGATAACGGATGCCGCCATATTATTGAGGGCAAGACCGGAGCTGCTAGATCCCCGCCCGAAAAAGCATGCCGTCTCCTTCATGCCTCACTGGGAGTCCGCGCTTTATGGCTCTTGGAGAGAGATTGCAGACGGGGCGGGCATCAACATTATCGATCCCACTGCCGACGTCGATCACATACTTGATGAGCTGCGAGCAACCGAGGTTTTGGTTACTGAAGCAATGCATGGTGCAATCGTGGCGGATACGTTGCGCGTTCCCTGGATACCAGTCGTTCCGACCGGGCCGGCGCACCGTTTTAAGTGGATGGACTGGTGCCGTTCCATGAGCGTCGCATATGAGCCAGATAAGATCGGCCCCTCCACCACGATGGAGTGGGTAAAATTGACCAAAATATCTCCCAACCATCTGGCCCGCCGGGTGACGCGTCGTATGGGTTGGATTAGCGACCCTTTTGTAAGAGCAAGCGCCATCAAACAGCTAAAGAGAATTGCAAAGCTGAAACCGATTTTAAGCAGCGACGCAGTTTGCATGCAGAGGGCCGAACAGGCCTTCGAAAAGCTTCAACTCTTCCGCAATGACTATGCGAGGGGCGCCTTTGACAACTGAAACAAGCACCCCGCGCATGCAAGCTGGATTTGAAACGAGACTAGGCATGATGATTTCAATCACTCTTACGACCGGCCGCTCCCGTTGCGAGCATCGCACGCTTGATTGGGAATGTTGCCCGCTCGAATGGTCATCCTCATTGAAATTCGGAGCTGGTTGGCTATGAAGAATGTCACTGACAGGCTCATAAAGGGCAGCGTGTGGCTTAGCTTTTCGCGGGCCATCGTCAACGGACTTTCGGCGCTAAGCACTTTTGTCTTGGCTTGGTATCTGGCACCTTCAGATTTTGGCTTGGTCGCCATCGCAACGACGATCCAAATTATTTTAAGTTCTGTTACCGACCTTTCTCTTGGCCAGGCCCTCATCCGCCACGAATCTCCCAGCGAGAATCACTTCAGCGCGGTTTGGACGTTGAGCGTGACACGAAGTGCCATACTTGGCCTGGTGTTTGCTGCCGGGGCTTATCCAATCGCCGAGTTTTACAGCGAGCCACGGCTGGTCGGCGTGATGTTTGCTTTGAGCTTCAGCCTTTTCATGAGCGGTCTGGGTAATCCGCGTCGCGTTATGCTCCAGCGCGATCTCATATTTTGGCAAGAATTCGTACTCAATGTCTCGCAAAAGCTAATAGGATTCATCGTGACGGTGGCAGTTGCCGCCATCTATCAGAGTTATTGGGCACTTGTTATCGGCACGCTCGCCTATCAGGTGACCAACATCATCGTATCCTATACTGTCTTGCCGTTCTGGCCGCGCATCACCTTTCGGCATGCGCGAGAATTGTTTTCCTTCTCACTCTGGCTGACGGCAGGACAAATCGTCAACACACTGAACTGGCGGGTCGAATACCTGCTGATTGGAAAGTGGTTGGGTGCCACGGAGCTTGGCCATTATACGGTCGGCAATACACTTTCGACACTTCCGACCCGTGAAGCTACTGCGCCCTTGAACCAAACAATATATCCGGGCTTTTCCAGAGTGCGCCATGACCCTGTTCGCCTTACCGCAGCTTATCAGCGTGCACAGGCGCTTTTGGCTGCAGTGGCGCTACCGGCAGGGATTGGCATGGCGGTGGTGGCCGACCCGATGATAAGGTTAGCCTTAGGCGAGAAATGGATTCCTGCCATTTTCATTGTGCAGGCGCTGGCTTCTGTCTTCGCCTTGCAAACTCTGGGTTCGCTTGTCCAAGCATTGGGAATGGCAAAGGGCCATACTAAATTGCTGTTTATCCGCGACACTCAGATGCTGGTGACTCGCGTCCCCATCATTATTGTTGGTCTCCTGCTTGCCGGGCTTCCGGGGGTGATCTACGCTCGGGTGTTAACGGGACTGATTTCGACGGTTGTTAACATGCTTTTGGTAAAGCGGTTAATCGGGCTTGCTTTTTTTCAGCAGCTCGCCGCGAACTTCCGTGCGCTTGTTAGTGTCGCTTTCATGGCTGCTGGGATCTTAGGATTGTCGCATATTCTGAGTATGCCGACAGACAAACCGGCTCTGGCCCTCCATCTTGCTATTCTGGTCGTTACCGGAGGCATCATCTATGTAGGATCGAGCTTGACCCTTTGGATCGCAATGAAGAAGCCGAACGGGCCGGAGACCGAAGTCCAGCGCATAGTTATCAAAACTCTGTCAAAAGCCAGACGTATCGCCGTGCCTAAGTCGGCCTAGTAGTCAACGAACATCACAAGAGAGGCAGAATGACCAGCCAATCCAGATCGGAGCTGATCGCAAAACTTAATGGTATGATCCATGATTGCCTGAGAGACTATGTCTCAAGCGATGAACCACTTGCAATTCTCGACTTTCCCGACATCCGAAACTGCGGAGATTCTGCGATCTGGTTGGGCGAAATGGCATATCTCAAGGATCGCTTCGGCAAACGCCCGGACTACGTCTCACGAATACGCGATTTCTCGGCTGATGAACTGAACCGGCGCGTGCCGACTGGCCCGATTTTCGTTCATGGTGGCGGAAATTTCGGCGATATTTGGGTTGCCCACCAGGATTTCCGGGAAGCGATCATGGAGCGGTTTCCGGATCGGCAGATCATCCAGTTCCCGCAGTCGATCCACTACAGTTCGCCTCAGCGCATCGAGCAATCCAAACACGCAATTGGCCGTCACAAGAATTTCGTTTTGCTCGTCCGCGATGAAGAGTCAAAAGAGTTTTCCGAAAAGCACTTCGACTGCATCGTGCGGCTCTGCCCTGATATGGCCTTTGCTATCGGTCCCCTTCCCGAAAGAGCAACCCAGTTGTCTGTGCTCGCTATGTTGCGAGAAGATGCAGAGCGAGTTGGTAGCTCCGATCGCAAGATCCCCTCCGACATACCGGTGGAAGATTGGATAACAGAATCGAAACGGAGAGTGGATATCGCCAAGAAATTGGGGGCCGCTTCGGCCTTTCTCGCGTTGAAGCCAAGTGAACTGGCTTTGCGCACGCTAGACGCAGCAGCCCACAACCGCTTCGAGCGCGGCATCAGTCAGATTTCGCGCGCCCGCGCAATCGTCACCGATCGCCTGCACGTTCATATCTGCTCGCTGCTGCTCGGTCGCCCGCACGCGGTGCTGGACAACAGCTATGGAAAGATCCGCCGCTTCATGAACGCATTCTCCGGCGGTACGGATCTTTCATACAAAGCGACCTCGCTCGAAGACGGAATCGAGTGGGCGCGTCACCAGGCCGCTAAGGAACGTGTCGATGAAAAAGAAGCTGTGAGCTTGCGGGCTTAAAGGGGGTCATTCGATGCCACTTCTCACCTTCATCATTCCGGTCCGACATCAGGACAATGCCCGCGATTGGAGCAAGCTGAAAGCTAATCTCAGTCAGACGGTGACCTCGATTTCTAATCAAACCAACGGAGATTGGCGCGGGATCATCGTGGCGAACCAAGGAGCTGACCTCCCTGATCTACCAGAGAAATTCTCGGCGGTTCGCGTAACGTTTCCGCCGAATGACATGCACGAACTTGGCAAAGGCAGCCAGGAGGACTTCCTCGATGCCTTCCGCGCAGACAAGGGCCGGCGCGTTTTGAGTGGAATGTTGACAGCCGCTGATAGCCGCTTTTTTATGATTGTCGATGACGACGATTTCGTCAGCTCCCGGATCGTTCAACACGTATCGGAAAACCAGGACGCCAACGGGTGGACGATTGACCACGGCTACATCTGGGACAATGGCGGGAGTTTCCTGTTTGAGCACGACGACTTTAGCCATCTTTGCGGTACCTCTCTGATCATTCGCGCTGATCTCTATCAAATGCCGAAACGGTTTGAGGATGCTTCGCTCGATTGGATCAAGTCGATGCTGGGCAGCCACGTCCGCATTGCGAATATTCTTGCGCAACGTGGAACACCGCTAGCGAAACTTCCGTTCAGGGGGGCCGTCTATCGCGTTGCTCATGGCGGCTCGCACAGCCGAGCGCCAAGTCTGATGCGGCAGTATTTCCTCAATCGCGGCGTTCTTCTAAAGCCGAAACGATTGCTGCGCAACTTCCGCAAGCTGAAAATGGTCGGGGGCGGTTATAGGCGCGAGTTTTTCGGCAAGGCGTGACCAAAATCCGCATAATGAACCATGTCCGAAAGCGTTACTGCTGATGGAAATACAAGAGCGTTCGGAGCATTCAAATGAGCAAAGTCAAAGTTACGATACTTTTCTCGACATATAACGGTGCGAAGACTCTGCCAACGATGCTCGATGCATTATGCTCTTCGACCCTCCCGAAGGATGAATGGAAGATCGTTGCCGTCGATAACAACAGCAGAGACAACACTGCAGAAGTCTTGAAATTCTATCAAGAGCGACTTCCGCTGGAAGTTTATTTTGAGCCCAAACAAGGCAAGCAACACGCGCTGACTTTGGGCTTCCGCCATTTGGAGGGCGAACTGATCATTTTAACTGATGACGATGTTATTCCCGAGCCGAATTGGATCGAGGAATTTCTCGCTTTGGCAGATGAGCAGCCGCAGTTCGGTATATTCGGTGGTTTGATTACGCCCGAATGGGAGGAAAAGCCCGAGCCGTGGTTGATGAAGTATGGGCATCTGGGGATCCTCTATGCTTTGAATGACGATCTTCCCGAGGGACCGATTTCCGCGGCGTTGATATCAGGGCCGAATTCGGCCTTCCGTCGTTCCATTTTAGGACCTGGCTATATCGTTCACGACGGTCTCGGTCCTGATGCCACCGTCGCTCAGTTTCCGATGGGTGAGGATACTGCTTTCGCTTTGAGGCTGGAGAAGAACGGAGCCAGCGCCTTTCACTCGCGACGCCCAAGGGTTCGACACATTGTCAGGAAGGGCTATGTGAAGGAAGGCTGGGTTTTGCGGCGAGGCGAGCGCTACGGCATGGGCTTGGTTGTCATTCGACCGAGCCTGTTCGACAGCAAAATAAAAATCGGCGGCCTGCCCATCGGTAGTGCTTTGAGATGGCTTATGATGGCGCCTGCCAGCTTCATTCTGAAGAGATTTCCGCTAAGCGGCGTTCGTTTCAAATTGCTCTGGGCGCAGTCGGTGAGGCAGGGAATCCTGCGCCAATTTCTCAAGCAGCGATCTTCGATGAATAACACGATCTATTCTCACGTTGGCGCCAAATGATGACAGAATTAAATCGCGACATTGACAGGAAGTGCTCTCGCTACGGAGGCAGGGGCCGGACTTTCGCACGTCAGGAGGCAGGTGGGCTTGATGACAGATCCAAGAATTAGTGTTGTCTTTTCGACCTTCAACGGCGCCAGCAGACGGCTTCAACAGATGCTGGATTCGATGTTGGAGCAAAGCCTTCCATTTGAACAATGGGAACTAATCGCCGTCAATAACGCCAGCAAAGACGAAACACAGCAGCTTCTCGATCAATACGCGAAGAGACTTCCAATTGTTCTTGTGAATCATACCCGCCCAGGCAAATCAGGAGCCATGAACGCAGCTCTGGCGATAGCTCGAGGAGCGCTGATCGTTTTTACGGACGACGACGTCGAGGCAGATGTGAACTGGTTGAGTTCGATCGCTGCATGCGCGGAGGCGAACCCGAATTTCGGCGTTATCGGCGGCCGAATTCTTCCAAATTGGGAGCATTATCCCCATGGGGATCCGCTGTTGGACTGGATCCCGATGGGATCAACCTTCGCCATAGCCGACCAGGAATCCAGTGGCCCATGCGACCCGACAAAAATTTGGGGTCCGAACACGACTGTACGTCGCGAATTGCTTGGCAGCAATGTTCGATTCCGCGAAGATATCGGGCCGCTTCCAGGAGGTCTTTTCGCAATGGGAGAGGATACGGAAATTGTCAGCCGCCTATCCCGAAGCGGCGTGAAAACCTATCGGTGCGCCGAGGCCATTGTTCATCATTGGATTCCAGCCTCTAGCGTGACAGAGGCTTGGGTACAGAAGCGTGGGGAACGTCTTGGCTATGGAATGCCAGCGCTCTTCGCCGAGGACATTCCAAAAGGTATAAGGATCGGGGGAATCCCTTTAAGAACCTGGATCGAGAGCGCCAACTGGGCGGTTCGAGCAGCCCTCCTTTATCCGTTGCCACGATCAAAGAAGCGGTTCTGGGCCATCTGGAAGTACTATTACATGCGTGGCTACCGCGCCGGACTTCGCCGATACGCACGGGCGGTAAATCATTCTGGTCGACTAGCGCAGGAGGCCGTGCATTGAAAATATCGGTGCTGATCAACAATTTCAATTACGGCCAGTATTTGCGCCCATGCATCGACAGTGTTCTGTCACAGGTCTATCCCGACTTCGAAGTGATCGTGGTCGACGATGGCTCCACCGATGATTCCAAAGGGATTCTTGCTTCCTATGGCGAGCGGATCCTGACCGTATTGAAGGAAAATGGTGGCCAGGCATCGAGCTTCAATGCGGGTTTTGCCGCCGCAAGCGGCGATATCCTCTTTCTCCTCGATGCCGATGATGCGTTTCTGCCCGGCAAACTCGCCCGCATCGCCGAGATCTACGATCGCAACGAGATCGACTGGTGCTTCGACCGCGTGACGACCGAGGAAAGCGACCAGCCTCCTGCAGAGTTGCAAGTGACCTTGTTCGACAAGCGGGATACGCTGCGCAAGGGCGGCTTTCCCTCGCTTCCGGTGCCGACCTCCGGCTTGAGCTTCCGCCGCGAGCTGCTGTCCCAGATCCTGCCAATGTCTGTCGCGAAAGACGTCGTCCTCAGCGACAATTACATCAAGTTTGCAGCCGCCTATCTGGGTCGCGGCGCCATCGTCGAAACACCGCTGACCTTTCAACGCATTCATGCCTCGAACCGCTATACGGGCACAAGCAGGGCGAAAACACTGCGCCCGCGGATCATGATCGCGACAGGATTGGAACTGGCACGCCGCTATGACGGCCTCCAGGCACTCGGCAAGAGCCTCGTGGCCGGCGGAATTGCTGAAACGACATCGCTTCTGAAGCTCCCGAGCGAAGCTCGCAACACAGTGGCCGGCGGTCCGTTCGGCGATGCTGCCGCGACCGAAGTGGCCTTGATGGCGGCGCGCAAGCGTTTGGGAAATATGCTGCGGAGAGGACAGTCATGAATCAGCAAGAAACTTTTCCGCATTCATCTGTCGGCGCCGATCAGGCAGGTGCTTCGCCGTTGAACATTGCGGTCGGTGTGCTGACTTATCGGCGTCTGGACGGGATCGCCAAGCTGCTTGACGTCATGACCCGCCAAATCCGGCATCCGGACCGTCCCTATCATCTCACCATGGTGATCGTGGACAATGATGCGGCCGGCAGCGCAAAGGCCACGGTGGAGGGCTTTGGCCAGACAGGCGCCTACGACCTGATCTACATCATCGAACAAAACCAGGGCATACCCTTTGCGCGCAATCGCGCGCTGGATTCGGCACCTCCCGGCACCCACCTCTTCTGCTTCCTCGACGATGACGAGTGGCCGGTCGACGGCTGGCTGGACGCGATGCTGGAGACCCGGGAGAAAAACCGCGCCGATTGCGTTTACGGTCCCGTCCAACCGGTCTATCCGGAAAACCCACCGGAATATTTCATCAAGGCAAGGGTGTTCGAGCGCAAGAAGAACACCGACGGTCAACGCATTTCTTATGCGGCCTCGAACAACGTCATGTTCGACTATCCCCTGATCCGCTCCTGGAATCTGCGTTTTGAAGAGAAGATGCGCTTCACCGGGGGCACGGACTACCTTTTCTTCAACCAGGCCATTCGCCGTGGCATGCAGGTTTTCTGGGCTGACAAGGCACTTGTCCATGATATCGTTCCGGCCAGCCGGATGACCTGGAAATGGGTGTTGCAAAGACAATACCGGCTCGGCAATACCTTCGCAGTCAGCGAGGTCCTGCACGGCAACCTGAAGCGCCGGATCTACCGAGCGGCCTATGGCGCCACGAGAGTCATGCTTGGGCTGGCCATGCTGCCGGCGATCCTGATTTCACCCTATTGGGGCATGCGTGCCCTCACCCATGTTCTGCGCGGCGCCGGCATGGTTAATGGGATTCTCGGACATGCATACCAGGAATACAAGCCCAATGCCGCTCTCTGATATTGTTTGCGCGAGCGCGCTTGGAAGAGTTCTGCCCCTTATTATGTTCCAGTTGAAAACCTCATGAGTGATTGGCTGTCCATAAACTTCAAGGCTTCAATCAACCGGGCCAAAAATGGTACACTTCTGCTGAACTATCGTGACACAATCGCTGTTCGAACCGAACGGTTTTTCGCCCTTATCCATCGGTCAAATATAGGAGATGCCTGTTTATGACTGAGAAAAAATTGAAGGTTCTCGCTGCCTCGTCAGGAGGCGGCCACTGGGAACAGCTGATGGCCATGCGCGGCGCATTTGAGGGCTGCGATATCGTCTTTGCAACGACCATCCCGGGACTGCTTGCAAAATACGACATTCGCGGCGGACTAGTCCTTCCCGATTGCAGCCGCGACTCGATTACCATGTCGATCCGGTGCTTTTTCACCGCCTTCTCCATCGTCATCAAGCACAGGCCCGACGTCATCATCTCGACCGGTGCCGCGCCCGGGCTTTTTTGCCTGCTGGCCGGCAAATTGACGGGTAAGCGGACAATCTGGATCGATAGCGTCGCCAATGTCGAGAAGCTGTCTCTATCGGGTAAACTGGCCGGCCATATTGCGACGCTCTGGCTCACGCAATGGCAACATCTGTCGAGGCCGGATGGCCCCCATTACGCAGGAGCTGTCCTTTGATCCTTGTCACCGTCGGAACGCAACTGCCGTTTGATCGCCTTGTCAAGGCTGTCGACACCTTTGCAAACGAACTGTCGCAACCGGTTCTGGCGCAGATCGGCAAGGGCACCTACACGCCACAGAATATGAAATGGATCAAGAATATCGAGCCCAAAGACTTTGATAACGTCTTTCGTGATGCAAGTGTCATCGTCTCTCATGCGGGAATTGGCACCGTGCTTACGGCCAAGCGTTTTGGAAAGCCGATCATTCTCGTTCCCCGACAGGCAGCTCTCGGCGAGCACCGAAACGATCATCAGCTCGCCACCGTGAGCCAGCTCGTCGGCCGGCCGGGCATCTATGTCGCACACACCGACGACGATCTCCGGAACTATCTGCTCGAAGAGCTGGATAGCCCATCTCACGAAGATTCGTCGGAGGCCGGTCGGGCTTCACTGGTGACCTACCTGAAAAACTATATTACGGCAGTCTGACCCCGAGAGCCGTCATAGCCTCTGACGCTTACGAGCGAAATTTCATTCTCCGCAATTGTTGCCGGCGATACGTTTGACGAGCTCAGGCGCAATGATTTTGGAGGCTATGTCGGGCAGAGGATGCACGCCATCAGGAATTGCCGTGGCCAGAACATCCGGCGTCAGACGCTCCCAATTGGGCCGGTGGTCGACAAACTCCAGACCACGTTTTTGCGCCTCCGCCTCATGTGCAGAGACATAATTGTCGACAAAGGGACGGACCAGCCCACGCAATCCTGAAAACGGATTCATGGCCATGACGATGATTCGCGCTTGCGGCAGGCGCTGCCGGAGCTGGTCGAGGATGTCGCCGATATTCTTTCGGCTTTGCGCCAGCGACACGAACCGATGCAATGTCGCATCATTGGCGTAGAGCTCAATCAGGATGATATCCGGCTGCTCGGCAACGACGCGATCAATCTGGGTCAGAGCCCACAGTGACGTTTCACCGCTTTTTGCAACGCTCTCGACCTTCACCGGCTTCTGCAGGCAGGCTGCAAGCTCCGTCTCAAGGGCAGGCTGCCATCCCCCTCGCGCCGTCAAGGATGTTCCGAAGGCCACTATTTTCAGCGGCTGAGGATTATCGGCATAGCCGTTCCTGACCGCCGAAAGCATCAACAGACACGCCAGAAACAGAACCAGTCCATAGACCGGTCGCCTCTCAATCAGCACCGCTCGCCAAAACTCCAAGCATATCATGAGGAGACCTTGCAGCAGGCTTGAGACAATTTCGTGAAATGGCCGCGCATGCCTGTTCGAGCAATGCGAAACCGTCCAATCCCCATCCTGGTAGATGACAACGGCAGCTTTGAAACGTCGGAGCTCTTAACGGCGTGAAACAGCCGCCAATCACTCCTGGCGAAATACGTGCTGCATCTGATCGGTCAGCGGCTTCGTCAGATAGGATATCACGGTCCGATCGCCGATCTTGATGAAGACCTCCGCCGGCATGCCGGGATAGAGTTTTATCGTCTTCAATTTGGCAATGCTTTCAGCTTTCGGCTTGACGCGCAGGGGATAGTAGCTGATGCCCGTGCGCTCATCCTTGACGATATCGGGCGCTATCGAGGTAATCTCACCGGCCACATCAGGCGTCGTGCGTTGATCGAAAGCGCTGAAACGCACATCGACCGACTGGCCGACGTGAACCTGATCAATATCGCGGGTGGCGACTTTCGCCTGGACCGTAAGCTCGTTATTTTCGGGAACGACGAGCATCAACGTCTGACCGGGATCGATGACACCATTGACGGTGTGAACCGAAAGTTCGTGTACTCGCCCAGTCAACGGTGCGGTAATGTCGAGACGGTGCAGCTGATCGACTGCGGTTCCGCGGCGCTCTTCATATTCGGCGATCTGCGCCTCGACGTCGGTCAGGTCTTTTGCAATCTCCGAACGACGATCCTCATCCAGCTGGATCGACTGGCGATCGATCTCGATTGCCTTACCTTCGGCCTCCGCCTTAGCTGCGATTTCCTGGCCGCTGTTGCCCTGGAGATCGGCGCGGGCGCGCTTGAGCGTATTCAAACGCTGAAGCGTGACGAGCCCCTTCTTGTAGAGCGTATCAATGCCCTCGAGCTCCTGTTCGATCAAGCCCAAGGCATCGTTGGTGGCATTGATCTGAACGACCAATCCCTTTACCTGCTCGCCCAGTTGATCCTTGCGCGATGCCAACTGGCTCTTCATTCCGATAAGCGCCGTCCTGCGACTGTCGAACAACTTCTGCTCGCCATCAAGAAGCTTCTCGGCGGAGGTGCTGGATGTCAGATCCCTGATGTTTTCCTCGACCTCGAACGAATCGGCACCGATTCGTTCCGCCTTCAGACGGGCGCGGCGCGCATAAAGCTGAGCAAGCGTGCTTTCGACAATCGAGAGATTCGCTCTCGTCGTCGTCCCATCGAGCCGTATCAGCACCTGCCCTGCCGTCACATGGTCGTTTTCGGAAACCAGCAATTCCGACACGATACCACCTGTCAGGTGCTGGACCTTCTTGACATCGCCGTCGACGACGATCACGCCCTCGCCGATGACGGCGCTCGAAAGCTCTGTCGTCGCCGCCCAACCGCCAATGCCGCAAACGAGGGCTATCGACAGCACACCGACAACGGCAACATGCCGATTGAGAGAGCGTTTCGATTCACTGATATCTTTATTCACAATCTTCCCTCTGGCCTATTCGGCCGCATTCATGCCGTCGACCACGACTTTAAGCTGGGCCACGCGCTCGGCAATCGGCGTGCGCGCCGCCTCCGGCCGGCTGACCCTTGCCAGAACTTCCTCTTTGGGACCAAAGGCGATCATGCGGCCGTCCTGCATCATCAGCACGAAGTCGCAGACCGCCAGAACGCCGGATCGATGTGCGATGACGACCACAATGCCGCCCCGCGCCCGCACGCTCATGATCGCGGCACTCAGCGCCCGCTCGCCTTCTTCATCGAGATTGGAGTTTGGCTCGTCGAGCACGACGAGGAATGGCTCGCCGTAAAGCGCTCTTGCAAGCGCGATACGCTGTCTCTGGCCAGCCGAAAGCGCAGCACCGCCTTCGCCGATTTCGGTTTCGTAACCGTTCGGCAAACGAAGGATGAGATCGTGAACACGCGCCGCCCTCGCCGCGGCAACCACCCTCTCAGGCGACATTTCCTTCGCAAAACGGCAGATATTCTGGGCAACAGTTCCCGAGAAAAGCTCTACATCCTGCGGGAGATAACCGATATGCCGGCCAAGTGCGTCGCCGTCCCACTGGTCGAGTGCTGCGCCATCGAGGCGAATGGATCCTCTGACGGTCGGCCAGATACCCATCATCGCCCGCGCCAACGACGACTTACCCGAGGCACTGTACCCAATGACCCCAAGCGCGCTCCCTGCCCGTAAGCCGAAGCTGACATCCGAAATGACCAGGCGCTGACCCGCCGGTGGCCCGCTCGCCAGTCCTTCGACAGTGACTTGCTTGGTAGGAGCCGCGAGTGCAAGGGGGGCCGGAATCTCGGGAATGGTTTTCAGCAGGCTCGAAAGCCGCGCCCAGCTCTGCTGAGCAGAAACGAAACCACGCCAATTCCCGATCGCCGCTTCGACAGGCGCCAGGGCGCGAGAGGTCAATATCGAGCCGGCGATGATAATGCCCGAAGAAGCCTGCCCCTGAATGACCAGGATTGCGCCGGTCGCGAGCGTTCCCGATTGCAAAGCAATACGGAAAATCTTCGACAAGGTCGCATATCCATTGCCGATGTCCGATGCCTGCCGGGTGATCGTCCGGTATTCACTGTTCTTGCGGTCCCAGATTTCGGCCATCGTGCCTGCCATGCCCATGGCGTGGATGACCTCGGAGTTGCGGATCGAGGTCTGCGCGAAGGCATTTCGCATATTGGCGGAGTCAGATTGTTTTTTTGAGAGCGTACGCGTTCCCTGATTGGTCATGAATGTCAGGATGGCGAGAACCAGCGATCCACCAATCGCGATATATCCGATCGCCGGATGAAAGAGGAAGCAGATCACGATATAGAACGGCAACCATGGCAGGTCGAACATCGCTGTCGGGCCCTGGCCGGACAGGAAGGTTCTGATCTGGTCGAAGTCGCGCAACGGCTGAAGCCCGTCGCCGCCGATTTTGACCTTCAACGGAGCCTTGATCAGCGCCCGGAACACGCGCCCGTTCACCATCTCATCAAGCGCTCCGGCAACACGCACCAGCATCCTGCTTCGCAGAACCTCGAAAGCTCCTTGAAACGTGTAAAGCATCAGCGCAAGTATTGCCAGGACAGCCAGCGAAGGTATGCTTTTGCTGGGAATGACCCGGTCATACACCTCAAGCATAAAAAATGAACTTGTAAGGTATAGGATATTGATAAGCGCGCTTGCTATTCCAATGAAAACAAGCCCCCCCTTGCATTTCTTTAATGCTTTGGACGGCTCGCTGACATCAGCTGCTGAACTCTGAAACACGAAGTAATCCCTCTCTTACCGCATCGCACGAAAGCAAATTGCCGGCGCACACTCCAGCTCCGGGTCCATCGCGCCCGATCAATGACACGACTGCCTTGGACCCCCGACACTGGCGCCGGACCCGCTTTCAAGCCCACGACCTATTACATGAATCCAACCAAAAAGTGACCAAAAATTCCAATTTATAACGAGTGGCTTCAGGGATTCTGACTTGACGCTACGCTAAATATACCAACCTGAGCAAGTGAAAATCGCAAATTGCCCAACAACGGCGCAGATAGATGAACGTATCGCGCGCATATTAGCGGCGCTTACTGGGGAGTTAACTATAAATTCAATCTATAGTTCATTTTTCCTATGAACGGCGGAACTATTTTTTATCCGCGCCTTCGACCGCCGACACCCCTTCATCATCAAGCTTTCAAGTGTTGAACACCCGCCGGCGCTCTCTAATTTGGCTTGTTCAAACTAGCAGGTGCGACGCTTGGCTGCTATGGAACGCATCCACATTGATATACACGCCGAGCGAGTCGGTATCGATGTGAGAAGCGCCGTCAGAAATCTTATATTGGAAGGTTTCGCTGACCTTTCCGCTGAGACCGGCGATTTTCACCGCGTCGACCGTATAGGTGTAATCACCATCGCTCTCCACATGGATGACGCCGTATTTACCGGTCAGCGTCAGGCCATGCTTATCCACGGCACTGTCACCGAAGCGACGAAGCAGCACGGTTCCATTGATTGCGCTATCGTTTTCGAGGAGGTTGCCATGATAGGCACCGCCCGTATCCGTGGAGATTTTCAGGCTGTCATGGGCTGCAACAATCCTGGCGGCGACGGTGGGTGCGGTCGGAACCTGCACTTCGTCCGCGGGCGCCGGAGTGCTTGTCTGCGTCGGAGTTGACGGCTCGACAGGCGGCTCCACAACCGGCGTGGTAGGCGTCTCACTGTTGGACGGGGTGTTGCCAGTCGCAGCGTCGAGTTCGGCCTGCGCTTGCTCCAGGGTCTTATTGTCGTTGATCAAGAAGGTGCTCTGGAGGGCAATTGCGACGGGCATCGTCAACGTCGACACCGCGCTGTCGATGATATTTTCATGGAAAGAGCCGGATGCAGGCCTGTCGACCTTCAGCGCCGAGGACGACAGGTCGTCAAAGACATTGCCATGAATATCGATATCGGTGCGTGCATAACTTGGGTAACCTGCAGCGCTGATCGACACGCCCCAGACGCCGTCATGAATATAGTTTCCACTGATATCGTAATTTGTCGCATTGCCCTGATCGCCAAGGCCGATACCGTAGGACCAACTATAGCCGCCGTATCCCGAGATGTCGTTGTCGTGGATGGCGATATTCGTCCCCGCCTGGGCACTCAACCCAAAGCCACCGCCGATGAGCGTGTTGCCATCGACCACGGCATTTACAGCCCCGACCAGCACAAGGACCCCCTTAGCGCTATTGGTCTCCGTCTGCTCCAGATGATTGTCCTTGACCAGGATATTGCTGCTGTTGTTGAGTTGGATGGCGTCTGCCGCGCTGCCTTGGCTGTTGGTGACCGTATTGTTGATCAGGGTGACGCCGTTCACCTTGTCCATCCAAATGCCATCGGCATGCACCCCGGTCAGCGTGCTGTTCTCGATCGTGATGTTCTGGCTGCTTTGGAAGCTGATCGAGCCCGGCTTTCCAGCAAGGCCTGTATTTGTCACCTCGACGTTGCGAACCGTCCAGTTCGATACATTCCCTGCATATATCGCGTTAGCGCCGGTATCAGCGATCTTAATATTCTCGATGACGATGTTAGACGCCTTCGACCCGTGGATGCCGTCATTGCTGCTATGAATGACCGGCGCATCGCCGACACCGTAACTGCCGATCGTGATTGGAGCGGCGACGCTGCCGGAATATTTCAAATCGAATTGCTCGTTAAACACGCTTCCGGCGGCAAGCAGCACGCTATCGCCCGGATTGAGCCTGAGCGCCTCGACAGCGGAGAGGGTCGCGAAAGCCGACTGCTCGCTCACTCCACTGTTCTGATTGGATCCTGTTGCCGAATTTACATAGTAGACGGTCACGCCGTGATCTCCCAAAGATACTGGAAAATCTTTTACCCGCGGACCTCTCTCTGCCTGCTAAAATGGAACACTAAAATGCGTTCTATCTCGCGATAATTCTTACGCCCCCAAAAAACTTCTTCATTTCTCGAATATTTTGCATTGCAACAAAAATTGCACCGCACAGTTATGACGATGTTACTCAATATCTCTAGTGTAAATAAGATTATTCTCCACGCATCGCATATTATTTTACGCCAATTGCGTTTAGAAAGAAACATTACTTGATAAACAAATGTTACCAAATCATGACATCAGTTACCTCGCCGAAAATCAGACGCCGGTGCGGGAACCGAAGCAAGGCCGAGATTTCAAGCTGTAGCCCGCAGTGATTATATCAACATCTCATCTGCGCATAAGCACCTCCGCGTATTCTTATAAATTGCCCCCGAATAAACATTCTTCTCCTCTTAAGAAACAGAGGTCCGAATCTACCATTTGGTATTCTCAATTATTATTAACGTAATAATTACCATGCTTTTCATCGCCTTATGCGTGTTACAGGTGTGTCATTATTGTACAATACAGCCGAAAATGTTCACGCGCTGTTAATTGCACCCTTGACTCTCCGTATTAAGATATCCTTAATCGACCAGCTCGCTAAAGGTCAGAATTGACCTAGCAAAGAAACAATTCGAGGAGAGACAGTAATGGCTATTCATGCAACAGATGATAGTGCAACATTCCTGGAAACCGACGCTATTTCCGGAAATCTTCTGGCGAACGATACATCCGATGGGAACTTGTTCCTTCGTTTTTTCGATCAGCAGGGCGTTGGCGCCAAGCAAGGCAACAGCCAGGTCACCGAAATCCAGGGCGATTACGGCACCTTCTTCGTCAAGCCGGACGGCAGCTATACCTATGTTCTGAGCGACGCTGCCAAGGTCGGCTTCACCAATGGTGAATTGCTCCAGGAGAAGGTCTCGTACAAGATCTCTGATGGTGCCGGTCACACCGATGTCGGCCTGTTCACTCTGAATATTCAGGGCGTAACCCAAGTCAAGCCGATCGCTGTCGACGACAGCTACAGCTTCACCGAAGGCGACGCCATCAGCGGCAACGCCCTGGACAACGATATACCCGGCGACAATGGCAAGCTTTTCCTCCGTCAGTTCGACGGCACGAGCGTAAACGGCGATCCAAGCGCAACGACCGACGTCGCCGGCACGTATGGCACGTTCCATGTCAAGGCAAATGGATCATTCACCTATGATCTGACAGCAGATATAGCTCCGGGGGACCAGGTCACGGAGACCGTTCAGTTCTACAAGATCTCCGACGGCGAAGGCCACACCGACGTTGGCATTTTGACACTCAACATCACTGGCGCGGACGCAGAAGTCTGATCATCAATAGCCAACCAAAAGGCAACGCCCGCCGCGCAGACTGCGGGCGTTGTTTATACAAGTTGAATTCGCCCAAGAGAAAGAGCCGTAGCTGCTCAGCCTGCCGGCCACGATCTCGGAACTGTCTTTAAAAACCAACCTTGATGATTACTTGCTGCAGCGCTGTCGGAACCGCGCCGTCGCGGCCTCTCCGACGTTCGTCCAGCTTCGATCGAAGATTGGGCGAAGCTGTGGGCTGATCTCTCTTATCGTGGCATTGACCCTGCAACGATCGCCCCGTTTCAGCATGGTCATGAGATCGCTGTCGAGCGCGCTCTTTGCCGCGGCAAGTGTTGCATCGGTGAAATCGTTCCAGAAATAAAATCGTGTCAGGATCATCACCTGGTCGTGCGGCGCGAGCACGACCGAACGCTTCATCATTCCCGCGATCGAGACCGGCTCTTCCGCAATTGTCGACTGCACGGCCGCAAGACGAAGCCAAAAATTACTGTTCGTCGGCATGCACGAAAGCGCATGCCGCAGATACTGGCGCGCACTCGATGCCGCAGCGGCCCAGCCGTCGTAATTGACATTGACATCCTGCCGATCGAGTTGCGCCAGAACGAGGGTTACACCAGCAGCCACGATGTCGGATCGACAATAATGTCCGTCAACGACGTCGACACTGCGCGACGCATATTTGGTCACGACATCATCCGCAACGGTCTCGCCGCGCTCGATCCTTTCGGCGACGATCGAGATGCTGGCCGTTCTTATCGAAGCGTAGAGCTCTCGACCGGCCAGCACCACCAAGACGACCGTGACGATAACGAAGGCGATTCTGGTAATCGAAACGGACTGACTGCGGAACATCAGCTTTCGGTATAGTATCGCGAATAACGCTTATAATAATATTCGCTCGAACCGAATGTCCGATAGAGTTTCATCTGCGACGGGTCGACCTTGGTCAAGATAGTACCGACGCATTTCGCATAGAGTTCCGGCTCGGACAGCAGGGTCGACTGCACAACCTTGCGCGATGTCTTTCCCCACTCGATAACGAAAACCACCGCATCAAGCTTCGAATTGATAGCGCGCGCATCCACAACCGGCGCCAAGGGTGGCAGGTCGATAATAATATAATCGAAGCTTTGACGCGCCGTTTCAAGAAGCTGATCCATGCCGCGTGACGCGAGTAGCTCCGACGAATGCGGAACACGATATCGTGCCACCGTCGGCAAAAATGCGAGCTTTGTTTTTGGATCGAGAAGGATCAGATCCTTAAGCGGACGGCTGTCGACGATCGCCTCGAGCAAGCCGGCCTCGGCATGGCGGCCGATCGCCCGGGTGGCACCGGGATTGCGCATATCGCCATCGATAAGCAGGCAACGCGCACCCTGCATTGCCAGGAGCTTGGCAAAATTGATGGATGTCGTCGACTTCCCCTCGCCGGGCAAGCTCGACACGACACCGATGACCTTACAGCGCTGATCGGCAGCACTGAGGTCGATGGCAATCTTGGCGCTTCGAAGCGTCTCGGCAAATGCCGAGAGCGGATGCTCCTCGACATAGGTCGTGGTCTTTCCACCCCTGGCGATGCTTCGCGGATTGCTGGGATCAACGAGCGTCGGATCGTCGACGTTGTTTTCAATCAACGGCATGACACCGAGAGACTCGACATCGAGCACGTCCCGGACATCATCGCCGGTGCGGAAGAACCGATCCCGGAATTCGCGGAATGCAGCTATACCACTTCCAAATGCACAGCCCACGAACATCGCGAAAGCAACGACGAGAGCTCTCTTCGGGGCGCTCGGCTTCGTCGGCGTCTCCGCCGTCGTGATGATGCGCGCAGCGGTAATCGGAAAGCTCTGCTGCTGAATTGCTTCCTGGTAGCGCGTCAAGAAGCTCTGATAGAGATTCTTATAGGTATCGCGCGTGCGCTCGAGCTCGCGAAGCTGCACCTGCGTTTCGCCAGCCGTTGCGGCAACGCCCGTCGCCTGCGTGACACTGTCGCGCAAAGAATTTTCCCGCGACTTTGCGACCTGCAGCTCGCTTTGGTAGCTCTCGGCGATGCGGTTCAACTCATCGAACATGAGCCTTTTATATTCTTCCATCTCCGCACGAAGCCGAACCGCCTGGACATGATCGGGACCGAGCCGCGCCTCAATTTCGGTCTCGAGCTTCGAAGCCTCCAAATATTTCTTGCGCAGTTCGTTCGAAATGGAGCTGTCGAGCACATCCGTGACGATCGCATCGGTCTGCTTGGCGTCGATGATCGACTTGACGCGCGCATATCTTGCCTCCGCCTTCGCTGTCTCGGCCTGCGCATTGATCAATTGGGTATTGATCTCGGAAAGCTGCTGCTCGCTGATCAGCGTACCGGATCCGGCCTCGACAAGCCCATGCTCGCCGCGGAATTTCTGAACCGCAAGGTCGGTGTCCAGCGCCTGCTGCCGGAGCTCTTCGATACGCTCCTGCAGCCACTGTCCAGCCCGGCGTGTCGCCTCGTATTTCGAATTGAGCTTGTCGACCAGATAGACGTCGGCGATGGCAGCCGCGATATCACGCGCCAGAGCGGGTGACTGCGCGGTATAGCTGACATCGAGGACATAGGAGCGACCGACACGTTCGACGTCGATATTGCCCGCGACGGTCTCCGCAGCGCTTCGCCGTTTCCTTTCCGGATCGGGCGCGACGGCTGCGTCATCGGCAAACCATGACCGAAAATTCACGAAGGATTTCAGCGTTGAGATAGAAAAAAGCGAGCTTTTCGGTGCCGTGAAAACCGGATTGTCGACGAGTTTCAGCTTATCGACAACAGCATAGGCGATAGTGTCGGACTTCAACAGCTCGACCTGACTGAGGACAGTGCCTTCGTCATCGTCCATCTGGCCGAAAGCCGCCAGCTGATTGATCACCTGACTATCGCTGCGGTCGATCAGCACGCTGGTGTCGGCAGTGTAGACAGGTACCGAAGTCAACACATAAACAATGCCGAGAATGGCAAAAGCGAAACCGCACGCCGCAACCATCCGCCACTGTCGGCGGGCGATTGCGATGAGCTTGTCGAAATCGATGAAATCAGCATCATTTCCGGTATCGCGGGAGGGGTCGATACGCGGTGTAAGTTTATCTGGCGATAGCAATTTCGATCTCCAACAAATGCGTCAAGCGCTAAGATCTAAGGGCAATTCCAGCTATTATATGACCGGGACACTCGGACTCGTCGATTCCGTCGTATCGGTAGACGACTGCCCTCCCGCTCCGGTGCTGAGGATCGTCGTCGTTGAAGTCGACGATGAATCATCTGCGCCGGCATTCGAAACCTTCAGCGTACCCGCTGTTGTTGCAGCGCCGTCGAACGGCGTACCATCGTCCGCTCCAGGCCCAGTTTGTCCAACTTGCCCGTCATTGCCGATGCCGGATGCGGCGGCGGCACTTGCACCCGGGCCGAGCGCCGCGGTCCCGCCTTCGGCAAGGACCTTTGCAAAGGCTGCAAGCAGCGGCGCCAGGTTCGGATCGGCGCTCGCCGCCTCGGCAACAGCCTTTTCGATCGCCAACTTGAATTGCGGATCCGTTACCTGGCAGCTGTTTGCGGCCCGTCCGAGACCGGAGCCGATAGCCGCCATCTGTGCGGCACTGGCCTTCTTGGCCTGCTCGATCACTGGCGACAGCGCATCATTGCTGCTTCCAACCAGCGCGCGAACGCGCGATGACAAAACCAACGGATCGGACATGTCGAGCAGAACGGCCGGGCTAGCCGTAAATCCGCTGACATCGACGGAAGTCAGATTTGCCGGACCCAAGCAAGCTGCCGCAAAAGCGCTTGAATTCATGCCGGCAAACATCGCGACGATAATTCCGCTATATGCAAGCTTACGATAAACACCTGACCTTGCCATAACCGTAGTCCTTCATCAAATCCGCTATATAGGCCGCCGGCATTGATCATCCGCGATCGATGCCGGCCCGCCTATTTCAATCAATTTCCAAGATCCTGTACCGCGTTACTGGTATCGTTCGCATCGTCGGCCACGCCGGAAACAGTGGACGATACCGAGTTTACAATGTCAAGGAACTTGACCAGTTCGACAGAGTCCGAATTGGAAATATAGATAATATCCTTGTCTTCCATCTTGAATTGCTGAACAGCAAACAAGGTTGCCGGGTCGCGCATATTCGCACGAATGATCACCGGAACCATTTCACCCGCAAATCTCGCCGTGTCCACATGCATCGCTTGAACCGTTTTCTTCGAGACAAGACGATAAAGCAGGACCTGAGCCGGATCAGCGCGGTCGTCGCGCAGGCCACCCGCCTTGGCGATTGCCTCTCCAAGGGTCAGATCAGACTCCTCGAAATCGAAGCGACCGCTGACGCCTGCGGCACCGAGCGCAAGATAGGTGCGGCGCTCATGATCGATCGAGATCGTATCATCCGGCGCAACATAGATATTTTCGGCCGGGTTCTTCAACAGCGTAGTGTAGGCGACGGTTGCCGTCTTGCCGCGGCGCTGCAGCGTCACATTCGTTTCGATATTGTTGGTCGTCAAACCGCCCGCGGCGGAAATGATATCGAGAACACGCTCACCGGCCGGGCTGATCTCGACGCGCTGGGGATTGTTGACATCACCGAGCACAGCAACCTGACTGGAGCGGCTTGTCGTTGTCGTGATAACCACCTGCGGTTCGATCGCGCGGCTCGCCAGGCGATCCTCGACGTCCTGCTCCACGGTCTCCTTCAGGCGACCGGCAGCCGGAACCCGACCCGCATAGGGAATTGTGATCGTTCCGTTTCTATCGATGGTCTGCTCCGGCAGCGAAATGTAATTGCCGGGTCGGCTACCTGCATCGGACGGAATGAAGAGGCCGCCCGACTGAGCTTCGAAGATGGCGACCTGGACGACGTCGCCGTAACCGAGCGGAATTTCAGGCGCCCCGCCTCGACCTCCACCAAACCCTTTGAACGATGTCGGCTGGGGAGCGGTAAAATACGACAGGACGTTCTTGCTGAGATCAACCAGGGCGTAGTCAATACCGACGCGACGTTCCTTGGTTGTCACTTTGACCGCCGCATCTCGATCAACGTCTTTGTGATCGGGACCGGATCTTGGCAACGAGGTGCAGCTTGCCAATATAGTCGTTAGCGCTACAACAATGGCGACGCGTGTACTACCGATACGAGAACAACCCATAGAATACCCTGCGTTTACGCCCCTGAAGCTACTGCCCCGCAATCTGACAAAATACAAGACAATCCCCGATCAATAACACTTAAAGCCGATTAACATTCCCCTAACTGTGGCAGGCTGGCAACGCCGAGCCCCTTAGGAAGCGAAAAACGACTTCGGTCCGACTTTTTGCGTCGCAACAATCCGAAGGCTGCACCCGCTATAAAATTTCTGGGGTTTCAGAGTCAACCGTTCGCACCTGCACAATCGATCTTTTCCGAAAATCTTATTAAAATCCATCCATTTAAACTTTACGTGGTTAACGGCCGCTCATATGCCATGTCCGCCTCTCCGTTGCTGCGTCCCAGACATATCGCGACAACAGCACTCAGGAAGGCGGAGTAAAACACCGCAAAACCCGGTATCTGCAGCGAAAAATCGACCGCCGCATGAAGGGCGACCAAAACGGTCGCCGCCAGGCCAAGAAGCACATAGTGCCTGAGACGCCGTCTTTGGGCGAACCCGCGCAGGAACACTCTGGCAAGCACCGAGAAGGCAAAGACCGTCGCAATCGGGAACAATATTCCGAGGCCTAGAAATCCTTCGAGATAGAAATTATGCGCGCGGTCGAAGACTCCGAAAATTCCGCAGGCCGGATCGCGGTAGGCGGAAAACACGGTCCGGAAGGTTCCGAGCCCCGTTCCCGTCAACCAATGATCCGAAATGGCACGCCATATGCCAGGCAGAATGCAAAACCGATCATCATCCTCGAGTCGCCGCTCTTGCGCGCGCAATATCGCCTGGCCCGCAAACACCGTCAGCAGCAGTACGACGAAACCAATCGCCGAGAGGAGTATCAGCAACGAACGCCATCTTGGCGCCGGTCTCAGATAACGCCTAGAGCCGTTCCAATTGAGGACAAGCCATGGAAAATAGATGAGAGCGGCAACAAAGGTCGCAAATATCCCGGCGCGCGAGCGGCTTAGCATCAGCGCGGTGAAGCATGCGCACAAGAGCAGGATATAGATCCACGATCTCAAGAGAAGCGCGTTTCGGCCCGGTTCGCCGGGCGGATAGTTTGAATAGGAACGAGCTATGTCCCTGACCAGGGTCAGCATCAGCAGCGTTCCAAGCCCGAGGAAGGTCGCGGCGGTATTGCGGTTGACGAAGACCGCAGTCAGGCTGTCGAGGTAGGCGCGTTTCTCCACGACAATCAGGATGTTGGGAAACAGCAAAAACTGCAGCAGGCCGAAAACAGCGACAATGCCCGCCGTAAGCCCGAGCCCCGTCAGCACTTTCCGCGCGCGCTGATCGGTATCGCATAAGAGCAGCCCGGTCAGAAATGTGACGAAAGGCAGGGCGATCCACAGAATCGACGCAAGCGTGTCGGCCGGTTCGACCGAGATCGCCGCGGATTGGGCACCTGCTAGGTCACGCGCGGCATTCCAGGCGGGATTTGCCAGCCAATTGTTGGGCAGTTCGATGGTTTGGATAAACGTCCAGCCCGCCAGCACGACGAGCAGAAACAAAGCGATGCTGAAAACCGATCTGGTCTGCCTCGGCTCCCCGAACAACAGCGCGGCAATAATCGCCAGCACAAACATTCCGATCGCAGCGAAGGCGAAGGAAAAAGGCGTGACGCTTCCGAACGGAATAAGAGACAATATCACCAGGCAAATGAAGACAACGAGGATCACCTCCCGCATGATCTGCCTGTTGATGAGGTTGGATAACATTTGAATTCGCTCACCGGCAGCAGCGGGAATGAGGGGCCCACAACCAGTACGGTCAATATTCCCGTACTAACATAAGTTGCATATCAAGCGCCTGCGTGTTAAAGTGCAACAGAATTCCACATCATTTAAAATTGTCGCGAAACGTTTAAATCAATCGAGACAAGCCCTGGCTATGCTCCTTGAAGCAGCAGGAACGGGACAGATGTTCTGCAGCCAATACTTGGCAGATCACTAAGTCGCCATGCCATTGACTGAGACAAAAGGCAAGCCTGATCTCAATCGGTTGCCCGTAACGGGGATTTAAGAGATGAAGAAAACAGTCGTTACACTTCTGGCACTGGCCTTTACAGCAGGCAATGCATGCTCGGCATTTGCCGCCGGTCCCGCAGGTTTTGCCCGCGGTCTGACCGGTAGTTCGGCGGTCAGTTATATCTCTGAAAAAGGCACGATCATTCCACCTTTCGCCCAGGTGCTGTTCTGCGCCCAGAACCCGACTGAATGCCGCGATAACAATGGTTTGGCGGTCGTTGCGATGACTGACAAGCAAATGCTGCAACTGAAGGACGTCAACACCGCCGTCAATCGTACGATGATCGGCCGGAACGACCCCCGCAACGAACTGAATGGCGACGTCTGGAAGGTGAATGTGCGCAGCGGCGACTGCGAAGATTTCGCATTGACCAAACGCAGCCGGCTGATCGCGATGGGCTGGTCGTCGCGCGCTTTGCGGATCGCGACGGCATATACGCCCTCCGGTGAAGGACACGCGGTCCTCGTCGTCAGAACCGACAAGGGCGATCTCGTGCTCGACAACAGGAAAAGCAGCATCAAGAACTGGCGCGATACCGATCTGCGCTGGGACAAGATCCAATCGGGAACAGACCCCTATGTCTGGTACCGGCTATAACAGCCGAGACAGCGACATAGACTGATTGATCCTGTTTCCGGATTGAAGTCGAGCCTGCTCTGACGAGCCGGCTCGACTTGTCATATCGCCCACACAAACCTATGTTTGGGCTGTCGACGGGGCAGCGCGCGGCAAGCTGCGGTGCCCGGAGTTCGATTTCCGGTGTGGGTTTCAGGCGATCTTCGGTATTGTCTTTTCGTCCAGATTAACTATGACGAACGTCATGCTGCGACGCAGCATGACGTTCTACTCTAATGATTTGAGGGAAATATGCGCATCACGATGATTGGATCAGGCTATGTCGGCCTCGTTTCAGGCGTTTGCTTTGCGGATTTCGGCCACGACGTCATCTGCGTGGACAAGGATCTGAGTAAGATCGAAGCCCTTCGCGAAGGCCGCATTCCGATCTACGAGCCGGGCCTGGAGCAATTGGTCGCGGAAAATACCAGCACCGGCCGGCTGTCGTTTTCGACGGATGTCGGCGAAAGCGTCCGCAGCGCCGATGTCGTGTTCATCGCAGTCGGCACGCCGTCCAGGCGCGGCGACGGCCACGCAGACCTTTCCTATGTCTACGCCGCGGCACGCGAGATTGCCACCTATGTGGAAGGCTTCACCGTTATCGTCACCAAGTCGACGGTGCCGGTCGGCACCGGAGACGAGGTTGAGCGCATCATGCGCGAAACCAATCCTGCGGCGGATGTCGCCGTCGTTTCCAATCCGGAATTCCTGCGTGAAGGTGCGGCGATCGAAGACTTCAAGCGTCCCGACCGTATCGTCGTCGGCCTGAACGACGACCGGGCGCGCGAAACCATGACCGAGGTCTACCGCCCGCTCTATCTCAACCAGGCCCCCTTGGTCTTCACCACCCGCCGTACCTCGGAACTGATCAAATATGCGGCCAATGCCTTTCTCGCGATGAAGATCACCTTCATCAACGAGATTGCCGATCTCTGCGAACGGGTCGACGCTAACGTCCAGGACGTTTCGCGCGGAATCGGTCTCGACGGCCGTATCGGCTCCAAGTTCCTGCATGCCGGCCCGGGTTACGGCGGTTCGTGCTTCCCCAAGGATACGCTTGCCCTTGCCAAGACGGCGCAGGATTACGACGCGCCGATGCGTCTCATCGAGACGACGATCTCGATCAATGACAACCGCAAGCGGGCGATGGGACGCAAAGTCATTTCGGCCGTCGGCGGAGACATTCGCGGCAAGAAGATCGCGATCCTCGGCCTGACGTTCAAGCCGAACACCGACGATATGCGCGACAGCCCGGCGATCGCAGTCATCCAGACCCTGCAGGACAACGGCGCGCAAGTGGTCGGCTACGATCCCGAGGGCATGGAAAACGCCCGCAAGGTGATCGAGAATATCGAATATGCGAGCGGTCCCTATGAAGCGGCCGCTGGTGCAGACGCGCTTGTCATCGTCACCGAATGGAACCAGTTCCGCGCGCTCGATTTCAGTCGCCTGAAGCAGTCGATGCGCGCTCCGATCCTGGTCGATCTGCGCAATATCTACCGCAGCGACGAGGTCCGCAAACACGGCTTTACCTATACCGGCATCGGTACCAACTTTTATCAGGAAGCGACCGGCGCCTGAGATAGCCTGCTGAACATCTGATCGTCCTGACGCCGCGGAGCATAATCCGCGGCGTTTGGTTTTGAGCATGACGCCGAAAATTGTAGGCATTTTCGGACGACACCATGCTCACCGATTTAAAGAATTCCGACCCGCGTCCCCTTTATCGTCAGCACGGTCAGCCGGCCCGTCGCCGAAACTGCGGTGTCGATACCGATGCGCTGCGGACCGAATGTCGGGATTCGCGCCGGGGTGTGCCCATGGATCACCAGGACAGGAAGCTGCGGCCCTTCATCCAGGAAGGGCTGACGGATCCACATAAGGTCGCTGTCTTTCTGCCTCTTGAGCTCGACGCCCGGTTGGATGCCCGCATGAACAAAGAGGATCCTTCCCATCCGCAGCATGACCGGCAGCGATTCCAGAAATTGGATATGCCGCTCGGGTATCATGTTGCGAATGACGCGGGCGATTGTTTCGCTTCCAGCCGCCGACTGCAGCAGATACTCGATATCGATACCGTATGAGTGCAGCGTCTCCGTTCCGGCAAAGCCGAGCCATTCGAGAATGCGCGCCGGTTTGCGATAGAGCTTCGCCAGCTCCGCGTCATGATTGCCGCACAGGACGAAACGTTGAAACCCCGGCGGCGGGGTCTTGCTCAGGAATTCCAGCACCGCGCTCGAATCCGGCCCGCGATCGACATAATCGCCGAGCATGACGATGAGTTTCGGCCCTGGGATGCGGGCGGCATCCTCCTCGATGCGGCGATGTGCCTCGACGAGTTCTTTATAACATCCGTGAACATCGCTCATCGCGTAGACCGCAGCGAATTCGCCTTCGGCAAATGTCAGCCGAGCGCGTCTCTTTCGGTTGCCAGCCAGTATCGGTATCTGTCGTCGCCACGGCGCTAGATAGTCAAACATGGAACCCATTTATGAGACCCGACCGGATGGCGGTTTGCGGAAATAATCCATCTCTTATCCATCGCCGAAACGGCATGAGGCTCAGTGTTCATAAGAATTTGGCCTGATCGGGGCCTCACCGAAGTTGTAACCCGAACCAATTGCCACATTGACATAGTCCTTCGCCATTTGCTGCACCGCCTGCGCCAGGTTGGCCTGACTGGTCGCGGCCGAACACTGCGCATCCAGCACATCAAGCAAGGATGATTGTCCATCCTTGTAGCTCCCGATTGAAAGCGCAAGAGTCTCCTGCGTGTCTTCACCTGAGTGCGCAGCGCCTGCGACTCGGCAACGCCGATATCGGCCGTTGCAGCGGCGAGGTCACGCTCCGCCTTGCGGATGTAATCATTAATACTTCGGAGGGTGCTGCGGTTAATAATACGCTATAGTTTGCGATATGATGGTTAATCCGGCGTTAAACCGGCGATTATTGTGTTTCTCGCGACATTCTCGGCTAATATTCCCCAAATGGAGAAGCCACAAGTATCGGATTTCCACAGGCCACACCTTCGAAAAAGCTGCTAAAATCAACTATAACGAGAGTCATCAGGAAAAAATGAACGTTAAAGAAGATGACGCTTGACGCCCCCGCGGCGCAGCATAATGATGGCGCGTTGCGAGTGTGAATGACATTTCTTGATCAGGAATCTCAGATCCAAAATTGCGGGGTGCAAAGTGGAAACTGCGGTTGATTCGAAGCTTATCGAGGCGATCACCTACGACGAAGACAGCCGGCATCTACGAGTTTATCTGACCAATGGTCAGAGGCGAGAATATGAAGGCGTTCCCAAGGGCGTCGTCGTCGGGTTGACGATGGCGGAATCACCGGGAAATTTCTACATGAAGGCAATCAGGGGCAAATATCCTCCCCGCCCCTAATGTCCTATCGATCACGACGATAGGATCCTTGTTTCAGCAAAGATGCGGGACCGGCATTCGCCGGTCCCGCAAACCAGTTTCCCGCCGACCGATGGTGCACGCCGTCAATAACCGCCGAGAAAATCGCGGACCGCATTGATCTCGAGCGGCGCAATCTCGTGACCGCCGGGGTGCCAGACCACCCTGATCTCCGCCCCTCGTTTTTTTAGATGTTCGGACAGCGCCTCGGTCATGGAGACGGGCGCGATAGGATCCCGTTGCCCGGCCGTCATCAGCACCTTTCTTCCCGCCAGCGTCGGCTGGGCTTCGGGTTGAAACGGAATGAGCGGGTGCATCAGAACTGCGGCATCGAAGATACCCTTCTCGATCAGGACATTGGCAAGAATATTTGCGCCGTTCGAAAAACCCAGGCCGAGAACATGGGAAGCCTGGTACTCGTCAGCGAATGCCTTGACGTAGGCGGCCATCTTCTCCGTCGCGCGTGAGAGATCGGGCATGTCGTAGACACCCTCCCCAGTGCGGCGAAAGAAGCGCGCCGCGCCATGTTCGGAAACATCGCCGCGCGGCGAGAGAATCGTCGCTTCAGGCAGCAGGCGCCGGCCGAAGTCGAAGAACTGGTTCTCGTCGCCGCCGGTGCCGTGCAGCACCAGTAGGATGGGTTTATCAGGTGCACCGGCATGCAGCCGGTGCACATATCCGGTTTCGGTCATATCGCCTCTCCTCACACTTCGAGCGGCTGCAGATGCTGCTCGAGCAGCGCGCGAAGATGGGCGTGCTGTTGCGGCAGTTTCAGGGCTTCGCCAAGATGGGCCGTATCCTCGTCGCGGTCGAAGCCGGGCTCATTGGTCGCAACCTCGAACAGCACGCCGCCCGGCGTGCGGAAATAGATCGCCCAGAAATAATCGCGGTCGATCACCGGCGTGACCTGATAACCGGTGTCCATCAGCGCCTTGCGCACTTCGAGTTGTTTCTCGCGATTTTCGACGGCAAAGGCGACATGGTGGACGGAGCCGGCACCCGGAAGGGCGCGGGCAATGTTCGGCATGGTCTCGAGATCGATGAGATGCGCGCCATTGCCGGAGGGCTTGATCAGCCGCTTGACGCCGTCCCTTTCCTCGGCGACCTCATAACCCATGAACTTCAAGAGTTCGGCCGTAGCGCCTTCGTCCCTCAGCCGCATGGCGACGGAGTGGAAGCCGTAAATGGCATGGTCTTCGCTGATGCCGCCATGTGTCCAGGCCTGGCGGGCGTCATCCTTGACCTCGACGAGCGCGAAGCCATCGCCATCCGGGCCGGAGAAGTTCAGCCGTTTTTCGCCGAAACTTTCCTCGGCCTTCAGGCCGCCGACACCAAGCGCGGCAAAGCGATCGCTCCAGAAGCCGAGCGAGCCTTGCGGAACGGAAAACACCGTCGTGCCGACTTCGCCGGTACCGGGACGGCCCTGCGCCATCTTTGGGAACGGAAAATAGGTCATGACCGTGCCGGGCGCACCGGTCTCGTCACCATAATAGAGGTGATAGACATCGGGCGCGTCGAAATTCACCGTCTTCTTGACGCGTCGCAGGCCGAGCGCAGTGGTGAAAAACTGGTTGTTGGTGCGGGCATCCTGCGCCATCGATGTGACGTGGTGCAGACCCTTGATCTGATCGAGCATGTCAAACCCCTTTCTGCCCGCCGTTGCGGGCTTTCGATGAGGCTAAGATGCGCGCTGAAACTCCCGTAGAACAGACCCGTAGACCAAAACGCATTGTCTTCTTTTAGTGAACGAACGCCAAAGTCCGTTCACACCTACGCCCCATGGGGATCGGCCGGCAATTGCCAGTCGATCGGCGCACGTCCGCGCGACTGCAGGAAGGCATTCGCCTTCGAAAAATGCCCGCAGCCAAAAAAACCGTTATGGGCTGAAAGCGGCGAGGGATGCGGCGCCCGGAGCACGAGATGCCGCGTCGTATCGACAAAGGCGGCCTTGCGTTGGGCATAGGAACCCCACAGCATGAAGACCACGGATTCGCATTCATCGTTGACCTTGCGGATGACGGCGTCGGTGAAGCGTTCCCACCCCTTGCCCTGATGAGCAGCCGCCTGCCCTTCCTCGACGGTCAGCACGCTGTTCAGCAGGAGTACGCCCTGCTTTGCCCAATGTTCGAGAAAACCGTGACGTGCCGGCGCAATGCCAAGATCCGTCTCCATCTCCTTGTAGATATTGACCAGGGAGGGCGGTATGCGCACGCCCGGCCGGACACTGAAACACAGTCCATGGGCTTGCCCGAGTCCATGATACGGGTCCTGGCCGAGGATGACGGCCTTGACGTTGGAGATCGGCGTCAGATCGAGGGCGCGGAAATATTCGCTGCCCTTGGGGAAAATCCGCTTGCCGACCTGCTTCTGCGCGACGAGGAAGGATTTGAGCTGTTGCATATAGGGGCTTGAAAACTCCCCCTTCAGCGCGGCTTTCCAGCTCGCCTCGAGACTGACGGATGTATCGCTCATCTAGGAAAATCCTTCGCATATGACGAAACAACGGACACACGGTTCTAACAAAATCGATCTACGCTGCAATGCCTGCCGGCGCGGCAATGCGTCTACACCTCCAGAATTCGGTGAGAGAAGATTGCAAGATGCTGTCCGAGGCACCGTCGTCCGTATTTAACTATATGATGGCTTTGGTATTTACGCCGGCAGGCGGCCTGAGTAGAACTTTGATCGTGAAATCGGAGCCATGTCTTCCCATGAAATTCGGCACGAGCGGCCTTCGCGGACTTTCAGTCGACCTCAAAGGACGCGCCTCCGCCCTCTACGCCACCGCGTTCGGCAAATATCTGCTGCAGACCGGCAAGGCGCGGGCCGGCGACGTCATTCTGATCGGCCGCGATTTTCGCGATTCAAGCCCTGAAATCTCGGGGAATTGTGCCAGTGCGCTTGCCGCGCTCGGCTTCCGGATATTCGACTGCGGCACCGTCCCCACACCCGCCCTTGCCCTCTATGGCCTCGAGAGCAACGCCGCCTGCCTGATGGTTACGGGCTCGCATATTCCGGCGGACCGCAACGGCATCAAATTCTACCGCCCGGATGGTGAGATCGACAAATCGGACGAGGCTGCTATCACCGCATTGGCGGCCGAGATCGAGCGAACCGGTGAAGGGGTGACGCAGGCGCCAGCCGAGACGGAGGAGCATGAAGCGATCTGCCGGCAGCTCTTTTTCGAACGCAATGCTGCCCTGCTTCCGCAGGGCGCGCTGTCTGGCATGAAGATCGGTGTCTACCAGCACAGCAGCGTCGCCCGCGACCTGTTGGTTGATGTTCTCGCCCATTACGGCGCCGAGATCACCGCTCTCGGACGTTCCGAGAGTTTCATTCCCGTCGACACCGAAGCCGTTTCCGACGAGACGATCACGCTGATGAAGCGCTGGGTGTCCGAGCACAAGTTCGATGCGATCGTCTCTACCGATGGCGACGGCGACCGCCCGCTGGTCGCAGACGAAACCGGCACGCCGTTGCGCGGTGACCTTCTCGGCCTTGTGGCAGCCAATCTCCTCGGTGCCGGCACGGTGGTGACACCGGTTACCTCCAATTCCGGCATCGAGGCCGCGGGCTCTTTCGCCGTCCGGCGCACCCGCGTCGGCTCACCCTTCGTCATTTCAGGCATGGAAGAGGCCGTGGCGGCCGGCGAAGATCATGTCATGGGCTTTGAAGCCAATGGCGGCCTGCTGACTGCAACCCCTTTCAATATCAACGACAGAGCCGTGCGCGCCTTGCCGACGCGCGATTGTTTTATCCCGATGCTCGCGATCCTGTCGCTCGCCGCCACCCGCAAGCAGCCGCTTTCGGCCGTAGCCGCCTCCTATCGCCTGCCCTTTGCCGCCGCCGACCGCCTGGAGAATTTTCCACTGGAGACGAGTGCCGCGCTGATGGAGCATCTGCGCGCTTCGGACGAAAATCTCTCGGCTTTCCTGCAGCCGATCGGCGAGGTAGCGACGAAATCCGACATCGACGGACTTCGGGTGACGCTGAGGGATGGCGGCATCATTCATTTCCGCCCGTCCGGCAATGCGCCGGAAATGCGTTGCTACACGGAGGCCGGCAGCGAAGCTGCAGCCCTGGAGCTGCTGAATACAGGGCTCAATCGAATAACAGACTGGGCAGGCGCCCGCTAACATGCGACGAACAAGCCGTTTATTTTCAAGGAACCCGCCTATGACGCAGAAAATCGTTCCCGTGATCATGGCCGGCGGCAAAGGCACGCGGCTCTGGCCGCTTTCCCGTGCCACCGCACCGAAACAATTCATCCAATTCGTCGGCGACAAGACGCTGTTTCAGGAAACCCTCGAACGCGTTTCCAATCCGGAGCTCTATGAAGCCCCGATCGTTGTCACCAATGAGGAATTCCGCTTCCTGGTCGCCGAGCAGGCCCGTGCGCTCGCCGTCCCTCTCGCTGCCGTGCTGCTCGAACCGGTCGCCCGCAACACTGCCGCGGCAGTGGCCGCCGCTGCAACGCTCGCTGGCGAGCTGTTCGGCAAGGGCACTATTATCCAGATGCTCGCCTCGGATCACGAGATCCTTGCCGATGAGAGCTATTTCGATTGCATCCGCATCGCCCGCGATGCCGCTGCCGAAGGCAGCCTCGTCACTTTCGGCATCAACCCCACGGAGCCGGCGACAGGCTACGGCTATATCGAGATCGGCGACGCGCTCAAAAACGGTGCGCACAAGGTCAAGCGCTTTATCGAAAAGCCGGCACTCGAGAAGGCCGAGCAGATGCTCGCCGACGGCGGCTTCTACTGGAACTCGGGCATCTTCATGTTCCCGGTGACGGAACTCATCGCCGAACTGCAGGAATATGCGCCCGATGTGCTGAAGGCGGCCAGCAAGGCCGTTTCGAAGGCAAGCCGCGACCTTGATTTTACCCGCCTCGACGCCGACCATTTCGCCAAGAGCCCCGATATCTCCATCGACTATGCGATCATGGAAAAGACCTCCAAGGCCGCCGTCGTCCCCTCGCCGTTCAAATGGTCGGACATGGGAAGCTGGGATGCCGTCTGGAAATCAGGCGCACGCGACAACAACGGCAATGTCGCCGCTGCAAACACCACCGTCGTCAATACCCGCAACTCGCTCGTCATGACCCATGGCGTGCATCTTGCCGTCCAGGGCATGGAGGATGTCGCCGTCATCGCCAGCGAGGACGCCGTCTATGTCGGGCCGCTTAAAGACAGCCAGAATGTTGGACAATTGGTTAAAATGCTGGCCTCGTCTTCCACTACTGCGAAATTCGCCGAAACCCATCCGACATCCTATCGCCCGTGGGGCGGCTATACCTCCATCTTCAACGGCGATCGCTTCCAGGTGAAGCGCATCTTCGTCACGCCGGGCAAGAAGCTTTCGCTGCAAAAACACCACCATCGCTCCGAACACTGGATCGTCGTCAAGGGAACGGCTGAGGTGACGGTCGGCGAGAACGTGCGTATGCTGCGCGAGAACGAAAGCGTCTACATTCCGCTGGGCGAAGTCCACCGCCTCGCCAACCCCGGCAAGATTCTTCTCGAGCTCATCGAGGTTCAGACGGGCTCCTACCTCGGCGAGGACGACATCATTCGTATCGTCGATGAGTTTGGAAGGACGTAAAATCGCAGCCGGAGCGATGGTCGGGCCTTTTCGGCGCGACCATCCTCGCTGTTGAATTTCCTCTTGGGGTTCTCGTAGAATGGATGTACCGACAGACATGACCGGAGATATCCCCCTGATGCGTACCTTGCCCGTCCTCGCCGGATTTCTTGCAATTATGGTGCCAGGAATGGCGTTTGCCGAAACGGCAAGCATGCGAACCGCAAGCGAGTCGGAAATTCGCCAGCACCTGCCCGGTACGTCCGAACTGAAAGAAAGCAAGAACGGCTACGAATATCGCGACGGCAATAAGAATGGCTACAAGATAACCAATGGCCAGGTGTGCGTCCTGTTTCCCAGCAAGAAGACCGATTGCGTCAACGTGAAGACCGACGGCAAGAGGTTTCAAATGATCGACAAAAAAGGCGGCCGAACCAGATTCTGATCTGTAGCCCCGGCAGATTTTCTTGCGCAGGTAAAGTCATTTTGCCGTTGAAGTTCCGCCGTCCTTGTCGAGAGCGAAGTCGGCGATCAAGCCCGAATGGTTCGAGCCGAGATTGTCGTCGAGACGTTTCAGCGATGTCAGATGAAGCGGCGCGCGTGCAAATACGTGGTCGATGGCGATCCCCAGCGCGCCGGCGCCGATCGGCCATGTTGCCGGTTCTGGCGTGATCGTTTTCAGCTTCTGCTCGCGCAGGAAAGCTTGGATGCTCGGGGCGATCGCCGAGGAGTTGAAATCGCCTGACAGCACCAGCGGGCCGTCGATCGAGCCAAGCGCGTTGCCGAGATCTTCCAATTCAGCCATCTGGAAATCGTCGAAATATGGTTTGGTCAGGTGCGCCGAAACGAGATTGATAGTTTCGCCGCCGAAGTCGACGCTTGCTACGACCAGCCTGTTTTTTCGAAGACTGCCCATGCTCGCGACCTGCCGGCTGACAAAGGGGCGTTTGGACAGCACCAGCGTATCGCATGTATCCTTCCCGGCATCGCAGCCGATATGGTAGGGATAGGTCTTGAACAATTGCTGCAGGTGAAACGTCAGCGGCTTGGCTTCGAGCAGATTGACGACGTCGGCATTCGACGCGATCACCATGTCGGTGATTTCAGTCGAGTTTTTCCAGTTGTCGATCGCGATGTTGAACGACATCAGACGAAAAAGCGGCGGCCTGTCGGCGCCTCTGTCGTCCTGCGAGAACTCGCGCAGCATGATGACGCCGTGAGCGATGAGAAGAAGCGAGGCAAGCAGAAGGATAAAGCCGTAAATCTGCCTTTTGATAGTCAGAACGACGAGACTGGCGGCGACGAACACGACGCCGAGGTGAAATTGAAAGCTGTAGACGAAGGACAGAAGCCAGAAGTTCGTGACATAGCGTAACGACACGATGGCGATGGCAACGGTCAGAAACGCGCAGAGAATCCAATAAATTATATCTCTCATCGATCCTGACCTGCTTGCAGACGACCGGCCGGCCATAACATGCAAGCCACCATGTTGCAATGCAGCATAACGGCCGGGGAGTTGCGGCGACCGACAGACGATATCGATGGTCCCGCCCTCATCCGGCAAGGCAACAGCGGACAGTCCGCCGCGGTAGAGACGGTGCTGTGGCCTTCTCGTTCAAAGACCTATCGACTCGGCCTATTTTTATCTTGTAAGTGGGGTCACTTGATACGGAATCGGCTCTTTGCCGTCGGCAGGAAGTCGAGAAAAGGTGGGAATGCGCTACTTCATTACAGGGACTGCCGGCTTTATCGGTTTTCATCTGGCCAGGCGCCTGCTGCAAGAGGGGCATGACGTCACAGGCTTCGACGGCCTGACTCCCTATTACAACGTCAAGCTCAAGGAGATGCGCCATGCGGCACTCTCCCAGTTTCCGGCCTTCAAACCCGTCATATCAATGCTCGAGGACCGGCCAGCGCTGGAAGCGGCTGTTCTGGCGGCCAAGCCCGATATCCTGATTCACCTCGCCGCACAGGCCGGCGTGCGCTACAGCCTGGAAAATCCCGAGGCCTATCTTCGTTCGAACGTCGAAGGCTCGTGGAATATCCTGGAAATCGCGCGGCGCGTCGAAATCCGCCATCTGATGCTGGCCTCGACATCATCGATCTATGGCGCCAATGCAACCGTCCCCTTTCGCGAGACCGATCGCGCCGACGAGCCGCTGACCATCTATGCGGCGACGAAGAAATCGATGGAACTGATGGCGCACAGTTATGCCCATCTTCACAAGATTCCGACCACGGCTTTTCGTTTTTTCACCGTTTATGGCCCGTGGGGCCGGCCCGACATGGCGCTGTTCAAATTTACCAAGAACATGCTTGAGGGCCAGCCGATCGAGATCTACGGCGAGGGCAATATGAGCCGTGACTTCACCTATATAGACGATCTCATAGAGGCGATTGTCAGGCTATCGGCGGTCGTTCCCTCCGAGGAAAATCGCCTCGAAAACACGGCTGTCGAAACGCTCTCGCGCCAGGCGCCCTTCCGTGTCGTCAATATTGGCGGCGGCCAGCCGGTCAGCCTGATGGATTTCGTCGAAACGGTGGAAAAGGCGCTCGGCCGTCCTGCCATCCGCAAGATGCTGGCGATGCAGAAGGGTGATGTGCCGCGTACCTTCGCAGCGCCCGATCTGCTCGTTGCGCTGACCGGCTACAAACCGGACACGACCCTGGAGGTCGGCGTCAAGGCCTTTGTCGACTGGTATCTCGATGTGCGCGGCGAACTCGACGCCTAGCGGATGTCGCGCAAAAGTGCATAACGGTTTTGCGATAACGACATACGACGCGCTTTAGGTGCGGATGATCTCAGGCCCTGATCGGCCTAAGATCTGGCTAGGTATCAGCGAAGAAACGTAAGTGCCTGCACGGCCTCGACCGCTGTCGAAAACACGTAACCGACGACACCGGTCAGGCTCTGCGAATAGGTCTTGAGCCGATAGCCCTCGCCCTCGACCGCAGCCGGGCTGCGCAGGACGAAAGGAACGCCTGGGCGCACAAAACCGGCGCGAGTCGTCAACGGAACTTCGGGCGCATGGCCGATGGCGGAGGTGTACATCAGGTCGCGGGCAAGGCTGGCGGGGCCGACGGCGAATGCCGGCTCGGCAGCGGCAGTGATGGTCAGGGTCAAGGCGATGGCGGCAAGAGTTCTGTGCATGTTGAAGTCCCCGTTTGCGGATCAGCGGGCGTTCGGTTTGCCCGGTTCCAAACGATCGACGCGTCTGTCCACGCTTCGGTCGCTTTCATGAGACCACTCTACACATCAGTATTTTCAGGGCTTTTAAGCAGATCGGTCAAATTTTACGAAATTTGACTTTCTGTCCGGAAGGCTCGCGAGCGCATAGCAAAAACATTCGCTGGCCCGATGTCGAGAATGCAACATCGGCCAATTGTACCGCTGACCTGGACGCTGCATCGCAGTTTATAGAATGCGATCCAGCTTCTTGTTGATGTGCAGGTTCGGCATCAATCCCGCGCTTTGCGCGGCATGATAGGATTCTCGCGCCGCATCGAACGAGATCGACCACATGATGGCGCTGAGCAGCAGCGCGATAATATAAATCTGAATACGCATCAACCCGGCGATACGGAAAGAGCAAGGCAGTTTTGTGTCAAAACAGTGCCGCAGGGATCACGAAAAAGTGGCGGCTTTTTTGTTTTGCGGCCGGTCGGCACCAGACATATTAGTGTCGTGAAAATTAGCGATATTATACCGCTACCTGTTAGCAGCCGACCCCGAGGCTTGGTTCCTCTTCCCACCCCGAGGACCCTGAGAGACCCGTTCCCACGGGTCTCTTTGCCTTGTCGAACGTTCCCGGAACAGCTGAGATCGCCCTGATCCGAATTGACGCTGAACCGCTGAACGGCACATCTCGCCCCCCAATCAGGCCACGCATCCCGCCATAAGCGATGTCACGATCTTGCCTTGCCTCAGCAAAGGCATCGGTCGATAACATCTTCCCTCGAAATATATCAATCGATTGACTTATTTGTCCATCGGCGTTATAAACCCATCATGACTCGGGAACGCGATAACCAACCTTCACCAGCCTCTGCCCGCGCCGAGATCGCCCGCCAGAAGATGCTGACCGCCGCTCTCGACGTCTTCGGCCGCTATGGCTTCGACGGCGCTTCGACGCGCCAGCTCACGGAAGCGGCCGGCGTCAACCTGCAGGCAATCCCCTATTATTTCGGCAGCAAGGAAGGTCTCTACATCGCCACCGCCGAATATCTGATGATGCGGATCAATACCCATGTCGGTGACATGAGGGCGCGCGTCGGCGCGCATCTGCTGGCGCTCGACGCTGCAGGCAAACCGCTTGGTGAAGCTGAGGCTCGCCATTTCCTGACCGAGATTTTGCAGACCATGGTGACGCTGTTCGTCGGCAAGGAGTCCGAATCCTGGGCGCGCTTCCTGATCCGCGAACAGATGGAGCCGACAGAAGCCTTCACGCGGGTCTATCAGGGCCTCATGCGGCCGATGATCGAGATGAGCCGGCGGCTGATCGGCGCCATCCTTCATGAGGATCCCGCCTCGGAACATGTGCGCCTGCGCACCTTCACCCTTCTCGGCAGCATCCTCGTCTTTCGCGTCGCCCACGCAGCCGTGCTCGCCCAGATGGAGTGGGACGGCGTCGGCCCGGAACAGGTGGAAACCGTGCGCGGCCTCGCCGCAGAGCTGGTCGATGCCATCGGCGCATCGAAAGGAAGTGCAGCATGAAACGCATCCTTCCCATCGCCATCCTTCTTCTCGTTGCGGCGGGTGCCGCCGCCTGGTGGTACGCCCTGCCCCAAAAGCTCGGCTGGTTGCCTGAGCCCAGCCGCGAATTCGTCCTTTACGGCAATGTCGATATCCGCCAGGTCTCGCTCGGGTTCCGTGTCAGCGGCCGTCTCGCCGAACTCTATACCGACGAAGGCGACGTCGTCAAAACGGGAACGGTTCTGGCAAAGCTCGATGCAGCACCCTATGAATTCGCGGTCCGCTCGGGCGAAGCCAATGTCGCAGCCCTCCAGGCAACGCTCGACAAGCTGAAGGCCGGTCCGCGGCCGACAGAGATCGCCCAGGCGCGCGCCGCCTATGACGAAAGTATCGCCGATCTCCGCAATGCCAATCTCGCCTATGACCGCGCCCGCCAGTTGCGCCCGCAGGGCACGATCTCCGAGGCCAGCCTTGATCAGGCGACCGCTGCAAGGGCCATGGCCGCCGCACGCTCCGACTCCGCCAACGAGGCGTTGAAACTGCTGCTGGAAGGCTCCCGTGTCGAGGATATCGCCGCCGCCGACGCCCAGTTGAAGGCGGCGCAGGCAACGCTTGCCTCCGCCCGCACCTCGCTTGATGATACCGAACTGCGCGCGCCGAACGACGGCGTCATCCTCTCCCGCGTCAGAGAGAATGGCGCGATCGTCTCGCCGGCAGACACTGTGTTCGTGCTGTCGCTGACAGAACCCGTCTGGGTGCGCACCTATGTCGCCGAACCCGATCTCGGCCGCATCCATCCCGGCATGAAGGTTGCGGTCACCTCCGATACGGCGCCCGACAAACCCTATGAAGGCACGATAGGCTTCATCTCGCCGGTTGCCGAATTCACCCCGAAATCGGTGGAAACGCCGGAACTTAGGACCGACCTCGTCTATCGCCTGCGTGTTGTCATCGACAAGCCCGGCCCGGATCTGCGCCAGGGCATGCCGGTCACCGTGCGTTTTCCCACGCCGACGGCGGGCGGACAATGACCGCCGCCGAGACCGGCCGGGGCGACAAGCCGCTCGTCCGGATCGACGGTGTCACCAAGCGCTTCGGCGATGCGCCAGCCGCTCTTGACGCCGTCTCCGGCATGATCGGCGGCGGCGCAATCACCGGTCTCGTCGGCCCTGACGGCGCCGGCAAAACGACGCTGATCCGCCTGATGACTGGCCTGATGCTGCCCGACACGGGAACGATGGAGGTTCTCGGCTTCGACACGCGCAAGAACCCCGCCGGCATCCAGGCGGCGATCGGCTACATGCCGCAGCGCTTCGGTCTCTATGAGGACCTTTCGGTGCAGGAAAACCTCGATCTCTATGCCGATCTGCGGGGCCTGCCGAAGAGCGAACGCGCAAGCGCCTTCGACGAGCTGCTCACTTTTACCGACCTCAAGCGCTTCACCGATAGGCTCGCCGGAAAGCTCTCCGGCGGCATGAAGCAGAAGCTCGGCCTTGCCTGCGCGCTTCTGAAGAAGCCGCGCCTGCTGCTGCTCGACGAGCCGGGCGTCGGCGTCGACCCGATCTCGCGCCGCGACCTCTGGAAGATGGTCGAGAACCTGACGAAGGAAGGCATCGGCGTCCTTTGGTCGACCGCCTATCTCGACGAAGCTGAAGCCTGCGACCATGTGCTGCTCTTGAACCAGGGAAAGCTGCTCTTTTCGGGAAAACCTGATGACATGACCGGTCGCGTCAACGACCGGGTTTTCCGCGTCTCGGGCATGACAGGGCGCCGCCGGCAGGTGCTCGCCGGGCTTCTGCAGGCCGATGGCGTCATCGACGGCGTGATCCAGGGCGAAGCGATCCGCCTCGTCGCCGCCAGGGACAAGAAACCGGATATCGGCTCGGCCGGCGATGGCGCAACGCTCACCCCTGCCCCGCCGCGCTTCGAGGATGCTTTCATCGACATGCTGGGCGGTGGTCCTGGCGGCCGTTCGAGGCTGGCCGAGGCGCAAGAGCCGACGAAGGGCGATGACGACCGGCCGGTGATCGAGGCCAAGGGGCTGACCAAGCGCTTCGGCGATTTCACCGCTGCCGACAATATCAGCTTCGATATCCGCCGCGGCGAAATCTTCGGCCTGCTCGGCCCGAACGGCGCCGGCAAATCCACCACCTTCAAGATGCTCTGCGGCCTGTTGAAGCCGACCGGCGGAGAAGGCCGCGTTGCCGGTTTCGACCTTCGCCGCGATGCCGCCGAGGCCCGCAACCAGCTTGGCTATATGGCGCAGAAATTCTCGCTCTACGGCGATCTGACCGTCATGCAGAACCTCGAATTCTTCTCCGGCGTCTATGGCCTTCGCGGAAGACACCGGCGCGAGCGCATCGAGCTGATGGCCGGCGTCTTCGATTTCGGGCGCCATGTCAGCCAGCCGGCCAAGGACCTGCCGCTTGGCCTGAAACAGCGGTTGGCGCTTGCCTGCGCCGTCATGCACGAGCCACGCGCCCTCTTCCTCGACGAACCGACCTCCGGCGTCGATCCGATCACCCGGCGCGAATTCTGGACGCATATCAACGCCCTGGTCGAAAAGGGCGTCACGGTGCTCGTCACCACCCATTTCATGGACGAGGCCGAATATTGCGACCGCATCTCGCTGATCTATCGCGGCCGCTCGATCGCGCTCGGCTCGCCCGATGAATTGAAGGCCCGCGTCGCGACCAAGGAGCTGCCCGACCCGACAATGGAGGATGCCTTCATCGCCCTGGTACAGCAATCCGAGAAGGAGAATGCAGCATGAGCACCTCTTCCGGCTGGATGCGGCGTCTCTTGGCCCTCGTGCGCAAGGAAAGCTTTCAGGCGATCCGCGATCCGAGCAGCATCCTCATCGCTTTCGTGCTGCCGCTGATTCTGCTTTTTCTTTTCGGCTACGGCGTCTCGCTCGATACCACCCGCACCCGCATCGGCCTCGTGACCGAGGAGATGACGCCGCTGACGCAGGATCTGTCGGCCAGTTTCCAGGCCTCCCGCTATTTCGATGTGGCCATCAGCCGCGACCGGCGTCTGTTCGAGGAAGATCTCGTGCTCGGCAAGCTGCGCGGCATCGTCGTCATCCCCGCCGATTTCACCACGCGCTACACCGCCGGCAACCGGCCGGATATCCAGGTGATCGTCGATGGCTCCGAACCGAACACGGCGAATTTCGTGCAGAATTATGCCCAAGGCACTGTTGCCAACTGGGAGCGGCAGAGGCAGGCGGACGTCGCCTCCCACAGTCCCGCCATTTCGGTCGAGCAGCGCTTCTGGTTCAATCCTGAACTGACCAGCCGCAATTTCCTCGTGCCCGGCTCGATCGCCATCGTCATGACGCTGGTCGGCACGCTTCTGACCTCGCTCGTCGTCGCCCGCGAATGGGAGCGGGGCACGATGGAGGCGATGATGGCGACACCAGTGACGGCGGTCGAACTGCTCGCCGGCAAGATCCTGCCCTATTTCCTGCTCGGCCTCACCTCGATGACGCTCTGCGTGCTGCTTGCGGTCTTTCTCTTCGGCGTGCCGTTCCGCGGCTCCGTCGCTGCTCTTTATGCGCTGTCGGCCGCTTTCCTGATCCCGGCGCTTGGCCAGGGCCTATTGATATCGACGGCCACGAAGAACCAGTTCCTTGCCTCGCAGCTGGCGTTGATCTCTGCCTTTCTCCCTGCTTTCCTGCTGTCTGGCTTCCTCTTCGAGATCAATTCCATGCCGACCGTGATCCAGTGGATCACCTTCATCGTGCCGGCGCGCTACCTGATCCCCAGCCTGCAGACGGTGTTCCTGGCCGGCGACATCTGGCCGATGTTTCTGCAGGCGATCGGCGTGATGCTGACGATCGGCGCCATCATGTTCGTGCTGGCGGCCCGCAGCACCAGAAAGAGGATCGGCTGAGATGGGTTGGACAAGGCTCTACGCCCTGATCGTCAAGGAACTGCTCGCCGTGCTGCGCGATCCCAAGGGCCGCGCCATTCTGATCGGCCCGCCGATCGTCCAGCTTCTCGTCTTCTCCTATGCGGCGACGCTCGAAGTCCGCAATGTCGACGTGATGATCCTCAACCGCGACAGCGGTCACTGGGGCCAGGAACTGATCGAGCGCATCGATGGCTCGCCGACCTTCCGGAAGATCGAGATTGCAGGAAGCCAACCAGATGTCCGGGTGGCGATCGACAACCAGACGGCCATTGCCGTCGTTCAGATCGGGCCGGACTTTTCGCGCAATATTGAGGCGGGAGCGCCGGCCGACCTGCAGGTGGTGCTCGACGGCCGCCGCTCCAACGCCTCGCAGATCGTCGCGGGCTATCTCTCCCAGATCGGCGCCGCCCTCGCCGCCGAGACGCCGGCCGGCAAACGTGCCGGCGCAGATATCGTCTCGACGGTGCCGCGCAACTGGTTCAACCCGAACCTCACCTATCAATGGTTCATGGTGCCGAACCTGATCGCCAGCATCGCGCTGCTGATCGGCCTCATCGTCACGGCGCTGTCGATCGCTCGCGAGCGCGAGCTCGGCACCTTCGACCAGTTGATGGTCTCGCCGCTGCGGATCCACGAGATCCTGATCGGCAAACTGATCCCGCCGATGATGATCGGCCTCTTCCACATCACCGTCTATATCCTGGCCGCCGTCTTCCTCTTCGACGTGCCGCTGCGCGGCTCGCTCTTCCTGCTTTACGGCAGCGCAATCTTCTATCTCGGTTCGGTCGCCGGCCTCGGCCTGTTCATTTCGGCGCTGTCGATGACACAGCAGCAGGCGATCCTCGGCGCTTTCCTGTTCATGGTCCCCGCCATGCTCCTCTCCGGCTTCGCGACGCCGATCGAGAACATGCCGGGGTGGCTGCAGCCGGTGACACTGATCAATCCGCTGCGCTATTTCCTGGTGATCGTCAAAGGCGTCTTCCTCAAGGATATTCCGCTGAGCGAGGTGGTGAACCAGACAATCCCACTAGCGCTGATCGCCACTGTTACGCTCAGCGCCGCCGCCTGGCTTTTCCGCCGGCGGCTGGAATAATGCCTTCGGACCCATGCTTCAGCTGCCTCACATTATGTGAACCGGCCGTCCAAAGCGTGACTCTCTCCTGCCGGAACCTCGGATTGGCGCGGTCGTTACCCAAGCGCAACCCCAGCAAAGGAGAAGCAAAATGTACAAGATCCTACTTGTCTCCAGCGCCCTTGCGCTGTCGTCGCTCGCCACCAATGCGCTCGCTGACGGAGCCGTCACCGGTGCAGCCGGCGGCGCCATCACCGGCGCAATCGTCGGCGGCCCTGTGGGTGCTGCCGTTGGCGGCGTGGCCGGCGGTGTCGCCGGCGCAGTGATCGATCCGCCGCCGCGCGAGGTCGTCACCTATGTCCAGCAGCAGCCGGCCCCGACCGCTTCTGTGGTCGTCCAGGAACCCATTGTCGTCGGCAAGCCGCTTCCGGCGGATGTCGTCGTGACGCCGGTGCCTGACAATCCGAAATATGCTTACACGGTCATCAACGATCGCCGTGTGATCGTCGAACCCCGCACCCACCGCGTGGTGCAGGTGATTGAATAAACAGGAAGAAAGGGTACGGCTCCCACGGACCCTTTCTTCTAGCGAAAACCGCCGCCCCGAAAGGACGGCGGTCGTGCTTTTTGATCGAGCGGATCAAACCTTCAGCTCGCGCCGCTCGCGCTCGGTCACCATCGCAAGGTCGAGCACCTTCTGCAGGTTGGCGGCGTGGCGGAAGTTCGGATCCGGCTGGATGCCGCTTGCCACGGCCTCGGCAAAACGCTGGTAGTTGGTCGCCACCGGTTCAACCTCGATCTTCGTCCAGGTGGCGGTTTCGACATCCTCGCCGAGGCAGCCATGCAGCTCGGAACCGCTGGGACGATGGATGACCTCGAGACTGCCCCTCTCGCCATAAATGCGCAGCTTCAACTCGTTCAGATGCCCTGTCGCCCAGCGGCTGGCATGGATGACGCCGAGCGCGCCGTTGGCGAAATCGACAGACATGGTGAAGCTGTCATTGGCATCGAGCAGATATTCGCCGATCTGGCCGCCCGGCGCCTTGTTGAAGGTCTTCAGCCGGGCGAAGACGTGGTCGATGTCGGTCGCCGCGCCATAGGCGGCGAAATCGAGAATATGGATGCCGACGTCGCCGAGCACGCCGTTCGAACCGTGGCCGGTGGAAAGCCGCCACAGCCAGGTCGATTCCGTGCGCCAGTCGCCCCAGGCACGCGACACCAGCCAGCTCTGGAGATAGGATGCTTCCACGTGTCTGATCGTGCCGAGCTCGCCGGCGAGCACCATCTCGCGGGCGCGCTGCAGCGGCGCGACGTTGCGATAGGTGAGATTGACCATGTTGATGACGCCGGCCTTTTCGGCCGCTTCCGTCATCTCCAGCGCCTTCGCATAGTTCTCCGCCAGCGGCTTTTCGCAGAAGACGTGCTTGCCCGCGGCAATCAGCGCCATCGTCGTCGGGTGATGGATGCGGTCGGGCGTGACATTTGTCGCCGCGTCGAATTCACCCCAGGCGATCGCCTCATCCAGCGAAAGAAACCGTTTTTCGATGTTGAACTTGTCGGCGAAGGCCGAAAGCCGCTCGGGATCGGTGTCGACGGCGCCGACCACCGTCACGCCGTCGATGAGGGGGAAGCGGGCGAGCTGGTTTTTCGCCATCACCCCCGTGCCAAGAACGAGTAGTCGCATGGATGCTCCTCAGCGGTAACCGGCTTCGCCGGCCTGGTGCAGTCTCGGGCCGCGTTCGACGATCGGCTCCAGTGCTGTTTCTACCGGCACATTTGGGGCATCGGTAATGCTCTTCAATGCACCCTCGGGGTTATAGGCCCACTTCACGCCGTTGATCAGCACCTTCCGGACATTGACGTCGTGATAGGTTGGATAGGTCTCGTGGCCCGGGCGGAAATAGAAGATGTTGCCGGCGCCGCGGCGCCAGGTCAGGCCCGAGCGGAACACTTCGCCGCCCTGGAACCAGGAGATGAATACCGTTTCGAGCGGTTCCGGCACCGAGAACTGCTCACCGTACATTTCCTCGTTCTCAAGCTCGAAATGTTCGCCGATGCCGGCGGCGATCGGATGGCGCTGGTTGATCGTCCACAGACGCTCGCGTTCACCCGCCTCGCGCCATTTCAGCGCGCAGGGCGTGCCCATCAGCCGCTTGAAGATCTTGGAGAAATGGCCGGAATGCAGCACCAGCAGGCCCATGCCTTCCCAGACGCGCTTGGCGACACGCTCGACAACGACGTCGGAAACTGCGCCGTGATCCTTGTGGCCCCACCAGGTCAAGACGTCGGTCTCAGTAAGGCGGGCTTCGCTGAGGCCGTGTTCCGGCTCCTGCAGCGTCGCCGTCGTCGCCGAGATACTTGGATCGGTGTTCAGCGCATTGGCGATCGTCGTGTGCATGCCTTCGGGATAGATCCCCCGGACGATCTCATTGCTATTCTCGTGGATGTTCTCTCCCCAGACGACGGTGCGAATGGCCATGATGTGCTCCTGTAGAACCTGGAAGTATCGATAGGCGGGAAGGCAGGATTCAAAGCGCTTTGGAAAACGGCGCCGGCTGCGCCTCGTCTCCTCCACGTCCAAGGAACACATAGACCTTTGTCAGTATTTTGACAAAGGGGAAAATTTACCGGCCGAAGACGGAAAAACTGTCTCGCAATATCACAGCAATATCAATGTGAAACCGATTTAGAAAATAGATTGACGACCAAAACGCCGGCTATGATCAGCCCGAGCCCGACGATTGCCGGCAGGTCGAGGCGCTGCTTGAAGAACACCAGGCCGACCGAGGAAATGAGCACGATTCCCAAAGCGCTCCAAATCGCATAGGCGATACCGACGGGGATGCTTTTCAGCGTCAACGACAGGCAATAGAAGGCAGCCGCATAACAGGCGACGACGAGTGCCGTCGGCCCGATGCGGGTGAACTGCTGCGACAGTTGCAGCGCGGTCGTGCCGATGACCTCGAGCACGATGGCTGCAAACAGCAGCCCGTAGACGGCGGCCTGGCTCATGGCGGGTTCCTTTTCGAATTACCTGCCGGTCAGTTCGACAAGGCGATCGATGAGATCCCGCCTCAGAACGCCGTTGATATCATGGCTTTCCAACGTATCTGCGAACCAAAGTCCATCGGCGGCGAAACGCACGACTTGTGCGTCGAGGGAGGAATCGGTGCCGATATATTCCTCGGCCCGCGCCTGCACCCATTGGCGCCAGCGAAGACGTAGCCGGGGTTCGGCAAGAAGCGCGATCGTCACCTGCGTCCAACTCCTGGAATCGTCGGGACGCTCCTTGAGACCGGATACCGCCCTGAGATAGGCGCGGGTGAAGCGCCCCTGTGGCAGCGGATCGCCGCGCATCAGTTCCTCTATATCGGCGTCGAACTTTTCGAGCAGGCTCTCGAACAGGGCATCGAGCAGCGCATTTTTCGTCGGGAAGTGATGCAGCAGCCCGCCCTTGCTGACGCTGGACGCGGCGGAAACCGCATCGAGCGTGACTGCCGCCATGCCGTCGCTGGCAGCAAGGCGCGCGGCGACCTCCAGCAACTGCTGGCGCACAAGCACGGGCTGCTTCTTGCGATGATGAGCGTTCGACATGCAAATAAAAGATACCGTCCGGACGGTATTGTCAAGGAGAATCGGCCGCCACGCAGCCGTCCCGGCATTATGCGCGAAATGCCGCGGCACCTTGATGACAGTTGCGATCATTTTCCGCCCGGTGCATGAAGAGGCCGGGGAATGGTTGAGGCAATTGGGATGGTTTCGTGACGGAGAAGGTCACCACCTTATATCAGGCGATCGGCGGCGATCCTGTCGTGCGGGCGCTGACGCACCGTTTCTACGAACTGATGGACAGCTTGCCGGAGGCGAGAAACGTGCGCGCCGTACACCCGTCGAGCCTTGTGGGCAGCGAAGAGAAATTTTACGAATATATGACCGGTTATCTCGGCGGCCCGCCGCTCTACACCGACAAGCGCGGCCATCCGCGTCTGCGCAGCCGCCATTTCGTCGCCGAGATCGGCCCTGTGGAGCGCGACGAATGGCTGCTCTGCTTCCGCCGCGCCCTGGACGAGACGATATCAAGCCAGGCGCTGCGCGATCTCATCTGGGCGCCGGTGGAGCGGCTCGCCTATCACATGCAGAACAAGGCTACCGACAACAAGGAACAATCATGAGCTTGAACGCGCGTCTGGAGCCGGTGCTTTATCTTTTTGCCGGCCTATTTGGCGTAGCCGGCGTGGCGCTTGCCGCCCTTGCTGCCCATGGCGGCGGCGAGGCCAATCTTGCGGCATCCGCATCTGCCATGTGCCTTGCCCACGCCCCTGCGCTGCTGGCATTGGCTCTCGGCAACGTCAGGCTCAGAACCGCCTGGCTGGCCGGTTTGCTGATGATTGTCGGAACGCTGCTTTTTGCGGGCGATCTCGTCACCCTGCGCTTTTCCGGCTCCGGCCTCTTCCCCTACGCCGCGCCGACCGGAGGCTGGGCGATGATGCTTGGCTGGCTGGCCGTTGCGGCAGGCGCTGTCTTCCGCGTCAGGGCATAGAGCACTTCGTTTTCTCCGAGTCCCGGAATTGCTCAATGTTTTGTTTTGGCGCAATTCCGGATGCAAAACCGCTGAGCACTTTGCCGGAGTTGCTCTAATCACGCGGCTGCGGCACACGGCCGAAGCGCAGGAGATTGCCGTGCGGATCATGGATGTAGAATTCCTCCATGTTCCACGGCCGCACCTCCATATCGCTCAGGCGCTCGACGCCTCTTTCGCGATATTCCGCATGAAGAGCGCCGATGCCCCCGCCACGGAGATAGACGGAACTGTTTTGGCAAAGCGTGGCATCTTGCGTCCGCCAGAAATGCAGCTCCATGTCGTCGCGCCGCAGGATGAGATAATCCGCCGCCTGATAGACGATCTCGGTAAAACCGAGCGCATCGCGGTAGAAGGCAAGCGTCTTATCGATATCGAGCGACGGCAGGACCGGCAGAACCTCGATGCGGTCATGTCCTTCGTTCATATGCCATCAACCACGTTGAAGCCCTCGAAGATCGGCGGTCCCTTGTAGATCGCCTTGTGATCGCCGGCGTTGCGGTGCGCCGCACGAAAGCTCTCGGACTTCGTCCAGTTCTGAAAATCCGCTTCGCTTTTCCAGACCGTGTGTGAGGAATAGAGCGTATAGCCTTCCTCTTCGTTGACCTTGCCGCGCAGCAGGCGGAATTCGACGAAACCGGGCACCTCGGGCAGGCTGGAATCGCGATTGCGCCAGACCGTCTCGAAATCGCCTTCGCTCCCGGTTGCAACCTTGAAGCGGTTCATTGCGATATACATGGAATCTCCCTACGCCTTCCTCTTGCCCGCCCTTGCAGAACGCAAGGGAAAGGCGAGAACATTATCGCCGTTTGCCGCTGCTGGGCCAAGCGGTCTTGTTGTCGCTTCCCCGGGCATGCGCGCTTCCCAGGTCGGGAACAGCGTCACATTCTGGTAGATCTGCTGGCGTTCAGCATGCTGCTGGAAAAGTTCGTAAAGTTCGGGCACGAGGCCCTCGCCTGTCCGCGCGGCGAGCTTATGCAGGCCGATCATGGTGAAGCCGTCGGGGCGCTGGTCGTTCATCGGGAATTGTCTCGTTCGTTCATCGTCTGCAGCGCACGCTCCAGGCTGGACTTACTGCCGTTGCGAAGCGGGATGAAGGTCTTGCTGAACTTCTTACAGCCTGTCTTCACACGCAGGCAGGCATCGTGGCTGATACAGTCGATTGGGCAGAAGACGCAGTCGACCGAGGGAAGCAGAGTATCGATGCGGGAAACCGCTTCGCGCAGACCGCCATCATGATGGATGAGCTCAGCGCCGAAATTGCTGGCGATTTGGCGAAGATGCGCCACCTGACAGTCGCGGCCACCGACATAGAGGAAACTGCGGCCATCCAGTTTGGATCGCCCGAGGGATGCCTGACCAGCGTCCTCGCCCGCGTTATCGCGGACCTCCCGGTTCGAACCCTTCTTGCCCTTGCGAGCCATATGCCACCCGTTCGCTCGTTGATCGTCACACGATTCCTGCGTGTGCGGGTGGACCTTATTAAACTTGATTTTTAGAGTAAAGTATAAAGTTGATTGCTTTTGTCATATTTATTTCCTCTCGATCTCGAAGACCTGCGTGAAACTCATCGAGATTCCGCCTGGAGGCGGACTGAAGGGTGATGCACGCCGCACAGCGTCGGCAGCCGCCTGATCGATCTCCGGAACGCCCGAGCTTCTGGAGATGACAGCAGAGACAAGATTACCGCTTCCAGCGATGGTCAGCCTCACTCCGGCCGTCCCACTAACATTCTTCGGCTCGCGAAGGGCGCGCCGGATGCGTGCACGAACCTTTCCGCCATAGTTGGCGCGGGCAGCTGTGCCTACCCCGTTATTATTGCTGGCGGCTTGCGAATTACGGTCTGACTGGGCTGACGGATCGCCTTCGGTAATGCCGCGCTCCGAATTCTGTTGCTGCTCGCCATTCCTGCCCGCTGCCTTTTGCGGCGGCCGCTTCTTCTCGACCGGTTTCGGCTTTTCCTGCGTCGTCACCTTGGGCTTCGGTGTCGGCGTGACAACTTCCTCAGGCTGTACCGGCTCCGGCTGGACTTCGGCGGTTTCGACAGGCTTCACCTCTTGCGGGGTCTCCGCGACTTCCGGCTGGGTTTCCGCGGGCTGCACTTCGGTCGGTTCGACCGCAGTCGGCTGTACCCCAGGCGAAACCGTATCGACCGGCACCTGCTGCTGTTCGGGAACGACCGTCGACATCGGCTGCGCGACGGACTCCTCCGCCGGCACTTCGGACACCAGGATCTCAGGTTCGACAGCCGCAGCCGTTTCCGGCGAAACACGCGTCACTTCCGGCGCAGGAGCCTGCTGAATGGGATCCTGCGTCTCGACAGGGGCGACTTCGGTCGGCTGCACGGTTTCCGGTTGAACTTCCGCCGTTTGCGTCGGCTGGATCGTGTCAGGCTGCACTTCTTCGGGAATGATTTGCTGCTGGATGGTCGTTTCGGTCTCGCCGGCCGCAGCCTGGTCGATATCGGAATCGCCATACATGACGACGCTCATCGCCTGACCGGCTTCTTCGATTGCCTCCTCCGAAGCCTTGGGGAAAGCAACCAGCAGCACAGCCGCCAGTGTCGCGTGAAAGACCAGCGAGCAGATGCAGGTCAGCGCCAGCCGTCGCCGTACCGGCGCCTTTTCATCTTCCTGCTTCTCCACTGCCGCATCCATCGGCGGCGGATTAGCGGACGTTGCCGGGGCCGTTTCCGGATGATCAGGGAAGGAAGATATCTGTGTCAGACGTGCGTAGTGGATGGCCTGCTCGCCGGCCGGCTGGCGCTGCGCGTTGCGCAGGTCGGAAAGCTCGTGGCCGGGGTGCATGCCGGGAATGTTGTCGTTCAGGCTAGTGTCAGCACCCTCCCCCACGATGAGCACCGGTCTCGATCTGGACTTCGCTGAAATTGCCATTTGTATGCCTCGGACAGTCTGGACATGCCCGCCGGGATTCATTCCCGGCGTATTCTTAGCCCTCAAAGGGAATCGAAATCTGAGAGCGGGTGACGAGACCCTTCATGCATTCGCCGGCGGCCGGACCGTCGCAGACCGGCGTGTCGTTGATGATGATGCCGGTGACCGTCTCGCACTTCACATTCGGCATATCGAACTGGCGCACGCGCTTCTTGCCCTGCGGCAGATCGCGGAAGTCGAGCACGGTGATGCGGTCGACGGCATTCTTGTCGTTGAAAAAGGCGAGTTCGAAGGAGATCTTGTTGATCGGGGTCTGGAGATTGTTCTCGGCGACGAAAGTCATCATGCAGCCCTTTTGCGATGGCGCCAGAGCGTTGAGTTCGACATCCAGTTTGGCGGTTGCCGCGTCCTGCGCCTGGCATATGCTTGAAACCGCCATCACCATGCCGGCTGCAACAGCCGCAAACCTAACCGTCATCATCTTCTCCGCCATTGTCGCGAACCGCCGCCAGGCGGCCTCATATCAGCAATCTCAAAAACTTGACTGCAATAGTCTCCTATTGCGTCTTTAAAAAACTATGAGTATGAAAGTCAAGATAATTGTCATCACAACCGGGGACCGCTGATCACCGGCCTCATGGAATTGCCAACCGAAATGATGGTTGAAAAGCCAGATAACTTTAAGCACGTGTCGCTGCAGAGCGAGCCTGCGGCGCAGCACCGGATCGTCGAAAGCGCGGATCTTTTCCGCGGCACGAACGAGATCATGATAAGACATGACGGCTTGGTCTATCGCCTGAAGATCACCCGTCAGGGCAAGCTCATTCTCAATAAGTAGGGTAGGACATGACCGAACAGACAAGACCGGCGCCAGCCGAAATCCGTGCGTTTCGCGCCGAGAATCCGAAAATGCGCGAGCGTGATATCGCCGCCCAGTTGAAGATTTCAGAGGCAGCCCTCGTCGCCGCCGAAACCGGCATCAGCGTGACCCGAATCGATGGCAGTGCGCTGAAGCTTCTCGAGCACGTGGCCGGCCTCGGCGAAGTAATGGCGCTGTCGCGCAACGAAAGTGCCGTTCACGAGAAGATCGGTGTCTTCGAAAACATCAAGAGCGGCGCGCAGGCCGCGATCGTTCTCGGCGAGAATATCGATCTGCGCATCTTCCCGAGCCGCTGGGAGCATGGTTTCGCCGTATCCAAGAAGGATGGCGATCAAGAGCGCCTCAGCCTGCAATATTTCGACAAGGCCGGCAACGCCGTGCACAAGGTGCACTTGCGCCCGAGCTCGAATGTCGAGGCCTATCACGCGATCGTCGCCGAGTTGAAGCTGGAAGACCAGTCGCAGAAATTTGTCGAGGCTGAGACCTCAAATGCCGTCGATGAGACCGCCGACGTCAACCGCGACGAGCTGCGCGACAACTGGAGCAAGCTCACCGATACGCATGAGTTCTTCGGCATGCTGAAGCGCCTGAAGATCGGCCGCCAGGCGGCCGTGCGCACCGTCGGCGACGACTATGCCTGGAAGCTCGACAACAGCGCGACGGCAGACATGATGCATGCCTCGGTGAAATCCGGCCTGCCGATCATGTGCTTCGTCGCCAATAACGGCATCGTCCAGATCCATTCCGGCCCGATCTTCAACGTGCAGCCGATGGGGCCGTGGATCAATATCATGGACCCGACCTTTCACCTGCATCTGCGCCAGGATCACATCGCCGAGACCTGGGCCGTACGCAAGCCGACCACGGACGGCCACGTCACCTCGCTGGAGGCTTACAATGCCGAAGGCGAGATGATCATCCAGTTCTTCGGCAAGCGGAAGGAAGGTTCCGACGAACGGGCCGAGTGGCGCGAGATCATGGAAAACCTGCCGCGGGCAGCAAGTGTGGCCGCATAAGGATCGCTACGATGACGATGCGTAACAATCTGCGCCGGATCCGTCCTTGGGAACTGGCCCTGACGGCGGCCATCATGGCGCTGCCGCTGATCCCGACGGCGCCGACCGTCGAAGGCTTCGCCTTCATCCGCGCCGCCCACGCCGAGGAAAAGAAGCTCGACACGTCGCGCCTGGTTTCGGTCGGCGGCGACATCACCGAGATCGTCTATGCGCTCGGCGAGGAAAGCCGGCTCATCGCCCGGGACACGACGAGCATCTATCCGGAGGCGGCGCTGAAGCTGCCGAACGTCGGTTACATGCGCGCGCTCTCACCGGAAGGCATCCTCGCCATGAACCCGACGGCGATCATCGCCGTCGAAGGTTCAGGCCCGCAGGAAGCGCTGGCTGTGCTGAAGAATGCCAGCGTGCCCTTCGAGACCGTGCCGAGTGCCTTTACCCGCGACGGCATCATCGCCAAGATCGACCGTGTCGGCACGCTGCTGGGCGTGCCCGACAAGGCGAAGGCGCTTGAAGAAAAGGTCGCGGCTGACCTCGACGCGGCGATCGCCGATGCCGAGAAGCGCCCGGAGGCCGAGCGCAAGCGCGTTCTCTTCATCCTCAGCGCCCAGAACGGCCGGATCATGGCATCGGGCACCGGCACGGCCGCCGATGGCATCGTCAAGCTCGCCGGCGCCATCAACGCCGTCGGCGCATTCCCCGGCTACAAGCCGTTGACGGACGAGGCGATCATCGAAGCCAAGCCCGACATCATCCTGATGATGAATCGCGGCGACGGCGCCGGCACCAAGAACGAGGACCTGCTGGCTCAGCCGGCGATCGCACTGACGCCGGCAGGCGAGAAAAAAGCGATCATCCGAATGGATGGCATCTACCTGCTCGGCTTCGGCCCGCGCACCGCAGCCGCCGCGCGTGAGCTCAACACGGCGATCTACGGGGGCTGATCATGGCCCTGCCGCAAGCCATGGTGGAACGAAGGCGACGATTCCCGATGGCGGACATCCGCGAAATCAGGCAGGCGGGCGACAGGACGCGGCTCGCCTTGCTGGCGATCGCGCTGCTCGTCGTCGGCTCGGTCTTTTCGATGCTGTTTTCGGTGACAACAGGCGCCTCGGATGCCTCGATCCTCGACGTCATCAGCAACATGGCCGGCTCCGAGGCGGCGCTCAGCACGCGTGACCGGATCATCATCTTCGATATCCGCCTGCCCAGGGCGATCCTGGGTTTCCTGATCGGCGCTTCACTGGCCGTTTCCGGCACGGTGATGCAGGGCCTGTTCCGCAATCCGCTGGCCGATCCCGGCCTCGTCGGCGTCTCCTCCGGCGCAAGCCTCGGCGCGGTCGCGATGATCGTGCTCGGCGGCGGCCTCGCAGCTCCGCTCGAGGCGCTTCTCGGTATCTACGCTCTGCCGACGGCGGCCTTCGGCGGCGGCCTCGTCACGACGCTGCTGCTCTACAGGATCGCCACCCGTCACGGACAGACCTCGGTGGCGACGATGCTGCTTGCCGGCATCGCGCTTGGCGCACTCGCCCTCGCCATCACGGGACTGCTGATCTACATGGCCAACGACCAGCAGCTGCGCGACCTGACCTTCTGGAGCATGGGCTCGCTTGCCGGCGCCACATGGACGAAGATCGCCGCCGCCAGCCCGATCATCCTCTTGTCCTTCACCGCTCTGCCCTTCATGGCGCGCGGCCTCAATGCCATCACGCTCGGCGAGGCGGCCGCCTTTCATATGGGCGTTCCGGTGCAGCGGCTGAAGAATGTCGCGATCGTCGGCGTCGCTGCGGCGACCGGCGCGTCCGTCGCAGTCAGCGGCGGCATCGGTTTCGTCGGGATCGTCGTGCCGCATATCCTGCGCATGGCGATCGGCCCCGACCATCGTTTCCTGCTGCCGGCCGCAGCTCTTCTCGGCGGCTCTCTGCTGATCTTCGCGGATGTCCTGGCCCGCACCCTGGTTGCCCCGGCCGAGCTGCCAATCGGCATCATCACCGCGGCGGTCGGCGGGCCGTTCTTCCTGTGGATCCTGCTGCGGCAGCGTTCGCGCCTTGCCCTGTGAGTGACCCCTGTGAGTGATATTGCGATGATCGAAGTTTCCGGCGTCTCCGTGCGCCTTTCCGGCAAAACCATCATCAGCGACGTCTCCTTCACCGCAAGAGCCGGCGAACTGACGGCGATTGCCGGGCCGAACGGCTCCGGCAAGACGACGACGATGAAAGCCATCTCCGGCGAACTTGCCTATGGCGGCTCGGTGCGCATCGGCGCCGGCGAGGTGAAGGGGCTGAAACCCTGGCAGCTTGCCGCCATTCGTGGCGTGCTGCCACAGGCAAGCACCATCTCCTTTCCCTTTACCGTGCGCGAGATCGTCCGCATGGGCCTGACGTCAGGTCTCAACCTGCATCCCGACAAGGCCGAGCAGACGGCGGCGGCAGCGCTTTCCTCCGTCGATTTGACCGGCTTCGAAGGCCGTTTCTATCAGGAACTCTCCGGAGGCGAGCAGCAGCGTGTGCAGCTTGCCCGCGTGCTCTGCCAGATCGCCGAGCCTGTCGTCGACGGCAAGTCCTGCTGGCTGCTGCTCGACGAGCCGGTCTCGAGCCTCGACATCAGCCACCAGTTGACCATCATGACGCTCGCCCGCAATTTCTGCCAACGCGGCGGCGGCGTCATCGCCGTCATGCACGATCTCAACCTGACGGCGCTCTTTGCCGACCGCATCGTGCTGATGAAATCCGGCCGCCTCGCCGCCGCCGGCAGCATCGGCGAAGTGCTGACGAACGAAACGATGCTCTCGGTGTTCGGCTGCGCGCTGCGCATCAACCAGGTGCCGGCCGACGGCACGCCCTTTGTGCTCGCCCACAGCGCCATTTCCCGCCCCTGAGCACTGCGCGAGCGGAACTTTTGATCGCCCGGCACGTTGTCGGCAGTGATCTGGGTCAATGCCGGGCGATATCATTCATGCAACGGACGGTGGTGACCCTCGTGCGAAATAGGCGGGCTTGCGCGCGCCCCAGCCAATGGAGACAGCCATGAGCTATTCTATCTTCCAGTCCGGCCGCAGCCGCCGCAACGGCACCTTCCACAATTTGGAATCCGGCATCGAGGAGCAGATCGAGGCGCTGCGCAACGAACTCGCGGAACTGACGCGCCTCGTCGGCAAGAGCTCACGCCATCAGGGCGAAAAAATCCGCAGCCAGGCCGGTGCCGGTTATGAGGAACTGCTCGGCCGCAGCGAGGATCTGCTGCGCGAACTGCAGCACGGCTACGAGCGTGGAGCGACGGAAATGCGCGAGACCGTGCGCAAGCATCCCTTAGCAACCATCGGCGCTGCGGCCGCTTTCGGCCTTGCCATCGCCTTCCTCGCCCGGCGCTGAGGAAGCGCGATGCTCTTACCGATCCTCAGCCTGCTGACGGGCGCAAGCGTGCACCGGACCGTTGCGCGCGCCAAGCGCAACGGCATCTTCATTGCGCTTGCCGTGCTCTTCCTTCTCACCGCCTACGCGCTGGCTGTCACCGCCGGCGCCATCTGGCTCGCCGGCATCTACGGCCCGGTCGGCGCTGCCCTCTTCCTGGCCGCCTGCGCGCTGCTGATCGCCATCATCGCCCTGGTGACGATGTCGATCATCAACGCCCGGGAAGCACGCCGCACCCGCGAACGCCGTGCGGCGCTCGAATCTCTGGCAACGGTCGGGCTTGGTCTTATCCGCGCCCAGCCGCTCCTGACCGCCGGTGTTCTGGCAGCAATCGTCGCGGCCAATCTGGTGGGCTCGAAGCGCGAGGATTGATTGAGGGACTCGCTCTGTGCGTACTCGCTACGAAAATGGAGAGAGTGAATACTTTCGCCCTCACCTACTAGCGGAAAATTAGGCAGGACGCTCACCTCACTCTCCCTCATTCCTGTGCTCGTCATAGGAATCCAGCCACGGCGCGTCCGCGCCGTGAATGAACTCAAACCGCAAGCGGAAAAGTCTTTCGCGCCCCAAGGACTTGGGCGCACTGGATTCCTGTGACAAGCACAGGAATGAGGGTGGAGAGGTGGTGCCCCCGCGAAACAATCCGCCGCCGCAACATGTATCCGCTCCCGACCCGGCAAAAAAGCCGGCGCCCAGAGGGGCGGCCGGCTTTCCTCTCAAATATAACTCTTGTCAGAACGCGAAAGCCTTCGATGTCAGCGGCGCCGAGGTGGCGTCGGGGCCGAAATCAGCCTCGCCTGAGATCTGCAGCAACTCCTGCAGCCGCTGGCGGGCCCGGTTGACGCGGCTCTTGATGGTGCCCACGGCGCAGCCGCAGATTTCGGCCGCCTCCTCGTAGGAAAAACCCGAGGCGCCGACGAGGATGATCGCCTCGCGTTGATCCGGCGGCAGCTGGTCGAGCGCCTTCTTGAAGTCCTGCAGATCGAGCGCGCCATATTGCGAGGGGTGCATCGCCATCGATTCGGTGAACAGCCCGTCGCTGTCCTGCACTTCGCGGCCGCTCTTGCGCATCTGGCTGTAGAGTTCGTTGCGCAGGATCGTAAAGAGCCAGGCCTTCATATTGGTGCCCATCTCGAAATGATCCTGTTTGGCCCAGGCTTTCATGATGGTGTCCTGGACGAGATCGTCGGCACGATCGTGCCGCCCGATGAGCGAGATCGCGAAGGCGCGAAGACTTGGGAGTGCCGCCAGCAGTTCCCGCTTGAAGCTGGGTTGCGATTTGTCTTCCATGCGACGATCCTATTCGGCCATCTTGGCAGAAGCCATCATTTCAGCATGGTCGAGCTTTTCGAGAAGGTCGAGAAAACGATCGGGAATCGCCTCATCCTGTGCAGCCGCATAGAGGGACCGCAGCCTGACGCCTATCTGATTGTTCGGGTCTAGGATGTCGCTTGCCCGCAGCTCCAGCTGTCGCTGATCGGCTGCTTCTTTCTTGCGTGGAGTCATCAATTCGTCTTCTCGCCGGTTGTCTGTTCGAGGGGCGTGGATGGGTTCAAAAACGATTTCAACCATCGACATCGAACGTTTGATTGTCGATGTCGCTGGCATTTGCTGTTGCATGGGTCAAAACGCTACGCCCTTTCTTCGTCGGCTGGAATAATGCGGCGCAACGAAAAAAGTTCCTGCCGTTCCGGAACTTTTTTATCAAGGCGGCGTTAACCGCTCATTGAAGCCAATGCCGGCCTGTATGCAGGAGCCCATTAATGACACTTTCTACTCGGATTGCGCCGCACCTTCCTTATCTGCGTCGCTATTCCCGCGCCCTTACCGGCACTCAGACTTCGGGCGACGCCTATGTCGCCGCCGTTCTCGAAGCCATTATCGCCGATCTGTCGATTTTCCCGGATACGGCGAATGACCGGGTCGCACTCTACAAACTGTTCACGCAACTGTTTGGTTCCACCGCCGTCCAGATTCCAGAGCCGACCTCGCCCTATGCCTGGGAGCAACGCGCCACGCTGAACCTTTCCAAGGTTTCCCCACGCGCCCGGCAGGCCTTCCTGCTCGCCTCCGTGGAGAATTTCCGCGTCGCAGAAATCGCCGAAATCCTGGAAACTGAAGAACAGGATGTCATGAAGCTGCTCGACGTCGCGTCGCAGGAGATTTCCCGTCAGGTCGCAACCGATATCATGATCATCGAGGACGAACCGCTGATCGCCATGGATATCGAGCAGATGGTCGAGAGCCTCGGCCATCGCGTCACCGGCATTGCCCGTACGCATGCCGAGGCCGTGGCGCTCTACAATAAGACCAAGCCGAGCATGGTGTTGGCCGACATCCAGCTTGCCGACGGCAGCTCCGGTATCGACGCAGTCAACGACATCCTCAAGACGTCGAGCGTGCCGGTGATCTTCATCACCGCCTTCCCGGAACGGCTTCTGACCGGCGAGCGCCCGGAACCGACTTTCCTTGTCACCAAGCCGTTCAATCCCGACATGGTCAAGGCATTGATCAGCCAAGCTCTTTTTTTCAATGAATCGACCAGAGTAGCCGCCTGAGACGCAATTTTCCGGCCTTCGGAACCAAATCGCCAAAGCAGGCGTTCCGGTGCTACCGGGACGCTCCGGTGGCTTTAACGGTTTTTGCAGCGCTTTGTTCTAGAGTTGGCAGGCGGTGTCTGGAAGGGCGCTCCCTTCAGCGACGTTCAAGATGTCACAAGGAAAGGCGGCCGAGTGAATACGACTGAACCATTGTCCGGCATGCCTTTTACCTTCGAAGGCAAAGCCGCAATGATGGAACGCGCGCTCGGCAGCGCCGGGATTTCGATCCTCTGCCAGGACGCCCGACTTTCGATTTTCTACGCCGAAAATCTGCCTCCGCATTTTGCAGCACTCTTTGCGCCCGGCAGCAGCGATGCTGTCCTCTTTGGCGATGCGCACGGCCGATATCTGACGGCGCTGAAGCAGAAGGTGCTGGAAACCGGCATCCCCAACAATGCCGAAGTCGAGGTCGACGTCGACGGCGAACGGCGCACTTATGAACTGAAGATCCAGCGCACCGGCGGACGCGGCGAACATGGACTTCTGTCCGTCATGGCTGAAGTCACCGAAAGCCGGCATCGCGAAAAAGTTCTGAAATCGCTGCTCCGCGAACTCTCACACCGCTCGAAGAACCTTCTCGCCATAATTCAGGGCATTGCCACCCAGACGGCCCGCAACACGCTCTCTCTCGACAGCTTCCTCCTCAAATTCCGCGGACGGCTGCAATCGCTTTCCAACTCGCAGGACCTGATTACGGATTCGAGCTGGCGCGGCGCCTATCTCTTTGAACTCGCCGAAAAGCAGTTTGCTCCTTATTGGCCGGAGACGGCCGGCTCCATGCCGATCTATGGCATCAACGCTCACCTGACGCCGAATGCCGCCGTGCATCTCGGGCTTGCCCTCCACGAACTCATCGTCAACTCTGCCTCCTTCGGCGCGATATCAGGCGGCGCCGCCTCCATCACGCTGAATTGCCGCGAAGCCATGATCAACGACCGGAAGGCGATCGAAGTCGCCTGGGCGGAAGTTCTGCATGATCAGGCAGAAGTCCACGAATTCAGCGACAACAGCTTCGGCCGCACAGTGCTGGAGCGTGTCGTGCCTTCGTCGGTCAACGGCAAGGCGGAGTTGAACCTCGTTCCCGGCCGCATCGAGTACCGTCTGACCATTCCGGAAACCGAATTCGAGATCTTCAAGCGAGTGTGAAAGCCCTGGAGACGGCCTTAAACGGAAAAACAGCCGGTGCGAGGGCGGCGCACCGGCTGTCTTCACTCACCGGGAGGGGACCGTGAGTACGTCCGGATAGTGGGTTGGGGGCGCGCATGTTGGGTCGATGCGATCACCATCCGGATATCGCAATAACGGCGACATCAAACTTTGGTTCCCTGCCCTCCAAAAAAAATTCGGCTTTTTTGAATCTTTTTTCGGATGCCCTTCCCTCGTCGCGCGCTCGGCCGTTTCACCGATGCAGACGGATTAAATTCTTCCAGCAAAAACAGTGGATTGCTTGCGGGATTACACGCAAAAATCGTCAAAATTTTACCGTTTGATAAATTTTTAAACCTGAGTTACGCTTTCCCTCACAGGCCGTTTACCAATAATGAGGGAACTTCAATGGAACGACTGGAAACCGGGATTCATCCCGGCCGGCTTTCGCCCGCCGAGTATGAGGCTAATTTTTCCGATCTTCATCCGCGCCTCGATAATCATGAGGCGCTGGTCGCCGCTGACCGCTGTTATTTCTGTTATGACGCGCCATGCATGACGGCCTGTCCCACCTCGATCGACATTCCGCTGTTCATCCGCCAGATTTCGACCGGCAATCCAATCGGCTCGGCAAAGACGATCTTCGACCAGAACATCCTCGGCGGCATGTGCGCCCGCGTCTGTCCCACCGAAGAACTCTGTGAACAGGCCTGTGTGCGCAACACAGCTGAAGAGCGGCCGGTCGAAATCGGCCGCCTGCAGCGTTATGCGACCGATGCCGCCATGCAGGCGGGCCGGCAGTTCTATGCCAGAGCCGAACCGAGCGGAAAGACGATCGCCGTCGTCGGCGCAGGCCCGGCCGGCCTTGCCGCCGCCCATCGCCTGGCAGTGAACGGCCATTCCGTCGTCATCTATGATGCCAGGGAAAAATCCGGCGGTCTCAACGAATACGGGATCGCCACTTACAAGACCGTCGACGACTTCGCCCAGAAGGAAGTCGATTACGTCCTTTCGATCGGCGGCATCGAGGTTCGGCATGCGCAGCGTATCGGCCGCGATTTCTCGCTTTCCGATCTGCAGGCGCAATATGACGGCGTCTTCCTCGGTATCGGGCTTGCCGGCGTCAACGCGCTGCGCATCGAGGGCGAAAACCTTGCAGGCGTCGACGACGCCGTCGATTTCATCGCCGCACTCCGCCAGGCCGAAGACAGAAGCGACATCGCCATCGGCCGCCGCGTCGTCGTCCTTGGCGGCGGCATGACAGCGATCGACGCTGCCGTGCAGGCAAAGCTGCTCGGCGCCGAGGAGGTGACGATCTGTTACCGTCGTGGCAAGGAGCACATGAACGCCTCCGAATTCGAACAGGATCTGGCAAGCTCCAAGGGCGTCATCATCCGCCACTGGCTGGCGCCGAAATCGATCCTGTCGCAGGACGGCAAAGTCGCCGCGATCGAAGTGGAATATACCAAAATCCTCGATGGCCGCCTCGTCGGCACCGGCGAAACCGGTGTGATTGCCGCCGACCAGATCTTCAAGGCGATCGGCCAGAGCTTTGACGCCTCCGGTCTCGGTTCGCTGCGCATGGAATCCGGCCGCATCGCTGTCGATGGCGAAGGCCATACCTCGCTCGACGGCGTCTGGGCAGGCGGCGACTGCGTCTTCGGCGGTGACGATCTCACGGTTTCGGCGGTCGCCCACGGTCGCGACGCGGCTGAATCCATCCATCGTGCCCTCACTGCAGCAGCCGCTCCGGCTGTCGCCGTCGCTTGAAGGGGAGAATGAACAATGGCTGATCTCCGTAATAATTTCGTCGGCATCAAATCCCCGAACCCCTTCTGGCTGGCGTCTGCGCCACCGACCGATAAGGCCTACAATGTCGAGCGCGCCTTCAAGGCCGGCTGGGGCGGTGTGGTCTGGAAAACGCTGGGCGAGGAAGGCCCGCCCGTCGTCAACGTCAACGGCCCACGCTACGGTGCGATCTGGGGCGCCGACCGCCGCCTGCTCGGTTTGAACAATATCGAACTCATCACCGACCGCGACCTCTATACCAACCTGCGGGAAATGAAGCAGGTGAAGATGAACTGGCCGGACCGGGCGCTGATCGCCTCGATCATGGTGCCCTGTGAGGAAGAGGCCTGGAAGGCAATCCTGCCCTTGGTTGAAGAGACCGGCGCCGACGGCATCGAGCTCAATTTCGGCTGTCCCCACGGCATGTCCGAACGTGGCATGGGTTCGGCGGTCGGCCAGGTGCCTGAGTATATCGAGATGGTCGTGCGCTGGTGCAAGCAGTACACCCGCATGCCGGTCATCACCAAGCTGACGCCCAACATTAGCGATATTCGCCGCCCGGCCCGCGCCGCCAAGGCCGGCGGCACCGATGCCGTGTCGCTGATCAACACGATCAATTCGATCGTCTCCGTCGATCTCGATAACTTCGCCCCCAACCCGACGGTCGGCGGCAAGGGCAGCCATGGTGGTTATTGCGGCCCGGCGGTAAAGCCGATCGCGCTCAACATGGTGGCCGAGATCGCCCGCGATCCGGAAACCTACGGCCTGCCCATCTCGGGCATCGGCGGCATCACCACCTGGCGGGACGCTGCCGAATTCCTCGTGCTCGGCGCCGGCAACGTCCAGGTCTGCACGGCGGCGATGACCTACGGTTTCAAGATCGTCCAGGAGATGATCACTGGCCTCTCCGACTGGATGGACGAGAAGGGCCACCGCGACCTCGACGACATTACCGGCCGCGCCGTCCCAAATGTCACCGACTGGCAGTATCTAAATCTCAACTACATCGCCAAGGCGAAGATCGATCAGGACGCCTGCATCAAATGCGGCCGTTGCTACATCGCCTGCGAGGACACCTCGCACCAGGCGATCACCAACTTCGTCGATGGCGCTCGCCATTTCGAGGTGATGGACGAGGAATGCGTCGGCTGCAATCTCTGTGTCAGCGTCTGCCCGGTCGAGAACTGCATCACCATGGAACAGCTTCCCGCCGGCACCCTCGACAAACGCACCGGCCGGGTCGTCGACCCGAACTATGCCAACTGGACTACGCACCCGAACAACCCGATGGCGCGTCAGGCGGCGGAGTGAGGACTTGCAATGCCGCGGACAAGCTCGGTTCGCGGTATTGCCCTGTACCGCAATGCAAGTTTCGGGCTTGATGGGCGGCTCCAAAGGTGGCGAAAGGCGATTACGGGAAAATCATAAGGCTGCCGAAGTTAGCGCAGGCGATTCCACGAGAGAGCCATGCAGGACCACTCAAGCAGCGAAAAGTCGGAAACGATGCGTCCCCGTTCGCGCCGACGCCTCCCGATCGGAGCGGAGGTTGATGCCGGCGGCGTTTCGTTCAGGCTATGGGCCCCTGCCAGAGAACGCTGTTTCCTCGTGATCGAGGGAAATTCCCAACATCAGATGACGGCGGAGGACGGCGGCTACTTCTGCCTCCATCTGCCCGGCCTGGATGCAGGGACGCGATATCAATTTCACTTTGGAGATGCGGATGATCTTCTTGCCGATCCTGCCTCGCGTTTTCAGCCGGATGGCCCATCGGGGCCATCAGTCGTCGTGGACCCGGCGCGGTACCAGTGGAGTGATCACGATTGGCAAGGAATGCCCGCCTTCGGAGCTGCTCTCTATGAGATGCACATCGGCACCTTCACAAGGGAAGGTACCTTTGCGGCAGCCCGGGAAAAGCTGGAAAGACTTCGCGCTATCGGCATCAACTGCCTCGAAGTAATGCCGATAAATGAGTTTGAAGGCGAATTCGGCTGGGGTTACGACGGCACCTTGCTCTACGCTCCGACCCGGCTCTATGGAACACCGGATGATGTGCGCGGTTTCGTCGACGAAGCCCACCGGATCGGCATTGGGGTGATCCTCGACGTCGTCTACAATCACTTCGGTAAGGGTGAGCGTTTTTGCGAATTCACGCCAGACTATTTCACAGAGCGTTACTCGAACGAATGGGGCAAGTCGATCAACTTCGACGGTCCGAACAGCCGTGGCGTTCGCGAATATGTCGCGAAGAATGCGGCCTACTGGATCGATGAATTCCACTTTGATGGACTGCGTATCGACGCCACGCAGGCCTTGTTCGATTCGAGCCACGAACACATCATCACCGTCATTGCGAGGGAGGCTCGGGCAGCAGCGGGACAGCGGCAGATCTACCTCGTGAGCGAAAATGAGCCGCAACAAACCAACATGGTGCGGCCGGCTGATGTGGGAGGGCATGGGCTGGACGCCTTATGGAATGACGATTTCCACCGCTCCGCGACGGTGGCGCTAACCGGCCGCAGCGAAGCCTATTATCATGATCACCGCGGTACGGCCCAGGAGCTCGTTTCTGCCGCCAAATATGGCTGCCTGTTTCAGGGGCAGCGATATGATTGGCAGGATAAACCGCGTGGAACGGCTGGGCTCGACCTCAAGCCGTGGAATTTCGTACACTTCCTCCAGAATCACGACCAGGTCGCCAATTCCGGCACAGGCGCCAGGATCGGCCAGATAACATCGCCAGCCCGCCTTCGGGCTCTGACGGCGCTCCAACTGCTGGGGCCGCAAACGCCCATGCTTTTTCAGGGGCAAGAATTTGGTTCCTCTTCTCCGTTCTATTATTTCGCAGATCACCAAGGGGAAATCGCCGACATCGTCCGGCAGGGGCGGCGCAGTTTCATCAGCCAATTCCCGAACCTGAGGGATGAAGAGCTCATTAGACAGTTGGCGGATCCGTGTGCTCGCACGACGTTTGAGAAGGTGAAGCTCGATTGGGCTGAATGGGAGAGGAACGCGGCGCTCGTGCTGCTTCATCGCGACCTGCTGAATCTACGTCAGACAAACAAGGCATTTTCTCGCCAAGCCTGCGCTCGTGACGGCCAAATGGACGGTAATATTTTGTCCAGCTCCGCCTTCCTCCTGAGGTTCTTCGCGGGGAAACCGTCGGACGAAAGAATATTGTTGATCAACTTCGGCAATGACCTCGTGATCGATAGTCTGCCGGATCCGCTTTTCGCTCCACCAGAAGCTCACCAATGGCATCTCTCTTGGTCGAGTGAAGATGCCGCCTACGGTGGCAGCGGACGCCGCCCGTGTGATTTTCGGAAGCGTTGGGTATTGAACGGGGATATTGCCCTGGTCCTCGCCCCACTAAAACTCCAGAATCGGCAAAACGCCTCAGCAATGCCTATAGAGGACTGGCAAGCCGGCATCTTGCGAGCCGGGGACCCCGGCACCTAACTGCGGGCCTTCGCGTTTCGTCGTTGAAGCAGACGTTCGAGAAAATGAGAGAGGGAGTCGCCTGAACTCTCGCCATCGCCGCTGAGGACAGTAACGCCCCACCTCTTCAGAACATGCACCTGAACTTCGGTCGGCTCGTGCATGAAGAGAAACAGCGGCGGCCGGTGTCGGTCTAGTCCGGTTCGCCGCCATGTCGACCACAGGTGATGGAGCAAAAAGCGAATGTTCAGATCGGACATGCTGTAGCCGATAAACAGCAATGTCGAGGCGAAGGCATCGCTCCTGAATTTAATGTCCAAAGGAGCATCAAAGGACAGGCGATCGAAGTAATCCGACTCTGTCAGCACCAGTGTGTCCGGATCGGAGAAATCGCCGTGGTATTTGACGATTTGAGTTTTGCCGACCGGCGCGGTCGCCATGTCTTTCGCGCTTGTGATCCGCGTGAATGGCCGCCCGAACGTCTCATAGGACATTTCGAGATTTGCATCGTAATTAGTGGTGTAAACGAGAGGAAAATCCAATTCGACGATGAGCCGATGCAACTCCGATGTCCTCAGTTGCTCCGGCAAAATCTGCCACTCGCATTTCATCCATTCGACCAATTGAGACAATGAACCGTGCTTCAACCGGTAATATTCGGCAATTTCCTGGTAGGTCGTGCCGTGGGCGGCGGCGAACGAGGAAGGCAGGCCGAGGTCCGTCAACATGTGGTCGATGAGGCAGGTCCATGACGGCAAACCGACGCTCATCGATATTCCTGCCCCAACGAACAAAATGGCCTGCCGGCGTTCAAGCGCGCTGGCGATCGCCAATATCTGTTCATCGTGTGGCACGAATCCTCCTGACTGCCGTAGATCGAACGTGGTCCGGAGAGAGTTGTTTCCGTGCGCTAGCGTACCTCCGTGAGGTGCTTTAAAGACTTTGCGCAGGAAGAGCCGTGGCCGCTTTCGATTTCCTTGGCGCGCATGACTGCTGTCCTCCGCAATCCGTCACCACGCAGCACGGTTCGCGCCTCTCTCGGCGGGTCCGGCTGCAAGGATGCGGCAGCTTCGTGGTCCGCCTGAGCCTGCCCAGAGCAATTCCAGGAAAAGTGCGAAGCGGTTTTCTGTCCGGAATTGCGCGAAAACAAAAGGTTAGAGCGGTCCTGCGCTTCCATGAAAAGCTGAACCGCTAAGTGGCGTCGCCGATCCTCTGTGGGCCTCTGCGCGTTTCCAAGTCGTGGGCGTACGGTCCCGCATGTCCGCCGGTTCTCATGAAGTGCTTGTCGATTTCGGCAATGATCGCATCAGCCTTCTCTCCGGCATTTAATCTGATCAGAGCGTCCAGCTTCGCTTCGGTACGGTCATCGTTTTCCTTCGAAGACGGAGATCCGATATAGAGAAAGTAGGCAAGACCGACGACCTGCCAGAGCAATTGCAGGAATTCGGACTGCCAATTTTCAAAGGTGTCTCTGCCCATCTCATGAGATAGGCAATAACATCAGGCACCTGACCGTGGTTCTGCTGCTCGCCGACAAAAGCAAACCAACCAAATAACCAATGGCCGGTGAGCGAAAATAGAAAGAAGCCGACGGTGATCCAGGCGTAGGCGTATTTCTTGAACATGATACCTCCTTTGGACAACTGGGGCGGCGAGTGCGAAATCAGCCGCATTTGTTGAGATCCTCATCAGCTAATCCCCTGGCCGGCCCTTCAAGTTATTCCCCTAGGGAGCTCGATGCCGCAACCGGTGTGCCAGTCCTGAAGGCGGGCAGGACCTCGCGTCCGAAGGCTTCGATGAACTCGCGCTGATTGCGCCCCACATTGTGAATGTAGATTTCTTCAAATCCCATCTCGACATCGGCTTTTAGCCACTCGACATGCTGTTGCGGATCGGCCGAGATGCGCACATGCTCATCCATATCTTCCGGCCGCACCTTCAGACACGCCTCATCGAACTCCTCGGGCAAACGAAGGGTTTCCGAGATCGCAGCAGAAATTGCGTTGCTTCGCCACTGCTCGAAAGCGCTTGCTCTGGCTTCCTCTTCGGAGCCGGCATAGGAAATATGCGTTTGTAAGTAGAGCGGCTTTTGCTGCCCGCCGCCACGCCGGAAGGCGTCGACGACTTTGCCGAGCTTGTCGGGCGGCTGATTGATGGTGATAAGCGCATCCGCCCAGCCTCCCGCCCACTCGGCCGTTTCTGGCGAAAGAGCGCCGGCAACAATGCGCGGGACCTCATCAGGGAGAGTATGGACGCGGGCTTGATCGACTTTGATGGGCTCTGCCCGACTGACAAGCTTCCCCAACCACAAGTCCCGCATGATCTCTACCGCCGCCTGCAGCCGTTCATTTCTTTCGGCCTTGGAAGGCCAGCGTTCACCGATGACGTGTTCATTCATGGCCTGCCCGCTGCCCACCGCTATCCACGGCAACCGTCCCGAAAACATTTCCGCGATCGTCGCGCCGGCCTGTGCGGTAATCGCTGGATGATAACGCCAGCCCATAGGGACTGTTATGATACCGAAGGGAATAGATCGCGTGGCCTGGAGCGCCGCCCCTAACCAAGCCCAAGCGAAGCCCGACTGACCCTGCCTCTCACTCCACGGCGTCAGGTGATCGGACGACATCACGGCACCGAAACCCGCAGCTTCCGCAGCCTGCACATATCCGAGAAGCTCGCTTGGCGAAAATTGTTCATGGGACGCGTGATAACCGATGAGCGTCATGATCCGTTACCCTCGGAAATAAACCAGTGATAGGCATAGGGATCGAGTTCCAGGCGTGGCTGGATGGCGCCAGCGTACTCCACCTCGCCGATCAGATCTCGAAACTTCCCAGGCTGCATTCCGCCAAAATTGATTTCCGTCTTAATACGCCGGCCAGCAAGGTTGTGAACGAGCAACAGAAGCGACCCGGCGTCTTCAAAGCCGTGGACTAAAACAGCCGGATCCTCGGCGCTCAATCTCACCAGCCGCCCCTTCGTGAAGATCGGTTGGTTCCTGCGAAGAGAAATAAAGCGCCTGATCCCGTTCAACAGGGAATTTGGATCGTTGGATTGGTCGGCAACATTGACTTTTTTGTAGGAAAACGGCCCCTCGGCGACGATCGGCTGACACAGTTTTCCGGCGTTGGCACCGGAGAAACCGGCATTCCTTTCCGCCGACCATTGCATCGGTACCCTCACTGCATTGCGTCCGGGCTGGGAAAGGTCCTCGCCGATACCGATCTCGTCGCCGTAGACGATAAGCGGTGGCCCGCTCAGCGAAAAGATGATGCTGAAGGCGAGTTCGGTTCGTCGTTGGTCGCCGTTCAACATGGGCGCAACGCGACGGCGGATGCCGCGGCCGAATGCCTGCATCTCTTCCTTCGGCGCCAAGGCGTCGAAGACGTTCTTCTTCAAATCCGCAGGAACCCGGGAAAAATCGAGCTCGTCGAGATTGCGCAGGAAATTGACCCACGCGCAACCGGGCGGTGGCTCCGGAAGCAGGCTCAGTCCCTGATTGATCGAGGCCGCGTCTTCCCCAGCGAAGCCTGCGAAGAGATAGCAGGCGAGCATGAAGTTGAGCAGAAGCTGGAGTTGGTCTCCTTCTCCAAAATAGGCATCGGAAGCCTCCGGCGGAAGATTGACTTCACCAAGGAGCACACCACCCGGCCGCCTGCTTTGTAGATAGCTGCCGATCTCCCTTAGGATACCATGTGGATCACGAGGATTGGCATGCTCAAGTCCTTTATCGGCAATGATAAGCGGCGCGGCGTCAAGCCTGAACCCGCTGACCCCGAACGCGATCCAGTAGTCGACGATGCGCAAGATCTCTTCGCGAACCCGCGGATTAGCAGCGTTCAGTTCAGGCTGAAACTCATAGAAACTATGGAAATAATAGGCCCTCGCCACTTCGTCATAGGTCCAGAGGCTGTCCACTTCGCCCGGAAAAATCGACTTGGCCCCGGAAGCGACAGGCGGAGGATCGGCGCTCCAGACATAATAACTGCGGTAGCGCGTCTCGTCGTCCCGCCTGGCGGCCTGGAACCAGGGATGCTGATCGGATGTATGATTGACGACAAGATCGATGATCACCCGAATCCCATGCTCACCGGCGCTGTGCAGAAATGTCAGGAAGTCGTCAAGCGTTCCGACCTTTGGGTTGATCGAATAGAAATCGCTGACGTCATAACCATTATCGCGATCCGGACTGCGATAAAACGGCAGGAGCCAGATGCATGTGATTCCGAGTTCTGAAAGGTAGGTCAGCTTTTCAGTCAGGCCCACGAAGTCGCCAATGCCGTCGCCATTTCCATCGGCGAATTTCTCGACATCGATGCTGTAGATCACTGCCTCCTCATACCAGCTGCTGCTTCGGTTCGGCACCGCGACGGTCTCCCGATAATCTCTGTTGCCACCCCTTCTAACGGTTCCGGAACGAGGGGGTTCCTCGGATTGCGCCAAGTCCACGGGTGCCGGGGGAAGCGGAAGGAAGGTCTGCGCCGGTGGAACCTGCAGACATCACCGGTGTTTTCCCAATATCCCGAACAGATGGGAAAGCCTCCGATGGATCACTCCACGACACCGCTGGCAAGTCCCGAGCGATCACCTCTCCAACCGAAATGGTGGCATACCGCAACTGTCTACCAGGTCTATCCGCGCAGCTTCTGCGACTCGAACGGCGATGGCATCGGCGATCTCCCCGGCATCACCTCAAAGCTCGATTATCTCAAAAAGCTCGGGATCGACATCATCTGGCTGTCGCCGATCTACAAGTCGCCGATGGACGACAATGGTTACGACATATCCGACTATCGGGACATCGCCTCCGAGTTTGGCACGCTCGCAGATTTCGACCAGTTGGTGGCGGAGGCAAAAGATCGAGGAATCGGCATCATGCTCGACCTCGTCGTGAACCACACCTCCGATGAGCATCCGTGGTTTCTTCAATCCCGTCAGGGTTCGGACAACCCATTCCGCGACTTCTACATCTGGCGAAAGCCTGCGCCGGGCGGAGGACCGCCGAACGGCTTGAAATCCTCCTTCGGCGGGCCGGCGTGGACGCTGGACCCCGCAACAGGCGAATATTACCTGCATATGTTTTCCCGCCGTCAGCCGGACCTCAATTGGGAGAACGGGAGGGTACGGGCGGAAATCTATGACATGATGAACTGGTGGCTCGAGCGCGGCATTGCCGGCTTCCGTATGGATGTCATTGATTACATCGGCAAGCAGGTGGACCGGGAGCTCATCAAGGACGGACCGCATCTGCACGACTATTTGCAGGAGATGAATGCCAGGACGTTTGGCAGCCGCGACATTCTTACGGTTGGTGAAGCCTGGAGCGCCACTCCCGGCGCGGCCCTCCTCTATTCCGGGCGTGACCGCCAAGAACTGTCGATGATCTTCCAGTTCGAGCACGTCATCCAGCAATGGGACACGGTCTATGGGAAATGGCGCCCGAAACCGCTCGACCTTGTCAATCTCAAGACGGTCCTCAGCAAGTGGCAGCTTGCCTTGTCCGAAGATGGGTGGAATTCGCTCTTCTGGGGCAATCACGATCTGCCACGCGCCGTCTCGCGCTACGGCGATGTCACCGGCTATCACGTGGAGTCCGCCAAGATGCTGGCGACCGTGCTGCATCTCCTGAAAGGCACGCCTTTCATCTATCAGGGTGAGGAGATCGGCATGACGAACGTCCCGTTCACCTCCATCGAACAGTACCGGGACATCGAAACCCTCAACATGCACAGGCTGCACGTGGAGGCCGGCCTTTCCCCAGAAGAGTTTATTCGCGGAGCAAACGAGAACGGCCGCGATAACGCCCGCACACCGATGCAATGGAGCGCGGCCCCTTATGGCGGTTTCTCGACCGGCGTGCCCTGGATCGAAGTCAATCCCAATTATCCGAAGGTCAACGCTGAAGCGGCCATTAGGGACGAGAGCTCGATCTGGAACCACTATCGCAAATTGATCGCTCTCCGGAAGACGTGCCCTGTCATCGTATACGGGGAATACCGATCCTGGCTCGACCAACACCCTGATGTCTTCGTCTATACCCGTACATTCGACAGGACTCGGATGATCGTCGTCGCCAACTTCACCCCACGGCACATTGCGCTGAGTTTGCCATCGGAGCTCGGCATGAACGGAGAATGTCTCATCTGCAATTATGAACCGGTGAACATGATCAACGAGACCATTGAACTCAGCCCATACGAGGCCTTCGCCATAGCGTCTAGAACAGGATGACTTTAGGCCGGGTCGGCCTAAAATCTGAATCCTGTTCTCAATTCAAGAGTTAGAGCATGATGTCGCCCGAAAACCGCTCATAGTTTTCGGCATCATGCTCTAGGTGAAGCTAGTATCCGATCACAGTTGCTTGGCTTTTGCTGTGCTCGAGGCTGGGATCTTCTCGGCTATCGCAAGCGCCGGGGCAGAGAAAGAGGCTGGCGCCGGCTGCCCCTCGATGCTATGGCCGCGCCGATCGCGAAGGAAGCAAGGGCTGCAAGGCCCAGCATCAGAGGCGCCGGCAGCGATGACCGCGAGCGCGAACGTAAACCGCCATCGATATGTGCCGTGTCCTGGGAAGGCCGATAGAGATTACCGTCACTTTTCGCGACAGGTGATGCGCGGTTGAAATAGGCCGCCATGAAGCGGCCGAGCAAACGCGCCGTCAGGTTTGGCGCCAGCAAGTGAGCGAGACGTGTTGCGTTAGTTACGGCGCCAACGGTGGTCGTTGCTCGCGGATGTTTTGCCACCTGGACTATGGCTTCGGCAACGCGCCGAGCATCGATCAGCGGCGGCGGCGCGGAGACCTTCCGGCCGACATAGTTGGCGCCATGCATCAGGCCGGGCGTATCGACGAAGGCGGGGTAAATATCACAGATATGAATGCGAGGCTTATCCGCCACCTCCGCCCGTAAGGCCTCGGAAAATCCGCGAAGCCCGAACTTGCTGGCGCTGTAGGCTGTGGCGAACGGCGCCGCTGCAAAACCGCCGAGCGAAATCATATTGATGAAGACGCCTCTCCCCTGGCGCAGAAACACCGGCAGAACCGCGTGTGCGTCGTTGATATGTCCCAGCAAGTTCGCGCGGATGACCTGCTCATGCGCTTCAATGGGCGTCTCCTCGAACCGACCAACCGCGCCGACTCCGACATTGCTGACCCAGACATCTATCTTGCCGAACGAGGCAGCTTTCGAGGCAAGAGCCTTGACGGCATCGGGGTCGGTGACATCCGCAACAACTGAAGTGACCTCGCCGCCAAGGAGGCGGCAGCCCTCTGCCACTTTTTCCAGCGCGGCACCGTTGCGCGACGCGAGCACCAGCCTGCTCCCCTGCCTGGCGAATGCCTCGGCTGCGGCTTGGCCGATACCACTCGATGCGCCGGTAATGACGACGACAGCATCCTTGAGATTGGTTGTCATAGTCGAAGCGTCCTTCCGATTTACCACTTTCTGCGCAAACAACCCGGCGCCATTGAAGTTCCCGGCCAGCGAACATCGCGCCTTTTCAGGCAACTCTTGCTGTCTCGGAGCGTGCTGAGATGTCGCTCATCACCACGCGCCCTCTCGAGATGCGATCGAGAGCGGCCATTTAGAGCCTTTCCGGGTTAGATTGCAGCATTCTGCCGGAGCAGGTTTTCGTCAGGGCAGAGGCGATTGGCGAAGGGCATACCCCTAGGTACGTCCGAGCCGATCGCCTTTGCCCTGGCGGAAAGATGCCCGGCCCTTCGGGTTGGCTGAAACGGGCCGGCTGATCGATCGGCCGGCTTGGCCGTAGAACTTGGCTACGACGCGCGCCGGCCGGTCGACCATCCGACTCCGTTTGAGCCAACAGAATGCTTCAATCTAACCCGGAAAGGCTCTAGCTAGGTTAAATGCAGGCAAAGGATGCCTTAGCCACCGAATGATTTTCGATAGGCATGAGGGCTTGTCCCGAGCCGCCTGCGAAAATGATGCCGCATGGTTGCCAGTGTTCCAAAGCCGCTGGCAGCGGCGATGTCATCGAGCGAAACGGCAAGTTCCTTCTCCATCAGATCGCGGGCATGACGCAGCCGCTCCTTCAGCAGCCATTCGCCGACGCTGAGGCCCGTCGTCGCTTCGAAGCGCCGCTGGAAGGTGCGCATGCTCATGCCCGCTCTTTTCGCAAGCAGGCTGATTGGCTGGTCCTCGGAAAGGCTTTCGCGCATCCATTCGATCAGCGGCCCCAAGCGGATACCCTCGCGTTCCTCGGGAACCGGCGCGTGAATGAACTGCGCCTGTCCGCCTTCGCGGTGTGGCGGCACGACCAGACGGCGGGCGACGCTGTTTGCGGCCTCCGAACCGAAATCGCCGCGCACCACATGCAGGCAGAGATCGATGCCGGCAGCACTGCCCGCCGCCGTCAGCAGGCTGCCTTCGTCCATGTAGAGAACGTCGGCGTCGAGTGCGATGTCGGGATAACGCGCGGCGATCGAGGCGACATAACGCCAATGCGTCGTCGCCCTGCGGTTCGTTAGCAGACCCGACCCGGCAAGAACGGCAACACCTGAGCAAAGTGACATGATCCTTGCGCCGCGTTCATGCGCGGCCTTGAGCGCTGAAACCAGCGGCTCAGGAACGGCGGCATCGATCGACCGCCAACCCGGCACGACGATCAGGTCCGCTTCGTCAAGCACTTCCAGTCCCTTGTCGACTGCCACCGTCAGCCCTCCCGCAGCGCGAAGCGGACCCGGTTCGATGCCGCAAACCGAGAAGCGATACCAGCCTTCGCCCATTTCCGGCCGTGGCAGGCCGAAGACCTCGTAGGCGATGCCGAATTCGAAGGTGCAGAGCCCGTCATAGGCAAGTGCGGCGACCAGCGGTCCTTTCGTCTGCGGCGGCAATGAATTTGGCATGATCTTTACGCTGTCGGTCATGATGGCCAATTTCGCAAAGCTTTAGCATCGGCAATACCAGGCGGCAACTTCAGAAAAAGGAAAACCGATGCCAAGCCCCATTTCCCAAATACCTGCTGCAGCTCCGCATGCCGCCGTCGCTCACTTTGCCGCCAAGCTCGCTTTCGAATCCGATTGCTCCGACGTGCATGCCGCCTTTGCGGCCGGCAAAGTCGATTTCGTTCTCCTCGACGTGCGCTCGCCGCAGCTCTTCGCAGAGTCCCACATTCCCGGAGCCATCAACCTGCCGCACGGCAAGATGACGGCGCACCGCATGTCGACATGGGCAAGCGATACACTCTTCGTCGTCTATTGCGCCGGCCCGCACTGCAACGGCGCCGACAAGGCTGCCTTCCGCCTCGCCAATCTCGGGCTTCAGACCAAGCTGATGATCGGCGGAATGACCGGCTGGGCCGATGAAGGCTTCGCCTTCGAACAGGGCGTCCCTGCTGCCGCATGAGGGCCTCCCGTCTCCCCTGCAATTATTGCAGCGGGGAGACGGGAAAATCGCGGCAGTCAGAACTCGACGACCACCTTGCCGAAAGGCCCGCGATAGAGGTGATCGAGCGCCTCAGGGAATTCGTCGAAGGCATAACGCTTGTCGATCACAGGCTTCAGCCCGGTCTGGTCGATTGCCCGCACCAGATTTTCAAGCGCACGGCGATGGCCGACCGAAATGCCCTGCACGACTGGCGCCTTGAGCAGGAATGGGCCGGCCGGGCCGGAAACCTCGAATCCCTCGAACACGCCGATAACGGAAATGCGGCCATTGATCGCCACCGCCTTCAGCGCCTGGCCGAGATGTGGGCCGCCGACGATCTCAAGCACGTGATCGGCGCCATAGCCGCCGGTCAACTGATAAAGTTGTTCCACCCAGTCGCCCTCATGGCGGTTGATCGTATGATCGGCGCCGAGAGCAACGGCGCGCTCGAGCTTCTCGGCGCTGCCTGATGTGATGAAGACCTCCGCGCCATGCGCCTTGGCGATCTGCAGACCGAAGAGCGCCACCCCGCCGGTGCCTTGTACTAGCACCTTGTCGCCGGCTTTCAGACCGCCGCGTTCGATCAGGGCGAACCAGGCAGTCAGTCCGGCGCAGGGCAAGGTGCTCGCCTGCGCCGCATCGAGCGTATCAGGCGCGCGTGAATACCATTCCTCCGATAGCACGGTGTATTGCGAGAGGACGCCGGGATAGAAGCCGCCGCGCGTCTTGTAAGGTGGCGTGCGCGCATCGCCCAAGCCGCGTCCGTCAATCCAGTCGGGCGAAAACGTCGAGATGACCCGATCGCCCGGCTTGAAACGGCTGACATCGGGTCCGACTGCCTCGACGACCCCTGCCATGTCCGAAGCTGGCACGAAGGGAAATTGCAGCGGCAACCCCATGCCGCTCTCCATCAGCAACCGATCGCGGAAATTGAGCGAGACGGCTTCCGTCCGGACCAGAACCCTGTTTCCCGAAACCGGTTCGAGCCTCCGCTCCCCGATCGTCAGCTGGCGCTCCGGCCCTACCGCGTCGATCTGCCATTGCCGTGTTGTCTGCATTGTCTTGCTCCTTGTCCATTGCAGGGAGCGCAAAACATATCGTTGAATATTTCGCACCAGTTGCGATATTTATTCTCCAGAATGGTTCCAAAGAGGAAACAAATGGAACAGCTGAAGGGTATCTCGATCTTTGTCGAAGCCGTCGAGGCAGGTGGCTTTTCGGCCGCCGCCGAGCGGCTTCACCTCACGCGTTCGGCGGTCGGCAAGACGATCGCACGTCTGGAACAGCGTCTCGGCGTGCGGCTTTTCAACCGTACGACACGCATGCAGAGCCTCACCGAGGAAGGCCGCTTCTTCTACGAGCGCTGCCTGCGGGCGGTCGAGGAAATCCGCCTCGGGGAAGCGATGCTGGAATCCGGCCGGCGTGATGTGCGCGGCCGCCTGCGCATCTCGATGCCGGTGCTTTTCGGCCGCCATTGCATCACCCCGATCCTGGCACGCCTGCTCGATGAACATCCGAACCTCGAACTCGACCTTTCCTTCAACGACCGTATCGTCGACCTGCTCGAGGACGGCTTCGATCTTGTCATCCGCAACGGGCCGCTGAAGGACAATCCGGATCTGATGGCCCGGGCGATCGCCCGCCAGCGCATGACCGTCTGCGCATCGCCCGCCTATCTGGAAAAACATGGTTCGCCTCAGACCGTCTTCGATATTCCCCGGCATGAGGGCATCGTCTATAGGCGGGGCGATGATGACAAGGGCTGGATCTTTCCGACTGCAGCCGATCCCGGGCGGCGGATGCCGCCAAAGGCGCGGCTGCGGCTCGACGACCTTGCTTCGATTTCCGATGCGGCCGTCGTCGGGCGCGGACTTGCCTGGCTCCCCTGCTGGCTGGTCCGCGAGGAGGTGCTGGCAGGCCGGCTCATTCAGGTGTTGAAGCAGGAACCGGCCAATGTCTTCGATGCCCATGCCGTTTGGCTGCGCTCTCCGGTCATGCTGCCGAAGGTGCGGCTCGCGATCGATACGCTCGCCGCAGGACTGCCGGCAATGATGGGCTGAAGCGCTCGCCACGCGTCTGCGAGCGACGAGAAACCCATGTAATTCCTATACGTTTCCCTGGAAATCACCCGATGCAGCAGTATATCCGATAGTTCACCGTCCGTTGTGGACGACCGCCATATCACTCGGAACACGGTCAGCATGTCACTTCGCAGCGCTCTCCGCGCACAAACTGCAGATTGCCACGCCGCGGTCGACGCTCTCTTCGGCAGTTTCAATCTCTCACGCACCCAGGATTACAAGGCATTCCTGCGCGCGCATGCCCAGGTCGTACCATCAGTCGAACATGCGCTTGAGGAAGCCGGGATCGCTCGCCTGCTGCCCAACTGGTCGGAACGAAGGCGCGCTCACCTGCTCGCTGCCGACATTAGGGAACTCGGCGATCGATTGCCCGCGCCCCTTCCTCAACCCGCCTTGCATTGCGAAGCAGCGGTCTGGGGTGCTGCCTATGTCCTGGAAGGCTCCAAGCTCGGCGGCGCGCTGCTCGCCAAGGCCGTGCCTGATCATTTGCCCAGCAGCTACCTGACCCCCCAAGGCCCGAAGGGCGCCATGCGGCTCTTCATGGATCGTCTTGACGCGAGCAAGGTGGACGATCCCGGCGCTGCCGTCACGGCCGCTCGCAATGTCTTCGATCTCTTCCTAAAAGCGGGGCAACTCACGCTGGAAACCGTGCCATGAGCGGCACGCACGAACCTGTCGATCTCACCAACTGCGACCGTGAACCGATCCACCAGCTTGGATCGGTTCAACCTTTCGGCTTTCTCCTGGCGATATCCTCAGACTGGATTGTCACCCGCGCCTCCGCAAATCTGGTGGAGTTTCTCGATGTTGCGCAGGCCGACGCGATCGGCCGTCCCGTTGTTTCGCTGATCACACCCGAAGCACTCCACGCCGTCCGCAACAAGCTTACCACGCTGCGCGGTCCCGACGTCGCCGAGCGCATTTTCGGCATTGCCCTGATGCCCGATCAAAACAGGTTCGACATTGCCCTGCACCTGAACGGAGGTGAGGTCATCATCGAAGGCGAGCGCTGCCAGGATGACCGGCACGACGCCGCTTCGCTCTCCATGCGCAGCATGATGTCCCGCCTCGACCACACGGAAACACTGGAGGCTTTCTTCCGCGAAGGTGCAAGACAGGCGCGCGCCTTGACTGGCTTCGATCGGGTCATGGTTTATCGTTTCGACGAAGGCGGTTCCGGCGAAGTGGTGGCGGAAGCCGCCCGGGCCGGCATCGGCTCGTTTCTCGGGCTGCACTATCCGGCTTCCGACATTCCGGTGCAGGCGCGCGCGCTTTATCTGCGCAACCTGTTCCGCATCATTGCCGATGTCGACGCCGTCCCGGTCCCGATCCTGCCGCAACGCGACGAGCACGGCCAGCCGCTCGACCTCTCCATGTCGGTATTGCGTTCTGTTTCGCCGATCCACATCGAATATCTGAAAAACATGGGCGTCGGCGCTTCGCTCTCCATATCGATCGTCGTGGACGGTAAGCTCTGGGGCCTATTTGCCTGCCATCATTACGGCCCGCGTCTGCCTTCGGCCCAAAGCCGCTCCACTGCCGAACTCTTCGGTCAGATGTTTGCGTCGCGTCTTGAAAGCCGCGAACGGCGGCTGGCTCTCGACTACGAGACCAAGGCGCGCCGCATCGCCGACCGGCTTCTCACCTCCGTGGCAGACAATGCGAGCCTGCTCGACGATCCGGCCTGGCTGATTGAGGCGCTCGCCGATGCCATTCCTGCTGACGGGATCGGCGTCTGGATCAACGGCCGGCTGGCACTCGCCGGCATCGGGCCGAATGAGAGAAGTTTCGCAGCCCTCGTCCGCCACCTCAACCGTAGCGCTGCCGGCCGAATCTATGCCGTGGACAGGCTCTCAGAAACCTATCCGGACCTTGAGGTCGACGATGCGGTGGCAGGCATGCTCGCCATCCCGATCTCGCGTTCGCCGCGCGATTATGTCGTGCTTTTCCGTCAGGAATTGGTGCGCACCGTCCGCTGGGGCGGCGACCCACACAAGCCGGTGGAATACGGGCCGAACGGCCCGAGGCTGACGCCGCGCAAGAGTTTCGAAGCCTGGTCGGAACTGGTGCGCGGCCGCTCCCTTCCTTTCACGGACGCCGAGCGCCGTGTCGCCGAAACCATCCGCGTCACACTGATCGAAGTGGTGTTGCGCCTCACCGACGAGGTCAGCATGGCGCGCCAGACGGCAAACGAGCGCCAGGAACTGCTGATTGCCGAGCTGAACCACCGCGTCCGCAACATATTGAGCCTCATCACCGGCATTATCCGGCAGTCGCAGGCAACGTCGGTCGGCCTTGGCGACTACATTCGCCAGCTCGAGGGCCGCATCCAGTCACTCGCCCGCGCCCATGACCAGATCACCCGCGATCACTGGGCGCCCGCTTCGCTTCGGCAATTGCTGCTCGCAGAGACCGCCGCCTATCTCGGGAAAAACGCGCAACGCATCCAGATGAGCGGCGAGGATGTGCTGCTGGAACCGCAGGCCTTTTCCACCGCCGCCCTTGTTTTCCATGAGCTGATGACCAATAGCGCCAAATATGGCAGCCTTTCCGGAATTGGCAGCGGCACCGTCCAACTCGGCTGGCATCGCGACGACGAGGGCAATCTGCGCATTAGCTGGCGCGAAAAGAATGGTCCACCCGTCGTCGAACCCAAACGCCATGGCTTCGGTTCGACGATCATCCGCCGCTCGATCCCCTATGACCTTGGCGGCAAAGCCGAGGTCCGCTACGCCAAGGATGGGCTCGAGGCCGATTTCTCCATCCCCGCGCGACATGTCGTCGGCCCCACGAGCGAACGATCAAATCCGGCTCCGCTCGGAACGACCGAACCCAAGACCAATCCCGACGATCAGCCGCTTTTCGGCCTGAACGTGCTGCTGGTGGAAAACAATCTGATCATCGCCATGGATGGCGAGGACATCCTGCGCCGCCTGGGCGCCGACGTGGCTACGGCGCCAAGTGTCACTGAGGCGATGGAAATTCTGGCAGGCCAGTCCTTCGATCTGGCGCTTCTCGATGTCAATCTTGGCGATGAGACGAGTTTCGGAATTGCCGACCGGCTGGCTGCCGAAGGCGTGCCCTTCGTTTTTGCCACGGGCTATGGGGAGGGCATCGCCCAGGCCAACAGCCACTCGGACGCGCCCGTGCTACAGAAGCCTTATACGATGGAGGGCATGACGGATATTCTTGCCCGGGTTCCGCTCTCGCGGAGAGGATAAGAGCCTCACGCCTCCAGGGGATCCGGTCGCAGGCCGCCGATGAAGAGCTGTTCCAGAAACCGCGCCGCATCCTCGAAGCGCCCTTCGCCCGAATGTTCCTGCCCCAGCACGGCACGCACCTGAACGTCGAAATCCGCGTAATGCTGCGTTGTCGACCAGATGGAGAAGATCAGGTGATAGGGATCGCATTTGACGATCTTGCCTGATTTCGCCCAGGCGCGGATGACCTCCGCCTTCTCGTCGACCAATTCCTTCAGCGGTCCCTTCAGCTCGTCCTCGATATGCGGCGCGCCCTGCAGCACCTCGTTGGCGAAAAGCCGGCTCTCGCGCGGAAAATCGCGGGCCATCTCCAGCTTGCGGCGGATGTAGCTGCGGATTTCCGCCTCCGGATTGCCTTCGGCGTCGAAGGCCCGCAACGGCTCCAGCCAGGTGTAGAGCACCCGGTCGATCAGCGCCCGGTGCATGGCTTCCTTGGTGCGGAAATAATAGAGCAGGTTGGGTTTCGACATGCCCGCCACTTCGGCGATCTGGTCAATGGTCGAGCCGCGAAAGCCGCTTGCCGAAAACACGTCGAGGGCCGCTTCCAGGATCTGCTCTTCCTTCTCCTCCTGGATTCGCGTCCGCCTCAGGGTTTTCGCTGCTCTCGGTATGGTCACAGGCTGTTATTTCCCCTTGAAATTCAACTTCTTCGCTCAAGTTTAGACCGGAAACGTTCCCCGCCGCTTTCTTGAGCAACTGCCCGTATTTTTATCGGCAATTTTCGTGATTTTCGTCTTGAGCCCGGCGGTGGAAGTTGTAATGTTTACCAATCGGTCAAATTATCCGCCAGATGCAAAGCAAAGGCAACTGACGATTTTCCGGCGCCTCGACAAAACCAATAAGGGAGCGCGGGAAAGGACCACGGGAACAGGCGGGCATGACCTTTGCATGACTGCCGCAAACAGGTGAGGGCATACGAAATGGTGGCAGCACCAGGCGAGAACATGCGCGTCAATGGCGACCGTCTCTGGGACAGTCTCATGGACATGGCAAAAATCGGCCCCGGCATAGCCGGCGGCAACAACCGCCAGACACTGACGGATGCCGATGCGCAAGGCCGCAGCCTTTTCAAAAAATGGTGTGACGATGCCGGTTTGACCACGGGTGTCGACCGGATGGGCACGATGTTCGCCAGCCGCCCCGGTACCGATCCCGATGCCTTGCCGGTCTATGTCGGCTCGCATCTCGACACCCAGCCGACCGGCGGCAAATATGACGGTGTGCTCGGCGTGCTCGCAGCCCTCGAAGTCGTGCGCACCATGAACGATCTCGGCATCAAGACCAAACATCCGATCGTCGTCACCAACTGGACCAACGAGGAAGGCGCGCGTTTTGCCCCTGCCATGCTGGCGTCAGGCGTCTTCGCCGGCGTGCACAGCCTGGATTTTGCCTATAATCGCAGGGACCCCGAGGGCAATCTGTTCGGCGACGAACTGAAGCGCATCGGCTGGGTTGGCGACGAAGAGGTCGGCGCCCGCAAGATGCACGCCTATTTCGAATATCACATCGAGCAGGGACCGATCCTCGAAGCCGAGGAAAAGCAGATCGGCGTCGTCACCCATTGCCAGGGCCTCTGGTGGCTGGAATTCACGCTGACCGGCAAGGAAGCCCATACCGGCTCGACGCCGATGAACCTGCGCGTCAATGCCGGTCTCGCCATGGCCCGCATTCTGGAAATGGTCCAGGACGTGGCGATGGGCGAACAGCCGGGCGCCGTCGGCGGCGTCGGCCAGGTATTTTTCTCGCCAAACTCCCGCAACGTGCTGCCGGGCAAGGTCGTCTTCACCGTCGACATCCGCTCGCCCGACAAGGAGAAACTCGACCGCATGCGGGCAAAGATCGAGGCGAAAGCGCCTGAGATCACCGACGCACTCGGTGTCGGCTGTTCCATCGAGGCGATCGGCCATTTCGAGCCGATCACCTTCGATCCGAAACTGGTCACGTCGGTGCGCGACGCCGCCGAGCGGCTCGGCTACAGCCACATGAACATCATCTCCGGCGCCGGCCACGACGCCTGCTGGGCCGCCAAGGTCGCGCCGGCAACGATGGTCATGTGCCCATGCGTCGGCGGCCTCTCGCACAATGAGGCGGAAGAGATCTCAAAGGAATGGGCGATGGCGGGAGCCGATGTGCTGTTCCATGCGGTGGTCGAGACGGCGGAGATCGTGGTGTGATGGCATCAGATTTGCCGACCACTTATCTCGATTATCCTGATATCTTTAAGTTCGAAACTCAGCGAACTGCCGATGACCTCGCGTGGGCCACCGCCAATGTGACGCCAGTGAACGAAGGTCCGTGGGACGACATCCCTGGCGTGCAGATCTTCTACATTGGCATCAACACGGCAGGCGAGCGGATCAAGCTTCCGCAAATATCGAGCTTTTGGCGATATAAACCTTCTGGTGTTCAGCTGGCCAAGTCAGATGACCGCGACCCAGATGCGCTCCACCAAACCTACTATATCTATGGGCCTGGGCCCGGTGTCGTTCGCATCGAACTTGGCCCTTCCACGCCTGGCATACTGATCGAACGTCCCAAGGACAGCCAACCCGTACAGTCAACCGGGCTGATCGACGGCAAGGATTTTTACTTTCGCGAATGCGATGGCATTTGGTCCTTGTCGGTGGGTGGCATTGACGTCCTTGAGCAGCCCGACTGGTATTACGAAGAGAAGCGCGACAAGCCGAATGAGTTGAGTGAGGAGGCCGTCTACAGCCTTATCGCCAAGGGTGCGGCGCTCTTTAGAAACGGCACGCCCACGATGGCAGTGGAGCCGTAAGTCAATAAGATCGCAGGGAAAGGAACAGCAGCCATGACCACAGTCATCAAGAACGGCACCATCGTCACCGCCGACCTGACCTATAAGGCTGACGTGAAAATCGACGGCGGCAAGATCGTCGAGATTGGTCCGAACCTCTCGGGCGACGAGACGCTGGATGCCACCGGCTGTTATGTCATGCCGGGCGGCATCGATCCGCACACCCACCTCGAAATGCCCTTCATGGGCACCTATTCTTCCGACGATTTCGAGAGCGGTACGCGCGCCGCCCTTTCCGGCGGCACGACCATGGTGGTCGATTTCGCCCTGCCCGCCCCCGGCCAGTCGCTGCTCGAGGCGCTGACCATGTGGGACAACAAATCGACTCGCGCCAACTGCGATTATTCCTTCCACATGGCGGTCACCTGGTGGAGCGAGCAGGTCTTCAAGGAGATGGAGACCATCGTCCGCGACAAGGGCATCAACACCTTCAAGCACTTCATGGCCTACAAGGGCGCGCTGATGGTCGACGATGATGAGATGTTCGCCTCCTTCCAGCGCTGCGCCGAACTCGGCGCCCTGCCGCTGGTGCACGCCGAAAACGGCGACGTCGTCGCCTCGATGTCGGCAAAGCTGCTCGCCGAGGGCAATAACGGCCCCGAGGCGCATGCTTATTCCCGGCCCGCCGAAGTGGAAGGTGAGGCCACCAACCGCGCCATCATGATCGCCGACATGGCCGGCTGCCCGGTCTATATCGTCCACACCTCCTGCGAACAGGCGCACGAGGCGATCCGCCGCGCCCGTGCCAAAGGCATGCGCGTCTATGGCGAACCGCTGATCCAGCACCTGACGCTCGACGAGAGCGAATATTCCAATCCCGACTGGGATCACGCGGCCCGCCGGGTGATGTCGCCGCCATTCCGCAACAAGCAGCATCAGGACTCGCTTTGGGCAGGGCTTGCCTCCGGTTCGCTGCAGGTGGTCGCCACCGACCATTGCGCCTTCACCACGGCGCAGAAGCGCTTCGGGCTCGGCGACTTCACCAAGATCCCGAACGGCACCGGCGGCCTCGAAGACCGCATGCCGATGCTCTGGACCCATGGCGTCAACACTGGCCGGCTGACGATGAACGAATTCGTCGCCGTCACCTCGACCAACATAGCCAAGATCCTCAACATCTATCCGAAGAAGGGCGCGATCCTTGTCGGCGCCGATGCCGACATCGTCGTGTGGGACGCGCAACGTTCCAAGACCATCTCGTCCAAGGCCCAGCAGTCGGCGATCGACTACAACGTCTTCGAAGGCAAGGAAGTGACCGGCCTGCCGCGCTATACGCTGACGCGCGGCGTTGTCGCAATCGAGGAAAACACCATCAAGACCCGCGAGGGCCACGGCGAATTCGTCAGGCGCGAGCCGGTCACGGCTGTCAGCAAGGCGCTTTCACAGTGGAAGGACATCACCGCGCCGCGCAAGGTGACGCGTAGCGGCATTCCGGCAAGCGGCGTATGACGATGGCGCATGACGATACGGCCATCAACCGGGGACCGCTGCCTCTATGCCAATGACCTCACGCCGGCACCAAAGCGTCCAACTCCGGCAGAAGCACGACGCTTTCCTGCTCGTTCGGATCGGTGCGGGCGATGATCGCCGTGCACGGCGTGCTGCTGAGGTTTGCCGGCAGGTGCGGCACGCCGGCCGGGATATAGAAAAGTTCGCCGGCATGGACGATGACGTGATGCTCCAGCCGGTCTCCGTACCAGGTATGGGCCTCGCCGGAGAGCATGTAGATCGCCGTCTCGTGCGCCTCGTGCAGATGCGCCTTGGCGCGTACACCGGGCGGGATCGTCAGGAGGTGCATGCAGATGCCCTTGGCGCCGACCGTCTCGGCCGCGACCCCCTGGAAATAGCTGAGCCCCTGCTTGCCGTCATAGGCATGGTTGGGGCGAACGATGTGGCAGGTGGGCTTTGATGTCACGTCCATCCTCATCCTCCATGGAGTGTGTCGTCGATAAAACCGGCGGTAATGATAGCACGCAAACCGCTTTTCCGCGGCGAAAACAAGACTGGTCGCATTGATGCAAACACCCTCCGTCGTATCCGCCAAGGATCTCTGTCTCACCTACCAGGCCAATGACGGCCCGGTGCGTGCACTGAGCAATGTCAATCTCGATGTCCGCAAGGGCGATTTCGTCTCTTTCATCGGCCCCTCGGGCTGCGGCAAGACCACGTTCCTGCGTGTCATCGCCGATCTCGAAAAGAGCACCTCGGGGGAGATCTCGATCAACGGCATGACGCCGGAAGAGGCTCGCAAGGCCCGCGCCTACGGCTATGTCTTCCAGGCACCGGCGCTCTATCCCTGGCGCACCATCGAAAACAACATCGCCCTGCCCTTAGAGATCATGGGCTATTCCGGCGCCGACCGGACGCGGCGCATCGCCGAAGCGCTCGATCTGGTCAGTCTTTCGGGCTTCGAGACGAAATTCCCCTGGCAGCTTTCCGGCGGCATGCAGCAGCGCGCCTCGATCGCCCGTGCGCTCGCCTTCGACGCCGACCTGCTGTTGATGGATGAGCCCTTCGGCGCCCTGGACGAGATCGTCCGCGACCATCTGAACGAAGAGCTGCTGAAACTCTGGACCCGCACCAACAAGACGATCTGCTTCGTCACCCATTCCATCCCCGAGGCGGTCTACCTCTCGACCAAGATCGTGGTGATGTCTCCGCGCCCGGGCCGCGTGACCGACGTGATCGACTCGACCCTGCCGGCCGAGCGCCCGCTCGACATCCGCGAAACCCCGGAGTTCCTGGGAATCGCCCATCGCGTCCGCGAAGGGCTGAGGACGGGCCACGCATGAGGAGCGGGAGCGTGCACCCTGGGGCCACCCCCCTCTGCCCTGCCGGGCATCTCCCCCACAAGGGGGGAGATCGATATGCCGCGCCGGCTTCCCCAAACAAAGATCGCCGTTCCGTTCGCTATAGAGTCGACTGGGAGCGACGCGCTATCCTCCTGCCGATCTCCCCCCTTGTGGGGGAGATGTCCGGCAGGACAGAGGGGGGTGGCAGCACACTCCATGCCAATACATGGGGGCGCCTCTTTTGAAACCCGACACCTTCAAGGACAAGATCGTCCCCGTCACCACCATCCTGCTGGCCCTCGTCGTCATCTGGTATGTCGCCGCCATCCTGATGAACGCGCCGTTCCAGCGCGACATGGACGGCCGCGCCGGCGCCACACCGACGACCTTCGAATTCATCGGCAAGACGCTGGCGCAGCCGAAGCCTATTCTGCCGGCACCGCATCAGGTGGCGCAGAACGTCTACGAGAACACCTTTCTGCGCAGCCTTTCGAGCAACCGCAGCCTCGTCTATCATAGTTGGGTAACGCTCTCCTCCACCCTGCTCGGCTTCGGCTTCGGCATGCTGCTCGGCATCCTTCTCGCCGTGCTGATCGTCCACAACCGCGCCATGGACCGCTCGCTAATGCCCTGGCTGGTGGCGAGCCAGACCATACCGATCCTCGCCATCGCGCCGATGATCGTTATCATCTCCTACAACGTACTGACCGGCGATAATGCCATTGCGCATCTGTTGAACCTCGATTCCGACGCCTCCCGCCTCGTCTCCAAGGCGCTGATCTCCACCTACCTCTCCTTCTTCCCGGTCGCCGTCGGCATGGTGAAGGGGTTGCGTTCGCCTGAAATCATGCATCTCGACCTGATGCGCACCTACTATGCCAGCCCGATGCAGACTTTTTGGAAGCTGCGCGTTCCAGCCTCGATCCCATTCCTCTTCACCTCGATGAAGGTGGCGATCGCCGCCAGCCTCGTCGGCGCCATCGTCGGCGAGCTGCCGACGGGTGCCGTTGCCGGCATCGGCTCGAAGCTGCTCGCCGGCTCCTATTACAGCCAGACCATCGATATCTGGGCCGCCCTCGTCGCCGGATCGCTGCTGGCGGGCATCCTGGTTGCGATTGTCGGCGTTGCAGCGAAGATCGTCGACCGCGCCATGGGCGGGAGGCCGGCATGAGACATATGACCTTCTCCTGGCAGGCCGTGGTCGCGCTCCTCCTCTGCGTCGGGGCGCTGACGGCCCTGCCGCTCCTGGCCGAGGGCGCAGCGCGATCCCTTACCGACGGCACGGCAAGCCTCATTTTCACCATCGTCATCGCGGCTGCCCTGCTGTCATTCGCACCGCAGCCGCCGGCCTATCGGGCCACCGTGCTGTTTATCGGCGCGCATGGCGCCGCCTGGATGCTGCTTTCGGCTCTTTCCGGCAACGAGGGAACGGCGACGCGGGCTTTCTTCCTGCTGCTCTTTGCCTGCTGGCTGCTTGCCTGGCGATGCGTCACCGAACTGTCGAAACTGCAGCCCGTCACCACTTTCGGCAAGTCGGCGCTCCAGCTCCTGATCCCGGCGATCTTCGGCGCCTGGATCCTCATTCTCTGGGAAGCGGTCACGCGTGGCGCTGGCGTCCCCTTCATCCTGCTGCCGCCGCCGAGCGCCATCGGCGCGCGCTTCATGGCGTCGCTGCCCATCCTCGGCGCCGACGTCAGGCAGACGATCTTCAAGGCGGTGCTGATCGGTTATATCGTCGGCTGCCTCAGTGGCTTCGTCGTCGCGGTGCTCGCCGACCGCATCGCCTTCCTGCGCCGCGGCCTTCTGCCGATCGGCAACATGGTTTCGGCCCTGCCGATCATCGGTGTCGCCCCTGTCATGGTCATGTGGTTCGGCTTCGACTGGCCGTCGAAAGCCGCGGTCGTCATCATCATGACCTTCTTCCCGATGCTGGTGAATACCGTCGCCGGCCTTGCCGCCTCCGGCAGCATGGAGCGCGACCTGATGCGCACCTATGCCTCCGGATATTGGCAGACGCTGCTGAAACTCAGGCTTCCGGCAGCAATGCCCTTCATTTTCAACGCACTGAAGATCAACTCGACGCTGGCGCTGATTGGTGCCATCGTTGCGGAATTCTTCGGGACGCCGATCGTCGGCATGGGCTTCCGCATCTCCACCGAGATCGGCCGCATGAATGTCGACATGGTCTGGGCGGAAATCGCCGTCGCGGCGCTGGCCGGCTCGATCTTCTATGGCATCATCGCCCTGACCGAACGGGCGGTGACGTTCTGGCATCCGTCTATCCGTGGTGGCTAGGCGCGCGCGGACTCCAGAAACGGGTCCGGGCATAACTTCAGAGGGTAAGGATAAGAAAATGAGAAAGTTGATGGTTGCAATGATGGCGAGCGCGATGTCGCTTGCAGCAGCCCATGCGATGGCCGCCGACAAGGTGGTGCTGCAGCTGAAATGGGTCACGCAGAGCCAGTTCGGCGGCTATTACGTCGCTAAGGACAAGGGCTTCTACAAGGAAGAAGGCCTCGACGTCGACATTAAGCCGGGCGGCCCCGATATCGCCCCCGAGCAGGTGATCGCCGGCGGCGGGGCCGATGTTATCGTCGACTGGATGGGCGGCGCTCTGGTTGCCCGCGAAAAGGGTGTTCCGCTCGTCAACATCGCCCAGCCCTTTCAGAAGTCGGGTCTGGAAATGGTCTGCCGCAAGGACGGCCCGGTCAAGACCGAAGCCGACTTCAAGGGCCACACGCTCGGCGTCTGGTTCTTCGGCAACGAGTATCCCTTCTTCGCCTGGATGAACAAGCTCGGCCTGTCGACCGAAGGCGGGCCGAACGGCGTCACAGTGCTGAAGCAGAGCTTCGATGTGCAGCCGCTCGTCCAGAAGCAGGCCGACTGCATCTCCGTCATGACCTATAACGAATACTGGCAGGCGATCGATGCCGGCTTCAAGCCGGAAGAACTGACGGTCTTCAACTACACTGAAATGGGCAACGACCTTCTCGAAGACGGCCTCTATGCGATGGAAGACAAGCTGAAAGACCCGGCCTTCAAGGAGAAGATGGTCAAGTTCGTCCGCGCTTCGATGAAGGGCTGGAAATATGCCACCGAGAATCCCGAAGAAGCCGCCGAGATCGTCACGGACAATGGCGGCCAGGACGAGAACCATCAGAAGCGCATGATGGGCGAAGTCGCCAAGCTGGTCGGCGACAGCTCCGGCAAGCTGGACGAGGCGCTCTATGCCCGCACGGCAAAGGCGCTGCTCGATCAGAAGATCATCAGCAAGGAGCCGTCGGGCGCCTGGACGCACGACATCACCGACGCCGCTTCCAAATAATTCGGCGAGATTGCGAAGCAAAACGCGCGGGAGATTTCCCGCGCGTTTTGTCTATTTCGGCCCAACCGAGAAAAATGCCTTGCAACTGTCGCATTTATCGGGCGTCAAACGTCTTAGAGATAAGACGCGATCAATCTTCGTAATGTTGACATAACCTTGCGGTGATTGATTGACGTCGGAATGGTAATTATTATCGCCAAATGGGGAATTGTTTTCTGCCGGACTTGTAGATCGAGCAAATCGATACCACCTACAAGCCGAATTTGCCGGCGAGGGATGAAGACGGCAAAGGATCGGCGGATACCTCTGAGAATGCAGGAAGGGCAGTGGCCTGATCGCGCGCTGAGTGGCAGACGCTCGAGTTCGGCCAACCTTATCATAAGATTGGACGAAGACGCATGGCACGCAAGCCAATTGGAATTCTAGGCGCCTCTACTCTTTTTGCAGCGGCACTTGCTGCATCCACCGCTTTTTCGCAGGAAACGCCGGTCGCAAAGCCGCAGCAGAACCTGCCGGCGATCGTCGTCACCACGGCGGTGAACCGCACCCTCGTCGACCGTGTCATCGGCACAGGAACGGTCAAGCCCGTCGAGGAAGTCTATATCCAGCCGCAGGTCGAAGGCCTCTCGATCCGAACATTGAAAGCCGATGTCGGCGACAAGGTTCAGGCCGAAAGCACGCTGGCGACGCTCAACGATGACGCGCTGGTGCTGGAGAAGAGCCAGATGATGGCGACGAGGGCCAAAGGCGAGGCAAGCCTCGCCCAACTGCGCGCCCAACTCATTGAGGCACAGGCCAATGCCGAACAGGCGAGGCAGCAGCAGGCTCGCGCTCAGGAAATGGTCAAGAAGGGTACCGTTTCCACCGCCCAGGTCGAACAGGCCGATGCGACTGCCGCCGCCGCCAACGCCCGTGTCGTCTCTGCCGAACAGGCGATCGAGGTCGCCGAAGCCGATCTCAAGGTCTTCGACAGCCAGATCGCAGATGCGGATTTGAAGCTGGCGCGCACCGATGTGAAGACGCCGGTCGCCGGCACGATCTCGGCAAAGAACGCCAAGGTCGGCGCCATTGCTGCCGGCACCAGCGACCCGATGTTCACGCTTATCCGCAACGGCGATATCGAGCTTGTCGCCGAAATCGCCGAAAGCGATATCGTCAGGGTGATGGCTGGCCAGAAGGCGACGATTTCGCTTTCCGGTAGCCGCGAGAGACTTTCCGGCGCCGTGCGTCTGGTTTCGCCGACCGTCGATCCCGTCACCCGCCTCGGCCTCGTTCATATCTCCATCGACGATGACAGCAAGGCGCGTTCCGGCATGTACGGCAGCGCCGAGATCATCGTCCGCGAGACTGAAGGCGTAGCGCTTCCCCTGACCGCAGTGCTCACCGGCAATGAAGGCTCCTCCGCCCGCAAGGTCGAGGATGGTGTGGTGAAATTCGCCAAGATCGAGACCGGCATCCAGGACGGTGCCTATGTCGAGATCATAGAAGGATTGAAGACCGGCGACGAGGTCGTGGCCAAGGCGGGCGCCTACGTTCGCGACGGCGACCACATCACACCGGTGCGTGAACAGCCCCCGGCTTCCAACTAAAGAGACCATCCGATGAATTTTTCAGCCTGGTCCATTCGAAATCCGATCGCGCCGCTCCTGACCTTCTGCCTGTTGATGTTCATCGGCATGCAGTCCTTCAATACGCTGCCGATCACGCGCTTTCCAAACATCGACGTGCCGCTCGTTTCGATCAGCGTGACGCAGAGCGGCGCTTCGCCGGCTGAGCTCGAAATGCAGGTTACAAAGGAGATCGAAGACGCGGTCGCCTCCATCACCGGCATCGACGAAATCCAGTCGACGGTGACCGACGGCAGCTCGCAGACCAACGTCATGTTCCGGATGGAAGTGCCGACGGAGCAGGCTGTCCAGGACACCAAGGATGCGATCGACCGCATTCGCAGCGACCTGCCGGCAACGGCCGAAGCACCGATCGTCTCCAAGGTCGATGTCGAGGGACAGGCGATCCAGACCTTCGCCGTTTCCTCGCCTGCCATGTCGCTGGAAGAACTTTCCTGGTTCGTCGACGACACGATCAAGCGTTCGCTGCAAGGACAGGCCGGCATCGGCCGCGTCGACCGTTACGGCGGCGCAGAGCGCGAAGTGCGTATCGAACTCACCCCTGACAAGCTCAATGCCTACGGCATCACTGCCGCGAGCGTGAACCAGCAGCTGCGCGGCACCAACATCGACCTCGGTTCGGGCCGCGGCCAGGTGGCGGGCAGCGAACAGGCCATCCGTGTTCTCGGCGACGCCCGCAACGTCGCTGACCTCGCCAATACGACCATTGGCCTGCCGAACGGCCGCTTCGTCAAACTATCCGATCTCGGCGTTATCAAGGACACCTATGAGGAGCCGAAATCCTTCTCGAGATTCAACGCTACGCCGGTCGTTACCTTCGGCGTTTTCCGCTCGAAGGGCGCCAGCGAAGTCAGCGTCGCCGAAACCGTGGCGCAGAATCTCGACAAGGTGCGAGCCGAAAACCCGAATGTGAAGATCGAACTGATCGATGATTCGGTCTATTTCACCTACGGCAACTACGAAGCCGCCATTCATACGCTGCTCGAAGGTGCGCTGCTCGCCGTCATCGTCGTCTTCCTGTTCCTCAGGAACTGGCGTGCGACGCTGATTTCGGCAATCGCCCTACCCTTGTCCGCGATCCCGACCTTCTGGATCATGGACATGATGGGCTTCTCGCTGAACCTCGTCAGCTTCCTCGCGCTGACGCTTGCGACCGGCATTCTTGTCGACGATGCGATCGTGGAAATCGAAAACATCGCCCGCCACATCAAGATGGGCAAGACGCCCTATCGGGCGGCGATCGAAGCGGCCGATGAAATCGGTCTTGCCGTCATCGCCACCACCTTCACGATCATCGCCGTCTTCGTGCCCGTTTCCTTCATGCCGGGTATTCCGGGCCAGTACTTCATCCAGTTCGGCCTGACCGTCGCCTTCTCGGTCTTCTTCTCGCTGATGGTCGCGCGCCTCATCACCCCGATGATGGCCGCCTATCTCATGCGCGCCGAAGACGGCATGGAAGACCATCACGACAATGATGGCCTGCTGATGCGGGGATACACGCGTCTCATACGTGGCACGACCGGCCGCTGGTACACGCGTTATGCCACGCTGATTGTCGCATTCGCTTTCCTGGCCGGCTCTGTTCTGCTGCTGATGCAGGTTCCCGGCAGCTTCCTGCCGCCGGAAGATGCCTCACGCATCGTTCTCTCCGTCGAGCTGCCGCCCAATGCACGGCTCGACGATACCGAGAAGACGACGGATGCGATCTATGACAGGGTCAAGGACATCAACGGCGTCGAAAGCGTCTTCGTCCTCGGCGGCGCGTCGCCGAAGGGCGATCTCGAACTGCGCCGTGCGACCATCACGCTCGCGCTTCACAAGCTCGATCAATCGCTCGTCAAGAAGGTGGTCAACGACGTGCTCGGCGACATACCGGTCGTCGGCCCGATGCTGCCGAAAGTGGAAGTCCACGGCCGTGAACGCCCGCAATGGGATATTGAAAAGGAAGTTTTCGTCAAGCTACGCGACATTCCCGATGTCCGTATCCTGAAGCTCAATGACCGTGGCGAACGCGACCTCTCCTTCAACTTCCTCTCCAAGAACGACAAGGACCTGAACGACGCCGTCGGTATTCTGGAATCCAAACTCCGCGCCGATCCGCTGCTTGCCAATGTCAGCGCCGACGGCTCGCTGCCCCGTCCGGAACTGCAGGTTCATCCGCGCATGGATGAAGCCGCCCGCCTCGGCATCACGCCGCAGCAGATCTCCGAGACGATCCGCGTCGCCACCATCGGCGATGTCGATGCCGCCCTAGCCAAGATCTCGCTCGACGATCGCCAGATCCCGATCCGGGTCCAGGCCGCAGTCGACATGCGTCGCGATCTCGCGGCCATCAGGACATTGAAGATCCAGACCGCCAACGGTGGCACCGTTCCGCTCGCGAGCGTCGCCAATATCGACTATTCGGAAGGCGTAAGCTCGATCAAGCGCAACAACCGCTACCGCGTCGTCTCGATCGGTTCGGATCTGCCCCAGGGCGTCGCACTCGACACAGCGTCCGCCCGCTTCCGCGAGATAGTCAATGGGGCCAATATTCCGGCTTCCGTGCGTCTTGCAGAAAGCGGCGACACCAAGGTGCAGACCGAGATGCAGCAGAGTTTCGTCAACGCCATGTTGATGGGCCTGCTGCTGGTGCTGACGGTGCTGATCCTGCTCTTCAAGGACGTGATCCAGCCCTTCACCATCCTGTTCTCGCTGCCGCTCGCCATCGGCGGTGTCGCGGCCGGCCTGATCCTCACCAACAATCCGCTGTCGATGCCCGTCATGATCGGCATCCTGATGCTGATGGGTATCGTCACCAAGAACGCCATCCTGCTCGTCGATTTCGCGATCGAGATGCGCCATCAAGGCATGGCCCGCGTCGAGGCCATGGTCGAAGCCGGCCGCAAACGCGCCCGGCCGATCATCATGACCTCGATCGCCATGTCGGCAGGCATGCTGCCTTCCGCTCTCGGTGTCGGCGAAGGCGGCTCATTCCGCGCGCCGATGGCGATCGCGGTGATCGGCGGCATCATCGTTTCGACAGTGCTCTCGCTCGTCGTCGTGCCCTCCTTCTTCCTGATCATGGACGACCTCTCCCGCCTGCTCGGCTGGGCTTTCGGCCGCCTGGTCGGCAGGAAGGACGACGAGGAACTGCCGCTGTCGCGCGAGGATCTCACCCGCGTCACCCGGGAGAACCGCGGCGACATCGACTCGCTGGAGGAGCGCCTGACCGCGATCGAAAAGCCGGAAAGCAAACGCAAGACCGCCAATGGCAACGACACCAACGTGCTGCGCCTGCCGCCCTTCGCGGCTGAATAAGCAAAGCCGAGGAATTGAACGGGCCGGGAGCGATCTCCCGGCACGTTTCGCTTTTTTTCATTCATCTCTGACGGTTGACCAAAATCAATTCCATCGCCGTCTCCTTCCCGTATTTTGCCCGGCAGGCATAAGGAATTGAAAAGACCGCCATATCAGGGGACCGGGAGATGAACAGAACGCCGACATTCGACGGCCATGAGGCCGCTGTGCTCGCCAAGGCTGACTTCATGGCCGGGCTCGACCACGACGAGGCTGAAGCCCTGCGCGCCTGCGCCACCGTTCTCCTCTGCGACCCGCACGCCGTTCTCTTCGAGGAGGGCGACAAGGCGGCCTATTTCTATTGCATGCTCAGCGGTTATGTCAGGCTCTATCGTCACAAGGGCGACGGCAGGCAGGCCGATATCCGCATCTGCGAGCCCGGCGACAGTTTCGCCGAATGCCTGATCCACGCCGACGAAACCTATCGTTACGGCGCGCAGGCGATGGATCATGCCGTGCTGGCGTGCTTTCATATCGCCAAGGTCCGGCTGTTGCTCGATGAGCAGCCGCGGATCGGCAAGGCGATCATGCGCAGCCTGTCGCTGCATCTGATCTCGACGATGGAATCCCTGGCAAGCGACCGCATGCAGACCGCGCCGCAGCGCGTGGCTAACTATCTGCTGACCCATTGCATCGAGAACGGTGCGACCGCTTCGCTGCGGCTGCCCTTTCCGAAAAATCTGCTTGCCCGCAAACTCGGCCTCGCACCGGAGGCGCTTTCGCGCGCCTTCTCGGCGCTGAAGACGAAGGGTGTCACGGTGCGCGGCCGGGCAATCGCCGTCCGCGACGTCAAAGTGCTGCGGCAGATCTGATCGCCAAAACCATCCCGCTTTAAAGCCCGCCCTGCTCCCTGAGGAAGCTGACGATCGAGCTGACGCCGTCGCCGCGCTTCATGTCGGAGAAGACGAAGGGGCGGCTCGCACGCATGCGGGTTGCATCCCGGTCCATGACCTCGAGATCGGCGCCGACATAAGGCGCCAGATCCTTCTTGTTGATGACGAGCAGGTCCGACCGGGTGATGCCGGGGCCTCCCTTGCGCGGGATTTCCTCGCCTTGGCAGACGGAGATGACATAGATGGTGATATCGGCAAGATCGGGCGAAAAGGTCGCAGCCAGATTGTCGCCGCCGGATTCGATGAAGACGACGTCCAGATCGGGGATCCGCTGGTTGAGGCCGGCGATCGCCTGCAAATTGATTGTCGCATCCTCGCGGATGGCGGTATGCGGGCAGCCGCCCGTCTCGACACCGACGATGCGGTCCGAAGTCAATGCCTGCATCCGCACCAGCGCCTCGGCATCCTCGGTCGTGTAGATATCGTTGGTGACGACGGCGACGGAATAATCGTCGCGCATCGCCTTGCAGAGCTTTTCGGTCAGCGCCGTCTTGCCCGAGCCGACCGGCCCGCCAATGCCGACACGCAAAGGACCGTTTCTCGATTTCATGTGCCTTACTCCAATCGAACCCCGATGATAACGAAGCCGCCCGCCCGCGCCACCGTCAAATGACGCAGCCGCAGCGATAATTTCGGACAATCACGAACGGAACAGCCGTGTCGCCTGCGTCTCGTGGCGCAGGCTGGCAATATCGGCCTGCACTGTCGCCGAACCCAGATCGTCGAGCGTCGAGGCTGCCGCCCGCCGGGCGACCTCCGCGATACGGTCTTCCAGACCGGCAAGAACGGCGAGGCCATCCCGTTGCCCGGCGACACCGAGGCGGATACCTGATGAAACCGCTTGTGAGACATAGGCATGCAGGAAGGCGGCGAGCGCCTTCTCGGGCCCTATGCCATGGGCGCCCGTCACCGCCCCGACCGCAATGGGATACGCGACCCTGTCAGGTAGCCGCTCGAACACCCCGTCGGGCCAGGCCCGCGCCGCTGCGAGGAAAGCCTCACCGAGCAACATCGTTTCCTGATGCCGCTCGCGTGATCCGGCCAGCGCCTCGGCGAGTGCAGCGACTTCGGCAAGGCGTGCGGGTTCTGCCTGTTGCCTGTGGCTTTCGGCCAGAAGCACCGCATCGTTCCAGGCCGACCCATTCCCGACCAGCGTGCCGATCCAGGCCGCAAGCGAGGTCGCATCCGTAACGAGCCCGTCGGCCACCGCCCGCTCCAGCCCGCCCGAATAGGCAAAGCTGCCGATAGGAAAGGCCGGCGAGAGCCATGCCGTCAGGCGCAGCAATGCCTGCAGCTCGCGATCCCTGGTCATCAAGACTCAGTCGTGCTTGTGGTCATGATCATGACCGCGATCGTGGCGGTGCTCATGCTCATGCTCGTAGCCATGTTCGTGATCGTGGTCATGGCCGTGATCATGCCCGTGGTCATGATTGTGATCGTGGTCATGCCCATGCGAATGCCCGCCTTGGGAATGATAGGCGCCGCGCGCCGGCTGGAACGGCTCGTCGATCTCGAGGACGACGGCGCCGAGGCCCTGCAGCATGGCGCGGATGACATGATCGCGGAGGATGACGATGCGGTCTTCCTCGATCTGCGCGGCAAGATGCCGGTTGCCGAGATGCCAGGCGAGCTCGACCAGATGGGTGCGGTCGCGACCGCGGATTTCGAAGAGTTTCTCGTCGGCGGCGAGGATCTCGATCAGTTCGCCGTCGTCGCGCACCAGCAGGTCGCCATTGGCGAAAAGCACCGGATCCTTGAGATCGAGCATGACCATCTCACCATTTTCCAGATGCAGCAGCTTGCGGCGCAGATGGCGCAGATCATGCGGCAGCTTGACGTGGGCGATTGGGTGGGAGGAAGGGGTTCCGGCGGGAAGATAGGAGATGACGCGCTGCATGACATGTCCGTTTTTCTGAGAGGACGACCATGCAAAATAGCTCTTCCCGATGCAAGCACCAATGGCCTTTCGTCCGGCTTCGGCTTTTATATTCCGTAAGCCTGCATCACATTGTCGCTCTCCGGGCCTCTGTTCTCGCCGTCGACGCCGTTCTCGACGAGCCCGTGCCAGGCGTGATGAAGACCTTCCCGTTCATGTACGACCCGATTGCGCCCGAGCGCCTTGGCGAGATAGAGCGCCCGGTCGGCGGAGGCATAAACCGCCTGCTTGTTGCGCCCGGCGACGAGATCGGCAATGCCGCCGGAAACGGTGATGCGGATATCGTGCCCCTCGGCCTTGATGGCGCCGCCGGCGATCCGGGCCCGGACACCTTCAATACGCTCCATCCGTGCCTCCAGCGGCTCGCCGGATAGGATCACACCAAACTCCTCCCCACCCAGCCGTGCGACGACGGACACCTCATCGAAGGCGGATGTGAGCATGCCCGAAACGGCGACGATAACGGCATCGCCGCAGCCATGGCCGAAGCGGTCATTGATCGTCTTGAAACGATCGACGTCAAAAATCACTAGGGACGCGTTGCCATCGATATTCTCAAGCGCCTCGGCAAAGGCGCGCCGGTTGAGCAGTCCGGAAAGCGTATCCGTGCGGCTGAGCTTTTCGAATTCCGCCCGCGAGAGCGCGAGATCGCGCATGGCAAAGCCGGCAAACAGCGACAGCATGCCGGAAACGGTACCGCCGATCAGCCAGGAAAAGACCGCGCTGAAGCCGATTGCATGGGCGAGCGTCACCGGTAGAAGCCCGAGAAGATCGAGCGACGGCATCGTCAATGCGATAATGACTCCTGAGAGAATAACGGCAAGAAAAGCCATCTTCAGGGCGAAGACATAGACGTTCCTGCGGTATTGAAGATCGCCGAAATCGGCCTGCAGCGAAATCCAGTTTCTCATGAGAATCAACCTTCCTGCTCGGCGTTTCCAGGCATTGATAAGAGCCCAATTGCTGCGGGTGTCTTAATTGACTCGTTAAAATTCGAACGGTTTTGGACGTTTTGGTGGACAGATTTTTTCTAGCAAAGGATGCAGCTTTCCAATCCCTGAATCGAACAGCGCAGAGAGACAGTTAAATAATTGATATAAAAGGGATTTATAAAGCTTCCAGACGCGGCCGCTCCAGAATGGTTTAGCTGAAGAAAATACCGGTTTTTCCACCGATTTTTACAACCAGATGGAGAGCGCTATTCACAATTCACTTTAAGAGCGGACCGGCTCGACGGCTGCTTCAATTGTAGACAGAAACAGACAATCGCAATGCTTGTGGAAGCGGGTTCCATATGCCTGTTCGAAGCCCAGCCGAGCGCAGGGCAGCGGCAGTCCAGGTGTTGCAGCCGAAGAGGGCGTTGAAGTATCCCCTGGCCTCGAAGAACCGGTCGATCTCGCCGTAACCCACACCCGGAATCGGCACCACCGCGCCCGCGTCGCGGACGAAGCTCTCGGAGATAAAGTCGCGCAGCTGCGCTAATTGATCCTCACTGACATTGAATGCCGTAACGGTGGGCTGCGGCTCGGTGATAGGGCCAGCAAGGTCCACATGCAGCACTGAACGGTCGATCGTCAGCGCGCGCAACACCGGCAGCGGCTTCAGCTCCGCCCATGTGGGCGTTTCCAGATAGAAGGCACGACCGCCCCAGCCGATAATGAGCCACTCCGCGCTCGGATGGCCGAGCGGAAAATCGGTATTGTCGAGGAAGGAAAAGGCAGCCCGCGTTTCCGCGTCGAGCGGAATGGCAATATCGGTATGGATCGGGCCTGACAGCAGCAGAACCCGATGCGTCACTGCGGCAGATGACGCCTTGACCGGCGCAATCAGCGGCCGGGGAATAAGGGTCCCGCAGACCGCCGAAAGGACGAGCAGGAATACGATCCGCAACAACCAGCGGATACCTGTCCTCATCGCAGCCGTCCATCACACATCGGACGTGGGCCTAGAACAGGAAATAGCGCTGCGCCATCGGCAGCACCGTCGCCGGCTCGCATGTCAGCAGCTCACCGTTCGCCCTGACCTCGTAGGTTTCCGGATCGACCTCGATCTCGGGTGTCAGGTCGTTGTGGATCATCGATGCCTTGGAGATGCCGCCGCGCGTATTCTTCACCGCGACCAGTTCCTTGGCGACGCCGAGCCGGCCCTTCAGGCCGGCATCGAGCGAGGCCTGGCTGACGAAGGTGACGGAGGAATTGGTGAGGCTCTTGCCATAGGAGGCAAACATCGGCCGGTAGTGCACCGGTTGCGGCGTCGGGATCGAGGCGTTCGGATCGCCCATCGGCGCGGCCGCGATCGAGCCCCCGAGCAGCACCATATCGGGCTTCACGCCGAAGAAGGCAGGATTCCACAGCACGAGGTCGGCGCGCTTGCCGACTTCGACCGAGCCGATTTCACGGCTGAGACCATGGGCGATCGCCGGGTTGATCGTATATTTGGCGATATAGCGGCGGACGCGGAAATTGTCGTTGTCGCCCTTTTCCTCCTCCAGCCGGCCGCGCTGGCGCTTCATCTTATCGGCCGTCTGCCAGGTGCGGATCGCCACCTCGCCGACCCGGCCCATGGCCTGGCTGTCGGACGAGATGATCGAGAAGGCGCCGATGTCGTGCAGGATGTCTTCGGCGGCGATCGTTTCCTTGCGGATCCTGCTTTCGGCAAAAGCGATATCTTCGGGGATCGACGGCGACAAATGGTGGCAGACCATCAGCATGTCGAGATGCTCGGCGATGGTATTGACCGTATAGGGACGCGTCGGATTGGTCGACGACGGGATGACGTTCGGCTGGCCGCAGATCTTGATGATATCAGGCGCATGCCCGCCGCCTGCTCCTTCCGTGTGGAAGGCATGGATGGTGCGGCCCTTGATGGCGCCGATCGTATCCTCGACGAAGCCGCTTTCGTTCAGCGTATCGGTGTGGATCATCACCTGCACGTCGTATTCGTCGGCAACCGACAGGCAGCAGTCGATGGCGCCTGGTGTCGTGCCCCAATCCTCGTGCAGCTTCAGCGAGGTGGCGCCCGCCAGCACCATTTCGGTCAGCGCCCCCGGCAGCGAGGCATTGCCCTTGCCGGCAAAGGCGAGGTTCATCGGGAAGGCGTCGGCCGCTTCGATCATGCGCGCGAGATGCCAGGGACCGGGCGTGCAGGTGGTGGCGAGCGTGCCGTGTGCCGGACCGGTGCCGCCGCCAAGCATGCAGGTCATGCCGCTCATCAGCGCTTCCTCGATCTGCTGCGGTGCGATGAAATGGATATGGCTGTCCATGCCGCCAGCGGTGACGATATTGCCTTCGGCGGCGATCGCCTCCGTGCCCGGGCCGACGATGATGTTGACACCCGGCTGCATGTCGGGATTACCCGCCTTGCCGATCGCGACGATGCGCCCATCCTTGAGGCCGATATCGGCTTTGTAGATGCCCGAATGATCGACGATCACCGCATTGGTGATGACCGTATCGACCGCGCCATCCGCCCGCGTCACCTGGCTCTGTCCCATGCCGTCGCGGATCACCTTGCCGCCGCCGAACTTCACCTCCTCGCCATAGATGGTGAAATCCTTCTCGATCTCGATGAAAAGCTCCGTATCGGCAAGGCGTACCTTGTCGCCGGTGGTCGGTCCGAACATGCCGGCATAGGCGGCGCGCGAGATCTTGTAGGGCATATTCTGGTTCTACCTCTGGAGTTCCGAAAAATTGGGAGATTTCGATGCGGCCCGGTCGAAAGTCAGGGTCGTGCGGCAGCCGTTTCGCTTGTTGATTTCGCCGATGAGATGGTCGGAAAAATCGCCCGGAAATGCGATGAAGCTGCTCAACGATGCCTCTACGGTCGCAGCGTCCTGGACCATTACATTTGACATGTGCAGCAGCCTTGTCATGACCCCGGCAATGACCTCCTTGCTGTATTTCAGCTTCTGCCGAAGCACCCAGATCGTCTCGACAACGACCACATGGTTGACGAAGAACGGTTCGCGGCTCCCCACAACGGCAGCGCGAACCAGGGCGAACTGGTCCGGCGTGTGGTCCCCCTCGGAAAGATCGGTGAGAAAGATCCTGAGCAGGATATTCGTATCAATCCCCAGCATTCCATGATCCCGTCGCCATTGCACCGCGCGCCTCTGCGATCCATTTTTCAATGTCATCGCCCGAAACCGGTTCGTCGCTCTTCAGAACTCCTATCAAGTCGGCAAGACTTTCTCTCAGCACACGAACTTCGAAAACGCCGTAGGAATTCGCGACGAAATCGATCCGGTCGCCGGCATGAATGTCCAACGACTTGCGCAACCCTGCAGGCAGCGTGATCTGATTTTTCGATGTGACCTTTGCCGATGTCGCCATAACAAGTCTCCTTACCTTTTGTTCAAAATGTAAGGCGTTTTGCCGGATGCCGCAATGTTTGTCCCAAGCCGCCGAAGCCGCCCCTCGTCGATATACCGGTCCACCAGCTGCCGCTCGGCGGCGAACGGATGCCATTCCCAGCCGACATGGCCGAAGCCAGCGAGCGTCACCTCGGCCTCGTCACGTCTCTCCAGCACCTCGCCGATCACGATCATGCCGCTGCTCGGCACCACGTATGGCTGAGGATCAAAAGCCGAAATCGCTGCATCGACGGCATCGTGAATCGACTTGTCGATGATGACGTGCGTCTTGCCGGTGTCTGCGCAGAAGGCGCTGAACTCAGCGGTATAGTCGTCGCAGAAATCGTCGAGTTCCGGATGCGAGACGGCAAGCGGCGCCCGCATCGCGGCGAATTTTTCCGGGTCGCGCACGCTCCAGATTTCGCCAGCCGACACCACGCCCGGATGAGCGCGCCACTCACGCGAACCGAGCATCGCCTTTGCCGGCCTGCCGGTATTGCAGACCGCAACGGCATCCGTGCGGCTGCCGCCGGCCCCATAGGAGCGGCAATCATTGAATCGGATGACGAAATCGGCGGCATCGATGACACCAGCCTCTGCCTCTCCGATGTCGCCATTGCCGACGATCATGATTTTCCTGATCACCCTAGTTGCTCATCGTATCTTCGAGCTCTTTCAGCTCTTTCGTGCGTTTATCCGTAATGTTGGCGAGACATCCGGCAACCAGCATCGGCTCCATCGTGCCGCCGCGGGCCTGAAAGCCGAAGGCGTCGCATTCGGCATCGCGATAATCGATCCAGGCGCGCTGCGCCTTGACCAGCGCCTGCTCCGCGCCCTTCATGTCGCCATCCAGGTCCTTGTCGATCGCTGCCAGGACGGCGCGGGTTTTCTTGTATTGCGCATTCAAAGCCTTGTCGGCGGCCTCATGACGCGCCGCCTCGCAAGACGTCATGTCCGATTGCGTCTTGGGACTGTTGCAATCGATATCCTCAGCAGAGGCAGCACCTGCCGTCAGCAGCATCGCCGCCCCGACGAGGCAGATATTCAAGCGCATGCATTCCTCCAGATTATTGTTCTTAAAGCTTGCCCATCACCAGCTGCCGGAAGCCGTAAACCTCGCGCTTGCCGGAAAGCGGGATCAGCGTCACCGAGCGCGTCTGCCCCGGCTCGAAGCGCACCGCCGTCCCTGCCGGAATATCGAGCCGCTTGCCATGCGCCGCCGCGCGATCGAAGGAAAGTCCCGCATTGGTCTCGGCGAAATGATAGTGGCTGCCGACCTGCACCGGCCGATCGCCTGTATTGGAAACCTCCAGCGTCACCGTCGGCGCGCCGGCATTCAGTTCGATGTCGCCGCTTGCGGCAATGATTTCGCCTGGAATCATCTCGTCCTCCTTAAGCCGCCTTGGGCGCGCAACCCTCGGCTTTCAGCACACGCTTCGTCGACGCTGGATTTTTGACAAGCATCGCCGCCGGCCGAATAGGCCTCGCGACGAGATTGCCGCCGCAGTTCGGGCAGACACCCTTCAACACGCCGTCCACGCAATCGGCACAGAAGGTACATTCATAGGTGCAGATCCGTGCCTCAGTGCTATCAGGCGGCAGATCCTTGTCGCAGCATTCGCAATTGGGCCTGAGCTCGAGCATCCCTATCTCCTCACCGGATCGGCTCGTGCACGGTGACGAGCTTGGTTCCATCCGGGAACGTTGCCTCCACCTGCACGTCGTGGATCATCTCGGCAATGCCCTCCATCACCTGGGAGCGGCCGATCACATGGGCGCCAGCTTCCATCAGCTCGGCAACCGGGCGGCCATCGCGGGCGCCTTCGACGACGAAGTCGCTGATCAGCGCGATCGCTTCGGGGTAATTCAACTTGACGCCACGCTCCAGTCGCCGCCGCGCCACCATCGCCGCCATCGAAATCAACAGCTTGTCTTTTTCTCTCGGAGTGAGGTTCATCGCTTGTCCATCTGCTTGACCGAATGCTTACGTTCATAGATTCCAGACTTTCGGCACAGGCGCACCATTGCGCAAGGCGGAAATGACCGGGATCAGGATTTTTCTGAGCGAGAAGCCGTCGGCCGCTGCTAGGCGAACGACGAGCTTGCCATTCCAAGCGCTCGCACCGCCCATCGATCCTTCGACCAGCGGCCGGACTTTGCTAAGATAGGCTTCTGAAAGCGGCCCGGCATAAAGCAACGTCGCAAAGGCCACCTGTCCGCCGAGCACGGCCTGCCGCGCCGCCAGTGCCGCCACACCTTCGGAAAGCCTGAGTTCTTCGGCGTGGATCAGTTGACCCGAGCGGCGGATCCGCCAGCGATCGCGGAACAGCCCCGATACCACCGCCTCACCCATCGCCTTGCGGCCGAGCAGCACGGCTTCGACGGCCAGAAATTCGGCGCTCTCGTCAAGATCGACATCCAGCCGGCGGAAAAGTGCGGCCCGGTCGAAGAGGATCGTTTCCTGCGGCAGCCAGTCGACGCGGGCTTGGGCTCCGACCTTGATGCTGGTCGCCACCTCGGCGATGCCGGCCGATGCCTTGTAGATCTTCTCGCAAGCCTGAGTGGTGACGTCGATGCGCGTGCCGGGGCCGGCATCCACGCTCCAATCCATCCGATCGCCGCCCGTCAAACCGCCAGCAGTATTGATGATGACGGCTTCCATGGAGGCGTCGAAGGTATCGGGCAGGCGGATTTTCGCCGCCCCCTCCTGATAGAGTTCACGGATGCGCGTGCGGCCATCGAACAGCTTTGCCGCCAGATGCCCGCGCCCTTCCGCTCTTTGCGGTCTCGTGCCTGCCGCCGCGATCGTCATATCGTCCCTTTCGGCCGCGCCCCTGGTTTTCATTCAAGCGCGCGGATAGCAGAAAGCAAGCAATTCCTATGCCGCCCCGAGCAGACCTTTGCCGGCGGCGGAAGGTTTCCCAGGCGCCGCGCCCTCTGCTGCAAAATGCGGCATCTGCCGGTCAGACAGTCAGGTGGCGGCGGGCCTCCGGCGTATCCAACGTCTCGGCAAGCCCTTCATGCACGATTTCGCCGCGATCCATGATGTAGACATAGTCGGCAAGCTCGCGGCAGAAATCGAGATATTGCTCGACGAGCAGGATCGCCATGCCTGTAGAGTCGCGCAGATAGCGGATCGCCCGGCCGATATCCTTGATGATCGATGGCTGAATGCCCTCGGTCGGCTCGTCGAGCACGAGAATCCTCGGCCGTGTCACCATGGCGCGCCCGATCGCCAGCTGCTGCTGCTGCCCGCCAGAAAGATCGCCGCCGCGACGTGACAACATCGACTTCAGCACCGGGAAGAGACTGAAGATGTCATCGGGGATGTTGCGGTCGCGGCGGCCAAGCGGAGCAAAGCCGGTTTCGAGATTTTCCTTGACGGTGAGCAGCGGGAAGATTTCGCGCCCCTGCGGCACATAGCCGATGCCCTGCTTGGCGCGGGCAAAGGGCGGCAAGCCGTTGAGCTTGGTATCGTTGAAGGTGACGGTACCGGCCGACAGCGGATGCTGGCCGGTAACGGCGCGCAGAAGAGAACTCTTCCCCACGCCGTTACGCCCCAGCACGCAGGTGATCTTGCCCATCTCCGCTTTGATCGAGATGCCGCGCAGCGCCTGAGCGGCGCCGTAGTGGAGGTTTGCGTTTTCGACTGTCAGCATCGGTTTCCCTTTAAATCAAACTGCTGTCGGAGCAGGCCGCTGCCCCTCATCCGGCTGCCGCCACCTTCTCCCCGCTTGCGGGGAGAAGGGAATATGCCGCGACCTGTCCGTCCCTCGTCCACCTCTCGCATGGCACGTCCCCTCGCCCCGTTTACGGGGAAAGGGTGAGGGTGAGGGGCATCCGGCAAACGCGACGCTCACCGCCCCAAATAGTTCTCGATGACCTTCGGATCCGAACTCACAAAATCGATCGACCCTTCGGCCAGCACCGATCCCTCAGCAAGGCAGGTCACCTTGACGCCGAGGTCTCGGATGAAGCCCATGTCATGTTCGACGACGACGACAGACCGGGTTTTGGCGATATCCTTGAGCAGGATCGCAGTTTCCGCCGTCTCCGCATCCGTCATGCCGGCCACCGGCTCGTCGACGAGCAGGAGCTTCGGCTCCTGCGCCAGCAGCATGCCGATCTCCAGCCATTGCTTCTGCCCGTGCGAGAGATTGGCGGCGAATTCGTCGCGGCGATGCGTCAGCCGCACCGTTTCGAGGATCTCGTCGATGCGCGTCTTGTCCTCGCCCGAAAGCCGGTAGAACAGTGTCGAGAACACGCTACGACGGCGGTTCAGCGCCAGCTCCAGATTGTCCCACACCGTATGGCTTTCGAAGACTGTCGGCTTCTGGAACTTGCGGCCGATGCCGAGCTGGGCGATATCGGCCTCGTCCTTCTTGGTAAGATCGATCGTGCCGTTGAAGAACACCTCACCCTCATCGGGCCTGGTCTTGCCGGTGATGATATCCATCATCGTCGTCTTGCCGGCGCCGTTCGGGCCGATGATGGCGCGAAGCTCGCCGGGTTCGATGACGATCGACAGCGAATTCAGCGCCTTGAAGCCGTCGAAGGAAACCGAGACGCCGTTGAGATAAAGCACGCTGGTGGGTTTGACGTCGGGGATCATGGCGCTCACTCCGCTGCCTGGATTTTCGGCTCGATACCGTCTTCCTCAGCCGCCGGTGGTGCCGCCTTGGAGACGACCTTCCGCTTGCCGAGATATTGCGCAATCGTGCCGACGACACCCTTGGGCAGAAACAGCGTGACGGCAACGAAGAGGCCACCGAGCGCAAACAGCCAGAACTCCGGGAAGAGGCCGGTGAAGATCGTCTTGCCGCCGTTGACGAGGATCGCGCCGATGATCGGTCCGATCAGCGTCGCCCGCCCGCCCACCGCCGTCCAGATGACGACTTCAATCGAATTGGCAGGCGCGAATTCGCCGGGATTGATAATGCCGACCTGCGGCACGTAGAGCGCACCGGCAATACCAGCCATCATCGCCGAGACGACGAAGGTGAAGAGCTTGAAGTGCTCGACGCGGTAACCGAGGAAGCGCGTGCGGCTTTCGGCATCGCGCACGCCGACCAGCACCTTGCCGAACTTCGAGCGCACGATCGCCGAGGCGAGTAGCAGCGACAGAGCAAGGAAGATCGCAGTTGCCGCAAAGAGGACTGCACGCGTGCCGTCAGCCTGGACGTTGAAACCGATAATGTCCTTGAAATCGGTAAGGCCGTTATTGCCGCCGAAGCCCATGTCGTTGCGGAAGAAGGCCAGCAGCAGCGCATAGGTCATCGCCTGGGTGATGATCGAGAGATAGACGCCGTTGACGCGTGAGCGGAAGGCAAACCAGCCGAAGACGAAGGCGAGCAGGCCGGGCACGACGAGCACCATCAGCGCCGCAAACCAGAAATGGTTGAAGCCGAACCAGAACCAGGGCAGATCCTTCCAGTTCAGGAACACCATGAAGTCGGGCAGAACAGGATCTCCGTAGCTGCCGCGCGTGCCGATCTGGCGCATCAGATACATGCCCATCGCATAGCCGCCGAGCGCAAAGAAGGCACCGTGGCCGAGGGAGAGGATGCCGCAGAAGCCCCAGACGAGATCAAGCGCCAGCGCCAGCAGCGCATAGGTCAGATACTTGCCGAACAGCGACATGATATAAGTCGGCACGTGCAGCGGATTGCTCGGCCCCGTCATCAGGTTCAGGACCGGCACAAGGACGGCGACCAGAAGCAGGAGGGCGATGGCAATGACGATCTTGCGATCGAGTGATCGGAGAAGGAAGGCCGTTATCATGCTTCCACCGCCCTTCCTTTGAGTGCGAAGAGCCCGCGGGGACGCTTCTGGATGAAGAGAATGATGAGGACGAGCACCAGGATCTTGCCGAGCACGGCACCGGCGAAGGGCTCGAGGAACTTGTTGACGACGCCGAGCGAGAGTGCACCGACCAGCGTGCCCCAGAGATTGCCGACACCGCCGAAGACGACGACCATGAAGCTGTCGATGATGTAGGATTGACCGAGGTTCGGCGAGACATTGTCGATCTGGCTGAGCGCCACGCCGGCAATGCCGGCAATGCCCGAGCCGAGCGCGAAGGTGAAGGCATCGACCCAGCCGGTGCGGATGCCCATCGACGACGCCATGCGCCGGTTCTGCGTAACGGCACGCATCTGCAGGCCGAAGGCGGACCGTTTGAGCAGCAGGAGCAGCGCCACAAAGACCACCATCGAAAAGACGATGATCCACAGTCGGTTCCAGGTGATGGAGAGCCCGCCGAGATCGAAGACGCCGGACATCCAGGTCGGATTGCGGACCTCGCGGTTGGTCGGGCCGAAGCTGCTGCGCACCGCCTGCTGCAGGATGAGCGACACGCCCCAGGTGGCGAGCAGCGTTTCGAGCGGCCGGCCGTAGAGATAGCGGATGACGGCGCGCTCGATCACCAGACCGACGAAGCCGGTAAAGACGAAGGCCGCAGGCACGGCAAAGGCCAGCGAATAATCGGCAAGTTCAGGAAAGGCGGAGGTAATGTATTCCTGCACCACATAGGTGGTGTAGGCGCCGATCATCACCATTTCGCCATGCGCCATGTTGATAACGCCCATGACGCCGAAGGTGATGGCAAGGCCGATCGCGGCAAGCAGCAGCACCGAGCCGAGAGAAAATCCGTACCAGATGTTCTGGACGATATCCCACAGCGCCAGGCTGCGATTGATGGAGCTGATATCCGCCTGGATCGCCGGCTTCAAGTCGTCAGGCGCGGTTTCGAGTGTGGTCGTGAGGATGGTCAGCGCATCGCGATTGCCGCGCGCCGCGATCGTATCGATCGCAGCCTTCTTGTCTTCGACGCTCGCATCCGTCTTGAGCAGCAGCACTGCGCGCGCCGCTTCCATCGTATTCTTGATCTCAGCATCCTTTTCGGCTGCAAGCGCCGAGTTCAGCAGGTCGAGATTGGCGGGATCGGTATCTTTGAGAAGGCCCTGCGCCGCGGCAAGCCGCGCGGAACGGTCCGGGCTCATCAGCGTCAACTGGCTGGTGGCGGCGCCGATGACGCCGCGAAGCGCGTTGTTGATCTTGACCTTCGTCATCAGATCCGGATCGACATCGGCAGCGGTTTCGCCGGTGATCGGATCGGAATAAGTCGGTTCGTCATCGGTACCGCCCTGGAGGAGAACCGGGCCGCCATCGGAATTGACGTAGAGAAGGCCGTCGCTCAACTGCTGCAGGATCTGGCTGACATGCGGATCCTTGGAAGCGACCAGCGCCTTGATGGCCGCTTCGCGTTCCGGGAAATCGCCGACGCCGAGCGCGTCGATGAGCACGTGGATATCGTCCTGGGCCTGGACTTCGCTCGAGATCATCACGCCCGAAAATGCCAAGCCCGAAAATGTCAGGCAAACCGTGATGAGGAAAATCTTTATGGCGCGATACATCGGCTTTCTCGCCCTTGATAGTGTTGGCCTCGCGGCGCAATCGCTGGGACGGAGCTTCCGCCCGGGATCAAACCCGGACGGAATCCTTCATGCAATCATCGGATCGGGGTCGTACTCAGGAGCCCTTGCCACCGCACTTGCCCGTAGCGACGTTGAAGTTGCCGCAGGACATCGGCTTGCGCCAATCGGAGATCAGATCCTTGGAGTCAGGCAGAAAATCTGACCATTCGTCGCCGACGACGGCAGGTGTCTGCTGGACGATTTCGAACTGGCCGTCGGCCTGGATTTCACCGATCAGCACCGGCTTGGTGATGTGGTGGTTCGGCATGACGGTCGCATAGCCGCCCGAGAGGTTCGGAACGCTGACGCCGATAATGGTGTCGAGGACCTTGTCGGTATCGGTCGTGCCGGCAGCCTGGACGGCCTTAACCCATGCGTTGAAGCCGATATACGCAGCTTCCATCGGGTCGTTCGTCACGCGCTTGTCGTTCTTGGTGAAAGCGTGCCAGTCCTTGATGAACTTCTTGTTGGCCGAGCTTTCGACCGATTCGAAGTAGTTCCAGGCAGCGAGATGGCCGACGAGCGGCTTGGTGTCGAGGCCGGCAAGCTCTTCTTCGCCGACCGAGAAGGCGACGACGGGGATGTCGGTTGCCTTGATGCCCTTGTTGCCCAGTTCCTTGTAGAACGGAACGTTGGCATCGCCGTTGATCGTAGAGACGACGGCGGTCTTCTTGCCGGCCGAACCGAATTCCTTGATCTTGGAAACTTCGGTCTGCCAGTCGGAGAAGCCGAACGGCGTGTAGTTGGTCATGATGTCTTCTTTCGGAATACCCTTCGAAATCAGGTATGCCTCGAGAATCTTGTTGGTCGTGCGCGGATAGACGTAGTCCGTACCTTCGAGAACGAAGCGCTTGACGCCTTCTTTTTCCATCAGGTAGTCGACAGCAGGAATGGCCTGCTGGTTCGGAGCAGCGCCGGTGTAGAAGATGTTGCGCGAGGACTCTTCGCCTTCATACTGGACCGGGTAGAAGAGGATCGAGTTGGTCTCTTCGAAAACCGGCAGAACGGACTTGCGCGACGAGGACGTCCAGCAACCGAAGACGGCGGCAACCTTGTCCTTCTGGATCAGCTCACGTGCCTTTTCGGCAAACAGCGGCCAGTCGGAAGCCGGGTCGACGACGACGGCCTCAAGCTTCTTGCCGAGAAGGCCGCCCTTCTTGTTCTGCTCGTCGATGAGCATCAGCATGGCGTCCTTGAGCGTGGTCTCGGAGATGGCCATGGTGCCGGAGAGCGAGTGCAGAATGCCGACCTTGATCGTGTCATCGGCGGCAACTGCACCGCTAAAGGCGGCCGACGCCGCCATGACGGCGCCGAGCGCTGCGCCCGTAATAGTGGATTTGAGCTTCATCTGGTTGAACTCCCCTCTTCTTGTTCCGCAACAGACCGGAAACGGAGATTAACTGTTGCTTAAAGAACTATCGGGTGCTGCAGCGCGAAAACACATACGTCGATTGACGTAGGCGCGGGGGTCAAACAGGCAGCAGGCCGGGAGAAAGGTGGCATCCCCCCACCGCGGGAGATGCCCTGTCGATTTTCTCGGAGGAATTATCCGTCGATCGTCAAGGTGACTGATGTCGGGCCGTAGGAGAGGCTCGCCTTGTGGCCGGAGACGGTGAACTTGCCGAAGGTGCCGGTCACGGCACTCGCCTTCAGGATTTCGATCTTGGTTCCGGGCGTCAGGACATAGCCATCGACAAACGTCACGTTAAGGTCGCCGGCAAGCGCCGCCTTGCCCTCGACGACCAGCGTGCCTCCGCCGTTCGCGCCGAGCGCCGGCTTCGCCGCGGCATTGGCGAGCTGCTGATAATCGCCGCTCACGGTCAGCGGCCTGTCGGTCGCCAGAACGAGCGAACCACCGTTAACCGTCAGCCCGCCAAGACCGAAGGCCGACGGCGACAGGGCCACCAGCGCGCCCTCTTCCAGCACGGTGCCGCCGGCATAGCTGTTCGCGCCCGATAGCCCGAGGATGCCTTCGCCGCGCTTTACCAGCCTGCCCTTGCCGGTGATGTCGTTCCGCCATGTATCGATCGCATTGAAACCGCCCTTTGCCGCGTCCATCGTCACCGTTACGTCCTGTTCGAACGCGCCGTACCCGTCGGCGGCTGCAAACAGGTTGAGACGACCGCAACCTTCCGCATCGTCGAGGAGCGGGTAGCCTGAGGCGATCTCCGTCGTTTTCAGCACGTCGCGGCGCTGCACGCCGTCCAGATAGGGCAGACGCGTTTCGAGAAGCGCTTCGGCGCCCTGCGGCACACGCGCCGGCTGATCGGTCGCATGAATCGTCGGCAGGCCGTAGCTCAGGCGCTGCAGCACGTAAGCGCGATTGGCGTCATGATCGGCGAAACGGTCTGCAGCCAGCGGTGCCGCATGGGCGGCAACCTCGAGCGCGCCCGCATCCGCAACGCCGGATTTGGCGACGAGCCATGCCTGCACTTGGGCGTAAGCATCGCTCTTCAGCGCCGCATTCTCGGCCTTGTTCAGGTTGTAGACGACCGTAGCCGTGCCGAGCATGCGGCCGCTCATCACGTCGAGAGGAGAATGCATGCCGGCGAGGATGCGGTCTTCACCCAACTCGCTGGCGCGCGTGATCATTTCCTGAAAGCGCTGCGGCACGAGATAGGCCATGGCGAGCCCATCCCGCCAGGCTTCCGCCGTATGCCCGCTCGGGAAACCGCCGTCCTCCGCCGCCTTACCGCTCTTGGCCGGCTCCAGCGTCGGGACGACCGATACGTCCTGGCTCCAGCGGTAGGGACGGGCGTATTTGAAGTAGCGCTTGGCAGGTTCCGTCGAGCCGTCACCGCTCGCGGCGTTGATGAAGTCGATTGCAAGGCCCATCTCGGGATTGGCATCGGTCTTGTTTTCCGTGTCCGGCTTGCTGCCGGCACCGCGATTATTGCCCTTGTCGTCATATTTGACCGTCGTCGCGTCGGCCGCCACCGCGGTGATCGTGGTGGTCTGCTTCGATCCGGCCTTCCAGGCAGCCGTCAGCGGACCGAGGCCATCGACGATGCTGGCATTCTTGCCGCGCCGATCATCGAGATAGGCGGCGACCGCCTGGTCGGCCGTCCGCGCCCGCGTCGCATTGACGACATAGGCAATGTTGGCGTTATGGACGGCCTGGTTGACGATATGGCCGTCGGTCTTGCTGGCGGGAATACCATCCCAATCCGTCCTGGCGACCGCCGGGCAATTGTCCTTGGCCGGGGCTTCGACACCCGCATCGACGAAAGGCGTGCGCGGGGTCCAGATTTCGAGGAAGCCGGAGAGAAGGTGAACGGCCACGTTGGTGTCCGCCGTCGAGAAGCAGGCGTCACCGCGTTTGTTGGTCTTTCCGGCCTGCGCATAAGGCGCTTTCGCCGCCGTGGACTGCTCGGCGCTGGCAAGCGATGGCACGATCGAAAGGAGGCAGACGAGGGCGGTGCCCAGGCGGCAAAGGCTTAAAACAGACATGGTGATACCCGAAATGGTTGAACGAACGCCGGGAGAGTTAGAGCTCTCATGTGACAGATCAATTGCAAAAATATTGCCATTCTGTGAACCAGTCGGTGCCTGCCTCTTGCCTTTCCCAACCATCCCGCCAAAACTGCCGGAGAGACGATGAGCCCAACCGGAATGCCGGAAAGGAAGACATGGCAGCGCGCCAACGCATCATTCCGGTAAGACGCGAATACAATCGCTGGGTCGCCAACCAGACGCTGGAAGATTACGCGCTGCGCTTCACTGCCAAGAGCGCTCGCCATTTCTCCTCGCAGCGCATCTCACAGACGGCGATCGGCGCAATCTCCTTCCTGGCGCTGGAGGCGATCGGCGGCGCAATCACCCTCTCCTACGGCACCACCAACGCCTTTTACGCCATTATCGTCGCCTCGATCGCGATGCTGGCGATCGGCCTGCCGATCAGCCGCTACGCCATTCGCCACGGCGTCGACATCGATCTGCTGACGCGCGGCGCGGGCTTCGGCTATATCGGCTCGACCATCACCTCGCTGATTTATGCGAGCTTCACCTTCATGCTGTTTGCCATCGAGGCTTCGATCATGTCCGGGGCCTTGGAGCTCACCCTCGGCATCCCGCTCTGGATCGGCTACATCATCAGCGCCGTCATGGTGATCCCCCTGGTAACGCACGGCGTACGGCTGATCAGCAAGTTCCAGCTGATGACCCAGCCCTTCTGGATCGTGCTGAATATCCTGCCCTTCATCTTCATCGCCCTGCTGGACTGGGAAAAATTCGATCTCTGGCGCGCCTTTGCCGGCATCCGCCATGCCTCCGGCCCACCCGGCACCATCGCCGAATTCGATTTGGTGGAGTTCGGCGCGGCCTCCGCCGTCATCCTGGCGCTGATGTCGCAGATCGGCGAACAGGCCGACTTCCTGCGCTTCCTGCCGCCGGACCCGCAGCGCAAGTGGCGCCACCGCCTGGCGATCTTTCTCGCCGGCCCCGGCTGGGTCATCATCGGCGCGCCGAAGTTGCTTGCCGGCTCCTTCCTGGTCGTGCTGACCTTCACCTCGGGCGTCCCCCTCGATCGCGCCGCCGACCCGGCGCAGATGTATCTGACCGCCTTCGGCTACATGGTCCCCTGGCATAATGGCGCGTTGCTGTTGATGGCCGCCTTCGTCGTCGTCTCGCAGCTGAAGATCAACGTGATGAACGCCTATGCCGGTTCGCTCGCCTGGTCGAACTTCTTCTCGCGGCTGACCCACAGCCATCCCGGCCGCGTCATCTGGCTGGTGTTCAACGTGGCGATCGCCCTGCTTTTGATGGAACTCGGCATCTACCTGCTGCTGGAGGAGACGCTCGGCATCTTCTCGATCATCGCCATGGCCTGGCTCTGCACGATCTCCGCCGATCTCTTCATCAACAAGCCGCTGGGGCTGGCTCCCCCCGGCATCGAGTTCAAGCGCGCCCACCTCTACGACATCAACCCGGTCGGCCTTGGCGCCATGACGCTGTCGGCGACGGTGTCGCTGATTGCCCATTTCGGCGCCTTTGGCGAGATCGCCGCCTCGCTCGCGCCCTATATCACCCTCGTCATCGCGCTGGTCGCCTCGCCTGTCATCGCCTGGGCAACGAAAGGCAAGTTCTATCTCGCCCGCAAGCCGCGCCAGAGCTGGAAGAACCTGACGAACATCACCTGCTCGGTCTGCGAGCATCCCTTCGAGCCGGAGGATATGGCCTGGTGCCCGGCCTACGCCGCGCCGATCTGCTCGCTCTGCTGCTCGCTCGACAGCCGCTGCCACGACATGTGCAAGCCGGCCGCCCGTTTCAACGCGCAGGTCGGCACCGTCGCCAAGGCGCTGCTGCCGGAAGCCATTCTGGGGAAGCTGACGACGCGCCTTGGCCGCTACGGCATCGCCGTCGTGCTGGCATTGACCGCCATCGGTGCAATCCTGGCGATGATCGCCCATCAGGTCGCCTCTGCCTCGCCCGAGACGGGTGAGGTCGTCAATCGCACCATCCTCATCGTCTTCTTCGTCTTCTCGGTGATCTCAGGCGTCGTCTGCTGGTTCTATGTGCTCGCCCATGACAGCCGCGTCGTTGCCGAGGAGGAATCATCACGCCAGAACACGCTGCTGCTCAAGGAAATCGCCGCCCACAAAAAGACCGACGCCGCCTTGCAGAACGCCAAGGAAACAGCCGAGGCCGCCAACCGCGCCAAGAGCCGCTACGTCGTCGGGCTCAGCCATGAATTACGCACGCCGCTGAACGCCGTGCTCGGCTACGCCCAGATCCTCGAACGCGACGAGACCATCCCGGCGCCGCGCCAATCCTCGATCAAGGTCATCCGCCGCAGCGCCGAACACCTCTCCGGGCTGATCGACGGCCTGCTCGATATTTCCAAGATCGAGGCCGGCCGCCTGCAGGTCTATTCCAACGAGATCAACATCCAGGATTTCCTCGACCAGATCGTCGATATGTTCCGCCCGCAGGCGCAGGCAAAGGGGCTTGCCTTCATCCATGAGCGCGCGCCGGCCTTGCCGCAATTCGTCCGCACCGACGAAAAGCGCCTGCGCCAGATCCTGGTCAACCTGCTCTCCAATGCCATCAAGTTCACTGACGAAGGCAGCGTCACCTTCGATGTCGGCTATCGCAGCCAGGTCGCGACCTTCACCGTTGCCGATACCGGCCGAGGCATCACGGAGAAAGACCTGCCCCGTATCTACGAACCCTTCCAGCGCGGTGAGGCCGAAAGCGTGCGGCCGATGCCGGGGCTCGGCCTCGGCCTCACCATCACCCGGCTTTTGACCAATACGCTTGGAGGCGAGATTTCGGTTTCGAGCATAAAGGACGAAGGCTCGACCTTCCGCGTCCGGCTGATGCTGTCCGCCGTCATGCGTGCCGTGGCCGCCGCGCCACAGGAGAAGCGCGTTGTCGGTTATGACGGCCCGCGCCGCACGGTCGTCGTCGTCGACGATAACGAGGACCACCGCGAGATGATGCGCGAGATCCTGGCGCCGCTCGATTTCATCGTGCTGACGGCGGCAGGCGGCGGCGAATGTCTGACGCTGATCGAGGGCATCATGCCGGACCTCTTCCTCGTCGATATTCTGATGCCCGGCATGAACGGCTGGCAGCTCGTCTCGCGTCTGCGTGAGGCCGGCCAGACGGCGCCGGTGCTGATGCTGTCGGCCAATATCGGTGATGCGGCCGTTCTCAGCGACAGCGACGACAGCCACAATGACGCGATCGGCAAGCCGGTCGACATCCGCCAGCTGCGCGACAAGCTCGCCCTGCATCTCGGCGTGACATGGATCTATGCCGATGCCACGCCAGCCGTTGCTGTCAAGATCGAAGCGCCGATGCTGAGCCCAGGTGCTGCCCATGTGCAGGAATTGCTGCGGCTCGGCGAGATCGGCTATATCAGAGGCATAGAAGCCAAGCTTTCGGACCTTGCCAAGGTGGAGGCAAATCAGCCATTCACGGAGGAACTTCGCGCCTATGTCGCCGCCTTCGATCTCGCCGGCTTCATGACCTTCCTGCACGACTTCGACGAAAAGGTGGAATCCATTGGCTGAGCCGGCCCTCCCCCGCGACATCGTTCTGCTCGTCGACGACTCCGCCGAAGCCCTCGGCTTCATGACCGACGCGCTCGAACAATCCGGCTTCTCCGTGCTGATCGCCACATCGGGCACGGCGGCACTTGGTATCGTCGAGCGCATCACGCCCGATCTTATCCTGCTCGACGCGGTGATGCCGGGTATGGATGGCTTCGAGACCTGCCGCCGGCTGAAGGCGAATGCCGCGGTAGCGCAGGTGCCTGTCGTCTTCATGACCGGCCTGACCGAGACCGAGCATGTCGTGCACGCGCTGGAATCCGGCGGCGTCGATTATCTCAGCAAACCGATCAACATCGATGAACTGCGCGCCCGCATCCGCGTCCATCTGCGCAACGCTCGCTCGGCCCAGAGCGCCCGCATCGCCCTGGACGCAGCCGGCCGCCATCTGCTGGCAGTCAAGGGCGACGGCGCCATCCACTGGTCAACCCCGCAAGCGACACGGCTGGTCAATGCCGCCATGGGCAGCGACGACGGCATGGAAATCGTCGTCCGCCATATCGGCGGCTGGATGCGCGACCGCGTCGCCGCGGTGCGCGACGGCATCATCTCGATCGCCCATGCCGGCCAGGCAGCGTTGCAGCTCGCCTTCCTCGGCGCAATCGGCCCTGACGAATATCTCTTCCGCCTCACCGCCGCCAGTCAGCGCAGCGACGACGAGGTGCTGCGCCAGCGCTTCTCGCTCACCCAGCGCGAATCCGAAGTGCTGCTCTGGATCGCCAAGGGCAAGGCCAACCGCGACATCGGCGAAATATTGGGACTGTCGGCGCGGACGGTGAACAAACACCTCGAACAGATTTACGTGAAGCTCGGCGTCGAGAACCGCGCCTCGGCCGCCGTGAAGGCCACGCACGTGCTGTACGAGATGTAAGAGGTGATGGCGGCTGGCTAAGCCACCCGATCTGGCACATCCCTGCCCTCGAAAAACGCCGTCACGTTCTCGACCACCTTCATGCCCATGGCCATCCGCATCTCTTCCGTGGCGCTGCCGAGATGCGGCGGCACCATGACGGTCTCCATCCGTCCCAGCGTACATCAGGTTCCGCCTCGTAGACGTCAAGCCCCGCCCCACACGGATCGTGCCGTTTTTCGGTGCCGAAGTCGGGCGCCGTAACGTGCCGTCTTCGTGGGATCGATCGATGAGCGATTGCGGTACGGTAGCCAGGCCGGAATTGAAACACCCGCCAAAAGAAAGAAGCCCGGTCGGAACCGGGCTTCGATAATCATGTCCCGTAAAGGGAAGCGAGGCTTACATGCTCTGCGGGAAGTAGCTGTACTTGCCGTCCGGACCCTTCTTCCATTCATACATGATGTAGCCAGGAATCTTCGGGTCGCCCTTTTCGTCGAACGAAATGTCGCCGAGAACGGTCGGGAACGGGCCCTTTTCCTTCATGGCCTTGGCAACGGCCTCAGGATCCAGCGAACCGGCAGCCTTGGCGGCCCCAGCGATCGTCTGCATCGCAGCGTAGGAATAGAGCGTGTAGGCTTCCGGATTGAAACCAGCGGCCTTGAACTTTTCGACGAGTTCCTTGTTCGCAGGGTTCGCCGTCGGATCGGGGCCGAAGGTGTTCAGCGTACCGGCGACGGCGTCACCAGCGATCGAGGCCAGTTCGTTCGAAACGATACCATCGCCCGAAACCAGCGTGGCCTTCAGGCCCTGGTCGGCCGCCTGGCGGATGATGAGACCGGCTTCGGTGTGCAGACCACCCCAATAGATGATCGAGACGCCGGCTTCCTTCATCTTGGCGATGAGGGCCGAGAAGTCCTTGTCGCCGACGTTGATGCCTTCGTATATGACCTCCGTGACGCCAGCGGCATTCATAGCCTTCTTGGTTTCGTCGGCAAGGCCCTGACCGTAGGGGGTCTTGTCGTGAACGACAGCGATCTTGGCGTCCTTGAAGTGATCGGCAAGATATTTGCCGGCGATGGCACCCTGCTGGTCGTCACGGCCGCAGGTGCGGAACGTGTTCCAGAGGCCCCGCTCCGTGAAGGTCGGGTTCGTCGCGGCCGGGGTGATTTCGAGGATGCCGTTTTCGGCATAGACTTCCGAAGCCGGGATCGAAACGCCCGAGTTGAAGTGGCCGATGACAAACTTGACGCCGTCAGCAGCGAACTTGTTGGCGACCGAAATGCCCTGCTTCGGGTCGGAGACGTCGTCGCCGAGCTCGATCTTGATCTGCTCGCCGTTGATGCCGCCAGCCGCGTTGATGTCGGCGGCTGCCTGTTCAGCACCCTTCTGGAGCTGAGCGCCGAACGCGGCGTTCGGGCCAGTCAGCGGACCAGCGACAGCGATGAGAACGTCGGCCCACGCGTTGCCGCTGAAGGCGACCATCGCCGTCAGAGCCACTGCCGACAGAAGAGACTTCTTCATATTATTACTCCCAATTTTTGGGCGGGTTCCGGTCCAAGGCCCAGCGCACTACCCACCATTGACTGCGCCAGGAAAGCTGTTCCACTCGGAAGGCAATTCATGCCTAGTTTCAACGGACTGTCAATGTTTGTCCTTCCACGAAAACGCGGAAGTTTTCTCGTACAGCCAGTAATAGTTGTTAACCATCTGATTGGTGCGGCGGTAGCGGAAGCCGGCCGTCGAGAACACCAGCAGCGTCACGAAGTCGAGAATATAGTAGAAGGCGTTGAGCATCGGCCCATTGAACAGGGCATGATGCAGGAACTGCATCGCCCAGGCGAGCAGAAATGTATAGACGATGACCAGCGGATAATCGCTCCAGCCCTCGGCAACCGCTTTGCCGGCGCGCCAGGCCGTCCAGAAGCCTAAGAGCAAGACGATGACACGGATTGCCACAAGGGGGCCGGCATCCGCTTCGAAGAAAAGTCCCTGCATGTCAAACTCTCCTTTCGACCTAGTGTCTTCCGCCTTCGAGATAGGCGGCGCGGACCTCGGGATTGGCAAGAAGCTCCTTGCCGGAACCGCTCATCGTCACCTTGCCGTTCACCATCACGTAGGCGCGGTGAGAAAGCCTGAGGGCGGCGAACGCGTTCTGCTCGACGAGGAAAACGGTCAGCCCCTCCGCCTCGTTGAGCTTCCTGATCGCCTCGAAGATGCCCTTGACGATCAGCGGCGCAAGACCGAGCGAGGGTTCGTCGAGAAGAAGCAGCTTCGGGCGCGCCATCAGCGCGCGGCCGATCGACAGCATCTGCTGCTCGCCGCCCGAAAGTGTTCCACCCCGCTGGGCGTGACGTTCCTTGAGACGCGGGAAGAGCGTGAAGATCTTCTCGACGTCTTCGGCGAAGTGTTTCAGATTGTCGAGGCCAGCGCCCATCTGAAGATTTTCCAGAACCGTCATACGCGGGAAGATGCGGCGGCCTTCCGGCGACTGTGCAATGCGCAGACGGGCGATTTCATGCGTCGGCATGCGGGTGATGTCGCGGCCCTCAAAGACCACCGAACCGGTGCGGGCCTGCGGGCTGCCGCAGATCGTCATCATCAGTGTCGACTTGCCGGCGCCGTTGGCGCCGATCAGGCTGACGATCTCGCCCTTGTTGACGTGGACATCGACCCCAGCCAGCGCCCGGATATTGCCGTAATAGGTTTCGACGCCATTCACCTGAAGGAGCGGTTGACCCGTCATTACTTCATCGCCCATCAGTTTGCGCCTCCTTCGAGCTGCTCGACGGCTGCGATCACCTCTTCCACTTCTTCATCCTCGACACCGAGATAGGCCGCGATGACCCGCGGATCGTTCTTCACGTGATCCGGTGTGCCATCGGAAATCTTCTGACCATATTCGAGGACGACGACGTGGTCGGAGATTTCCATGACCACAGACATGTCGTGCTCGATCAGCAGGATCGACGTCCCGGTTTCGGCGCGAATGCTCTTCAGCAGCGCGTTGAGCGTTGCCGATTCCCGTGGGTTGAGGCCGGCAGCCGGTTCATCCAGGCAAAGCAGCTCCGGGCCGGTGCACATGGCGCGGGCGATTTCGAGACGCCGCTGGGCGCCGTAGGGCAGATCGCCGGCGGGGTCGTCGGCGCGGTCGATCAGGTCGGCCTTCTCAAGCCAGAAACGGGCAAGCTCGATCGCCTCGGCCGCTTCCCGCCTATAGGGGCCGACACCGATAAGGCCGAGGATTGTATAACCCGATGCCTTCATCAGCTTGTTGTGCTGGGCAACCAGCAGGTTTTCCAGAACGGTCAGGCCGGAGAACAGCCGGATGTTCTGGAAGGTACGCGCGACCTTGGCTTCCCTGGTGATGCGGAAGTCCGGCAGGCGCTCCAGCAGGTATTGCTTGCCGCTCTTCTGGTTGAACGTGATCATGCCCATCGTCGGCTTGTAGAAGCCGGTGATGCAGTTGAAGACGGTGGTCTTGCCGGCGCCGTTCGGCCCGATCAGCGCGGTGATATCGCCACGCTTGGCTTCGAAGGAGAAGTCGTTGATGGCCATCAGGCCGCCGAACTTCATCGACAGGTGTTCGACCTTGAGAAGAGTGTCGTCAGACATCGTATTCGTCGTCACGGGGCTCATCAACCATGGCCCTCCTTGATGAAGTTTCCGGATATCGCCTTGCGCTCTCTGAGGAAGGCTGTCGGCTCACGCGAGCCGACGAAGCCGCGCGGCTTGAACAGCATGACGACGACCATGGCGAGGCCGAAGATCAACATGCGGTAAAGTTCCGGCGTAAAATCTGGTCCGAAGATGAGTTTTAGGAAGCTCATCTCGCGCAGCAACTCGGTGCCGCCGACCATGACGATGGCGGCGATCGCGATGCCGGTCAACGACCCCATGCCGCCAAGGACAACAATGGCGAGAATGACGGCCGATTCCAGGAAGACGAAGGATTCCGGCGAGACGAAGCCCTGGCGGGCGGCGAAGAACGAGCCGGCGAAACCGGCAAACATCGCGCCCGTCGCAAAGGCGGTGAGCTTGGTCGTCACCGTGTTGATGCCGAGCGAACGGCAGGCGATCTCGTCTTCACGCAAAGCTTCCCAGGCGCGTCCGATCGGCATGCGGCGCAGCCGGATGGTGACATAGGCCGTCAGCATGCAGAGCGCCAGGATCAAATAGAACAGGAAGATTTTGTAATAGGCCGAGGAGATCGGCAGGTTAAAGAGTTTAGCAAAGCCGCCGGCCGTCGCATCGAAGGGAATGCCGAAGAGTGTTGCCTTCGGGATACTTGAGATACCGAAGGTGCCCTTCGTCACTTCAGTCCAGTTGATGAGGACGAGACGAATGATTTCACCGAAGGCAAGCGTCACGATGGCAAGGTAATCGCCGCGCAGGCGCAGCACCGGGAAGCCGAGAATGACGCCCCAGAGTGCGGCGAAAATGCCCGAAAGCGGCAGCAGCAACCAGAAGGACAGGCCGAAATAGCTCGAAAGCAGTGCGTAGGAATAGGCGCCGACGGCATAGAAGGCGACATAGCCAAGGTCGAGCAGGCCGGCAAGGCCGACGACGATGTTCAGCCCCCAGGCGAGCATCACATAGATCAGGATCTGAATGCCGAAATTGTCGACATATGTCAGCGAGCCCTGAGGGCCTTTGATCGCCACCACCACCATGGGATAAAGCAGCAGCGCGATCAGCGCGATCTTCAGGAAATGCCGGTGGAAGAAGCTCTTCTCTGTCGAGATATCGAGTTCGCCCTCGCGCGCCTTGCTGAGCTTGCGGCGGTCGATATTCGGCCTGATGAAAACGACCATGGCGAAGCGGCCGATGGCAGCGACCGCGACGAAGATCGCAAGCAGGCCCCAGCGCTGGACGATGATCAACTCATTGCTGATGTTCTGGTCGGTCTTGAGGCCGACATAGAGAACGAACATGCCGAACGACAGGACGGCGGCGAAAAGAGCTTCGGTAAGGCCTTTGCGGACAAGTCCGGCATCGGGCTTGCCTGCAGAATTTTCGGTGTTTGCCATGACGTTATACCTTCTCGACTTCCGGCCGCCCGAGGATGCCGGTCGGCTTGAAGATCAACACGAAAGCCAGGATCGCAAAGGTCGCGACGTCCTTGTAGGCGATGGTGAAGTATGCCGACCACAGCGACTCGATAAGGCCGATAAGGAGGCCGCCGAAGACGGCGCCGGGCAACGAACCGATACCGCCGAGAACGGCTGCCGTGAAGGCCTTCACACCAGGCGTGAAGCCGTCGTTAAACGAGGCAACGCCATAATACATCAGGTACATCGTGCCGGCGACCGCTGCGAGTGCCGCACCCATAACGAAAGTGATGGAGATCGTCTGGTCGACGTTGACGCCGAGCAGCGCGGCCATCTTGCGATCCTGCTCAGTGGCGCGCTGGGCACGGCCGAGTGCCGTACGATTGACGATGTACCAGAAGATCGTCAGCAGCACTGCGGTGATCACGATGATGATGATCTGCTTCAGCGACACCGAGATGTTGCCGAACTGGTAGACCGAGCTCACCATCGGCGGGATCGGCTTGTTGCGTGGACCCTGCGTCACCTGGATGAAGTTGGACAGCGTGATCGACATGCCGATCGCAGTAATCAGCGGCGCCAGGCGGAAGGACCCGCGCAGGGGCCGGTATGCCACGCGCTCGATCGTCCAATTCCACAAACTCGTCATCAGCATCGCAACGACAAGCATCACCAGCAGCAGAACGGCCACCGGGAGACCTGCGAAGATGGATGTGAGGACGAGGAAGACGATAAGAGCGGCGAAGCCACCGAGCATGAAGATGTCGCCATGGGCGAAATTGATCATGCCGATAATGCCGTAAACCATCGTATAGCCAATAGCCACAAGGCCATAGATGGATCCGAGCGTCAGCCCGTTTAAGAGCTGCTGGACGAAATACTCCATATGTCGTTTTCCCCTGGATGCGAGCGAAACATGCTGCATCTCTTTTTGGTTCTTTGGTTCCCCGTTTCAGGGAACCTCATAGGCCGAATGCATAGCGGTTTCGTTGGAAATGTGAAGACAAAAAGGATTTACTCCGACAGATTCTTGTCAGAACAGGCCTAAATGGCGCGTTTTGAACCAAAATCCACAGAAAAACGGCAGAGCGGGGCCTATTTTTAGCCAGAAACTACAACTGGGTTAACCATCCGGAGATATCGCCGTCGATTTCCTGCACTGCTTGCTGCGTAAGCTATTCCACAGAATTGGAAGATGGAGCAAATTCAGACCCCAAGGCAGCCCCTTTGACGAATGCCATTTCACCAGCGATGCCGCATCTTCGTCTGACAAGGCTGAAAACTTATGGTAGCATCATCAGGCTGCGTATTGAGGGATGCGGAGCACGACGGGGAACACCATATTAACTTGCGTATCTGGTTGTGACAGGGATGGTTTGCGGACGAGCGACAGCGGGGTGCTCGCCGCGTGGCGAACGGCAAAAGGACAATGCTGAGGACATTTGAAAAGGCGGCGCTCGAAGCCGGCAAGGCCATCATCACGGTCTTGCGCGAAGGCTTCCCTGTCGCCATGAAGGCGGATGCAAGTCCGGTCACGGTCGCCGACGAGGAGGCCGAACGCATCATCCTCGCTCATCTCGCCAGAGATTATCCCGAAATACCAGTCGTGGCGGAAGAATCGGTCGCCGCCGGAAAAGTGCCCGACATTGCCGGGCGAGGCTTCTTCCTGGTCGACCCTCTCGACGGCACCCGTGAATTCGTCGACGGACGGCAGGAATTCACCGTCAACATCGCCTATATCGAGAACGGCGCCCCGGTGGCCGGCATCGTCTATGCGCCGGCGCTGGGGCTTGCTTTCTCTGGAGAACGCGGCCACGCCGAAAGGCTCGTCGTCATGGACGATTTCACGGTTGGCGCACGCAGCGCAATCACGGTGCGCGAACAGCCGGACGACAGGCTGGCGCTTGCAAGCCTTCGCCACAACAGCCCGGAGACCGGGAGCTTCCTCGCCGACCACGCGATCTTCAAATGCACCAATATCGGTTCCTCTCTGAAGTTCTGCCTGCTCGCCGAAGGCAAGGCCGACGTCTATCCGCGTTTCACCCGCACGATGGAATGGGACACCGCGGCCGGTGATGCGGTGCTGCGTGCCGCCGGCGGTTCGACAGTGACGCTGGACGGAATGCCGCTGACCTACGGCAAGACGGGAACGGCGGCCGATTTCGACTTCGCCAACCCGAACTTCATCTCCTGGGGTGGCAGGAAACGCGTCCTCGAACCGGCGTGATCACCCGCGGATATCGCTGAATACCGGCAGGCCGCGCAATCCTTTGCCTCGCCGCCAATCCGCGATCTCCGACAAACGCCCCCCTGAGCGGGCCGTCTCTTTGCCCGCCAAATAACCTCCCCCCCTGCGTGTCTGGAAGCATGTCCATTTCGAGCTGTGGAGTGATTCGCGCGATCGGGTCTCACCAACTGATTCTGGCCGTAAACTCGTCGTCTGCATCTTTTCCAGACGCTATCGCTTCACCAAGCCTGCCTTGATTCTGTCACATTTTGACACGGCTTCTAGGATGATCGATATCTTCATCAGAGAAATTTCGCCTCGTGTTCCCTTAAGAAATACAGTTAAGAGACCTGGGTCACGTGCCGAAACGGCGCGTCGCCAGCCCGCGCAAACCCTCGCCAAAGTCCTAAAAACCTTGACGAAATTCCAACTATTAACGAAATATCATGAGTTTGCCTCAACTTAACGCAGATGCGAAAGATTTGTTGCGATGCGATATTTCTCTGGACACCATTACACAATTGTCGCATTTTTCCGTTTTAGTAGGGTTACCAAGACCTAAGTGCAGCCCTGGTGACAGGGTTAACCATTGATCGCCTATTGCCGCCGCGCCCCCTCGAAGACAACAGAGTACGATCCTTGAGCATCACGGAATTAAACAACAGCATTTCGACAGAGTCCTTCCGGCCGAGCCGCCGCCAGCAGCCGAGCCTGAAGATTCAGACCCCTGTTATCCACAGCGATGCGCCGCAGGCGCCGTTGGTGGATTTGGTCCTGAAGCGGGCGTTCGACATTGTTTCGTCGTTGAGCGCCCTCCTCGTCCTCGCCCCTTTCCTTCTGTTCGTCGCCCTGCTGATCAAGATCGACAGCCCAGGGCCGGTGCTCTTCAAGCAGACCCGCTGGGGCAAGAACTGCAAGGCCATCAAGGTCTACAAGTTCCGTTCCATGCGCACCGACCTCTGCGACGTCTCCGGCGTTGCCCAGACGGTGATGAACGATCCGCGCGTCACTCGCGTCGGTGCCATTCTGCGCCGCACGAATGTCGATGAGTTGCCGCAACTGCTGAACGTACTGCTGGGCCACATGTCGGTCGTCGGCCCGCGCTGCCATGCGATCGGCATGCGCGCCGGCGGCGTGCTCTACGAAGAGCTCGTACCGGAATACCATCAGCGCCATGCGATGCGCCCCGGCATGACGGGTCTTGCCCAGATGCGCGGCCTGCGCGGTCCGACCGATCGTCCGGCCAAGGCGCGCGCCCGTATCGCCAGCGATCTCTACTACGTCGGGAATTTTTCGATCTTGATGGACATGCGCATCATTTTCGGAACCATCGTGTCGGAGCTGACCCGCGGAAAAGGCTTCTAAAGCGCGTCGCGATCTTTCAGATTCGCTGCTCGCGCTTTAGTCTTTGTTTTTGCGCATGTCGCACAAAAAGCGATGCACATTTTGCGCTACATGCTTCCCAGCTTTAGCTTTGTGAGAAGGGCCGGCTGCCTCAGAGCAGCCGGTACCGGAATGCTCCGGCGACCGCCTGCATGCGGCTGACCGAATCGAGCTTGCGCATCGCGCCCTTCAGATAACCCACCACCGTATTGCCGAGAGATCGAGAATGATCGCGATCTCGTCGCTGCTCTTGCCGGCCGCCGACTACAGCGCTGCGCGTCTTTTTAGACGCGCAAAGGACGCTGTAGCACTTTGAATTGCTGCCTGATTCCTTAGAGCCTTTCCGGGTTAGATTGAAGCATTCTGCCGGAGCAGGTTTTCGTCAGGGCAAAGGCGATTGGCGAAGGGCATACCTCTTGGTACGTCCGAGCCGATCGCCTTTGTCCTGGCGGAAAGATGCCCGGCCCTTCGGGTTGGCTGAAACGGGCCGGCTGATCGACCGGCCGGCTTGGCCGTAGAGCTTGGCTACGACGCGCGCCGGCCGGTCGACCATCCGACTCCGTTTGAGCCAACAGAATGCTTCAAGCTGACCAGGAAAGGCTCTAAATCGATTCCGATTTAAGGAATCAGGCAGCGTCGCAGGCATTCGATTTCGCGCCGGGTGAGCGACTCTAACGGGCCATCCTCCATGGAGCCGTCGAGCAGCGCCATCGCCTGCTCTCGCGTGGGCATAGGACAGCCGCCTGAGAAGGCGAAGATGTATTGTTTCAGGTCAGCGTCGTGCAGCGTGAAGGCGAAGGTATTCTTCATCCCGTGCATTTGAAAGAGCGCGTTGAGTTTGCGGTTTTCCTGATTGGCGGCGCTGCCCGCAAACGACCCCTCCTCGCAGAAGATCGGCACGATTGTCCGCTTCATCGCGGTCACCAGTCTACTGCAATAGAAGAGATCGGCAGCCTCGTAAAAGCCGACAAGGCTTTGCGGCCAATTGCTGATCAACCGGTTTTCGGTGAAAGCTGTGCGGTCGCCCCGCGGGAAAGCCGAGAGCAGATAGAAATCGAAGCCCGCAAGCTTCGCCATCGCGTCGAGCTGTTCCTTGCCGTCGTCGGCCGAAACCCCGGCGCCATCGGCCTGCGAAGGCGAAAATGCAACACCCTCAGCGCAGTCGCCGACTGCGCGCTCCCGTCTCTTTCAACTTCATATCCTCGTATGGCCAGCTTCGGCTCGAACTCGCTGCCGGCGGCGAAAACTTCGCGCCGGGGCATCAGCAAAGACGGTTTCTGCCCGCATCCCGAGGATACGAAGCATCAAAAACACGAACTGGACTGATACAGCGGGAAGAACGGAGACGAAGTCTTGCGCTCATTCTTATGCTGCCGCCCCTTATAAGATCGTCCCGGGAAATCAGCTAATATTTATTCCGCATGGCTCCCATGCAGGCGCTACAAATTGACCTAGCGGCAGGCAGCCGCCCTACATCACCAGCCAGGGCGGGCGTCTAAATTTGTTATCAAAGTCTTACGATGGGTTTAGGCAATTTTTAAATGTGGCACGCTAGAGTGGGGCTCGTGGTCTTGCGTTGTGTAGAGAGTCCAATGACCGAAATGATACGTCCCCGAGTAAAATATGTCATCGGCCCCGATGGCAGCCCCCTGACGATCGCGGATCTTCCGCCGCCCAATACGCGGCGCTGGGTGATTCGCCGGAAGGCAGAGGTTGTCGCGGCTGTCCGCGGTGGCTTGTTGAGCTTGGAAGAGGCCTGCGAGCGTTACACGCTCACGGTCGAAGAATTCCTGTCCTGGCAGTCGTCGATCAACAGCCACGGTCTTGCCGGCCTGCGCACCACGCGCATTCAGCAATATCGTCACTGATCACACCCCAGCATCGACGACATTTATTTCGGGCCGGACGCATCTCCCATGAGGGAATGAAGAAGGCCCGAAATCATTGACGAGGCCGCGTAGCACCAGAGGCCGGGCTGCGTGAAGGCATCCGCCAGCCCCGTCGTCTTCCGCCGCAATGACGATCGCGACGAGCAGCGCATCCATCATCGACCACTTGGACAGATGCGGTACGACGCGACGATAGAACAGGCTGCCGGCCCCACTTCCGGCGGCCGTCGCTTCTGCGGTGATCCCCATCGCCTCCACGGTGATGCCGATCATCTTCAGAAACGGGAGCAGGATCGAAACCAGGGCGACGATTGCCGCCAGTAGCCCGTCCCCGCCTTGCCAGAGCGAGACGATGATTTCGATGAGCGACGGCGTTTCGTCGAAGAAATACAGCGCCTCGAAACGGACCAGCGGCAAGACGAGGCCGAGCGCCAGGAAGAACGGCGCAGCCACGAGAAGCACGGGGCGAGCCATCGAAAGCGCATTCATTGCCCTGAACCTCTCATCGATCCGACATTTTGCATGAACACTCTGTCTCCTGCCTGTATTGCCTCCACGGCTTGGCACGACCGCGCCGCCATGTCACGGTCCGCTACGACAATATCGGTTATGAGGAAAGACAATGGACATTCGAAGTGAGGAAGGCGTCTCCGGCGGCCGCTATGCGGCCGAGGTCGAAGGGCACGAGGCGGAAATGACCTATTCACGCACATCGCCGAAGCTGGTCATCATCGATCACACGGCCGTTCCCGATTCGCTGCGCGGTAAAGGTGTCGGCCAGGCGCTGGCGCTCCACGCCGTGGAGGCAGCCCGCAGCGGCGGCTGGAAGATCATCCCGCTCTGCCCGTTCTTCAAGGCGCAGGCGCAACGCCATCCGGAATGGAAGGATGTCGTGAATTAATGCATGTCGCCCAAAAACGCACAGCGGGTTTGGGACAAGGACACGCATAAAATAAATCGTCCCTGCGGGGGACGAATCTCGTTTCCGGTGGGAGCGACGCCATAAGGCAAACACCAAAAGCCATGTATAACGGACAGCGCGCCCATCATACATGGCTTCTCAGTGGCGATCCCAGGGCGCCGAAGCCGGCACCCAGCCGTTTCTCTTACGCCCTTGCTCTGGCGCCGCCGTCACGCTCTTCCAGCGCTGTGGCCCTTGCATATTCCGCTTGCATCTCCTCGAGCGCCATTTCCAGCGTCTCTTCCTGCATCTTCAGTTCCTTGATCGAAACCTGCAGGTTGTCGGCCCGCTGACGCGCGGCCTTGGCGAAGGTCGGATAAGCAAAGTGATTCGGGTCGGAAATACCGGACTTCTTTTCCTCGACGACGATCTGGCTCTCCAGATCCTTCGTCATCCGTTCGAATTCGGACATCATCATCTGCAACTGCTGCAACTGACGTCGTTTTTCGTTCACCTGAAATTCCTTCAGGCGAACGAGACTTTCTCGCGACTTCATACGCATTACTCCCGTGATGCGAGACCCCGGCTCAACTTGAAACCGCCCTGCGCGCCGCTTTGACACGGTTTGCTAAAAAATTTCCCGCGATATTAACAAATACCTACCGCTGGTAACCTTTCGTTTACGGGCATCGTTAATGATAGGCCCTATGATTTAAGGGTCGGTAAATGCCGAGGCATGAAGTTCGAACCTTTTCATTGGCGAGTCGGATGAATCACTTAGCGCTGTTTCCTAATGTTAAAGTTGAGGAGCACCTTTTTGAGATTCCTATTGGAAAACAGAGAAATGGAAAAATTGTTTAATAAATTCGATACTCCTTGCCAGAGTGAATTAGAATTTGTTAACCATTTCGTGGCAGCTTTCAAATCACGTAGCGTGTTCGGTATCGTGTAGGGGGCCAGACCACCTTTCGGCGGCGGTAAAGGGGATAATTATGCGGGTACTTCTAATCGAGGATGACAGCGCGACGGCGCAGAGCATCGAGTTGATGCTTAAATCAGAGAGTTTTAATGTTTATACCACCGATCTCGGTGAAGAAGGCGTCGATCTGGGCAAGCTGTATGATTATGATATCATCCTTCTCGATCTGAACCTGCCCGACATGTCCGGATATGAAGTGCTTCGCACTCTCCGGCTGTCCAAGGTCAAGACGCCCATCCTTATTCTGTCGGGCATGGCCGGCATCGAAGACAAGGTTCGCGGCCTCGGTTTCGGCGCTGACGACTACATGACCAAGCCGTTCCACAAGGACGAGCTCGTCGCCCGCATCCACGCCATCGTCCGCCGCTCCAAGGGACACGCCCAGTCGGTCATCATGACCGGCGAGTTGATCGTCAACCTCGATGCCAAGACGGTCGAAGTCGGCGGCCAGCGCGTCCACCTGACGGGCAAGGAATATCAGATGCTGGAGCTGCTTTCGCTCCGCAAGGGCACCACCCTCACCAAGGAAATGTTCCTGAACCACCTCTACGGCGGCATGGACGAGCCGGAACTGAAGATCATCGACGTCTTCATCTGCAAGCTCCGCAAGAAGCTCGCCAACGCTGCCGGCGGCGCCAACTACATCGAGACCGTCTGGGGCCGTGGTTACGTTCTTCGCGAGCCGGATGGTGCCGAATACGCCGAAACCGCCTGATATTTTTTCCGATCCCCCTTATCGGATAAACGAAGATCCCGCCTTTTCGGCGGGATTTTTCGTTTCTGCCTACGGTAATAGCAATAAGAATCCGCCTCGCAGCACATGATCTCAGGCTGGATCGGCCTGAAATCCTCTGTATTTCGATCAAGGAAATAACGTGGGGTCGCCGAAACCGCTTGCAAGCGGCATCATGCTCCAGTGATGCCGATATCGGCGGAAAGAGATCTGCCTGTCAGGCGGCGATCGCGCGGTTTCCGAAAACGGCGGTCAGGATCTTGCGATCGAACGGCTTCAACAGGAAGTCGGTGGCCCCGGCCCGTTTGCCCGCCATCAGTTTCTTCAGATCCGCCTCGACGACGCAGTAATAGATCTTGACCTCTTTGCCGCCCTCCATGGCACGGATGGCAGCGATGAGGTCGAGGGCGCCTTCCATGCCGGAATCGACGATCAGATATTCCGGCAGCTCCGCCTGGCAGCGCTGCAGCGCCTCGCCGGCGTTGGAGGCCTCGCTGACGAGAAAGTCGAGTTCGGAGAGAATGCGCTTGCCGACCTTGCGGACGATGTCCGAATTATCGGTGATCATGAACCTTTGCATGGGCGCTCCTTTGCCCCCGCATTCGTCGCAGCAAGAGGCCTCTTACAACCCTGGAGAATAGGTCCATCAGACTAACGAATCGTTACCGGACGGGGCGCAGACACAGGTCCGCGCTCCGGAATCAGGCCGCCGCAGCCACTGCCGTGAACACCAGTTCGTCGGCGCTGGCGCTGTGATCAAGCGTCATTCCGCACTCCTGCGCCAGAAGCACGGTGTAATAGGGCTGGATCGAATGGGCATCGATCGCTTCCTCGATAGTGCCGGTCGATATCTCGACGAACTTCGGCGGCAGGCGCATCAGTTTGCCTTTGGACGTGAGCTTGAACTTCGCATCGAACTCGGGATTTTCGAGCGTTACCTCGAGCACGCCGCCGCGCGGAATGGCGGAATAGGCAACGAGGAAGAGGTTGAGCAGCAGCTTGACACGGTTCTTGGCGACGATGGCGCGCGGTCCGTTCCAGATCACCTCGGTCTTCTTTTCGGCGACGGCGAAATCCTTGGCTGCACGCTCGGCCTCGCCGGTGTCGATCGAGGCGCCGACGGAACCCGACGCGCCGAAGGCGAGACGTGCGAACTTCAGGCGGACGGAAGCATTGAGCGCGCTGGTGCGGATCAGGTCCATCGCATCGGCATCGGCGCCGCCTTCATCCAGGAGCTCCAGCCCGTTATTGATCGCGCCGACCGGCGAGATGACATCGTGGCAAACGCGGCTGCAAAGAAGCGCCGCCAGATCCGGGCCGGACAGGGTGAGATTGGGGTTCTTGGACATCATTGTCTCCTGATGGGCGGCAATTTCATTGCGCCCGGAATATGCTTCATCAAAATTGCGCGAAGTTTGCGATCGTACTCGGTGCCATAATGACACCATATTTGGTAAACCGATTGTTAAGATCATCGGCGCAAAATGCACCAATCGCCGCGAGCGGTTGCCCGCTCTCAGCCAAACGACGAACGGATGACACCATGCGCCCTCAATTTCCGCACCGATTCATCGGCTTCTGCAGGTTACTTTCGGCCCTCATCTTCTCCTCGCTGATGGTTGCCGGGCCGGCTGCCGCCCAGGACAACGGCCAGTACACGATGCAGGAAATCGTCGACGCCGGCCACTCCTTCTTCGGCTCCGCCAGCGGCGGACTTGCCAAAGTGGTCGAGAGTGCCTTCCAGAAATACGGCCTGCCGAACGGCTATATCCTCGGACAGGAAGGCGGCGGCGCCTTCATCGCCGGCCTTACCTATGGCGAAGGCCAGCTGAACACCAAGAACGCCGGCGAACATAATCTCTACTGGCAGGGCCCCTCGCTCGGCCTCGATTACGGCGGCCAGGGCTCACGCGTAATGATGCTGGTCTACGACCTGCCCTCCGTCAACGGCATCTATGCCCGCTTCGGCGGTGTCAGCGGCTCGGCCTATGTGATCGCCGGCTTCGGCATGACGCTGCTCAAGAACAACGACGTGCTGGTCGTGCCGATCCGCACCGGCGTCGGTGCTCGCCTCGGCGTCAATGTCGGCTATCTCAAAATCACCCAGGCGCCGACCTGGAACCCCTTCTGAGGCCTCAAAGCCGCTGGAATCTGCCGCCGTCCCCACCGGCGGCCTTGCCATGCGCGTCACGCGTGCTTAATCATCGCGGCTGACCTCGTATCAACCTTCTTACCGATGGCCGCGCCGTGATCGAATATGCTCTCTTGTTCGGATTGGGCTTCCTGACCGCGGCCTTCCTTGTCTTTCTGGTCTCGCCCGCCGTTCACCGCCGCATCGTCTGGTATACGGAGAACAGGCTGAAAGCGACGATGCCGCTGAGCCCGCAGGAGGTCCGCGCCCAGAAAGACATGGTGCGCGCGCTCTATGCCGCCGAAAACGCCCGCACCACCCAGGACCTTCTGCGTGAGCGCGAGAAATCCCTGTCGTTCCAGCTTCGCCACGACGCCCTCGCCGTCGATGCCGGCAGGCTTGCCGCCGAGATCGGCGAATTGCAGGCCCAGATCGGCGAGATGCATGTCGAGGCGGCCGACCAGCGCTCGCATCTGCGCAAGGACGAGAACTATATCAGCCAGTTGAAGACCAATCTGCATATTGCCGAGCAGTCCGCTGCCAACAAGGAGAGCGAACTGGCGACGATGAGGACGCGGCTGAGCAAACTCGGTGAACAGGCCGATGGGCTGCGAATAGACCTGGCCGCGCGCGAGACCGAGGCGGAGAGCCTGAAATTCCGCGTCAACGCGCTGCGCGACGAACGCGACACGCTGCGCCAGGACGTCAGCTTGCTGCAGAAGCGCGCCAAGGATGCCGAACAGAAACTGACGCAGCAGCAGCATATGGTGATCCGCCTGGAAGATAAGGCCGCGCGCGAGAGCGCTTCCGCCATCGAAAAGGAAACCCTGGTCGCTCGCCGCCAGCAGGAGATCGCCAGGTTGAAGGAGCAGTTGAAGACCGCCAACGCCGAGATCCGCAAGGTCAACCGGGTGCTGCGCGACGCTGGCCTTGCCGGGATGGTCGCGGAGCTGCCGGCGGAAATGACGGCCGAAGACACGACCACATCGACGCTCGACACCGCTGTCGTCACGGCTGAGATGGGCGAGGATGTCCGTAAACGCAGCGCCGCCCTGGCCGAGCGCCTGCAAAAGGCAAAGGCCGTAGCCGGACGCGATGGTGCGATCCGCGAGGAGATCGCCTCGATCGCCGCCAATATGGTGGCGCTGACTGCCCTGAACGAGGGTCCCTCCTCGCCGATCCGCGCGCTGCTCGTCGAAGGTGCGGAAAAGAGACCCAACGATCGTGTCAATCTTGCCGACAGGGCAGCCGCGATCCTCGCCGATCCCCCGAGCGTCCGATAGGACGCGCGGCGCGCATGTTTGACCATCATGTTTGACTTGACGCAGAACCCTGAAAATCGATTCCGATTTGAGAGGGATATGCGTTAGACCCGGCCCATCGCCGAGGCCATCGAAAACAACGCAATCCCCGTCGCCGTCGCGGCATTGAGGCTGTCGAGTTCCTCCGACTGTGGAATGCGCGCGCTCTGGAACCGCGCAAGCAGCGCCTCCGGCAACCCCTCGCCCTCGGTGCCGACGACGAGCGCCATGCGCGTCGAGGCCGGAATGGCGCGGATATCGGTCTTGCCGTGCGGTGAAAGCGTCCAGATGGCAAAGCCCCGTTCGGCAAGCGCCACGAGCACATCGAGCGCCTTGCCGCCGCGGCGGTGTGGAACGCTCAGCACCGAACCGACCGAGACACGCAGAGCCTTGCGGTAGAGTGGATCACAGGAGGTTTCGTCGAGCAGCACCGCATCCGCCCGGAAGGCGGCCGCATTGCGGAACATCGAGCCGGCATTGTCGTGATTGGAAATGCCGCAGCCGACGAGCACCAGCGCCCGTTCCGGCAGCGCGTCGAGAAGTGCCGCCTCCCCACGGTCCTGTCGCCGGCCGAGCGCGAGAACACCGCGATGCAGATGGAAACCGACGACGCTATCGAGCACATCCGCCCCGGCGACATAGACCGGCACATCGGCCGGAAACCGCTCCAGGATGGGCAGGACGCCTTCGACGCGGTTGCGCAGCAGCAGGATCTTCTCGGCGAGAAAGCCGCGGCCTGCCGCATGCGCCTCGGCGAGCATGCGCAGCACGACGGTGCCTTCGGCGATGAAGCGGTTCTCTCGGCCTGTCAGGTCGCGCTCGCGGATCTCGCGGAATTCAGCGACGCGCGGATCGTCGGCGCTGTCGATGTCGATCGGGACGGCGGCCATGCCGGCCTCAATTGCCCGTAACAGTGACGTCGGCGACGGTGCGGCCGGTCCTGAGGTCGTAGACCAGCGCCTTGTTCCTGCCCTCGACCGTTTCGCCGTAGAACAGAAGCTGCCCTGCCGAAAACGAAGTGGACTGCACCTTGAAGCCGAGCGGCAGGGAAACGGTTGCCGCAAGCGGCGCATCCGAGGGCACGCCGGAGGCGGTAACAGCGGACGCCGTCTCCTTCGGCTCGCTGTGCATCACCTTGTAGACAACCGCGCCGAAGACCGCCATAAGGCTCACGAACATGATGGCGCCGGAAACGATCTGCAGGCGGACCATCTTGCGCCGGATATTTTCCATCGCCGGATCAAGGGGCTTCTCTTCCTGGTCGTCTGGCTCGATTGCTGTCATCTGTGCGTCCCGTTCTAAAAAATACGTCGGAGAAGAAGCGTCTTGAGCGACCCCTTTAAACAAGCAGCCGGCAATAGAAAAGTCCTGACCGCCGATGAAACTGCCGAAGGCCGGTTGGACGCCTGGCTGACGGCGCAGGTCGGCGAGGAATTTTCGCGCAGCCGCATCAAGGCGCTGATCAAGGACGGCCAGGTTTTTCTGCGCGGCGAACCCGTCACCGACCCGCAGCGCAAGGTGCGCACCGGCGACAGTTTCGAACTCACGCTGCCCGAGCCGGAAGACCCGACGCCGCAGGGCGAGGACATCCCGCTCGATATCCTCCATGAGGACGACGACGTCATCGTCATCTCCAAACCTTCCGGTCTCGTCGTCCATCCCGGCGCCGGCAACTGGACGGGGACGCTGGTCAACGCGCTGATCCACCATTGCAGCGATACACTTTCCGGCATCGGCGGCGTGCGCCGCCCTGGCATCGTCCACCGTCTCGACAAGGACACGACAGGCGTCATGGTCGTCGCCAAGAACGACATTGCCCATCGCCACCTGTCGCTGCAATTTGCCGACCATGGCCGCACCATGCCGCTCGAGCGGGCCTATCAGGCAATCGTCTGGGGCCGGCCCCGCACGCTGTCGGGCACGGTCGACGCGCCGCTTGGCCGCGCCACCGGCGACCGCACGCGCCGCGCCGTCAAACGCCCCGACAGTCAGGACGCCGACGAGGCGATCACGCATTACCAGGTAATCGAGCGCTTCCATGAGAAGCCGGACGCGACCGCGTTCGCCTCGCTGGTCGAGTGCCACCTCGAAACCGGGCGCACCCACCAGATCCGTGTCCACATGGCCCATATCGGCCATCCGCTGCTCGGCGACACGGTTTACGGTGCCGGCTTCAAGACCAAGGCCAATCTCCTGCCCGAAGAGATCCGCAAGGTCGTCAACGGCTTCGGCCGCCAGGCGCTGCATGCCTTCATGCTGCAGTTCGAGCATCCGCGCACCGGTGAAATCATGCATTTCGAGGTGCCGCTGCCGGATGATATGGTCGAACTGGTCGACGCGCTGCGGCGATAAAGCCGGGCTCCGAATGCCGCCTGCCCAACTCACACCTGCGTGAGCGGCACCTTGAACCGCTGTTTCGCCACACTTATCTGTATATTGACTTAGTGCGGGCTCGCAGTAGAGCCGCACGTCCCGGTTTGCCTTTTTTTAACGCGAGCATGCGTTTCCATCGGGAACCGGAATTCACTTTAGGAGGGTGCACTATGGCCCGAAATACCTTGCCGTCCATTACCGCCGGTGAAGCCGGTCTCAATCGTTACCTCGACGAAATCCGCAAGTTCCCGATGCTGGAGCCGCAGCAGGAATACATGCTCGCCAAGCGTTATGCCGAGCATGGCGACCGCGATGCTGCCCACAAGCTCGTCACCAGCCACCTTCGCCTCGTTGCGAAGATCGCGATGGGCTATCGCGGCTACGGCCTGCCGATCGGCGAAGTCGTATCCGAAGGCAATGTCGGCCTGATGCAGGCCGTCAAGAAGTTCGATGCCGAGCGCGGCTTCCGCCTCGCCACCTACGCGATGTGGTGGATCAAGGCCTCGATCCAGGAATATATCCTGCGTTCGTGGTCGCTGGTGAAGATGGGCACGACCGCCAACCAGAAGCGCCTGTTCTTCAACCTGCGCCGGCTGAAGGGCCGCATCCAGGCAATCGATGACGGCGACCTGAAGCCGGAGCACGTCTCGGAGATCGCCACCAAGCTGAACGTCTCGGAGGAGGAGGTTATTTCGATGAACCGCCGCCTCTCCGGCGACGCCTCGCTGAACGCGCCGATCAAGGCAGCCGAAGGTGACGGCGGCCAATGGCAGGATTGGCTGGTGGATGACCACGACAGCCAGGAAGACGTGCTGATCGAACAGGATGAACTCGAAACCCGCCGGCGCATGCTGGCGAAGGCGATGAGCGTGCTGAACGAGCGCGAACGCCGCATCTTCGAGGCTCGCCGCCTCGCCGAGGATCCAGTGACCCTGGAAGACCTTTCGACTGAATTCGACATCAGTCGCGAACGCGTTCGCCAGATCGAGGTGCGCGCCTTCGAAAAGGTGCAGGACGCCGTCCGCAAGGAAGCCCTGGAACGCGCCAAGGCCGTCCGGGTCGTCGAAGCCACGGCATAAGCCTGTCGCGTGATACAATTGAAGAAGGCGGGTCCTTACGGCCCGCCTTTTCTTTTTCATTCATCTTTGTCCGCAGCCTCGGCATCACGCCAAGATCGGGAAACCGTCACTGGCTCGTCGACACATCTCCGAGCGCAGTCCATTCCTTGATCGCGGTATTGAAGGCGTCCGTTCCCGCACCGCCCTTTTCCATCGTTAGCAGCGCGCGGCGGCCGTTGCGGTAGGTGATCGGAATATCGATCCAGTTGCGGGTCGACATCAGGTCGAGATTGGCCTTGCGCGCATCAGGGTAGTCGTTGAGCGCGATCATGTGGAAGTCGTCGGTGATCTTGGCCGGAACCGCGATCAGCGCGTCACCGCGGTCCTGCTCCGTGCGCTTCATCGAAATGCGCTGGACGCTGTCGATGCTGCCGCCTTCGAAATTCGGCGGCACCGAGAAGACGATCTCGACGAGATGGCTTGCCGGCAGCGACGGATCGGAATTGCGCTTGAAGGTGACGAGAGCCGAGAGATTGCGCTCGGGAACCGTGACATTGCCCTGCACCGTCGCCTCCTGCCGGCCATCCTGGCCAGCCTCGTGCTGCACGCTCCAGACAACCGATCCCTCGATCGCCGTCGGCGAGCTCTGGCCGATGCGCTCCTCATAGAGGAACATCTTTTGCGACGAACCGACGGGCGCGGTCTGCGGCGGCGATGCCACGGGGCCGTTCGGCGTCCGCGTGTCGGCGGGTGCCGCATCGCCCTGCGCGCTGGCAGGCGGCGTATCGGCTGCCGCGACATTCTGTTCGGCGACCGACTTTCCTTCCGCAGTCGGCGTTCCCGGCACCGTCGCCGGGCCACTGTCGACCTCGGTTCCATCGGTCAGCAGCCGCTGGGTGAATTTCGAATTGGCCGCAGCGCCGTCATTGTTCACTGACGCTACCTGCGGGTTCGGCTGCGCCGGCGCCGCTGGAGTATTTTGCGCTCCTGGTGTGGTTGGCTGGGCTGGCGTCACCGCGCTCGGCTGGGCAGGTGTCGTTGAGCTATCCGGCGGCGTTGCCGCCTCGTTCCTGGTCGCCTGCGACGGTGCCGAGCTGACGAGCCCGTCGACCATCGCCACCAGCGCCTCTCTGTTCGTCCAGCCGGCATAGGCGCCGCCACCGATCAGGATGAGTGCGAAGATGAGCGTGATCACGGTGCCGATGCCGAAGCGGCGGCGCTTCGGCTCCATACGGAAGCTCTTGCCCTGCAGCTTGGAGGCGACAATCTGATCGATATCCATCGACGGATTGGCGTCATCGTCATCAGCGGCGACAGAGCCGCGGCGGTCGTAGCCGCGCAGCGCCTTCGCCTCGCGCCAGTCCTCGCTCGGCGCGCCGCTAGCAGGCGCCGGCTTGCCGTTGTGCACTTCGGCGAAGATATCGACATCGTCGAAATGAGAGGCAACCGGCGTCTTCTTATTGTTGCCGGCCTCGATCGGCGGCAGATCGTCGAAGGCGGCCGTCTCCCAGGAAAAACTTTCCTTGGCGGCCGGCATGACGGCGGCGGGTGCCACTTTTTCGAGGCTCGATATCACCTCCTCGAAGGCGCGCGCCGAGGCATCGGCGGTAATCGGCGCCGGCGCCGTCTCCGAATATTGCCGGAGTTCCTCTTCCGCCCATTCGGTCTCCGCATCCTTGGGCGCCGGAGCCGGCGTTTCGGCAACGGGCTCGGTCCAGACGGGGTCGAAATGCGCCGCAGCTTCGGCCTGCAACGGCTCCTCGCGGCTGTGCTCGACGAACTCATGCGGACGATCAAAATCGGCGACCGGCTCCACCAGGCGGTTGGATGCGTGGTCTATGCCGCGGGTGATCGGCGGCAACGGCTCGTCGGGCTCGTAAGCCTCCTCGGCCCCCGGCTCCTCGCTTTCCACCGCCGCTGGTTCGTCCGCGATCTCGTCGGCTTCCAGGGAATGCTGCTCGTCGGTACGGTCTTCGTCGGCTTGCTCGTCGCGATGCTCGGAGGCTGGCGCTTCCCAGCCGTCATGTTCGGCCGGCACGTCTTCGGCAGCGACGTCGCGCGCCTCGCTGGCATGCCATTCCTCGGCCGGCGCTTCCTCCTCCTGCGAGGGATGCCAGTATGTCTCGGCCGGACCGGATGTTTCAGGCGAAACCGATGTCTCGGCGGAAACAGTGGTTTCCGCGGGAACAGTGGTTTCCGCCGGAACGGATGTTTCAGGGGAAACGAGCGTTTCCTGGGAAAGAGGCTCCTCCGTGGCGGCCTCTTCCTCAGCCTCCTCCGGCGCGGCGGCTTCCACATGATCAGGCTCGTCGGCGGCCTCGGCCGCCTGCGGTTCCGCATAGGCTTCGTCGACCGGTTCCTCGACAGCCGTCTCGGGCGCCGGTTCGCTTTCGTCGGGAACCGCTTGTTCTTCGAAGGATTCCGCCGCGGCGACGGCCGCAACCGGCTCTTCGAGCGGCATCGCCTCGGAGTGTTCGCCTTCCACTTCGCGGATGGCAGCCTCGAGCTTTTCGAGCTGGCGTTGCAGCATGGCTTCCGGCGGACGCGGCTTCATGTTCTCGAGCTGCCGCTGCACTGCGCCACGGGCACGTTCGTAGACCTTCACCCGCATCTCGGGGGTATTTTCAGCCAGGCCGTCGACGGCCCGCCGAATGACTGCAATAAAATCCGCCATCAGTACTTTCTCAAGAAGTCCGGCACTCTACCGAACCATCCTCCACAGTGACCCGTGAGCTTAATCCTCAAACGGATCGGTCACAAGTATCGTGTCATCCCGCTCCGGACTGGTGGAAAGGAGCGCGACGGGTGCCCCGATCAGCTCTTCGACCTGGCGAACATATTTGATCGCCTGTGCCGGCAGATCCGCCCAACTGCGGGCGCCAACGGTCGATTCCTTCCATCCCTCCAGGGTGACGTAGATCGGTTCGACCCTAGCTTGCGCTCCCTGGCTTGCGGGAAGATGATCAATCTGTTCGCCGTCGAGCATGTAGCCGACGCAGATCTTCAATTCCTCGAGCCCGTCGAGCACGTCGAGCTTGGTGAGCGCAATGCCCGTGATGCCGTTGGTGGCGACCGACTGGCGTACGAGTGCGGCGTCGAACCAGCCGCAGCGGCGCTTACGCCCCGTCACAGTACCAAATTCATGCCCCTTCTCGCCCAAGAACTGGCCAATTTCGTCGGTGAGCTCGGTCGGGAACGGGCCTTCGCCGACGCGCGTCGTATAGGCCTTGGTGATGCCAAGAATGTAACCGAGCGAGCCGGGTCCCATGCCGGAACCGGCTGCCGCCTGGCCGGCCACCGTGTTCGAGGAGGTCACGAAGGGATAGGTGCCGTGATCGATATCGAGCAGGCTGCCCTGCGCGCCTTCAAAAAGGATGCGAGCACCCTTGCGGCGCTCCTTGTCGAGGAAGAGCCAGACCGTATCACGGAAAGGCAGTACCCGATCGGCGATCGAGGTCAGTTCGTCCATGATCGCCTGGTGGCTGACTTCGGCAACGCCAAGGCCGCGGCGAAGCGCATTGTGATGCGTCAGAATACGGTCGACCTTGCCGGAAAGACTCTCGAGATCGGCAAGATCCATGACGCGAATGGCGCGGCGGCCGACCTTGTCTTCATAGGCCGGGCCGATGCCGCGGCGCGTCGTGCCGATCTTGGTGCCGCTGTTCGACGCCGCATCCTCGCGCATCGCGTCGAGCTCGCGGTGCAGCGAAAGAATGAGCGTCGCATTGTCTGCAATGCGCAGATTGTCAGGCGTAACCGTCACGCCCTGCGCCTCCAGCCGGCCGATCTCGGCGATCAACGCATGCGGATCGACGACGACGCCGTTGCCGATGACGGCCATCTTGCCCGGGCGCACGACGCCGGACGGCAGCAGCGAGAGCTTATAGCTGGTGCCGTCGATGACGAGCGTATGGCCGGCATTGTGTCCGCCCTGATAGCGCACAACGATATCCGCACGCTCCGAAAGCCAGTCGACAATCTTGCCCTTGCCTTCGTCACCCCATTGCGAACCGACCACGACTACGTTCGTCATCCAACTCTTCCTGTTACCGGCGCGAAACCGCGCACCTGCTCAAACCCGCGCATCTATAAAGCTTTGTTTTTTGGAAAGCGACCCTGTTGTCACAGTAGATTGGGCTTTTTACGTGACAAATCAGCAGCCGACAGGCTATTTCCCGTCACAAAACGCCGCTCGGCGATCGCGGAAAGACGGGAAGAACGCTCTTGCAAGCCACGGCCTATATCTGCCTCGTTATCGCCACCCTCTGCTGGGGCGGCAACTCCGTCGCCGGCAAACTCGCGCTCGGGCATATCAGCCCGATGATGCTAACCTTCCTGCGCTGGTTCCTCGCCGTGGCGATGATCGCCCTGATTTCAGTCCCGCAGTTGCGGAAGGACTGGCCGGTAGTCAGGAAGAACCTGCCGCTGCTCCTCTTTTACGGTGTCATCGGCTACACCCTCTTCAACGCCATGCTTTATTCGGCCGTGCAATATACGACAGCGATCAACGTCGCCATCGAGCAGGCCGGCATCCCGATGCTGATCTTCCTGCTGAATTTCATGTTCTTCCGTACCGGCATCTCGCTGGCACAATGTCTCGGCTTCGGGATGACGCTGATTGGCGTCGCTCTGACCGCCGCGCATGGCGACCTCGCAACGCTGCTGCAACTCAGCCTCAACCGCGGCGACGGGCTGATGCTGATCGCCATTGCCGCCTACTCGGTCTACACGATCTTCCTGCGCTGGAAGCCGCCGCTCGACTGGCGCACGCTGATGGCGGTCCCGGCGCTCGGCGCCATGCTGACCTCGCTGCCGCTGCTCCTCTGGGAAGCCGGCCGGGGTGCCGCGCAGTGGCCGGACCAGGCGGGCTGGGTCATCACTCTCTACACGGCGATCTTCCCCTCGCTGGTGGCGCAGATCCTCTATATCAAGGGCGTCGTGGCAATCGGCGCCAACCGGGCCGGCCTCTTCATCAATCTCGTGCCGGTGTTCGGAACGCTGCTTTCCGTCGCCCTGATCGGCGAGAGGCTGCAGTCTTTCCATGTGATCGCACTGGTACTGACCTTGGGCGGCATCGCGATCGCCGAAAGGGGCCGTCCGAAAGCTTCGTCGCCGACCGTGCCCGCCTCACCCGTGGATTAAAACCTTTTCCTGGTCAGGAAAGGCTTTAACCAAGCTCCAGCGTCGTCACGCCGAAGACGTGCTTTAGCGGGATGGCCGGCGCCGGTCCGCGATACATGCGTGTCGTCTCGAATACCGGTTGAAGGCCGATGCCTTCGGCAAGCGCGACCGCCTCGTGGTTCTCTGCGGGAATGTCGATGAAGACCGCAGCCCCTTTCGCCTCGGGGATCAATTCGGCAAGCAGCGCCGCGGCGCTATCGGCATCGTTGGCAAAGAGCGGGCCGATCTTGTAGCCCTCGTAGCAGCGGCGGATCGTGCCGTAACCGCGGATCTTATGGCTCTTGCGCACCACCGCCGAACGACGGCCCTTGCGGGCGGTGCACCAGGCGGCGAGAAAGGCATCCCGCGGCTGCGGAAAGATCGACGAATCATATCGCTGCAGGCCTTCGAGGCGTGAATCCAGCACCGGTTGCGCGACAAGCGTCGAGGCAGGCAAGGAAGTAGCGACACCGCCATAGCGAATGGTGGAATAGGCGGGTTCGAAGCCGGCCTTGCGGTAGTTGTCCTGCTGTGCGGCGACGCCGTCGAGACCTATCGAGCGGTCTCCCGCGCTGGCAATGCCCGCCGCCCAGATCGCCTTGCCGTAACCCTTGCCACGAAAATCGGGATGGACGATGTAGAGGCCCAGGAAGGCGAAAGTATCGCCATATTTGACGACTGAGATCGAGCCGACGGGGACTTCACCGATGGAGCCGACGAAAAATCCCGACGGATCAGCCTCGTTGAATGCAAGCGAATCGTCGAGACCAGGGTTCCAGCCTTCCTGACGCGCCCATTCGAGCACGAGTTCCAGTTCGCCGGGCCGCATCGAACGAACGGCAAATTCAGAATTCATGCAACTTTCCCAGATTGAATGTCCCGCAAGTCCATCCCGGCAACGGCAAAGCAATTGTCAGGCCCCGGCTCCCGATTGCACCTGCGAACGATGGAGAGCCGCGCTCATGGACTTGACGACGCGTATAATCATTTTTCGATGCAATACAGAAAGCTTCGTTTCCGCATTACCATGAAACAATGCCGTTGCAAGCTCAAGAAAATTACTTGGGCCTCAATTATCTTCCAGCCGATGCGAATAAAAAGCCGCGCCGAAAAGATGCCGCCCTGCCAATTTGAAAGACGAGAGAAGCGTCCGTCCGAAATCACTTCCGCGACGCGGCAAAAAACCGGGAGCGACGACAGTCGCCCGCGGAAGGATCACCGGCCGTTCAACTGCCCATCGCGGCCTTCTGCTTTTCGATTCGGCCCGTCATCGATGAGAAAAGACGGTCTGTCTCGGCCGCCGGTGCGGGATAACCGAACGCATAACCCTGCAGGCCGTCGCAGCCGAGCTGCGCCAGCACGACGGCATGCGCCTCGGTCTCGATACCCTCGGCGATCACCTCGACATCGAGTGCCTTGGCGATTTCCACGATCGACCCCACCACGCGCCGCTGCTCGGCGGAGGTGACGACCTCGGTGACGAGCTGCCGGTCGATCTTCAGCCGCTTCGGCCGCAGCTTGACGAGACCAATCAGCGAGGCATGGCCCGATCCGAAGTCGTCGATCTCGATGTCGATGCCCATCTGTTTGATGTCGCCGATATGAGCGAGCAGTTTTTCGTCGCTGTCGTCGAGGAAAATCGTTTCGACCAGTTCGAAGACGATCACGCCGGGCGGGATATCGAGTTTCCTCAGCTTGTCGAGCAACGCCGGATCGGCAAGGCGCGACGCCGAGATATTGACGGCGATGCGCGGAACTGCAAGGCCGTGCAACAGCCAGAACAGCCGGTCTTCGAGAACGCTTTTGAGGATCGCCGCGTCGATCTCCGCCGCAAGTCCGTGCTCGTCGGCGATCTTCAGGAATATGCCGGGGGCGAGCACGCCCTTTCCGGGATGTTTCCAGCGCGCCAGCGCCTCGAAGCCGATGACCTCCCGCGTCCGGGCGTCGAGCTGCACCTGATAATAGGGAAGGATCTCGCCGCGCTCCAGCCCGAGCTTCAGCTCTTCGGCGAGGCGACGCTTGGAGCGCAGATCCTCCTGCAATTGCCGTGTGAAGAATTCGGCGCGGTTGCGCCCGAGCTTCTTGGCCTGGTAGAGCGCCAGGTCGGATTCGGCAAGCAGGTTGCGCGCCCGCCGGTCGCCGCTCCAGGAAACGCCGATCGAGGCGCCGGACTGCAACATCTCCTGGCCGAAGCGGATCTTCTTCCGCAGCCGGCGCTGGAGATCCTCGGTGATCTGCTTCAGCTCAGTGAGATCGGTGAAATTGACCAGCACGATGACGAATTCATCGCCGCCGACACGGGCGACCATGCCATTCGCAGGAATGGCGGCAGTGATGCGAAGGGCCGCAGCCCTGAGCACGGCATCGCCTGCCGCATGACCGTGGCTGTCGTTGATCTGCTTGAACTGGTCGAGGTCGAGATGCAGCACGCCAAGCGTCGTGATGCTTTTGTCGGCCGGCAGTTCCGCCAGCCGCTTATCGAGAAGGCGCCGGTTCGGCAAGCCGGTGAGATAGTCGTGATCGGCGACATGCTCGATGCGCGCATTGCTTTCTTCCAGCGCCAGCGCCCTCGCCTCGGCCACCACCTTCTGCCGCGCGAGTTCCGCGTTGAGCAGGACGTCGGCCGTCACGTCCCATTCGGCGCCGATGAAGGAGGGCAGACCCTCCGCATCAACATAGAAATGGGCGCGCGAACGTAGATGGCGGATTTCGCCGCTCGGCAATACGATCCGGAATTGTGAGTCATAGGCGCCGCGCGTCCCGATCGCCTGCTCGAAGTCGCGTTCGGCCCGCTCGCGATCATCGGGATGGATGGCATTCGACCAAAGCGATGCCGGCACCAGCCGGCAGGTCTCGCCGGTCTCGTAGAGACGATGCATCTGCGCATCCCACAAGATCCCGCCCTGCTCGATGCTATGCTCCCAGACACCGATCCGGGATGCATCGAGAGCGAGTTCGAGCCGACGCAGAAGATCCTGAAACTCGTGTTCGGATCGTGTGGCTTTTTTCTCTGGCAACGCGGTCCCAGCCTTAGAAGCTTGCATAACGGCAATATGGTCTCAAGCCGGCATTAATGAAGCCTTGTCCTGATGACCGAACTAGTGACTAGGTGAATCGTTCGTTACGACTTCCCCTTTTGGATCAAGGGACTTGCAGTCTGCGGCACCTTCGGGTCAGTGATTGTGCCGCGGCGGGTTTTTCGCAATCTGGCGGAATTCCGTCGCTCCCTCCAGCACCGCGCCGTCCGACAATTGCGTCACCGAGCGGCGGTAGATCTGCTGCCACGGCGTCGCATCCGCCGGCACTGGCGGGATGCCATCGCCCTTGCGCCGTTCGATCTCGGCGTCCTCGACCAACATGTCGCAGCGCCCGTGGTTGAAGTCGATGCGGATGATATCGCCGGTACGAAGCCAGGCGAGGCCGCCGCCGGCGGCGCTTTCCGGAGAGGCGTTGAGGATCGATGGACTGTCCGCCGTGCCCGATTGGCGGCCATCGCCGATCGTCGGCAGGCTGCGGATGCCGCGCTTCAGCAGATGGTCCGGCGGCTGCATGTTGACGACCTCAGCCGAACCCGGCCAGCCGATCGGCCCGGCGCCGCGGATGACGAGGATGGTATTTTCGTCGATGCCGAGTTCGGGATCGTTGATGCGCTTATGATAGTCCTCGGAACCGTCGAAGACCACCGCCTTGCCCTCGAACACGCCTTCGCGCCCGGGCTCCTCAAGATAACGCCTCCGGAAATCCTCCGAGACAACGCTCATCTTCATGATCGCGAAATCGAAGAGATTGCCCTTGAGAACGAGGAAGCCCGCCCGCTCCTTCAGCGGCTCAGCGAACGGCGTGATGACCTCGCGGTCGCGCGCTTCCTTGCCTTCCAGGTTTTCGGCCATCGTCCTGCCCGTTACCGTGCGACAATTGCCATCGAGCTTTCCGGCCTGCAGCAGTTCCCACATGATCGCCGGCGTGCCGCCGGCGCGATGAAAGCGCTCGCCGAGATAGGCGCCCGCCGGCTGAACATTGGCCAGCAGCGGGATATCGAAACCATGCACCTGCCAGTCGTCGGGATAGAGTTCGACGCCGGCGTGCTTCGCCATCGCGGCCAGATGCGGCTGCGCATTGGTCGAGCCGCCGATCGCCGAATTGGTGCGGATCGCATTCAGGAAAGCCTCGCGCGTCAGGATATCCGACGGCTTCAGATCCTCGAACACGATTTCGACGGCGCGCCGCCCGGTGCGGTAGGCCATCTGGCCGCGTTCGCGGTAAGCGGCCGGAATGGCGCCACAGCCGGTCAGCGAAAGGCCGAGCGCCTCGGCCAGCGCATTCATCGTCGAAGCGGTGCCCATGGTATTGCAGTGGCCGACGGAAGGCGCAGAATCGAGCGCCGCCTGCAGGAACTCCTCCCGATCGATCTCGCCTGCCGCATATTTCCGTCGCATCCGCCAGATCACCGTGCCGGAGCCCGCCAGCTCCCCCTCGTGCCAGCCGTCGAGCATCGGGCCGCCGGAGAGCACGATCGCCGGAATATCGACCGTCGAAGCCGCCATGATCGCCGAAGGCGTGGTCTTGTCGCAGCCGGTGGTCAGTACGACGCCGTCGAGCGGATAGCCGTAGAGGATTTCGACGAGGCCGAGATAGGCGAGATTGCGGTCGAGTGCGGCTGTCGGGCGCTTGCAATTCTCGAAGATCGGATGTGTCGGAAACTCGATCGGAATGCCGCCGGCATCGCGAATGCCGTCGCGCACGCGTTTGGCAAGCTCAATATGCACCCTGTTGCAGGGCGTAAGATCACTGCCGCTCTGGGCAATCCCGATGATCGGCTTGCCGGATCGCAGCTCTTCCGGCGTGATGCCGTAATTCATGAAGCGCTCGAGATAGAGCGCTGCCATGTCGATATGATCGGGATTGTCGAACCAGTCCTGCGAACGTAGGCGCCGCTTCGGCGAATGGCTGTCTGTCACTTCTTTCCTCCCGGCCGGGCATTCTTCTCTTCGAGATGGAGGAGCAGGCCGCTGTGATCCTTTTCGCCATTGCCATTGGCGACGAATTCGCTGAATTCGGCATGTACCGCCGCAGTCAGCGGTAGCGTCAACGACAGGGTCTTGGCCGTCTCCATGGCGGCGTTCAGATCCTTGAGCTGGTTGCTGGACGAACCGCCTGGCGTAAACTGCCGCTCGACCATGCGCTTGCCGTGCAGCTCAAGGATACGGCTCTCGGCAAAGCCGCCGCGAATGGCGTCCCGAAAGGCCGCCTGCGAGCCGCCGCCCGCTCCGATCAGCATCATCGCTTCGGCGACGGCGCCGATCGTCACCGCGACGATCTGCTGGTTGGCAAGCTTGGCAAGCTGGCCCGCCCCGCTTGGACCGACGCGGGTCACGCGCCCCATCGGCGCAAAGACATCTGCAAGCTCGTCGATCACGTCCTTGTCGCCGCCCGCCATGATCGCGAGCGTACCCGCTTCCGCGCCGACGACGCCGCCAGATACCGGCGAATCGACATGATGGATGTCGCGGTCGGCAAGCCTCGCCGAATGGTCGCGGGCGAAATGCGGGGCGATCGAACTCATGTCGATGACGGTTGTGCCAGCCGTCATCGCATCGACCGCTCCGCGGTCGAACAACACGTCCTTCACTGCCTCGGCGTTGGTGAGCATAGTGATGACAACGTTGGCGCCCGAGACGGCATCATCAGGCGTTTTAGCGCAGACCGCACCGTCTCCCGCAAGCGGCTCGGCCTTGCCGGGATCGCGATTCCAGACGGTGACGGTAAAACCCGCGCCAAGCAGCCGGCGAGCCATCGGCGCGCCCATCAGGCCGGTGCCGAGAAAGGCGATCCGCCTGCCGTCATGACCTTTTCTCGAATTCGTCATTCAGTCCTCCCAACTGTTGTCCGTCTTTGATAGTCCGCTCGCCCATCGTTGCAACCGTTTTGACGGACGTAACGCATTTTTGTGGCGTGTCCTTAGATGCGGATGGTGTGTCCGAAGGCCGCGCACGCTTCGGCCTCATGCCCTGAAAACGATACGGGCGAGAACCGAAGTTCCCGCCCGATTTACTCGACAAAGGAAGGTTGAATTTCGTTTATTCCGCCGCGAGCCGGATGACCTCCGCCTCTTCTTCCTTGTGTTCGTCCGGCTTGTGCTGGATGAGCGGACGGTTGCCCGTCAGCCGCCGCAGCAGCACATAGAACACCGGCGTCATGAAGATGCCGAAGAAGGTCACGCCGATCATGCCCGAGAAGACCGCAACACCCATGGCCGCGCGCATTTCCGCGCCGGCGCCGGTGGAGACGACGAGCGGCACGACACCCATGATGAAGGCGAGGGAGGTCATGAGGATCGGGCGAAGGCGAAGGCGGCTGGCCTCGATCGCGGCCTCCCGCGGTGTCCTTCCCTCGAATTCCAGTTCGCGGGCGAATTCTACGATCAAGATCGCGTTCTTCGCCGATAGACCGACAAGCACCACGAGACCGATCTGGGTGAAGATGTTGTTGTCTCCACCGGTGAGCCAGACGCCGGTCAGCGCGGCCAGCACGCCCATCGGCACAATCATGATGATCGCAAGCGGCAGCGTCAGGCTTTCATACTGGGCGGCCAGCACGAGGAAGACGAGCAACAGTGCCAGGGGGAAGACGACGATGCTGGAATTGCCGGCCAGGATCTGCTGATAGGTCAGATCCGTCCATTCGAAGTCGATGCCCGCAGGCAGGGTCTCGTGAAGGATCTTCTCGATTGCCGCCTGCGCCTGACCCGACGAGAAGCCCGGTGCCGGACCGCCGTTGATATCGGCGGCAAGGAAGCCGTTGTAGCGGTTCGCGCGTTCCGGACCGGTGCTCGGCTCCACCTTCAAGAGGGCCGAAAGCGGGATCATCTCACCCGATGCCGACCGGACCTTCAACTGGCCGATATCTTCCGGCTGGGCGCGGAATTTCGCATCGGCCTGCACACGGACGCTGTAGGTGCGGCCGAAGGCGTTGAAGTCGTTCACATAGAGCGAACCCAGATAGATCTGCAGCGTCTGGAAGACGTCGGTGACGGAAACCCCGAGCTGCTCGGCCTTGGCACGGTCGAGATCGGCATAGAGCTGCGGCACGTTGATCTGGAAGCTGGAGAACAGTCCGGCGAGCTCAGGCGCCTGATAGGCTTTTGCAAGGACGGCCTTGGTCGCCTCGTCGAGCGCCTGGTTACCGAGGCCGGCACGATCCTCGATCTGCAACTTGAAACCGCCCGTCGTGCCGAGACCATTGACCGGCGGCGGCGGGAACATGGCGATGAAGGCATCCTGGATGACGCCGAACTTCTGGTTCAGCGCCATGGCGATTGCGCCGCCCGAGAGATCAGGCGTCTTGCGCTCTTCGAAGTCCTTCAGCGTCACGAAGACGATGCCGGCATTCGAGGAGTTGGTGAAGCCGTTGATCGACAGGCCCGGGAAGGCAATCGCATTGGCAACGCCCGGCTGCGCCAGCGCGATGTCGGTCATGCGCTTGATGACGTCTTCCGTGCGGTCGAGGCTTGCGGCATCCGGCAACTGGGCAAAGCCGATCAGATACTGCTTGTCCTGTGACGGCACGAAGCCGCCGGGGACCGTGCTGAACAGGCTGTAGGTCGCACCGACCAACGCCAGATAGATCACCATAACGATGCTCTTGCGCGACAACAGCCCGCCAACGCCCTTGCCGTAGGCATTTGAGCCCGCGCCGAAGACACGGTTGAAGCCCCGGAAAAACCAGCCGAAGATAGCGTCCATGAACCGCGTCAGCCAATCCTTCGGCTGATCATGGCTCTTCAGGAGAAGGGCTGCCAGCGCCGGAGACAGCGTGAGCGAGTTGAAGGCCGAGATGACGGTGGAGATCGCGATCGTCAACGCGAACTGGCGGTAGAACTGACCCGACAGACCGGAGATGAAAGCAAGCGGCACGAAGACGGCGACGAGCACCAGCGCGATTGCGATGATCGGACCGGAGACTTCCCTCATCGCCTTGTAGGTGGCGGCCCGCGGCGACAGGCCTTCCTCGATATTGCGCTCGACGTTTTCGACCACCACGATCGCGTCGTCGACGACGATACCGATCGCAAGCACCAGTCCGAACAGACTGAGCGCGTTGATGGAGAAGCCGAAGACATACATGACCGCGAAGGTGCCGATGATGGAGACAGGAACGGCGATCAGCGGGATGATCGAGGCGCGCCACGTCTGCAGGAACAGGATGACGACGAGGACGACGAGCGCGATGGCTTCGAGCAGCGTGTCGATGACCTTCTCGATCGAAGCCCGCACGAATTTCGTCGTATCGTAGACGATCTCGTATTTGACGCCCTCAGGCATGGCGAGCTGCAGCTGATCCATGGTCGCGTTCACATTGTCCGCGATCTCGATCGCGTTCGAACCCGGCGCCTGAAGAACGGCGACGGCGACGGCCGGCTTGCCGTCGAGCAGCGAACGCAGCGTGTAGTCTGCAGCACCGAGCTCTATGCGAGCGACATCGCGAAGGCGGGTGATCTCGCCATTGGCGCCCGTCTTGACGATGATGTTGCCGAACTCCTCGGGCGTGCGCAGGCGGCCCTGGGCATTGACGTTGAGCTGCAGGTCCACACCGGGCTGGCTCGGCGATGCGCCGATGATACCGGCGGCGGCCTGGGTGTTCTGGGAACTGATCGCGCTGCTGATGTCGCTGGCGGCAAGATTGTGCTCGGCTGCCTTCTGCGGGTCGATCCAGACACGCATGGAATAGTCGCCGGCGCCGAAGACCTGCACCTGACCGACGCCTGCGATGCGGGCGAGCCGATCCTTGACGTTGAGCGTCGCGTAATTGCGAAGATAGGTGATGTCGTGATTGTTCCCGTCGGAGACGAGGTTGACGACCATGATGAAGTTGGGTGAGCTCTTGACTGTGGTGATGCCGAGCGAACGGACTTCCGCCGGCAGGCGCGGTTCGGCCTGTGAAACGCGGTTCTGCACAAGCTGCTGCGCCTTATCGGGATCGGTGCCGAGCTTGAAGGTGACGGTGACGTTGAGCACGCCGTCCGATGTCGCCTGGCTGGCCATATAGAGCATGCCTTCGACGCCGTTGATCTGCTCTTCGAGCGGCGTCGCCACCGTTTCGGCGATGACGCTTGGGTTGGCGCCGGGATAGGTCGCGCGCACGACGATCGACGGCGGCACGACCTCCGGATATTCGGAAATCGGCAGCGCGCGCAGGCCGATCAGGCCGGCAACCAGGATGAGGACCGAAAGAACGCCGGCAAAGACCGGGCGGTCGACAAAGAATCTGGAGATGTTCATATCAAAGCCCTCTCCGGGGTGAACATGGATGCAAAGTCCCTCTCCGGCGGTTTGGGAGCCGCCGGCGGGTCGTATCATTTCGAGTATTGGCCCTCCCCCTCAGGGGAAGGCGAAAGTCTTTACTGCGCGGTCGCGACCTTTTCTTCCATCTGAGGCGCGACGACTGCGCCTGGACGGATGCGCTGCAGACCGTTGACGACGATCTTCTCGCCGACGTTCAGGCCGCCATCGACTACTCGCTGACCGTCAGCCACGGTGCCGAGCTGGACCTGCCGATAGGCGACCTTGTTCTCGCCATCGACGACGAAGACGAACTTCTTGTCCTGGTCCGTGCCGACGGCGCGGTCACTGATGACGATCTTGTTCTCGGCCTTCGGCTGGCCCATGCGCACCCGCACGAACTGGCCGGGGATGAGACGTCCGCCCGGATTATCGAAGACGGCGCGAACGCCGATCGTGCCGCTTGATGCATCGACCTCGTTGTCGATCAGTTGCAGCTTGCCCTTGATCGGCGTGCCTGTATCGGTCAGCGTGCCGACCTCGACCGGAATCTCTTCGACCGGAGGCAGGGCGCTGTCCGTCTGCGGAAGCTGGGCGAGCGCCCGCGTCACCATCTCTTCGCTGGCATTGAAGCTCGCATAGATCGGATCGACCGAAACGAGCGTCGTCAGCGCCGGCGAGGCCGACCCGGCCGCCACAAGGTTACCGGCGGTCACCTCGATCTTGCCGATGCGGCCGGACACCGGAGCCCGCACTTGAGTGTAATCGAGATCGAGCTGGGCCGACTGCAGGGCGGCCTGCGCCGAACGCAGCCCCGCCTGAGCCTCGGCCAGCGCGCTCTGGCGCTGATCGAGATCGCTCTGGGAGATGGTTCGGTTGTCGGAAAGCCTGCGGCCGCGATCGAGTTCGGTCTGCGCCAGGCTGACCTTGGCCTCGGCCGAAGCGACCTGGCCTTGCGCCTGCGCCACGCTCGCCTGGTAGGGAGCCGGGTCGATGGTGAAGAGTAGGTCGCCCTGCTTGACCAGCGCCCCTTCGCGGAACGCCACCGAAAGGATGGCGCCGGCAACACGGGAACGCACCTGCACCCGGTCGACCGCTTCGAGACGGCCGGAGAAACTTTCCCAGGCCGTCACGTCGCGCGCCGCGACGACGGCAACCGTCACCGGCACAGCGGGAGCCTGCGCGGGGGCGGAAGCAGCCGTAGCGGTCGTGCTCATCGGCAATTCAAAAAACAATGCAGCGCCCGAAATGGACGCAACAAGCCCTATGCCGGCGCCCATCAGGGCCCAGCGCTTACTTCTGGACGTCATTAGTACTCTCCTTGCGGCTCTAAGCCGCCGAAATATCAGGTCTTCTTCAATGCAATTGCGGTTGGACGCTTACCTCCCGAAGGAAGCTTCCGAAATGGCGGCTGACGTTTTCCTGCCAGTCCGGCACTCCCTCGGATTTCCCACCATAAATCGAGGGCCAGCCCGTCCCGGCGGGAAGGACATGCTGGCGCACACCGACGCCAGCCTGTTTCAGGCGGACACCGTAACCAATCGTTTCGTCGTGCAGAGGATCATCCTCGGCGGTAAATATCAGCGCCGGCGCGACGCCTGAAATACGCGAACAGAGGCAAGGCGCCGCATAAGGGTGGCAACCGCCGCCGCTCAGATAGTGGCTCCAACCTTCCGTCCAGCGCTGGCGCATGCCGATGGCTTCAGCCTTGCGGATCGAGGACGTACCCATGAAGGGATCGAGCAGCGGCGAAATCAGCACCTGGCCGTCGAGTGCATCCGGCATCTGGTCGCGTGCCTTCAGCGCGACGCCGGCAGCGACATTGCCGCCGGCCTCTTCACCGGCAACGAAGAGCAACGACTTGCGGTCGCCAAGACCGGCGCGTTTATTGGCGAGATAGGTAAAAACTGAGAAGGAAACTTCCAGCGCCTTCGGAAATATGTTGCCGGACAGCGTGCTGTAGTCAGCGTCGACGACGATGGCGCCGGCTTTGGCGAGGCTTATCGCCACCGGCCGGTCGGCGGCCTTGTCGCTGTCGAGAAAAGCGCCGCCGTGCAGGTAAAGCACGATCGGCGGGCCCTTGCCATAATCGGCGCCCATGTAGATACGTGCGGAAACGGGGCCGATGGCCACCTTATCCAGCATCATATCTTTCCATTCCACCGTCATGCTTCCGGTCTCTTCTGTATCGGCGACAAGCAGACAACGTCCGCCGCTTGCATTTTGCACAAAAAAGATATTGTTATTCCAACCAAGGAATAAGAAGCTATAACGCGATAACACTGTTCCAGATCTCGAACAATGGTGCAACGCAAACTGCGGATTTGAAACCGATGGATCAGCTCTCGGCAATGCGCGTCTTCATTCGTGTTGTGGAGACGGGCAATTTCACCCGCGCCGCCGACATGCTCGCCATGCCCAAGGCGACGGTGACCAATCTCATCCAGGGCCTGGAAGCGCATCTGCGTACCAAGCTTTTGAATCGGACCACGCGCCGGGTCATGGTGACCACAGACGGCGCGCTTTATTACGAACGCGCCGCCCAGATCATTTCGGAACTGGAGGAGCTTGACGGCAGCCTCTCCAATTCGCAGAGCTTGCCGAGCGGACGGCTGCGTGTCGAGATGGCCGGCGCTTTCGCCGATTGGATCGTCGTTCCGGCACTTTGCGATTTCTATCAGCGTTATCCGGACATCCGCATCGACCTCGGTGTCGGCGACCGCACGGTCGATTATCTTGCAGAAAATGTCGATTGCGCGCTACGCGCCGGCACGCCGGCCGACCAGTCGCTGATTGCGCGGCGCGTCTCCGAAGTCGAGATGATCACCTGCGCTTCTCCGGACTACATCCAGAAATTCGGCATGCCCGAGCGGCCCGAGGATCTGGAGGCGGATCATTACACCGTCAACTATTTTCGCGCCCAGAACAACCGGACGCTGCCTTTCGAATTCCGCCGGCACAACGAGGTGATCGAGACCAGTCCGCGTTACATCGCCTCGGTCAACGATAGCCGCACCTATCTGACGGCGGCGCTGACCGGCCTCGGCATCGCGCAGGTGCCGATCTTCATGGCGCGCGAGCCGATGGCAAGGGGCGAACTCGTCCGCGTGCTGCCGGACTGGCGCCGCGATCCGCTGCCGCTCTATGTGGTCTATCCGCCGAACCGCCACCTCAGCAACAAGGTCCGCGTCTTCGTCGACTGGCTGGTGAAACTTCTGGTCGAGGCAAGACTGAACGACGTCTGAGCGCCAAGACAAATACGGCCCGGAAGGCAGGGGAAACCTTCGACGGGCCGCAATCTGCAACTTTGAACATCAAGCCTGTCGCACCGTAGCAAGGGCGCGGCAGGCTCTGGAGGTTCGCAAAGAGAATGGCAGGGAATTCCACTCTATCGCGATAGAGCAGATATACGCACTCCCCGCAGGATTATAAGGGAAAAGTCCGCAATCGCATTCACATATTTGCGATGACGGCGGGCCGCCGCCGGCTTCGTCAGATCACGCCGCCATTGGCGCGTAGCGTCTGGCCGTTGATCCAGCCACCATCAGGGCCGGCGAGGAAGGCAACCGCAGAAGCGATGTCTTCCGCTGTGCCGAGGCGTTCCAGCGGGTTCATTTTCGCCGTGCGGGCGATGAGTTCGTCCGACTTGCCGTTGAGGAAAAGGTCGGTGGCGACGGGGCCGGGCGCGACGGCGTTGACGGTGATGTTGCGGCCACGCATCTCCTTGGCCATGATCGCCGTCAGCGTTTCCACGGCAGCCTTCGTCGCGGCATAGACGCCGTAGGTTTCGAGCTTCAGGCCGACGACGGATGTCGAGAAGTTGACGATCCGGCCGCCGTCGCGCAGACGCTTGGCTGCCTCGCGCAACGTATTGAAGGTGCCCTTCAGATTGACGCCGATCTGGCGATCGAAATTGGCGTCGTCGGCCTCGGCGAGCGCTGAGAGCATCATGATGCCGGCATTGTTGACGAGCACATCGACGCCGCCGAAAGCGGTTTCCGCGGCATCGAACATGCGGCGAACGGCTTGCGCCTCGCTGACATCGGCTTTCGCCGTCAGCGCCTTGCCGCCGGCCTGCTCGATCTTCTTTGCCAGTTCCTCGGCCGGAGCGGCATTGCCGGAATAATTGATGACGACGGTGAAACCGTCCATGGCGAGACGCTCGGCGACCGCTGCGCCGATGCCGCGGGATGAGCCGGTCACCAATGCGACCTTGTTTTCGTTGGAAGCCATTGTCCTTCTCCTTCATTCTGCGCCGTAGCGTTTTCGATGAGGAGAAGATGCGCCCTTTCCTTTTGCGGATAATCAGGCATTCTTCGGCATTACTATCCGGGAATAACGAACAAACAGATGGACAGATTTGACGCCATGCGCGTGTTTTGCCGTGTCGTGGAACGCCGCAGCTTCACGCTTGCCGCCGAGGACACCGGCCTGCCGCGCTCGACTGTCACCGATGCGGTCAAGGGGCTGGAAGCCCGTCTCGGCGTGCGCCTGCTCCAGCGTACGACGCGCCACGTCAGTCCGACGCTTGATGGCGAAGCCTATTACCAACGCTGCCTGTCGATCCTTGCCGATATCGAGGAAGCCGAAGGCGCCTTCGCCGGCGCCAAGCCGAAGGGCATGTTGCGTGTCGACGTGCACGGCACGCTCGCCCGCCATTTCGTGCTGCCGAGCCTGTCGTCCTTCCTGGAGACCTATCCGGAGATCGAACTCTACATGAGCGAGGGCGATCGGCTGGTCGATCTCGTGCGTGAAGGCATTGATTGCGTGCTGCGCGTCGGCACGCCTGGAGATAGCGACATGGTCGCCCGGCACGTCGCCATGCTCGATGAGGTGACGCTCGCCTCACCTGCCTACATTGCCCGCCACGGCCTGCCGCAGCATCCCGACCGGCTTGCCGGCCATCGCATGGTCGGCTTCCACTCCAGCGGAACCGGCAGCCTGCTGCCGCTCGAATTCACCGTCCGCGGCACGGTGCGTGACATCACCATTCCCGCCACCGTCGCCGTCAACGCCGCCGAAAGCTATATTTCAGCGGCGAGGATGGGCCTCGGCATGATCCAGATCCCGCGCTATCACGCCGAAGAAGACCTTGCCGCGGGAACGCTGGTCCAGATACTGCAGGATTTTCCGCTGACCCCGACACCGGTTTCCCTGCTCTACCCCCGCAACCGCCAGCTTTCGCCCCGCGTGCGCGTCTTCATCGACTGGCTGGTGAAGGTCTTCGCTCGACAAAATTCCGAAAACGCGCTTCACTAAAATGCATCTCACTAAAATGCATATTGCTAATGTGAGCGCCCTCGGAGAACGGTCATGGCACTCAGTGATATCACCGTCTACCAGACGGAAGACGGCTTCGTCGTCGAATTCGGCGGCGAAGGCGAAGATAGCATTGCCGTGACGCTGCGGAGCACGCCTGAGTTGACCTCGGAAAATGCCGTCTTGCGGGCCAAAGCCCTGCTTGCCGCCGCAATCGAACCTGCCCATAGCGACGGCGCGCGCCGCAAGGATCCCGCTTTGCTCGAAGAAGAGTTGGAGGAGGGGCTGGAAGATTCCTTCCCGGCGAGCGACCCGGTCTCGGTCACATCACCCTCCATCCCGATGCGCGATCCGAATGCCGGCCGCTGATGTCCGTGGCCGAAAAACATGAAGCGGTTTCGGGATGACGGCGAGCGCGCTGAATGTTATCTGCGTCGGCCATGACCGATGGTGGAACGATATCAGGTGCGATCGGCACCGGCACGCTCACCGGCGAAAGCCTCAGGACGTTTTTTGAGCGCGATGCGATCGTCGTCTCACGCGACCTGCTCGGCTGCCATCTGACCGTGGACGGCGTCGGCGGACGCATCACCGAGACCGAAGCCTATTTCCCCGATGACGAGGCCTCGCACAGCTACCGCGGCCCGACCAAGCGCAACGGCGCCATGTACGGCAAACCGGGCAACGTCTATATCTACCGCATCTACGGCATGTACTGGTGCCTGAATTTCGTCTGCCATCCGGGCTCGGCTGTACTCATCCGCGCCCTGGAGCCGGAAACGGGAATCCCTCAGATGATGGAGCGGCGCGGCACCGATACGCTGACGTCGCTCTGCAGCGGTCCCGGCAAGCTCTGCCAGGCGCTCGGCATCGACATCGCGATCAATGACAGGCTGCTCGATCACCCGCCCTATGCGATCACGCCGTCCGCACCGGTGCCGATCGTCTCGGGAAAACGTATCGGCATCACAAAAAATGCCGAAGCACCATGGCGCTTCGGCATTCAGGGATCGCGTTTTCTCAGCAAGCCGTTTCGCTGATCATTCCATCACCGCGCTATGGTCGACGGCGGGTGCTGCCTTCGGCTTGCGCAGCAGCAGAACCAGCGGGATGACCGCAAGCGACATCAGCATCAGCAGCTTGAAATCATCCATATAGGCGATGATGGTCGCTTGCAGCGTGATGATCTCGTTGAGCGAGGCGCGGCCGGCCGCCGTCACCGGGCTGAGTCCCTGCGCGGCCACCGCATTGAAGGCGTGGTTGAACGGCGTCACATAGGCTGCGATCGATTCATGATTGCTCTGCGTGTTCTCAACGATCAGCGCCGAGACGATCGAGATGCCGACCGCCGAGCCGATGTTTCGCGACAGGTTGTAGAGACCGGTGCCGTCGCCGCGCATATGGGCGGGCAGCGTGGAAAAAGCGATCGTCGTCAGCGGCACGAACAGAAAGCCGAGGCCGGCGCCCTGGATGAAGCCGACCGAGACGATCGTCCATTGCGAGACGTCGGGTGTCCAGCCGGTCATGTCGTACATCGCCCATGCGGTGAGCCCCAAGCCGAGCGCCAGCAATGCGCGCGTATCGACCTTGCCGACCATCCGCCCGACGATGAACATGCAGAGCATGGTGCCGAGCCCACGCGGCCCCATGACGATGCCGGCGGTGATGACGGGATAGCCCATCAGCGTCTGCAGATAGGGCGTCATCAGCGCCAGTGAGGCGAGATAGGTAATGCCGACCACGAAGATGAAGATCATGCTGATCGAGAAGTTCTGGTCGAGGAACAACTTCGGGTTCACGAAGGATTTCTCGGCCGTCAGCGTATGCACGATCAGCAGATAAAAGGCTGAGGCGCAGATCAACGCCTCGAGCATGATCTCACCGGAAGAGAACCAGTCGAGCTGCTCGCCGCGGTCGAGGAACAGCTGCAGCGCGGCGATGCCGAGGCTCATCATCCCGAAACCGAACCAGTCCAGTTTGGCCAGCAGATCCCTCTTGGTCTCGGTGACGAAGACGACGATGCCCATGAAGGCCAGCGCGCCGATCGGCACGTTGATATAAAACACCCAGCGCCAGCTGATATTGTCGGTCAGCCAGCCGCCGATGACAGGCCCAAGCACCGGCCCGACCATGACCGAGACGCCGAAAAGGGCCATGGCCGAGCCGCGCTCCTCGACCGTATAGATGTCGAGGAGGATGCCCTGGGAAAGCGGCACCAGCGATGCCCCGAACAGGCCTTGCAGCAGACGGAAGGCGACGATCTGGTTCAGCGATTGCGCCAGGCCGCAGAGAACGGAGGCCGCCACGAAGCCGGCAATGGCGACGAGCAGCACGCGTTTGCGGCCGAACTTGGCGGCAAGGAAGCCCGACGGCGGCGTCATGATTGCCGCCGCGACGATATAGGAGGTCAGCACCCAGTTGATCTGGTCGGCAGAGGCCGACACGCTGCCCTGGATATAGGGCAGCGCCACATTGGCGATCGTCGTGTCCAGCGCCTGCATGATGACCGCGAGAATGACGCAGGCCGTAATCGCGCCGCGATTGGCAATCGGCGTCGCCGGAGAAGCGGAAGCGTTACTCATGATCCTTGCCCTGAGGCCGGCCCAGAAGCTTGTTGACGAAATCAGGCAGGCCGCGGGCATGGCCGGTCTCGACATCGAGCACCGTGCTCATGCCGACGCGCAGTGGCGGCTTGCCGTCAGTGTCCTCGATGCTGACGCGCATCGGAATGCGCTGGACGACCTTCACCCAGTTGCCGGTGGTGTTCTGCGCCGGCAGCAGCGAGAAGCTGGAGCCGGAGGCCGGGCTGATGCTCTCGACCTTGCCCTTCCATGTCACGCCGGGATAGGTGTCGACATAGATCTCGGCCGTCTGGCCGGGCTTGACATAAGTTAGCTCGGTTTCCTTCGGGCTGGCGGCGATCCACAGACGGTCGGTGGCAACAAGCGAGAAGGCCTGCTGCGAAGCCTGCAGGTAGGAGCCCACCTGCAGCGCATTGACATTGGTGACGATGCCGTCGAACGGTGCCTTGACGACGCTGTGGTCGAGTTCGCGCCGGGCACTGTCGACCTGCGACTTGGCCTGCAGGTAGAGCGGGTTTTCCTCGGCCGGCTGGTCGGCATTGCCGCCGAGCTGGGCGAGTGTCGTTGCAGCTTCCGCCTTGGCGACGGCAACCTTCTGCTGCGCGGCTTCCAGATTGTGCTTGGCTTCATCATAGGCCGACTGCGTCGCACTGCCGTTGTTGACGAGGTTCTGCTGCCGGTCAAACTGATCCTGATAATAGGGCAGATCGGCTTGCGCCTGCGTGATCTCGGCAAGCGACTGCTGATAGCTGGCCTTGAGATTCATGATCTGGTTGCGCTGCGCGCCGAGCTGCGCCTTGGCGCCGTCAAGCGCGATCTTGAAAGAATCCGACCGCAGGCTGAACAGCACCTGCCCCGCCTTGACCGCCTCGTTCTCATGCACGTTGATCTGGTCGACGATGCCCGAAACATCGGTGGTGAGCCCTACCATGTCGGCCTGGATATAAGCATTGTCGGTCGACATCACCTGGCCGCCATTGACGTAATAATAACCGCCGACGACGAGCGCCACCGGCAGCAGGGCAAACAGGATCGGCCGCGTGAGACTGCGCCGGCGGCGGACCTTGTTGCCGCCAGGCGCAGCCACGGCGGCAGCCGGCGCTGAATTGGATGAAGGCGCTTCGGCTACCGTTTCCTGCTGTTTCGCTTCGTTTTCTTCGACAGGGGTCTCGGTCTTGGCATTGGCGTCGGCAACGACGCGGAGGGGAGATTGATCAGCCATCGTTCGTCTCATTCTCGTCAACCGGGCTCCGGCATGCCTGAACCAGGTTCGTCTTCATTACGGATAGGATGTGGAAAAGCTGCTCGCGCTGCTCGGCCGGAACACCTTGCAGCGCTTCCGCGCGGGTGGTGTCGCCGAGCTCGCGCATTTCGGCAAGCAGCGGGTGCGCTTCGTCGCGCATATAAAGCATCCAGATACGCCGGTCGGTCGGGTGCTGGCGGCGCTCGATCAGCCCGCGCTCGGCGAGCTTGTCGAGAATGCGCACCAGCGTGATCGGCTCGACTTCGAGGATTTCGGCAAGGCGACCCTGATGGATACCTTCGTTATTCGAGAGATAGGCAAGCGTCTGCCATTGCGACCGGGTCAGCCCAAGGCACTTCGCGCGCTGCTCGAACCGCTTGCGCAGCAGCCGTGCGACGTCGTGGAGAAGGAAACCGAGGGTCGGAGTGGCGTTCATGAAAACCTGTGACCGTTATTTATAAGCACCCTTATAATATTGGTAGATATATTGAGCATGTGCACTGCACAAGGGCATGGACGGCGGATTCAGCAATGGCGGCTAAAATGCCGCAGACCGGGTCAAGCATATCCGCAGTTTCTCCTTTCGCCGTTTACGAGCACCAGTCGGTAGCCGCAGCCCAGCTCCGCCCTAATTCTGTGGCAGGAACAGCCTCCGCCGGAGGCGCGCATTGGGGAGCTCGATGGCGTTCTTCGAAAGCATGCTGACGCTGCTGCTGGTGGCGATCGTCTTTCTGCAATTCTCCAGGAAGTTCCGGATTCCCTATCCGACAATGCTGGCGATCGCTGGCGTCATCGTTGCGGCCGTGCCCTGGGCGCCCGAAGTCGCGATCGATCCCGAACTTGCGCTGGCGCTGCTGATCGCGCCCGTGCTCTTCGACGCCGCCTACGATTTGCCGCCGAGGACATTGAGACGCAACTGGCTGCCGCTGTTCTCGCTCGCCGCCATCGCCGTGATCGTGACGGCCGCAGCCGTCGCTACCGTCAGCGTGACGATGGCCGGCCTGCCGCTTGCCGCAGCCGTCGCACTCGGCGCCATCGTCGCGCCGCCGGATGCGGCGGCCGCCACCGCCATGCTCGACCGCTTCACCCTGCCGCGCCAGACCTATGTGATCCTGAAGGGCGAAAGCCTCCTGAACGACGCCGTCGCGCTGCTGATCTTCAGCGCCGCGGTGGCAGCCGCCGCAAGCCCCACCTTCTTCGCCGGCGCCCTGGCGGAGCTGGCGCTCGCCGTGCCTGGCGGCCTCATCCTCGGTTATCTCCTGGGCCGTCTCTACATGGTCGTCGGCCTGAGGCTCGCCGGCACGCTCGGCGGCACTTTGCTCGAATTCGTCGCCACTTTCGGCACGTGGATCATCGCCGAGCGGCTGCATCTTTCGGCAATTCTGGCGATCGTCGTCTATGCGATGGTGATCGCCCGTTACATGCCCGAGCGGCAGACGGCCCGCCACCGCATTCATTCCTATTCGGTCTGGGAAGCCGCGGTCTTTCTGCTCAACGTCCTCGCTTTCCTGCTGATGGGCCTGCAGGCCCGCCAGATCGTCCTCGACCTCGATCCCGGCCGCCTGAATTTCGCGATCACCTTCGCCGCCATGGTCTTCGTCACCGTCATCGTCGTCCGCCTGGCCTGGGTGCTCTTCTATAACCGCGTCATCAACTTTCTCGCCGCGCGCGGACGCACGACACAAGCCGTTCCGACCTTCGCCACCAGCCTGCTTGCCGGCTGGTGCGGCATGCGCGGCCTCGTCACGCTGGCAACTGCGCTCGCTTTGCCGATCGATTTTCCCGATCGCGATATCATCCTGCTCAGCGCGCTCGCCGTCGTTCTCGGCACGCTCATCGTCCAGGGCCTGACGCTCGGGCCACTGATCCGTTACCTGAAATTCGACCCGGACACCTCCCTGGACCGCGACCTCGCCAGAGCCCGCGTCACGTTGATCGATGCGGCCCTTGCCGAACTCGCCGGCGGCGAGGACAAATCCACCCGCATCCTGCGCGACGTCTACACCTCCGAGCGCCAAATCGCCGCTGACGGAAAACACCCGCGCGAGGTCAGCAGGCTCGACAAGCAGCGCCGCAACGTCATCGTCGCGAAACGCCGAAGATTGGCAGCGATGCGCCGCGCCGACGAGATTGACGATGATGTCTTTCACATGCTGGAACAGGAACTCGACTGGGCCGAACTCGCCGCTCTGCAACCCGGCAGAGACGAGATCGTCGAGAGCTGATGCCCTCTGTGACGTTTTGATGGATTCCGGAATCGTTACCAATTGGCATTTGCAATTTTTCGCCGCTGCCGTTTATAGTCCAATTCCATAGGGTTACGATTTTTCTGATGTGCATTGCGTGCCGGCCTTCCTTTTCCAAGGGATTGAACGCCGGGGAAATCACGGGGGCAGAGACCCTCGGTCAAAGCAGCAAGACATGAATAACATCACTTCATCTTGAGGTTGGCGGCAGTGAATCGGCCGTCGAGATTGGAGGACCGGTATGACTTACGCGCTTCGACAGATGGTGGTGCTTTGCTGTATCGCCGCATTCATGCCCCTCCCCGCGCTGGCCCAGAGC